>NZ_JBEYVQ010000004.1:0-200703 GCF_040644075.1 Nocardia sp. NPDC047038 | reverse complement strand
TGATCAAGGAAATCTGATCCCTACTTGGGAGTGTCCGCTCAAAACGCATTCCGAACGGCATTTCTATCGACCGGACACACCGCTACCCTTCCGACGTGGGTCGCGGACCATAGCTCGAGTCCAAGTATGCCTAGTACACAGGGCGGCCCCGGAACCGAAGACGGTATTCCGGGGCCGCCCTACGTACTGGGTTCAGGCGCTGGTCGGATGTCCTCGATTCGGATCGTGGCGACGGTGAAGTACCGCACCGCGCGGGAACTGCTGATCTTGCAGCCACTCGCCGGTGAGGGTGTCCCCTGCGGTGGTGAGCGCCTCGTCATGCCCAATTCGCTCGCTCAGAGCGAGCGCCTGGCGTTCGTCCTGCACGAGATGTTCGCGGTCCCATTCCAGGAAATCGGCGAGATCTTGGGTAGATCGACCGATGCCACCAAGATGATCGCCAGCCGGGCTCGTCGCAACGTCCAAGCCACAGATCAGCCGACGGGCCTCGGTCGTGATCATCGAGAAATCGTCCAAGCCTTCCCTGGGCGGCGATTCGAAGCGCTCCTGCGCGTCCTCAACCCGAACGTGAAGCTGACCGTAGACACCTCCGACCAGGGTCAGTGGTCCGATGGCGTGGAAGCGGCGCTGGACGGGTGGGCCCGTCTCAGGTGTGGGGATGCTCGTTTCGGCTGTCCGGTCATTCGCGGCTGCCGTGGAATCACTTTGAGGGTTTATGGTCACATCCCCTGGTTATATGGCCACAACGTTCAACCGAACGTTCAAGGTTACGATCGGAGGGTGTGAACCTCCGGTCAGAGCCTCCCCTCCGGCGCAAGCAACGCACCCCAGACTTCGCGTTGACCATGGACGAGATCAGGGCAGTGACGGCTTTTGCCATGACCTCGGCAGAGCAGGTACTTCCGCTGTTCGAGGCATGTCACCCCGATGACAGCAGACCCCGCGACGCGCTCGCCGCCGCAGCCGCGTTCGTCCACGGAGACCACCGCTCTCGCGCCCAGCGTGTGACGGCACCTGCCGCCCACCGTGCTGGGCGAGAAGCGGCGGCGCCCGTGCCGTTTCACGCCGCGATGGCCGCGGGCGATGCCGCCGCGTCGGCGTATCTGCATCCGCTGGCGGATGCCGCTCAGGTCAACCACATCCTGCGCGCGTCTGCGCACACCATCCGAGTATTCGAGCTGCGCCCCAGCGACGAATACGGCGACTCGGTCGAGCGCATCGTCGACCTCGCGACGCCACTGGTGATCGACGTCCTCCGTCGTTATCCGAGGATCGGTGCCGGCACGAACCGGGTCGGCCAGCTCGTGCACCAGCTCGACAACCGCCTGCGAGATGAGCGCACCCCGTCACCGCGGCACGAGCGAGGGGCGGAGCGGCGATGATCCTGCCCAAGGTCCGAGACCCCCGGATGGTGACGATCCGTCGGGGTGGCCGCCTGACCGATGCCGACCATCAGTTGCTCGCGCTGTGGGCGGCGGCATGCGCCGAGCACGTTCTCGGCCATTTCGAGCACGAACAGCCCGACGATCCACGCCCACGAGACGCCATCGCCGCCGCCAGAGCGTGGGCGCGAGGCGACATGCCGATGATGCAAGCCCGGGCAGCAGGCGGACACGCGATGGGCGCCGCCCGCCCGCTGACCGGCGCGGCCCGGTTCGCCGCCTACGCCGCCGGACAAGCCGCATGCGTTGGACACGTCGCCGAACACGACCTCGGTGCCGCCGCCTACGCGATCAAAGCCGTTCGAAGCGCGCATCCCGGCAATCCCCAGGCGGGCCGGATCGAGCGTGACTGGCAGCGAGACCAGCTCACCGACCCCATCCGCGCCCTGGTCCTCGAAGACCAGGCCCGGCGCAACAGCATCTGCTGGTCGGTCTTCTCCGACTGAGCCGCACGGCATCTCCGCCGTATCGACCGCTGTCCTGGCAGTTTCCGGTCGGGGTGATCCGGTCTTCGAAGGGACCGCGAACGCGGTGCGTGCGGGCTTCACCTCAGCTGGGAAATTCACCATCGACCACCCTGTCCGTAGTTACGGAGCGAATGCTCTGTTATGCTCCGGCCATGCCCCGTCCTCGCGTACACGCTCTGGATCAGCTCATGGATGCCGCAGAACGGTTGGCAGTCGACTCCGGACCCGCTGCGGTCACCGTCCGCGCGCTCTCGGAGGCCGCGTCGGTGTCCAATGGCGCGATCTATCACGCCTTCGGCTCCCGCGCCGGGCTGATGGGACGTGTCTGGCTGCGCGCCGCGCAGCGGTTTCTGACTTTGCAGCGTGAGGCCGCGGATCGTGCACTGGCGCACGGGGGTGCCGTCGAGGCGGTCGTCGCGGCCGCCGACGCCCCTGCCGAATTCCTGGTGCAGCAGCCGGTTTCGGGGCGTTTCCTGCTGACCGTGCCCCGCCGGGAACTCCTCGGTTCCAGCGAGATCCCCGACGACATCGCCGAGCAACTACGCCGACTCGATCAGACCCTGACCGAGCTGTTCGTAAATCTGTCGCGCGGCGTGTTCGACCGCGCCGACCGTGAGGCCGTCGCCGTCATCCGTGATTGCGTGGTGGAACTGCCCACCGCGCTGCTGCTGCGCGGCCGCCGGAGCCCCGATACCGCAGTGCGCCAACGCCTCGCCGCGGCGGTCCGCGCGGTACTGGCCGTACCCCTGCACCCCACCACAACGAAGTGAAAGGAAACACCATGACCGCGAACCTGCACTACCAGGACAAGATCGCCGTACTGAACCTCGGCGACGACGAAAACCGTTTCTCCCCGGACTGGCTCGACACCGTCAACACCCACCTCGACGCCATCGAGCGCGACGCGCAAGGGGTGGTCACCACCGGCAGCGGCAAGTTCTACTCCAACGGTCTCGACCTGGACTGGCTGATGGCCAACGGCGACCGCGCCGAATGGTACGTCGGCCGCGTCCAGGAACTGTTCGCCCGCATCCTCACCTTCCCGCTGCCCACCATCGCCGCGGTGAACGGCCACGCCTTCGGCGCCGGCGCCATGCTGGCCACCGCCCACGACTACCGCGTCATGCGTGAAGACCGCGGCTACTACTGCTTTCCCGAGGTCGACATCAACATCCCCTTCACCCCAGGCATGGCCGCGCTCATCCAGGCCAAGCTCGGCCCCCAGGCCGCCGTGACAGCGATGACCACCGGTTACCGTTTCAACGGTCCGGACGCCCTGGCTGCCGGGCTCGTCGACGCCACCGCCGCCGATACCGAGGTCCTCGCCACCTCCATAACCCGGCTCACCCCCATTCTCGGCAAGGACCCCGCCACCCTCGCCGCCATCAAGACCACCATGTACAGCGCGGTCACCACCGCACTGCGCTGACACCGCTCGAACCGAGGAAGACCGTCGATGACAACCACCACGGACAAGCCGGCCGGCACCAATCTCGCGCTCTGGAACACACTGCAGCGCTTGCCATTCGGCAACTGGTTCTTCACCCAGGCGCTTTGCTTCAAAGCCCCCTATTTCCGCAGCGTGCACCCCCTTCTCCAAGAGCTGCGGCCCGGACTGTGCCGGGTCAGCGCCCCCAACCGGCGCAGCGTCCACAACCACCTCGGCACCTACCACGCCATCGCCTCCTGCAACATGGCCGAGCTCGCCGGCGGCATGATGACCGACGCCACCATCCCCGCCACCCATCGGTGGATCCCGGTCGGCATGACCGTGGAATACAAGTCCAAGGCAACCACCGCAGTGACCGCCGTCGCCTCCCTCGACCCCATTCCCGACTTCGGCGACGAACCCACCGAACTCGTCGTCCCGGTCGATATCCTCGACGCCGACGGCAAAGCCTTCGTCACCGCCCGGATCACCATGCACGTTTCCAAGAAACGCTGACGCCCACACCGGCTCACAAGCCCCTGGCACCACGCTGCGCGAACCAGGTGACCAGAAACGACGCCTCGAGACCGCTTCGGTTGGAGTGCACAATTTCTTGTGCTCCGGTTCAGCGATTGCGAGGCCGAAACGGACTGGTCTATGGTCGCTTTCGCATGTCCACGCGGCCCGGCAGTACCATGGGGATGTCGTTCTTCCAGTCGATCTTTCGCTTGGCCGCGCGTACCACCCGGCTGCCAGTTGCTAGATCGTGTAGGGCCAGGCGTTTTCCCGCGGGAATCGCCGCGAGGAAGAAGCTCACAATGAGCGTTAGGAAGCCGACAACGGCGATCCCATTGAGTACGGCTGATTCCGGATTCGATCCCGAAAGGGACATGAATACGAACGGCAGGAAGATGATCAGCATGCGCGAGGCTGCCGGCAGCAATTCCAGCCTTGGCCGAGCCCACTCTCCAGAAGGTACTACCCGAAGTCCGAGAATCCCTTTGCCGAGAGTCTGTCCGTCGCGGCGGATCAACAGAAAGACCTCCAATCCAACGTAGGCGATGAAGTAGCACAACCACGCCGCTGATCCGTAGACCACCGCTTCATGGGCTTCGGTCGTCAGCAAGGCGACCGGGACCAACAGAATTCCGACGGGTACGGCGACGACGAATGTGAGTAGCAGGCAGAAAGCAAGGTCGAGGAGCCTTGCGGCGAGACGCCGGAAGAACGGAGCGGATTCGTAGGGCATCTGACCTCATCTGTGGCTTTTCTTCGATGGCGAGTTGCCCTCGGCGAGAGCGGCTCTGGGTACTGTGTCGCAATCGCCGCGCCCCCGCGCTTCGTTACTCGACTGACAAAGGGAGCGTGAGCTGAAAGGTCGGTCAAGACAGCCGCGAGTGGCGATCGAATCCAATGCGCTGATCGATCCGGCCATGGACGGCGTGCTGTCCGTCGGCGAGGCGTAAGGGCTGATCCAGCAGGGTCTGTCCGGTGGTGACGCGTTCGGTCGCGAGGCGCGGCGGAGACCGCGCAGCCGCTCCGAAACAGCAGTAGCCGTGGATCGCCGTGGCGGCAGGTCACAAGAGCAACCTGAACGCCGCCACCGAGGCGAGGAGACTTGGGCGGGCTCAGTATCCAATTTCAGAAGTGGTGCGCAGCAGATGAATTCACGTCCGGCGAACGGGCGATAGTGCACTGGAGTCGGTACTCTCGGTCTACAGTGGTCGCTGCGATCTGTGCATTGCCCTGAGTGACAGGTTTTCGGGCGACGCGCCAGTCCGGCGGGTGAGTGCGCGGTCGGACATGGGATCGATATGAGGAGGAATGATGACTGCGGGTGGGTACGGCCAGAATCCGGGGCAGGTGGTCGGTGTCGCTGCGGCCGGGATCGGAGGCCGTGCCGCGGCCAGATTCATCGACTGGATCATTGCCGGCATCATCGGCGGATTACTGTTCTGGGTGCTCGAGCGGGTATCCGACCTGCCGGGATGGGTTTCGATTCTTCCTGGCGCCGGATTCGGGTTCCTGTACTTCGTATTCTTCGAGGTGGTGACCGGGTCGACGCCGGGCAAGAAGGTCCTCGGACTGCATGTCACCGGGGCCGGTGGCGCGGCGAAGCCGAATGTCGTGGAATCGGCGAAACGCAACGCGTACATGCTGTTCAACTTGATTCCGTGGGTCGGCGGTATCTTCTGGTTCTTCGCGGCCATCGCGATCGCCGTCACAGTGACCGCGAGTTCGACGAAGCAAGGCTGGCACGACAACTTCGCGGGTGGCACGCAGGTGGTCAAGCGCTGACGCGAGCGCGCTGGTTGCCTTCGCCCGGACGGTGCGATCACGTCGGCGCCCGGATCGGCCGGATCCGCCGACGACCCGGACATCGGTGCAGCCGTCCCTCCGACACACGCCGCCAGCGCCTCCTCGAACTCGGAGGGACTCAGCGAGTTCTGCCGTAACGCCGCCAGCACCCGCGCGTCATCACGAGCACGTACCCGGCGGGGATGCCATACCGCCAGCGCGGCCGCGCAGCCGACGACGGCCGGCGCGTACACCCCCGTAGATGCGAGTGCCACGGCTTGCCGTTCGGCGATGTCCGCGACCTTGGGTGCAACGACCATCGCGGCGACCGCGGTCATGAACATCAACGCCGCCGCATCCGACCCGCGGCGACCACGTCGTCTTCGCATCCTCGTGCCCCCTTCAGCAGCTTGCCCGGCTCTTGCTCGGCCTGGCCGGTCGGCCGATCTCGATCGTCACGGCTGCCGCCCGATTCCGCCCACGTCGGAGGCCTCTCGGTGATGGCGCCGAGGCAGAACGCGGCGGGAGGTGGGTGGCCGGGCTATCCCGCGGGCCGCAGCGCGTGAATCCAACGCCGAACTGTCAACTCCGGCCCAACCGTGACCCATCTCTTCCGGCTCAACGGTGACCCATCCGAGTCCGACGGCGTCCGGCTAATGCGGATTACAGCGCAATTGGGCGGTTGAGTTGCCGCCACCGTGGATCAGTGACCCCGCCACTTCTTGACTGACGCCCAAGAAGTCCTTACCGTAGCTGCGACCTGCTTCTTGGATGGCGTCCAAGAAGAGTGGTGGTGAAGCGGGAGGACGCGAGTCATGGACATGAGTGGGCCGGCCGATCGGCGCGAGGCGGTAGCGGTGCGGCGGCGTGAGGTTTCGTTCGCCTCTGGCCAGGACGAGTGCGCGGCCTGGTTGTACACCGCGCCTGACCTGAACGGTCCGCGCCCGATGGTGATCATGGGACACGGGCTCGGGGCGGTGCGGGAGATGCGCCTGGATGCCTACGCGGAACGGTTCGCCGACGCGGGGTGGTCGGTGCTGGTGTTCGACTACCGTCACCTCGGGGCCAGCGGCGGAGCACCGCGCCAACTCCTCGATATCGGCCGCCAACGCGCCGATTGGCATGCCGCCCTGGCCTTCGTACGCACACTGTCGGAGGTTGATGTCGACCGCATCGCGTTGTGGGGCAGCTCTTTCGGCGGCGGACATGTCCTTCAGGTCGCCTCCGAAGACACCCGCATCGCGGCGGTCGTGGCCCAGTGCCCCTTCACCGATGGACCGGCGTCGTTGCGCTCGCGTATCCGGACCGGCCCGCTGAGCGTGGTAGCGCTGACCGTGGCAGGCATCCTCGACACGGTCGGTTCCTGGTTCGGCGCGAAGCCGATCCTGTTGCCGATGGCGGGGACGTCCTGGATGCCCGCGTTCGTGGCCTCACCCGACGCCCTCGCCGGTGCTTCCGCACTCCTGCCTGCGGGGACCCGGCTCTCGCGGCGCACCAGCGCGTTGTTGAAACGGCTGCCGTCGGTGCGGGCTCAGGTGTCGAAGAACATCGCGCTGACCGAGATCGACGGTGGGGAAGAACCCGTGACCGGTGTCGGTCGCGACAGCATATGGGGTGTACTGCGCGGCCCGGACGGTGAATTCGATGCCGCCAACGCCCTGGCCGCACGGCTGGTGCTGCACCTCCCGATCGATCGGCCCGGTCGCGCGCTGGCTCGCTTCAGCACTCCGACGCTGCTGTGTGTCTGCGACAACGACGCGGCCGCGCCCGCGAAGACCACGAAGCGTCGCGCGCAGGGCCTGGCACACGTGCACGTCCAGAACTACCCCTGCGACCACTTCGGCATCTACCTGGGCGAGCACTTCGAACGCGCCGTGCGTGACCAAATCTATTTCCTGGCAACACAATTCGACAACACCGCACACAACACGCAGTAGGTCGCCCCTGGCTCGTGGACGTGCGGAGAGCAGGCACTCAGTCGGCGGCTGCGGCGAGACTGCGAGCGCTGTTCAGCAGCGTCTCGATCACCGCGCGCCGCTGGACCTGCTCCGTCGGATGCGTCAGCAAGCCTTCGACAACGAAGACGCCGATCGCGACCAGCGGATCCAGTTCGTCAGCGGGCACGCCGAGCTCGATCAGCTCTGCCCGGAACAATCCTTCGGCCAGCGCGTGGAACTGCTCGTGCCATTCGTGAATGGACGCGGACTCCTTGGCGCGCGTGTGCACCGTGCTCACCAACCGGCCCAGTTGCTCCAATTCCTCGACCAGCCACAACAGCCGATCAGCCAGCCCCGAGCCGAGCATTTCGCTGTAGGAGGCCATCGAGTCGGCCAGGACCGCGTCCAGGACCGCGATCAACACCGCGTCCTTGTCCTGGAAGTACCAGTACAGCGTGTTCGACACGACTCCGGCGTCGCGGGCGATCCGCGACATCGACGCCGCGTCGTATCCCTGCTCGACGAACAACCGCCGAGCAGCCACCACGATCTCCGCGCGCTTCTCTTCCCGATCCTGCGGACGTCTGTTGCGAGGCATCTCCAGTCCTGACCTAGTGCCAGCCCCGATGCTATCTTGACCAGCCCCCAAGAACGGCCCCGGCAGGCGAACGGTCAAGCAGGCGGTCCGACGAACATCCTCAAATGCCGCATATCGCGCGTTCGGGGTCAGGTGTTGGTCTTGGCGGCGGGGACGCGGCCGAGGTCGCGGTCCTTGAGCCGGTAGCTGTCGCCTTTGAGGGAGATGACCTCGGCGTGGTGGACCAGCCTGTCGATCATGGCCGCGGCGACGACGTCGTCCTTGCCGAGCCAGTCACGCAATTGAGCGTTGAAATCAGCTGGGCTGGTGAAGGTTCGGCCAAGCAGGAATGAGGTTTCCGGATAGCCGTTCGCGCGCTCGACGAGGCCCTTGGCTTCGGGATCGCCGGGGCGGCATTGGATCACCTTGATCCCCAGCATCCCGCGGAAGGCGTTCATCGCATCGGTCAGCTGCGGCTTGCCGCCACGCCACTGCCCGACCGCGGACTCGTTGTCCCACACCAGCACTCGCGGCACCCGGCCGCACCCCGAGATCAACGCCCAATGGCCTGCCAGCAGGTCAGGGCTCTGACGCGTCGGGATCATCACCGCCGCGATCATCCGGGAAGACCCGGTCACCATGACCAGCACCGGCGGGCGACAGAGGTGACCGAACCTTAGAGGAATATCAACCGGCGGGAACCACGGATCGCACTGCGCGAGCTCGCCAGCCTGATATTCCGTCCGCGAGGCCGGATCCGGCGGTTTGAACACGGACGCAGCTGCGCGACACGAGCGAAGAACACCGTCTTGCCACGCTGCCAGCCGACCCGTTCCATGATCACCGTCGTCGGCATGTCCGGGAACTCGGCCAGCAACGCACGGATCCGCGGCGCGAACGCATCGACCGCCGACCCTTCAGCACGCGTTCATATCTCGGTGGCTCATGCGCCGCCAGCGCCTTCTTCACCGTGTTCTTCGAGATCTGCAGATGCCGGGCGCTCGCCCGGATCGGCATCCCCTCGCCACGATGCAACCGACGAATCTCCGCCCAATCCTCCACGTTCAGCACCTCACGATTCGTCACAGGGTGGGGATCAGCGTTCACCCGGAACCTGGAGGTCAGTATTGGGCCGGAATCGACACGAACATCCGGTTGCCCGGTCGGGACGCGGCTTGTCGGTGGCTGAAGACCCCCTCTCACGGCTCGCTGATCGGCTGATCGTGTCGGGCTCTCGCGTCATACTGACGGTCGTGGGGTGCGAAGCCGTGCGGGTGCATTCACGCAGAGGGCGGGTTGGCGGCGGTTACGTGAGGGGGTCGGTCCGCTTCACCGATCGCCGCGCACCGCAGCGGCCGGGGCGCCACTCTATGGGTACCGCCGGAGACGGCACTTGCGCTCAGTTCAGTGTGAACGTCGCCGTACCCGAGATCTGCTCCATCTCCCTGTTGTTCGAGTCCAGCGCGACGATTCGAGCCTCCACCCGGCCGACGCCCGGAGCGGTGCCGAAACCGACGATGACGCCGTCCACCGTGTCTTGAACGACACCGTTCACGACGCGGTGCTGCTGCCCGTCCGCGTACCCGGTATCGAGGTTCTTGAAGCGCACAGCGACCTTCCAGTCCGAGCAGTTTTCCCCGGTCTGGGTGACGTTCACCCGCACGCCGAATGTGCCGGCCTTCTCCTGTCGCACGGTGACCGCGTCGATGATCGCCGAGCAGCTGGTCGGAACCAGGCGCGTCAGCGTCGGCGAGAACGGAAAGCCCGGGTCATGCGGTACCGCGGGAGATGGCGCGGCGAACCCGACCATCCCGGCGGCGGTCAACGCTGCGGTGACACCTGCGCGAGCCAAAAACCGTTGCGGCTGTTTGCGATTGAGAGACATGTCCGGTTTGTCGGATCACCGGCGGCCGGTGTTACAACAGTCGTCGCGTTAGTAGAGTCACTGTAACGTCTGGCATGGATACTGGTCGGGATCGCTTCGCC
Organism: Nocardia sp. NPDC047038; assembly: GCF_040644075.1. Lineage (NCBI taxonomy): Bacteria > Bacillati > Actinomycetota > Actinomycetes > Mycobacteriales > Nocardiaceae > Nocardia > Nocardia sp. NPDC047038. The sequence goes on along the minus strand of NZ_JBEYVQ010000004.1, from coordinate 190,567 downwards.
CATCGCGGGTACCAGGAATGCTGGCACTTATTCGAAAGTGTTGTCGTCGCATGCGCTCACGCGCCGCGTGCACCGAATGCCGGTGCGTCCCATCCTGTCGCGGAAGAGCGGCGTCACCTCATAGCGTCGCCGCGCGACCAGGAATGTTGGTTCGCCGAACGATGGTGATTGCCGCCGACCTGATCGAAAACGGACTGGTGCTCGCACCACGTCGCAGGCGGCTAGAAGCACTCTGGTCCCTCATGCTGTCCCGGCACCCGGTTACCAGCAGCAACCTTTACCCCGCCCGATCCGACCGTGGCCGGACCCACCCCCACGCCGCACGGCGCGGAAGCGCTCACCGGCCGGGCACCATGCGGAAGCAGTTCGTTCGATTGATGTCGGGCCATCCGGCCCCAGTCGGATCGGTGTGTCAGCGAGGTCGGATCCTTGCGGTCAGAGCCCGCTGCTGCCGAGGGACAGTACGCTGCTTCCGGCGCTGAGCAGCAGCGACAGAATCGACAAGAAATTCACTTCAGACCCTCTTTCTCCTGGTCACCGCCAGGGCTCTCATAGGCTGGCCCGGGAAGGTTTCGAGCGCTTCGGCGCCTCGTTTGCGGACCGCTGGCTGCAGCGTAAACACTCACCGCGGTCCGCCAGCGGGTTGCACTGCCCACCTCTGGCAACAACCGACACCGAGCAAGCTCCATGGCGTGTCCTGCCGCGCGATCGGTGAACCAGACAAGCTGCCACAACATCAAGCAAGACCCGGCCGAGTGGGCGATCCTCGGCAACGCGCCGTTGCGCATCGGCGGCCTGGGAGAGCGGATATGGCCGGGCCGACAGCAGGAACGAGAGCGCACCGGTAACGAGGTGGTCGAGCTGGGTGCGGTAGGTGTGCGTTGAAACGGACTCGGCACCCAAGGACGCTGCTCGGGGCCTGATCCGGGTGAGAACGACCTGTGACGCACCCGCAGAGGTCGCTACCCGGTCGAGCCGAACTCGGCGTCGCTGCCGTCCTCGATCGCGCCGTCGACGAACAGTGCAGTAATCGAATACATGCACTCCACCGGTGCAGGCAGGTTCGACTGAGGTGTCCGGTAGTGGGTGCCCTGGGATGCCGTCAAGCCAGACTGAACCACCGATCCGTTCTCTTGGCATTGGGCCGCCTCCGGGCATTCTGTTGCAGATCGCGTGCGGCCGCATGAACTGGGTATCACACTCGAACACCGAAAACGGCGAACAGCGGACGGATGAGAGTCACCTGAAGGGACAACCGGACGCTGCATGTCGATTGTTGTCGGACGGAGGAGAGCGTCATGGCGGTGCGCGACCGGACCTACCTCGTTCGCCTCGACCCATACCTGCGCGACGAGAGTGCGCCACAGGGCGGCGTTCGAGGGGTGTTCTTCGACTGGCTGCAGACCGTCGATGCGGAGCCCATCGAGCTCTGCGGCGCCGATCGCGTCGTCATCTGCTGTTCGCCGGAAGCCGCCGACCGCATCCGCGACCTCGAGTACGTCCTGGACGTCGAACAGCGCGCCTAGATATCCGCGCCGATAGCGTCGCCCGAGCAGACGTTCACCCCGGCCGGACGCTGGAGACGGATGATCAGCTGGGAGCGTGTACAGGCGGTCAGGTCGGGTATCAGCCACGTGAGGTGGTCCAGACTGCTGCTGTGGCAGCTGACCACGCTCAGCCCGACCCGGCCACCCCGCACACCCTGTCGCTCGGGCTAGCGCGTGGGCCCGCTGCCCGGGGGGTGATGGATTCTTGGTGGGCGTATTTGAGGCAAACGCCTCATGCGACCACGGAGGCGGCGGACCGATGATCAGGGCATGACGAAGCGAGTTCAGGAATCACGGAGATCACCGGTCACGACCGAATCGACATTCGAACCACCGACCGTCGAGCGAGGCGGTAAGCGTACTTCGGATCACGCACTCGGCGTGCCGGGCGGCGGGCGGGTCGATGCGGTCAACGTAAGCAGGAAGGTCGGGACGCGGCAAATTCTCCAGGAGCTGTCGTTGTCGATCGAACCAGGCGAATTGGTCGCCATTGCCGGCGGCAGCGGCGCAGGAAAGAGCACATTGCTGGAGATCCTCGCGGGACTGCGACCACCATCTGCCGGGGAGGTTCGGCATGACGGCGTCGTGCGCGGGGCCCGAGTCAGCGCCGATTCCCGTATCGGCTACGTGCCCCAAGAGGACATCATCCACCTCGAGATGCCCCTGCGCCGCACGCTGCGCTACGCGGCGCGGCTGCGGCTGCCCGCAGGCACATCGGCGGCCGAGGCGGACCGGGTGGTCGAAGAGACTATGCATGATCTCGACCTGGCTGATCGGGCCGAGGTGCCGGTCCGTGCGCTCTCCGGCGGTCAGCGCAAGCGGGCCAGTATCGCCGTGGAGCTACTGACCCGGCCGCACCTTTTCTTCCTCGACGAACCCACCTCCGGACTCGATCCATCGACCGCAGCCGACGTGATGCGCCTGCTGCGCCGACTCAGCCAGCGCGGAGTCACAGTCGTCCTCACGACGCATGAGCCGGCCGGCATCGACCGGTGTGACCGGGTGGTATTTCTGGCGCGCGACGGCCACCTGGCTTTCACCGGCAGCCCGGCCGAGGCTCGGCGCTACTTCGGCGTGGAGGATCTCGCCGAGGTGTACGACCGGCTGGCTCGTGAGCACACCCCCAAGATCTGGGCGAAGCGATTCGCGGACAGCGGTGGGCAGTCGAAAGCCCGGCCCGGCTCGGCTCTGATGCCCGCACCTGCCATCAGTTCAGACGTGAAGCGCACGGGCCCGGTCCGGCAATGGTGGCTACTTACCCAACGCAATGTCGATGTTCTCGTTCGCAACCGGCTGACCCTGGCGGTCCTGCTCGGGTCACCGGTGCTGGTCACTGCGATGATGGCGACGCTGTTCAAGCGCGGCGCGTTCGATCCGCGTAGCGAAGCCGACCTCGGCCCGGCCCAGATCGTGTTCTGGATCGCATTTGCAGGCTTCTTCTTCGGCCTTACGTACGGCCTGCTCCAGATCGTCGGGGAAATGGCCGTCTTCCGGCGGGAGCGCCTGGCCGGACTCAACGTGGGCGCCTACGTGACATCCAAGGTGACAGCGCTGCTTCCGGTGCTGGCAGGAGTGAGCGCGGTGCTCCTCGGTGTGCTGCGGGCCCTCGGTCGGCTCCCCGCCGTTGGGTGGGACGTGTCCGCCTTCCTGTTTCTGACGATTGTGATCGAGGCGGCCTCGGCGCTGGCCCTCGGATTGCTCGCCTCGGCCGCGGTCTCCAACGCCGCGCAGGCCGCCCTCGCCCTGCCGATGCTCTGCTTCCCTCAGGTTCTGTTCGGTGGCGCCATAGTCCCCGTTGACGAGATGGCCTTCCCGGGACGCCTGATGAGTCTCGGCCTATCCAACCGCCACGCATTCGAAGCGCTGGGTCGCGACCTGGATCTCGACCGGTACACCGCCACGCTGCCGGCCATGTCCGCCTACGGTGACACCTTCCACGGAGGCACCGGCGCCAGTCTCATCGCGCTCGCCTCGTTTGCCGGTGGCCTCATGCTGGCCACGGTATGGGTTTTGGATCGTCGATCCCGGCCCGGCGCGTCCCGGCGATGAAGGCCCAGCGCAGTCGGTCCCGCCAATTCTGAACAGATGTCGGCGGGACCCGGGCGTGCGGCAGTTCCGCACTTCCGAGTACACAGTCTGACGTCCAGACCGGCCCGTCGATACGAGTGCGGGGCCGAAACGGCACTGAGTCGCTGCCTGGGCCACGAACCCGACGCGCGCTGTCGGCTCGGCCAATCGGTGATCGGTCCCGACTGCTTCAATCTCCCACGGCCGCATTGACCGGGAAGCCAGCCAGACCCCGATCGATCGCGGCGAGACTGGCCTGCGTGCGGTTGTTGACACCGAGCTTGGTGTAGACGCGTTCGACGTGGTTCCGTGCCGTTTTCTCGGCGATGAACAGTTCGGCGGCGATTTCTCGGTTCGACCGGCCCTGCGCGACGAGTCGCAGAATCTGCACCTCGCGGTCGGTCAGCCCGGCCGGCCAGGGCGTCCGCCGCGATATCCGCGGACCGGCCACCGCAAGCACGGCCGCAGCCGATTCGGCGTCGAAGCGTCCGGCACGTGCCTCCTTGTGTAACTGATCGGCAGCGTCGCGAGGATCGAGCGGTGGCCGGTCGGGCCGCGGCTCTAGCAGTCCCTGATAAGCCTCCGCCGTGGCAAGCAGCCGGTCCTGGGCGGTCAACTCCGCGCCGGTGATTCCCCGGGGGAAGCCGGACCCGTCGATCCGTTCCCGGTGCTTCATCGCGACGGGCACCACCGACTCCAAGCCGTTAACTCGGCTCAGTATCCGGCCGGTCAGATCTGGATACATCCGTACCCGCTCCCATTCAGCCGTAGTGAGCGGCCCCTTCTTCTCCCAGATCTGATTGGACACTCCCATTTTGCCGAGGCCGTGCACTAGGCCGGCACGGTAGAGAAGCGTGATGTCCGACGGCGACATGCCCAGGTGTCGGGCTGAGGCGGCCACCAGATTCGCGACGCCACGCGAATGCCCCAGTGTGAAAGGAGATTTGAGATCGACGAAATCAGCCATAGCCTCGAGTAACTCGTCGCTCTCCTCGGCCGTCAGGGTTCGGTCACGATCCGGTGCTTGGGCCAACGCGTGGGTCCATACGTCGATTTCGAGTAACCCGTCCACGATCGCCGCCGCGTCACGATCGAACACCGCCGCCACGGCTGGACTGAACTGACTGCCGCGCCGAGAACGGAGCACATCCTTCGCGTGCTCGAGCCCACCCGTCCGCAGGTGTACCTCGATCACGTCTGCGACGTGAGCGATGTGGATCTCGACCGGGATATCCTCGCCGCGAGAACCGTTGGGCAATCCCCGGCCGTCCCAGCGTTCGAAGACATAGGCCAGCGCCTTTCCGACCTGCCCGTCCAAGCCCATCCGATCGGAGAGGACTCGGGCGGAACTGCAATGCGACTGGATCAGTGTGGCGACCTGGCCGCGAGCCGCGACCAGAAAGGTCGTGGCACGGAGGCCGCGCTCCCAGCCCGGCAATCCGCGTCCAACATGACTCATCATCAGCCGCAGAAACGGCAGGCCGGTCATGTCCACCGTGTAGGTGTCGGCCCGGAAGGCGATGTCGTCGCCGAAGAGCGCGGAGAGCTCGTGGGAATCGGCGTGACAACCGATCCATCCGACCAGATTGGCGTAGTACACGGTCGCTCGCTGTTGGAGGTCGAGCCCCATCCGCTCGGCGATCCGTGTCGCGATCAAGGACGACCGAAGCATGTGTTCCATCGGCTGACCCAGACCGAGGTCGATCGCAAGCGATATCGCGGCCAGCAGTTCAGCTCTACTCAGACCCTTCCGCGAGCCGGGCAGCGTCCCGTGCGGGTGCATCTTCCCATTGTCCACCCGAACAACGGCCATCTCGGCGGAAGACGAGACACCGGCCTGATCAGCCCGCGGGCCCCACGGCAAGATCAAGCCATCCGATGCCGATTCAGGGACGTACCTTACACACGCCGACGTCGTGAATCAGCTGCCCGATCCGACAAAGCAGACCTCTACCAGGCCCTCTACGGCTGCCCGTCCACGATCGGGGAGGGGGCGCCCCACTGGCGCAGCGTTTCGACGATTTCGGCCGCCGCCACTTTTGGGAGCCGGATGGAGGGTGCGGGCGACAGACTTAGGAGCGACCGCGTCGTATCTGGGTAGTAGGCGGTGTCGCTACTGGAGTCAGCAGGTCGCCGACGCTGATTCCGCTGCGCGGTATCAGCAGTTGTCGGCGTGAGAGGGTGGGGGACGCTTCGATAGTGCCGTGCGGCCGGACCGGGGAGGGCTATGGGCAAAGTTTCCTGTACTTTGGGCCCTTTGGTACGTACTGCATCCATCGATGCTGTGTGAAGGTGCCGTTGGCCCATTCACAGAGTGCGGACGCGGGGTCGATCGTGAAGCCGATATCCCACAACCGGACTGTGTGATCGTCGCCCCCGGTGGCCAGGTTTCTACCGTCCGGGCTGAAAGCCACGGAGCGGACTTGGTCTGCGTGGCGAGCGAGGGGGGCGCCGATCGGTTGGTGGGTGGTGATATCCCACAGCCGGGTCGTGCGGTCGGCGCTGCCGGTGGCGAGTGTTTTCCCGTCCGGGCTGAATGCCATCGAGTACACCACAGCGGTATGCCCGATGAGCGAATTACCGGTTTCACGGTGCTCGGCGATGTCCCACAACCTGATGGTTCCGCCGCCGATACTGACGGCGAGAGTCTTGCCGTCCGGGCTGAACGCTACCGAGTCGCCACCGAGTTGTGTGTCGATGTACAGAGCGAGCTGGTCGTGTGTCACGTCCCAGAGTTGAGTCGTTCCGGGGTTGGTGCTGATGGCGAGATTTTTGCCATCCGGGCTGAAGACCACAGAGTTCACCACGCCGTCTTGGCTGACGAGGGGGTCGCCGATGGACCGATGGGTGGCCACGTCCCACAGCCGTACCGTGCCGTGACTGCTGCCGGTGGCGAGGGTCTTTCCGTCCGGGCTGAACGCCACCTCGTACATTGCGCCGTCTTGGCTGACGAGGGGGTCGCCGATGGACCGATGGGTGGCCACGTCCCATAGCCGTACCGTGCCGTCGCCGCTGCCAGCGGCGAGAGATTTCCCGTCCGGGCTGAACGTCACTGACCAGATCGCACTGGTGTGCCCGGTGAGGGTGTCGCCGATAGGTTGGTGTGTCGTCACGTCCCACAGGCGCACGGTGTCCCCGCTGCCGGTGGCGAGAGTTTTGCCGTCGACGCTCAACGCCACTGACTCGACCCGATCGGTCTGGGCGGTGAGCAGAGTGCTGATCGGCTGGTCACCCGTTACCTGCCAAGTTCGGATCGTGTGGTCCCAGCTGCCGGTGGCGAGGAACTTGCCGTCCGGGCTGAACGCCAGCGACCATATAGCGTCGGTATGGCCGGTGAGGGGCGCACCGATCTGCTGGTGGGTCGTGGTATCCCACAGCCGAGCCGTGCGGTCGGCACTGCCGGTGGCGAGTGTTTTCCCGTCCGGGCTGAACGCTACGGACCACACATCTTTGGTGTGACCTTTCAAGGCCGTGCCGAGTTGCTGGTGGGTGGCGGCATCCCATAGCCGCGCGGTGTTGTCCTGGCTGCCGGTGGCGAGTGTTTTTCCGTCCGGGCTGAACTTCAGTGAGACGACCGTCATGCTGTGGCCGGTGAGCGGGGCACCGATCTGCCGATGCTGGTCCATGTCCCACAGCCGGACCGTGCCGTCAGGACCGCTCGCAGCGAGGGTCTTCCCATCCGGGCTCCACGCGACAGTCGAGACCATCTGGATGGTTCCGTGCTCTGTGTAGAGGGTGAACGGGGCGCCGATGAGTCGGTGAGTGGCGATGTCCCATAGCCGGATAGTGCGGTCGCCACCGCTGGTGGCGAGGGTTTTCCCGTCCGGGCTGAACGTTACCGAGGCTACGGTATTGGTGTGGCCGGTCAGTGGCTCTCCGATCGGCCGACGGGTCGCGATATCCCAGAGTCGCACGGTGTAGTCCCCGCTGCCGGTGGCAAGGGTCCTTCCATCCGGGCTGAACGCTAGGGAGGGCACCTGATCGGTGTGGCCGGTGAGGGGTTCGCCGATCGGGGACTGCGTACTCGTATCCCAAAGCCGGATAGTGCCCTCGCGGCTCCCTGTGGCGAGAGTCCTTCCGTCAGGGCTGAACGCCATCGAGATCACTCCGGTCATGTTTCGGCTCGTCAGCACCCCCGTTCCGGGATTGCGTGCGGCGACCAGCATGGCATGGCGGGCTCCCGGGCGGGGGTCTATCCGCCACGCGGCCAGGCTGTCGAATCTGGCTCCGTATGGGTCGGACTCGGCCAAATCTTCGCTCGAGTCGATCAGTCCGCGAGCTATCGCTATATCACGCTGTTTGCGAGCCTCGTTGCGCTGCAGTAGAAACCCAACACCCGCAACGATCGACAGGACCAGCAGCACGATAAGTCCAGCCACCGCCGTCCGCCGCCATCGCATCGACCGCCGATGCGCACTGACGTCGGCGCTGTCGAGCTGCTCCATCGGCAAGCCCCTCGGCCGGGACGCCAGCGACGCGACCGCCCTACGGAAACTACTGTCGCGCAATGACCGAATGTCTTCGTCGTGCGCGAATGCCAGTGATACCCAATGTGGTTCAGCTTCGAAGTATCCGCGCAGCGAGCGCGGCAGAGCGGTCGTGACCGTCCAGTCGAAATCACCGTCTCCCCATGCGATGACACCATCGGTCATCGCGATCAGGAACGTGTCCGGGGTTCCGTTGCGCCGCCAGAAATCGACCTCCTTCCCGACCCATGCCGAACTGGCAGCGGTCGGCGAAGCCAGCAGCAGAAAGTACCGCGAATGTGACAGTGCGGATTCGATTTCGGCTGGCAGGTCATGCGCTGCCGACAGGTCGGTCCGGTCACGGAACACCCGTATCGCCCTCGGCTGATTCCACGGCTTGGCCAACCGCGACAACGCCCGCTGCAAGTCAGATGCCAGCTTCTCGTCCGCGTCGTGGCTGTAGGACATAAACACATCGAACTTCTCCGGCCCACGTGCGGGGAACGAACTCGACCAGGATCCGCCCCCAAGTAACCGGCCCAACCGCCAGGCAAACATCACCAGTCACCTCCATAACCGATCAGCTGGCCTCGAATATCGACGTGGTCTATCTCGCTAACGGCTCCTCTCTGTGTCAAGTCTCGGTGAGTAGAGAGGTACTGACTTGTTGAATCGGAGCCGGAGTTCGTGGTCTGCAGCCATGATCTTCGAGGCTGCGGTCGGGGTCGCTCGGCAAACACCTGTCGCCTGCTGGGGCGGACCTTCTGACGGCTTGCGTCCCGGCCGCGGCCGCCGACGGGGGTTGGCGGTCTGGGTTCGGATACGGATCAGATCGTCGCGGTACTCGGTGAGCGTGCGCAGCACCTGCGCCGTCTCGTCGGTGTGCACCGATCGCAGTCCGGTGCTGTTGAGTGCGGCGATGCCGACCGACAGCGCATCGGCTCCGGCGTTCTTGCGGCCGTGCCCGGTGGAAAGCATTCGCACACGGTGGGCGAGTTTCGCTGGCACATCGAGGCATTCGATTCCGTCTTCGGCCAGCCCTTGGCGCGGGCCTTGGCCATGCCTCCTTTGCGGTGCGCAGGTGGCCTAGGTTGGCTTCGAATCCGGCGACCAGTGGTACCAGGTGTTGAATGGCGGCAAAGACCTCGATACTCTGGGCCGATGCTGGCCGAGTTCTTCGAAGGCATGGCGCCAGAAAGCAGGGGCCATGGTCACGTCGGGTGATTTGCCGGGACTGGATCTACCGCATGTCGACGCGCACTCCGAATTAGGCGGCCTCGGCGCCGTCGAGCTGCACCATCCCACCCAGGACATCGACCAAGACGGTCTGCTCGACAGCGTGACCATCACCGGTGACGATGCCATGCAGGTGTGGACCGACGTCGATCACGACGGCTTCGCCGATCACGTCAAGGTGGTGGAGAAGGACGGCGACTATACCGCCTGGGAGTTCCATCGACACCCGGACGGAACCTCGGAGTGGATTCGGACGGATCAGGGGCGGCTGGGCATGTGAGCGGTGCCGCCTTCGCACAGTTGACGTTCGAGATCACCATCGCGGAACCGACCTCATGAGTCAGCACAGCTGCAGTGGTTGGATGCGAAAGCTGTGACTGAAAGAACGACGATGGCTTGACCACGAAGACATCTTGCAGCGGCTCGGGCTGCGGATGGGCTTGGTCGGCGCTCGGCGGGACTGCCGATGAGGTCGGTCGGTGTGCTGGAGTTCGGGTTTCGTGGCGACGCGGGGGTTCGCGGACGAAGAGTTTTTGAGATCGGGTGGCAAGCCATCCCGTTGAGGGAGGGTGCGGCAGCGCCGGGTCGGGCTATGTCGGAACTGCGCCGACACTCGTTGCACGACACCACGCGGATGGTTGTTGATTCGGCGGGATAGCCACTCCCGTCAGCACTTTGCAGCGTCTGAAACAGCTACCAGCTGGTAGTCGGCCACCGAGAGATCCATCGGCCTCCGGGCGGGTGCGGCGGAATCGATCTCGCCGCGGGCGCGGAACCACCCCGATACTGTATCCCCCTCAGCGGCGAAACAGTTCGAACTGGCTGCCGGTTTGACGGCAGAACCAGGTCTTACCCAGCTCTTCTTGACCGAATTTAGCCACCCCATTCGCGACACAGGCTCCGTGAGTGGGGTAGTAGTCAACGGTTTCATCGGCCGCCGCCGAACCAGCCGAGCCGAAGGAGAAGGCCGCGATCATCGCCCCACTGATCAGATACTTCACCATGACGGGGAGTCTATAGCGTGACACTACTGCGCCGCGCATGAAATACGTTGGCCAGGTGCAGGTTCCGTCGGTGTCGAGGACAAGGCGGCCGAAGAAGGACTGTGTTGACCGTGACAGCACAGTTGTTTTCGGAGTTGTGGCATTGATTGCAGGGCTGGCGTGGAGTACCTGCCGCGACAGGTACTCCACGGAGTGATCACGGGTCGGCTCAGCGCGGCCGAACGGCGCCTGGTGGGGGTCGGCGGCCAGCAGGACCCGGTCGTGGATGCGGATCCCCGCGCCGCAACGGACCGGCGCCTGCAGCGACAGGTGCCCCTACTTGCTGACACCGCGGCGGCCGCAACCAGGGCGGGTGATCACGATCAACCCGCCGCCGATCCGCCACGACAGCAGATCCCCGGCCGCCAGTCCAGCGCCGTCAACACGGCTTTGTCGACCACGCGGCCGTTGGCATCGACCGGGCGGATGCCGTGCACGGCGGTGCTCGGCGGGTGTTTCTCCACAACGCCCAAAGGCGGACCAGGTGCATCCGCAACCGATTGATCGCCCACGGCGCGGTCGACCGTCGAGAAGGACGGAAGCACTGGTAGAAGTGCGTCCTCCGTCGCATCCTGGACCGGCTGGAGAACTTGTCAGGCTGAGGTTGTTCATGATCAGGCAGAGACTGAACGCGAAGCGGTCGGGCTCGGTGCCGGAGATCAGCTCGGCGGCATAGCGCCGGGTCTGCGGAAACGTGTCGGCGGGCAGTGCGGTGAACCGGCGCACCAGCTCCGCGCGGCTGACTACCCACTCCTGATCCGGGTGTTTCCGCCGGTGCTGGACCAGTGACTGTTCCAGGGCGTAGGCGCTGACGTAGAGGGACAGTGCGTCCAGCGTCCAGGCGGCCATCCGGGGTTCGATCCCGCCCGCGAGCAGGCTCGCGAACATCCCCTCCCGGCCCCGCAACGCCTCGAGGTTGGTGGGAACCATGGCCAGTGCGGCGCGCGAGACGCCGGGGTATTCCAGGTACTGGTCGCGGATCTGGGTGAACACGTCGAGGAGCTGACTGCGCCACATGGCCGGGTCCGGTTCGGGAAGCACGATCTCTGCGCTGAGCCTGCCGACGGGGACGGGTGAGCCTGCTACTCGGCGCGGTGCGCTTCCGTACCCCGCCGAAGGAGGCGGTCGAGGCGCTGGCACCCGAGGTGACCCTGCCCGATATGCGCGATTACGTGCGCTGGGCCACGATCGTGCCGTCGAACGGCTCACTCGGCACCGCGACCCCGCAGGAGGCCGTGCTGTCCAGGATGCCGGGCCGGCACCCGGACCTGCGGGCGCTGATCGAACAGGCCGATCCGGACAACAGCACCCTGCTCTCCATCCGAGTGGTCGAGCCCGGCGAACGCTGGTCGCCCGGTCCGGTCACGCTGCTCGGCGATGCCATCCACGCCACCTCACCGACCGGCGGCAACGGCGCCAACACCGCCTGCGCGACGCCGACCTGCTCCGCCGCTGCCGCACCGGCGGCCGCGACTCCTCGGCGCGATCGGCGACTACGAGCGCCAGATGCTCGAATACGGCGCCGAGGCCGTCCGCTTCAGCCTCAGGCGCTGCCCGCCATCGCCCCGCAGACAGAACCGGCCTGACACAAACCGAAGGTGCTGACTCTGGCTGACCTCGAAGCCCCATCCGGACATGGGTAAGGCAATCCGTGGGCCGCACGCTGACGATGCATCCAGATTCTCCGGCTAACGCTCTTCGACGGAACTGCGCCCTACCGCGCACTCTGCCGCCGCGCCGGCGGTAGCTGGTGGATCTGCGTCGATAGGCCGAGACTGTAATTGCCTGCCCGCGCCATACGGCACGCGACCACACGGGTCGCGCTCGCCTCGGAACCGCCAGATCGGGCGAGGTGCGTGGGTCTCCGCCTATCGACATAAAGGAGGCTGGAAATGAATCACTCAGACTTGGACCCGACCTTCTATCGGAGCGCAGCGGAGGCGGCGGCCGCGCCACCGGAGCGGCTCGCATACGTTGTTGCGTTCGACCGCGCGGCACAGAAGCCAGATGCGCTGTCAGTAATCGATGTGGATCCGGGCTCGGCTACCTACGGCCGGGTGGTGGGCTGGACCGAGGTACCCGACCTGGGCAACGAGCTGCACCATTTCGGTTGGAACGCCTGCAGCAGCGCGCTGAAGCACGAGGGCCACCAGATTGAGGGACTGGCTCGGCGGTACCTGATCGTGCCGGGTCTGCGCTCGTCGCGCCTGTACGTGTTCGACACCCAGCCCGACCCACGCCAGCCCACCCTGTCCAAGATCGTGGACAGCTCCGAGCTCGCGGCCAAGGCCGGCTACTCCCGTCCACACACGCTGCACTGCGGGCCGGACGGTGTGTTCATGACCTGCCTCGGCGGGGCAGACGGATCGGACGGGCCGGGCGGGATCGCGCTGCTCGATCACGGCACGTTCGATGTGCTGCGGCAATGGGAGACCGACCGTGGGCCGCAATACCTGGCGTACGACGCCTGGTGGCATCTCAACCAGAACACGCTGATCAGCAGCGAGTGGGGCACCCCGGCCATGATCGAGGACGGGCTGAACCCGGAATTGCTGCTGGCCAACAAGTACGGCCACGCGATCCATTTCTGGGACCTCACTGCCGGTCGGCATCAGCAGCGGATCGATCTCGGCGAGCAGTACCAGATGGCACTCGAGCTGCGCCCGTCGCACGATCCGGACGCCGCTTGGGGGTTCGTCGGCGTGGTGATCTCGACCGAGGACTTGTCGGCCTCCGTGTGGCGTTGGCACCGCGATGGCGGCGTGTGGGCGGTCGACAAGGTGATCACCATCCCGGCCGAGCCAGCCGATCCCGACCTGCTGCCGCCGGCACTGAAACCGTTCAGCGCGGTGCCGCCGCTGGTCACCGACATCGACCTGTCGGTCGACGACGCATACCTCTACGTCTCGTGCTGGGGTACCGGGGAGCTGAAACAGTTCGACGTGCGCGATCCGGCTGACCCGAAAGAGACCGGGTCGGTCCGGCTCGGCGGGATCGTAGGCCGCACCGCCCACCCGGCCGCGCCGAACCAGCCGCTTGCCGGCGGCCCCCAGATGGTCGAGATCAGCCGTAACGGTCGGCGGGTCTACCTCACCAACTCGCTCTATGGCGCATGGGACGACCAGTTCTACCCGGATGGGGTTGGCGCCTGGATGGCCGTGATGCGCATCCATCCCGACGGCGGAATGACCATCGACGAGTCGTTCTTCCCGCACGACGAGGACTTTAGAGGTCTGCGGGTGCACCAGGTGCGCCTCCAGGGCGGCGACGCCTCCTCCGACTCCTACTGCTACCAGTAGTCGGGTCGAGCGGGGACCCCTGGATCTCCACCGCGTATGCCCGGTCGGCGAAGTGTCCGCACACGTTCAACCTCGGACACGCTGTTGGCGCTAGGAGATCGTCCCCAGAGGTGCTCGCCGAAAGCCCCAGGCGCCTTGGGGTTGGAACTCGGCAGCCTCGTCGGTGTAGCGGGAGGATCGTCGTGTCGGTTGGCATGCTCGGCCGGGCTGCTTCTGGGGTGGTCAGCAACGCGAAGTCGACGTGGTTGTTCTGTTCTGCCGCCCGTGGTCTCGAGCCGGATTATTCGGAGCCATCCTTCTGCCGCGCCAGCACAAACAGCGTCGGTTTGCCCTATTCGCAGGCGATGCCGTCCTTATCGCGGTCCAGCTCTGATCTGTAGCCGGGTTCTCCCCGCCGTAGCGGCGCGGCGCCCGCGGCCTTGGCGGCGGCGCAGTTGGAGTAGTAGACGCTGGGAGCTGCCGGTCGCGGTGGCACCGGCACGGCCGCCGCCGGAGGTGTCGGTACCACCGCCGCGGGCGGGGCAGGCGCGGTTGCCTCAGAGCCCATCTACCAGTCCTAACGGTGAGACCGCACATCTGGCACCTCGGAAGTCGCTGTGCTGGAGACGGGTTGGTCCTCACTTCGCGCGGAGCTGGGCGCGGACGGTCAGTGTCCGTCTCTGTCGGTGATGTCCGGCCAATCCAGCTTCGCGTGGAATCGGAGGGGAGGGTTGGATCGGTCTCGTGTCCCAACCCTCTTGGCCATGCCTGCAGATTCCGCGGCCGCGCAATCGCACGGCAACCCATCAGGCGCGACTGCCTCGCGCTCGATGGGTTGCCCGCCAGTACCGGCGTCATCAGCCATGTTCACCAGCATTCGATGCCCGGCAATCCGCTGGCAATGCTCAGCGACGCGGCGATCTCGGCATGGGCTTGCCTGGGGGAGCGACCAAAACGGGCCCTATGCGACCGTTCCGCGCGCGGAATGAGCGCGCGGCTTGGCGCGCGACTGACCTTGCGCCGCACTGCCGTTGCGACGGCCGCCGCCTTGGCGCGGTCCGCCGCTGCCCCTGCGCGGTCCGCCACCGCTACGGTACGCTCCGCTGCCGCTGCGGCGGTCGTCTTCCCGTGCCGCCCGGTCGCTGTAGGAGGGCGCGACGAATGGGGCAACCGTGCCGACGAGCTCGGCCACCACGGGCGAATCGGCGGTGACTCGTTGCGGGGTCACAGTGATCTTGGCCTTGCGCATGAGGTCGGCCAGGTCGCGTCGTTCGCCGGGCAGCACCAGGGTGATCACTTCACCGGAGTTGCCTGCCCGCGCGGTACGGCCCGAACGGTGCAGGTACGCCTTGTGTTCGGCGGGCGGATCAACGTGCACGACCAGTTCGACACCGTCGACGTGCACGCCGCGCGCGGCCACATCGGTCGCCACCAGCACCAGGGCATCACCGGCGGCGAAGACCGCGAGGTTGCGGTCGCGGGCGCCCTGCGAGAGGTTGCCGTGCAGATCGACGGCCGGGATTCCGGCGAGGGTCAGCTGCTTGGCCAGTTTGCGAGCCTGATGCTTGGTGCGCATGAACAGGATTCGCCGACCCGAGCCCGAGGCGAGCCGGTGTACGACCTCACGCTTGGCTTCGACGCTCGCGGTTTCGAAAACGTGATGGGTCATGGCGGCTACCGGGGAGTTCGCCTCATCGACGGAATGCAGCTCGGCTTCCGGCAGGAAGCGGCTGACCAGCTTGTTGACGCCGTTATCCAGGGTGGCCGAGAACAGCAGGCGCTGACCGTCGTTCGGGGTGGCCGCGAGAATGCGGGTCACGCCTGGCAGGAACCCGAGGTCGGCCATGTGGTCGGCCTCGTCGATCACGGTGACCTCGACGGCGTCCAGGGAGATCAGACGTTGGTTCATCAGGTCCTCGAGCCGGCCGGGGCAGGCGACGACAATGTCGACACCGGCGCGCAGCGCCCGGACCTGCCGGTTCTGCGGGACCCCACCGAAAATCGTGGTGACCGTCATGCGATAGGCCGCGGCGAGGGGTTCCAGCGCGGCCGTGATCTGGGTGGCCAATTCCCGAGTCGGCGCCAGCACCAGGCCGGTCGGGCGGCTCGGTGCGCGCCTACCGGCGAGACCGCGGCCGAGACGGTCGACCATCGGGATGGCGAAGGCGAGCGTCTTGCCGCTGCCGGTCCGGCCACGGCCCAGCACATCGCGTCCGGCCAGCGAATAGGGCAGGGTGTCGGTCTGGATCGGAAAAGGTTCGGTGATCCCGGCGCGAGTCAACGCCTTCACCAGCGGTGCGCTCACACCGAGCGCGGCGAAAGAGATGTCAGCAGAACTCATAGATGTTGCGGTGCCTTTCGGACATCAGGTGGTGCCCGAGCCGTCTGTGGACCCTTCAGGGTCCGCGCCGGGGGCACGAAGTGGCGAGATTGCCGATGGGCAAAATCGATCGCCGTAAGAAGAGCGGATGCGGCAAGCGCTGGTTGCGAAGCGAATGCGATCTACGACGCTTGGCGTGACATGTCACGCACTTGATCAACAATAGCCTGTGATGGGCGGTTCGTACTCATCGGGTGAGGTTTCTCGCTTCTGGCCAGGGCTGGGTCGCCAGGCTCGTGTTCGAAATCTCCACCCGCGATCAGCTCCCGAGGCCCGCACGACGCGCTTACCGTCGCCGGGTGCGAGCAGATCTTCCTCGACAAGGCTTCTGGCAAGCTTGCGTCTCCTCCCGAACCGGACAAGGTGGTGGTGGCCACTTTGCGAACCGTCCAATGCCACCGTCATCATCGACAAACTCGAAGCCCTGCGACTGATCGAGCGGCAAACCCACCCCACTGACCGCCGGGCCAAACAGTCGACACTCACGTCCGAATGCGCCGAACTCCGGAAGAGAGGGGCCGTGGCGCTGGCGGCCTCCGACCCGGCCGCTGCTCGTGCGGCCGTGCGGGCAATCCTCGACTGGATGGCCGGCGCATGACTATCTGTGCCACACGCTGAGGGTTCGATCTTTACCGCATCGGGCACGGCGCTGATCCGCTTATCGCGCCCGCGGTGCGGTGTGAGTTTGTCGCGAATGGCTTTCCGCCGCTGGTCATTACGCGGGAGCACCGGAATCGGAGTGCACTGCTGATGCCGAGGGGTGTTGACCGCCGCTCGGGTCAATGGCGCGCTGGTTCGATGTCGAGCGCGCGTTGAAGCTGGCTAGCCCACCAGCGCAGGTGAGCGGTCGAGTCTTGCGCTGCCGCGCCGGTGAGGCCGGCGCTCCGACGGAAATCGACGCCGTAGAGCGGCTCGGTTGCCATCGCCTGGTGGAGGGCGGCGACCGCGAGCCGTGTCTCGTCGAGGGAACTTCCGGGAGGCCGACTCCGATGCAGGGCGTCGACGACCGGGTCGAGCATGCCGCCGCCGCGGTCGCGCCAACCCGCCGCGTGCAGCGCCATCGCGAGTTCGCCATAGCCGCCCCGATACACGGACTCGAGCGACTCGACGAGCTCGAGGACATCGGTGCCGTGCTCCAGCCATGCGGCGATGACGTCGTGGAGCGCGGCTCGAAGCCGACGTCCACCATGGCGAAGGAGTTCGGCGAGCAGCTTGTCGCGATTGCCGAAGTGGTGGGAGACGCCGGCGTCGGTCATGCCGACCCGCGCTGCCACCGCGCGCACCTGTACAGCGGCGACGCCTCCCTCGGCCAGCAGCGAAGCCGCGGCATCGAGGATCAACCGACGGGCTTCGTCCGGTGGTCTGCGCGTTCTCGAATTGCTCACCCCGGAATCGTACCTTGACTAGCCAAGGTTTCACTGCGTATCGTTACCTCGACTGCTCAAGGTAAATCGGAGAAGGTATGTCGATGGTCGAAACAATGGTGTTGAGAAGGAGATTCGGCACGGAGGTGAGTCGGCGATGACAGACATGACCCTCACGCTGCCCGACGTCACACTTCGAGCCACGGTGACCGGCGCGGGCCCCACGGTCCTCCTGCTTCACGCGGGCCGAGAGCGTCGCGACGTCTGGGCGCCGGTCACGGAGGGGATGACCGAGTGCGGACTGCGGACGGTGGCCTTCGATCTGCGCGGGCACGGCGAGAGCTCCGGGCGGGCGACCGCATTGCGGGTGATCGCCGACGACGTGATCGAGATGGTGGTTCGCGAACCGGCGCCGATCGTCGTGGTGGGCGCCTCCCTCGGAGGGTTGGCCGCCGTCGCCGCCCTCGCGGAGTCGTCCGTCGCGCAGCGTGTCGCCGGCCTCGTGCTCGTGGACGTCGTCCCCGATATCGATGCGGATCGCGCCCGGCGCTGGCTCGACGACCACGGACTCCTCGCCCGCGATACCGAGCTCGTCGACGACATTCTCGCGTCCCGCTCCGAACTCCACGCGATCATCGCGGCATCGGACCTGCCCATCCTGCTCGTGCGGGGAGGACCACGGTCTCCGCTCGGCGACGCCGACGTGGACCGGCTCCGCATGACCAACCGGCGTGTCACCGTTACCCGCGTACCGGACGCCGGGCACCTCGTCGCTCGCGACGCCCCTGCGGAACTCGCGCGCATCGTTTCGGCGCACGCCACCAAGTGGCTCGGGACCGACGACGTCGTCCGCCGCGCGTTCGAGCTACAGCGCACGCTCGGCGCCGAACAGATCGATCACCCAGGCGGGAGCCTGTTCGAGCACCTACGCCGGGTGCACGCCCTGACGGTCGAATGGAACTCAGCGCCACGAACCCGGCTGGCGTCGATCTGCCACGCGTCATACGGCACCGATGGGTTGCCGCATGCCCTGCTGCCGATCACGGATCGCCAGCGGCTGGATCACGTCATCGGCTCCGACGCGGCGGCGCTGGTATACCTCTACGGCGCATGCGATCGCTCGCGCACCTACCGCGAGCTCGGCCGACGGCCCTTGCCCGTGACCGACAGATTCAGCGGCGGCTCGAAGACGATCGGAGGAACGGAACTCCGTGATTTCGCCGTCCTGACCATCGCAAACGAGCTCGACGTCGCCCGTCACGCCCGGCTGGCACCGTCCATTCGCAGCGATATCCGTGACCTCGTCGCCGCGCTGGCCGTGTACGCGCCGGTCGAGGCGGCGGCAGCGCTTGCCGATGAAGCGCTCGCTCGAGCGAGCGTCGAGTGAGCCCACCCGGCTGCTCGAAGCCGTCTGGGTACTCGGCGAGATTCCGTCCTCGACGGCGCCGCGGCGCGCCGGGCGGCGCCGGCACCCCAGCTGAGAGGCGCACGCTGGTGCCTCGCCGACTTGTTCGCCGAAACCGGCTCTCCTCCAGGTGAAATCGTGCCTCGAGCATATGGCCGACCTCCTCGGCTCGGATCAGCGCGCGGCGTGACTGCAGTGTCATTCCGTCCCCGTGCCGTCGGCAGCTCCGAGGCAGCTTTCCGCGAGCCGGTTTGCCGCCGGTAGTGCGATAGACGAGCTTGGTGCCGCGTCGATGGCGCCAGTTCGATCAGGCCCAGACCTGATGAGCGCCGGGAAGGGCGGGTGGGGTCAGGGCGATGGTCTGGGGCCGGGGGAGAGCATGGCGACAAACGATCAACCGCGGAAATGTCGTTCGCGACGCGGTGACGGCGGTCGGCAGGCAAGCCTTTGACATGGCGCAGCAGCTGAGATCGGGATCGGTGGCATTGGACCGTGAGGTTCAGGCGTTGTTCGATACCTGGAAGGGGAGTGCCGCCGATGCTTATCGCGAGGGGTGGGATGACAGGACGGCGCGGTGAAGGCATGGGACGCGCTGTGCGTGACCTGGTGCGCGTCAGTCCGGCAGCCAGTTCAGCTCGTGCGCGAGGGTTTTGGCGACGGCACGGATGCGGCGGTGTAGCGGCGACTGCTCGCGTGGGAGGACCAGGTGGAGCGTCAGGCTGGGCGCGCCCCGCAGCGGTCGCCAGGTGAGACCGGCCGGTTGTGCCGTGACCGCGGTTTCTCCGGCCGGGGCAAGGGTGAGCCCGTCGCGTAGGTCGCGCTGAGACATGTCGAAAGAGACTGCGAGCGTGTGGAATCGGGGGGTCGGCCGGATCTCGCGGAAAAGTGCGGACAGCTGATCGTGGATCACGGGATTGGCCGCGCGGTCGGGGAGTCGCAGCGGATACGCGGCCGCATCGGCGATCTCGATCTCCGGATGTTCGGCCAGCGGATGATGCTGTGCCAATTGGACCCCGACGCGCACACGCCGCAGCAGGAACCGGCGCACGCCACGACCCGGCTGTTCACCGCGGGTGATCCCCGCATCGATGCGGCCGTCGGCGACCGCGGGAGAGATCTCCGGTGTCGCCATCGGGACCGCGCCGACCTCGAGTCCCGGGCTGCTGCGAATGAGCCTGTCCACCAGGGCCGGTGCCGTCTCGGCTCCCGCGCTGAGGCTGTATCCGATGCGCAGCGTGCCCAGTTCACCGGCCCCCGCATTCCGGGCGATGTCCCATGCCCGGTCCAGCGCCGCCAGCGCGGGCGGCGCGGACTCCGCCAAAGCCGCACCAGCCGTGGTCAATACGACATTACGCGTGTTGCGAACCAGCAGGGCAGTACCGAGTTCCGCCTCCAATCGGCGCATCCGGGCGCTGAGTGCGGGCTGTGCGATCCCGATCCGTGTGGCCGCGCGGGTGAAGTTCAACTCCTGCGCCAGCACCAGAAAGTACCGCAGGCTCACCGTATCCGGCGCCACGTGCCCTCCCTGCCGATTGATAACGATCCGTTCTGAGTCTATCGCGTACCGGTCTTTCCCTCGACCGCGCATCAGGCCCTAACCTGCGCATATGACGATTCGGCTGACCGCAGTACCCGTCGCCGGGATCGATCGATCTGAATATCGATTCGAAGTCGGACGTGTCCGGCCGAACACAGGAGGTTTCCATGGCTAAGGGCTACTGGGTCAGTGTCTACCCCGCCATTTCCGACCCTGAGAGGCTGACTGCCTACAACAAGCTGGCCCGCCCGGCTGTCCAGGCTGGGGGCGGGCGCGTCCTGTCCCGTGGCGGTCGAGTCGTCGCCCACGAGGCCGGAATCACGCAACGCGTCGTTCTGATCGAGTTCGACAGCTTCGAACAGGCCGTCGCGGCATACGAGAGCGAGGCATACCAGAAGGCGCTGGTGGCCCTACCCGACGGCGTCGAGCGCGACTTCCGCATCATCGAAGGCATCGACTGACCGGCGGGCCCAGCCATCGCTGAGCATCTGTCACCTGCACAAACACGGTGCTGAACGAGGTCTAACGAAAAGAGCTTCGCACCGACCTCGGTGCGAAGCTCTTCACAAACAAACGCGATCGCGCGGAATCAGATGGCGCGGACGTCCTGGGCTTGAGGACCCTTCTGGCCCTGTTCCACCGAGAACTCGACACGCTGACCCTCGTCGAGGGATTTGTAACCCGAGCCGCTCACGGCCGAGTAATGCACGAAGACGTCCGGGCCGCCTCCGTCCTGAGCGATGAAGCCGAAGCCTTTTTCACCGTTGAACCACTTCACACTGCCTTGAGCCATGCTGTAAACAACTTCTTTTCTGTAGTGAGCCGAGCAAATTCTTGGTGAAAAGCCCGTACTCAACCTCTCACTATGCCACAACCGTCGCCGTTCGCTCGCCTCACGCAGTGATCGGAGGGCCGGGCCTACGGGCTGCGGACGGCTGAACGTCCCGCCGAGACCGACCGCCGCAGACGATTCCCGTCCCGGCGCCGACCCGTGCGGGTATTCGCCCCGCTCGGCAACCCCGCGAAGCGGGACTTGGCCTCCGGATGTGGACCGCGGGACCGCAGCCGGTCACGCCGGGTGTGCGGCGGGCTGGCGGGACCAGGCCCTGCTCTGCACTCCCGATCGATGCGGGGTACCGGAGAACCGAACGATTCTCAACACCTCACGCGGTCCGCAGTGAGCGTGGATGCGGTGTTTTCGCCGGGGTGTGGTGAGGGTATGTCGCCGATGTAGTGCTGTCCGCGAGAGGCCGGTACTGAGCGAGCGGAAGGAGGGGTGCAGGGTGGGAATTTCGACACTGGATCAGGCGCGCGCCGACGGCGCTGTTGTCGAGTGGGATCTCGAGGTGGTGCCGTTGGGGCAGCTGCGGGCTGCGGTGCGGCGCCTGCTCGCCCCGCTCGCCGGTATCGGGGTCGAGGACGCGGTGCAGGTGTGTGACGAGTTGGCCGGCAACGCTGTCGTGCATGCCCGCGCCCCGCGTGGTTGCCGGTTGATGGTGGCCGACCACGGCGGCTGGTTGCGTGTGGAGGTCGACGATGCCTCGCCCGTGCCTGCGCGGATCCGCCGACCGGATCACACGGGTGGGCGCGGGTTGATCCTGGTCGATCAGCTGGCCACCTGCTGGGGTGTGGACTACCACGGCGGCGGCAAGACGGTGTGGGCCGAACTCGGCACCCGCGGCCTCGGCTGAGCGGAGCTCAGCTGCCGTGGTCCGGCGCGGGCGGGTTTTGCCGGGTGAGTTCGGCGTTGAGCTCGTGGGCTTGGGCGAGTTGGTCTTCGAGGACGGTGATGCGGCACGCTGCCTCTAGCGGTGTGCCCGCATCGACCAGCGCGCGGACCCGCGCGGCGATCCGCAACTGGGAGCGGGAGTAGCGGCGGTGCCCGCCCGGTGAACGCTGCGGTGTCAGCAGGTCGGCGGCGTCCAGGCCGCGCAGGAAGGCGGGGGTGACGCCGAGGACTTCCGCGGCCCTACCCATGCTGTAGGCGGGGTAGTCCTCGTCATCCAGCCGGTCGGCGGCACTGGAAGG
Organism: Nocardia sp. NPDC047038; assembly: GCF_040644075.1. Lineage (NCBI taxonomy): Bacteria > Bacillati > Actinomycetota > Actinomycetes > Mycobacteriales > Nocardiaceae > Nocardia > Nocardia sp. NPDC047038. The sequence continues at coordinate 168,216 of NZ_JBEYVQ010000004.1, read as the reverse complement.
GTCGGTCGGGTCGGTCGGGTCGGTGGGGTCGTTCGATTGCTGCACAACACCTCTGGGGTCAACGTCGTCAGGCCCCGGCGCGTGGTGCGCCGGGGCCTGGGATCGAGGGGGTTTTCACGTCGATCCCGCCGGTCGGGCGGTAGAGCCGACCGCGGGAACCACGCCCGGCAACAGCCCGGGACGCGGAATCTGGGAAGAGCTGTTCAGTCACCACCTCCTGAGTTGCCGGACCTGTCTGCGAGAGTTCGTCATCCCCTCCGGCGGTCCGGCCGACTGCACCGGATTCTCTTCTCCGCCGGAGGGGATGTGGATCTTGCTTCCGGTGCAGTTCACCTGCCCGGCCAACCAGACATCTCATCTCCAACGAAAGATAAAGTACACCCCGCCCTCCCGAATGTCTACACCCTGCGATACAGATTTTTCTGCGTCACGGGTAGGGGTTTTCTGCACGCCGTACCTCGGGTAGGGCTGGGATGCCGTGCCGAGCCGCGGCACCCGCCGCGCGGGTCGACCACCTCTGGCACCGCTTCTCCGACGACCTGCGGGCCTTCATCGCCCGCCGTGTCTCCCGCTCGGAAGACGCCGACCTGTCGATCATGTTCCCGCGCCGGCGCGCTTGGTCGCCGCCTCGGACTCCGCTGCGAGGTCGGCGCCCGAACCGATGCCCTGCTGATCGGCGACCAGCGCCGCACGTCGGTCGCGCTGGTCGTCGTAGTTGCGGTGTACGGCGGCGACGAGCACGTCCAGTTGTCGCTCGAGCGGTGGGTGCCGCTCGGGTGGTGCGACCGTCAGGAGGTCTTCCAGTGCGGCGCGTAACCGGCGCGATGCCTGGGGGGAGGCGGCTCCGGCGAGGCAGAGCTCGTCGAACGCGAGCCGGACGTAGCCCGCCCAGCTGAGCGTTCGCTCGATGAGCCGAACCTCGCCGCCGGCGTCGTGGTGCCGGCCGGAGGGGAAGTCGCGGTCGGCGAGCTGCCGCAGGCAGTCGTGCAGGCGGTCGATCACCATCACGGCGGTGGTCGGGTCGGTGAACGGTTGGGCCAGACCACGCTCGGCAATGTCGACCAGCTTGCGGAAGCCGTACGCCGGGTCATCGCCGTGGGTCCGCTCCGCGGCGAGGACGACGAGGCCTGCGACACGGGCGTGGTCGAGACGGACGGGGTCGCCGTGCACGCGGAACAGCGGCGCGCCTGCTGGTACGAAGTCGCCCATGAGGGGGACCATCTCCACCACGCAGCCGGCCTCGGACGCTGCTGCGACCAGCGCGGGACGATCCAGGTCGATAACGAGCCCCGGTTCGGGCGAGACCACGACATCAGGCTGGGCGGGCGGCGGCCCCTTCGCTGGGTACTTGCGGTTCAGCTGCTCGTGCAGATGATCGCCGACCAGGTCGATCAGGCCAGAGGCGCGCAGCGCGTTTCCCGAATGGTGGATGTAGAGGAACAACGTGGCGATGCTGGCCAGCATCAGCAGGTAGGCCACCGACACGGTCAGGCCTGGCACCGTACCCTCGCCCACGGCGTTGACCTCGCGGATCGCGAGGATCGCGAAGATGAACGTCGAGGCGAACAGCCCGTAGGCCAGCTGGCTGCTGCGGTCCTGGAGCAACGCCCGCACGATGCGCGGCGAGAACTGGCCCATCGCGAGCTGGACGGCCACCGTCGTCACCGTGAGTACGAGCGTGGTCAGGGTGACCATCGCGGCGGCGATGGTGCTGAGGATGTTGGACACCGCGTCCGCCGAGCCCGTGATCGTCACCGGGATCAGCCGATCGCCGAACTGCCGATCGATCGCCACGGTCACGAACGAGAGCCCGATCGAGGCCAGCACGCATAGCAACGGCGTGACCCACAGGCTGGACCGCAGCCGATGACGGAACCGCAGGCACACCATCAAACGCCTTTCTCTTCCGGCCGTGGCCGAAAATCGCGGTGCGGCCGGCGGGCAGCGGGGCCGCTTTGTCAGGCTGTCCGCGACGGTGCCGTGTCGACGTAGTTCCCTGCTCACATCGCCGTTGCGGCTGCCTCGGAGACAGCCTTGTCCTGCTCTCCGGTGCCGCCGCTGACGCCGACCGCCCCGACGACTTGGCCGTTGCGCCGCAGCGGCACACCGCCGGCGAAGATCATGATGCGCCCACCGTTGGAGGTATGTATCCCGTAGAACTGCTTGCCCGGACCCGCGTCGGCCGCGAGGTCCTCGGTCGAGATGTCCAGCGCTCGGGCGGTGAATGCCTTGTTGATCGAGATGTCGATGCTGGCGATCCATGCGCCGTCCATCCGCACATGGGCTACGAGGTTGCCTCCGGCATCGACCACCGCAATATTCGAGGGCGACTCGATCTCGGCGGCTTTGGCCTGCCCGGCGGCAATCACCCGCTGTGCATCGTCGAGGGACACCGAGGTCTGGTTCATTGTCATGACGCACCTGTTCCGGTCTTCGCGAACTGCTTGCGGTGCAGTGCATTTGCCATCGTTGCGCTCCTCTCGGTCCGGGGCCGCCTCACGGATGCATTACGACCTTGGTCCATCCGTCGTCGCGGGCATCGAAATGCTGGTAGCCGGACTCGGCCTCAGCCAGTGGGAGCTCGTGAGAGACGATCCACGACGGTTTGGCCCGGCCTTCATGGATCAGGTCACGAAGCTGGCGGTTGTAGTGCTTGACGTTGGCCTGTCCGGTTCCGGCCTTTTGACCCTTGAACCAGAACTTGCCCATGTCGAAGGCGATCTTGCCCTTCTTCTCCAGCTTGTCGGGCGCGTCGGGGTCTTGTGGCAAGAAGATGCCCACCACGCCGATGTGCCCGGTGAACCGCACCGAATCGACCAGCCGGTTCATGGTCATCGCCGAATCCTCATTTCCCTGCGGGTCATGGGCCTGATAGCCGACGCACTCACAACCCTTGTCGGCGCCGTGCCCGTTGGTCTGCTCCAGCACCTGCTCGACCGGGTCGCCCTTCGAGTCGTCGATCGGTATGACGCCGATCTGCTCGGCCAGGCGCAACCGGTCTGGATGCCGGTCCACTATCATCACCTTGCTCGCGCCCTGGATCATCGCCGAATATGCCGCCATCAAGCCCACAGGGCCGGCCCCGTAGACCACCATCGAATCGCCAGGCTGCATATCGGCCAGACGGGTGCAGTGCCAACCGGTCGGGAAAATGTCCGCCAGCATCACATAGTCGTTTTCTTTGTCCTGAGCATCCTCAGGCAGCCGCAGACAGTTGAAGTCGCCGAACGGCACCCGCAAATACTCGGCCTGTCCGCCCCAGAACGGTCCCATCCCGGCGAAACCATACGCGGCGCCCGCCATCTTCGGATCCGGATGCACCGTCAGGCAGAACGCGGTCAACCCTTCCTCGCAGTTTCGGCAGAAACCGCAACCAATGTTGAACGGCAGGCACACCCGGTCCCCGGAGGTGACCTTTACCACCGCATTGCCCACCTCGGCGACGATCCCCAGGTTCTCGTGACCGAGGACCATCCCGGGCTCCAGATCGGTGCGGCCCTCATACATGTGTAGATCCGACCCGCAAATGTTGGTGCTGGTGATCTTTACCAGCACATCGGTCGGCTGCTCGATCCTCGCATCGGGCACATCCTTCACATGAACCTCACGGGGTCCGTCGTACACAAGCGCTTTCATCTCGATACTCCTGACATGCGGCGTTTCCGGTCGACGCCCGGCGGCCACAGGCGGTTACGTGTGCGCGACAGACCGAACGAACCGTTCTGCTAGAGCAGCCGAGGCGACAGCGCACGCAACGGAAGAACACACCAAAACTAAGGCACACCACCATGTTTCGCGTCATGGACAACAAGCAGTGGGTGCATTCCAGGCGTCGCGTTCTCCACCCTGGAGTCTCCTCTTTCGGCTCCGCGATCGCTAGGGGGGTCGAGATCGGTCTCATTGATTTGTGGGCTCGGCTCCTTCTCTTCACCGGTCGATGATGTGATGCTGGATCCTGTCCACCACCTCGAACAGGAGACCCGCCATGGCCACCAAGGCGCTGCTGGTCCGACTCGAAGCCAAACCCGGCAAGGAAGACGCGGTCGTGGAATTCCTCCGATCGGCGCTGCCACTCGTCGAGCAGGAGCCCGGCACGAAGCCCTGGCTCGCGGTACGGTTCGGCCCTTCGACGTTCGGCATCATCGACGCATTCCCAGACCAGGCCGCCCGCGAAACACATCTCAATGGGCCGGTCGGCAAGGCCCTCGGCGAACGCGCCGACGAACTCTTCGCTGCGCCGCCCGAAATCAGCAACCTCGACGTGCTCGCCAACAAGCTCTGAACCACCGACTGGAAACAGCCCCCCGCAAGTTCGACAGAACCGCGTCACCCACCTGACTTGGTGGAGTCCTCGCGCAGGTGGCCGCCGTTCCTGGCGCGAGCGGTCATGGAGCCCGTGACTCCCAGTGCTCCCGTGGCTACACTGTGTGGCGTAGTTGGCTTCCTCCTTTCAACCTGCTGGGACCTTGTCACACCGCTCAGCAGTCCCGATCTTTCGTATCGGAGTTCTATTCGTGGAAGCACCGAAGTAGTGGCTGATGCCCGGAGTGCGCGCACCGGCCGCCTCGAGCGGGTTCCGGCACTCCTATGCCCCAGCTGGGGTGTGGACGCCACCGCCTCCCGTTCTGTCGACGCCTACAGGCGGATGAAGAACTTTCAGCGGTTGAGCCGTCCGTGAGTTCAAGCGGTTGACCGACCGGCCAGACGCCGAACTGGTTCGCGCAGGCTCGGCGAACACCGAATCATCGACGCCCAGGGGGCGTGATGTCAGAGTCCGATCGTGGAACCTCGCCGATACGTCCGAACCAACCTGCCCGCCAGGTAATGGCAACGTTCGACGACTACGCCGACGCTGAAAGCGCCGTCGACTACCTCTCAGACCAGCATTTCACGGTCTATGAACTGGCCGTCGTCGGACGCGACATCGAGCTGGCCGAGCAGGTCGTCGGCCGATTGAACTACGGCCGGGCCGCTCTGCGAGGCGCCGCCGCGGGTGCGCTGACGGCGCACTGTTCGGCTGGATCTTCGGATTACTCGACTGGGTCCAGCCGTTGCTCACCGGCCTCGTGCTCGCCTGCTACGGCCTGGTGTTCGGTGCTGTTGTCGGCGTCCTGCTCGGCCTATTCACGCACGCGCTGCGGGGCGGTCGGCGCGACTTCACCTCAATCCAGTCATTACAACCACGTCACTACGAAGTCCTTGCCGACGTCGAGGTCACGGACGAAGCCGTTCGCCTGCTCACCGGCCGGACCGATCGAAAGGAATGAGTCATGGCGACCGCTGTAGGTATCGACCTGGGCACCACGAACTCGGTCATCGCAAGCTGGCAAGGCGGCGAGCCGGGGGTGATCTCCAATGCCGAGGGAGCGCGGACGACGCCGTCGGTGGTGGCCTTCACCGAGAGCGGGGAGCGGCTGGTGGGTCAGCTCGCCCGACGGCAGGCGATCTTGAATCCGAAGGGCACAATATACTCCGCGAAACGCTTCATCGGACGTCACTACGACGAGGTCTCCGAGGAGGCCAAAGCGGTCAGTTTCGACGTCGTGCCGGGCGACAACGGTGAGGCTCGCTTCGACGTGCGGGGCAAGAAGTACGCGCCGGAGGAGATCAGTGCCCTCGTGCTGCGCAAGCTCGTCGACGACGCGAGCAAGTTCCTCGGTGAGAAGGTCAAAGAAGCGGTCATCACCGTTCCCGCGTACTTCAACGACGCACAGCGCAACGCCACCAAAGACGCCGGCCGGATCGCGGGCCTCGAGGTTTTGCGGATCATCAACGAGCCGACCGCCGCGGCACTGGCATACGGCATGGACAAGCAGACCCACGAGACCGTACTGGTCTTCGACCTCGGCGGCGGCACCTTCGATGTGAGCCTGCTCGACGTCGGCGAGGGAGTGGTCGAGGTTCGTGCCACGGCCGGCGACTCCCATCTCGGCGGCGACGACTTCGACCGACGTCTGGTGGACTACCTCGCCGACGAGTTCCAACGGGCGGAGAACATCGATCTGCGCAAGGACGCCCAGGCGTTGCAGCGCCTCTTCGAGGCAGCAGAGAAAGCCAAGGTCGAGCTGTCCTCGGTGACACAGGCCCAGGTCAACCTGCCCTTCGTCACCGCTGACGCGAACGGTCCCAAGCACCTCACCACCACGATCATGCGATCGAAGTTCGAGGATCTGACGGCGGATCTGGTGGAACGCTGCCTCGGCCCGGTGAAGCAGGCGATGAGTGACGCCAAGGTCACCGCCAACGACATCGACGAGGTGATTCTGGTCGGTGGTTCGACACGTATTCCTGCGGTGCAGGCGCTGGTTCGCCGGCTCACCGGCGGCAAGGACCCCAACATGAGCGTCAACCCGGACGAGGTCGTGGCGCTCGGTGCCGCAGTCCAGGCGGGCGTGCTCAAGGGCGAGGTCTCCGATGTGCTGTTGCTCGATGTCACCCCGCTGTCCCTCGGCGTCGAGACCCAGGGCGGGGTGATGACCAAGATCATCGAGCGCAACACGACGATCCCGGTCCGGCGCAGTGAAGTGTTCGCCACCGCGGAAGACAATCAGCCCGCAGTGGATGTCGTGGTCCTGCAGGGCGAACGCGAACGCGCCGCCGACAACCGGGTGCTCGGTCGGTTCCGGCTGGAAGGCATCCGCCCGGCACCCCGTGGCGAGGCCCAAGTCGAAGTCACGTTCGACATCGACGCCAACGGCATCCTCCACGTCACCGCCCGCGACAAGGACACCGGTAAGGAGCAGAGCATCACGATCAGTGAGCAGAGCAACCTCGACCAGAGTGAGGTAGAGCGCATGCTCGCGGAAGCCGAACGGAACCGGGCCGAGGACGAGGCGCTGCGAAAGGCGGTCGACGCGCGCAACGCGCTCGATTCGGTTGCCTATCAAGTGGAACGGCGACTCGCCGAACTCGGCGACAGTGCCCCACCGCACGACAAGGCACGCGCCGAGATGCTGATCGCCGATGCCAGGAAAGCTGTGGAAGACAATGCTTCCCCCGCGGAGGTAGAGCCACTCACCTCGGAGCTGCAGCAGCTGCTCTATGGGCTCGCACCGGTCCAGTCCGGCGGCGGAGACGGACACCGGGCAGGCAGCGGAGAAGCGGCGTCGTCGGATGACGACGACGTGATCGACGCCGAATTCGATCGAAGCTGAGGCACACGATGGAAAGGTCTGCAGATCATTCGACGACCGAGTCGACTACCGACGGGGATCAGACCGAGACGGCGCCGGATCGCACCGACACGGGGGCCGAGCTGGCTCAACTCGAGGACCGCTGGCGCAGGGCCCTTGCAGATCTGGACAACCTGCGCAAGCGGTTTGCCAAGGATCTGGACCGTGCCCGCGCCGCGGAGGTGGCGAAGGTTTCCGCTGCGTGGCTCCCGGTGCTGGACAATTTGGAGCTCGCGCTGGCCCATGCCGGCAGCGATCCCCAGGCCGTCGTCGAGGGCGTGAAGGCGATCCGGGACCAGGCGGTGCAGGTGCTGGCGCAGTTCGGCTTCGAGCGCCACGACGAGGTCGGTGTGCCGTTCTCCCCGGAGCTACATGAAGTGGTCAGCGTGGTGGCCCAACCCGACCTTCCCTCCGGGACCGTGATCGAGGTCTTGCGCCCGGGCTATGGAGAGGACGGTCGGCAGTTGCGTCCCGCCTCGGTGGTCGTGAGCCGACCCGAGGGGTGAGCACCGATGGCGCGTGACTACTACGAAGTCCTCGGTGTCCCGCGCGGCGCAGGCACCGACGAAATCCAGCAGGCGTACCGCAAGCTGGCGCGCAAGTATCACCCCGACGTGAACAAGGACCCCACTGCGGAGGACAAGTTCAAGGAGGCCAACGAGGCCTACCAGGTGTTGTCCGACCCGGACACCCGGAAACGCTACGACCGATTCGGTGAAGACTTCCGGCGTGTGCCCGAGGACTACGACGAACGGGTCCGGGCCGGCGCCGGTGGGTACGGCGGCGGGGGCAGAAGGGTGCACTTCGGTCGAGGTTTCGGTGGCGAGGGCGCCGTCGACTTCGAGGACCTCTTCGGGCAGATGTTCGGCGGCGCCGGCGGGTACGGGCCGATTCCCGGAGCCGATCAGGAAGCGGAACTGGAACTGACTCTGGAACAGGCGTATCGGGGCGGCAAACGCACACTCAGACTGGACGGACGCCAGTACGACGTCGACATTCCCGCCGGTGTCCTGGACGGCCAGCGAATCCGGCTGGCCGGGCAAGGCGGGCGGAGCAACGGTGACGCGCCGCCCGGGGATCTGTACCTCGTGGTGCGCATCAAGCCGCATTCCCGCTTCCGGATACAGGGTCGCGACATCTACGTGGACCTGCCCGTATCGCCATGGGAGGCGGTGCTCGGGTCGACCGTCGTCGTTCCCACCCCGGGTGGCGAGGCGAAAGTCAAAGTGGCGCCGGGCTCGTCGACGGGAAGGAAGCTGCGGCTGCGCGGAGAAGGAATGCCCAATCCGCGTGGCCCCAACGGCAATCTCTATGCCGAGATCAAGGTGATGGTGCCGTCGAAACCGACAGCACGCGAACGTGAGCTGTTCGAGCAGTTGGCCACCGAATCGAACTTCGATCCGAGGAAAGAGACATGAGCACCCCGACCCCGGTCACCCGGTACGTATTGGTTCGCCGTCCCGGATTGTCGCCAGATGCCTTCGCCGAACGTACCGGGCTACACCCGGACCTGGCACGCAGGCTTGTGGCGCTCGGCCTGCTCGACGCCCACCGAGACGCCGGCGGCGAGATGTCGTTCCAACCATCCGAAGTGGCCCATGCCGCCCGCATCCAACGGCTGCGGACCGGTCTGGGCCTGAACTACTCGGCCATCGGGCTCGTACTCGATCTGCTGGATCGAATCGAGAAACTCGAAGCAGCTTCCCGCGGAAGGAGGGCACCCCATGGACACCGGCAGCCTGACTGAAAAGTCACGAGAGGCCCTGCAGGAAGCCCAGAATGTAGCGACCAGAATGGGTCACACCGAGGTCGACGGAGAGCACCTGCTGCTCGCGTTGGTCGATCAGCGGGAAGGGCTGGTACCTCGACTGCTCGAGCAGGCCGGCGCCAACGTCGATGCCCTGCGATCCGATCTGGAACATGACCTCTCGCGTAGGCCGAAGGTCAGCGGCCCCGGCGCGACGCCCGGTCAGGTGATGATCACCCAGCGCCTGGCCAGGCTGCTCGACGCCGCGGAACGGGAGGCGAAGCGACTCAAGGATTCCTACGTGTCGGTGGAGCATCTCGTGATGGCCCTCTCCGAGGAGGGGTCGGCCACTGCGGCAGGCAGGGTCCTCGCCAGTCATGGGGTCACGCGAGAGTCCTTCCTCACCGCCTTGACCACCGTGCGCGGCCACCAGCGTGTCACATCGGCGACCCCGGAGGGGGCCTATGAGGCGCTGGAGAAGTACGGACGCGATCTCGTCTCCGAGGCCAGGGCAGGCAATCTCGATCCGGTCATCGGCCGAGATGCCGAGATCCGCAGGGTAACTCAGATCCTGAGCCGGAAGACGAAGAACAATCCGGTGCTGATCGGCGACCCCGGCGTCGGTAAGACCGCGATCGTCGAGGGCCTCGCCCAGCGGATCGTCCGCGGCGACGTGCCCGAGGGCCTGCGCGACAAGACGATCTTCTCGCTCGACATGGGTTCCCTGGTGGCCGGTGCGAAGTACCGCGGCGAGTTCGAGGAGCGACTGCAGGCGGTGCTGTCGGAGGTGAAGGCGGCGGAGGGGCGCATCCTGTTGTTCGTCGACGAGCTGCATACCGTTGTGGGCGCGGGATCAGTCGGCGGCGACGGGTCTCTCGACGCAGGCAACATGCTCAAGCCGATGCTCGCCCGCGGCGAACTACACATGATCGGCGCCACCACTCTCGACGAATATCGCAAGCACATCGAATCCGATGCGGCACTGGAGCGTCGATTCCAGACCGTTCTCGTCGACGAGCCCAGTGTCGAGGATGCGATCTCGATTCTGCGCGGACTTCGGGAACGCCTCGAGGTGTTTCACGGCGTGAAGATCAAGGACGGCGCCCTGGTCGCCGCCGTGACCCTCTCGCACCGGTACATCACCGACCGCTTCCTTCCGGACAAGGCGATCGACCTGGTCGATGAGGCATGCGCTCGGCAACGCACCGAAATCGACTCCATGCCCGCCGAACTCGACGAGCTCACCCGGAAAGTGACCCGGCTGGAGATCGAAGAGGCCGCGCTGTCCAAGGAAACGGACGCGGCCAGCAAGGCGCGCCTCGAAGAGCTGCGCAAGGAGCTGGCCGACCTACGGGCCGAGGCCGACGCCAGGCACGCTCAGTGGGAGGCCGAGCGGCAGGCGATCCGGCGGGTGCAGGAGCTGCGGGGAGAGCTGGAACGGTTGCGCCACGAGGCCGAGGAGGCTGAGCGCAACTACGACCTCAACCGGGCCGCCGAGTTGCGATACGGCGAGATCACCGAGCTGGAACGCAGACTCAGGGCGGCGGAGGAGCAACTGGCCACCAGGCAGGGCCGGAACCCGTTGCTGCGTGAGGTGGTCACTGAAGACGAGATCGCAGAGATCGTGGCCGCATGGACGGGTATCCCGGTCGCCCGGCTGCAGGAAGGCGAGCGGGAGAAGCTGTTGAAGCTCGACGAGATCTTGCACGAGAGGGTCGTCGGTCAGGACGAGGCGGTGCAACTGGTCGCAGACGCGGTGATCCGGGCGAGGTCGGGTATCCGTGACCCACGCCGGCCGATCGGTTCGTTCATCTTCCTGGGCCCGACGGGCGTGGGAAAGACCGAGCTCGCAAAGACGCTGGCCAGTGCCCTCTTCGACAGCGAAGACAACATGGTGCGGCTGGACATGAGCGAGTACCAAGAGCGGCACACGGTGAGCAGGCTCATCGGTGCGCCCCCCGGGTACGTCGGCTACGACGAGGGCGGCCAGCTCACCGAGGCGGTACGCCGCAAGCCGTACTCCGTCGTGCTCTTCGACGAGATCGAGAAGGCCCACGCCGACGTCTTCAATACCCTGCTGCAGGTGCTCGACGACGGCCGGATCACCGATTCTCAGGGCAGGCAGGTCGATTTCCGGAACACGGTGATCATCATGACCTCCAACATCGGATCCCTGTATCTCCTCGAGGGAGTCACAGCCGACGGCGAGATCAAACCGGATGCCCGGGAGCGCGTGCTGGCGGAGCTGCGCGGGCACTTCCGCCCCGAATTCCTCAACCGGGTCGACGACATCGTGTTGTTCACCCCGCTCACGCTGCCCCAGATCGAGCACATCGTCGAGCTACAACTCACCGATCTTCGCAACAGATTGTCGCAGCGGCAGATACATCTGGATATCACGCCGGAAGCGCGCCGGCTCATCGCCGAACACGGTTTCGACCCGGTCTACGGCGCGCGGCCGCTGCGGCGGTACATCGCCCACGAGGTGGAGACGAGGATAGGTCGTGCGCTGTTGCGCGGCGAGATCGAACCGGGTGGCACCATCCGTGTCACGGTGGCCGACGGCGAACTCGCCGTCGCGTATGCGGAACCCGCCGTCGCGGCGGCCTGAGAAGAGGTGCCGTCGTGGGATCCGAAATGGTGAAGTGCCCGAACTGCGGCAAGGTCAACAGGGTGGCGGCGGCCGGGGAAGGAGAACCGCGCTGCGGGAACTGCCACGAGCCGCTGCCCTGGATCGCCTCGGCAGGGGACGACGACTTCGCGGAGGTCGCCGAGAAATCCTCGGTGCCTGTGCTCGTCGACCTCTGGGCGACGTGGTGCGGCCCGTGCCGCATGGTCAGTCCGGCGCTCGAGCAGCTCGCCAGGGAACGCGCGGGTCGAATCAAGCTGGTGAAGATCGACGTGGATGCTGCGCCCAGGACGGCCGAACGATTCACCGTCCGCGCCGTACCGACTCTGCTGGTGATGGACCGAGGGGAGATCCTGGCTCGTCAGGCGGGCGCCGCTCCGGCACCACAACTGCGCACATGGCTCGACCAGGCGCTCTCGGAAAAAGCAGGCAAGGAGACGAAGCCATGACTTCTGTCCATGTTGACCCACACGTGACCGCGATCCGGCCCGTCGCACCCCGGACTCCGCAGGGCTGCGAGGAATGTCTTCGCCTCGGCACCCCGTGGGTACATCTGAGGCTGTGCCTGACGTGCGGACACGTCGGTTGCTGCGACTCCTCGCCGGGCAAGCACGCGAGCGCGCACGCTCACGCCATCGGCCATCCGATCGTCCAGTCGATGGAGCCAGGTGAAGATTGGCGCTGGTGTTATGTCGACCAGAACTTCGTCTGAGGGCGCCGCTCCCGTCCGCGACATTCCGCCGCTCGACGAGACTCCGGATGAGCTCGGAGCATACCCGCGGCTGACGGACGACCAGGTCGCGACACTCGAGGTCGGTGGCACGCGTCGAGCGGTTCGCCCCGGCGAGGTGCTGATCCGAGAGGGCGAACCCAGCAACGACTTCTTCGTCATCCTCTCGGGCAAGGTCGCGATCATCGACGAGGGCGACGGAGACGGTCAACGCCGGATACTGCGCGTGCATGGTCCCGGTCGATTCCTGGGCGAGCTAGGACTGCTGGAAGGCCAGGTGGCGTTCTTCACCGCCGAGGCGATCGAGGACGGCGAGATACTCGTCGTCCCGGCCGACCGGGTGCGCGAGCTGGTTTCCCACGATCCCGTGCTCAGCGATCTCATCCTGCGCGCCTACCTGGTGCGCCGGCACCTGCTGATCGGGCTCGGTTCGGGATTCCGGATCATCGGCTCCTGCTATTCGCCGGATACGTTGCGGCTTCGGCAGTTCGCCATTCGAAACCGATTGCCCCACAGGTGGATCGATGTGGAGCAGGACGAACGGGCGGAGCAGCTGCTGCGCAGCCTGGACGTCGCCCCCGAGGACACCCCCGTCGTGATCTGGCACGGCGAGAAGGTGCTGCGCAATCCCACGAATGCGGAACTCGCCCGCGTCGTCGGGCTTCCGGTCCCGGACTCGGTCCACGACGCAGCCCAGGACGTGTTCGACCTCGTCGTGGTGGGTGCGGGACCGGCCGGTCTGGCCGCGTCCGTGTACGGCGCCTCGGACGGGTTGAACACGGTGACACTGGAGTCGTTCGCCGCGGGCGGCCAGGCCAGTACCTCCTCCCGGATCGAGAACTACCTCGGCTTCCCGGCAGGGATCTCCGGCGCCGAATTGGCGGAGCGAGCCGTGATCCAGGCCGGCAAGTTCGGCGCCCGCATCCTGGTGTCGGCGGAGGTGAGCGGTTTGGGGTCCGAGGACGGCCACCACGTGCTCCGGCTGGCGGACGGCGGCACGGTTCGCGGCCGGGCCGTCGTGCTCGCCACCGGCGCGCGATACCGCAAGTTGGCGGTTCCGGGAATCGAGGTACTGGAGGGGACAAGCGTGTACTACGCCGCAACCCATCAGGAAGCGCGGATGTGCGGCACCGACCCCGTGGCCATCGTCGGCGGCGGAAACTCCGCCGGACAGGCCACCGTCTTTCTCGCGGACCGTGTCACCCACGTGCATCTGCTCATCCGCGGCGGTGACCTCGGAAAGAGCATGTCCCGGTACCTCGTCGACCAGATCGAGCGCCATCCGCGCGTGACCGTCCACCGGAACACCGAGATTCGCGAGGTCCACGGCGAGAAGTACCTCGACCGGATTGTGGTCGAGAACAATCAGACGGGCGAACAGGACACCCTCCGGGTACACGCACTGTTCGTCTTCATCGGGGCGGTGCCGCACACCGGGTGGCTGGCCGACGCGATCGCACTCGACGACCACGGCTTCGTCCTCACGGGCATGGACGCGGTCTACGCCCGTGAGGACGGCAACCGGCGGACTGGCGACCGGCCGTCGAGGACGCTCGAAACAAGCCTGCCCGGCCTGTTCGCTGCCGGTGACGTCCGCACCGGCTCCGTGAAACGTGTCGCCTCCGCTGTCGGTGAGGGAGCGATGGCGGTTCGCCAAATCCATGAATACTTCGACAGGAGCTGACGACATGCCAGTGATGGGTACCGTGAAATTCCAGCAATTCTTCCGGGCAGCGGCCGGCCTGCAAGTCGACCGGAACGACGTCAAGCGCTACACGGACTTCATCGACGACAAGATCTACGATCTGATCCTCATCGGCAAGGCCTCGGCAAAGGCAAACCTGAGGGACGTGATCGAACCGTGGGACCTGCCGATCACCAAGGGACTGCAGGAGAGCATCCACCGGTTCGAGAAACTGGATGAGGAGATCGAACTACAGTCTGTGCTCGATCAACTGGCGGCCCGGCCGCCGTTGGACATGGCCCTGTCCGAGGCGACCGAGCAGCGGCTGCCGCTGATTGCCGGAGGCTTGAGCGTGGCGCTGGCGCACACATTCGTCACTATCGAACCGGACCGTAAGAACCCCGGGACCGCCGAATGGAACGTCGCCTTCGACATCTTCCATCTCCTGCTCTGACCACCGCCCAGTAGACCGCCGCTGGCCGCGACTGCTCATCTACTGCGAAATAGCTTGCACGGCAATGTATCCCTTGAGCGTGCGTTGGTAAAGCAAACAAACTCGAGCAGATTGAGTTCCGGGTATGTCAACCCGAGACGAGCGGTCAGCGACGGGCACCTAACCGCCACATAGAGTTGTAAGTGACCCGCCCCATCGGCGACTGGCAATCCCGCATGCTGCTACTGGATCAGCCCCGGGAATGCGACGCGGGCGGCTGTGGTAGCTCTCAGGGTGAGTATGGGCAATCCGCTGTTCAACGTGGTGTCCCGTCCCCGGCGCGTTGGCCCGCTACCGTCGGCGTGATTCACTGCGAAGTCACAGCGTGAGCGGAGCTGACCCAGAAGCTGGGGCCGTGACCGTCGGCACGGGTGACAGCGGGTCTCGGCGATCGCGCTCTCTCTGTCGGTATGTGTTGTGCGTCATATCAGGAACTGGTTCGACAACTTCTCCGACCTTTTGTCGGCTGCGAACCCACGCTGCCACAAGGAAATCGAGAGTTGAGACGACAGTGATGTTTCGTAAGGGCGCTGCGGTGGCCGCCATGGCTATCTCGGCTTTGTGTATCTCGGCGGGAACCGCGACGGCGGATCCCACGCAGGAGACTCCGGATGTCCATTTCCAGGCCAACGTGGTCGACCGCTCGGTTGTGCTCACCATGGATGCCGGGGCGCTCACCGTCAGCGATGACCATCTGCAGTTCATCGATCGGAGCGGAACGTCCGTCGCGACTCTTCCGCTGACCTACGTCCACGGTGGCAGCGCGATGCCGATCGCCGCGCAGCTGGACGGCGATACGGTCACGCTGACCCCGAGCACCGATCCCGCCGACGCGCGCCCGATCAGCGCGGCGACAGCTCAGGAGATCGATGCACTGTCTCATCCGAATTACAACGCGGCCCTCGGCAACTTCAGCATGTCGATGATGGCTGCGGCGACTGTCGGGAGCCTGCTGGGTAGTGCGATCGGCGGCGGCATCGGCTGCGTCGCCGGCGGCATCGTCGGTGGAGCGACCGGGGGTGTGGTGTCGATCGGTCTGCTCGCGGTTCCGGCGGCGATCGGCGGTTGCCTCATCACCGGCGCCGCACTGGCAGGCATCGGCGCGGTCGCGGGCACCGTCATCGTCGGCGTCCCGGCGTTGATCGCAGCCGGTATCCAGTTCTGGAACGACACCCACTGAGCAGTCGGTAGGTCCGGAAGTCGTGGTCGGGTGCCGGACCCTCCACGACGCCGAGCCGGCGGTGCGCCGTCTTCGCCACGACGGCGCTCACGGCAGATGCGCGGTTCTGCCGCAGTTGTGGCATATCGTCGTCGGCGAGCATCTGTTGCGTTCGTTTTCTCACCGTGAGGAGAGGTCTCGACGATGAACAGTTCTTGGCTGGTGCGGGCGGCGTCGGCAGGCGCTGCCGCGGCCTTCGTGACGACTGTGGCGGCCGCTCCCGCGCTTGCGCACATCACTGTCTCTGGGCCTGACGCGTCTCGCGGCGGGTCGGGGGTCCTGGTTTTCCGGGTGCCGAACGAATCGGGCACTGGTAGCCCCACGGTCGAAGTCGCGGTGCAGCTTCCGGGGGTGACGGCGGCGGATACCGAGGCTGCGCCGGGATGGAAAGCGGTAGTGCGGAAAGACTCCGCGCGGAACGTCACCGACATCACCTGGACGGCTGATGCCGGGGGTGGCATCGGGCCGAGTCAGTTCGGGCAGTTCTCCGTGCTGGCGAACGGGTTGCCGGACACCGAGACGGTGACGATCCCCGCGGTGCAGACCTACGCGGATGGTCAAGTCGTGCGCTGGGACCAGAAGGCGGACGGTGATGGGTCCGAGCCGGAGCGTCCAGCTCCTTCGCTGACGTTGGCCGCCAAGCATTCCGGTGGCGCCGACAACCATGGTGACATCCAGTCGGCGTCCTCCAGTTCTGGTTCGTCGAGCGATACGACCGCGCGCTGGCTCGGCGGGATCGGCATTGTGCTGGGCGCCCTGGGCCTGCTTGTGGCACTCGGTATGGGAGTGGCTCGTCGCAGGTCCTGATCATGCTCGGCCGCTTGATGATCGGCTCGTCGGTTTCGCAGCCTGCGGCGAGGCCGTGATCGAAACCCCGCGGGACAGTGCCGGCATATGAGTGTCATGATGGACGGCGTTATGAACACTGTGCCCGCGCCCCGGAACGCGCGGGCGGCACGTGCCATCGTGTTCGCGGGAGTCGCGGTGTTGTTGTCGGCGCTGGGGCATGGGGCCTCGGCGGGGCACAGCGTGTCGGTGTCGGCTTTCATCGTGGCGTTTGCCGCGACGGGTTCGATGGCGTGGGCGCTGGCCGATCGTCAGCGTGGCTTCTTCGCCATCGGCGGTGGGCTTGCGGTGATGCAGGCGGTCTTGCACGTGTGGTTCGGCATGTCATCGATGTCGGCCGCTCACGCCGCTTCCGAAACCATTGATCCGCACAGTGATGGGGGCATGTTCGCTGCGCACGCGGCGGCCGCGCTGGTGTGCGCGGTGTGGCTGTGGCGCGGGGAACTCGCCTTCTTCGCGCTACTGGCGACGCTGTATACACGGATTCTGGCGCCTCTGCTTCTGGTTCTGGTGCATCCGTCGGTCGACAGCGAGCCCCGAACCGTGGTGGAAGCCGACCATCGCATCGAGACGCTGCGCGCGGGCGTGCTGCGTCATGTGATGGCGCGGCGTGGGCCTCCGGTGGGCGCGGTTCGGTTCTGAGAGTTCGCCATCGGAGGCAGCCACGCCTTGTGCTGCCGGTGGAGGCAGTGCTGCCCGGCCGATCGTCGATCGGCGCGATTCGGCGCTGCCGGTATTCCGGGGGCGAACGTAGCCGCTCGTGTCATCGATGCGCGTGAGCAAGCCGTCAGGGTCTGCCGCGACGCCGGTGCGCACACCCGGCCCCCGTCCAGCGGCAGTCGGTCCTCTACGCCGGTGTGCGCACTGCGCGAGTCCGGCTGCCGGTCTCTCCGCACCGCCGAATGGTGGTGTCGCGAA
Source organism: Nocardia sp. NPDC047038 (assembly GCF_040644075.1). NCBI lineage: Bacteria > Bacillati > Actinomycetota > Actinomycetes > Mycobacteriales > Nocardiaceae > Nocardia > Nocardia sp. NPDC047038. Next base: position 150,778 of record NZ_JBEYVQ010000004.1, on the reverse strand, counting down.
CAGAAATTGTGCGAATGTTTTCTCCTTCTCCGCTGTCGGCTGCCTGCCGCGGCGACGGTCCTTCTCCTCGATCGGCTCTGAGCGCTTGGCGCTTTCTCGTGTGCCGGATGCGTCGATGTGGAGGCCGCGGATGTCCGACGAACTCCTGACCGCGCTGGCGTTGTCGGCCGGTGCAGGCAATCGAAAGGCGTTGGAGCAGTTCATCCAATCGACGCAGCGGGATGTGTGGCGTTTCGTCGCGCACCTGACCGATGTCCAATCCGCTGACGACCTGACACAGGAGACGTTCTTGCGGGCCATGGGCAGTCTGCCGCGGTTCGCCGGGAATTCGACCGCACGAACCTGGCTGCTGTCGATCGCTCGCCGCGTGGTGGTGGACCGGTTCCGCAGTGTCGCCGCTCGTCCGAAGACGACTCAGGTGCCGGAATGGTCGCAGATTCTCGAACAGCGGCCTGATCGGCGTACGCCGGATTTCGCCGAGGAGGTGGCGTTGAACGACCTGCTGTGCAGTCTGCCGCAAGAGCGGCGCGAGGCGTTCGTGTTGACCCAGGTCTTGGGTATGTCCTATGCCGAGGCGGCGCAGACGGTGGGTTGTCCGGTCGGCACGATTCGTTCTCGGGTGGCCCGTGCCCGCGAAACCCTCGTCTCGGTGGTGCGGGGGATCGACGGGTCCGCGGCCGACGGTGATCATGTCGCGGAACCGATGGGCGTGGTGGTGCGACTACTTCCGGGCACACCGGTCGGCGTGCGGGTGACGGCCGGTAAGGAGGTGGGGTGATGGCGGGGCTGAACCTGCGCTTGCGGGGGGTGTCGTGCCGGCACGGACGTGTCGACGTGGTCAGTGATGTCGACCTCGACATTTCTGCCGGTCAACGGGTCGCATTGACCGGTACCAATGGCTCGGGCAAGACGACGCTGCTGCGCGCGGTGATCGGCCTGCATGCGGCTGTGCGGGGCGAGATCTCCGTGGGAGGCCGTGGTGGCCGCACATCGGCGGACTATGCGTGGCGGCGGCGGGTGTGCGGGTGGATTCCCCAGCGGCCCGCGGCGGGCCGATTTCCGCTGCTGGCCGGTGAGCTCTTGGCCAGCAGTGGAGACGTCCGTCAGGCGCAGGCGATGGCGACACGGCTGGGTGTGGGCGAGCTGCTCGGCCGACCACTCGACACGCTCTCGGGTGGGCAACTGCAGCGTATGCACCTGGCCCGCGCTGCGGGGTGCGTGGCAGCTGGAGCGAGCGTCGTTCTGGCCGACGAACCCACGGCCGCATTGGATTTCGCGGGTCAGGAGCAGGCCGCCGACGTCCTGACGGAGCTGCCTGTCACCCTCGTCGTGGTCACCCATGACCGCGCCATGGCGCGGCGTTGCGACCGAGTGCTGGAGATGGCCGCAGGCCGACTGCGGGAGTTGTTGTGAACGGGCCTGGGCAGGTGTTCGATCTGCTCGGAATGGGGTCGGTGCAGCGTGCCGGGGTGGCGCTGTTGGTGGGCTCGATCGGGCTGCCGGTGGTCGGTGTGGCCATCGTGGGGCTGGACATCATCCCGGTCCGGTTCGCGATGATGCACGTCGCGCTGCTGGGCGCCGCGGTCGGCATGCTGACCGGATGGGATCCGGCGTTGTGTGGTCTGCTCGCGTGTGCGGTGGCCGGGGCGGGGATCACTCCGCTGGCGCGCACGCCGGAAACCCTCTCCGGCGCAATGGGTTTGCTGATGAGTTCGGCCGTCGCGGCAGCGCTGCTGGTACTTGCGGTAGCCGGAGTGAACGCTTCGGCGGCATTTTCGCTGCTGTGGGGTTCGATTCTCGCGGTCCGGGTCCAGGACGTCGTCGTGTTGGCGGTGCTCGCGGTAGTGGTGCCCGCGCTGTTCTGGTGGCGAAGACGGGATTTGGCGCTGCTGTTGCACGATCGTGAGCTGGCGTTGGTTTCCGGTGTGGCGGTGGGGCGGCTCACGCTGGTTCTGCTGGTGCTGATCGCGGTCGCGGTGGCCGGAGCGATCCGGCTGACCGGTGCGCTGCTCGTGGATGCGCTCACCTTGCTGCCGGCTCTGGCCGCGCGGCGGTTGGGCCGCTCGCTGATTTCGATCATCGTCTGGGCTGTCGGTATCGGCGTTGCGGTGAATTCCGTGGGATTCGTGCTGGCGCTGGCCTTCGATCTTCCTCCTGGGCCGGTGCTGGTCCTCACCGCGGGGGCAGTCGCCTTCGCGGCCCATCTGATTCCTGAACGGAGAACACTCTCATGGCACGCTTTCGACCATTGACCGCCGGTATGAGCCTGACGACTGTGGTCGCGGCAACCGTGCTGCTGAGCGGGTGTTCCAGCTCCGAAAGCGAACAGCACGATCACCATGGACACACCCACCCGGCCGTCGTGGCGACCACCACCTGGGAGGCTGCGTTCGCCGAAGCCGCAGGCGCGGCGGACGTGAAAGTCATTGTTCCGCCGTCGGTTCACCATGCTCCGGACTACGATCCCAAACCGTCGGATCTGACCGCGGTGGCGGAAGCGGATTTCGTGCTCTACGCGCCGTTCGAGCCGTTCGCGGCCGAGATCAAGGAAGCCGCGGGATCGAAGGCCGAATTGATCGAAGTCGATCTGGACAACTCCGCGGCCAAGGTGAAAGCCCAAGTGCAGGCGCTGGGCGAGCGCTTCGGCACCACCGCGGCGGCGCAGGCGTGGATCGCGACGTTCAGCACCGAGTACGACAAGCTCGGCGGGGACCTCCGCTCGGCTTGGCCGGGTGGAAGGCAGCCGACGGTCATCGCCCAGGTGTTCTCGACGTGGGCGGCCGAGCTGGCAGGTGCGCAGATTGTGGGCACCTATGGTCCCGAACCCGTCACGCCCGGTCAGTTGGCGGAGTTGAGCGCGAAGAAGCCGCGGTTCGTGCTCGACAACGCGCACATGTCCACCGGCGCCGTGCTGCCGGACTCGGGCGTCGAACAGGTTTCGATCGTGAACTATCCCGAGCAGGGCCAGGATCTTCTGTCCGTCTATCGGGGTGCGGCAACCACGTTGAAAAAGGCGCTCTCCGGGTCCTGACCAGGCGGATCGTAAGGCGGGGCAGCCGTTTCCACGGCTGCCCCGCCGTTTTTCAGTGCCGGACGGTGGTGAACCGTGTTTGCAGAGCCGCGCGGTCGGGTTTGCCCGCAGGGGTCAACGGCAGGGCATCGAGCAGCAGGAGCGATTCGGGGTGTTTGCCGCGCTCCATGCCGTTGGCCGCCAGATGAGCACACAGCCCTTCCAAGTCGAGCACGCTGCCCGGCCGTGGCACGACGCAGGCCGCGAGTCGCTCACCGAGCACGTCGTGGGGGACGCCAATGCACGCCACGTCGCGGACATCGGGATGTGTGGCGAGCATGCGTTCGACCTCGGCGGGGCTGATGTTCGCGCCACCGCGGATGACGATCTCCTTGAGCCGCCCGACCACGTGCAGGCGGCCTGCGGGGTCGAGGACGCCGAGGTCACCGGTGCGTACCCAGCCGTCGCTCGTGCGATAACGCGAGTCCAATTGCGGGTCCGCGACGTAGCACAGCGGCGTCATCGGGCCCCGGGCGACTATTTCTCCGGTTTCACCCGGCGCCGCGGTCCGGCCGGTGTCGACCCGGTCGATGCGGATCTGCGCCACCCGCGGGTCGGGTCGCCCGACCAACACTCCCGAAGTCCCTTCGCCGGAATCGATTTCGTCGATATCCGTGTGACAGTTGACGCCGTCGGCCGACCCGTAGAGGTTCACCACCGTGCATCCGAATGCTTGTTGTGCCTCCCGGGCGGTGGTGGCGTCGAGTTGGGAACCACCGAGCACCAGTGCCGTCAGTGCGGAGGTGTCGGTCGCGGCTGCGCCGTTTTCGAGCATCATCCGGATCATGGTGGGGACGCCGAGCACGTGCGTGGGACGATGCCGTTGGATCGACGCCAACGCTTCCCTTGGCGAGAAATGATCCAGCAGAATCAGCGTGCCGCCGTGGCGGGCCAGCGTCACAGCAGTGCCGTTGCTGCCGAACGCCGTGGCGAGCGGTACGAGAAACAGGCTGCGGGGCGGTCGGTCGTCGGTCAACAGCGATGCCATGAAGTTGCCGCGGCCGCCTGCCAGCGCGTTGTGCGAGTAGGCGACCATCTTCGGTTCCGACTCCGACCCGGAGGACACCAGGATGCGAGCGGCCGCGTCCGGATCGGGGCGGTCCGGGACGAAATCGTCATAGTCGCCAGGGAACAGCTCGGCGAAAGGCACACAGCTTTTCGGCGCGAAGTCGATACCGACGGAGACTACGAAACGCAATGTCGGCAATTGGCCGAGCAACTGCGCGAGATCTGTTGCGTGGTGGTGTCCACGGAACTGGGCGGCGGCCAGGACACCGACGGCTTCCGATCTCCGCAGCAGCGACTCGGCCTCGCGCATGCCGCGGCCGGCGGGGAACGGCAGGGCTACCGCGCCCAGTGCGGCCAAAGCGAGGTCTGCGATGACAGCGGCGCGGCAATTCGGCAGCTGGATGCCGACGACATCGCCGGCTTGTACGCCTCGGGCGGCCAGACCGGCGGCCAGTTGCCGCGCCAGGGCGTCCAATTCCGCGTAGCTGACCTCGCCTTCGTTGTCGACCAGTGCGGTTCGGTGCGGGTGCTGGCAGCGGCGTGCCCGGAACAGCGAATACAGGTCGAGGTCGGGGTAGCTGCCGTCGGCCGCCCAGGTTCTGCGTAGCTTGCGGGGGACCAGATCGTGTAGTGCGACGCTCATCGGAACCTCCAAGGCGACGACACGGCGACGGCGCCGTGGTCGTCGCGTGTCATGGCGCCTGCGAAGCGAGAATCGGTGGGCAGGGTTGTGAGATCGGTGGTCACCGGGGTGGCGATGATGCCTCGGCCACGAAGCATCGCGCAGGCGTCGTCGGTGGACAGCGCACGCACCTGTGCCGCGGTGTCGGCTGCCGCGACGGCGTGCTCGTCGGCGGGTGCGATGAGCCCGTCAGCGGTCGGCAACGGGCGACGGAATCCGGCGGGGTGACGGAGGGGAAGACCGTCATGCGCCCGGCGCAGAGCCGGCGCGGTCAGCAGTTGCGCGGCGGCCAACAGGGAGGATTCCACGCGCACGCCGCGGCCGGTGCGTTCGCGGGTCAGCAATCCGGCCAGAATCGCTTCGGCGCCCAGCATGCCGCCGAGCACGTCCAGCAGGGTCATCAGTGACGGTGTCGGTGGTTCGTCGGCTGGGCGGGCCGCCGCTCCGACGGCGGTGCGGGCTTGCACCATGAAGTCGGTGCCCATGGGGGCGCCGGGGAGCCGTCCTGCCCAGCCGCTGGTGTAGGCGTAGATCAGGCTCGGGTTGGCGGCCGACAGCGTGTCGGCGGCGAGCCCGAGTTGCTCGGCTTTGCCGGGCGCCCAGTTGTGTAGAAAGACGTCGGCGTCGGCTGCCAGTTCGAGCAACCGCTGCCGGTCGGAGGGGGACTTGATGTCGATTTCGATCGCGTCCTTGCCCCGGTTGAGGGCCAGCCAGCGTGCGGAGATGTCCGAGCAGGTGGGTGGCATGCCACGCAGTGGGTCACCGCCTGGCGGTTCGATTCGCACGACGGTCGCGCCGAGCAGCCCCAGCAGGTGCGCGGCGAGTGGGGCCTGGACTCGACGCCCTGCCTCGAGCACGGTGAACCCCGCCAGAGGGCGCTCGTCGCTACATCGGCCGCGTGCCGGTATCGCCGCGGGGATCCCCGGGTAGGCGGCCAGTTCCCAGGGCAGCGTCGATTCTCCGCCGCCGTGCAGTTCCGCCGAGCGTTCGGCGAGGGTGTGTAATCGGCAGACGTCGGCGCCGGATTCGGCCGCGGCTGCCTGTACCTGTGCCCACGTGCTGGCCAGCGTGGCGTGATGCAGCTCGTCGGGGATCGGAGCGCAGGCGGTGGCATAGCGGAACTGGAAGGGTCGCCAGCCTTTTCGTGCGGCTTGCATCGGTGCTCGCATGGCCTGCCAGAATTCGGCCCACACCGCGACGTCCAGTGCTTCGAGTTCGAATCGAACGCCGTCGGCAGTGGTGAACGGTGGCCCACCGGGCGCCAGTGGGCTGGCTTCATCGTCCTCGGCGCACGCTGCGGCGAGGTACTGCGAGACGGTCAGCAGCGCCACGCGATCGAGCGAGACATCCGCCGAGGTGACCGAGGTGCCCCTCGCGCGGCCGATGAGCGCGGCCAACAGGCCTTGGACGGCGAGCACACCGGAAGCGGTCGAGACGTAGTCCACGGCCAGTCCGCGGGGTGAGCTGTCGCGACGTCCGTGCACGAGCATCAGTCCTGCGGCGGCCTGCGCTGTCGCCTCATCGCACACCTCGCTGTCCGGCCTGCCCCAGAACAGGCGGGTTTCGACTCTCGCGCCGTCGAGGTCGGTGAGAGTCAGCGCGTCATGGTCGGCCGTGGAAGGTTCGGCGCCCAGCAACCGCAGGTGCTGCGCCGCGATCGAGACCGGACCCGGCGGTCCACCGGTCTCGAGCTGCACCCCCTCCAATGGTTTCGCCGTCAGTTGGTTGTCGGAGGTCCGCGTAGCGCCGAGTGTCATGGCTCTCCTTCTCGAACAGAGTGACCGCCGCGGGAACTCGGTGGCGATCGCCGCCGACCACTCCCGCGGACAACAGCAGTCGCAGCGCGGGGACGTCGAGTTCCCGGCAGACGAGGAGAAGCCATGGACCCGTATGCATCCGACACCCGTATGTCCGCCGCCGCGATCGACGGCACGTCGCTGCGTGAGCGTGTGGAAGCCTTTGTGGCAGAACGAGTGATGCCACAAGAGATCCTGCTGGACACAGGTGGCCCGGATGCTGCGGCAGCCCGTCGGCAGTTGGCCGACGCCGCGCGGGCGGAAGGGCTGTGGGGGTTGCCGCTGCCGAGGGAACTTGGTGGTCGGGGACTTTCGTTCGCCGAGTACGTGTGCTTGGCCGAGGCCGAAGGCGCCAGTGACCACGGGCCTGCGGTGCTCGGCTCGGCCTCGCTGTTGGATGTGCGGATGTTGCAGCGCCATGCCGGTGACCGCGTTCGGGAGACCTACCTGAAGCGACTGGTTTCCGGAGAGCTGCATGCGGCGTACGCGATGACCGAACCCGACACACCAGGCACCGATCCGACGTTGACGGCCACCCGAGCGACGGAGGCTCCGGACGGTTCGTGGGTGGTGTCCGGTCGCAAGTGGTTCGTCAGCGGCGCCCAGGACGCCGATGTGATCACGGTGCTGGCTCGCACCGACGGGCGGGCTCCGGACCGGGATGGGTTGTCGTTGCTGCTGGTGCCGACGGACGCTCCGGGCTTCCGGCTCGTGCGTGAGCTGCCGATCCTCGGCGTGGGTGGGCAGTGGGAGATCGCCCTGGACGAGGTGCGGCTGCCGAAAGACCATCTCATCGGCGAGCGGGGACGTGCGTTGCCGATCGCGCGGCAGCGGTTGCAGCTCGGCCGGACGTTGCGCTGCCTGCGCTGGCTCGGCCAGGCGCAGCGGGCCTATGACCTGATGTGCGAGCGAGCTCGCACGCGCGGTCAGTCATCGGGAACGCTGGCCGAACGCCAGCTGGTGCAGCAGCATGTTTTCGAGTCGCTGCTGGCCATTCGGAGCACCCGGCCGCTCGTGCACAAGGCGGCCGCGCTCCTCGACGCAGGTCATGACGCTCGCGTGGAATCCGGTTTGGCGAAGGTGGCCGCGGCGCGGACGCTGCAACAAGTGGCTGATTCCGCGATCCAGGTGTACGGGGCTGCCGGGCTGGGACCGGATACCGCGCTGCCGGGACTGCTGCGAATGGGGCGGATGGCGCGCTTGCTGGATGGTCCGGACGAACTGCATATCTCCTCCGTGGCCAGGTCGGTGTTGCGCTGAGGCCGCGTCAGGTGTCGAAAGGGGCGATCAACCCGGTCTGCATGGCCAGAGCCGCGGCGAAGAAGAAATTGCCCCAGATCAGCTCGTGGTTGGTGGCAAGCCCGCGGCCGAAGTCATAACATCCGCCACCCAGCCTGCCCCCGGGGTGCTGGGTGCCGGGACCGCTCAGGAAGTCCGTGGCAAGCCGTCGCGTGATCTCGGTGGCTCTCAGCCGCATCGCTGCGGACTGTGCTGTACGCGTCTGTGCTGCAGCAAGTTTCAGCAGCGCTACCGCCTCGATCGCGGCGGCCGAGGTGTCTGGTGGCGCGTCAGGATGGTTTTCGGCGGTGGGTACCAGTGGTTGATCGGCGTCGAGGAGTGCACAGGCATCGAAGAGGAATTCCGGGGACAGGTACCGGCATGCGTCGGCCAGTGCGAGCAGGAGCCAGGCCCTGCCTCGGCTCCATCCTCGCTGCGGTTGCGGCGAGGGAAGCCATGTCCCATCCGACCAGGCCCATGCCGGGGTGCCGATCGGTGTTGTCCGCCAGAGGTGCAGGTGTGTTTCGAGATGTTCGCGGGCGATATCCGGGCTGCGTGGGTCTTTGTCTGTGGCCAGAAGTGGTACGAGGCCGGGAATTCCGTCCACGCGAGCGAGGAGGCGTGGGCCACCGAACGCTGAACCCCATGGCAGTACATGGAGATTGTGATCGAAGTCCGAACGGCACTGGCGTGCGGCGCTCTCGCAGAGCGCTGAGGCGCGGGTGTCTTCACCGCGCCCGGCTGCCAGGGCTGTTCCGTACCAGAGGATCAACCCGCGGGTGGAGGTGTCTGATGTCACCCAGTCGGCCAGGCGTTGTGTCGTCTCTGCGGCGGCGTTGCAATGCTCGTGCCGACCGCTAGCTGATGCACGCAGCCACAGCAGGCCTGCCCAGAAGCCGCCGGTCCAGGATCCGCGGGAGGTGGTTGTCCATTCGCCGGAAATACTGTCGGCGTATAGCGGAAACCGGGTGCCCACAGCGGCTTGTGTGCTCGATACACGGTTCATGAGGGCATCGAATGCCTCGCACGCCCAATCCGTCACCATGTTGCGCCCCCGCACCATTCCGTCGTATGCAGCTGTTGAGCTGTACGTGGTGAAAACTGCTGTAGCGGCGTACGTTTCGTGCATTCACAGCGGCGCTTGTCATGCATATTCCTCACGCCCGCTCCTCGACGTGGGCCTCACGTTCGCGCACTGCCCACAACGCCGCGACTGCCGCCGCGACAGCGAATTCCACCGCGACCATCAGCCAGCTGTTGCTGTATCCGATCGAGGGCACCACGGTGCCGAAAAGTGGCGGGCCTATCGCGAATCCGGCGAAGAACCCCGCCGACACCAATGCCGAGTTGCGTCCGGCTCGTCCAGGGGCCGAGCGCTGGATCACCAGCACCATGGACACCGCGTTGCCCGCCATGCCGAAGATGCCGACGGCAATCACCGCGATCCACACCACCCCGGTCATCAGTGCGGAGGCGGCCAGCAGCAGCGCCGCGATGCCGGATCCGAACGCCAATCCGGCGGGCAGGACGACTGCCGCGCGCGGGTTCCCCGCCACACGTGCCCAGCCGATGCGACCTGCGATGCCCGCTACGCCGAGCACGGCCACCAGGGTCCCCGCTGCCGCAGCGCCGAGGCCGAGCCGTCGTTCGCCGAACAGCGCCAAGTAGGTGTTGATCGATGCCATGGCGGCCCCCAGAAACAGGGAGTACACGGCCAGCCAGTACACGATGCCGTCGTTCCCGCGTGGTTGCGGCTCGTCACCGATGCTCGAACTGGTTGTGCCGTGATGCTGTCGCGACGGGTCGGCGGGCAGGGTACGCCACACCCACAGCGCTACTAGCAGCGCGATACCCGCCGCCGTCCACACCGCAGTACGCCAGCCCGCCGAAGCGGCCAGCGCGGTGAGCGGCAATCCAGCGGCGATGGCGCCGAGTTGGACACCGGATTGTTTGGCGCCGGTCACCCCTGCGCGATAGGTCGGCGGGATTGCAGCCAGGATCGCTTTGTTCGTTGCGGGGTTGGCCAGTGCCTGCGGCACGCCGCCCAGGGCCACCGCGGCGAGGAGGACGCCGTAGGCCGGTGCGGCGGCGATGGCGCCGAGGGCCACTGTGACGGTCAGCAGCAGCGCGATCAGGCATCGTCGTGGACCGAGCAGATCCACCGCGCTACCGGCCAGCGGTGACAGCAGCGCGGCTGTTCCGAAGCCCATGGTCGTCGTCAATCCCAATGCGGTGGTGGACATCCCGAGATCCGGAACGAGGCGCGGGCCGAGCGCGCCGAGGACGAACAATTGCAGCATGGAGAAGGCCATGGCCGCTGTCAGTACGCCGGTCACCGAGGCTGTCGTCAGCCGGTCCCGTCCTACCGCGGGGTGTGTCTGCACTGCCGTCCTCCCAGCCATGCCACGCCGCCCATCAGCGGCCCTGAGGTCAGATAGTCGCGCGGCGTGCGGGTTCGGTTCCGCCAGCAGGCGAGTAGCGGAGCCCGGCCCTACCGATCGGAAGCGTCGGCGACGCGGTGGCGTCCGGTCCACCGATGTCGGGAACTTTCCGTCGGTGCGATCCGACCACTATGCGCGAGCTGTTTCCTCTGGAGGGCAGTACTTTCTGGTCGGAGGTCGGGTGGATCCAACGGTGGACGTGAATCGCGGAGATGTCCGTTGCATTGGGATCGTCGCGGTGGTGGTGTCGCTCACGCTCGTCACCGGCGCCGTGCTGGCGATGGGTGAGGTTCCTTACCGCGCGGCCGGCACGACGTATCCCGGGCTTGCGTCCGCGTTGGGCTACGCGCTGTTGCGGACGGTGGCCGCGCTCGCGGGCGCGGTGGCGCTCGGTTCTCTGGTCTACGCGGTGTGCTGTACGCGGGTCTCCGCACAGGGGCAGATCCTGGTCGACGGCTATGCGGGCTTGCGGCTGGCCGAGCGTGCCGGCCTGGTCTGGTTCGTCTCGGCGCTGGTATTGATACCGGTCACAGCAGCGGGTGTCGGTGGGTTGAGCCTGTCGGGCCTGGTGCGCGCGGGCGCGCTCGGAGCGTTACTCGATGCGAGCGAGAAACCCAAGGCATGGGTTGTCGTCGCCGCGCTGGCCGCTGTGGTGAGTCTCGGTGCACGGCTGACGTTGTCCTGGATCGGGGTCGTCTTGCTGACGTTGGTGGCGGCTGTGGGCGTGCTGCCGCCCGCGTTGGTCGGCAACGCGGGTGAAGGGCCGAACCATGATTACGGCACGGGCGCGATGATCCTCTTCCAGGTCGCGGTGTCGGTGGGGCCGGGGTTGTTCTGGTGTGTGGCCGAGCAGCTGCGGCGCGGTGGTTCGGACACGGCGGTCGCAGTTCGGCGCGCCGTGGTCATCGGGATGCTGTGCACGGTGACCGCGGCGGCCGGCGGGCTGGTGCTCGTACTCGTGCTGTTGCCGTGGTCGTGTGTGCTCACGACCGGATACGGACGGTTGGCACTGTTCGCGGGATTGGGGCTCGTCGCGGCGGGGTGGACGCTGTGGCGCTCTTACCGCACTCGGGTGCCGGATGATGGGAATGTATTCGTATACGCCTGTAGCGCAGCGCTTTCCGCAGTGGTGCTGAGTGTACTGGTGGCGATGGCGGTGCAACCGGCGCCCGCGTTCGCCGACCGGTCGTTCACCGCGCAGGAGGTGTTCCTCGGTTTCGAACTGACGGATCGGCCCACCTTGTGGCGGCTGCTGGCGTCGTGGCGTTTCGATTTCGTGCTCGGGACGGCGGCGTTGGTCGCGGTTGTGGCGTATGTCCTCGGCGTGTGGCGTCTGCGTCGTCGTGGGGACCGCTGGTCGCGACGGCGCACTCTGTCATGGATGGGTGGTTGTCTAGCGCTACTGATCGCCACCTCCTCGGGCATCGGCACCTACGGTCTCGCGATGTTCAGCATGCACATGATCACGCATATGGCTTTGAACATGTTCGTCCCGGTGCTTCTTGTGCTCGGCGCGCCGGTGACGCTGTTGCTGCGAGCTCTTCCGTCGGCGGCGCGGGGCGCGGTGCACGGGCCGCGCGAGTGGGTGCTGGCGCTGTTACATGCCAAGCCGACCGCCGTCCTGGCTTACCCCGGCACAGCGATCGCGCTGTTCGTGGTCTCGTTGTACGGGCTGTATTTCACGACGCTGTTCGAGAACCTGACCCGCTACCACTGGGGCCACGTCCTGATGAACGTCCACTTTCTGATCGTCGGGTACCTGTTCTACTGGGGCATCATCGGCATCGATCCGGGTCCGCGCAGACTGCCTCATCTGGGGCGGCTGGGGATGCTGTTCGCGGTGATGCCGTTCCACGCGTTCTTCGGCATCGCGATCATGTCGATGAATTCCGTTGTGGGCCAGCGGTTCTACGGCAATCTCCCGTTGCCGTGGGCGATCGATCTGCTGGCGGATCAGCACGCCGGGGGCGGCATTGCCTGGGTGTCCGGTGAGGCCCCGATTCTGCTGGTGGTGGGCGCGTTGCTGACGCAGTGGGCGGCCCAGGATCGGCGCACCGCGGTGCGCACCGACCGCAAGGACGACGAGTACGGCGATTCCGACCTCGCCGCTTACAACGCGATGCTGGAGCAGCTGGCACGCAGCCGTAGGTGATCTTGCCCGAGCCGTTTGACCAAGATGCCCGGTACCCGATCACCCGCCCAGACGCGCTCGGCGCAGGCGCAGGCTGTTGGAGACGACGAAGAACGACGAGAATGCCATCGCCGCGCCCGCGATCAGGGGGTTCAGCAAACCCAGCGCGGCCACCGGGATGGCGATGACGTTGTAGCCGAAGGCCCACACCAAGTTCCCTTTGATGGTGCGCAAAGTCGCGTGCGCCAGCTCGATCGCGTCGGTGGCCGCGGCGAGGTCTTCGCGCACCAGGATGACATCGGCGGCGGCGATCGCGACATCGGTGCCCGCGCCGATCGCCATGCCGAGGTCCGCGGTGGCCAGCGCCGCGCCGTCATTGATGCCGTCGCCGATCATGGCGACTCGATGTCCGCGCTCCTGCATCTGTGCGATCAGCTCGACCTTGCCTTCGGGCAGTAGCTCGGCCACCACCTCGTCGATGCCGATCTCGTCGGCGACGGACTGCGCGGCATACGCGTTGTCGCCGGTGAACATGAACACGCGCAGACCGAGTCGATGCAGTCGGGCGACAGCAGGAGCCGCGCTGTCTTTCACGGTGTCGGCCACCGCGACGAGCGCGACGGCGACCCGGTCCACCCCGACCAGCACAACGGTGCGGCCGACTCGTTGCTGACGGCGGAGCTCCCGCAGTAAGGCCTGGGGCACGTCGATGCGCTGTTGGTGAAAGAGACGGCGCCTTCCCACGTGCACTTGCGCACCTTCGACGGTGCCGCGTGCACCCAGTCCCGGTAGTGCCTCGAAGGATTCGACCGTAGGCAGGGTGTCGTGGATTTGTCGTGCATGCCGGGTGATCGCGGCCGCGATCGCATGTTCGGAGGCCGATTCCACGGCCCCGGCCAAACGCAGCACCTCGCCGTCGGTGCGCGTGCCCTCGACGGTTACGGCGACGACGCTCATCACCCCGTGGGTGAGGGTGCCGGTTTTATCGAGCACCACGGTGTCGACGTCGCGAGTCGCTTCCAGCGCTTGATGACCCTTGATGAAGATGCCCAGCTGCGCACCACGGCCGGATGCCACCAGCAGCGCGGTGGGTATGGCCAGGCCCAGCGCGCACGGACAGGCGACGACCAACACCGCCAGCGCTGCCGCGGCCGCCCGCTCACCTCCGCTCCCGGTCATCCACCACACGCCGAAGGTCACGCCTGCGAGCAGGAATACGCATGGCACGAAGACCGATGACACACGGTCGGCCACGCGCTGCATGCGCGCCTTACCGGTCTGAGCCTGCTCGACGAGCCGGATCATGCCCGAGAGTTTGGTGTCGGCACCGACCGCGGCGGCCTCGACGATCAGCCGCCCGGTCAGCGCGGTGGTGCCGCCGATCACCGCCATACCCGGCGTGATGTCGACCGGAAGGGATTCGCCGGTCATGGCGGAGGCGTCGATGCTGGATTCGCCCGACACGACCAGTCCATCAGTGGCGATCGTCTCACCTGGGCGTACCACGAATCGCTGCCCCTCCACGAGTTCGTTTATCGGGATGCGCATCTCGCGCTCGTCGCGGGTCAGCACAGTGACCTCGCGGGCGCCGAGTGCGGCCAGTGCCCGCAAGGCGCTGCCCGCCGAGCGCTTCGCCTTCGCCTCGAAGTATCGCCCCGCGAGGACGAACGCGGTGACGCCCGCGGCGACTTCGAGATAGATGGCGTCGCCGGCCCAGATCGCAGCCCACACTCCGTCCGGCGCGGTTCCGGTCCGGGATGGGTGCAGATACATCGTGTCCAGCGACCACAGGGTGGCGGTGAGTACGCCGACCGAGACCAGGGTGTCCATGCTCGCGGCGCCGACTTTCGCGCCCGTGAACGCGCGCCGGTGGAACGGCGCCGCCGACCACAGCACGACGGGCAGGGCCAGCGCGGTGAGGATGAACTGCCAGCCGGGAATTCTGGTGGACGGCAGAGTCGCGAACATCACCGACAGGTCGGCCAGGGGGAAGAACGCCATCAGGGCGACCGTGAGGCGGCGCAGGAGGTCCTTGACCTCGGCGTCCTCGGGGGTGGCGCTGATCGCCTCGGTGTGGTCGATGATGGGTGACGCGCCGTATCCCGCGGCGTCGACTTCTGCGCAAAGGTCTTCGGCGGTGACATGGTCGGCGGCATCGATCGTGGCGACTCCGGTCGCGTAGTTCACCGATGCGGTGACGCCGTCGACTTTGTTCAGCCTGCGTTCGACTCTGTTCGCGCATGCGGCGCAGCTCATTCCGGTGACGGCGAGCGAGATCCGGTTGGGCGCGTGGGTTGTCGAGTCGAGCTCGATGGTCATGTGAGCCCCTCTTATTATGCGGCGGGATCTTGGGTCGAGCGCAGATGATCTGCGCGTCTGCCCAATCGGGCGCCTGTGGGCAGGACGAATTCAGTGGGTGCGCGGTCGCCGACCGGAGGAGAGGTGTCAGGTCGTCGCGTGCGGTGGACGATGGTGACCAGTGCGAGCGCGACGACCAGCACGCTGTGCGACGCGACGCGCGGCAGTGGCACCACGCCGGAATGCAGGTCGGCGACAACGAAGGCGCTGAGTACGGCGACGACTGCGGCGAGCACGGGCAGTATTCCCGCGGCCGCCGATGGACGTATCGCACAGGCGAGCAGCCCGACCCCGATGGCCAGGTTCCACGCGGTGCTCTCGTTGAGCAGGTGGCGAGTCATTTCGGCACCGTGGTGGCTCATTCCGAAGTCGAGACCTGCGATTTGGGCCAGTGCGAGGGCGACCTGCACGACACCGAGCGCGCCGAGCAGCAGTCTCGTCAGCTCGACCCGCGAACTCGGCACGATTGCGCGCAATGCCGAGGAGACCGATCGCCTCGGCCGTTGCAGCTCGGCTGCGGCGAAGATCACGTCGGTGAGGTCGGGTGCGCGCGACCGGCTCCCGCGCACGAGCTTCGAAACCTCCACGGCCGTGAGGTACCAGGAACAGCACTCTCGGCACTGCTCCAGGTGCTCATCCACCCGCGTCGAGGGGACGGCTTCGGGCTCACCGTCGATCCGAGCCGACAGTGCTGTCCGGCAAACTTCGCACTCCACGTGCAGATTGTCGTCCACTCCGACACTCGAGTTCCCCGAAGGCCGCGATTACCGTCCCGCGGGAAACCGCAGCCTCAGAGTGGACTCGGCTCGGAGGCGTGTGTGGCGCCGATCCAGGGCAAGAGTTGGTAGATCGTTTCGTCGGTGAGCGGTAGCGCATGAAGCCGGTCTCATGCCCTGGCGCGTCGTCGGATGCGGTGTAATCGCGCTGACCGACCCGCCTGAAGAGCCGGAACACGAACCGTTCTTGTTCACGTGGCGGTAGATGGTGGGCCGGGTGACGCCGACCCCGTGCTTCCAACTCCGGAGGTGGATAGCCTCCATCGAGAACGGACGGCTGATGGGAGTGGACGTGAACATCGAGGAAATGCTGGACCGGCTCGGCTCGGTGATCGGGCCTCCGCCTGTGGGCGGAGTGGTATGAAGCCTCTGCGACCTCTTCACAACTGTCAATGGCTGGGCTGGCGAGCGTCGGGTGCCGGTCCGTGAATCACCCTCTACCAGGGCACATCCCGAACTTCGTTGGATTCTCGGTGAGTCCGGAACCCCTTCCAGGGGCATACGAGCAGGTCAAATATGGGGATGGCACCAACAGCGAGCCCGGTGGCTGAGCGTTTGGTCCCCGAGTGATGGGTCAGAGTGCTTGGGTCGTGTAGAGGGTGGCGGTCGCGATGGCCAAGCCGCCGAGGGTGAAGCGCAGTGCGGTTTCCGGTAGCCGGGGTTGCAGGTGTGCGCCGAGGTATCCGCTGGCCAGCCCGCCGATGCCGCAGCCAAGGCCGATGATCCAGTATTCTCGCGGTGGCCGGCGGGTTGTCGGATATCCCTCAGGTGGTCAGTGTTTACGCGACCGGCGGCGGCCGTGATCTCACCGCTCTGGTCGTCGCCGGTGATATGAACGCACTGAGCTCATTGCTGCTGGAGCGCCTGCCCTCTGTACCCGGTATCGCTTCTGCGGCAGCACATATCGGCATCGACTGGTACAGCGGTGTGCATTGGCGGTTGGGTGCTATCGACACTGAGCAGAAACGCTCGGTCGCCGAGGAGTCCGTCAAGGAACAGCGATCGGCGACGCGTATGCGGGTGTTCGATGAGGCCGATCGGCAACTCTTTGTCGCGTTGCAACAGGACGGCCGCGCACGCTATCGGTTTCTCGCAAGTGAATTGGGGACTTCCGAGCACCTCGTCCGGCGTCGGCTCGAAACACTGTTACGGCGCAGAATGCTCGATTTCCGTACGGATTTCGCGCGGACAGAAGGCGGCTGGCCCGCGGAATTCGTGTCGTGGCTCGAAGTTCCGCATCATCATCTCGCCGAGTTCGGCGCGGAGATCGCCCGCTGGCCGACCACCCGCATTTGCATGTCCACCGTAGGAACCGCCAACCTGATGGTCATGTCCCAGGTCCACCAGGTCCGCGATCTTTCCGACATCCTCGACCGGATCCGTGACCACCTGCCGCGCGCTACCGTGGTCGACCAGCGACTGGTCCTGCGGCCGGTCAAATCGTGGGGCCGTCTCCTCGACAACGACGGAAGGGCAGCGGGTGTCGTGCCGGTCGACCCCTGGGCTGCCGCAACGGCGGCCGGCCGAGCAGGTTCATCTGTTGGCGGACCGGGGCAACACCTGTAGGGTCCGCTGCACGCTCACCACGGTTGTGCCGTCAACGGCAACTACCGTCGAGGGATTCAGTGAAATCTGACGTTCGCGGGACGGAGCCGAAGCTCGGTCGATTGCGTCCGCAGTTTCTCACGTTGCAGGGCCGTAACGATCCCCCTGCAGAGGGAT
The DNA here is from genome assembly GCF_040644075.1 of Nocardia sp. NPDC047038. NCBI lineage: Bacteria > Bacillati > Actinomycetota > Actinomycetes > Mycobacteriales > Nocardiaceae > Nocardia > Nocardia sp. NPDC047038. The sequence continues at coordinate 133,516 of NZ_JBEYVQ010000004.1, read as the reverse complement.
CGGGAGCTGCTAAATTCGGTCCGTTCTGCCCTCGATTGCCCGTTCCGTCACCGTAGAGCGAGGAGAGGCGGCGATAATAAAGGCTTTCGTCATGAAGGAAATTGGGGCGGTGGAGTTCGCCGGAAAGCCCGTCCCGGAGCCCGGCCCGTTCGATGCGGTGGTTCGTACAACATCAGCCCTCGTCTGCACATCCGATACCGATAGGTCCGGGGCGGTATCGGTCCGCGACAAAATCTGACGGCGGGCCATGAGGCCGTTGGGTCGTTCATACGGTTGGTGCCGAAGTCGCCCGTATCCGGCCGGCCGGCCGGGTCCTGTCAGGGGCGATCACCCCTGATCGGGGTGATCCGGCTTCACGGAACGGCGCCTGCCTCGCCTACTGCAGGCCGGCCGGGTCGATCCGACAGCCATGACGACACATGAGTTTGCATTCGACGACATGGAACGAGCGTTCGAGGTGTCGGACAAGAAACTCGACGATGTCGTGAAAGTGCTGATCCGCTTCGGATGAGAACCGCTGCCGCTTCGCTGTATGCGCTATGGAAGAGGTGACATGCAGAATCCTGATCCGCCTTTTCGGCCGATCCGACGCACCGACGGTTACCTTCCGCTCGAAGACTACGGGTTGGTCGGGGACGGAGCCACCGCTGCCCTGATCGGTGTTGACGGTTCGATTCCCTGGTTGTGCATCCCGCGGTTCGACGCCGAACCGCTGTTCTGCGGATTGCTCGATCACGCCCACGGCGGGTCTTTCACCGTCGCACCCACGGATTTGCTCGAAGGCCGCCAGCGCTACCGGCCCGATACAGGGGTGCTCGAGACCGAGCTGCGCTGCGCCACGGGTGTGCTGCGGTTGACCGATGCGATGGTGCTGCGTTCAGGCGCCGACCTCAGTGAGGATGCCGCAGCGGATCGGGCGGAACTCGTGCGCAGCGCGAGGGTGGTCGAGGGCTGGGTGCGGGTGTCGGTGAATGTCACGCCACGCGGTGGGGCCGAGGTACGACCGGTGTTGAGCGGCCTCGAGATCCGCCCGCACACCCAGCCTCGCCTACGGCTGCATCTACGGAGCAACCGCCCGATGTCCGGGCTGCACACCACTTATGACCTGGCCCAGGGCGAGCAGTTGGACCTGGGATTGTCCTGGGGACGGTTTCACCGCCACCATCGGTTCGACGCGGGATCGTTGCTGCGTGATACCGCGAATGCCTGGCGGTCGTGGCTCCACGACTGCGACTATGCGGGCCCGCAGCAGCAACTGGTCCGGCGTGCCGCGATCACGCTCAAGATGTGCGATCACTGGGCTGGCGGGGCGGTGATCGCCGCACCGACGTCGTCGCTCCCGGCGCCGATCGGCGGTATCCGCAACTGGGATTACCGGTATGTCTGGATCCGCGACGCCGCCTACGCGGTATTCGCCTTCCGCCGCATCGGCTTTCATGGCGAGGCAGACGCATTCCTCGGCTGGGTCCTCGACGCCGTCGAACGGGGAGACCAGCCTCGCATCATGTACGACCTCGACGGCGATCCGGTACCGGACGAGGTATCCGACGCCGGTCTCGAAGGTTACCGGCGTTCGGCGCCGGTCCGCTGGGGCAACGGCGCCGCCGATCAACGCCAGCACGACCTCTACGGTGAAATCCTTGATTGCGCCGACCAATGGCTGCGCGCCGGTGGCGAGTTACAGCCTGTCCTCTGGGCCGGCCTGGCGGGTTTGGCGGATACGGCCGGCCGCGCGTGGGAACAGCCGGATCAAGGAATCTGGGAGGTCCGCAGCGAGGGCCGTGCATTCACCTACAGCGCGGCGATGTGCCAGGTCGCGCTGGACCGGGCCGCGTCGATCGGCGAACGTTTCCGGTTGTCCGGACCGGTTGGTAGCTGGCGCGCCACCGCCACGCACATCCACGAGTCCATCCTGAAGCGTGCCTGGAACGAGCGGGCTCAGACGTTGAGTGCCCATCTCGACGGAGGTTCTGCCCTGGATGCCAGCCTGCTCGCGCTGCCGCTGCGCCATGTCGTCCCCGCCGACCATCCGCGCATGGTGGCAACCACTACGGCCATCGCCAACCGCCTGGACGCAGGCGGGGGACTGCTCTACCGGTACCTGCACGACGAATCGCCCGACGGCCTGGCCGGCGACGAGGGCGCCTTCGTCCTGTGCAGCTTCTGGTTGATCGATAATCTGACCCTGCAGGGCCGTATCGAGGAGGCCGAGCAGCTCTACGACTCCCTGTGCGCCCGCGCCAGCCCCCTCGGCCTGTTCTCCGAACAGATCGACCCGTCCACCGGGGCGTTCATGGGCAACTTCCCGCAGGCGTTCAGCCATATCGGCGTCATCGCCAGTGGCGTGAACCTCGCACGTGCAAAGGCGGCCACACGATGATCCGACGACTCGTCATTTTCGGCGGCACAGGTGACCTGGCCGGACGCTACCTCCTACCGGGGCTGGCCGCCCTCCACGAAACCGGCCGTCTCGGCGCGGGCTTCGAGGTCGTCTGCGCCGATCGGAAGGGGCACGATGACGAACAGTTCCGGGCGTGGGCTGCGACCCAGTTCGAACAGCATGCCCCGGAGATCTCGGACGACACCCGGCAGGCGATACTCGCGGCTGCGCGATACCGGCAGGCCGATATCGGCGACCCGGCACAGGTGGCCGAAACGATCGCCGGCGCGGGACCGGTGGCCGTCTACCTGGCGCTGCCGCCGGCGTTGTTCCCCACCGCGATCCGGACACTGCACGCCGCGCACCTCCCGGACGGAAGCCGGCTCGTGCTCGAGAAACCGTTCGGGGAGGATCTCGCCAGCGCGGAAAACCTCAACCGGCTGTTGGCGGACCTGGTTCCCGAACAGGCAGTCTTCCGGGTGGACCATTTCCTCGCCATGACGACTGTGCAGAACGTGCTCGGGAGCCGGTTGGCCAACCGGGTGCTCGAATCACTGTGGAACAGCGCGCATATCGCCGAAGTCGAGATCATTTGGGACGAGACCCTCACCCTCGAGGACCGCGCCGGGTACTACGACAGTGTCGGTGCGCTCGAGGACATGGTGCAGAACCATCTCCTGCAACTGCTCTGCCTGGTGGCCATGGAACCCCCGATCTCCCTGTCCGAACGCGATCTGCGCGATCGCAAGGTCGACGTACTGAGATCGATCCGCACTCTGACCGACGACGATATTCCGCACCGCACCCGTCGCGCCCGATACAGCGCCGGCGTGATCGGAGACCGCCACGTCCCCTCCTACGCTGACGAGCCCGGGGTGGATCCCCAACGGCGCACCGAAACCTTCGCCGAAGTCCACTTGTCGATCGACAACTGGCGATGGGCCGGTACGAACTTTGTGCTGCGCACCGGCAAAGCCCTCGCCGCCGACCGCAAGGAAGTCGCCATCCATTTCCGTGCGGTCCCTCATATGCCCTTCGGTCACCACGGGACGGCAGCACCGAACGTCCTGCGTTTCGGGCTCGACCCCGAAAACCTCACTCTCGCCCTCACGGCCATCGGTGCTGCCGTGGACACTCTGGTCCCGGTCACCATGACCGCACCTGTTCATCCGCCGGATCTCCCCGCCTATGGACGGCTGCTGCTCGATGTACTGCTCGGAAATCCGGCCCTGTCCATCCGCGGGGACGAGGCGGAAGAGTCCTGGCGGGTGGTGACTCCCATCATTTCGGCCTGGTCCCGGGACGTGATACCGCTCGATGACTACCTCGCGGGAGCCCCAGGACCAGCGGGCGCCACCCTCGGTCGATGAACACTCCCGCGCCCGCAGCATCCCTGACGACCGGCCCGCGCCCGCCGTGCGTGGTGGTCATGGGGGTTTCCGGCACCGGAAAGACGACCACCGCGCGCATGCTCGCAGATCTGCTCGCCATCCCCTTCGTCGACGCGGACGACTTCCATCCGCGGGAGAACATCGCCAGGTAAGCCAGATGGGTCACGGCTCCGAGAACCGTCGCCTATCTGGGTAGCAGTGGTTTGTGGTCGAGCTCGATGAGGTGAGGGAAAACTCGAAGACAAGGGGACAAGAGATGACGCCGAAGACGGATGTGTACGAAGCCGTTGTCGACGATGCCGAACTCGGGGAAGGCCCTACCTGGGACCTCGCCGCCGGTCGGCTGCTCTGGGTGGACATTCTCGGTTGCCGCATACACAGTTTCGATCCACTGTCCGGTGCGGACCGGCACTTTGCCACCGACCAGCATGTCGGCGCCGCGAAACCGTGCCTGAGCGGCGGACTGGTAACCAACATGCGCGACGGGATCGGTCGCTACGACGCGGCGAACAACTTTCGCTGGCTGCACCACAGCCCGGTTCCCGGCCGTCGGGGAAATGACGCCGCGGTCGCTCCGGACGGCACGCTGTGGGCGGGCACCATGCGCTACGACGAAAGACCAGGCGGCGGTACGTTGTCGCGCATCATGCCGGACGGAACGGCCATGCTGGTACTTGACGACGTGACAGTTGGCAACGGCATCGGCTGGAGCCCCGACGGGCGCCGAATGTACTTCGTGGACACGCCAACCCGGCGTATCGATGTTTTCGACTACACGGACGACGGTGCCTCCGGCCGTAGGCCATGGGTGGAAATCGAACCGGGAGCGGGATTTCCGGACGGACTCACCGTTGACGCCGAGGGTGCCGTATGGGTCGCCCTCTGGGACGGTGGTTCGTTGCGCCGCTACACCTCGGAGGGTCGGCTGGACCGCGTCGTGCCACTACCTGTTCGCAGACCCACGGCCTGCTCGTTCGGCAGTGACGGCCTGTCGGATCTGTACGTCACAACGGCGCGGGTCGGACTCACCCACCCCGACCCCCTTGCTGGTTCCTTACTCGTGCTTCCCGACATCGGGCATGGTCTGCCTCAGCCCGCATTTGGCGGCTGATCACCTGAAGATGGCGGCGCCGGTACCCACCGCCACCCACGCCGCGCACGTCGGCACGAAACTGAGCCCCACCGCCGATCAGACCTGATTCACGTCATCGAGGTCCCCGGCGAACGCAAGCTGCGCACCCGTGGTGTGAGCGAACAGGGGCTGAGCGAACTACACCGTTCCCACGAAGCGACTGTCCGCCCGCACCTCGATCGCCCACAATTCGGCTCCGCCCCCCACACGCACGATCGTCGACCCGGGGCCGTCGGAGGCGCGAATCATCAGAACAGCCGAAACCTCAGGTTCCGATCTGATCGTCATCGGTTCCCGACGATCGTCCCGGCTTGGCCACGCGGTACCGGGGGCGACCTCGCGTGGCGTACTCCTACACGCCACCGGCGACTATCGGAGAACGCCGGTGACTTCACCTCGACCATCGCCGAGATCTCAGCCGGACCCCGCGCGTATATAAACAGCTGTCTTTCGCAGCATTTCTCCAACTCGCCGCCCTGACCTGCGACAAGAGATGCCCCACATAAGACATCCTCATACGTTATGTCGCCGATGAAGCACTCCGCGGGGGAGCTACGCAGCCAGGCATGGTGGGACAACTCGGGAAATCGGGAGATGACGGCTCTCTACCTCGAGCGGTTCCTGAACTACGGCCTCACCCGGGCAGAACTCCAGTCGGGCCGGCCGATCATCGGAATCGCTCAGACAGGTAACGATCTGGTTCCTTGTAATCGGCACCATCTCGCTCTCGCCGACCGGATCAAGGACGGGGTCCGCGACGGTGGCGGCATTCCGTTCGAGTTCCCCGTCCATCCGTTGCAGGAGACGGGAAAACGCCCCACTGCGGCGCTGGACCGCAACCTCGCCTATCTCGGACTGGTCGAGGTGCTCTACGGATATCCACTCGACGGAGTGGTTTTGACCACCGGCTGTGACAAGACCACGCCCGCCTGTCTGACCGCGGCGGCGACAGTGAACATCCCGGCGATCGTCCTTTCCGGAGGACCTATGCTCAACGGCTATCATAAGGGCATGCGGACGGGGTCGGGGCTGGTGATCTGGCAGTCGAAGCGGCTGTTGGCCAGCGGTCAGATCGACTACGACGAATACATCGCACGGGTGAGCGCCTCCGCGCCCAGCATCGGGCATTGCAATACGATGGGCACCGCGCTGTCGATGAACAGCCTGGCCGAGGCCCTGGGAATGTCCTTGCCCGGTTGCGCGGCGATCCCGGCCCCGTACAACGAGCGGGCGCAAATGGCCTACGCTACGGGCTTGCGGGCGGTGACCATGGTCCGAGAGGGCCTGACTCCCCGCAAGATCATGACCCCGCGGGCGTTCGAGAACGCGATCGTTGTCGCATCGGCGATCGCGGCGTCGACCAACGCGCCCATCCACATCAACGCCATCGCACGTCATGTCGGGGTGGACCTGTCCAACCGGGACTGGCAGCGCGTCGGACGCGGCATTCCGGTGCTGGTGAACCTCGCTCCCGCCGGGGAGTTCCTCGGCGAGGATTTTCACCGCGCCGGCGGTGTCCCCGCGGTCATGCGGTCACTGCTGGACGCGGGGCACCTGCACGGCGACCCCGTAACCGTCTCGGGTCGAACCGTGGCGGAGAACCTGGAGGATGCCCCGCCCGCCGACCCGGCGGTCATTCGCCCGATCCACGACCCCGTCAGCGCGAACGGTGGACTGCTCGTCATGGCCGGGAACCTGTTCGACTCCGCGATCATGAAAACATCGGTCATTACCGACAACTTCCGGGCCCGAGGCCTGCCACACGCCGATAATCCGTCGGCGTCGGACTTTCGCGCCATCGTCTTCGACGGGCCCGAGGACTACCACGCTCGCATCGAAGACCCGGAGCTGGACATCGACCAGGACTGCCTCCTTGTCATCCGCTATACCGGGCCCGTCGGATATCCGGGCTCGGCCGAGGTCGTGAACATGGAGCTTCCCGCCTCGCTGGTCCAACGAGGCATCACATCGCTGCCCACGCTCGGAGACGGCCGGCAGAGCGGCACATCGGACGCACCGTCCATCCTCAACGCCAGCCCCGAGGCCGCGGTCGGCGGGAACCTCGCCATCTTGCGTACCGGTGATCGGATCCGTATCGACCTGGACAACGCGCGGGTCGACGTCCTCCTGACGGAGGAGGAGATCGCCGCGCGGTGGGCCGACTACACACCACCGGCACTGGAGCACCAGACACCCTGGCAGGAGATCTACCGTTCCACGGTCGGCCAACTGGACAGCGGAGGTTGCCTGGAGCTTGCCGTGTCGTACCAGGACCTGGTCCATACCAAGGGGATTCCCCGTGACTCGCACTGACTCCCGCGAAACGATCCTGATCGCCGACTACGACTTCGGCGATGTGGACATCGAACGCGCAATCATCGAGGGCGCCGGACTCCAGCTCCTTGCCGCGCAGTGCAAGAGCGAGGACGAGGTGATCGAGGTGGGGCGAGAGGCCGGCGGCATCTTGACCCAATATGCACGGGTGGGATCGCGCGCCATCGCCGCATTGCCCCGCTGCCGGGTGATCGCCCGTTACGGCACCGGCGTGGACATTGTCGATGTCGACGCCGCGACCCGGCACGGAATCCAGGTCACGAACGCACCGAACGATTGGTGTGCCGAAGAGGTCGCCGATCATGCCGTCGCGCTCTGGCTCGCGGCCGCCCGCAAGATCTGCCAGTACGACCGGGCGACCCGAGTGGGCGAATGGCACTGGAAGACTGGACAGCCCATCCACAGATTGCGGGGCCAGGTGCTGGGCCTACTGTCTTTCGGCTCGATCGCACGGCTCATCGCCGAACGCGCACAAGCGTTCGGCGTCGAGGTCTGGGCACATGACCCATTCCTCGACCAGAACGAGATCCGAGCATCCCAGGTCCGGCCGGTTTCCTTCGACGACCTGGTGGAAGGCGCCGACTACGTGGTGATCCAAACACCGCTCACCCCGCAGACACACCACACCTTCGACCGCGCGACGCTGCGCCGGATGAAGCCGACCGCCATCCTCGTCAACACGGCACGCGGACCCATCGTGGAGGACACGGCGCTCCAGCAGGCCCTCACCGAAGGCTGGATCGCCGGCGCGGCACTGGACGACCTCGAGGAAGAACCCGCGAAACAGCGCGTATGGCGCCCGACCAATCCCCTCCTCGAACTGCCCAACGTCATCGTCACACCGCACGCCGCCTACTACTCCGAAGAATCAATAGGAGCGGTACGGACCATCGCTGCCGAAGAGGCCGTACGGGTTCTGACCGGGCAACCGCCACGATTCCCGGTCAACGAGGTATCGCCGAGTGCCGGTGCCGGCCGGGGATGACGACTGCAATCGACTCCGTGTTGCAGGGTTCTCGGATCCTGCCCGTACTGACCGTGCCCGACCTGGCCACCACCCACCTCTTGGCCGAAGCGCTCGCGGCGGGCGGCGCCCGGTGCGCCGAAGTCACCTTCCGCACCCCGGGCGCCGAACAGGTGCTCGAGACGATGGTGGCGCACGGCGGCCTGACCGTCGGCGCGGGCACCGTGGTCACCCGGGGTCAAGCGGAGCGTGCCGTAGCCGCCGGAGCCCGCTTCGTCGTCTCGCCCGGCTACGACGAGGAGGTCGTAGCACGGTGCAAGGAGCTTGGGGTGCCCGTGGTGCCGGGCATAGCCACCGCCACCGAGCTGATGCGCGCCCTGCGGGCAGGCTGCCAGACCGTCAAGCTCTTTCCCGCCGAACCACTCGGCGGATTGCGAACGCTGCGGGCACTCGCGGCGCCCTTCCCGCAGGCCCGATTCATTCCGACCGGCGGGATCGAAGAGCGCCACCTGGCTTCCTACCTCGCCGACCCCGCGGTCCTTGCCGTCGGCGGCAGCTGGATGGCGACCGTAACGCACCTGGAGCGGGGCGACTACGAGGAAATTCGCCGGCTGACCGCCGAGGCTGTCGATCGGAGCACGCCGTGACCGACGTCATGGCCCTGGGCGAGGTGATGCTGCGCTTCGACCCGGGCGAGGGCCGCATCCGCACCGCCCGCACCTTCCAGGTCTGGGAGGGCGGCGGTGAGTACAACGTCGTACGAGGCCTGCGCCGCTGCTTCGGACTGCGCACCGCGATCGTCACCGCCCTCGCCGACAACGCCGTCGGCCGACTGGTCGAGGACCTGATACTCCAGGGCGGAGTCGATACCTCGCTGATCCGCTGGATGCCGGGCGACGGCATCGGCCGCACCGCCCGCAACGGGCTGAACTTCGTCGAACGCGGCTACGGCATCCGTGGCGCGCTCGGCGTCAGCGACCGCGCGCACACCGCCGTCAGTCAGCTGCGCAAGGGTGATTTCAACTGGGACGCCGTCTTCGCGGCTGGCCCGCGCTGGTTCCACACCGGCGGCATCTTCGCCGGCCTCTCCGAAACCACCGTCGATGTCGCCGAGGAGGCCATGACGGCCGCCCGCCGCCACGGGGTCACCGTGTCCTACGACCCCAACTACCGCGCCAGCATCTGGGCCGACAGAGGCGGCGCGGACAGGGCCCGCGAGGTCGACCTGCGACTGGCCCGGCACGCCGACGTCATCGTGGGTGCCCTGGGGCTGGCCGGCACGCGCCCGGGTGATGTGCGTGTCGGTGCCGAGGAGATACCGGACGCGCTGGTGGAGGCGGCGGGCCGGGCCCCCAACGCGTCGGTCGTGGCGACGACGCTGCGCGAGGTCTACTCGGCCGATGTCAACGACTGGTCCTCGGCCGCTTGGTCCGCCGAGACCGGCTTCGTTTCGGGCCCCCGGATGCGCGGCCTGCATGTTCTGGACCGCGTCGGTTCCGGCGATGGCTTCGCCGCCGGACTGATCCACGGTCTGCTCACCGGCGCCTCGATCGAACGCGCTCTCGCCTACGGCACGGCCCACGGTGCCCTCGTCATGACGACACCCGGGGACGTCTCCATGGCCACGCTCGCCGAGGTCGAAGCACTCATCGAAAACGGATCAGCCCACGTCACACGCTGACCGCGATGGTCGACCACCGAGACGCGGTGACAAACTCCAAATACGCTGGCAACCACGAAATTTCGGAGCACTGCATCGCGACACTGAGGTGGCCCTGCCTTCTGGTCGGGGACTGTCACGCTAAGGGTGTTTCCGGCGTTCTCTATCAGTAGGTTTGGGCGTCGGGCCAGCGGTCGGCGAAGGTGATCGCGAACGCGTTGACCGCGGGCTTCCAGCGCATCGTCCATCGTGCCCGACCGGCGCCGGTCGGGTCGAGTGATCGGGTGATCAGATACAGGCACTTCAGCGCGGCTTGCTCGGTCGGGAAGTGGCCTCGGGCTTTGATCGCGCGCCGGTAGCGCGGCCGATCTGCGCTCGAGCCCGCGACCGGCGGCTGCGAACGCAAGCGTAAGATCCTGCGCGTCCTGTTCGTGATGGCCGATGGGAGGTCGGTGAGCCAGTGGATCCCGCGCTCCGGCTCAGTCGGGCTGCCCCGGGTCCCTCGACGCTTCGGACGTCTCGGATCTGCAGTCCCCCTGGCCTGCGATGCGCAGGCTCGGTCGACTTCACCACCCGCGAAACCTGGCGCGAGGCTGTCTCGGAACTGACCGCCAGGGACCACGACGTCCACTTGGACCTGTCCGGCCTTACGTTCATCGACACTTACGGAACCTCGATTTTGGTAGAAGCCGCCACCCGATCCTCGGAGGTTCGACGAATCGTGGTACATCGGCCCCCGGCGATGATGCTTCGGGTACTCGCGGTGTTCTGGCCCTCTCTACAGACGATCGAGGTAGTGCACACATGAGCTTGCCTGGCGTTACCGACCCATTCGTGCACCCCGCGCTGTTCTACCGCGACACGGCGGAATATCTCGCGGGCACCCTCGGCTTCATCCGCCAAGGACTCGAGAACGGCGAACCGGTCGCGGTGGCGGTCCCCGGTCCCAATCTGTCGCTTCTGCGCACTGCACTGGGCTCCGACGCCGCCTCGGTCCAGCTGATGGACATGACTGTCGAAGGCCGCAACCCGGGCCGCATCATTCCGGGCGTGCTTCGCGCCTTTGCCGACAAGTACCCCTCCGGACGCGTGCGAATCATCGGCGAACCGATCTGGGCCGGACGCTCGTCGCTGGAGTACCCAGCCTGCGTTCAGCACGAGGCTCTGATCAACGCGGCATTCACCGGGCGGGAAGTGAGCATCCTGTGTCCCTATGACACCGAGCGTCTTTCGACCCAGGTCTTGAACGACGCGCACGCTACCCACCCTGTGCTCATCGATCACGCGGGCCGGCGAACGAGCAGCGCCTACAACCCCGACCACATCGTCGACTTCTACAACAGAGAACTGCCCTCCCCGCCCGCGGCCTCCGCAACCGTAGCCTTCGACGCGACGTCGCTGCCCCACATCCGGCGCCTGGCCATCGATTACGCCCGCGACGCCGGCATGCCAGAGCACCGCGAGATCGATCTCGAACTGGTGATCGCGGAGACCACCACCAACTCGGTCGTCCACGGCGGTGGGCACGGCAGGCTCACGATGTGGGCCGAGCAGAACCAGATCCGCTACCAGATCAGCGATCAAGGACACATCACGAATCGCCTCGCGGGCCGCCTGCCCGCACAGTCCTATCGCCCAGGCGGCCGCGGGCTGCTGATGGTCAACCAGCTCACCGACCTCGTCCGAATCCACACCACCCCGCACGGCACCACCATCCAGCTCCATTTCGGCTTGGATCGCGATTCGCCTTAGCACCGCGCTCCGCACCCGGCGGCACCGGCCGTGCGCACCAGCACCTTGCGGCGCGCCGACGCCCCAGCCGCTCAGCGAGCCGGAGCGCGCAAGGGCTGTCGGCGGACCGGCCCGTGACGAGTTCACTGCACTTTCGGCCTCGCGAAAGGTCTCGGAGGCAGAACTTTCCACCGTCGCCGCGTGCCGAGTTCGTACCGGACTCGCACCGGCGTCCTCGGTCGGCCGGCCTCAGCTGCCCGGGGAGTCTTGACCCGGCCCCACTTGAATACCCACCACGCACGTGTCGTCGTCGGTATCGGCATCGCTGCCGTCGAGCAATTCGTCCAGGCGCTCGTCCAGGGTTCCGCTGAGCTGTGCCGACCTCACGAGCAACCGTTCGATGCAGTCGTCCAGCAGCCGGTCTCGGCGCTCGATCAGCCCATCGGTGTAGAGCAGGAGAGTGTCGTCCGGCTCCAGTTGCAGTTCGGCTTCCTCGAACGTCGTCTCCGCCACAGCGCCGAGGAGCATCCCTTGGAGCAGGGGCAAGCTGGACGCCTGGCCTGCGCGCACCAGCACCGGCGGCAGGTGGCCCGCGCGGGCCCAGCGCAGGACGCGGGTCTGTGGGTCGTAGAGCCCGCAGATGGCGGTGGCGAAGATGTTGTCGGTCAGGTGGTGGGCCACCAGGTTCAGCCACGTCAGCATCTGCCCTGGACCTGCGCCGGTGGCGGCGAGGCCACGCAGGGCGTTGCGGAGCACCACCATGCCTGTGGCTGCCTTGACGCCGTGGCCGGTGATGTCGCCGACGGACACCATGATCTGCTTGGAAGGCAGCACGACCGCGTCGTACCAGTCTCCGCCGACGGTGTATTCCTGCTCGGCGGGCCGGTATCGCACCGCTATGCGCAGACCGAACGCCTCGATGGACGGCTGCGCGTCCGGCATGATCGCCTGCTGGAGCTGCCGGGCCAGCTGGCTCTGTTCGGCGGCGTGCTGCTCGCTGTGCGCCAGCCGGTCGCGTGTCGCGGACAGCGCGACCTCGGTCCAGTGCTGTGCGGAGATGTCCTGATAGGCGCCGCGGATGGCGGCCAGGTGGCCTGCCTCCAGGACCGGCTCGGCGACGATCCGGATGTGCCGGGTCACGCCGTCCGGCCGGATCAAGCGGAAGGCCGTGGAAGCCGAGCGGCGGTAGCGCAGCAAGGTCCGCAGGAACCGGTCGACGGCATTCGCATCGTCGTCGTGGACGTGCCCCGGCAGTTGCGCGAGCGGGATCGGCTCCGCGGTGGGCGCAAGCCCGTAGAGAGCGAAAAGTTGACTGCTCCAGGTGATCTCGCCGCTTGCGGCGTTCTCTTCGAACCCGCCGACGCGGCCGAGGCGCTGTGCGTGCTGCAGCAGCGCCGCCAGCCGCGCCGTCTCGTCCTCCACCCGCCATACCAGCAGCACGGTGTCGCCGTGGCGGCTGATGCTGAGGGCGGTCGAGACGGTCAGCGGTACTTGGCCGACCAGTTCGGTCAGCATCATTCGGTCGGTACGGTAGGTCTCGCCGGTGGCGAAGACGTGCTCGATCCGCTCGAACAGCTGCCCGTCACTCGCCGCCATGGGGTACGCCTCGAGCAGCAACGCGCCGTTGACCAGGCCGGGCGGACGCCCGGCCGGGTCGACGAAGCAGCTGTTGACGTGGTGGATGCGGAAGTCGGCGAGCGCGCCGTCCTCGCCGAGGTGGGGCAGCAGCACGAGCGCCGGGTCGAAAAGGCCGTCCGCGAGTCGCACGAGGTCCGCGACACCGGGGTCCGGCGCCCGCGCAGCGGCGAGGTCCGACTCCAAGGTGTGTGCGCACAGCTCGGCCAGTGCCTCCAACTGCCGGTGCACCTGGGGCGGCTGTGGTTCGAGCGGTTGCGGCCAGCACACCTCGAGGACGCCGAGCAGCTTGCCCCCCGCGCCCGCCGGAATCGCCGCCCGGCCGCCCTCGCGGTCACCGATGGACGGCGGCCCGGCCCGGTTCAGGTCATCGATCCATACCGCGTTGCGCTCCATCAGCGCCTGCCGGGCCGGAGTCACCACACCGGGCGGCACGTATCGCCAGCGCTCGGCCTCGTGGGGGCCGATGCCGGCGAAACCGGACAGGGTCAGCGACGCGTCGGCGCCTGCGGACCAGATCGCCACGGCGGTGGCGCCCAGCGGCGTCAGAGCGTGCTCCAGCACCGACTCCGCGACACGTTGACTGTCACCGGCTGCAAGCAGCCCGCTTTCGGCCGTACGCAAGCGCACGGCCGCGGATGGCTCTCCCGGTGAGGCGGCGCGCAGCAAGAACTCGCCCACCACCGCGCTGACCTTGTCCTGGGCCGACTGGTCGACCAGTTCGGCGGCCAACTCGAGCGGTGTGATGCCCGCTCGCTCGGCGAGGGCGTCGAGTTGCCGTGCCGCCTGCGCGGGCCCGCAGTGCAGCCGTTCGACCAGAACGCCCTTGGCCATCTCGATCAGCGCGCGTCCGTCGGCGGTGGCCTGGGCCTGTTGGATTTGCGCACGCAGCCGCTCTACGGTGGCCGCGAGGCGGTGGACCGCGGGGCCAACGGGCGAGTGAGCGTCAGCTGCCGCGCCGGCCTCGGTGTAGGGGTTGTCCAGGTCGGTCATCAGGCATCCAGCCAGTGCTGGATGCACGCGATCAAGGCGTCCGCGTCGACCGGTTTGGTGACGTAGTCGTTGGCTCCGGAGGCGAGGCTCTTCTCGCGGTCGCCCAGCATCGCCTTGGCTGTCACGGCGATGATCGGCAGGCTCTCGTACCGTGGCATCTCGCGGATCGTCGCCGTCGCGGTATAGCCGTCCATCTCGGGCATCATCACGTCCATCAGGACCAGGTCCGTCTGTGGGTGGGCGATGAGCTTGTCGATGCCCTCCCGCCCGTCCTCCGCGTGCAGAACGCTCATGCCGTGCAGTTCGAGGATGCTGCTGAGCGCGAAGAGGTTGCGGGCGTCGTCGTCGATGATGAGCACCGTGCGGCCGGCGAGCTTGCCGTCCGGCCGCTGTGGCGCCGGGGCGGATGCATCTTCGCGACGGACCAAGGGCAGCATGTCGCCGGGTGCCTCGGCGGTGACGTGCAGCGCGATCCGCTCCCGCAGATCGTCCAGGCTGGACAGCAGCTCCAGCGGCTGGCTTGTGGCGCGATGTTGCAGCATGCGTTCCTGCTCGGCGTCGAGCCGGCGGTTGTGAACCAGTACCGGGACGCTTCTCAATGCGACGTCCCCGTCCATCGTCTCCAGGAACCGCAGCGCGGCGCCGTCGGGCAAGTCCAGCTCGAGCACGACGCAATGGAACGCTTCGGCGGCCATCGCCGCCACCGCCTCTTCCACCCCCACCGTAGTGACGACCTGAACCGGACCACGCGGGTCGTTGCTGTCGGCCAGTTCGGCGACAGCGCTCTGCGCGACCAGCGACAGCAGGCCTTGCGGGCGCTCCTCGACGACCAGGAGCCTGCGGTGCTGTTGAGGTGTGGGAGCAGGGGTGCGCTCCGGCCGACTGTCGGCCTGCTGCGTGTCGTCCCGCTCGCGAGGCGGCGCCTCCTGGAAGTCCGGCCGCGCGACCGGGAGGTAGAGGGTGAACGTGCTGCCCTCGCCCAGCGTGCTTTCGGCGCTGATGGCGCCGCCGAGCAGGTAGGCGATCTCCCGGCTGATCGACAGACCCAGGCCGGTGCCGCCGTACTTGCGGCTGGTGGTGCCGTCGGCCTGCTGGAAGGCGCCGAAGATCGACTCGAGCTGGTGTTCGGCGATGCCGATCCCGGTGTCGATCACCCGGAACGCGACGGCCGGGCCGTGCTGGCGCACTGCGGCGGGCAACTCGCTCGCCTCCGCCGGTTCGATCCGCAGCTGTACCGACCCGGTCTCGGTGAACTTGACCGCGTTGGACAGCAGGTTCCGCAGCACCTGCCGCAGCCGCGAGTCGTCGGTGAGCAGGTCCGACGGCAGGCCGGGTGCGGTCGTGACGCGGAAGCGCAGACTCTTCTGGGTGGTCATCGGCCGGAAGGTGGCCTCGAAGTAGTCCAGCAACTGACGCAACGACACGCGTTCGGGCGTGAGGTCCATCTTGCCCGCCTCCACCTTGGACAGGTCGAGGATGTCGTTGATCAGCTGGAGCAGATCCGAGCCCGCCGAGTGGATGATGCCCGCGTACTCCACCTGCTTGGGCGTGAGATTGCGGCTCGGGTTCTGGGCCAGCAGCTGGGCGAGGATGAGCAGACTGTTGAGCGGGGTGCGCAGCTCATGGCTCATGTTGGCCAAGAATTCCGATTTGTACTTCGACGCGAGCGCGAGTTCTTGGGCACGGGTCTCGAGTTCCTGCCGCGCCTGCTCGATCTGAAGGTTCTTGGCTTCGATGTCGCGGTTCTGCATGGCCAGCAGTGCCGCCTTGTCCTCCAGCTCGGCGTTGGATCGCTGCAGTTCCTCCTGCTGCACTTGCAATTCCTCGGAACGGGCTTGCAGTTCGGTGGTCAGGCGCTGGGATTCGACCAGTAGCTCGTCGGTGCGGGCGTTTGCGATGATGGTGTTGACGTTGACGCCGACCGTTTCCATCAGCTGGTCGAGGAAATCCCCGTGGATGCGGGTGAAGCGGTGCACGGAAGCCAGCTCGATCACGCCGAGGACCTGTTCCTCCACCACGATCGGCAACATGAGCAGGTTGACCGGTGCGGTCTGCCCGAGCCCGGAGGAGATGGTGACGTAATCGCCAGGCACATTCTCCACCGCGATCGTGCGGCGACTGCGTGCGGCCTGGCCTACCAGGGATTGGCCGAAGGCGAACCGCGACGGGCTGCCCGGTTCCTCCGGGCTGCCATAGGAGCTGATCAGCCGCAGCTCCGGCCGCTCGTCGCTGTCGTCGGCGAGGTAGAACGCGCCGAACTGCGCGGAAACCAACGGCACCAGCTCGTCCATGATCAGCCCGGCCACCACGTGCAGGTCGCGTTGACCCTGCATGAGACCGGAGATACGAGCGAGATTGGTCTTCAGCCAGTCCTGATCCTGGTTGGCCTTGGTGGTCTCGCGCAGCGACTCCACCATCGCGTTGATGTTGTCCTTCAACTCCGCGACCTCACCGGAGGCCTCAACGGTGATGGAGCGGGTCAGGTCGCCCTCGGCAACGGCGCTGGTGACCGCGGCGATCGCGCGGACCTGGCGGGTCAGGTTGCCCGCCAGCTCGTTGACGTTCTCGGTCAGCCGTTTCCATGTGCCCGAGACGCCCTCGACCTCGGCCTGGCCGCCCAGCCGCCCCTCCGATCCCACCTCGCGGGCGACGCGGGTGACCTCGGCCGCGAACGCGGACAGTTGGTCGACCATCGTGTTGATCGTGGTCTTCAACTCGAGGATCTCGCCGCGCGCGTCCACGTCGATCTTGCGGGTCAGATCGCCTTGCGCGACCGCGGTGGTGACCTGGGCGATGTTGCGGACCTGGTTGGTCAGATTGTTCGCCATGGAGTTGACGTTGTCGGTCAAGTCCTTCCACGTGCCCGCCACATTCGGCACGCGTGCCTGGCCGCCGAGCATGCCCTCGGTGCCGACCTCGCGGGCGACGCGAGTGACCTCGTCGGCGAACGCGGACAGCGTGTCGACCATCGTGTTGATCACCCCGGCAAGCGCCGCGACCTCGCCCTTCGCCTCCACGGTGATCTTCTGACTCAGATCACCGCGCGCCACCGCCGTGGCGACCTGAGCGATCGAACGCACCTGGCCGGTCAGGTTCGACGCCATCACGTTGACGTTATCGGTCAGGTCCTTCCACGTGCCCGATACGCCCCGCACAGTCGCCTGGCCACCGAGATTGCCCTCGGTGCCGACCTCGCGGGCCACGCGGGTGACCTCGTCGGCGAACGCCGAGAGCTGATCGACCATCGTGTTGATGGTCTCTTTCAGCTCCAGGATCTCGCCGCGGGCGTCCACCCTGATCTTCTGACTCAGATCGCCACGGGCCACCGCGGTGGTGACCTGGGCGATCGAACGCACCTGCGCGGTGAGGTTGTCGCCCATGACGTTGACCGACTCGGTGAGGTCCTTCCAGGTACCGGAGACGCCCTTCACGTCCGCCTGCCCGCCCAGCCTGCCCTCGGTGCCGACCTCGCGGGCCACGCGGGTGACCTCGTCGGCGAACGCCGAGAGCTGATCGACCATCGTGTTGATGGTGCTCTTCAGCTCCAGGATCTCGCCACGGGCGTCCACTCTGATCTTTTGCGACAGATCACCCTGCGCCACCGCGGTTGCCACCTGAGCGATCGAACGCACCTGCGCGGTCAGGTTGCCCGCCATGAAGTTCACCGAGTCGGTGAGGTCGCGCCAGGTGCCGGAGACGCCCTTCACATCCGCCTGGCCACCGAGGATGCCCTCGGTGCCCACCTCGCGCGATACCCGCGTGACCTCGTCGGCGAAGGACGACAGCTGATCGACCATCGTGTTGATGGTGTTCTTCAGCTCGAGGATCTCGCCACGTGCGCTCACTGTGATCTTCTGGCTCAAGTCGCCTCGCGCCACCGCGGTCGTCACCTGCGCGATGTTGCGGACCTGGTCGGTCAGGTTGCCCGCCATGAAGTTCACCGAAGCGGTGAGGTCGCGCCACACGCCACCGACGCCGGGCACCTCCGCCTGACCGCCGAGCCGGCCCTCCGAGCCGACTTCGCGCGCGACGCGGGTGACCTCGTCCGCGAACGCGGACAGCTGGTCCACCATCGTATTGACCGTGTTCTTCAGCTCGAGGATCTCACCGCGTGCGTCCACGTCGATCTTCTGGGACAGGTCGCCCCGCGCCACCGCGGTCGCGACCTGGGCGATGTCGCGCACCTGGCTGGTGAGGTTGCCCGCCATCGCGTTCACCGAGTCGGTGAGGTCCTTCCAGGTGCCGGACACGCCGGGCACCTCGGCTTGACCACCCAGCCGCCCGTCCGTGCCGACCTCGCGCGCGACCCGGGTGACTTCCGAGGTGAACAGCGACAGCTGGTCCACCATGCCGTTGAACACCGTCGCGATCTCGCCGAGCAACCCGTCGGCGTCCGTCGGCAACCGGGTGCCGAAATCGCCGTCGCGCACGGCTGTCAATCCGGCCAGTAGCTGGCGCAACTCGACCTGATCCGTGGCCGTGACAGCCTGCTTCGATGCGGTGCGGGCAGGTGCCGCCGTGTCTGTCATGCTCATCCTCGCTCTGCCCCACCCCATTCGGACGCGATGCCGCGCACGACGGGATCGCCGACCAGCGGTGCTGTGCTGGCTGCTGAACACAGAGACACCCGCGCATATCGCTTTGAAACTATCATTCACGAGACGCGATGCCCGGCGTCCGGTTTCGCGGAACCGATTTGGAAGGGCCCAACGGCCCAGCCCGCAGCAGCATGGCCATCAGGTTCGGCACGCGAAAGGAGCGCTGCATCCAACCATACGGCTGTGACGCGTGCGCGGCATGCAAAGGGGACGGAGGTCGCCAATGGTAAGCATGCGAGATCGGTCGAGAGAGGGACCTTCGCCGAGGCTCGTTCAATCCAGCTGAGTTGGGGGCCGGGCACCGCCCCGTGACCACTTCGCTCAGCGCGCACAGCGGCTACTTGAGACGGGTGTCGGGCTTTTGCCGCTCACCTGACTTCAGGAACCTCCGCCAGCATGGGTGGCGATGGGTGGAGCTGTGCGGGTGGCGATTTCGGCCAAGTCTGTGGCGCTGGTGATTTGGGTGATACTGGCGGGGTGAACGGGACATGGGAGGCGTGGGGTGGGGTCGTGGTGGCCGCGGTCGCCGCGATACCGGTAGCCGGTCTCGTGGCCTGGTGGCTGGTGGGGCGGCGCGGGTGGCGGGCGGCGCTGTGCGATGTCGGGATGGTGACGGGTACGGCGCCGTGGTTGTGGATGATCCTCACGCCGACCGGAACGGGTCGTTCGCTGAATCTCGTGCCGCTGCGTGATCTGGCCGAGCAACTGGCCGACGACCGGGTGATCGAGCAGTTCGGCGGGAATCTGTTGGTCTTCGCCGCACTCGGCTTCCTGTTGCCGGTGCGCCGACCCTGGTTCGCCCGCTCGTACCGCATCCTGTTGGCGGGAGCAGCAGCTTCGATCGCAGTGGAGATTGCACAGTTCGCCCTCGCTATCGGCCGTCACTCATCCGTCGACGACGTGCTGTTGAACGCGGCCGGTGCATGTCTGGCGGGTCAGCTCTCACGACATCTGTGGGCGTCGCGCGCAATTACCGACCGTTCCGAGCCGGCTTTACCCGAAGAGCCGACACGCGGCATCGTCTCCGAGCGATACGGCGTCCTCCAGCCGACCTTCCCCGAGTAGGGAGATCATCGAGAAGTGTGTGCGCTGGGGCGATGCCAGCCATGCGCGACGAGCTGCCCCGATCAACAGATCCCACACTGGAGACCGATCCCGCTGGCTGCACGGAAATCGGCATGAGCGCGCACTTGAGTTCACTAGAGCCAGCTTGGTGATCGGCCGGGGGAGTGGTTCCGAGGTGTTGCCGCGGCGGTTGGACCCGTGAGCCGCGTGTAGAGATTATTCGGCTTCGGAACGAGGAGTCGAGCTCTCAACAGGGGTTTGACGTGCAGCGCGAGCGAAACCCTGTTCCCCGTCGGGTGAAAGCGGTTCGCTGCCGGGTGGGTGGATGGGCTCCGGGCGAGTGACGACCAAGCGGCGGATGGCTCGCATGTACTCGTCCTCGGGTGAAAGCGGTTCGCTGCCGGGAGGATAGAGCGGCTCCGGGCGAGTTCCGAATAGGTAGTCGCGGAAGGCTCGCACGTACTCGTCCAGGTGCCGTTGATCGGCGAACCTGGTTTCGGTCGCGTCGAACCATTCATCCGGTGTCGGGCGCCACGCGATCATGTAGTCGAGAGCTTCGCGCACCATGTCCCCGTAGGTCGGATCCGTGGCGCAGACGGCGCGAAGCGCTGGGGCGCTGAGCCGCATTCCGCGGCCGTACTCGGCGTGGTGCATGGTCACCAGCGGCCACAGCAGCCCATTGATATGCGGGATTTCGTCCCGCCATGTGGTTTTCGTGTGCAGTGTCTCGCTGACCCGCATTCGGCGGCCCGATGCTGTGACGGGTGTCGGGTATTCGGAAGGCGCGCCTCTTCGGTCGATGGCGCGGGTCGGCCCGGTTTCAAGGTTCACGGGTGGATACCACACGCCGCGCCACACCGGTACTCCGAGATAGCGAGGATTCACCGGCAGTGGCTCGGCCAGTGAGATGTCGGCCGTAATTCGGTGCACAGGTGGCATCGGTTCGTCGGGGAACAGCTTCACCACCATCGACAGGCAATCCGGTACGTCGAATCCAGTCACGCCGACGCCCTGCCGGAACCGTGGGTCGGAGCACTGCTGTGGGTCGAATCTGATCCAGTACCGCCGCGGCGTGGTCATCCGCGATTTCCTTCCATCGGCATCAATGTCGAACGCTGACCCGATGGTCCCAGAGCTGATCGGCGTATACCACTCGATAATCGGCTGAAGCGGATGTTCGTCGAGTTCGGACGTAGGGTGAGGTCCCGTGGAGTCAGACAGCAAGCTAGAGGACTTACGGTCAGTGCTCTCCTGCGTTTTCGAGAAGCTCGGTGCCGAGAGCCTCACCGAGCCCGACCGGGTCGAGTTGGTGGCGCGCGCCGAGGTGGTTCAGGACCAGATCGACGCGATCGAGGATGTCATCGACGACGAGGAGCGCGTACGCGTGGGAACGACGCCCGTGCCGGAGCCTTCGGGTGATCGGCTGTTCTGAGGCGGCGCTGAACCGCGCGGGTCGCGACAACACAGTGCGTTCGAAGCCGAGACTCGGAGTGCTTGCGCAGCGCATCAGCGCAGTCCTCGTTCTGTAGCGGTGGCCGCCGATGCGCGCGGCGCCAGTGTTGAATTCGGTGAACCGCTTCAGATTGTTCATGCCGCACGAATTCGAAAGCCGCCGTGTCAGTGGGCTTCTCTGCGCTGTCGCCCATGACCCGCTTCCGAACCAGACCGCACCGCACTTCTGCCGACCATCTCGCCCTCGAGCTGGTCGGCACCGATCCCACTGAGATGAACGCTCCTCTCTCATCTGGCGCCACGCTGCCCGTGGCGCTGCCGGGTGATGGTGGGCTCTCGTCGGTGGGGATGGTGTGAGAAATGTTCAGGCTAGAGCGCGAGGTCGGTGTCTCCTACAGCCAGATCTATGTCGAGAGTGCCGCCGGACGCATCAACTCGCGCATGGACGAGGCGTTCGCCGAGCAGAGTTCAGGACTGTGCGGTGCCGCGGTACCTGGCGCACTCTTGGCGCAGCGGCGGTTGAGGGCACCCCTTGGTTGATGCCCACCAATCCGGTCTCGAGTGCGTCAGGTGCTCTATCCGAATCGCTCGTGAAGACGTATCCGGCGAGGTCCAGGTCCGAGGCGTTACCGAGGCGGATCGCCTCTTCCTGCGTCGAGAAGCGTTGGACGGCGGCAACAGGTCCGAAGATCTCTTTTGTGGCGATATCGGAGGTGGCGGAGACGGTGGCGCTCCCCGGGGCCGTGGAACAAGGTCGAGGCTGCAACGGGATCTGGCTGCCCACCGATGACACGGCGCGCGGGCACGGCATCCAGTGATCGTCGCCGACACCTGGAACGGCTGGTACTACAGCTGCGCCGACGTCTGGGTGACCACGGCGGCCTTTCTGTTCTGCGGGGCCGGGGCAGCGGCCGCCGCGCCGCCGACCTCCCCGTTCGTAGACTCGAAGCATGACGGTGCGTGCGGAGGAGACCGTGCTGCCGCCGAGCCTGGTGGATTTGGCGGTGCGGCATGTGCGGTCGGAGGTACTGAGCGGGGCGTACGCGCCGGGCGATCGGATCGGCGAGGAGGCGCTGTGCGCCCGGCTGGGCACCAGCCGGGCGCCGGTGCGGGAGGCGCTGCGACTGCTGGTGCAGGAGGGGCTCATCGAGCATCTGCCGCGCCGCGGCTTCCGGGTGGTGGTGTGGTCGGCCACGGACGTGCGGCAACTGTTCGAGCTGCGGCGGGTCCTGGAGCGGCACGCGGTGGAGAGCGCGTTTCCGCTGCCAGCCAAGGGAGATCCGCTGCGCGCGGTGCGCGCCGCGCTGGCCGACATGCGGGCGGCCGACGGCTGCGGCGACGACTTCGAGCGGGACAACGCGCACCGCCGCTTCCACGCCGCGATCGTCGCGCTGGCCGGCCATCGGCAGCTGGATCTGGCCTATGCGCCGATCCTGCTGAAGCTGCAGCTGCCGATGGCCCGCAACCTGCGGGAGGAGGCGCGGGCCACGCACCGCCGCGACGGGGTGCGCCGGCACGCCGCGCTGCTGGCCGCCCTGGAGACCAACGACCGGGACATCGTGCTGGAGGAGATGCGCAGGCACGGCGAGCTGGCCTACCTCGATCTCGAATTCCGCTGACCGGCAACACAGCCGAAACACACGAACACACCGGGCTTCACGCATTCTGTCGACAATCGACAAATGCGCAGCACGGGACCCAGCATCGCCGAGATCCTGCATTCACACGAAAGCGGTAGCGGCTCACCGACGAACACCGCGGCGCGGGTCGCCGACGCGATCGCCGCCAACGGCGACGACGGCACCTGGATCACGCCGGTGCCCCGCGCGCAACTGCTGGCCGCGGCGGCCGAGATCGAGCGGCGGCCTGGCGCGCGCACGCTGCCGCTGTACGGCGTGCCGTTCGGGGTGAAGGACAGCATCGATGTCGCGGGCTGGCCCACCACCCTGGCCTGCCCCGACTTCGCCTATACGGCAACCGGAACCGCCCCGGCGGTGCAGCGCCTGCTGGACGCGGGCGCGCTGTTCGTCGGTAAGACCAACCTGGATCAGTTCGCCACCGGGCTGAACGGCACCCGCACCCCATACACCATCCCGCGCAGCGTCTTCGGCGGCGACCTCGTCTGCGGCGGGTCCAGCTCCGGCTCCGCGCGGGCGGTGGCCCTGGGCGAGGTGCCGTTCTGCGTGGCCACCGATACCGCCGGGTCCGGCCGGGTCCCGGCCGCGCTCAACGGCATCGTCGGCTGGAAGCCGTCGCGCGGGTTGATCAGCGCGGTCGGGCTGGTCCCGGCGTGCAAGTCGCTGGACTGCGTCACCCTCACCGCGACCTCGATCGAGGACCTCGACCGGGTCTTCGACGTGATCGCGGCGGTGGACCCGGACGATCCCTGGAGCCGCCCCCGCGGGCCGCGCCACCGCGGCGGGCGGCTGCGCGCCGGGCTGCCCGCCGCGGCGGAGCTGGAGTTCTTCGGCGACACGGTGTTCCGTGATGCGCACCTGGCGCTGCGGGAGCGCCTGTCCGGGCTCGGATTCGACTGCGTGGCGACCACTCTGGAGCCGTTCCTGGCGGCGGGCGAGCTGCTCTATCAGGGCCCGTGGGTGGCCGAGCGGCTGGTGGAGTTCGGCGACTTCCTGGCCGATCATCCGGACTCGATACTGCCGACAGTGCGCGAAATCCTCACCGGTGGCTACCGGTTCGACGCGGTGGACGTGTTCCGGGCGCAGCAGCGGCTACAACGGCTGCGCGCGCGGGTGGCCCGGATGTGGGCCGACTTCGACGTGCTGGTGCTGCCCGCCATCGGCACCACCTTCACCGTGGCGCAGGTGCTGGCCGATCCTGTCGCCACCAACACCGTGCTCGGGCACTACACCCATTTCGGGAATCTGCTCGACCTCACCGCCGTGGCGGTGCCGGTGGGCGTGACCGGCGACGGGCGGCCGCTGTCGGTCATGGTGGCCGGTCCCGCGCTCGCTGACGACACCGTGCTGGCGGCCGCGGCGCGCATCCTCGACGAACCCCGCACGGTGGTGACCGCCGCGGCCGCCGCCCGAGCAGCGAAGGAGCGACAATGACCGCCACACAGTCCATTCCGGCGCGGCCGGGACCCTTCCGATTCGAGCCGGGCACCCTGGCCCTGCTGATCATCGATATGCAGCGCGACTTCCTGCTACCCGGCGGCTTCGGCGAGAGCCTCGGCAACGACGTCGGCCTGCTGCGCACGGTGATCGAGCCGCTGCGCGCGCTGCTGGCCGCCGCCCGCGAGGCGGGGGTGCCGGTGCTGCACACCCGGGAGGGTCACCGGCCCGACCTGTCCGATTGCCCCCCGTCGAAGCTGTTGCGCGGCAACCCCTCCCAGCGCATCGGCGACCCGGGGCGGTTCGGCCGCATCCTGATCCGCGGCGAGTACGGCCACGACATCGTCGACGAGCTGGCACCGCTGCCGGACGAGGTCGTGATCGACAAGCCGGGCAAGGGCGCCTTCTACGCCACCGGCCTCGCCGACGAATTGCAGCGCGGGGGCATCCGCTCCCTGCTGGTCACCGGGGTCACCACCGAGGTGTGCGTGCACACCACCGTGCGCGAAGCCAACGACCGGGGCTACGAGTGCCTGGTCGTTTCCGACTGCGTCGGTTCCTATTTCCCCGAATTCCAGCGAGTGGGGCTGGAGATGATCGCGGCACAGGGCGGCATTTTCGGCTGGGTCGCCGATTCGGCCGCGGTCGTCGCCGCGCTGACCACCCCCGCCCAGCTCGACCCTTCGCCGATACGCCCGGTCTAGTGAACAGGAAAGCCGATGTCCCTCGAAACGCAACCCAGTGACACTGCACCCGCCGAGGAACCCGCCGCCCTCCGCTTGCCCTGGTGGACGCGCGGCGACACCAACGCCTACTTCGGGCTCTGCTTCAACATCCTGGTCAACGTGCTCACCCTCACCACGCTGTCCATCACGGTGGTGAACATCTCCAGCAGGGACGTGCTGGGCAGCGTGCTGCCCGCGCTGGGCGTGGCCCTGGTGCTCGGCAACCTCTACTACGTGCTGCTGGCCCGCCGCCTCGCTCGCCGCGAGCAGCGGGCGACGGTGACGGCGCTGCCGTACGGACCCAGCGTGCCGCACATGTTCATCGTGGTGTTCGTGGTCATGCTGCCGATCTATCTGGGCAGCCACGATCCGCTGAAGGCGTGGTCGGCGGGCCTGGCCTGGGCGTTCCTGATCGGCGTGATCGTCATGATCGGCGGCTTCGTGGGCCCCTACATCCGCCGCATCACCCCGCGCGCGGCAATGCTCGGCACGCTGGCGGGCATCTCGATCACGTTCATCTCCATGCGCCCGGCCGCGCAGATGTGGGAGGCCGCGTGGATCGCGCTGCCCGTGCTTGCGATCATCCTGATCGGCTTCTTCACCGACGTGCGGCTGCCCGGCAACGTCCCGGTCGGCCTGGTGGCGCTGCTGATCGGCACGGCGATCGGCTGGATCGGCGGGTTCATGTCGGTGCCGGACGTCAGCAAGGCCGCGCACGACATCGCGATCGGGCTGCCGACCCTGCACCTGCACTTGCTGTTCACCGGCCTCGGCAATCTCAGCCCGCTGCTGGCCACGGCGATTCCGCTGGGCGTCTACAACTTCACCGAGGCGATGAGCAACGTGGAGAGCGCCGCGGCGGCAGGCGACAACTACAACCTGCGCAGCGTGCTGCTCGCCGACGGGCTCGGCGCCGTCGTCGGCTCAGGCTTCGGCTCGCCGTTCCCGCCCGCGGTCTACATCGGCCATCCGGGCTGGAAGGACGCCGGCGGGCGCACCGGATACTCGCTGGCCAGCGGCGTCACCATCGGCGTGATGTGCCTGCTCGGGCTGTTCGGGGTGCTCGCCACCCTGCTGCCGATCCCGGCGATCGTGCCGATTCTGCTGTACATCGGCCTGCTGATCGGCGCACAGGCGTTCCAGGCGGTGCCCAAGTTGCACGCCGTGGCGGTGGTCGCGGCGCTGATCCCGAACCTCGCCGAGTGGGCGGTCGGCCAGATCGACAACGCGCTGACGGCGGCCGGTACCACCGCCGACAACGTCGGCGACGCCGCGCTCGGCCAAGCGGGCGTGGTGTACGACGGGCTGAAGACGCTGGGCTCGGGCGGTGTGCTGGCCGGTCTGGTGCTCGGCGCGGTCGTGACCTTCATCCTGGACAAGCGCTTCGTCGCCGCGGCCACCGCGTGCGCCGCCGCTGCGGCACTGAGCTGGATCGGCCTGATCCACGCCGCCCAGATCGCCTGGGCTGCGGCACCGAAGGTGGCGCTGGGCTATCTGTTATGCGGGCTGGTCTGCCTCGCCTACTCGCGGCTGGCCGGGGCTCGGAAGCCGCTCGCGGCGGTCCCGGCAGCGCCCGAACGGCCGACGCGACCGGCAGAGGCCACACCGGCGCAGCCCGAGCCGGTGGCCGTGGAGCCCGCCGCGACGCCGCTCGACTGAGCTAACCCGTTCTGTGCGCCACGGGATTGTCAGACGGGTCTTGCAGCGGGCGGCCCGCGTTGTTGATCAACATATCGAGATTCGCCGATCGGCAGTGGTCTACGACGGTGCGAGCTAGCTCAGCTGCCGACGAGCGGTCGGCTCGGAGCAACACCGACGGTTGCGGTGCTATCCGGCGAACTCGTCGGCGAGGGTGTTCCAGAACATGAGTTCGTAGTTCTGGAAGAGTCTGGCGTACAGGTGGGCGTCGTTCGGATTCAGTCGGTCGGTGTCGATTCCGGCCTGGATTGCGGCGAGGGCCCGCTGTTCATATTCGGGGCTACCGGCCGCGAAGAAGTCGAAGAATGCGCAGGCCGGGTCGTCGAACTTGTAGTTGGTGCGCATGCTGTCGGCGACCACACGGCAGTAGCGGCCGAATGCGGCGACATTCGCGTAGATACCGGCAGTCGCTGCGGAGGGTTCGGCGTTGAGCGCCAGCCACGCGACATAAGCGGGATAGGCCTGACAACCCGCCCTGGGCGGCTCCATGCCCTGATCTGGTCCGGCCGCCGCCACGAGTGCGTCCAACAGAGCCAGTGCCTGCTGCTCGCCGGGCGGGAGGGCGTCGAGGAACGCTCTGACGTGCGGGTCGTCCGCTCGCGCCGCCATGGCGTGGAAGCTGCGCCAGTCGCTGCTTATGATGCGCTGTTCCTCGGCGGCGATCGCCGCGAATACCGCGCGTGGCGCCTTGCCCACCGAGATCAGCGGAACCATGCGATTGTCGTCGTCGTGCGGGGCCAGCTCGGCCTGGATCCCGTAGAGCAGGTCACGAGCGGTAAGGGTCATCGGGAACCTCCCTGTGGGAATGCTTCCATTCAAGCGCTGTTCGCCCGCCCGCGACAGGTGTTCAGTCGCCGTGCTCGGCATCCCAGTGTCGGCGCGCGTCGGCGATGCGGTCCTTGTGCTCGCGCGACCAATCGGCGAGTGCGCTGATGGCCGCGGCCAGGCTCTGGCCGGTCTCGGTGAGCCGGTATTCGACCTGCGGTGGGATCGTCGGGTACGCGATCCGCTCCACCATGCCGTCGCGGCACAGGCGCTTGGTGGTCAGTGTCAGCATCCGCTGTGAGATGCCCGGAATCGCTCGCTCCAACTCACGGAAACGCCGCACTCCTGTACTCAGTTCGACGATCACCAGTACCGTCCACCGATCCCCCAACCGGTCGAGCACATCGCGGATGCCGCAGTCGTCATCGCCACAGGGCCCGTCGGGAATAGTGCCCGCGACCTGCGCGGTGACCGCAGTGTTCGTGACCGACATGAAAGTGCCTCCTTATGCCGCGCGCCGCGGCCGCCGATGCTGGGTCGAATCCAGCAACTACAACAATCGGGAGTGTTGCGATGATCCTGGTAACCGGCATCTCCGGAGCCCTCGTCCACCGCGGCCTGTCCACCCTCGACGACCTGACCGTAGCGGCGGGCAGCCGCTCCGGTGACGACATCACTACGCGCCGTATCGATTTCGACGACCCGGCGACGCTGTTCGCGGGACTGCGGGATGTCGATGTCCTGGTCCTGATTTCGGCCGGATACGCCGAAGACGATGTGGTGTTGGCCCGCCACGGTGCGGTGATCGACGCCGCCGGCGCGGCCGGTGTCCGGCACGTGATCTACACCGGTCTCGCGGGATCCGGCGATCTGATGACCATCGCCCTGCCGCACCGCTGGACCGAAAAACGTCTCGCCGCAGCACCTTTTGACGCGACCGTCCTGCGCAATGGCCTCTACGCGGAGGTGCCGGTCGGCCTCGCCGTCGCCGGTACCGCCTCTACGGCCGAATCGGGTGTATTCGCGGCGGCATTCGGCACCGGCCGGATCTCGGTGGTGGCGCGCGAGGACCTGGCCGAGGTAGCCGTTCGGGTAGCCGCGGAATCCGAGCGTGATCTGGCCGCGGGGCGGCCCAGCAGACATGCGGGCAAGGTATACGAGCTCGAGGGTGTGACCGCGATCGGCGGCCCAGATATCGCCGAGATCCTGAGCGAATCCCTCCGTCGCCCAGTGCGATACGTGCCGATTTCGCTCAGCGAAATGCGGGATATGTTGCAGGGCAGTGGATTGGAGCCGTACCAGATCACACATACCCTCTCGTTGTTCGCGAATCTCGGTGCCGGACTACTCGAGGCATCGAGCACCGACCTCCTCGAGCTGCTGCCGGGCGCACCGCGCGACGTTCGGACACTCATCACCGACGCGGTGCGCGCGGGCGGGTTTCAGTCGGCATCGGTGAACGCGTCGCGCTGAAAGCAGGCCGGGCGAGGTCAAGAATGTCCAGCTCCCGTGCGATGTCGCTGTAGCGCAGACGCACGTTGCCACGACGTGCCAACAACTCCTGCCGCCGCTCGAGACAGCCCCACCCGGCACCGCACGCCCGGTTCGTGCTCGCATTCGTCCAGCAAGGCCGCAGAGTCGAATATCAGGCACCGGATGCCGAACTGGCGTCGCACCGGCCCGCACGGATCGCGTAGCAGCTCTGTCGACGCCCCCGCGAACTCCTCGGCGCTCGCCTCAGCAGCCGAAAACCTTGCTGGACAGACGGTCATGTTGAACTGGTGGCGGGGTCCTCTACCGATGCCGCCACCAGTTCCGCGTGATCGGCCGACCAATTCAGTCGCCACCACGCCACCGCGTCGGTTGACGCCGCGATCCGATGGCGCTCTGGAAGCCGAGCAGGACGGGGCACCGTCGAGCTGGACGCTGGATTCGCTGACCGCGGCCCTGCGCGCCGAAGGCACTGTCGTGGGTCGTAGCCAGGTGCGCAGAATACTTGCGGCAGAGGGGATTCGGTGGCGTCGGCCGCGGTCGTGGACGACGAGCAAGGACCCGTATTTCGTCGCGAAAGAACCCACATCGTCGGTCTCTACACGCAGCGTTAGCAGGAATTGGTTAGAGGCGGAACCCGTCTGCGTCGATCGGCAGTGGAATCGTCGGCATCGAGTCCTCCCCATGCGCAACGGCGAGCAGGGCGGGGAACGAGGCAAGTTTGCGCCTCGGCCGTCCCTGAACCGCGCCGAGGTCGCGCTCGGTCCGATCGATCGCCCTCCACTCGTGCACACCGACGGCGGTGGGCCGGCGCTGCCGGACCAGTGCGTCGAGTTCCTGCGGGGTGGTTGCCGGGGCGGGAAGCAATCCTGCGGAATGGTCGGCGAGGAGTGCGGCGACAGTGTCCAGTGCGCATTTCTTGTTGGCGCCGATGCCTCCGGACGGGCCCCGCTTGATCCATCCCGCCGTGTAAACGCCGGGGATGGGTTCGCCGGTCCCGGCGAGGACTCGGCCGAAGTCGTTGGGCAGCACACCGCGGTCATGGTCGAAGGGCAGGCCGGACAGCGCAGCGCCGCGGTAACCCACCGCCCGGAGTACCAAGCCCGCCTCGATGGTCTCTTCGATTCCGGTCGGGACAGCGCGGACGTCGCCGCCGGGGCCGTGTTCGAGCCGATTGCGAGCCACACGCACTCCGGTGACCCGTTGATCGCCCAAGATCTCCAGCGGAGAACACAAGTAGCGCAGGACAATACGGCGCGACGCACCGCGGCGGCGTGTGGTGAGTTCCGCGGCAGCCTGCGCTTTGGCCAGCCCGATCGGGTCCGATCGAAGTGCGGCGAGCTGGTCGGGATCCAATTTGGCCTCGTCGGACAAGGCGAGGACATCGGCGCCGTCGAGATCGGTCAGGGCGAGCAGCTCGGGAGTGGTGTACGCGGCCTGCGCGGGGCCGCGCCGGCCGAGCACCACGACTTCCTCGATCGTGCCTGCGGCCAGGGCGGCCAGCGCGTGGTCGGCCATATCGGTGGCGGCGAGCTCCGCGGGATCGGCGACCAGGAGGCGGGCGATGTCGAGGGCGACGTTGCCGTTGCCCACGACGACCGCACGGCGACAGGAGAGATCGAACGTGCGGTCGATGAAGTCCGGGTGGCCGTTGTACCAGTTCACGAACTCGGTTGCCGACGCGCTTCCCGGCAGGTCCTCGCCGGGAATCCCCAGGCGGCGGTCACCGGAGGCCCCATAGGCGTAGACGACGGCGTGGTGCGCTGCGGCCAGCTCGTCGTGGGTGATGTGGGTACCGACCTCGACGTTGAGGTGGAAGCGGAAGCGGCCATTGGCGGCGGCGCGCTCGAATACCTCGGTGACGGATTTGGTGGACGGGTGGTCGGGGGCCACGCCGCCTCGCACCAGACCCCACGGTGTGGGCAGCCGGTCGAACATCGTGACTGTCGCGCCCGGATGCTCGAGCAGCTCTAGTGCGGCATACGCGCCTGCGGGCCCGGAGCCCACCACCGCGACTCGAAGCTCCTCGATCTCGGCCCGCGCAGCGAGCGGCGAGGCGTCGGGGATGCCGGGCGGCAGCGGGTTTCGCTGGTAATAAGCCTCCGCCAGGTCCAAGAACCGGCCTGCGGCGGGCGCGGTGTCGCGGGTGATCGCCCCGACCGGGCACTCGGCGACGCAGGCGCCGCAGTCGATGCAGCTGGCGGGGTCGATGTAGAGGGCTTCGGCGGAGGCGAAGCCCGGTTCGTCGGGGGTGGGATGGATGCAGCCGACCGGGCACACCGGCACACAGGAGGCGTCGTTGCAGCACGGCTGGGTGATGACGTGGGGCATGGCGTTCCTTGCTAGCGGGAGTGGGGGAGCGGTTCCACGGTGACCGGGATTCCGTTGAGGGCGGCGTTTCCGCTGACGGTGTCCAGGAACAGCGGGTCGGTGACATCGTTGGCGCTCGCGCCCGCGACGCGGGAGGCCACGGACAGCCGACTTTCCGCCGCCGCGTGCCCGTACCCGTGCGGCAGGCTGACCGTGCCCGCCATGATGTCGGTGGTCTGCCTGACGTCCACCCGCACGGCGCCGGTGCGTGAGCGCAGCACGGCGGGCCCGTCGGCCAGTCCGAGGCGGGCCGCGTCGTCAGGATGCATGAGCAGATGGTGTCGCTGCGGACCGGCGACGAGGCGGGCGTAGTTGTGCATCCAGGAATTGTTGGAGCGCAGGTGCCGTCGGCCGATCAACAGCAGCGACCCTGGATCCGCCGGAGCCGTACACAGGTCGGAGCGCAGGGTGTCGAGGGCCTCCGCGATCTCCGGTGGCACGAGGTGTAGTCGGCGGTCAGGAGTGCGCAGGCGATGCTCGACGCCCGGCCGCAGCGGGCCCAGGTCCAGCCCGGCCGGGTGAGCGAGCAGTCGCCGCACGCTCAGTTTGTAGCGACCTGTGCGCAGGAGCAGGTCCACCAGCAGGCGCGGCGGTGTCCGCAGCCGAATCTCGGTGGCCAGGGCGGGCCTACTGAGGCGACGGCGCAATACCTGCATCCGGCCGCCTCCGAGGTGGCGTTGGTAGGCCGAGCCGAGGTCGCGGAAGATCTCCCAGTCGTGCCGCGCGCCGCGCGGCTTGGGCAGCACCGCGGGCGAGTATTTCGCGGTATTGCGGACGGCGAAGGACCGGAAAACCAAGTCGTAGTGGTCTCGTTCCAGCGCGCTGGTCGGCGGCAGGATGACGTCGGCGTGGCGAGTGGTCTCGTTGAGGTAGAAGTCCACGGCCACCATGAAGTCGAGGCCGCCGAGCGCGGTGCCGAGTGCGGCTCCGGCAGGAGTGGACAGCACCGGGTTTCCCGCGATCGTCAACAGCGCCCGGACCTGCCCCTGGCCCGGCGTCGTGATCTCCTCGGCAAGGGCGGCGACCGGAAACTCCCCGGCGAAGGAAGGAAGCCCGCGCACACGGCTGCGGCGTCGGCCGAAATGGCCCGGGCTCAGCAGCCGTGTCATGTCGATGGCCGGGTCGGTGAACAGCGTCCCGCCCTCGCGGCCCAGGTTGCCGGTGATGATGTTGAGCACCTGGATGGCCCACTGGCACACAGTGCCGTGACGCTGGGTCGACACGCCGAACCTGCCGTAGCAGGCGGCGGGACCCGCGTCGGCGAAGGAGTGGGCGAGGCGGGTGATCGTGGCGGCGGGCACGCCGCTGAAACGGCCAGCGGCTTCCGGCGTGAACTCGGCGACCGCGTCTCGGAGCGCGTCCGCACCCGTGATGTATTCGGGCAGGCGCGGTGCCCGGTCTCGCAAGACGACGTGCACCATGGCCAACAGCACCGCGGCGTCCGTGCCGGGCCGGATGAATACGTGCTCATCGGCGTCCGCGGCCGTCTCTGTGCGGCGCGGGTCGATGACGGTGACCCGCCCGCCGCGCTCGCGGATCTCCCGCAGCCGCCGCGCCATATCCGGCGCGGTCATCAGGCTTCCGTTCGATGCACGCGGGTTGGCACCGAACATGAGCAGGTGCTGTGTCCGGTCCAGATCCGGCTCCGGCAGCAGGAACTGGTGCCCGTACAGCAGTGCCGAAACGACCTGGTGCGGCAACTGGTCGACCGAGGATGCCGAGAAGTGGTTGTGGGTTCGCAGCAATGAGGCGAACGCGGACCCGTGGGTCATCGCGCCGAGGCTGTGGACCGAGGGGTTGCCCAGGTAGACCGCCACCGCATTCGCGCCGTGCCGCCGACGGGCCTGAGCGAGTCCGCGGGCCGCCGCGTTGATCGCCTCGGACCAGTCCACCTCCACCCATTCTCCGTCGATCTTGCGCAGCGGCCGCCGTAGCCGGTCCGGGTCGCTGTGCACGTCGGTCATCGCTACGGACTTGGGGCACACGTGGCCGCGGGATAGAGGGTCGTCGCGGTCGCCGCGCACACCGACGGCTCTCCCGCTCTCGATGGTGATCTCGATCCCGCAAATCGCCTCGCACAAGTTGCAAGCGGCCTTCGCGGTGCCGCCGCCCCCGGAGCCGCGTATCGCCCGCCCCGCCTTGGTCAACGCATCGACGGCTGCCCCGGTCGCGCTCATGGTGTAGTCGCCTCCGCAAGAGATCCGCAAGAACATGAACATGACGTCATGTTATTTTTTTCGTGTCTACCATGGATGCCGTGCCCGACGCCAGCCCCCTCCGCCGCGAACCGGTCCAGCAGCGCAGCCGCGAGCGCGTCCAGCGGATCTTGGACGCCGCCGTGGAGATCATCACGGCCGAGGGAACCGACGCGGCGACGGTCCGTTCCGTGGCGGAACGTGCTGGTGTCCCGTCCGCGACGGTGTACCAGTTCTTCACCAATCGCGACGCGATCTTCGAGCAGCTGCTCGCCCGCGAACTCACGCGCCTCGATAGCGAACTGGAGGAGTCCCTCGCCACCGCCCGGCCACACCCGGACATCGCGGCCGCCGTCGAGGCGTTCATCGCCTTTCACGGCCGCCACTACATGTCCCACCCGGACTTCGTCGCGCTCTACTACGCCTCCCGGCACAACGAGGCTCTCCGAGACGACATCAGAGAACACCTCGGCAGGCTCACCGACCTGCTCCACCGCCACCTGCTTGCCACCGGCCTGCTCGCGCCCGGCACCAGCCGACGCGTCGTCGAAGTGGCCGTGGAGCTGGGTGACCACGTCTTCGAGCTGGCCCACCAGCGCGGCGACGAGAGTGACGCGCTGACCGACGAGGGTCGGATCGCCATCACTCGCTACTTGCAGGTCTATGCGGCCGCCCGCCGACACGACGAGCCGACCGGGCTCCGTGAGCAGATGGTCCGTGCCGAGCCGATGGCTTCGGCTGTTTCACCGAGCGCGCAGGCGTCGCCGTAGCGGCGCGCATGTACCGTATGCGCGCCAGCACTATTCCCCCTGCCCAGCGGCTGGAGTCGCACGGCGCGTGGTCCACCGACCGGCGTTCGGTGGTGTGCCGGATGAAGGGGAATTGGGGCTGAGCGGCGAGGTTCAGCCGATCGACGCCCTGAAGTCGGCGCCCTGCTGGAATGCCTGCGCGACCTCGGCGGCCTCGACGACAGGGTAGATCTCGCACTCCGCGCAGAAGCCGAATTCGGTCGGACCGTCGGCCAGATCCATCGGATTGTCGGTCTCGACTACCGCGAACCCGCCTGTGCCGTCGAGCCGGCCCCGGTAGAGCATGCGGTGCTCCGGCCGCGATGGCCCAGCTAGCGTTGCCCCCTCGAGATGGTTGCC
Source organism: Nocardia sp. NPDC047038 (assembly GCF_040644075.1). Lineage (NCBI taxonomy): Bacteria > Bacillati > Actinomycetota > Actinomycetes > Mycobacteriales > Nocardiaceae > Nocardia > Nocardia sp. NPDC047038. The sequence continues at coordinate 98,715 of NZ_JBEYVQ010000004.1, read as the reverse complement.
GCAGGCTCCCGCCGTTGACGACCGCTGACTCTATGGAGTCGAGCCGACGCGCGGCAGGTCCAATGGCGGTAGCGGGCGTCGGCAGATCTCGTGGGCTTCCTCGGAGGAGAGCCCGAACATGCGCAGCAGGTCCTCGGCCACCTGGTCGGCGGCCTCGGCGTCGTCGCGTTCGGGATGGTCGTGCAGCAGGCGTCCGAGGCCCATGGCCGCGGCGGCGACGATGGTCATCGACAGTTCCGAGTCGCGGATGTCGAAGCGCCCGGCTTCGGCCGCGGCCTCGATGTCGCGGCGTGCGCGGGGCGCGAGCCCGCGGTCCGAGTTCGTCAGGCTGAGGCCGTCATTGAGCAAGACCTTGCTGAGGGTGGGATGCAGGCGGTGCAGGCGGCCGGTGAGGCGGAAGCTCTGCGCGAAGACCTGAGCCGGATCCTCGACGTCTTCGCACAGCAGATCGAGCAGTGCGCCGTGCCGGTCTAGTGCCTCCTCGACGGCAGCATGGAACAGCTCCTCGCGACTCTGGAAATGGTTGTAGAACGATCCCATGCCGACGTCGGCGGCCTGGGTGATCTCGAGGATCGGCACGTTGATCTTGCCCTCGGCCAGCAGTGATTGCGCCGCGCCGACCAGCGCGGCGCGCGTGCGGGCCTTGCGGCGTTCCAGGCGATTGGGTGCCGACCCATTGTGCGTGGTCATCGATGCATCTCTCCTACTGGACAGGCTCACCATCATAGCCGATCGATTCAATTTTGACGGAATCGTCAGAGGGTATTGACTGACGCCGCTCTCGTGAGTGACGATATCGTCAGTTCTTGGAAGGGAGTGATCGATGAGCGGCCATCACGATGTACACAGCGGTCTGCACAGCGAGCAGGGGGCGCACGCGGGTGAGCATCCGGGCCGGGCGCGCAATCCCGTGATCAAGGTGCTGGACTTGGCGTGGCTGGAGTTCGAGAAGCCCGACCTGGACGGGGCGGAGGCTTTCGCCCACGCCTTCGGGTTCGCGACCGCCATGCGGACGGCCGACGAGTTGCAGCTGCGCGGGACCGATCCGGGCGCGCCCTGCGTGCTCATCCGGCGTGGCGTCCGCTCGCGCTTCGTCGGTCCGGCCTTTCGTGCCGCCGATTCCGCCGATCTGCTGCGACTGGCCGCCGCGACCGGTGCGCGAGCCATGTCATTGCCGGAGTCACTGGGCGGACTGACCGTCGACCTGGCCGATCCGAGCCGCCTGCGGGTGCGAGTGGTCGCCGAGACGCACGAACTCGAGGCTTTGCCGACTCAGCAGCCCCACATTTTCAACTTCGGGCACGAGGTGGCGCGGGTGAATGCCACGCAGCGACCGCTGCGGGCACCGGCACGCGTGCGTCGGCTCGGACACGTGGTGATTCAGTCGACGAGATACCGCGAGACTCTCGACTGGTATCTGCGGAATCTGGGCCTGATCGTCAGCGACTTCCACTTTTACCCGGGCCAGCGGGAGCGTGGTCCGGTCATGAGTTTCATTCGCTGCGACCAGGGTTCGGTGCCGACCGACCATCACACGCTCGCGTTGACGCTCGGGCCGTCGAACCGCTATGTGCACTCCGCGTATCAGGTCGCCGACCTGGACGCGCTCGCGGCGGGTGGAGAGTACCTGCGCGAACAGGGTTATCGCCGATCGTGGGGTATCGGCCGCCATATCCAGGGCAGCCAGATCTTCGACTACTGGCGCGATCCCGACGGGTTCCTGGTGGAGCACTTCTGTGACGGGGACATGTTCGATTGCACCCTCGAGCCGGGCTGGGCGCCGATGAGCGCTTCCGGTCTGGCGCAGTGGGGCCCGCCCATCACCAAGGACTTCCTCGACATCAAGCCCGGAGTCGGATCGCTGCGCGAACTGCGCTCGATCGTCGACGCGCTGCGTGAGGACAACGAATTCGATATCCGCCGCCTGCGCGGCCTGTTGAAAGTGGCCAACTCATGAGCACATCCATCCTCCGCACCGCCGACGCCTGGTGGGTGCAGACCCCCGCCGGTGCCGCCCGTATCGATACCACCGCGACGACCACGCGGGAACTGCTCGCCGACCGTGAGGCGATCGCCGCGGCTGCATCCGGCGCGGAAACCGTGGCAGTGCAGAGCCTTTCGTTGATCTCCCCGGTGACCGCGCCGTGTCGGGTGGTTGCGCAGATGACGAACTTCGCCTCGCACGTGAAGGACTCGGGAATGGACCCCGAGACGGTGCCGCTCACGTTCTTCCGCAAGGCGTCCGGATCGATCAGTGGACCCCACGACGACGTCATCCGGCCCGCGCATGTGCAGCTGCTCGACTACGAGGTGGAGATCGGCCTCGTGTTCGGTCGCGAGATGCCGGTCGGCGCTGATGTCTCGGCGGAGAACCTCGCGGATTACGTCGCGGGCCTGGTGGTTACCAACGACATCTCGGCGCGCGACGTGCAGCTGCCGAAAACGCAGTTCTACGAAGCGAAGTCGTATCCGACCTTCACCCCGGTCGGCCCGGCGCTGGTGCTGCTCGACGCCGATGAGCTGAAGCGGTTCGGAGATCTGCGGCTGCGGCTGTGGGTCAATGGCCAGCTGCGGCAGGACATGACGGTCGCGGACATGATCTACCGGCCGGTCGAGACGCTGCGCGCGCTGACCCGATTCCAGCGCATGGACGCCGGGGATCTGCTACTCACCGGAACCCCGATCGGCACCGCGCTCAGTGCCCCGCCCAAGCCGGTGGAGATCATCGGCTCGCTGCTGCCGCCGAAGGTCAAGTGGAAGATGTTCTTCCGAGGCCAGGCCAAGAACCCGAAGTACCTGAAGGACGGGGACGTGGTCGAGGCCGCGATCGGCACCGACGACGGCGCCCTCGACCTGGGCCGCCAGCGCACGGTCGTGAGGTACGCCCGATGACCGACAACACGACCCTCGAGACCTCGACCGAGGACTTGCTCTGGCCCCGGTACACCGGCCCGGAGGACCTGGCCGCCATCGAAGCGATACCGCTCGAGGCGCGCGGCCTGCCCGAATCGACCTACGCCCTGCTCGTCCGCGCGGCGACGCGATGGCCGGAGCGCACCGCGATCACCGTGCTGCCGGATGCGGCGCGATGGCGAGAGCCGTTGCAGCGCAACTACTCCGAGCTGCTCGCCGACGTGCACAAGTACGCGAACCTGCTGCACGAGCTGGGTGTGCGCCGCGCCGATGCTGTCGCGCTGATCGCACCCAACTGCGCGGAGCTGATCCCGGCCACCCTCGCCGCACAGCTGGCGGGCATCGCCGCACCGATCAATGGCGGCCTGTCGCACGAGCACGTCGCGGAGCTGCTGCGCCGCTCGGGCGCTCGGGTCTTGATCGCCGCCGGTCCGGAACTCGAGCCTGACACCTGGACCACAGCACGCGAACTCGCGGCGCGCGGTCTGTTGGCTGCCCTGCTGGTGTTGCGTCCCACGGCAGCTCCGGAGCCGCCGCCGACCCTGCCCGGCATCGGCGGCATCCGGATCGGCTATCTCGATAACCTTGCCGCCGAGGAGGATTCGAGCCGCTTTCACGGAGAGGCACCGGCGGCATCGGATCTGGCGGCGCTGTTCCACACCGGCGGCACGACGGGTGTGCCGAAACTGGCGGCGCACCGACATTCCGGTGAGGTCTCCAATGCGTGGATGATCGCCGCCAACTCGCTGCTCGATGAGGAATCGGTGGTCTTCGCCGCGCTGCCGCTGTTCCACGTCAACGCGCTGGTCGTCACCCTGCTCGCGCCGCTGTTCCGCGGTCAGCCGGTGGTATGGGCCGGTCCGCTGGGATACCGGGACTTCACGCTCTACGCGGAGTTCTGGAATATCGTGGCGCACTACCGGATTGCCGCGATGAGCGCCGTGCCGACGGTGTACGCGGTACTGGCCCAATGCCCGATCGATACCGACATCACCAGCTTGCGCTACGCGATGGTCGGCGCGTCCCCGCTGCCGCTCGCGGTACGCGAGAACTTCCAGTTGCACACGGGGGTCACGCTGGTGGAGGGATACGGCCTCACCGAGGCGACGTGCGCTACCGCACGCAGCTTCCCGGAGGTTCCCCGGCCCGGCGCGGTCGGGCAGCGCATGCCCTATCAGCAGGTCGCGGTCGTCCGCACGGCTGAAGACGGGGTGTGGGAGACACTCCCCGACGGGGAGACCGGTGTCCTGGTGATCAGCGGCCCCACGGTCTTCGCCGGATACGTGACCGGCCGCGACGAACACGGTCACCGCCTCGATGAACTGGGCACCGTGGTCGACGGCTGGCTGAGCACCGGTGACCTGGCCCATATCGACGCGGAGGGATTCATCCATCTGCACGGTCGCGCGAAGGATCTCATCATTCGCGGCGGCCACAACATCGATCCCGCGAGCATTGAGGACGCCCTGCTGAGCCACCCGCAGGTGAGCGCGGCCGGAGCGGTGGGCCGCCCGGACGTACACGCCGGCGAGGTCCCGGTCGCCTACGTCGCGCTCACCGCGGGCGCCGAGGTCACCGAGGACGAACTGGTGGCGTGGGCGGCCGAGCGGGTGCACGAGCGCGCCGCCGCCCCCAAGACGGTCACCATCCTCGACGCGCTGCCCGTCACCGATGTCGGAAAGCCCTACAAGCTGGGCCTGCGCGCCGATGCCACGCGGCGCGAACTGCTCGACGCGCTCGCCGAGACCACTGGTGTGGCGGGTATCTCCGCCGCGGTCGAGGACGGCGCGATCGTCGCCACCGTCGTCCTGGACCCCGATGCCGATCCAGCCGCGGCCGAGGCGATCCTGGGCCGCTATGCGATCCACACGAGAATCGCGGTGCGGCGATGAAAACGGTGGCGAAGGTGCTCGGGGGCGTGCTGGCAGCCGAATTCCTATACCTCGGGACGGCCAAGGTCGCCGCCGTCGCGTCGATGCGCGAGCGTGCGGCGCATCTCGGGTACTCCACCACCGCTTATCGCGGCATCGGCGCGGTCGAACTCCTCGCGGCCGGTGGGGTGCTGCTGGGGCCGGTCCGCCCTGCGATCGGCCGGGCTGCCGTGGCCGGGCTGGTGCTGTTGATGACCGGTGCGGTCGCCAGCCATCTCCGAAACGGCGACGGCACAACCGAAATCGCGCCCGCGGCCGGTACGGCTCTGGTCGCCGCGGCCTATGTGGCCACGTTGACCGGTGGATCCCGATGACTTCGCCGACAGTTCCGGTGGTGATCGTCGGAGCGGGCCCGTCCGGGCTCACCGCGGCCACGCTGCTCGCCCAATACGGCATCGAATCGCTGGTCCTCGAGCGGTGGGAGGGCGTCTACCCGCAGCCGCGCGCGGTCCATCTCGACGGTGAGATCCGGCGGATCGTGGAACGTCTCGGCATCGGGCCGGGGTTCGACGCGATCACCCGGCCCGCCCCGGGGTTGCGCCTGGTGGATCCGCGGCATCGGGTGCTGGCGCAATTCGACCGCGATCCGGCCGGGGGCCGCAACGGATTCCCCGAAGCCAACCTGTTCGACCAGCCGGAGCTGGAGGCGCTGTTGCGGGCCAATCTGGCGCGGCATCCGGCCGTCTCGCTGCGCGGCGGTGTGGAAGTCACCGGGCTGACGGTCGAGAAGGACTGTATGCGGGTTGATTTCGAAGACCGCGCGACCGGCGCGTCCGAGTCGGTGCGCGCCCGCTACGCGCTGGGTTGCGACGGCGCGAACAGCCTGGTGCGCACCGCGATCGGCGCGCGCATGCGGGACTTGCGATTCGAGCAGCGCTGGCTGGTCGTCGACCTCGCGACCACGGTCGATCCTGGGCACTGGGGAGGCGTGCATCAGGTATGCGACCCGCGTCGAGCCGCGACATACATGCGCATCGGCACGACCCGCCACCGGTGGGAATTCCGTTTGCGGCCCGGCGAATCCGTCGACGACTACCGTGATCTGGCTCGACTGTGGCCCCTGCTGGCCCCATGGCTGGCCGACGCCGACCGCGAGGGCTTGGAGCTGGTCCGGGTGGCGGAGTACACCTTCCGCGCGCAACTGGCCGACCGATGGCGTGCCGGACGCGTATTCCTGCTCGGCGATGCCGCCCACCTCACCCCGCCGTTCATCGGGCAGGGCATGGGCGCGGGCGTGCGCGACGCCGCCAACCTCAGCTGGAAGCTGGCCGGGGTGCTGCGCGGCGAGCTTCCGGAGTCGATGCTCGGCACCTACGAAATCGAGCGGAAACCGCACGCGCACATGATGATTCGGCTGGCCAAGCTCATTGGCCTGACCATGACCGAGGGCGGCGAGCTGGGCAATCGACTGCGCGGCCTGCTCGCTCCGCGACTGCACCGGCTGCCCGGGCTGACCCGGACGATCATCAGCGGAGAGTCACCGCCGCTGCACCGCTCCGCGCTGGTGACCGCACCGCCGCTGCGTCGAGGTCTGGCCGGACGGCTGGTTCCGAACGAACGGATGGCCGACGGGCGCCGGGTCGACGACCTCATCGCTGGGCGCTACGCCATCATCACGACATCGGCCCCATCACCGGTGCAGGCGTCGACCGTCGAACAGCGCGGCGGTGTGGTGTTGCGGGCCGTGCCGGGCACCGCGCTGCACCGCTGGCTGCGCGGCGGGCGCGCCGACGCCGTGCTCGTCCGCCCCGACGGCACCGTGCAGACCTGCGGGAGAACGCTGTCGGATCTGTACTCGTCACTGCCGAGGTTCGCGCCGAGTGCCCGTCCGGCGCAGACCGGCTCGCCAACCCCGAAAGCGGCTGAACGCGTCAAACCCATCAGTCGCCCGCCCAGGTCCGGCGGCATTGTGCAGGCAGACGCGCGCTGACAGTGAGCGACTCCTAGCTAGGTGAGGGTCCAGCCGAACGGGTCATCCCGACTGGTCGACCTCGACCGCCGAACTCGCCTGCCGGCGAGGACGTCGGCGATCTCGCCTGCGCCGGCAGATCGGCTGGGTCGGCGAGGAGTTATGAACATCACGCACTTCGGGCACGCCTGACCGCGGCACCGTCGCCGAGTGTCCTCGGCGATTCATTCCAGCTGCTCAGGCGTGCGCGCATCCGCCGGTAGGGCGACCAGGCCGTCGGAGATCTGCCCGAACCCGAGGCGTTTGAGTTTGCGCCACAACGCGATCCGCGGCGTGGACGGCTCACGAGGCATGCGATACGACAGCATCACCCATTGCCCAGGCGTCGCCGCTGGCGAGTCGGGCACGAAATCCTCCGATCCGGTGGCGGCATTTCACCGCACCTGCCCCCAGCGTAGTTTCGAAACCACGGTTACATCGAGTGGGAGGTGGGTGATGCCCCCGACGCGCACCCTCGCGGCGTTCCTGGGCGCCGCAGCCGTTGCCGTCAGCGGATGCTCGACCTCCCCGCCGGCGGGGCCCCCGCATCCTGGTGAGCTGCCGCTGCGGCAAGTCGCGCAGGTGGCGCTGACCGGCGGGCCGGTGCGCTTCGACTACACCAGCCTCGACGCCGGGCGCGGGCGGCTGTTCCTCGCCCATATGGGTGCCGGTGAGGTCATCGAGGTCGATGTGCGCGCCCACCAAGTGGTGCGCACCCTGCCCGATGTGCCGAACGTGCACGGGGTGATCGTGGTCCCCGACACCCACCGGCTGTATGCCACCGCGACCGGCCGCAACCAGCTGGTCGCCTTTCACGCCGACACCGGCGCGGTGGTGTTCACCGCCCCGACCGGTGACTACCCCGACGGACTCGCTTATGACCCGGTCCGTCATGCGGTGTGGACGACCGACGAGCACGCCGGCACCGAGACCGTCGTCGACGCGGACACCGGGGCGGTGCGCGCCACCGTCGGGTTGGGTGGTGAGGTCGGCAACGTCGTCTACGACCCGGTCACCGACCGCATGGTCGTGGCGGTCCAGGGGCGCGACGATTTGGCGGTGATCGATCCCGCGACTTTCGTGGTGACCGACCGGATCCCGACGCCGGGCTGCGACCATCCGCACGGCCAAGCCCTCGACGCCGCCGATCGAGTGATGTTCGTCGGCTGCGAGGCCAACTCCAGCATGGTCACCGTGGACCTGGCCGCCCGCACCGTCACCGGACAAGACCGTGTCGGTGAGACTCCCGACGTGCTGGTCTACGACCCGGGCGCGCACCGGGTCTACCTCGCGGCCGAAAGCGGCTGGGTCAGCGTGTTCGACCGCCGCGACGGCCGCACCCTCGCCGTCGGCTCCGCGCATCTGGCTGATGGGGCGCACTCGCTGGCGCTGGACCCCGCCACCCACCACACCTACTTCCCGATCCCCCGGGGCGCCGACGGTGCGCCGATGCTGTGGGAGTTCGAACCCACCCACTGAACCGTCGGGCACAACATCTTTCGACGACAAGGACATGCCATGGCAGTTTCGACACGTCGACCCCCATTACACGCGGCCACAATGGCCGCGTTGCTGGCGCTCACCGCGGCGGCAGGATGCTCGAGCGCCGACACCTCGCCCACACCCGCGACCACTTCCGCCGCGTCCGGGCGCCAACCGGTGGCGACTACCGACGCGGACTGGAAACCGGTCACCGACACTTTCGGGCGCACCGGCAAGTTCGGTGACAACAACACCGCCTACCGCATCCCGCTGGTGCGCACCGATCTGCAGGTCACCACCGCGGGCGTGTTGTCGTTTTCAGCGTCCCGCACGGGTGCGACCTCCACATCCCTGGGGAGAGCTGGTGGGCGGCGGCACAATACGTCGCGTGAACGCAACGCACCCTGGTCCTCAGCAGAGCCGATCACCCGCCCAGTCGGCCGAACCTCGGGGGGTCGGTGTCCCGGAGCAGGCGGGAGAGAACCGCTTGGCCCTGGCTGCGGTGACCGACGCCTTCGTCGCGCTGGTCGTGGGTTTCGCGTTGTCGCAACGTGCCTTTCATGCTTTCAACGGTGTCGCGGAGTTCCTGGGCGCGTTCATTCCGTGTGTGCTCGCGTTGTCATTCGCCAACCACGTCCTCGGCACACTGCTGCTGCGGGGGAGTGTCGCGAAGCTGCTGTTCGGAATGCGGGTCCTCCGATGGAAGGACGGCCGACGCCCCCGGTTGTGGCAGACGGTCGCACGATGGCTGTTCGGATTCGTGGTGATAGGACTGCAATACCTGCTCGAAGGCGCGAGCGTAGGCCAAGCCTTCGGATTGCGCACAGTGCGTCGACGCGACCAGCGCCACCCGGTCGGCCAGTCGGCGGCGAATCGTTGACCGCATGCACCACGGCAGTCTCGGTGACCGCAGCTCGCATGATGAGTTCGGCCGTACGCCGGATATTCCGGCGGCATCAGGCGGCTCATGCTGTCGACCCGACAATTGGTACCGCTGTGCCCGCTGCACTGTGGCTGCGATGTGAAGTGTGCACACCTGTCGTGTCCAGCCTGATCGGCGAAGGCCATGGCATGGCGAAGTCGGCTCGGACCGAATCGGTCAGGCGTGTGGTGGTTCGCCGGTGACGATGTGGTCGGCGAGGTTGAGTCCTTCGCGGACCAGTCGGGTGAGGTGGCCGTCGCGGACGCGGTAGATGATGCGGCGGCCTTCTCTTCGGGTGTCGACCAGGCCGGTGAAGCGGAGTTTGGCGAGGTGTTGGCTGACCGCGGTGCGGGAGGCGCCGACTGCTTCGGTGAGGGCGGTGACGTCGGCTTCGCCGTCGGCGAGGATCCACAGGATGTGCAGCCGGGTGGGGTCGGACAGCATGCGGAAGGCGCCGGACCGCGACACCCCGCACGCCCCCACCCTTTGTTTGTGCGTCCGGAAGTGGGTCTTCGGGGCTTTGGCGGCGTGCGCTGCCGGTCCATCCGGTGATGCGTTCCCAGGCGCGCTGCGTCACCGTAGTCACGTTGCCGGATTCAGTGTGTTATTAAGCCAGCTATGAACTCGGTGGCAGTGGCAGAGCCAGGTCGGCTGCGTCGCTCGGAGCTGCACTGTGGGATTCATTCCCACAATCGGGTGCACGGCAGTAGCGGCAGCAAGTCGTTGACCAGTCGTCGATTGTGACGCTGAGTTTCGAGTCGGGGTAGCTGGCCGCGAGTGCGTCTGCGATATCTTGCGCTTGTTCGGCGGGTGCGCGGTAGTGCAAGTCGAGGCTGCCGGTTTCGATGTGGATGTGCCGGTATTCCCGGGTCTGATCCATGCGTCGACTCACCGGGGTTTGGTGGTTGAGGCGATGACCCGGCCGGCTTCGATGAGAGTTCGAAGCGCCGCGTCCTTTCTGGGGCAGTGCTTGGCCCGGCAGGCCCGGTGGTTCTGCATGACCTGGTGTGCTTGGTACACGGTGAAGGGAACTACGGGCGCCTGGTGCGCCTGATCCTGGCACATGGCGATCAGCTGGTACATGGCGAGGGTGTGCATGCCGGTGCTCCGTTCGGGTCGCAATGAGAAGATGCACCCGGCACCGAGGGCTTTCGCCACCGGTGCACCCCTGTGGTGGACCGGTGCGCCTTCGCGAGCGGAGGGCGTCACCTGGGTACCGGGTGCAAGGCAACAGTCGCGGGTCCGGTGCTGCGGAGGTATTTCGATTCCTTCTGAGCCGATATGCGTTCGGCGTATGCCCGATCACCAACCGCCGCAATAGGCTTCGGTTTCTTTCACCGACTATGTCGATGAACTACCAGGTCAACCGATGGTTTGACGGAAAGGGGCATACCGTAATGAGCGTGACGGCAGATTCCGGTCACATTGCCAGGATGGAGCGGCACAAGGTCACCGGCGATGTTCATCTGTTGCTTCGCCGCGCCGATGAGGTGTTGTTCGGTCGACGCGAGAACACGGGATTCGAGGACGGGGCGTGGCATCTCCCGTCCGGGCATCTCGAGGCCGGGGAGTCGGTGGTCGAGGCGGTGGTGCGCGAAGCCGCGGAGGAGATCGGCGTACGAATCGAGCTTGCCGATGTGCAGTTCAGTCACGTCATGCACAACTCGTCCTCGGGCGGGCGTATGGCTTTCTTCTTCACCGTGCGCTCGTGGCGGGGAGAGCCGATGAACCTGGAGCCGGACAAGTGCAGTGGACTCGACTGGTTCGCTATGGATGCGCTTCCGGACCGCATGATCAGCTACTGCCGGACCGCGATCCAGCACATTGCCAAGCAGGATCCATTCTCGACCTTCGGCTGGTAGGGGCGAGCGTGCCGACGCAGTGGCTGTCGGCAACGCTCCGCTCAGTTGTTTGCCCCATCAGCTGCGAATGTGACCCGGATGAGCGGCCACTGCCCTTCGGACTCCAGCAGACGACCGTGGAAGTGTCGCGGTCGGTCAAACAGCCGAGGCGCGGGATAGGGCGCAGCGCGGTCGCTTGCGCCGGCAGGTGAGGTGTCGTGGTGTGCACGACACCTCACAGCCGATTCTGACCAATGTTGGTCAGGGGTGTCTGGTCTCCCGCTGTCAGAACAGTTGCCAGCAGTTCAACTGTCCGATCAGTTCCTGGAGCCGCTGGGCACTCATTCGTTTCCGCTGGGCTTCCTCAGCGGTTTCACGGTTCGCGCCGGTTTGCCACCATGTGTGGCTGGTGTTGCGGTCCATGACGAGGAAGCGGTCTTTGACGGCGGGGCCGCGGATGACGAGTGAGACGGTGTACGGTTCGGCGACTACGGCGTGGACCATGCTGTGGTGGAGGGCGTAGCTCGTGCCGACGGGTTCTTCGCGCGCGTGCAGGACGGGCAATGTGTTGGGGTTGATGTGTTCGTCGAGTTCGGCGTTGCCGAACAGGTAGTGGCGGTAGTGGCCGCGCAGGATACGGCTGGCGTAGGACCAGCGGTGGTTGTGGGGGCGGTCGAAATAACCGGGCAGAAAGACATGCAGCCGGACACGGACCCGGATTCGCGATCGTCGAAGAGCACGATTTTGTCGAGAATGTCGTAGTGTTCGCACAAGGCCATCAGCTCTGTCCGGTTAGGTAGGTCGGTGAGCCGATGCCGGATGGCCACCGGGTCGGTAGCGAGGGTGTCGAGTGCTGCGCGGCAGGTTTGTTCGACTTCGTCGATGTCTTCCCAGTCGATCTCACGCAGCTGGCCGACCGCGTGGTCCAGCGCGTCGGTGGGTCTACGCATGACTATTCCTCCGGTTTGGCGCTGGATTTCCACAGTCGGCACACGGGCACGATGTCGTCGTAGGCGGTGCAGGAGGCTTGGCCCATAACGAGTTCTTCGGCGGGGCAGCCGCCGAGGCAGGCGGTGGCTTTGCATCCGCCGCAAGAGCTTTCGGCCAGAGCACTTGTGAACAGGTCGAATTCGTTGACGCCGTGGTTGAGTTGCACTTGGCCATCGACCATTTGGGCGAAGTGCAGGTCGGTGTCGAACAGGTAGGAGCAGATGTAGCAGCGGCCGTCGGGAAAGATTGAGATGCGGTCGAGCGTGCGGCCGATGCAGCCTTGGTAACCCTCTGCGGCGTAGCGATCCATTTGGTCACGGCGGGCGTAGGTCGGCTGATACCAGACACGTGTCTTGAACTGGGTGGCGATGTCGGTGAGGCGGTCGCAGAAACCCATCCATTCCGGCGGGGTCATGGCCATGTCAGGGTTACCGTGGCCGGTGCCGATGGTCGAGAAGACGTGGAATTTGACCAGGCTGACACCAAGGAAGTCGGCAATGTCCAGCAGCTGCAGCACGTCGGGTTCGTTGGCTTTGTTGACAGTGCAGATGATGCGGGTGTCGAAGCCGCGCTCGACCAGCTCGGCGGTTGTCGTCAGGGCGGCAGCGAAGGTCCCTTCGCCGCGGATGGCGTCATGGGAGGCGGCAGTGCCGCCGTCGAGGCTGACTTGGATGTAGGCGAAGTCGTCGGGCTGCAGTTGCCGGAAGCGGCGCAGGGCGGGTTTCTGGGCGTTGGTGGTGGTGATGACGTGCTCGTACCCCAGTTTCTTACTGAGCCGGATGACGTCGCAGTAGTGCGGGTGCAGGGTGGGTTCGCCGCCGAGTATGGTCAGTTTGCTGCCGCCGAGGCGCCGCCAGGTGGTGAGGGTGTCGACGATCTTTGATGGCGGCATCTTCAATGCTCGCTCCAGTCTTTCGCCCATGTAGCAGTGCTCGCAGCGCAGTTGGCACGCTTCGGTGATGTAGAGGTAGACGTTGCGGAACCGGCCATAGTTCACACGGTCGATGCGGTCGGGTTCGGGCACACCTGCGTTGCGAGGCATGCGGCCGTGGCCGTAACCGTCACCGCTTGCGCGTGGGGTGGGGTTGGGCAGATCAACAGTGGTCATCGCACAGGACTCCGGGAAATGAATAGCGGCGCAAGCAGGTCGGCTGCGCCGTTGATGGTGTGGGTGGTGTCGAGTTGGGTGAGTGGGATGTCGGCGCTGCGGAATGCGGCACGGATCCCAGCGGCGGTTTGGTGATAGCGCTGCGTCCTGGCGCGCAACAACCGCGGTGAATCCCCACGACGCGGATGCAACAGTCCGCCACAACGAGCACACGTCCACGGGTCATCCACGGCGGCGATCGCCGGCAGGCGGGGATCGTTGATCGGATCGCGTTCGCAGTGATGGCACACCTTCCGGTTGCGGGCACGTTGAGTCAGCGTCTTGAGATCTGTCACCACCTCGATGGCCTCGATACGACACGGTGTCAACGCCCACACCGTCGCCAAGAGCTGATCGACCTGCGCGGCCGAACCGGGGAAGTTGTCCAACAACACCGTGTGGACGCCCGGGTCCTTGTCGATGGTGTCGAGATACGCCCGCAGCGCCGCTGCCACGGCGCGTTCATCGATCCAGCCGAGACGATCCGGACGCGCAGCGGTCGCTTCCAGCACCTCCAGGGAGACGTGCTCCCGCAACCGGAACACCTGACGCCCAGGTGCTGATCCCAGGCGCAGCGTGAGGGTTGTCTTGCCCGCGGCCGGCGGGCCGAAAATGGGAACGACTAGGGACAATGCCACGGCTTACCCCTTTCCTTTAGCGGCGTTTCGTGACCGAATCAGCGTCGGATCAGCACGGGAAAACGACCACGACTAACAGGTATGCGGGGTATGCATCGGACGTATAGTCGAAGCTGTCGAGTGGTTGGTAGGTTCACGCGATCAAGCAAGGCGACAACCCCAAAGTCGAACCTCGGGAGCGGCCCCTCATGAGTCGGGTACCAGTGGGACGGCGCTACTGCGCCCGATGCGGAACCAGACTCAATGGTTACAACACTGATTCCCTCTGCGGTCCCTGTGAGGTCACTACGCGTAGCGCGCGTCTCGAGCCACCCGGTGTGCCCACCACGTTCTGGCAGACCGACCAGATACGCGATGCCCTCGCCACCTGGCATATGGGTCGCGTCATCTACGCGTATCGAACGCATCCCTTCCACGGTCGGCAGCTGCCCCAAGAGCAGGTAGCGAGCTGGCTCGGCCTCACTCAGGCGCAGCTGAGCCGGATCGAAAAAGGTCCGGCGCCTGAACAGCTATCGAAGTTGACCCGCTGGGCGCAGACGTTGAAAATCCCGGCCGAACTGCTGTGGTTTCGTCTGCCGGACGGCGATGCGATGTCTGTGGAGGCAACCGACGGTGCCCGTCAGAGCGCGATTGCGTTGGCGCGTTGGTTGACGTCGAACGGCACTGGTTCGCTGCCAGTAGGCCTTGCCGGGGATTTGCAGCGAGTCGGTGAGGCGCTGGAGGACGCTCGTCGCTATTTCGACGGGTCAGTCGTGGACTTCTTCCGCATGCAACTGACCCGATGCAAGACCGATGACGGATCGCTTGGACCGGCGGATGCATTGCCGCTGACCCTTTCCGTTCTCGAGGTGATCCGACGGCACTGCCGGGAGGTACGCCCGGACGTTCAGCGTGAACTGCTAACCGTCGGTGCGGACGCGGCGGAATTCGCAGGCTGGTTGTACCGGGATCTACACGATCCGGTAGCAGCTACCGTGCTGTACGACCGTGCGATGGAATGGGCCCAAGCGTCGGGCAACCTGCCCATGCAGGGCTACGTCCTGTTGAAAAAGTCCCAGATGGCATACGACAGCCGCGATACCGGCACGCTGTTGACCCTGGCGCAAGCCGCCAAAGACGGGCCATGGCAGTTGCCCGCACGCGTGAAGGCTGAAGTCGTGCAACAGGAAGCGTTGGGCCTCGCTATGGTCGGCGAACCCTCCGTGTGGTCGCTGAAACGCTCGATGAAGCGCAGCACCTCTTGGGCAGTGCACGAAATATCGCTGATGAGCGTTTGAACAGCTATTTCAACGAGGCCACCTTGTTGGTTCGCTCGGCGTGCTGCTATACAGAGGCGGGCAAGCCGTCGATAGCCACACAACTGTTCAGCAAGGGGTTGGCCGGTGACGTGTTGTCACATAGGGACGCAGGATTGTTCGGAGCCAGGCAGGCGAAAGCCTTCGCGTTGAGCGGAGAACCGGACGAAGCCGCCCGGGTCGCTGTCGAATCAGTGGTCATCGCCCGCGAAACCCGCTCGGAGCGGACAATGAACGTCATCGTCGATGTCGTTCGTGCCCTCGCCCCTTGGAACCACCGACCACAGGTGCGTCAACTGCGCGACGCGCTACTGTCGTGAGACGACTCCAGTGGTCAGCCACTCGGCAACGAGGCTGATCACCTCGGCCTGATACTTCTGGCTCCTGGGATTCAGGTACTGGGGGTCGTCGTGCACCGCAAAGCCGTGTTGAGATCCCTCGATCTCGACCAACTCAACAGGTGCCGTGAACTCGGCTACAGCCGCACGAGATCCCTCGATCGGAACCAAGGTGTCCGCGTTGCCGTGCACGACCAGCGTCGGCATCTTGATCTCATCCAGAACCTCGTTCGGTTTCAGCCAAAACACTTCATTCAGCAGCGGTCGGCCGTGCTTCAGCGTAGGAGTGAACTGGACGGCGCCAGTGTCGTTCAGTTCCCTGGCCTTCTGGTCATTGATGACGTCGCTGTTCCAATAATCGCGACTGTCGATAGTGCGCTTCTTGTAGTCCAGCTGGGGATTCAGTAGAACGAGGCGGCCCAGGTCGTCTCGTCGCTTGGCGCAGTAGTAGGCACAGATGCCGCCGCCGAAGCTGGCACCCAGCAGGCTGATCTGGCGCGCACCGCTCGCCTCTCGCAAGTAGGCAACTGCGACGCGGATGTCGTTGAGGATCATCGACAGCGTGAGTTCTTCCTGTCGTCCTTCGCTTTCGCCGTGACCGCGTAGATCGAAACGGAGCGACGCGACCCCGGCCTCAGCTAGGCCGTCCGCGAGGCGAGTGAAGAAACCGCCTTCCTCTCTGGTGACCCCTCCGCCGTGTACCAGGACGATGGCGCGGTTTTCCAGGCGTTCGGGAGTGACCACGGTAGCGGCGAGGCGCAGACCATCCAACGTGCGGATTCGAGTAACGGTACTAGACGGGGGCACTGCACCAGTCAATCAGATTCGCCCATGTTCCCGTCGTATCGTCATGCGTGCTGACGAGCGACGCCACCCCGAGACTGACTACCGCGTTGGCACTTATCCGGCGATGACCACCGTGCCGCAGCGCAACTCTCGATCACGCAGAGGCATGTATTTGAGGTCGGCCAGTGAGCAACCTAATGGCGCTCCATGTGTCGACGGATCAGTGTCCTTGGCGCAAAGCAGCAGTACTAGTAGTTCGTAGTCGTAGCTGTATTCGTAGTCAGTGCCTATTTCGGTTGCGTCGAAGGGCTCTTTCGTAGCTTGCCGCGGTCTCGGTGGGGGCTGTCGGTTGCGCAGAGGCCGGTTCGTGGTGCCTATCGAGATCGAGATGGCGGCGAGCCCGGTCTTCGAGGTGGCGTTGCGGCGGTGTCAGCTGCGTGCGGCGTTGCCGTTCGGTGAACGCGTCGTCGAGTTGGCGCGTCTCGCGAAGCGAACGTTGTTCTGCCTGCGCCAGCTTGCATGCGAAGGCGTTGTCGCTGTGGTCTGCGGCGGCCAGCTCGGCGGCGCGCGCGGCGGGGTTGTCGGCGCGGTCAAGGGTGGAGTTCCAGTCGTCCTGTGCGAGGGGCACGGCGGCTTGGGCGCGGTGGGCGGTCTCGTGGGCGGCAAGCAGGTCTTACCGAGTACGGTGATGACCACCAGCCACACCGTCGCTCCGAAGCCTGCGGTGACGACTCTCCGCAGCTTCATCTTCGATGACTATGTCAAATGACCTGCGAGGTGTCGCCGGACCTTCGCAGACGTCAACAGGGCGCCTTGGAAACCCCCGGGTGCGGAGCTATGCCCGCGCGATCTCGCGCAGGTACAGGCACACCTCGTCGATCGCCTGTTTCGCTTGCGCGAAGACGCCGACTTCGGTGACGAAGCCGTGGAAGACGCCGGTGAACCTGGTCAGCGAGACAGGGACGCCTTCGCCCCGGAGCCGCGCCGCGTACGCCTCGGCGTCGTCACGGATCGGGTCGACCTCCGCGGTCATGATCAGCGTGGGCGGCAAGCCGCGCAGTGACTCGGCGCGCATGGGTGCCGCGAGGTGATCGCCCCCCGGATGCTCCGCGCCGACGTACTGCTCCCAGCACCAGCGCGCGTCCGCGGCGCTGAGCAGCGGCGCGTCGGCGAATTCCGACCACGACGGCGCGGTGAATGTGTCGTCGACGGCGGGGTAGGCGAGCACCTGCGCCACGGGGAGGGCGCTGCCGCGTCGGTGCAGGCACAGGGCGGCGGCGAGATTGCCACCCGCGGAGTCGCCGCCGATCGCGATCCGGTCCGGGTCGATGCCGAGCTCCGGCGCTGTCCGGGTCAGCCACGCGAAGGCGTCGACGCAGTCTTCCAGCGCTGCCGGGTACGGGTTCTCCGGAGCCAGGCGGTAGTCGAGGGATACGACCGTCCAGCCGGAGCCGGCGGCGATCGCGCGGCACAGCTCATCGGCCCCGTCCAGGGTTCCCAGGACGAAACCGCCGCCGTGCAGGTACACGAGGGCGGGTGTGGCGCGGCTCGATGTGGCGCTGTCCGCGCGGTATAGGCGAGCCCCGATCGCACCCGCACGTGTCGGCACGGTCAATTGTTCGACATGGTCCAGCGGCGTGATCGGCTCGGCGGGCGGGGCGGTGTTCATCAGCGCCCGAGCGTGCACCGGCCCGAGCTCACGGATGGGTCTCGGCAGGGCCTGGCTGATCATCCTGGCCACGGCTGCGGCCTGGTCGTCGAGCAGATTCCACCAGGCGGGCGCGTCGTTGTTCATGGGAAGACCTCGCAAGTCGTTGACAAGAAGTGATCTGTGCCTCACCATCATAGTCATCTGACTCAGACATATGACTGTGATTCGCGCTCTATTCGGGGATTCGCTGTCGGCGGTGCACCGCGCACACGATCTCGTCGAATCGAAAGGACAACAAGGATGACCGAAACGACGATCGGCCCCGCTGCGCGCGGGGCCGACACGGTCGGCGGGGTCGACATTCGGATCGAGGACGACGCGAGTCCGATCGTCCGGCTGATCGGCCGCACCATCGCCGATTCCGTCCGCGCCCACGGTGCGGACTTCGTCTCCGGGGCTAGGGAAGGCACGGTCGCCGTTCGCTCCCACGACACCCCGCAGGCCGCGACGATCACCATTTCCGACGGTGCCGTCGCGGTGTCGAGCGGTGTGTTCGTAGAGCCGGACCTCACCATGACCGTCGACCTGAACGCGCGATTCGCCCTGGCCGGCGAGCCCGTCGGCGCCGAGGATCTCGCCGCGGTGGCGCTTGCCCTGCTGTCGCCACCGCTGCCGGAATGGCGGGTCGCCGCGGAGCGGTTCTGGGCCGCGACCCGGTCGGTGCCGGGCATTCCCGACGTGCTCGTCGCGATCGCGGCGGGCCCCGACGGGTTGGCAGAGCATGTCGTCGGCGACGGCGAAACCCACTACGTGATCGCAGGCCCACCGGAATTGCTGGCGGGCATCTTCGCGGGCGCCGACGACCTGATCGCCGCCATGTCGAGCGGTCGGATCGGCGTGCGCGGCACGCTTTCTCAGCTGTCTGTGCTGGTCGCCGCATCCTGGAAGGTTCGTTACGATGTCTGAAATCACCTCCGCCCCTGCGGATATGGGCGCCGCCGTGCACACGGTCCGGCTGGAGGCCACCAATCACGAGGGTTGCTTCCTCGGCAAGAACGTCGCGCCCAAGAAGTTCGCCGCGAGCGCGGCCTCGGGCTTCGCGATGGCCGATCTACTGTTCGGCCTCGACCTGGGCAACGCGCCGACCTTCGGCTTCCCCTTCCCCGACTGGCGTGGACACGTGTCCGATGTGCAGTTCCGGCCCGACATGTCGACGCTCGTGCAGTGGCGGCCAGGTCTGCAGTCCGTGATCGGTGACTACTGGCAGGCCGACGGCACCCCGATCGGGATCTGTCCGCGCAATCTGGCCCGAAAGCTGGTCGACCGACTGACAACGCGCGGTTTCACTGCCACCATCGCGGTCGAGATCGAGGCGACCCTGTTCCAGGAGTCCATCCACGAGGCCCGTGCCAAGGGATATCGCGATCTGACTCCGCTCGGCGGTTCCGCCGGTACCGCGTACCACCTGGCGAAGTCGAAGGACTGGGTCGACTACATGTCTGCGGTCGCTCGGCGCCTCGACGAGATCGGCATCGAGTGGGAAGCGTGGAGCGACGAGGACGCGGCGGGCCAGGTCGAACTCAATCTGCTTCCCGGCGACCCGATCTCGGTGTGCGACAACTGGGCTCGCGCCCGGCAGGTGATGCGCGAAGTGGCCTTCGAGCTCGGTCACACCGTGACCTTCATGGCCAAGCCGACCGCAGGCTACGGCCAGGCCTCGCACGTCAACCTATCCCTGCAACGCGACGGGATCAACGCGTTCCACGCCCCGGACGGGCCGTCGTCGACGATGCGCCACGCGGTCGGCGGCCTCCTCGCGACGATGCGGGGCGCGACATCCGTCATGCTCCCGCAGATCACCTCCTACCGTCGCCTGGTAGACCTGAGCGGCCCGCCGACCACGGTCACGTGGGGCATCGCCAACAAGAGCACCGCGGTGCGCGCGGTGTGCGGACACCCGGCCTACTCCCGACTCGAGTACCGACTTCCCGGCGCCGACGCAAACCTGTACCTCGCGGTCGCGGCCATTCTCGCCGGGGTGATCGCCGGCCTCGACGGCACGCTGGAGCCCCCCGAGCCGGTTAGCGACCTGGCCTGGTGTGTGCCCGATCTGGAGCGACTGCCGGACACTATCACCAAGGCGGCCGCCGCGCTCGAGACCGATCCGATCCTGCGGGAGCAGCTCGGTGACGAGTTCGTCGACTACTGGGTCGGCACGCGGCGGTGGGAGTGGATGCAGTTCCACACCACGGGTGGTGATCCGTCAGCCGAGCTCTCCGAATGGGAGTCGGCCCGATACTTCGAGTTCCCGTGACGGTGGGGGCCGCGACGCCGGGTACCGTCCGGCCGATGATCGGCACCACCGGCCGCCGGGTCCGGCTGCGGCTGGTCGATGGAATGGACCACCGCTACGGTCATCTGTTCACCGACACCTTCATGTCCGACTTCTCGGAACGAATCGCCAGGGCAGGCGGCGTTCCGGTGAACCTGCCTTACGATGCCGATCCGGATGCGCTGTGCCACTGGCTGTCCGGTGTGGTCGTCACCGGCGGGCAGGACGTTCATCCCGCGTACTGGGGCGGCGATCTGTCGGTGGTCCGTGACGCGGATCCGCGAGATGATCCGATGGTCCACGACGCAGAACGCGACCGGTTCGAGATCGCGCTCGTGCGCGCCGCCCTCGACCGGAAGATCCCCGTCCTCGGGGTGTGCCGCGGCTTGCAGATCCTCAACGTCGCGCTGGGCGGGACCCTGATCCCGCATCTGCCGCCCGGTTCCGTCGAGCATCTGTCGACGTCGCCCCCGCTCACCGACGGCGCCGACGACCACAAGGTGACGTTCGAGCCCGGTTCGATCGCGGAACGGATCTTCGGCGCGAGCGCGGTGACCAACTCGTGGCACCACCAGGCGGTCGATCGCTGCGGCACCGGCCTGATCGTCACGGGGCGCACGGCCGACGGCGTGGTGGAAGCGGTCGAGCTGCCGGGGATGCCGGTGCTCGGTGTCCAGTGGCATCCGGAGTGGATGGAGCGCGAGGATCCGGCATTGAGCTGGATCGTCGCCGAGGGGAGCAGGCGGATCTGATCCGGGAAAAGACTGTGGGCCGACATGGAAGGTGGCGGCCCACAGTTCTTCCGGGTCGGTGCGACATCAATTCCCGCTCACCCAGGACATCAGTGAACGAAGGTTTTCCTCGGGCGCGGCTTCCGGGGCCTGGACCATGGGTCCGGAGTCGAGATTGACGGCCATCCAGGCGTCGAGCGCACCCAGGGTGAGCTCGGCCTGCCGCTGGGCCGCGGCGCGGTCGGTGAACACCAACCAGTTGAGTGCGAATCCGTCGGACAAGGTGGACACCATGTAGGTCAGCGCGTCGACGGTGTCCGGGCGGATCGCCTGGCCGGCCTTGGTCGAGGCGGCCTCGAGGATCATCCGCATGGTCGCGAACGCCTCGTTGTAGACCATCTCGCCCTGCTTGTCCTCTTGGCGCCGGGCCCAGCTGATCAGCTCGATGATCGCCGCGCCCAAATCCGGGTTCGCCAGGTACCACTGCAGCACACCGCGTAACAGAGCGCGCGCGCTGGTCTGTACGTCGCCGCGGACATCGTTGCGCGTCAACACGTCCCGATACTGCCCGGCAACGTACTCGAAGACGGCCGTGAACAGTGCCTCCTTCGTGGCGAAGCAGTAGTGCAGCGTGGCCAGCGGGGCGTTCGCCTCCTGCGCGATGCGGCGGGTGGTCGCGCCGTCCACGCCGTGGGCGGCGATCATGCGCACGGCAGCGGCCACCAGGTCGGCGCGACGTTCGGCGGAGGGAATGCGAGCCATGCGTTACTCCTGTCGAATCCGATATGAACAATTGATCAAGTCAGATCTCACACTATCAGCCGGAGCGGCAGGCAATCAGCCGAAGACCGGAGCGGGCGAACAGCGCAGTTAGTCATTTGCCTTGATCAAATGACTCAGTCGCGCTACCGTTATGACTGGCATCACAAGCCAGCTCGCCTTGCGGCCGCGCTCGCCACTGGCGTCAGCGCTCACCCTCGCTCACCACCGCCGCCCGAGAAACACCCGAAGAGGACGACGTGATCCAAGTCGAATCAGTCCACCCCGAACGTGCGATCGCACTCGATCGCCTGGCTATGGACCCGCCGCTCGACACCCTCGTCGACCTCCTGGCACACCAGGCCGTGCGCGCTCCCGACCGTGAATTCCTCCGGTTCGAGCAACGGGCATGGACCTTCGGTGAAGTCGACGACTGGACCTCGCGCCTCGCGCAGCGACTGGTCGCCGAGGACGGCGTCCGCCGAGGCGACCGGGTCGCGATCATGCTGCCCAACGTGGTGCAGTGGCCGATCGCCTGGTTGGCGATCCTCAAGGCGGGCGGGATCACGGTGCCGGTGAACTCGTCCTATCAGCGGGCAGACCTCGAATTCGTGCTCCGCGATTCCGGCGCCAGGGTGATGTTCACCGACGCGGCGCACGCCCCGCTCGTCGAAGAGGTGCGCACCTCCGACAGCGATCTGATCGATGTCCGGATCATCGAAGCCGGGTCGCCCGGGGACCTCGTGCGATACCCGGCGGACCGGCCCACCGTCGACATCACAGGCGCGACGCTGGCGAACCTCCAATACACCTCAGGGACAACGGGATTCCCCAAGGCATGCATGCTGACCCACGACTACTGGACCCGGCTGGGGTGGGTCTGCGCGAACGCGGCTGGTCTCGGGCCCGACGACGTGGCCCTTACCTCGCAGCCGTACTCCTACATGGACCCACAGTGGAACACCGCTCTGTCCCTCACGATCGGCGCGCCGCTGGTCGTGCTACCCCGGTTCTCCGCCTCGGGTTTCATGGCCGACGTCCGCAGGCACCGGGCCACGTTCTGCTACGTCCTCGGCTCGATGCCGACTCTGCTGTTCAAGCAGCCACCCAGCCCTCAGGACCGCGACAATGATCTGCGCATCGTGCTGTGCTCGGCCATCCCCGTCGCGCTCCACGCGCAACTCGAGCAACGGTGGGGCGCGCCGTGGCGGGAGATCTTCGGGATGACCGAAACCGGAGTCGACCTGGTCAGCCTCCCCGAGAACACCGCCGACATCGGCAGTGGACGGCTGGGGCAGCCGGTTCCCACCAAGCGGGTGCGGGTTGTCGACCCGCAGGGCCGCGAAGTCGCCGAAGGCGGAGCAGGCGAACTGATCACCTCGGGCAAACCGATGATGCTCGGCTACTGGAACCGGCCCGAGGAAACCGCGCAGGTCCTACGCGACGGCTGGCTGCACACCGGCGATGTCGCGGTCCGGGAAGCAAGCAGCTACCGCTTGGTGGGCCGGATCAAGGACATGGTCCGGCGCGGCGGGGAGAACATCGCCGGCGCCGAAGTCGAACGGGTTCTCGAACGCGACGACAGCGTCACCGCGGCGGCGGTCGTCGGCGTGCCGGACGAGTTGTTCGGCGAGGAAGTCAAGGCCTTCGTGCAACTGGCCCCCGGCGTCGAGGAGAGCAGGGCCACCGCCGAGAAGATCCTCGACCGCGCGCGAAACCAGTTGGCGCGCTTCAAGATTCCTCGCTACATGGAGTTCGTCGCCGACTTCCCGCGCACGCCGTCCGAGCGAGTGTCGAAGCCTGCGCTGAAGGCGCGCGCCGCCGAGCGACCCGGCACCACCTACGACCTGCAACCACCGCGCGAGGACAACTGAGGAACCGCACATGACCGACAACTACTTGGACGTGCACATCGATGCGGACGTCGCGGTGCTCACGCTGAACCGCCCAGCGAAGCTGAACGCGCTGGATGTGGCCACCCGGGTGCTGCTCGCGCAGACCATCCGCCGGTTCGGCACGGGTGAGCTCGTCCGCGGGATCGTCCTCACGGGCAGGGGACGCGCCTTCTCCGCCGGCGAGGACCTGCAGACGCTACCGGCGACCTACGACGAGATCCGCGAAGCCTTCGCGACCTTCCACGACATCACCCGCGCGATTCTCGAGACGCGGATCCCCGTGGTCGCGGCCGTGAACGGGATCGCGGTCGGCGGCGCCTCGGAGCTGACGCTGTGCTGCGATTCACGGATCGGCAGCTCGGACGCCGAGTACTTCCAGCCGGAGAACCACCGCGGGATCATCATTTCCAACGCCTCGAGCTTCCTGATGGGCCGCCTCGTCGGCAACCACGCGATGCGCATCATTCTCGGCTCGCATCGGATCGGCGCGGACGAGGCGCTGCGGATCGGGCTGCTCGACGAGATCGTTGCCCCGGAAACGCTGGTGGACCGCGCGGCCGAGGTGGTCCGGCAATGGAACTCCGATCCCCGTATCACCGCACTGCACCTGGGTCTGCTGCGGCCGCGCCCCGAAGACATCGAGGCGGCGTTCGCCCGCGAAGACGACGCCGCCCGCAGGTCCTGGGAGTCCGGCGCCTTCAGCGAAGGCATCGAGCGCTTCTGGACATCGAAGAACGCGACGCCGTCGGCGCCCGCATAGCGCAATCGAGATCGGAGACGAAGATGATCACCACCGAAGCGGCACTCCTCACCGCGCTGAACGAACCGCTGGAATTCACCGAGATCCAGGTCGACGATCCGGGGCCCGGAGAGGTCCGCGTCGCGGTCTCCAACGTGGGTCTGTGCCACAGCGACCTGCACTACATGACCGGAACCGTGCGCGCCGAACTGCCCGTGGTGGTCGGGCACGAATTGGCGGGCGTCGTCGAATCGGTCGGCTCCGCGGTGAGCTCGTTGCGTCCGGGTGACCGCGTCGTCGGCGCCCTCACGCCCTCGTGCGGGTTGTGCCGCAACTGCCAGGTCGGGCACTCGACCCAATGCCAGCGCGTCTCCCGGATCCGGCAGCGGCCCCGGCCCGCCTTCCAACTGCCCGGCGGCCAGGTCGTCGAGCGGCTCGGCGACGTCGGCGCGTTCTCCCGCCACACCCTCATGCGGGAGAACTCGCTGGTGCAGATGCCCGACGAGGTGGGACTGCACGTGGGCTGCCTGCTGTCGTGCTGCATCATCACCGGCGTCGGCGCCGTGTTCCGCGGCGCCCAGGTGCGCCCCGGCGCAACCGTCGCCGTAATCGGTTGCGGCGGTGTGGGTTCGGCCATCATTCAGGGCGCGCGGCTCGCCGGCGCCTCGGCGATCGTCGCCGTGGATCTCGACGGGGCCCGGCTCGCCGCAGCGCGGACCTACGGCGCCACCCACGTCGTGAACGGCGCGGCCGATGTCGCGGCCGAGATCAGAAACCTCCTCGGCGACGGCGTGGACTACTCGTTCGAGGCCGTCGGTTCCGCGCGGACGGCGGCGAGCGCGCTGGCGGTCCTGCGAGCCACGGGTACCGCATGCCTCGTCGGCATCGCACCCGACGGCACCGACCTGACGCTCCCGGCCTCGGATTTCTTCTTCGGTGAGAAGCGCCTGATCGGCTCCTACATGGGCTCTGGTCAGGCGCAAGAAGATATCGCACAGTTCGCCCGGCTCTACCTGCAGGGCCGCCTGCTGCTC
The DNA here is from genome assembly GCF_040644075.1 of Nocardia sp. NPDC047038. Taxonomy (NCBI): domain Bacteria; kingdom Bacillati; phylum Actinomycetota; class Actinomycetes; order Mycobacteriales; family Nocardiaceae; genus Nocardia; species Nocardia sp. NPDC047038. The sequence continues at coordinate 73,343 of NZ_JBEYVQ010000004.1, read as the reverse complement.
GACGAGATGGTCAGCGACGTGATCCCGTTCCGCGAGATCGACAAGGGCTTCGAGGCGATGAAATCGGGAGAGGTGACCCGCATCGTCGCCGATCTCACCGTGTGATCACCCCGGATCTGTTCCCCACCTGAGCACGGAAGGAAGTCGCAGATGTCGAATGCGTCACTGCCCCAACCGATCAACTACATCGCCGACGAGTGGTCCGAGTGCGCGACGATCCCGGACGCCTGGAACCTCGACCCCAACACCGGGCAACCCGTGCACCGCACCGTCACCACCAGCCCCGCCGACGTGGAGCGGGCCCTGCGCCATGCCGAACGGTCCTACGGCTTCGAACGCTGGGACGACGCGGCCGGTGCGGAACGCGCCGCTGTCATCGAGCGCGCGGCCGACATCGTCGAGTCCCGGATCGAGGACATCGCCCGCACCGATGCACTCACCAGCGGCGTTCCGATCGCGAAAGCCCGGATGATCGCGCAGTTCCTGCCGCACCGGATCCGTTCCGCGGCCGCTGATCTGCGCGCCATCCCGCGGCGCACTGCGCTGGCGGCCGGTGGCCGTGACGTGCGGCTCTACAAGGTTCCGTGGGGGCCCGCGGCCATCCTCACCCCGTGGAACGGCCCCAGTTTCATCCCCGCCGCGAAGATGGTGAGCGCGCTTGCCGCCGGGTGCCCCGTGATCCTCAAGCCGTCCGAACACGCGCCGAGCAGCGCCCAGATCATCGTCGAGAGCTTCGTCGAGGCGGGGCTGCCCGATGGCGCGCTGCAGCTCGTCCACGGTGCGGGCGACGTGGGCGCGGCGATCACCGGCGATCCCCGGGTGAAAATCGTCTCCTTCACCGGTGGCCCGAACGCCGGTCGCGTGATCGCCCGCGCGGCCGCGGAGGACTTCAAGGTGCTCCAGCTCGAGCTCGGCGGCAACAACCCGGCCCTCGTGCTGGAGGACGCCGATATCGCCGTGGCCGCCGACGGGATCCTCGACGGGATGACCAAGCTCAACGGCCAGTGGTGCGAAGGTCCCGGAAAGGTGCTCGCGCACAAGACTCTTGTCGAACCGCTCCTCGAGGCGCTGCTCGACCGCATCTCCCGTATCGAGGTCGGGCACTCGCTCGACGAGGACACCCAGCTCGGCCCGATCTCGAACGCCCCGCATTTCGCCACGCTGCTGAACCGCATCGATGGGCTGCGGGCCAACGGCGCCACCATCCATCAGCCCACGAAACTCCCCGAACTCGACGGGTTCTTCCTGTCGCCAACGGTCGCTTCGGGAGCCGACGCGTCGGTGGCGACCGCCGAGCTGTTCGGGCCGCTGGTCAGCCTGCACGCCGTGGAGTCCGACGAGGACGCCCTACGCGTGGCCAACGCCGACCCGTCGGGCCTGGACGCCTACGTGTTCGGCAGCGACCTGGACCGCGCCATCGAAGTCGGCTCACGGGTGCTGTCGGGCGAGGTGCGCGTGAACGGCGCGAAGATCGCCGATCTGGCCGACGGTTCGGCACAAAGCTTCTGGGGCTCCGCGGGCATCGGCGGTCACGCCCCCGGGGAGTCCGTGCGGGTGTTCTGCGGCGACCGCGTGGTCGGCGTCGATTCTCCCGACCTTCCCATGTAACGACCAACCTTCGACGAAAGCGGCAATCGCTATGAATTCCACCTCCACTTCGGACACCGGGGTCGTCGACGTCATCGGCGTCGGCGCCGGCTTCACCGGCCTCTACCTCGCGCACCGGCTCACCGGATCCGGATGGACCTTCGCCGGTTTCGAGGCCGGGCCGAGCGTCGGTGGCACCTGGTTCTGGAACACCTATCCGGGCGCGCGCTGCGACGTGGAGAGCATCTACTACTCGTACTCGTTCGACGAAGCGCTCCAACAGGAATGGACGTGGAGCCAGCGGTTCGCCCCGCAGGCCGAGATCCTCGGCTACCTCGAGCACGTCGCCGACCGCTTCGACCTGCGCAAGCACTTCACGTTCAACACCCGCGTGGTCGGTGCGACGTGGAACGCGGCCGACCGGCTGTGGGAGGTGCGACTGGACAACGGCCAGACCCGGCGCAGCCGCTACCTGATTTCGGGTGCGGGCGGGCTGTCCACCCCCAAAGACTTCGACGTGCCCGGCCTCGCGAACTTCACCGGCCTGCAGGTGTCCACCAGCCGGTGGAACATCTCGCTCGACGACCTCGCGGGCAAGCGCGTCGCCGTGATCGGCACCGGATCATCCGGCGTGCAGGCCATCCCGCTGATCGCGCAGGTCGCCGGGCATCTCACGGTGTTCCAGCGCACCCCGAACTACGTCATGCCCGCGCGCAACGCCGCACTCTCCCCCGAGCAGGTCGCCGCCGTCAAGGACGACTATGTGGCGATCCGTGAGGAGTGCAGGCACTCTCCCGGCGGCATCCCCGATCGCCCCGTCACCGACAACGCCTTCGACGTCTCGGACGAGGAGCGACGACGACGCTACGAGGAAGCCTATGAGCGCAGCGGCTTCCAGGGCGTCGGCGCCGAGTTCGCCGACCTGCTCATCGACCCCGAGGCGAACCGGACCGCGTCCGAATTCATCCACGACAAGATCCGCGAGATCGTAAGGGATCCGGCCACCGCGGAGCTGCTGGTGCCCAAGTACCACCCGCTGGGTGCCAAGCGCAGCTGCTTCGGAACCGACTACTACGAGACCTACAACCGGCCGAACGTGTCGTTGGTTTCGCTGCGTGACGAACCGATCGAGACGATGACCGAGAACGCGATCGTCACCGCGAAGGGCACCTACGAGGTGGACGCCGTGGTGCTGGCCATCGGGTTCGACGCCTTCACCGGCCCGCTGTACGGGCTCGATCTCACCGGCGCTTCCGGCAAGAAGCTGCAGGAGGCCTGGCACGACGGCATCCGGTCCTACCTCGGCATCATGGTCGCGGAATTCCCCAACTTCTTCATGGTCGGTGGCCCGCTCAGCCCCGCGCTGGTGAGCAACGTGGTGGTGACGATCGAGCAGGCCGTCGACTGGATCGCCGATCTCATCGAACACGCCCGCGACACCGGTGCCACGCTGATCGAGGCCACCACCGAGGCCCAAACCGAGTGGGTGGACATCACTGAGGCGACCGTCGCCCCCACGCTGTTCGCCACGACCGACTCCTGGTACCGCGGCTCCAACATCGAGGGCAAACCCAACACCTTCATGGGCTACGTGGGCGGTGTCGGCAAATACCGGCGCATGTGCACCGAGATCGCCAAGCGCGGCTACCCCGGCGTCGAGATCGACGGCGAAGCGCAATCCCGCACTCTTGGCCCCATCCACGAGGAAATCGCATGAGCAAGGCAATCCACCGGCGCTATGTCGCCTTCTCCGATGCGCACTACGCGGGCAATCTCGTCGACGGCGCCTACGCTCTGAAGCTCTTCGGCGACGTCGGCACGAACCTGTCGATCGAACTGGACGGCCACGAGGGCCTGTTCGCCGGCTACTCGTCCGTCGAGTTCCTCGTCCCGGTGCGTGGCGGTGACGTCGTCGAGGCCGAGGCGAGGCTGGTGCAGAAGGGAAATCGTAGCCGCACAGTAAATTTCGAGCTTCGCGTGATCTGCCGCGGCTGCGATGACTCCGGCCGCGCGCAGGTCCTGGAGCCGCCCCTGGTCGCGGTCCGCGCACGCGGCACCGCAGTCATCCCCGCAGACCAGGGGGAGTAGTTGCCATGGAACTGATCTACGACACCGGCTGGGCCGAACAACCTGCCACCGTCGAACAGCCACTGATCGGTGACATCGACTGCGACGTGGTCGTGATCGGCGGTGGAGGCGGCGGTATGTCGGCCGCGCTGCGTCTCGCCGAGAAGGGCGTCGACGTGGTGCTGCTCGAGGCGAAGACACTCGGCTGGGGCGCCACCTCCCGCAACGCCGGATATATCACGAACTCGATCGCCGCCGATCCGGAGCTGCTGGGTTTTCTGCTGAAGCGCGAGCGGCTGCGCTCCCTGTACCGGTACGCCGAGAACGCGGTGCATTTCGCCGAGGACGCCGTCGCGCACCACGGGATCGACTGCGACTACCGCCGAGAGGGCATTGTGATGGCCGCCGTTTCCAAGGGGCAGCTGCGGCATGCGCGCCGAAACGCGAAGGTCATGGCAGAGGCCGGATCGTCGGCCGAATTCGTCGAGAGCCGGGCGGCGGGGCTTCCGGAAGGCTTCCTGGGCGGAGTGCGCGAGGGCGTCGGCGGCACGCTGAACCCGGGTGAGTTCGTCCTAGGTCTGCGGGCCGCGACGATCAGGTCCGGCGTGCGTGTCCACGAGCACACACTCGCCCGCGACGTCACCGACACCGGAGACGGCGTCATCGTCGAAACCCCGAACGGAAGGGTCAGGGCTCGCAAGGCGCTGCTGACCGCCAACGCCTACAGCGCAGGCCTTTCCATCACGCCGAAGAACCTCGCGACCCCGGTGTGGACCTCCTTGGTCGAGACCGAACCCGTCGCACCTGAGCGACTCGACGAGATCGGCTGGACCAGCCGCGCCCCGATGGTCACGCTGCACATGATCATCGAGAGCTACCGCGTCACTCCACGCGGCACCATCGTTTTCGGCACCCGCCGCGTGCAGGCCGGCCGCAACCCGCTGCCGGAGCGCACTCCCGCGCCGCACGTCGCCGACGACCTCGTCCGCGGCTTCCACGAGCGCTTCCCCGGCCTGCGCGACATCACACCGCAGAAGGCCTGGGGCGGCTGGATCGGGATGAGTTCCACCTGGCTCCCCGTCACCGGTGAGGCTTCCGACAACGTGCTCTACTCGCTGGCCTGCAACGGCCACGGCTTCGCCCAAGCGCAGTATGTGGGCCATCTGCTCGCCGACCGGATACGCGGCGCGCCGCTACACGACGACCTGGCGGCGATCTGGCACGGCCGCAAGCGATTCCGGCTCAGCCTCGTCAGCGGCCCCGCGCTGTACGCGGGCTGGCTCGCCGACCGCGCCGCCGACCGCCTGGCAGCCCTCACGAAATGACCATCGGCGCAAACCGCCGTCCAAGGAGAAAGTTATGTCCATCAAAGAACTGCTCTTCGCGGTCGCAGACATCTGGATGATCGCAGTCGGATTCACCTACGGGATCAAGTTCATCCGCAACTACAAGAACTACCTACTCGGCATCGAGTGGATCATCGTCGCGACGTCGGGTACGAACTTCCTGATCTACGGTCTCATCAAGGCCGGCCACGACAGCCCGATGTACGCCGCCGCCTACTTCCTCGATGCCTTCTCCCGGTCCATCGGCATCACGCTGATCCTGGTCCTCGGGCTGATGAAGGTCACCCACCGGTACAAACCGTCCGCGGCGGTGGACATCGGTGCGTTCGCCCTCGCGGCCGTGGTGGGCTTGCTCCTCAGCCAGTTCGCCGAGGAGATCGGCACCCCCGGCAAGATCTTCTACATCGTGGTCAACGTGCTCACCACGATCTTCCTGATCTACTTCGTCAAGCGCCTGTGGGACATTCGCGAGCGCGGGCACGCCGTGTGGGCCGCCGTCGCCACCGCCTGCGGATTCGTCATCGCCGCGATTTACGACTTCGTCCACATCCCGGGCGACGACGCGGAGCACACGATCTTCTACGTCCTCGCGCTGTCCACGTGGGGCCTGCAGATGTTCGCGTACTACCGCGCCTACCGAGCGTTCGACGCCTACAACAAGCGCGTCGACGCCCAAGCGGTCGGTGGCAGCGTTCCAGCTACCGCTTGAGCCGCGCCGGGACGCACTGTCCCACCCAAAATTCGATGGGCGGCACGTCGATCAGCGGCAATGTCGCCTCCGCGAGGTTCGAAGCGTCGCTGATCGGCGACCGAGTAGCCGTGGGCGATTCGTCGGCGCGTCCCTTCGATCGATTCGGAATCAGGAACCGAGAAATGACAACACACGAAGTGCAAGAAGAGACCACCGAGGTGGTCGTTGTCGGCGCTGGAATGTCGGGGCTGATGGCGGCCACAACGCTAGGCGCGCAGACCGACGTAGTCGTGCTGGAATCCACCGGTCGCACGGGTGGACGAGTCGAGACCATCCGGCTGGGCGATTACTGGATCAACGTCGGCACCCAGTTCACCGAGGGCACCGGCACGCTGATCGATGCCCTCGACCGGCACGGCATCGAGATGGGCTCGCTCGCAGGCAAGAGCATCGCGCTGTACTTGAACGGGGGAGTGGTCGACACATCGAATCCCGTCGCCCTCATGTTTCGCACCCGGATGACCATGATGGACCGTCTCGGGATGGCAGTCGTCGGTGCACGCATCCTCTCGGTCATGCCGTTCCTGGAGTCGCCGAGCCGTATCGCGCAACGGGTTCGCGCCAAGCTCGACACCAGGCTGGCGTCGTACCTACTGAAGGGTGTCCGGTCGGAGTTGGCCGCCGCCGTCGTCCGGTCGTGGTCAGCGCAGTGGATGGGATGCGAGGTGGAGGAGACGGCCGCCACCCAGTTCGTCACGTCGGTGGGCCTCGCGCTGGCCGACCCGGAGAAGATCCCGAACTTCTCGCTGCCGGTGGGTGGCAACCAGACGTTGACCGACGTGCTGACGGAAGATCTCGGAGGCCGGATCCGGCTGAACTCTGTGGTGCACTCGGTGCGGCAGGACGGCGACGGCGTTGTCGTCGACTATCACGATGGTGACCGGCCTGTGCGGTTGCGGGCGGAGCGTGCGATCGTGACCACACCCGCCGATATCGCCGAGCGGATCATCCCGGACCTTCCACAGCAGCACCGGAACGCTTTCAACGACATCACCTACGGCCGGTACGTGATCGTCGGATTCTTCACCGAAGAAGTCGGGCCGCAGCGTTGGGATCACTATTTCGGCGTCTCGACGCCGCAACTGTCATTCCAGGCGATGTTCAATCACGCCGCGGCGATGCGGAAGGGCGACGATCGTAAGCCGGGTGGAGCACTAGCCTGTTTCGCCGGCGGCGCCAAGGCCGACTCTTTGTTCGACCTCAGCGACGAGGAGATCGTGTCGCGATTCGCAAAGGACCTGCTCGCAGTGTTCCCCGAGCTGGAAGGGCAACTGGGCGAGGGCATCGTGCGGCGGCACCGCCGGGTCGTGCCCTTCTGGGCGCCCGGGCGGAGGAACTCGCTTCCGACGTTGCGTGATCCGCTCGGAAGCATCTACCTCGCCGGCGACTACCAGCTCGATCTGCCTTCGCTCGCCGACGCAGCCACGTCGGGCGAACGAGCGGCGAACGCCGTACTGACGAGCCTGGGCCGACTGCGATAGACCAGGACCACGCGCATCCCACCAGCGAACTGCACCTGGCAGCCACCGCCCGCTGCATCATCGATGACAGCGTCGGCGCCGCGTTGCGAGCGGCCGGCTGGGCAGGGCTGAGTGGCAGCGGATGGAGCCCGAGGCCGGTATCTGCGTTTGCTGCGCAGAGCGCGGTTGCGCCCGCCCCAATCTGAGGACGCTCCTAGATGGCCCTCGGCCGGGCGATATCAGCGCAGTGCTCGCTGCGGGAGATCCGGCCGATAGATCGACTTGCGGAAACGGTGAGTAGAGGCTTGCTACACCCCTTCGCTTCGCAATCGGCTTCTCAAAACAGCCGCGGCGCGGCGGCCGCGGCACCCACATCCGGCAGGCTTCCTGTGGCGGCATGTCCGTCCAGCGCCCAGAGCCATCCCTCGTGGACTGCAGCCCTGTCCAGGTTGGACGCGTCATCGTCGAGCATCAGCCGGCTGCGGCTGCCGGCCCATCCGTCGGTCCATCGAGGTATGTCGGCATGGCATGCGACAGTGAGATCGACGTGGTCGATGGCGACGTAGTGCCGAAGACTGATACGGGGAGATGGTGTGGGATACGGGATCATGGCGTACGCGGTGGATGTCGAGGTGCTGTCGGCGCCCTCCGCGCATACCGGCGACCCGCAGGGCTTTTTCGACTGGATGGTGGATGTCCATCGGGCCACGACTTGCTCTGAGGCCGTCCGGACGGCATTGCGGGAGCTGTTCTTTTCCGAGGAGCACAGCGGCAGCGACGGCGCGCCCTATGGGATGGCGTTGCAGATTCTGTGCGCGCGGTTCGGCGGCGCGTTGAGCAACCGGGCCTGGTATCCGATCAGTACCTCGTGGTTCGACAAGGTCGGCGACGTCCTCGACGGACTGGGTATCGACCTCGATCCCCATCATCTGGCCTTCTCCGGATCCCCGATCTCCCTGCCGGAGATCGAGGACTTCCCGGCTATCGGGCACTTCACCCGCGCCGAGCTGGAGCCGGTCGCCCACGCGTTCGCGGCCGCCGACCTGTCGGGGATCGGAGATGAGGAGCTCTTCGAATCAGTGACCGAGCTACGCGACTGGGTCCACTGGTGCGTCGACAACGACCTCGACCTGGTGAGCTTCCACTACTGATCGGGCCCGCACCGTGGTTCACATCCGCCAGGAGTCCAGGGCGCTGGTGTCGGAATCGCTGAGCTTCAGGCCTGCGGTGAGTTGATCGAAGCTGTCCAGCAGGTCGTCGAGCTCGTCGAGGATCGGCTGGGTGCGCCAGCGAGCTGCAACGCCACGCATGTAATAGTCGGCGGTCCGGCCACTCGTTCTCCGGCAGTGTCAGGTGGGTGTTGTAGGTGCGCAGGGCGCCCTCGGACAGGCGGGCGCGGACCTGGGGGACGTACTCGGCGAAGGTCGGCGCGTCGGGTGGGCAGGGGAGCAGGTCGCCCGGTGCGATGCTCATCTGCCGTAGCAGCAGCCGGTTCGCGGCGATGTCTCCGTCGTGGCGGTCGCGGTGGCGCTCATCGGCCGGTCTCGCTCGCTTCCCAGGCGCGCCGGCCGAGTCCCTCTCTCTGCGTCTGGTCGGGGCCGGTAGCGGGCCGGTTCTCCGATGACGACGGCGTCGAATCCTCGGTCGGACTGCTCGAGCAATTCGAGCAGCTCAGACTTTGGGGCCGGCGTTTTCCACGGAATTGAGCGCGAAGGAACCGACTCCTTGCCGGTTCCAGGGGACGTCCAAACCGGGTGGCGCGGGCAGGTCAATGTGGTGGGGGTTGTATTGCGCCGGGTTTGGTGCAGGTGAACTGCATGACGTTGAGGTGGCCGTGGCGGAAGTGGTCGGCGCACTCGGTCAGATAGCTGATGTAGGTGTTGTAGGTGTGTTGCCCGGCCAGTTCGATCGCCCGGTCGCGGTGCTCATGCAAAGAGGTGGCCCAACTGTCCAGGGTGGTGGTGTAGTGGGATCCCAGTTCCTGAATGCGGGTGAGGGTGAATCCGGCGTCCTGCGCGTACTCGTTGATCCCTCTGGGGCTGTGGCCGGTCGATCGTGGGAGCTGGCTACTCGGGAAGACGGTGCCGCGCAGGAACGCGAATTCGGCTTCGGTCGTCAGGGCCGGTGCCTGGTGCGCGTCCGCGTGATTCAAGTCTTGGGCGACGACGGTTTGTACCAGCAGCACTCCGTCGTCGGGCATCATCCGGTAGGCGAAGTCGAAGAAGGCGGGGTATCGCTGGCGGGGGATGTGTTCGAGCGCGCCGATGCAGACGATGCGGTCTACAGGGCGGTCGAATTGTTGCCAGCTTTGCCGTCGCACACCGCCGTAGGGGCAACCGCGGACGAGCCGATCGACGAGGCGGTCGCGTACGTACCGGTGCTGGTTGCGGTGGGGCGTGAGCCCGATCGCATTGACGCCGTAGCTGTCCATGGCGCGCAGCATGGTCGAACCCCAGCCGCAGCCGACGTCGAGCAGGGTCATCCCCGGTCGCAGATCGCATTTGGCCAGCGCAAGGTCGATTTTGGCGGACTGGGCTTGTTCCAGGGTGTCGTCCGGGTGAGTCCAGTACGCGCAACTGTATGTGCGAGTCGGGTCGAGGAACTGCGCGAAGAACTCATCGGGTAGCTGGTCGCGGGACGGGATCTGACGGTCGAAGAGGGCGTAACCGGTCATGGTGCGGATCTTCCTTGCATGCAGGGCCGAATCGTGTCGGTGCCCTCCCGCCACACAGGCTGAGGTCGGAGCGCCCTTCGGGGCGCGAATGTCTGCGAGTCGTCGAGCGGGCGGCGGTGGGTGCCCTAGATCGGGTGGCATCCGGATCCGAGACTACAGATCTCACAGCTGCACCAAACAGTGCGTGAGCAACATTTAACCAGGCAGTAACTGTAATGCTCGTCAAAGAGACGCCGGTGCGCGGCGAGCACGAAGCGCGGTCTTGTCCGGGTTATTGGCCCGAGCTCGTTGCAGGCTGCCCGCGGCGGATCAGGCTCAGGTTCACGCCGTGGCGGTCGGGGCGGCGGCGCTACCCCGTTGTGGACATCGGGGTAGCCGCCGACATCGAACTGATCGGGTTCAGCAACAGCAACCGTGACCCGTTTCTCCAGACCTGGACGCTGCGGCAAACAGTTGCGGAATGGATACGCTGCGTGCGGCGCGACCCGAAGTCCGCGGCGGCGCTCGAAGCGCTCACTCGAGTTGTCGCGACGCCCAAGTTCGGCGCCGCACGCTTCGCTCACCTGGCGTTGCGAGCGCCGGACCGGACTCTCACCGCTACCGCCGACCATCTCCACGCAGCCGGTCTGGGCGAGGAGATCGACATCACCGAGACGGCGGCTATTGCGCGACTGTGCATCTCGCTCGCCCGCGTGCTCTAGTGCGGCTCGGTAGCGCCCGGTCGGCAACAGAGAAACCCACTGCGTCCGGCGACTCACGCGGAGCCCGCCTACCGGCCGCAGCGGCATCGGCGCCACCCAGGATGATCTAGGTGGCTGCGCTGGTAAATTCCGAGGCCGGTCATCGGCGAACTACGACGTCGGTTGGCGCCGCGGAAATCTGTTCGTATCGGCGAAAGGTGACAACGCAGACCAGCCTGTCTCGGCGGTGAGCGTGTCCGCCGTGCGCACTGGCATGGCGAGGAGCGTCGCTCGAGATCTTGTGGCGCGATGAGGGTCTGATGACAGAATCCACCCATGTCAGATGATCGGAGTGCCGGGGGCCACGCTCACGTTCGCGTGCTCGCCGGAACGAAGACCTCAGGGGAACCTGTCTATGAGGTGCTGCCCGCGAAGCTCTCGGACCACAGCAACTGCGAGATTCTCGGCAGCCCTGGCATAGCCTACGGTTTCGCCGCTGGCGACCACCTTCGCATGGCCGACGACGGTAGCTTCGAGGTGCTGCGACGCGGGGGGAACCTGTGCGTCAGGATCTACCCGGCCGACGCGCGTCCGGCCGACGCCGAGGTCAGCGCGCTCACCACCAGGGTGGACCGGCTCCGCGGGCTGGTGGAGATGCCGTCCGACCGGCGATTCGTAGTGATCACCGTGCCAGTCGCAGTCGGCTTTCCCGCGGTAGAACAGGCAGTCGGCGAGTGGGCGGCCGAGCACGGCTGCGAATGGGAGTACGGCAACGTCTATGACGAGCACGATGCCCCCCGTGGCTGGTGGATGAACGGCGGAGCCGCTCGTTGATGACTCTGCATGACGACGGACGACGCTTGCCGGACAGAATCGCGACGTCAGATTTCGCCGATGCATCATCCTGCCGGTTCAGACCGCTGCCGAGGTTCGCCGATGAACGACGTCACAGTTCACCGATGTAGCCAATCTGGGGCACTGACAAATTCGATTCGAAGTTCGAGGGGCTGGAGCTCGAAGATGATGGGCACGCGATCGTGTAGGGGTGCTCGCGGCGCGCCGGTCCAAAGCCGGATGTCGCTACGCCCGGCGAAGCAACCGCCCTTGAGCCGTCGTGTGAAGCGGTGGCCTGACCTCCGGGCTGCCGACGGTGGTGTCGAGAACGCGATCGCTCTCGACACCACCGGTCAGGGGGCTGCGGCGAGCCGCTGCCTGCGTTCAGGCCATCACTGCGATCACACCCATCAGGGCGCAGCCGACCTGGCTGTCCTGGGGCACCGGCCCGCACGTCGCCGCCGCCGCTGCACGCGGCGACGCCTCCGCATGGGAATGTTTGGGCTGCCGAGCCGCTGGACTCCTGCAGCCGACCGACCGGCCCGCACACTAGGTCTGTTTCCCAATTGACCGAACAGGGTTTTCGGTATGCCTCGGTGGTGCATCATGTCCGCTGTGTCGAGGCTGGCGGTTGATCGGCATCAGGTGTTGATGGACAAGCAGTGGGAGTTGCTGGAGATGCTGTTGCCGAAATCCGAAGGGCGAGCGAGTGGGTCGCAACTTCTCCAACAACCCGCCGTCAACCGCGGCCCGTCCTCGAGCAGCGTGGACAGCTCTGCTCGACGTTCAGGCGTGAGCGCGAGGCTAGTCGTCAGCGCCACCGGAACGTTGTGCGGGCGCGTGAGGTCTCGATGTGTAACGGTCCGGCGCCGGGCGAGATACTAGTTGCGGTAACAAGTTCGAAGCTCGTCGGGTGGTGATGGAGGGCAGTGACGATGGAACGCACGGGCATTTCGTTCGCCGTGGTCGACTCGGGTTCGATTCTGGGAGGTACGAATGCGTGAGACGCCGAAGATCGTGAGTCTGACGGCGGCCCTCGCCGCCCTCGCGATCCCCACGGCCGCACAGGCAGTCGCGGAGGCGTCCGTCTCGACGGGAACGGACGAACCTCGCGTCACGGCGGCATCGGAGGAGGCCCTGCCGGAGCCTCGGGTTGCCTTGCCGGACGACGTCGAGTTGATGAGCTTCACGACGCATCGCGCCGGCGATGGCAGGTTGTTCGCGCGGCATGGTTCTCATTCGTCTCATTCATCCCATTCGTCTCATGCATCTCATGCGTCTTCCAGTCCGGGGTTCGGCAGACCGGATGTGCCGAAGCCGGGTTACATTCCACCGCCTGCTGTGACCCCACCGGCCGCTCCGCCGCCCGCAGCCGCTCCGCCTCCTACCACCACCCCACCGACCAGCTCGCAGCCTGCTGCCGATCCGTTCTCTCTGGCGTGCACGCGGGCAAAGGAGGGCCTTGGCCTGAATGAGATCGCGCGCGAGCTGCAAGAGGTCTTCGGCCTCGCTGCGACCGAGGCTGAGGATCTTGCCCAGCGAGCATTGGACCTGTGTACGGAGGCTGACACGACTGCGGCGCCCTCTCGGTGACCGAGCAGTGCAGTTGCCTTCGCAACTATGTCAGGTGCTCTCGGCGAGTGCGGGTTTCGCGTTCTGTGATGGGATCGAGTGATGTCAGCGTCTGATTTGGTTGTCGACTTCAGCAGGTCGGTGCAGTCGCTCGATGCGCTGCGGGAGGCCGCTTACCGTTTGATCGGGCAGGCGGCATGCCAGATCGACGAAGCGGACGGGCGATACGTCTGTCGGCTCTCACCAACGCAGTCACAGCTTCGAGGCGATGAGTTGCGCACTCATTTCCTGAATCTCGTGACGGACGAGAACCTGCGCGAGAAGGTCGGTCGCGAGACCGGCCGGTTTCGCGATGTCATCGTCGCGTTGGCATTCGGATCGCTGGCCGAGGGGGAGTGACCGTTGGTCGGCTTCGCCTCAGCGGACTCGTTCCGTCCCGACACATCCCGGCTGCGACTCCTGCCGATTCGGTTCGAACGGCTCGGTGCAGACCGCTTCCTCGTCGGCAACATGGTTGGCGACATGGCGGAAATGACGGCAACCGAGCTGGAGCGGTTGTGCGCGCTCGATCTCACCCCTGGTGACGGGCTCTATGAAAGGGCTTTCGAGAAACTTTTCGTCGGATCGGCCGATCAGCGCGCACCGCAGCAGCTTCTCGCCCTTCGTCTGCGTAGCCGCCTGAGCTTCCTGCGCGCCGCCACGCCATTGCACCTGTTCGTCGTCACGCTGCGATGCGAGCACTCCTGCCCGTACTGCCAGGTGTCGCGTCAGAGCAAGGACCGCGTCCGCTACGACATGGACAGCGCCACGGCGTCCAGAGCACTGGATATCGCGTTGTCCGCGCCGGCGCCGATGATCAAGATCGAGTTTCAAGGCGGCGAGCCGCTGCTGAACTTCGAGCTCATCCGGTGGATCGTCGTGACCGCTGAGGAGCGGGCGATGTCCCTGGGCAAGCAGTTGCAGTTCGTGATCACGACGAACCTGGCGCTCCTGGATGACGAAGTGCTCGAATTCTGCGCTGAACACGATGTTCTGCTCAGTACCTCACTGGACGGGCCGCGCGATCTGCACAACAAGAATCGGCCCCGTCGTGGCCAGAACAGCTACGAGCTCGCGGTGGCCGGAATCGGGCGCATTCGAGAGCGGCTCGGCCCGGACCGGGTTGGTGCGTTGATGACCACCACCGAAGCGAGTCTGGATCGTGTGGAGGAGATCGTCGACGAATACCTCGCGCAGGGTCTCGACGGCATCTTCCTGAGGCCGTTGTCTCCGTACGGTCATGCGATCAAGACCAAACAGTTCCACAAGTACGATGCCCGAGAATGGCTCGAATTCTGGAAGCGCGGTCTTCGCTACATCCTGGAGATCAACAAGTCCGGCCGCCGGTTTCCCGAGTTCTATTCGGCCCTGATCCTTCGCCGGATGCTGAGTGATGAGCCCATCGGGTATGTCGATCTGAGAAGTCCGGCGGGCATCGGTCTCGGTGCGCTGGTCTACAACTATGATGGCACCGTATTCGCCTCGGACGAGGCACGGATGCTCGCCGAAATGGGGGACCGCAGCTTCGAACTCGGCAACGTACATGAGCACAGTTACCGAGATATGGTGTTGTCCGACACGCTGGTGACGGCGGTGGCGGATTCGCTGACCCAGACGGCTCCACAGTGCTCGACGTGCGTATTCGAGCCCAACTGCGGCGCGGACCCTGTGTATCACCACGCGACGCAGGGGGACCTGCTGGGTATCAAACCGCTATCCGAGTTCTGCGAGCGACAGAAGGGCGTGATCACGCACTTGTTCGAACTGTTGGAACACTCACCCGAAGACGCCGCCGTTCTCCGGGAGTGGGCGTCGTGAAACCTCTTCTGCTTGTGGGACGAACACCGGCGGCGGACACCGTCGGACTCGGTGACGAGAACCGGATCGTGCGGCTCCGCCCCCCGAACAGTGCCCCGTCGGATGATCGCGATGCCGCGCTGATCGTCGACGATTGCGACTGGACGGCGGCGCAGGCGAATGGATTCCGGATCGCGGTCGGGCGCGACGCGTGCCCGGACGGCGCATCGTCGAGCTACATCCGACTTCCGGCGGGGTTCGCCGAGGTCGGCGATGGCGATGTGATGAGCATCTACCCGCGGTCGGGTCGAGTGAGGCTGCTCTACCGTCGGTCGTCGCGACACAACTTCTTCCTCGTCACCGAACGCTGCAACAACTATTGCCTGATGTGTTCGCAGCCGCCGAAGAAGGTCGATGATGGCTGGCTGATCGACGAGATCGCAGAGGCACTGCCACTGCTCGACCCGGCGACTCCCGCACTGACATTCACCGGCGGGGAACCGCTCACCGAATGGCGCCGATTCATCGGGCTGCTGGAGCTGTCGCGGGATCTGCTCCCGGGCACCGCGATCCACGTGTTGACCAACGGGCGCGCCTTCTCCGTTCCCGAGGTCGCGCGCGCCTGGGCCGAGATAGGGCATCCGCAGCTCTCAGCAGGTATACCGATCTACGCGGCGGTGGATCACATTCACGACTATGTGGTTCAGGCCGCGGGCGCGTTCGACGAAACTGTTCTCGGCGTGCTCCGACTCAAGAACCTCGGGCAACGGGTCGAGATTCGTATTGTTCTGCACGCCATCACCGCACCGCGCCTCCGTGAGACCTGCTCGTGGATCGCGCGTAACCTTCCATTCGTCGATCATGTGGCTCTGATGGGCATGGAAAACACCGGCTTCGCGGTCGCCAACGACGCCACACTGTGGATCGATCCCGTCGATTACCAGGAGCAGTTGAAGGCCGGTGTCGACGCCCTGTCCGTCGCCGGGGTGAACGTTTCGATCTACAACCTGCCCCTGTGCGTCCTCGATGTCGGCATCCGGCCGTTCGCGGTGCAGTCGATCTCGGATTGGAAGAACGCGTACGTCGCGGAGTGTGACGACTGCTCGGTGCGCCACGAATGTGCCGGCTTCTTCTCGACAGGGCGGCCAAAGTTCAGTCGCGGGATAGCCGCTATCTAGCCTAATTCTGGTGGCAGTTCGCGAGCAGCTCCACGTCTTCGAGGAAGGGCTTCTGCTCACCAGCCTGCCGCACATGCCCGTACCCCACCCAGGGCCAGGTCTGGCGCTGCAGACCGGCACGACCACCAAACAGCTCAACGACTTCCCGGACTGGATCAACGACTTCTGCGCCCGCCACGATCGCACCGACGGCATTCCCTGAGGTTCCCCCGCTTCCTTGGAGGGGGAGATGGCTGAACATCGGTAAACCCGTGGTGGACTGGGGCCCGATCGGGCGCCTGTCCGATGCGCGGAACGCGATCGCGCACGGCCTGGGTGAACTGCCCCGCCAGCAGAAACAGTCCGGGACCTCGATCCCCCGACAAGCTGCTCAACGCCGGAATCGTGGTGGAGGGCGGCCGCGTCGTACTGACCGACGAGAACCTTCTCGATGCGACACAGACCTGCCTGGCTCTGTCCGCGAACCGTGACGTCATTGTTCGCAATCCTGGTGGCGTGTCGCCACCTACACCACTTCGAAGATGTTCACGGATAACGATGGCAGGGGCCAGGTCCGACTCAGTCGAGCATCCACCACAACCCTCGAACGCACGGTAGTGGCTCGATTACGGTGCGGTGGTTCGTACCCATCGACGCTGATCGCGACCGAGTCTGACGGATCGGCTCTACGGCTGCGGCATACCCCCGGACTGTTGATCACCAGAGGCGCTGAACCCTTCCGCAGATAGCCGAAGTCCTTGTAGTACTCGATGTGCTGATGTCCGCCGTCTGTCATGGACCCCACGCTGCGGAGGTCCTCCGCGAGGAGCGCTCGGCTCTCCCGGTCCCCCACCAGCAGCAGGACCCGGCGCTGCTGGACGACCTGGACGAGCAGCCGAGGACCAGCGTCCGAGCGGACTTCGACAGCCGCGAGATCCTCGGTCTCGAACCTCCCCTCGCCCCGGGCCACCACGGCGGCCAGACCTTCGAACTCGTCCGCAGAACCGCTGACCTCGACCATGCCGTCGCTGAACTCCTCGACCCTCATACCTCTCACTACGACCGCAGCGGGGCCAGTTCCTCCGCGTAGGCGTGCAGTTCGGACAAAAGTACGGGATCGGGCAGGCCAGCCCACGTGTCGCATTGTCCAGGCATGTCCGCACGCGCTCTGAAGGCTCCCTCGGCACGCGTCCACCCGCCGCGGTAGGCAGTGTCGGTTCCGGCTGAATACTGGATCAGCCACAATTTTCGTAATACTGGCGGTCGGTTTTGCTCAGTCGCTCAACAGGATTCGCTCCCGGAGTAGATCCGGATTTGCTCGGCCGAACATCTGGCGTTTGATCATCTTGATCCGTTGACGTGTCCCTCGACCGGCCCGCTACTCCAGGGCCGCGTCAAACCCGCAGTGACAGCGTCGAAGTCGCGGCGCAGGCCGCAGCCATCAGCCCCTACCGAGACCAACTCCTGCCCACCTCCGGCGCACCCGACGTCGTCTGAGTCCGCGAATCCCTCCGTGCCCGCTTGCGCGCCGCCGTCCTCAAATTAGACCCGGCCATCCCTCGGCTGGTGGATAGCCTCCGTAGACGGCCGCGACGTGCGCCGGCTATCCAGCTTCGCTGGAACGAGATTCGTCGCTGTACGCACAAGTGCGAGCCCAACTCGCCGTACTGGACCCGGAATCTGACCGGTCGATGAGGAAGGGGACGCGGTCGATGATCGTCGAGTCGCCCCTGGAATCGGCGGGTGTTGCCATGCTGCGTGCGCTGATAGAACGGTGTGAGATCCCGCAACGGAAGGAACCCAATGGGGCGAACAATTCCCGCGACTGCCGCGCCGGTACGCCGCACCCTGGTTGTAGCGCTGATTGCCGCGGCGATCGGGGCGCCGAGCGCGGTGACGGCGACTGCCGAGGCGCCGCCGACTCGGGATGACGGCTTTTGCATCGATGAGAAGACGCGCGTGCGCAACGGGTTGCGCGTCAGTGACCCGAGTTGCATTCATGACCACGGCCGCTTCCACAATCACGACCGCTTCCACATTCCGCCGACTCATTCTTGAACCCGGCTACTCGCCCGAAGGTTGAGGCTTCATGACCCCAGACGCGCACGCGGTGCAAGGTCAGGCGCCCGTGCGTCGCGGCCACCTCGGCAGTCACTTCGAAGCCGAGCCGCCGGTAGAACCGTAGGTTGCGCTCATCCGAGGTTTCCAGAAACGCAGGGACACCGGCCTGCTCGGCGGCTTGCATGCCGGGCAATACGATGGCTTCACCAAAACCCTTGCCTTGCGCCGATAGCCGAAGCCCCGTCCGTGTCGGCGCACGCACCTGCCGGGTCAGGCGAACCGTCCGTCGCTGGTAACGTTCCACCACACCAGGCACACAGTGCCATACCTGCGACCCCGCCGGACGGCGAAATTGTCAACACCCAGCACTTTTACCGTGCCGACCCGCGGATCCGGTACTCCCCGGACCAGCCGCAGCAGCGTGTCCCGGCTGGCCGACAACCCGAGCCTCCGAGCCAAGCGCGCACCGGCTCGACCGGCCAGGGCCAGTCCGATCGCGGTCAGCATCGACGTCAGCTGCTTGGTCCGACGTGACCGCTTGGCGGTGAGTCCGTCCACCTGTTCGGCGAAAGTCATTGCCGCACACTGTGTTTTTATGCAGAAGGAACGTCGCACGACCAGCGAAAGCGCCATCGTACGGTGTGGCTGACCGCCTTACCTGTCACCTGGCCACGCTATCTGTCACCACGCGTTTGCTGGCGGATGGCTGCTGACCCGGGGGCCGTCCCGCTCGGCGGCTATGTGCGGACGCCCTTCATGGCGGGCCGGTCAGCAGGCCCAGTCGAAAACGTCGGAATCCAGGTCGATCTGGGCGTTGCCGGTGCCGAAGTTCAAGCCACCGAACTCCGTCAGTTCCAGATAGAACGGCGTCAGCCCTGCGGGTATGGCCTGGTAGCAGAACGTTGTGCCGCCCAAGTGGCATCGCCCCCAGAGAGCCTCGGCCCAGGCATACCAGTGCGTGCTGGCAGGGTCGTACCGATCCTGGTATCCGGTATCCCCCGATGCCGACGGGACAAGACCGGCGTTCGGATCATCGCGGGTGCCGAGCCAGACCGGGGTGACCCGATCCTTGTCATCGCGGGCGTTCGTCCCCTGATTGCCGTTGCCATTCTCACCGTCGCGACGACCATCCGGCGGGGAGGTCGGTCCGGCGCCGAACTCCTCTTCGGTCAACCAAATCAACGCGAACGCCCCGCCGATCACGTCTTCCATCAAGCGCAGCTGCGGATGCCGCCGCGCTGCCGCCAAACCCCGCACGAAAGGGTCACTGGATTCGGGATCCGCGACCACGGGATTGCCGTGATCCACGTTCGGTCCATCACCCTGGAAGAAAGCGATCGCGGGAAGCTGCGGCCCTCGACGGCGATACTCCTCCGGTAGCCGAAGAGTTAGCACATGTACCATCGGCAAACCGGTGAACGGTCCCCGCGGCCAAGTCGCCGGATCGATTCCCGGCCCGCTGAATCCAGCCCACCCCGCCCGTATCGCATCGGCAAGCTCGAGCGGGTCACCTACATCGGGGTTGGTACGCAACGCGTCCGGGCTGTGCCCGAATCCCAGATCAAACGCCCGCATTCCCATCCCCACCGCCGCACGGCTACCACGCGACATCCGAATGTCCTTGCCCTCAGGCAACTTAGCACGGTCGGACCACCACACGGACATCGGCACGAGAGGAAGTTCGCCAGGCACGCGCTGCCCGGTAAACCGTCGGGAAATGAGCGGAAAGGTGACAACAACGTTGAAAGATCAGTGACAGATAGCGTGGGCACCCCGCCGACAATGACCAACCCGTACGCCTCGACCGGTGACAGATATGTTGGTCGGTCACACGCGGTCATGGTCCAGGTCGGTGACAAGGTGCTATTGGTCGCAAGCGGCGTGTCGGTGCTCCGGGTCCTGGAGCTGGAAGACGACACCCACGCCCTCGTCGAGTCCGTCCTGGACGCGCCTGGCCGCTACCCGTTCGGCGTCCGTATCGACTCCCTCGTACCCACATCGGACGCGTAGCGCGCCGTTGGTGCCGCGCGTTCTACATCGCGATGTCGCCGAACAAGTCGAGCTGCTCGTGACCGGTCAGCGGCAGGCGGTTACGCGGGCGCGGCTCCGCGCCGCCGAGCAGGGCGCGGACCCGATCACGGTCGGGGGCCTGCTGCCCGAGGCGGGCGGCGACGACCGCGGGCGAAAGGCCTTCGTGCAGCATGCGTTGTTCGGCGGTGGCGCGCAGCGTGCCGGGGGAGATGTCGAGGCCTGCGTCGGCGCCGACGGCGCGGATGGCGTCGTCGACGGTGCGCACCGCCAGCCGCCGGTGCGGGGCGTGTTCGGTGAGGAACAGCGCGACCTGTTCGGGCTGGCCGCGGAGCAGGCGGCGGCGTTCGGCCAGCCAGGCGACCAGCGCGGCGCGGGTGCCCGGCTGCAGCGGCCCTTGACCTACTAGCGAGTTCGGAACCTTCACGCTCCCATTTCGAAATTGGCCGGTTCGACATCAGCTATGCCAGGAAGGACCCCGACGGAACCGTCTACTTCATCGAGGGTGGTGGGCTCGGGCTCACGGTGAGCAGTGGGTGGGCATACTCACCTCATGGCACACCGGTTGGGTTCGACGACTTCACCGCAACTCACCTCGGTGGCCCGTGGTATGAGTTCACTGCTGTGTGGCGTAGCTGACGTCCCCGCCTGTTACTGGGTTGTCCGATCGTCAGAGCAGGACGCATCCGACAAGCGTCTCGTCCAGGCGATGACGGCATTCAAAACCGCAGCAGCCCGGTAAACGACGGCAAGCTTGTCGTACCGAGTTGCCAGGCCGCGCCACTGTTTCAAATGACAGAACCGGCGCTCGACCACATTCCTGCCGCGATAGTCGACCGAATCGAACGCCGGTGGTCGGCCGCCGCGGGAGCCTCGTCGGCGGCGATTCCCTGCCTGATCGTCTGGCTCGGCGATTACCGCACCGATCCCGCGGCGTCGCAGCAGTGCCCGGTGGGCCGGGAGGAGTATGCCTTGTCGCCGCGGACACGATCTGGTCGAGTACGGGGACGCCACCATCTGCGCGCGGGACCCGCAGGTGCGCGAGCAGATGCGGAAAGGCAGGCGAATCACCCGACTGCCCCGGACTTACGAGCACCACCAGCGGTAGTCCGTGCCCATCGACGATCTGGTGCACCTTGGTCGACGGGCCGCCACGAGAGCGGCCGATCGCGTGGTCAGGCGGCTCGACATGCGGATTCGTGTAAGTCGACCCAGCCCCCTGTGTGGCGGGTGATGTTCGTGGCGTGCTGATGAGCGCGGGCGATGGTCGAGTCCACCGATACCGCCCAGTCGATCATCCCGGCCGCGTCCGCGACGGTGAGGAGCCGCTCGAGAATCCGATCCCAGGTGCCGTCACCGGCGAGGCGGTGGTGCCAGGTCCAGATCGTCTGCCACGGGCCGAACACCTCCGGCACGTCCCGCCACGCGATCCCACAGCGGTACCGGTAGACGATGCCTTCAACCATCAGCCGCGCATCGGAGAACGGGCGTCCGCGCCGTCCAGTACGAGCGGGCAGCAACTCCGCAATCGACTCCCATTGCTCATCCGACAACGCCTGAAACCGAGTCACCCAGACATCCTCGTGCACAGGCGCTTACGGATTATCAGACATGCCCTAGCGCGAAACCGACTGCAGGGAAGAGCCCGATCAGTCCCGCGCGGCGGCCGAGCGCCGCCCTGTTGACCCTGCTTATCCGCGCCCGCCACGCGGCCGTCTTTGTACATGTCTGCGCGTCAATCGCACTCGCCCACCCGAACATTGCCCGATTGTGATCGAAGACGCGCTATCCCGCCCGATCTTGAGAACTATCCGTAGCGGCCCAAAGGTTCGGGCTGTGCAGCCCCGCTAGCCGGCGAACCCGGGGCACAGGTTGGTGGTGGCGGCGCTGACGAAGAGCGCGCCCTGGTGGAAGTGGTAGGTGGTCTCGACCGCGGAGATCTCGTCGAGTACCGAGGTGCCGTCGCGCAGGTGATCGCAGGTCGCGTACCCGGCGGCGACCATCTCGTCGGCCTTCTTACCGGGCAGGGTGGCGTTGTTGATGCTGATCTCCTCGAGGAAGGAACCCTCGGCACTCGGGTCGGCGGTGGCGATGGTACTGCCCAGCACGGTTGCGCCGAGCGCGGCGGCGGTGACGGCGGTCGCGACGGCGAAGGTGCGGAGGCGGTTGCGGGTGATCCCCATGATGTGGTTCCTGTTCG
The DNA here is from genome assembly GCF_040644075.1 of Nocardia sp. NPDC047038. Taxonomy (NCBI): domain Bacteria; kingdom Bacillati; phylum Actinomycetota; class Actinomycetes; order Mycobacteriales; family Nocardiaceae; genus Nocardia; species Nocardia sp. NPDC047038. The sequence goes on along the minus strand of NZ_JBEYVQ010000004.1, from coordinate 51,090 downwards.
AGAGGTGTTGTGGCTGTGGGATTTAATGATTCCGCCCCGGCGCGTCCGGAAGTAGCCACCCCAGGGATGAGTCGGGCACCCCCTGTGGCGCGCTGGCCGAGGAGCTGGTACCGACCAGCCATTTCGGGTACGGAATTCTGACCTGGCACATCCCTATCGTGTTCCGTACCCCGCCGGGCTACGACCTGCTGGTGCGCTGGCCGACCAATTGGCCCAAGGACGGACTCTACGCGCTGGAGGGACTGATCGAAACCGATTGGGCGAGCGCGAGCTTCACCATGAACTGGAAGTTCACGCGGCCGATGACGCCGGTGCGCTTCGCTCTCGGCGAACCGAATTGCATGATCGTCCCGCAGCGGTTGCTCGGCGATGACGCACTGGAACGCGTGTGCGAGAACGAGCGACCTGGCCCCGTAGTCGATTACCGATCGACGAAATACGGCAGGACGGTCGCCCGCATCGGAGGATACGAAGACTTACACGCACCCCCGGACCAAACAAGCGGAGTCAGGTCACCAGCATCCGACACTCCCGAGGGAGCGCAGCGAGCGCCGTCGCGGGATTGTGGGCGAGATCGATGTTGACCTCCGCAGCGACGAAACCTTGATCGAACAAGGTGCGCATCAGCGTCCTCCTATGGCTTGGTCGTTCATGTCAGGGCCCTCCGGGCGGTAGGAGGTCCGGCCGTCCTGGTGTGCCGAATCGGCTGGCGATGATGTCGTCCATTGGCAATGTCGCCGACCGAAGCCGTTCGTCGACGCCGATGTCGCTCCAGCGCTGGAGCATGCCATTGGGCAGGGTGATCCAGCGCCATCTATCCACGAAGACCACTCACGAAGGTTCGGGAGTCTTCGTACGTTTCATTCCGTTTCAAGCGGAATCTCTGGTTGCGGCTCGGACGAGTGCGGCGACGGCTGCTACGCCGGGCGAGGTTTCCGATTCTCGGTGGGCCAGCATGAGCTCGACCGTTTCCGGCTGCCGGAGTGGTCGGTAGGTGACGCCGTCGAGGCCGAGGCTGCGGACGGGTTCGGGGGCGAGGGCGACGCCGAGGCCGGCGGCTACGGAGACGGCAAGGGTGGCGGTTTCACTGACTTCCAGGACTGGGGGCCGGAATCCCGCGCGGGCGCATGCGTCGAGCACCAGGTGGTGCATGGTGGACCGGGTACCGGAGGGGTGGGTGATGAAGGTTTCGCCGTCGAGGTCGGCGAGATCGACCGGATCGGTGTGGGCGAGTGGGTGGTTGACGGGGAGGACAGCGAGAAGGTGTTCGGTGCGCAGTGTTTCGAGCACGATGTTCGGCGCGTCGGGGCTGGGTGCGAGGAGGTGGTGGAGTCCTCGGGCTGGTCCCGGTTCGGAGCTCGGTTGGGGCCGGACCAGTGTTAGGTCGTATTCGCCGGTGGCCAGACCGTCGAGCAGTTGCGGGGACAGCAGTTCCCCGCGCACTCGCAGGTCGATGTCGGGGAGTTCGGTGCGGACCGTCCGGGTCAGGCGGGGCAGGACGTCGTAGGTGGCGGTGCCGACGAAGCCGACCGAGACGCGGCCCGCGCTGCCGCGGGCGAATGCCGCCATGTCGTCGCCGGCGCGTGCGCATGCCGCCTCGATCCGCCGGGCGTGTTCGGTGAAGCGTTCGCCTGCCGGGGTGATCTCGACGCGGCGGGTCGAGCGGTCGAACAGCTGAACCCCGAGTTGGGTTTCGAGTTGTTTGATCTGCTGGGACAACGCGGGTTGGGCGATGTGGACGCGAGCTGCGGCCCGTCCGAAATGACGCTCGTCGGCAAGGGCGAGGAAATAGCGCAGGGTCCGCAGGTCGAAGTCCACGCAGTAATTCTATCGCTGATACTTATCAATGCGCGTGAAATGAGTATTGGACTGCATCAATCGGGGTGTTTAGCGTCGAGGCGTGACCGATTCCTTTGTCTATGCCGCGGCGCGCACGCCGTTCGGGCGGCTCGGGAGTGCGCTGGCCGACCAGCGCCCCGATGACCTGGCCGCCGCGGCCCTGACCGGTGTGCTCGCCAAAGCACCACATCTGAACCCCGATGCGGTGGGGGATGTGATCTGGGGGTGTGCGAATCAGGCCGGTGAGGACAATCGCAACGTCGGCCGGATGGCGGTGCTGCTGGCCGGGTGGCCGACCGGGGTACCGGCGACCACGGTGAACCGGTTGTGTGGCTCCTCGTTGGATGCGGTGATGAGCGCCTCGCGGATCATCGAGACCGGTGACGCGGAGGTGGTCGTGGCCGGGGGAGTGGAGTCGATGACGCGGGCGCCGTGGGTGCTGCCGAAGCCTGTGAGGGCCTTTCCCGCCGGACACGTCACAGCGGTCTCGACCACGCTGGGCTGGCGGATGGTCAACGACAGAATGCCCGCGGAGTGGACGGTCTCGCTGGGTGAGTGCAACGAACAACTCGCGCAGTTTTTCGGGATCTCCCGTGACCGCCAGGACGAGTTCGCCGCCCGCTCCCACCGGTTGGCGGACGCGGCATGGGAGGCGGGTTTCTACGACGACCTCGTGATCGCGGTCGGTGGTCTGACCCGCGACGAAGGAATCCGGCCCGGCTCCACCGCCGAGAAGCTGGCCGGACTGAAACCGGCGTTCCGGGAAGATGGGTCGATCACCGCCGGGAACGCTTCCCCGCTCAACGACGGCGCGTCCGCGGTCCTGCTCGCCAGCGAGACAGCCGATGTGGGTGTCGATCCGCTGGCGCGGATCGCGGGCCGGGGGACGTATGCGCTGGATCCGCAGGATTTCGGCTTTGCTCCGGTGGAGGCGGCGAACCGGGCGCTGGCTCGCGCGGGGATCGGCTGGGCTGATGTGTCGGCGGTGGAACTCAACGAGGCTTTCGCGGTGCAGTCGCTGGCTTGTGTCGATGCCTGGCTCGACCAGGGACTGGCCGATCCCGAGATCGTCAACGCCAAGGGCGGCGCCATCGCGATCGGGCATCCGCTGGGTGCCTCGGGCGCGCGGATCGTGGGCACCTTGGCGCACCGTCTGGTCGAGTCCGGGCAGCGGTGGGGTGTCGCCGCGATCTGCATCGGTGTCGGTCAGGGACTGGCGGTCGTGCTCGAGAACATGCGGGAGGTGTGGTGATGGTGGACATCTGCGCGACGACCACGGAGGCGGTCGCCGGAATCACCGACGGCAGCACCGTTCTCGTCGGTGGTTTCGGCATGGCGGGCATGCCCGTGCAGCTCATCGAAGCTCTGATCGACCAGGGCGCCACCGATCTGACGGTGGTGTCGAACAACGCGGGCAACGGCGACACCGGGCTTGCCGCGCTGCTGGTGGCCAAGCGGGTGCGCAAGGTGATCTGCTCGTTCCCGCGCCAGTCCGACTCGTGGGTCTTCGACAGCCTCTACCGGGCCGGACAGATCGAACTCGAGGTCGTACCGCAGGGCAACCTCGCCGAACGTATCCGGGCGGCGGGTGCCGGGATCGGCGCGTTCTTCTGCCCCACCGGTGTCGGCACCCAACTCACCGAGGGGAAAGAGATCCGCGAGATCGGCGGCCGCACCTATGTTCTGGAGTATCCCCTGAGCGGGGACGTCGCCCTGATCGGCGCCTACCGATCGGATCGGATGGGCAATCTGGTCTACCGCAAGACCGCTCGCAACTTCGGCCCGGTCATGGCGACCGCCGCCACCACGACCATCGTCCAAGTCGCAGAGGTCGTCGACACCGGTGTCCTGGACCCTGAGGCGGTCGTCACCCCCAGCATCTACGTCGACAAGGTGGTCGCGGTATGAACACCGGCCCGCTCAGCAAGGACCAGATCGCGGCACTGATCGCCGAGGACATCCCGCCCGGTTCGTATGTCAACCTCGGCATCGGCCAGCCCACCACCGTCGCCGATCACCTCCCCGCCAGCTCCGGCGTGGTGCTACACACCGAGAACGGCATGCTCAACATGGGCCCCGCGGCGGTGGGTGACGACATCGATCCCGACCTCACCAACGCGGGCAAGATCCCCGTCACCGAACTCCCCGGAAGCGCCTACTTCCACCACGCCGACTCCTTCGCCATGATGCGCGGCGGCCACCTCGACGTGTGCGTGCTCGGCGCCTTCCAGGTCTCCGCGACCGGTGACCTGGCCAACTGGCACACCGGCGCACCCGACGCCATCCCCGCCGTGGGCGGCGCGATGGACCTGGCCATCGGAGCCAAACAGATCTTCGTCATGATGACACTGTTCACCAAAGACGGCACCCCCAAGCTGGTCCCGGCCTGCACCTACCCCCTCACCGGAGCCGGCTGCGTGTCAAGGGTTTACACCGACCTCGCCGTCTTCGACATCGAACCCGACGCAGTCGTCGTGCGCGACACCTTCGGCATCACCCTCCCGGAACTGGCCAACCGCCTGGACGTGCCCCTGCGAGGCCGACTAGCAATGGGTGACCGGTAGATCCCGACCGGTCCAGCGGACAGTGCAGCTGGGGACTGGCACAATCCGCAGCATGGGTGGGTTGACGTCGGCACTCGTGAACGGATTGACCGCAACCGGACCGGTGCAGACCCGTTCAGCATCGTGGACCTGGCAACTGTGCACCAACTGTCTGCGAGGGATATTGGCCCGTCACGTTGAGACCTTTCCGACAATTTCCTCACGGCCCACTGATGAGTGGGTTTCGCTGCAGTCCGATGCCGGGCACTCGAGGCGAAAACGGTGGTGGCGAGGGCGAGTGGGTCCGCGCGCCGAGGCGTCGGGGCCTGTACGGCGGGGGTGATGGTTTCGGGCAGGGTCATCGTGTCGACCCGGCGAAGGGTGCTGACGCGATCATCCAGTTGCTGAACTCGCAGGCCAGGTGCCACTGGTGCTGGTGGATGTTCCTGCCGGGCACCGATGCGGGGAACTGCACGGTCAGCAGCGCGTCGAGCGTGCCGTCGTCGTCGCGGAACTGGTGGCGGACGCCACCGATGGCCAGCCCGTCGTCGAGAATGGCGGTGCCGGCGATCTGAACGGGATAGGCCGGGTCGACCCGGACGGTGACATGCTCGGTGCGCTCGTAGTCGACCAGGAATCGTGACGCGGCGGGGGAGCCGCCGGTGGTCTCGACGACCTCCTGGCGGCCGTCGGGGAGCCCGCGCAGCAGGTAGTGGTCCGGACAGGCGGCGTTCATCTCGGTCTCGTCGTTGATGACGATCAGGTTGTGGAACCATTCGGCGAACCGCGTAGCGGACAATCCCGGCGCGCGCAGGCGGGTGACCGCGTATTTGACTCTGCCCCTGCTCGTCGCGACCCCGGCGCGGGTCAGCCGTTCGGAGACCACCAGCTCCCGCTTGAGCATGGCGTAGATCCCGGCGTGCCCCAGCTGGGTCTTGAGCGAGAGCAGCGCCGATCGCCGCAGAGCCAGTGGCGCGCCACGCAATTGGTCGATGGTGTGATCGGGCAGGATTTCGGCGGCCCCGAGTGGGCCCAGGCGTCTGGCGAACTTGGTGAGTACGGCGTCGGCCCGCCGCGATTCCCACGCGAGAACCTGCTCACGCGTGACTTCGCGCTGTCCGATGGTCGCGCGGATGTCGATCGGGTCGACCATATGCAAGTCCTGCCTCTCTGTGCCGGCTACGCCCATGGGCGAGCCGACCTCCTCGATACTAAAGCAATGAGAACTTGCATTAAGAATGCAACGTGATCAAACCCTTGGCAACCCCTGCCGCCCAGGGCGTGGCGATCCGCATGTGTGCCTACTCGCTCACAACGACGGGCGGAGGCTGCCCTCGGCGGCCCCGTTGTGTCATGTTGCCGGTTCGGCCGACACTGCCTGGTCCGACTCGGCTGTCATGTAGTCGGGCCATGGCGCGTACGACGAAGGTTTGGCAGGCGTGAGCACTTCGATAACTTGCGGCCCTGGTGGTCGACGAAGTGGGATACGTCGATCGGCCAGCCGATGTGGTAAGGCCAGATTTTCCGGCGTTAATCATGCGCAAACCATTGACACGGTGATGCGAGTAACCGATGCTGAGTTAACGCAGAGAAAACTTGCGTTAACAGCCTGGGCTCGCCGGCCTGCTGGCGACCGTGAAAAAGCCAAGTGCCCGAGAGGAATTGGTCAATGCCGACCAGGAGAAGTTTCATGATCCACGCAGCCGGGACAACGGCCGCCGCCGGCCTGGCCGCGGTGTGTCTGGGCGCCGGGACGACCTTCGCGTCACCGATGGGGCAGTCGGCAGGTGCTGGGCTGCGCACCTTCATCGACGGGGCCATGGTAGATCCGGCCAAGGTCGTCGAGTGGGAACGCCGACGTCTGGCGGTTGCCGCGGCGCGGATGCGCAAGGACTACACCGGCATGCTGGTCGGCGAGCTGGATTCACTGCTGGCCCGCTTGGAAGTCGCTGTCGACGACATCCCTGCCGCGCGTGCGGCCCTGGCGCGGGCCCGAGTGTTGATCGGCCCGGACGGGTTGCGGGAGCTGCTCGCCGGTGAACTCGTCGCTTCCGAGGCCGCTGCCCGGACCGGGATAGCTGCCTCGGGTGGGCGTTGGCAGTATTCGATCACCGAGGTCGCCAGTGACCGGGGGACTGCCGAGGGCTTCGTGGAGTGGCTCGACCGAGCGCGCGTGAACAACGACCGTGCGGTGTGGACCGATGCGTGTCCGGATCACTACATCATCGCGACTTTGCCGGACGGCCGGCAGGAAGTCATCGAAGTGACCGGCGGCGCGATGTTGGCCAGCCAGTTCTTCATCGATTACACCGACACCGCCAGGGTGATGGTGCCCTCGGATCCGGCTTTCCCGCTCGCCGTCTCCGGTGTGGCTTCCCTGGCTGACGGCTTCGTTATCGGCGGGGTGCGCCACCAGTTCCGCAACGAGCCCGGCGGCGGGTTCCGCTGCCAGCTCAAGGTCGCCTTCCCCGCGGCGCTGCCGGAGCTCTACATCGCCGAACATCGCTGGCATCTGGCGTGCGAATTCGGTAACTGGATCGCTGCTTATCTGGGCTGACTCCTGCGGACCCCCTTCAGGCGGGGCGGTGGGGCGGCGTGGTGTATTCGGCGCGCGCGAGGTCCGTCGAGTAAAACTTGGACCATGGACCAGCGTGGAGGCATAGCGGGGGAGCGGACACGGGCGGCCCCGGGTCCGCGCAAGCGGACCGGGGGCCGTTCGGCGCGTGTGCGCGAGGCGGTGCTGACCGCGACCCTCGAACAGGTCACCGAGTTCGGCATCGAGGGCCTGAGTATCGGCGACGTCGCTGCTCGCGCCGGTGTCGCGGAAACAACGATCTACCGTCGTTGGGGTACCCGCACGGCGTTGGTGTCCGAAGCCGTCACCCAACTGGCGGCAGCCGGGAACCCGCCCCCGGACACCGGCGCCTTGCGTACCGATCTGCAGGTGCTCGCCGAGCAGATTTCACACTTGATCGCTCGGCCCGGAATCGTACGGCTGATCGGAACCGTCATCGCACTGTCGGCCGATCCCGAGGTCGACGCCGCGCGCCGCCGGTTCTGGATCGACCGCTTCGAACAGAGTTCGCAGGTCATCAGCAGAGCGCTCGAGCGTGGCGAACTTCGCGATGGGACCGACCCGCGAGAAGTGCTCGAAACCTTGGCTGCGCCGATATATTTTCGAATGCTGGTGGGTGAGAAGCCCGTCGATGACGCCTTCATCATCCGCTGTATCGAGGACGTTTTGACCTTGCACGGCAAACCGGCCTGAGTACCTCAGGTGTGGCCAGGGCGCGAGATTGCAGCATGCTGACCTGCGTCCCGGTGGGGCCAAGTACACCGGATATGTCGAGCTACGTGACGCGCAGTGCGACGATGAAGTCGCCACCGCAATCCTGACCACCTGCTGCACGAGCTGTCGCGCCGTCAGTCGCTGCGGGCTCGGGACGATGCGCATCGGCGGCAAGCAAACCTCGCGGCGGTCTTCGAACGTCTCTGATCGGTCTGGGCCCGGCCGCAGCTAGTCGTGGCGGCGAGGCCTGCTGGTGTGCGGTCGTGTCGATGCGGCGGCGAGCAGCCCCAGCGCGTCGACCGCGTTCGTGACCCGTGCCGGCAGATCGGTGCCGGTTTCCCCGAGCTGGGCGGCGACCCATTCCCGGGAGGGTCCGGGTTCGTTGCGCCCCGCGATGAACCACACCCCGCGCGCGGGCTCGCCGGACTGGTTGACGTACATGTGTGGACGGGTGGAGTCGAAGCATAGCGAGTCACCGGCGGTGATCGTGTACTTGTCGAAATCCAGCAGCAGGGTCAGCTGCCCGGAGAACAGATACGCGTACTCAGTGCCCGAGTGGCGCATGGGCATTCTGTCCACCGAACTCGCCGCGCCGGGCTCGTAGGTGACCAGCAGGGCGTCCACGCCCGCGTCCGGGTCGACGGCCAGTTTCTCCCAGCGCACACCGTTGGCCATCTCGATCACCGGATTGTCGGCACCGCGCTGAACCACCCCCGTTCCCGACGGTGCGGCGGACTCGCCGGCCGGTGCTGCGGTACGGCCGTGCGGGATGCCCAGCAACTCGTCGAGGGAGACCTCAAGGTGGTTGACCAGAGCATAGAGGGTGCTCACCGATGGCTGGGACTTGCTGTTCTCGATCTGGGAGAGTTGGCTGGCCGAGATGCCCGCCGCGGCCGCCACCCCGCGCAGGCTCGACCCGCGATCCAGGCGTGCCTGCTTCAGCGCCGGCCCGATCCTGTCCTGCATCCGCACACCCCTCTTCTTCTCGATCCAAAACGTCAACTCACAGTGAACGCCGCCGTTTCACTGCAGATGAACTCTACCGGCAGGTTCGGTGAACGGCGAGATCGCGCCCGGAAGCGGCCGTGTTCCTTACTCACGCGAGTACTCATGCGCGTCGGGATGCCGGCCGGAAGCATCGGCCGATGTGGCGCAATATTTCAGTGTCGTGAAATAGATGTCGCGCTCAGGTTGACAATGTCCGACGTTTGTTCAATGCTACTGAACATACCCTCGTGGCGGTGTTCGCCCCGCTTCCCGTCATCGACGACGAAGGAGACCCGTGTCCTCCCCGCTAGCGCAACCTCGGTCGAGTCGCCCGTCACGGCTGTCCGCGACCGCTGTCCGGCTCGACATACCGAACGCGTCATCGGAGCGGAGAGGATCATGCTGATCGGATTCGCCGGTCTGGGCCGGATGGGCCGTCCGATGGTCGAGCACTTGGCCGCCGCCGGGCATACTGTTCTCGCCTACGACCCGATAGTCGCGCAGTCGCCCCAATCGGTGACGCTCGTCGATACCCCCGCCGCGCTGGCCGCCACCGAAATGTCGATCAGCATGCTCCCCGATGGCGCGGCAACCCGCGCCTTGATCGTTGACGGGCTGCCCGCCGTCGCGCCCGGCCACCTGCACATCGTGATGGGAACCGTCGGTCCGGTTGTCGTGCGCGAGCTGGCCGCGCAGTCGTGGGTGGAGGTGATCGACGCGCCGGTGTCGGGCAGTGTGTCGATGGCCGAGATCGCATCGATTACCACGATGGTCGGGGCGACGACTGCCCAGTTCGAGCGGGCGCGGCCGGTGCTCGCCGCGATGACCGCCGCCCAGTTCCACGCCGGACCGGTCGGATCGGGGTCCACGGCCAAGCTCGCGGTCAACGCGGTGCTCGCCGAGCTGAGTCAGGCTGTCGCGGAAGGGATTCTGCTCGCCGAAGCAGGTCAGCTGGATCCCGCCACGTTCTACGACATCCTTGCCAGCAGCGCGGCAGGTGCACCGTATGTCGGTTACAAGCAGCAGGCCTATCTGGCGCCGGAAACGACCCCGGTCGCCGCGCCGGTGTCCCTGATCCGCAAGGACCTCGGCCTGGCGTTGGAACTGGCCCAGCGCCAGCAGCTGAATCTGCCGGGCGCTCGAGCCGCCCTGGCCGTGCTCGACGACGCTATCGCCGCCGGGCTGGCACAGGCTGACATGGCGCAGGTCCTCACCGCGCTGCGCCGAAGCAACCAGCCGATGTCGCGCGAAACCGGTTCCACCCCCCAGCAGACAGGAGCACTCTCATGACCGGTGACACTGTCGCCGCCGCCGAGGTCGAATCGACCATCCGCTCACTCGAGGACGCCCGCTACGCCGCGGTGTTGGCCGGTGACGCCGATGCCTTCGCCGCCCTCGCCCACCCCGAACTCGTCTACGCCCACTCCAACGCCGAAGTCGACACCCTCGACAGCTATCTGGACAAGCTCCGTTCCGGCCACTACGTCTACCACCGCATCGAGCACCCGGTGCATCGGATCGTCATCGTGGGCGACACCGTGGTCGTCTCCGGAGAGATGCACGCCGACATCACCGCAGGCGGGGTGCGCAAACAGCTGGCCAACCGGGCACAAGCCATCTGGGTGTGCAAGGACGACCGGTGGCTGCTGCTGGCCTACGGGCCCACCGTCATCCCCGGGGAGAACCGATGAACCCCTTCACCTACGACAGCCTGCCCGGCCGCGTCGTTTTCGGCGCAGGCGCCGCCCGCAGCGAGCTACTCGGCGAACTGGACCTGCTGGGCGCCCAGCGCATTCTGCTCATCGCCACCGACAGCGAACGCCGGATCGCGACCCAGCTGTGCGCGCCGTTCGCCGACCGGGTAGCGGCGACATTCTCCGGAGTCCGCCCGCACGTGCCAGTGGAGGTCGCCGAACTGGCCCGCAAGGCGGCCACCGCAGCCGAGGCCGATGTGGTGCTGTCGGTAGGTGGCGGATCCACCACGGGCACGGCCAAAGCTGTAGCGCTGACCTCCGGGTTGCCGGTACTCGCGGTGCCGACGACCTACGCCGGCTCCGAAGTCACCCCGGTATGGGGCATGACCGAACAGGGACGCAAAACCACCGGAACCGATCGGCGGGTCCTGCCGAAAACCGTGGTCTACGACCCCGAGCTGACTACCTCTCTGCCGATGGAGCTCACGGTGGCCAGCGGCCTCAACGCGGTAGCCCACTGCGTGGAAGCATTCTGGGCGCCGCGACGCAGCCCGGTCGCGAGCGCGATCGCCGAAGACGGCATCCGCCACCTTGTGAGTGGGTTGACCACCATCACCGCAGACCCCGCCGATCCGGGCAGCCGCGGAGAACTGCTTTTGGGCGCCTATCTCGCCGGGTCGGCCTTCGCTGTGGCCGGTTCGGGCCTGCACCACAAGATCTGTCACGTTCTCGGCGGTGCCTTCGACCTGCCCCATGCCCAGACGCACGCGATCGTGCTTCCTTATGTGCTGGCCTACAACGCCCCCAACGCCGGTGACGCCACCGATCGCATCAGCCGTGCCCTGGGCCGAACCGACATCGTCGAAGGTTTGCGCGAACTCGGCGTGAGGCTCGGTGTCCCCGCGGGTCTGCGGGAACTCGGCATGACCGAGTCCGACATCGACACCGTGATCGAGGACATCGCTGCGATCGCACCCGCCGACAATCCGACCCCGGCCACCGAGGAGGGCCTGCGCGCGATCTTGCACAGCGCCTGGGCCGGAGCCGATCCGGCGGGACCGGCGATATGAGCGGCGTCCACGTCCGCACGACCGACCGTGAGGACGCTGTCACCGCCGAGGTCCTGGCCAGCTTCGATGCCACCCCAGATCCCCGGCTGCGCACGGTGATGCACAGCCTCGTCCGGCACCTGCACGCCTTCGCCCGCGAAATCCAGCTCACCGAGTCCGAATGGGAAACCGCGATCGAATTCCTCACCCGCGCAGGACATATCACCGACAGCAAGCGTCAAGAATTCATCCTGCTCTCCGATGTGCTCGGGCTGTCCATGCTGACCGTCGCCATCAACGAGGCCGCCGCCCTCGGCGCCACCGAATCCACGGTCTTCGGTCCGTTCTTCGTCGACGACGCCCCCGAGATACCCATTGGCGGCGACATCGCCCGCGGCGCGTCGGGCATGCCCTGCCATGTATCCGGCCAGGTCCGCTCGGTGACGGGCGAACCGATCGCCGGCGCGCGCATCGAGGTGTGGGAGGCCGATGAAGACGGCTTCTACGATGTGCAGTATCCCGACGGACGCTCGGCCGGCCGTGGCTGGCTGAGCTCCGGCATCGACGGCGAGTACCGGTTCTGGTCGGTACTGCCTGCCCCCTATCCGATCCCGCACGACGGCCCGGTCGGCGATCTGCTGACCGCGACCGCCCGGGGGCCGATGCGCCCCGCCCATCTGCACTTCATGGTCACCGCCCCGAATTTCCGGCCCCTGATCACCCACATCTTCCTCGCCGACGACCCCTACCTGGACTGCGACGCGGTCTTCGGCGTCAAAGACAGCCTCATCGTCGAGGCGACCCACCACACCGACACTCCCGCACCCGAGGGTTCAGGTCCGCAGGAAGGCTGGGCGGAGATCACTTTCGACCTGGTACTCGCACCGAGCGACGATCGCTAGCGCTCTCGCCAGTCGAAACCCTTACCCGGGGATCCATCCCGGGATATACGCGACCGGGCCCGTCGAGGTCCGGATCGAACGGAACCACCCCAGTTCTCGACCAATCGTGTTGTGACAAGCAGCGGCTCTGGTTCCACACCCTGCGAGGCGACGCTCGTTGCCTCGTGATTCGAAGATCGACGCTGCCCCGGGCACGACCCCAGCAGCTCACACTGGAGGTACAACGATGCGACGTACTCGTTGGATCGTGCTCGGCGGGTGTTTCCTCGCCTACCTGTTCGACGCCCTGGAGATCGTCCTGCTCTCCATGGCACTGCCCACCATCCGCAAGGACATGGGCCTGACGATCACCCAAGGCGGCCTGCTGGCCACCGCCACCCTGGTCGGCATCGGTGTCAGCAGCGTGCTGGGCGGTTACGTCGCCGACAACTTCGGGCGCAAGAAGGCGCTGCTCGCCTCCCTGCTCACCTTCGGTGTGTTCACCGCGGCTATCGCGGTCGTGCCCAGCTTCGAGGTGTTCCTGCTGCTGCGGTTCCTGGCCGGTGTCGGTCTCGGCGCGGTATGGAGCGTGGTGTCCGCGTATGTGGTCGAGACCTGGCCGGAGAAGAGCCGAGGCCGGGCCGCGGCGTTCGTGATCAGCGCTTTCCCCGCTGGTGGCGCGATGGCCGCCACCATCTCCGGCTGGTTCCTCCCGGACTGGCGGCTGATGTTCTCGGTCGCGGGCGCCGCGGTGATCATGCCGGTCGCTATCGTGCTGGTCTTCTTCAAGGAATCCGGCAGTTGGGAGGCGCAGAAAGCCGGTAACGCCGGTGATGTCGTCTCTGTCCGTGATGTCCTGGGTTCCTCGCTGCGCCGACGCACGCTACTCGGCACGCTCATGGCCGCCCTGGCCTTGTTCGGCTACTGGGGCGCGATGACCTGGCTGCCTACCTATCTCACCGCCGAGCGCGGTCTGCCCTCGACGTCGGTCGCGGTCTTCGTCACCATGCTGAATCTGGGAATGTTTGCCGGCTACAACGGTTTCGGCTTGCTGGCCGACCACATCGGCCGCCACCGCACAATCGTCATCACCCTGCTCGGCGTCTCGGTTACCCTGCCGATCTACGCGCTCACCACCCACCAGACCGCCCTGTTGTGGCTGGGACCGCTGTTCGGCGCCTTTACCGCCTTCTTCGGCCTGTTCGGCTCCTATCTCGGCGAACTCTTCCCCACCAGGGCACGCGCCACCGGCGCCGGGTTCTGCTTCAACGTCGGACGCGGGATCTCGGCGCTGGCACCGTTCATCCTGGCTGGACTGGCCAGCAGCATCGGTTTCCAGGGCGGACTCATCGTGTGCGCCGGCTTCTTCGCACTCGCTGCGGTCGTAGCGTTGCTGTTGCCGCGCACCGGCATCGCGACGGTCACCGATGAGGTTGCCGTCCGGCCGATCACCGATCCTCGCGACGACGCGCCCGCCAAGATCTGACAGTGGTGGTCCGGGCCGCCCGGCCCGGACCACTTTCAACAATCACCATATCGACGAGGAGAATTCGCCGTGTCATCGACGATGCGAGCCGCCGTCTACCACGGCCCCCGCGACATCCGTCTCGAGGATGTCGACATTCCTGTCCCCGCAGAGGGAGAGGCGCTCGTACGGGTCCTGAGATCGGGTATCTGCGGAACCGACGCCTCCGAATGGATCGCCGGCCCGAAAGTCTTCCCCGTGCGACACCGTCACCCGCACAGCGGACACCTCGGCCCTATCATTCCCGGCCACGAATTCGTCGGCGAGATCGTCGAGGCCGATCCCCGATCCGAATTCCCCTCCGGCACCCTCGTCGCCAGCGGCGCCGGTATCTGGTGCGGTGACTGCCGGCGCTGCGCCGAAGGCCGCACCAACAAATGCGTGCGGTACCGGACCCTCGGACTCAACCTCCACGGTGGGATGGCCGAATACGTCGCGGTGCCGTCGAAGACATTGCGCGCGCTGCCCGTCGGCCTCGCCCTCGACCATGCCGCTCTAGCCCAGCCACTGGCCGTCGGCATCCACGCGGCCCGACGCGCCGGTGCCAACGCGGGCGACCGCATCGTGGTCATCGGCGCGGGCGCGATCGGCTCGTTCGTCCTGGCCGGGCTTCGCCACCTCGGCGACTACGACATCACCGTCGTCGATATCGCCGGTTCTCGCCTGGCCCGTGCCGAGCGCCTGGGCGCCGATCTCACCCTGATCGCCTCTTCCTCGCTCGGCGAGGAGCTCGCCGAGGCTTTCGACGGTGACAAGCCCGATGTGGTGATCGAGGCCAGCGGTGCGCCGGGGCAGCTGGCACTCGCGCTCGAACTGGTCACCGACGGCGGACGGGTCGAGGCCGTCGGCATACCGAAGCAGAGGCCGGAGGTCGATCTGCATTCTATGATCTTCCGCGAGATCACCCTCGACTCCACACTGGCCCACGTCTGTGACACCGACCTGCCCGCCGCCCTGCAGATGCTGTCGCAAAACCCGGTGCTGGGTGAAGAATTCGCCGAGACTCCGGTGAGCCTGGCACAGCTCGGCGCGGCGCTGGACCGGCTCGCCGGTGGCCACGTGGAAGGAAAAGCCATCATCGATCCCGGCGCGTGACCGACGCGACCGGCGGCAACGATACGGTCGACGACACCGGCTTTCAAACCGATTTCGTCGTCTTCTACTGCCCGCCATCGAAACCGGCGATGCGGCCGGAGAACCGCGACAGGTCGCGTAAACCCGCACGCGCCTTTACCGACCCGTTGCCACTTTTTCATACGACTTTTCTGGATAGGGATGGACTCATGGCTCTCGATCCTGAGGCCCGTCTGTGGGCTGCCCGACGCATAATCGCCGCGGCGCTCGGCGACGACAGACCCGACGGTGAACTGATCAAGGACTACGGCATTGGCATCGCCGACGGCGCAGCCGACACCGTGTGGATCCTCGGCGAGTTGGACGACTCCCTGCCGTCGCACTTCTCCGGGCATCTGGGAAACATCGCGCACCGGCTGGCGGATGCCTTGGACCGGCTCGAGATCACCCGCGTCAGCAGCCGCCGGCACCGGAGGTGCGTCTCCTGCGACAAGCTGGTCAGCATCGCAACCCACAGCGACTCGGGTTTGTACCGATCTGTGCAGATCCGCTGCGGCGCAGTTTGTATCGGCTGCATGGTCGTCAACAACTCACCACTGGATCTGCCGCGCGATCGAACCGAAGCCGACCGCCGCGGCGTTACCGACGTCCAGGTCGTCTCACTGACACGCGGCGAAGAATGGTTCGACCGCCAGCGCGGTTGAGCGTTGGTGCGCGGCACTGTGCGGATGCGGTCCGGAGGGCGTCGAGATGCTCGATGATCAACGGGCGATCAGCCACCGGCGTCGCGGCCGGGTCACCGACGAGGCTGCGACCCCGTTGCGTCGGGTGTGTCGCCGGACCGGTGGTTGTCACGAGGTCGCCGCGTTCTTCGAAAATGCCACACCGACGCGCGCCTGTGACCGTCATGGCCTGCTCAGCCGAGTGCATCACCGAAGTATCGAACTCGGTGTGCGTGCTTCGTCGCCTGGACGCAGTGGTGGAACGACCAACGCAGGCGTCTACGCCACTCGACGAGGCTGACGCGGCAAGTTCGCTGAACTGCGCGGTTCGGCGGTCGCTAGGCTGCGATCCACCGACGGCTCAAGCCCGATGGAGGATCGGGTCAAGGCTGTGCCGGGTTGTCGTCGAATCGTCCGGTCGCCAGTGCGGTCTCCCTCAATCGTTCGGGGAAACCCGGCCCGAGTCGAGCGCTGACATCGCCGTGCCGCAAGGGTTCACGGCAGTGCGCACACACCGTCTCGGCGTAGGTGTCGTGCCCGCAGCTGGTGTGGTGCAACGTGACCGGGGGGCCTTCGCTGGGTGCGCGCCAGCGATCGCCCCAGCGCATCATCGCGGCGATGACGGGGAAGAAGTCACGGCCCTGCTCGGTGAGCCGGTATTCGTACCGCACCGGTCGTTGCTGGTAGGGCACTCGCTCCAGCAGCGACTCGTCCACCAGCCGGGTCAGCCGTTGACTGAGGACGTTGCGGCTCAGGCCCAGGGTGCGTTCGAATTCCTCGAAACGCGTCGCACCGTAGTAGGCCTCCCGCAGAACGAGGGGCGTCCACCAATCCCCGATGAGGTCCACGGTGCGGGCGACGGTGCACGGCCAGTTGGCGAAGGTGGTGCGCTTCATGCCTCGACCGTATCCAGGGTTGTCGTGGCGTCGGTCGCCGAGTCGTTCGGCAAGAGCTCCAGCCGGGCCTCCACGTATTTGTGCCACGGTGTTCCGACCCATTCGTCGCGGGAGTCGAATCGGGTCAGCTCATTGGGCGCTACCCCGATACTGATCGGCTCGGCGTCGGCCTCCGCGACATCGAGTCCGAATCCGTTGGGCAGCGCCAGGTGCCCGGCTCGCATCCGGGCGGTGGGCTCGACCGCCACCTCCGCGCTGCCGCGACGAGTCGTGACGCGGACCCGATCGCCGGCGACCAATCCGAGTCGCTGCGCGTCGATGGCGCTGATCCGGAGCACGCCGGCACCGTCGCGCTTGCGCCAGTCGTAGTCGCGCATGATTGTGTTGGCGGTGAAAGCCCGGCGTTCCCCGGCGGACAACACGAACGGCCAGTCGTCGGAATCGGAGGACATATCCGGCAGTCCCGCCACCACTTCCAGCAGCTCCGGTATATCCAGCTGAACCTTCTTGCCGCGGAGGCGGTTCCAGGTCTCTTCGTAGCTGTCCTCGGTGGTGACGATGCCGTGTTCACCGGACAGGATGGCCTCGAACAGTCGCTCGCCTGCGGGCAAACCCGTCCCGTACCCCGCCTGTTCGACGCTGGCGGGGAATTTGCGGACGCAGTTGTGCGCAGCCACCCACAACAGTGCGGCGGCGGACGCGTCGTTGGGCAGGGTCGGGCCCAGCGTGCGGTAGAGCAGAACCGGAGCCAGTTTGGCCTTGGCCGGATCGGCCGACACGGTGAGCATCGCGAGTGCGTACGCGTCTCTGCCCTGTGCCAAGGCAGCGCGCAGCGGTGCGTAATCCTGTTCGCCGAGGGCGCCCGCCGCCTCGACCAAGCGGGCGTGGATCTCCGGTTCCGGCAGCACGCCCTCAGGCGCAGGCAGTACCGGCCTGCGCAGGTGGAAGATATTGCGGGGGAAGTCGAAGTTGAAGAACGTCGCTTCGTACTTCTCGAATTGGGTGGGAGCGGGCAGCACATAGTCGGCCAGCCGCGCGGTTTCGGTCATCGCCACGTCGACCACCACGACCAGTTCCAGCGCTGCGAGCGCCTCGCGCATCCGCGCCGAATCGGCCAGCGAGTGCACCGGATTGCTGCTCTCGATGAACATCGCGCGGTAGCGTGCCGGGTGATCGGTGAGGATTTCCTCGCTGATCACGTTGCACGGCACCAAGCCGCTGATGATGGGTGCGCCAACCACCGGGCTCGTCGGCCACTGGCCGGCCGGATGTCCGCGGTCGTGACCGAGCGCGGTCAGCCCGGTGAACGCGTACTGCGTTCCAGGTTTGGCGAGGTTGCCGGTCAACAGCCAGAGCAGCTTCTCGACGTAGCTCACCACCGTGGAATAGCGGTTCATCTGGACGCCGAGGTCCTCGAGGGCCGCCACCGACTCCGCGCGGGCCAGCCTCCGGGTGGCGGCGGTGACCAGTTCGAGGTCGACATCGGCTATGGCGCAATACTTCTCGATCGGCACCGCGCGCAGCACGGACAGCACCTCGTCGAGCCCTTCGGCGTGCTCGGCCAGCCAGCCGGTGTCGATCAGGTTGTCGCGCACCAGCAGGGCGGCCATCGCCATCAGCAGGTACACGTCGGTGCCGGGCCGCAACTGCAGATGGAATTCGGCCATCTCGGCGGTTTCGGTCCGCACCGGGTCCAGGACGATGATCGCCCGGTTCGGGTCGCGGGCGATCTCCTTGAGCACCGATCTCGCGCGTGGGAAGCCGTGCGATTGGTAGGGGTTCTTGCCGATGAACAGCGCTACTTCGGCGTGCTCGACATCGGAACGCAGCGGATGGCCGAACATCCGCGCCGACACCCAGAAATCGCCGGTCTTCTCCTGGGCCAAGGCGCTGGAGCGATATCGCATGCCGTAGGCGGCCATGGTCGCCGGAGCGTACGCGCCGCCCAAGTGGTTGCCCTGACCGCCACCACCGTAGTAGAAGATCGATTCGCCGCCGTAGCGGCGGCCGATCTCCCGCAGTCCGGCCGAGATCTCCGAGATCGCAGTGTCCCAATCGATTTCGTCGAAACCGCCGTCCGGACGGCGGCGCAGCGGGGCGGTCAGTCGGCCCGTGCGCCCATTCTGATAGTGGTCCAGCCGCAGCGCCTTGTTGCACGTGTAACCCGCCGAAGCGGGATGCTGCTTGTCCCCGCGAATCTTCTCGAACGTCCGGCCATCAGGTCCGACCAGTACCTGAATGCCGCAGTTGCACTCGCACAGGATGCAGGCCGTAGGCCGCCACTCCGTCATCTCGCCATACTAAGGGAGTGAGTTCACTAGCGCTACTGACACCGGCGGGGCGTCGTGCGAATCGGCGCTGGTAGCGGTGTTGTCGCAGGCAAAGGGGATTGACATCGCGGTGCACCGACTCGCCACAGCGCGGCAGTAGAGCACAGCGGTCTGCTCGAGGTGATGCTCTTCGGCCAGAGGTGAGCGGTCGGGACCGCGAGCAGACCGCCGCCCACTTCACCCAGGCGCAGGCGGAAGGCCATCCAGCACCGACCTCGGTCGTCGGGTCGCCGCACTCGGCGGCGGTGTAGCGCGGCCAGATGCCGTGCCAGATCTGCGGACCTCGAAGGTTGCAAGCGCTTGGTCTCCGGGCTCGGAGATTGATGCGTTGGTTGAGCACGTGCTTGTCAGTGGCGTGGACCCTCGAGATCTCGGGCCATTGGGGTGCTTGCTCGCAGTGTGGCGATGATCTGCTGGATACGTGCTCAGGTATCCGGCCGGGGACGACGATGAGGAAGGCGGCGGCGTGCCCGTCCGGCCGACCTCGATCTAGCGCGCGTGCCGTGGAGTGCGACCCCGGACACATTCGGGCTCGTCAGCTTGCGGCCAGTGGTGTCTTGGAGCATTCTTAATGCAAGTTCTAATTGCTTTAAATGTTGGTCCTAGCCTGCCGGTCGGCTCAGCTCGTAGCTCCAGTCGATCAGCGCCCGCAGCGTCCGCTGCCGCGGCACCACGGCACGTGTGCCGATCGTGAGCAGGGAGAACCGGTCGTCGAGTCGCTCCAAATGCCCCTGCAGCGTCAGCGACCGCAGCCGGGACGCGGCCAGCTCGATGGCCAGCGGGATCCCGTCCAGCCGGTAGCACACCCGCGCTACCACGTCCGCATCACCTTCGGTCACCGTGAGTTCTGGGCGCACCGCTCGGGCGCGTTCCAGCAGCAGCGTCGGCGCTTCGTAAGCGGTCAGCCCCGTCGGGGTGAGCGCGGTGTCCGAGGCGGGCACACAGCGCAGCGGACGCTTCCACCAGGTGTTCGCAGTTGTCCAGCACGAGCAACGCGTGCAGGTCGGCGAGGTGACCGACGAGCAGTTCCTCGGCGCTGCGGTTCGATAGATTGACAATGCCCAGGCTGGTCACGACCACACGCGCCATATTCGCGGCGTGAAGATCGATCCGATTCGTACCGCGGTGCAGCACATCAACATTCAATCCGCGACGCTGGACGACATGCTCGCCGCTTTCGAGCGAGTCACCGCGCTCGGGTTCCGGATGCAATGGTCGGTCGGCCAGCACACCAACGACCGGGAGTTGTCCTTCTACTGCGTGACCCCCTCCGGTTTCGAGCTGGAGGTCGGCTGGAACCCGATCGTGGTCGGCCCGGAACTCGAATCCACCTGGGAACCGACCACCTATCAGGGCGTCAGCATCTGGGGTCACACCCCGGTCGGCGAGACCGTCCTGGACAAATTCGCCCAATTCCGGCACGCACTGCAGTCGATCAGAACTCCGGAGATCACCGTTCCCGAGCTCGCGGAAGGATTCTCACGATGAGCACTACCGACTACGACGTCGTGATCGTCGGTCTGGGGCCGACCGGCCTGACCCTGGCGAATCTGCTGGGCCGGCGCGGCATCAGCGTGCTGGTGCTCGAACGCGAACCGGAATACTACGGCCTGGCCCGAGCGGTCTACACCGACGACGAATGTATGCGGATCTTCCAGACCGCCGGTGCCGCAGACGAACTCGCCGCGGACATGAACACCGACTCGGCCGTCCAGTGGGTGCGCCGCGACGGACGTGTGCTGGTGCAGTTCAAACAGGTCGAACGCCCGCTGAGCTGGCCGGTGGTCAATTTCCTGTACCAGCCCTATCTGGAGAACAGTCTCGAACGCGCCCTCAGCGAATATCCGCATGTGACGGTGCGCCGGGGCCGTGAGGTTCTCGATTTCGACCAGGACGCCGACGGCGTCGGCGTCGAGCACGTCGGGTGCGCGGGCACCGGTTACGGTCGGCGGGAATCGGAGATCGATCCGGGCACCGTCGAGCGCGTGCGGGCCAAGTTCCTGGCCGGCTGCGACGGCGGACGTAGCGTCGTGCGCACGAAGCTCGGCATCGACATGACCGGCACCAGCTTCCCGGAACGGTGGCTGGTGGTAGACCTGAAGGCAAAGGACGGAGTGGACGCCTTCCGGCATCTGCCGTACTTCGACTTCGTGTGCGACCCCGATCTGCCGATCGTGTCGTGTCCCCAGCCGGACGGGCATCACCGGTTCGAGTTCATGCTCACCGACTCGCAGACGAAAGAGGAGATGGAGGACCCGGAAACGGTCCGCAGGCACATCGCCCGTTTCGTGGACCCGGACGAGGTCGAGGTGCTGCGCAAGCTCGTCTACACGTTCAACGCCGTGGTCGCCGATCGCTGGCGCGTCGGGCGCATCCTGCTCGCCGGCGATGCCGCGCACATGACACCGCAGTTCGTCGGGCAGGGGATGGGCTCAGGCGTGCGGGATGCGGACAACCTGGCCTGGAAGCTCACCGCGATCCTGAAACACGGTGCCGGTCACGCCATTCTGAAAAGCTACGAAACCGAACGCCGCCCGCACGCCAAGGCGATGATCGACTTCTCGGTATTCAACAAATCGCTCGTGTCGGTCGACAACAAACTCGTCGCCGCGGCACGCGACATCGTGATGACGGCCTCGTTGCGCACTCCCGGCCTCGGTGGCTGGATCCGGGCCGCCAAGATGAAACCACGTCCGCGGTTTCGCCGGAACGCGTACCTCGGCCTGCCCCGCCATTGGTTCGGGTTGCGCGGCGTGGAGGGCACGTTGTCCCCGCAACCGGAGGTCCGCACCTACGACGGCCGCCACCAGCGTCTCGACGATGTACTCGGACTGGGATTCTCGGTGCTCGGTTACGGCGTCGACCCTCGTGTGGTGCTCGGCGCCGACGATGCGGCGGCGTTGCAGGCGCTGGGAACACGATTCGTGACCGTCTATCCCTTCGGCGGGCGGCCCCAGGGCGCACCGGGCGACGGGCGCACGACGGGTGACGACCATACCGACGTCGAAGACCACACCGGGGCGTTGATCCGATGGTTCGCCAAGGCCGGCGTCGGTTCCGGAGGAATCGTCCTGCTGCGCCCGGACCAGTTCGTCTTCGGCGCCGCCGCGCCCGGTGGTGCCGGCTCGTTGATCGCCGAGTTGCGGCGCCAGCTCGGGGTAAGCATCCACGAATCCGGCGTGGTTGCGGCTCAACCTGGACCGGCTTCATCCCGCGATCGGAACTTGGAGCAGGCTCGATGACATCCACCGAGTATCAGTCCGGTGCGGTGCTCGCCGTCGCCGAGCGGTGGTGGACCGTGGCGGACACCGGAATTCCGGTTCGAGCGGTGTAACGGTCGGCCCACTTCTTGGCCGTGCGTCGACAGACCCACCGGGGTCCACCGCTGCGCTCTGCCGTCATGCGAAGGTGGGGCGGACAACCCGCTCGGCCGTCGCGGTTGTTCCCTCCGGTTCCGCCCTACGAAGCGTAACTGTCGACATGTGCGTTGTGATTTCGTGTCGGACAACGGATCGCACTGCTCGACGGGGCCTGTCGACGGCGCCCACAGGAGTGGACGAGTGGCCGCGCCCTGCCCGATCACGGTTCTGTTCGATGCGACCGGCGTCATGCTTCTGCGCGCTGGAGGGCTGTCCTGGTGGTGAGGCGTGCGGACGGGTTCGCCCCGATCCGCACGCCCCGGTCCAGAGTTTTCCGGTTGGGTCCAGGAGGCGGCGGCGTGGAATGTTCTAAAAGGCTGCCTCGTCGAGAGTCATCAGACTCGGATCGAGGTCGGAGATCACTGTCCGGTCTGAGCTGAGACGCGGCAGCACCGTCCGAGCGAAATACGATGCGGCGGCAACCTTGCCTTCGTAGAAGGCCCGGTCCTGTTCGTCCGGTGCGGATTCGAGCGCGGCCAGTGCTGTTTCAGCGCCGACGAGCAGGCGCCACCCGATTAGGAGGTCGCCGAATGCCAACAGGAAACGCACCGAGACCAGGCCGATCTTGTACAGATCGGTTGGCTCGTCCTGGGCGGTGAGCAGATGCTGGGTCAACCTCCCGACCATGTCCTGGACATCATCGAGGGCCTGGCCGAGCAGAATCTTCTCGGCCTTCAGACGGCCGAAATCGGCTTCGGATTCTGCTGTTTCCCTGACTCTTTCCGCGAGATGTGCCAGCGCCATGCCGCGGTCACGGGCAATCTTACGAAAGAAAAAGTCCTGCGCTTGGATGGCGGTGGTTCCCTCGTAGAGCGAGTCGATCTTCGCGTCGCGGATGTACTGCTCGATGGGGTAGTCCTGCAGGAAGCCGGAGCCACCGAATGTCTGCAGTGATTCGGTGAGGCACTGGTAAGCGCGTTCGGAACCGACGCCCTTCACGACCGGCAGCAGCAGATCGTTGACCCGAGCGGCCAAGTGTCCGTCGATGCCTGAAACATGCTGTGCGACAACCGCGTCCTGATGTGCAGCAGTGTACAGGTAGACCGCTCGCAGGCCTTCGGCGTAGGCCTTCTGTAACATCAGTGAGCGCCGCACGTCAGGGTGATGGGTGATGGTGACCTTCGGTGCGGTCTTGTCGGCCATTCGGGTGAGGTCGGTGCCTTGGACTCGGGTCTTGGCATAGTCCAGAGCGTTCAGGTATCCGGTGGACAGGGTGGCGATAGCCTTGGTGCCCACCATCATTCGCGCTTCCTCGATGACGTGGAACATCTGCGCGATGCCGCTGTGCACCTCGCCGAGAAGGTAGCCAACGGCCGGTGTGCCGTGTCCGCCGAAGGTCAGCTCACAGGTGGCCGAGGCCTTCAGGCCCATTTTGTGCTCGAGGTTGGTGACATAGACGCCGTTACGTTCGCCGGGTTCGCCGGTTTCCGGGTCGAAATGGTACTTCGGCACCATGAACAGGCTCAAGCCCTTGGTCCCTGGGCCCGCTCCTACCGGCCGGGCGAGGACTTGGTGGATGATGTTCTCGAAGAGATCGTCGGAGTCGGCCGAGGTGATGAACCGCTTCACGCCCTCGATGTGCCAGCTCCCGTCCGGCTGCGGGGTCGCCTTGGTGCGGGCCGCGCCGACGTCGGAGCCGGCGTCGGGCTCCGTCAGAACCATGCTGGCGCCCCAATTGCGTTCGACGGCAAGCCTTGCCCACTGCTTTTGCTGCTCGGTACCGGTGCGTTGAACGATATTCGCCATACTCGTCCCGGCGAGGTACATCCAGGCTGCGGGCTGTGCTCCCAATACGAACTCGGTGATCGCCCACGCCAGCATCTGCGGTGCGGGAACGCCGCCGACCGCCTCCGATTTACCTACCCGCCACCAGTCGCCGTCGTACCAGGCGCGCACCGATTGTTTGAACGACTCCGGCAGCCGGACCGAGTGCGTCTCGGGATCGAAGACGGGCGGAGTGCGGTCGGTATCGGTGTAGGAGGCCGCTACCGGCCCCTCGGCCAGCCGTGCTGCTTCGGCAAGCATCGACCGTGCGGTTTCCGCGTCGAGATCGCCGAACGCCCCGGATTGCAGAATTTCATCCAGTCCCAGTACCTCGAACAGGTTGAACTCGAGGTCGCGCACATTGCTCTTGTAGTGGCCCACCGGCCGTCCGCCTTTCCCAACCAGCTCGCCGATCCTCGGCGAGTGACAAAACAGTCGTAACTGATAGTATCGTCATCATTGGTCTGGCGCCGGATTCGGCCCATGTGTCGACGGGCGGGATGTCCGGCTCGTGACGGCCGGATACTGCGCAGCCCGGGACTCTCGCTGCTGCCGGTGCATGCCCCGTGAACCTCTGATGATCAATTACTCATTTATGACGGTGTCATCAATTAGGCTACTGTACATGGCATGACTGACTGGACGGCCTTCGCGGTAGAGATCTCCGAGGGTGTCGCGCAGGTGACGCTGATCGGGCCCGGCAAAGGCAACGCGATGGGGCCGGACTTCTGGCGAGAACTGCCCGAGGTCTTCGGTGAACTGGACGCGGACCCGCAGGTACGTGCGATCGTGCTGACTGGTGCGGGCAAGAATTTTTCCTTCGGCCTAGATCTGACCGCAATGGGCGGGCTCTTGGACCCGGTGCTGGGCGATGACGTCAAGGCTGCGCCCCGGTCGACATTCCTCGGGGAGATCCGGCGGATGCAGGCCGCAGTCACCGCGGTGGCCAAGTGCGCCAAGCCCGTGGTGGCGGCCGTGTCGGGCTGGTGCGTCGGCGGCGCCCTGGACCTGATCGCCGCCGCCGATATCCGCCTGGCCAGCGCGGACGCCACATTCAGCTTGCGCGAGGCCAAGGTTGCCATTGTCGCCGACATGGGTTCATTGCAGCGGCTGCCCGGCATCATCGGTGAAGGTCACTTGCGCGAGTTGGCCTACACCGCAAAGGATATCGACGCGACGCGGGCCGAAAAGATCGGCCTCGTCAACGATGTCTACGACGACCGGCGAGCCGTGCTGACGGCTGCGCACTCGCTGGCTCGTGACATCGCGGCGAACCCGCCGCTGGTGGTCCAGGGGATCAAGGACGTGCTCGAGACGCGCACCGCTGCGTCCGTTGCGGAGGGGCTGCGGTATGTGTCCACTTGGAACGCCGCGTTTCTGCCCTCGTACGACCTGGCAGAAGGTATCGCGGCCGTACTTCAAAAGCGTGCGCCGAGATTCGAGGGACGGTAGCCCGGTTGCCCATCACTCCGCTCGGGCGAGCGGCTCAGCCGGGGAGGTCGCGGCGGCGGCGCTCCTTCTCGTCTCCGACGAATCGGCCTTGTCACGGGGTCGACATGTCGATCGATGGCGGATACGCCGCGGGCGCTGCCGACAGGTACCTGGCGCTGGCCAATGGGAGTCTCGCTCATGCACTTCGTGACCGCATAGCTGTTCGAGCGTGACGCCATCCGGTGGCGCGAAACTGCGTACGTCGGGTGACAAGCCGCTCATAACCGCCGCTGGTCGACCGGAACGACGTGGCCGTCTCGTATGACCACTATCGACCGGTCGACGGTGTAGGCGTGTGCCGCGGTGAGCACCCGAGACTGGTCGGCGACCACTGCGGAGACCGTGGGTGATGCCAAGATCTCGAGCATATGCTCGCGGCCGTCCGCGCCGATGGTAAGCGCGCCATGGTAGCGGCGGTAGGTGGCGTAATCGTGGTTCACCCCCGGAGTGGGATGAACGAATTTCGTGAACGGCACGAACGTGTACGTCCGCAGGTCACGCGCTCCGGCCGAGTGCAGCGCCGGGCCCAGGGTCTCGTGGACCCAGTCGCGGAAGACGCGACCGCGCACACCGCGCCGCCGCTGCAGGAGCACTGCGGTCCGGTGCGCGACGGTGTCGTCGTGGCTCGGATTCCACCAGCGCCCGCCGTTCGGACCTGTCAACTGGCCCAGCACCCGGTCGAAGACGTTCTGTTCGTCGAACATGATCTCGCGCAGGTGGAGCGCGGTGTGCAGCGCTGCGAGGGCGCTGGTGAGCCTGACCTCGGGAAAACCGTCCAATCGCCAGTCCGGCGGGATCAGGGTTCCGACCTTCTGCGTGGCCGGCCAGTACCCGTGGTCGGA
Source organism: Nocardia sp. NPDC047038 (assembly GCF_040644075.1). NCBI lineage: Bacteria > Bacillati > Actinomycetota > Actinomycetes > Mycobacteriales > Nocardiaceae > Nocardia > Nocardia sp. NPDC047038. Next base: position 24,745 of record NZ_JBEYVQ010000004.1, on the reverse strand, counting down.
ATACGAGAAATGACGCTGCACGTACTCCAGCAGATTCGGCACCCTCGTCATGATCTCCGCATGCGGCCCCGCCCAGTAGGCGAAGCCGTCCTCCCGGGATACATCTTGTCGCAACCAGACCGGGTTCAGTGAGGAAGTGGTCCGGATGGGAGTGGTCATCGACACCCCTGGGAATCGGCAAGGTCTGTAGTCACCTTCGTGTCCTTTGTCGTGGGCGTTCGGGCGGTATACGCCCCGAACACATCAGTGATGAATATGTCAGCAGTGAACGGTGCGTCACCTAGCAGTTACGAGAGTCACACAACGGTGCAACTGCGTCAAGGATCGCGAATGGCGCTTGACGTCGGGCATCCTCGTGCAGTTCACTGAGGGACTCATCATATTTGATTGAACAGTCAGGAGATGATGGTGGACCTGCTGCGCGAACTGCTGGCGATCGGCTCGATGCGTCTGGCCGGCCGGCTCTTCAAATCGGCGACGAGTGAAACCCGGGCCTCCGAAGACGGCTTCGTCACCGACGACCTCCTGGCGTTCTACGAACCGATGGCCGCTGCGGGTACGCCGATGATCGTGACCGGCAATCTCTACATTTCCCTGCAGGGGAAGTCGGCAGGCCGGCAGGCGGGCATCGACAATAATGACAAGATCGCGGGGCTACGGGAATGGGTCGACGTCGTTCATGCCGGCGGCTCCAAACTGGTGGCACAGCTCAACCATGGCGGGCGCCAGATCGCCCAGCTCGCCCCGGGGGCCGATCGCATCGTGTCGGCATCGGACGTGCGTGAACCGCTCTACGGGACGAAGCCATCTCCCTTGCGGTCGGATGAAATGCCCGGCGTAGTCGAGAGTTTCGCGGCGGCCGCGCAGCGTGCGCGGAAGGCAGGCTTCGACGGAGTGCAGATCCACGCGGCACACGGCTATCTGCTGGGACAGTTCCTGACACCGCACACCAACCGACGGTCCGACGGGTACGGCGGGTCGCTGGAAGGGCGGGCGCGGCTACTCCTCGAGGTCATGCGGGCGGTGCGCGCCCGGTGCGGCGAGGACTATCCCGTGCTGGTCAAAATGAACGGCACGGACGACCTTCCATTCCGTCGTGCGGCAACTCCCGAGGAACTCGTGCGCGTGGCCTGCTGGCTGCAGGACGCCGGCGCCGATGCCGTAGAGGTCTCCCGCGGGCACTACGAGTCGTGGCCGGGGATGGTCCAGGGCAGGTACCGCGGCTTCCTGACAGCTAGTGTCACTGTCGGGGCGGCGGCGCGTTCGGGTGCGATGCGTAGACTTGCGGTCCGCGCCGTCGCGCCGGTGGTGGAGCGGGTGGCCGAGTGGTTGCGGCCGCCCCGTGAGGGGTTCAATCTTTCCTTTGCGCAACGGTTTACCGCAGCTCTCGACATACCGGTGATTGTGGTCGGTGGTTTCCATACCCGTGAGGGAATGGAAAGCGCACTGGCGAGCGGGGCCGCCGACGCAGTATCGGCTGCCAGAGCCTTCATCGCCGATCCGTACCTCTACCGCAACCTCGTCGGGGACTCGCTGGCCGAACATCCCGTCTGCGGATACTGCAATGGATGCATCGCGCGGTTCAGTGGAATGCGTATCGACTGTTACAGCCACGACATCCGTGGTCGGCGCGAGGTGATGTTCGCGACCATCCGGCGCCGGGAGTTGCTCGCGCGAGACGCCTCCGACGCACCCGTCGCAATGCCGGCCGCAGAATAATTCCGGTGCCGCTGTCAGCAGGTAGCGGCTGTGCCGTGCGACTCCGTGTGGTTGCACGTCGTCAACAACATCGGCGATGTCGATCACGAACTCCGCTATGCGCGGGCACATTCCGGCATCTCGGGGCTCCGTCTGGTGCTGGGCGCCGAGCCGTTCCATGCCGATCGCTGAAGATACAGTGCGAGTTCAGAGCTGGGGCTGTGGCGGCAGGGCGGTGGTACTGAGTTTGTGTGCCGATCGTTTGTTCATTCCGAACATACGTAGGACATGGAAGGCCATTTCATCGGTTCTCGCCTCGACGTCTGATTCCGGGTGCGCGTCGAGCAGTTGCAGGAGCCCTAGTAGGGCCCCGCCTGCCGCCATGACCGCCATATCGGGGTCCATTGGCTCGAAGCGGCCTGCCTCTTGCGCGGTGATGATGTCGTGGCGGGCGCGTGGAGCCAGACCTTCGTCGCGCAGCAATACCGACATCCCCGAGTTCAAGATCACCCGGATCATTTCCGGAACCTGCCGCTGCAAGCGTCCGGTCATGCGAAAACTCACCGCGAACACTTCAGCCGGGTCGTCGTAGAGGGCGACGATACCGTCGCGCATCTCGCTGTAGACCTGCAGCGCCGAGCGTACCGCCGCGTCGAAGAGCTGTTCCTTCGATTCGAAGTGGTTGTAGAAGGAGCCGAATCCGACGTCGGCGGCGTCGGTGATCTCTTGAATGCTCACCGCCGTTCGACCCTCGGACAAGAACTTCCGTGCAGCGCCGAGCAGTGCGTTCCGGGTGCGCTCGCGGCGCCGATCGACACGGTTGCGTACCACGGGTTCGGTGGTCATCAGGCCCTCCTGCGTCGGAATCGTCACCGAAATCGTATCTGAGCAAAACGTCAGACTGCGCATTGGCGGTCTCGAGTGCTGCCATCACTATGACTTAACTCTCACTTATGATGTATTGCTCAGATATGTGCTTGTGCGGTAGCAGGGTAGAGGTGACGCAACGCGCGAACCGTTGCGATGGGTGACGCGGGCCGTCTGGCCGTGCACCGGTGAGTCGTTTGAAAGGTGCCGCTCGCCGCGGGTGAGCGGGCGCCTGCGGTGCGGGCCGCCTCTAATGCCTACCTCCGGGGTGGCGCTCCGTAGTGATGCATCGATCGGATGTGATTCTTGCGGCATCAATAGGTTAATGCCAAAATAGTCACAGATGATGTAACAATCACTTCTGTTCCCGTCCGCAGCCGGGCGAAGCGCGGCCGAGTCGGTCTTGTGGGGTCAGCGGTCGAGCGCTTCGACAGCCGCATCGTCAGCCCCTGTTCGATGTGGGAGGTGGCGACGGGATCGTGTCCATTGAGAAGGATGGGAAGTTGACTGAGATAAACGTCGAAGGAACGCGCTCGAGGCGTACCTTCGTCGCCGGGGCGGTCACCGCGGGTGTCGGCGCGTTCCTTGCCGCCCGCGTCCAACAAGCGTCGGCGGAGCCCTCCTCGGATCCGATCAAGATGGTCGGCGCCCTCTGGCGCAGACCTGACCTCACCCCTGCGCAGTTCTACGATTATTGGCTGAACCAACACGGTCCCTATGCCATGGAGCAGATCAAAGTGCTCGGTGGTTACCGCTATGTCCAGACGCACGGCTTGGATTCTTCGATCAACAGCGTGCTCGCCCGCATGCATGGCACTGGCGAGTCCTACGACGGCCTCGTCGAGGTCTGGTTCCCTTCCGTGCAGGCGCTGATCACTGCGATGGCCACACCGCAGGGAGTGCTGGCAAACCAAAATCTCGTCAATGACGAGAAGAACTTCATGGACGCGGCCCGATGCTCACTGTTCCTGGCCACCGAACACGTCCTACTCGGCTAGCAGATCTAACCGCTGTGCGGCTGTCGCGGCGACCTTCGGTTCCGAATGCGACACATCAACGGGCGCATATGCACGAACTTCACCTGGAGGATCACCCATTGAATGACGACATCCGGCCGGACGCGAACTCACGGCGCCGTGTCCTCGGCGGCGCGCTGGCGGCCGGCTTTGCCATGGTACTGGCATCCCGTCTCCCCGAAGCGGCGGCAGATTCTTCGCCCGGCGGGCCGGTCAAACTCGTGTGCGTGCTCCGGCGGCGCCCGGAAATGACGCCCGCTCAGTTCGACGACTTCTGGCTCAACGTCCACGCGCCTGTGGCGGTCAAGGCCCTGACGGCGCTGGGCGCAACGCGCTACGTGCAGAACCACACGATAGATTCGGTGCTGAACACCACCATCGGCGTCTCCCACAGCACCGGCGCGGCCTTCGATGGCATTGCCGAAGCCTGGTTCCCCTCCGAACGTCAGCTCGCCGAGGCTCTCGCGACGCCCGCCGGAACGGAGGCCGGCCAAGCATTGGCCGACCACGAAAAGGCGTTCATCGACCTTCCACAATCCTCGTTTTTCGTAACCACGGAGCACGTACTCCTCGGGTAACGCCCGCGGCGGGAGATGGGCTACCGAATCTGCTGTTGTGGTTACCGGACCGGCGTCCGGCTGTGTCAAGCGTGAGAATGGAAGACATCGAAAATGACAGATTCGACGGCCGTGTCGGTCCGCCATGAAGGGGCGGAACTTGTTGGCATGCTTGCTATGCCGGAAGGTCCCGGCCCGCATCCAGGCGTGCTGGTGATGCATTCCGCGCTTGGTATCAGCGATTCGATGCGGGAGCGCGGTGTGACGCTTGCCCGCCTGGGCTACGCGGGACTTGCTGTCGACATGTTCGGAGGCGGGCAGAATTATGCTGTGACCGCGCAGAAGGCCAGACCTTTCGACGAACTCATCGCTGCGCCGGAGTTGCTGCGTGCTCGCACTGTTGCTTGGCATCGGGCGCTCGTGGGCACGCCGGGTATCGATCCGGCTCGCACGGCCGCCATCGGCTATTGTTTCGGCGGTCAATGCGTGTTGGAGTTGGCTCGAAGCGGCGCCGATCTGAGAGTAGCCGTTAGCTTTCACGGCCCACTGACCACGGCAGCGCCCGCAGAGCCGGGCCAGGTACGGGCGCATATCGCGGTCTACACCGGCGGTAAAGATCCGTATGTGCCGCGCGAGCACGTCGACGCGCTCGCGCAGGAACTGAAAAAGGCCGCTGTACCGCATACGTTGACCGTCTTCAGCGAAGCCTTCCACAGCTTTACCGACCCGAATGCGGCCTCGGCTCGTCTCCCAGGCCTCGCGTACGACCCGATTGCGGACGCCGTATCTTGGGCGGGCGCGGTGGCTTTGCTGGCGGAGCTGACCGCCCCGTGAGCCGGGATGGCCGCCTCCGGATGCAGCGAGGAATCTGTCCTTGCCACAGTCGTAGCGGTCGGCCGGCCCTCATTGCGCCCGGCCGTCTACGCGCCGGTCTTCGCCAGGGCGTCTTCGGCTTCAGCTGCGGTCCTGGCGATGTCATCGGCTTCGTCGGGAGAAATGCCGAGAGTGATCAGGCACGCGCGTGCGGCGGCGACGTCCGGCTCGGGTTCCTTCCACGAGCCGGTGTTGCGCGCCTCCAGCAGGGCTAGTACCAGCCCTGCGAGTGCGCGTGAAAGCACCTCCGGCGGAAGGTGTTTCGAGTAGATTCCGAGTTGCTGGCCACGGCGCAGTATTTCGGTGCCGTGCTCGTGGACCGGCGCCAGCCGTTGTTCGATCCGTGCTCCGAGATCGGTTTCGGTGAGCTTCAGCAACAGGCGGTATTTGTCACCGACCCGCCAGAGCGCGATTGTGCAGCGTGCGGAGGTGACAGCGACCGGCTCGCTGGGGTCCAGGTCCCTTCGTGTTTCGGCGATGTCATCCGACGCCAGGTCGAGAAGGCCGTCGATCAACGCATCGCGGGTGGGGAAGTGGCCATAGAGCGTGCGGCGAACCACACCTGCCGCGGAAGCGATGTCCTCCATGCTTGCCGCGGGATTGCGAGCCAACTCTTCGGCCGCGACATCGAGAATCCGCGATCGATTGGCTTGCGCCCGGCTTCCTGGCGTCGCCGTCGACGTCATGATTTCCGTTCCTGTCATGTGAGTCCCTTCACGTCCAGACTCCCACAGTTGCACGACTGTGTGCAAATCCCGTAGATTGCACATCATCGTGCAATTGCACATCAGTGTGCATTTTTGTGAGAGGAGTGGACGTGGCTCTGTTAGTCACCGCCCCGGTGGAACCCGGGACGACATACGGTCGGCGGTGGGCAGCTCTTGTGGTGCTGTGCCTCAGTGTGCTGATCGGGGTCATGACCAATACGTCGTTGATAGTCGCTGCACCCGATATGACGGTCGACTTGGGCTTGTCCAGCCAGCAACTGCAATGGATCATCGACGCCTACACGATTCCCTACGCTGCACTGATGCTGCTCATGGGCTCGATCGGCGACAAGTACAGTCGCCGCGGCATGTTGCTGACCGGTTTGGCGCTCTTCGCGGCTGGTGCGGTACTGGGGTCGCTCGTCGACACCGCTGCGTGGGTCGTCGCGGCGCGCGCGGTCATGGGCACCGCCGCCTCGATGATCATGCCCGCGACGCTGTCGCTGCTCGTGGCGACGTTCCCGAAACGAGAACGTGCCGTGGCTATTACGATCTGGACGGCGACTACCGGCTTGGCGATCGCGGTCGGTCCGCTGGTGGCCGGCTGGCTGCTGCGCGACCACGGCTGGGCATCGACCTTCCTGATCAACGTGCCTATCGCGCTGGTGTCGATGGTTGCGGCGCTGGCGCTGGTGCCCCCGTCGAAGGCGCATACGACGCAGCGATTGGACCTGCCGGGCGGAGCGTTGTCGGTGATCGCGGTCGCGTCGCTGGTGTACATGATCATCGAGGGGCCTCGCCATGGATGGCACGCGTCGGCCGTGATCGCCGGCGTCATCGCGGCGATCACTGCGGCGGCCTTCGTGGCTTGCGAATTGCGCCACCCCAACCCCATGCTGGACGTGCGCAAGTTCCGCAGTCGGGCCTTCGCGGGTGCGAATCTCGCAGTGATGCTGTTCTTCCTGGCCGCCTTCGGATCGATCTACTACGTCACCCAGCACCTGCAGTTCGTCCTCGGATACGACGCTCTGTCCACCGGCGTGCGGCTGCTGCCGCTGGCGGGAGCGGTCTTCGCCGGATCTGCGATCACCGGCGTCCTGACCCCGCGGCTGGGCCTTCGCGCCATGGTCGTCGCGGGTATGGCGGTCGGCACCCTGGCGCTGGTGATTCTCACCCGAGTCGATTCCGAATCGGGCTACGGGGCGTTCGTCTGGCCGCTCATTCTGCTGGGCCTTGCGATCGGCCTGAGTGTCTCCCCGGCCACCGACACCATCATGGATGCATTCCCCGAGCGTCTGCTCGGCGTGGGTGGCGCGGTCAACGACACGTCCATCGAGTTGGGTGGCACGCTGGGTATCGCCATTTTCGGTTCCGTGCTCGCGAGCAACTACCGGGATCAGATCGCCCCGCACATCGCCGGCGGACTGCCCGCCGCTGCGGCCGATACGGCGAAAGATTCCATTGGCGGCGCGCTCATCGTGGCCGAGAAGATCGGTCACGCGGGCATGCCCGAGCAGGCGGCACAGCTGGTCTCGGCCGCTGATGCCGCGTTCGCTCATGCGGTTTCGCACACCAGTTTGATCGCCTCGATCATGCTGGCGGTCGGCACCGTCGCGGTCGCGGTACTGCTACCCGGGCGCCGGAGGCCGGCGGCCGACGCGATGCCCGACGTCGCAAAGGAGACCGTCTCGGTCGGCTGAGGTTCGGGTAGGACGTGGGCGCGCTTCCCGGAGCGCGCCCACGTCGTGGTTGTGCGGAGGTTTCGGCGAACTCCGCCCTATGCGTGGTGCTGGTGATCGTGCGAACCGCCGCCGAACGCCTTTTCGTAGTACTCCCTGCGGGCGGTCGTATCCACGTTCTCGGCGATTTTGCCGATCCGGATGGAGATCAGCACGCGATCGCGGATGGCCCGGCCCAGGATCTGTCCGAGCTTGATGCCCACCCACTGGCCGGCCGGTGCCCAGATGTTGAATCGATTGTGCTGGACGGCCTTCACGACCGCGCGCGCACAGTCGTCCGGGGTGGCGGCGGGCACCAGCGCAGACGGACGCTGGGTGCCCTCGGTCATGCGGGTCTGGATGTACCCCGGGTGCAGGAGTGAGAATCGTATGCCGGTGTCGCGGTACTCCAGGGCCAAGCATTCCGTGAGTCCGACGACGCCGTGTTTGGTGGCGGTGTAGACCGCGCTGCCCGGCTGTGGCACGCGGCCCGCCGCGGAGGCGACGTTCACGATGTGGCCTCGATCGCGGGGCAGCATACGCTGTAGCGCCAGGCGCGAGCCGATGATCGGGCCCATGAGATTCACGGCCAGTTCCCGCCGGGACGTGGAGTCCTTTCCGCTATGGAACTGTCCCATCCAGTCGACACCGGCATTGTTGACCACAATGTCGATGGGTCCGTTCGACCATTCGGCCGCGTCGAGGAAGGCCCCGAACGACGCCTCGTCGGTGACGTCGAGCCCGATCCCGATTGCTCCGGAACCGATTTCCGCGGCAGTTTCCTTCGCCTGCTGTGCATCGAGATCGCCGATGGCCACCCGCGCCCCGGCTCGGGCGAAGTGCTCGGCGATCGCTCGTCCGATTCCACCCGCGCCGCCGGTGATTGCCACCGATGCACCGCCCAGTTCGAGCGGTGCCGGTCGTCTGCCGAATTTCATAGCTGGTCGTCCTTGCTGATAGGCGATAGGGGAGAAGATGTGGAAGGTATCCCGGCGGTTCGCAACATGAGGTCGCGTCGGTACCGGAGGTCGGGGCTGTAGCAGTCGATCGCCATACCGCCGTGCCGCGCGATACACCCGTTGCAGTAGGCGCAGACCGGTGCCTCGGGGTCCGGGGCTCGAAGGTGCTGGAACAGCAAGGGGTCGGCAATGAACGCGCGTGCCGCCGCCACGGCGTCGCAGCGGCCCTCGTCGATCGCCGCCTCCATCGCCGCGACGGTGTGAAATCCGCCCACGCAGATGACAGGGATGGTCAACCGGGAGGTGAACTGCTGTGCCTGAGGCAGGTTGAACCCCTCCGAGCCTGGTGCGAAACGCTCGGCAATGGCCTCGACGAGAGGCGCTGTAGCGCTCATTAGCATGCGGCGATGGCGGGGCAGCTTCGCCGCGCCCCCTTCGGTTACTTCGGTTCGGACGAAGCCGTGATAGTGGCCCAGGACGGTGGACGGCCACGACTCGTAGTGACCACGGGAGATCTCGACCGCATCGACACCCTCGTCCTGCATGACCTGCGCGACGCGCACGATCTCTTCGGTTGTCGCCCCTTTACGAAGCCACAAATCGTCTGTGCCGTTCAACTTCAGCAGAACCGGATAGTCGTCGCCCACCCGCTCGCGAACCGCCTGGTACACCTCGCGCAGCAGTCGCATCCGATTGTCGAGACTGCCTCCGTAGGCGTCCGTGCGCCGGTTCGTATGCGGCGTCAGGAACTGGTTGAGCAGATAGCCGTGGGCGGCGTGAATCTGAACTCCGTCGAAGCCGACGTCGCGAGCTCGTTCGGCCGCGTCGGCAAAAGCTTTCGCCACCGAGGGCATCTCATCGATGCGCAGCGGACGCGGTTTGGTGCCGAACAGCGGTTCGCGGACCGCGGACGCGGACACCGTCGGTTCTCCCGGAACGGCGGATTCGATGATCTGCCGACCGCCGTGGTTCAGCTGTGCGATCAGCAGGCTGCCCCCGCTGTGTGCCAGCTGCACCCAATCACGCAAACCGGGCTTCTTGTCGTCGGCATCGATGCCGGCCTGTCGCTCCGCGGACTTCCCCTGCCGCGAGACATAGAGATTGCCCGTGATTATCAGTGGCGTACCCGCGCGAATCAGTGGCTCGTAGAACTCGAGTAGCCGATCGGTGACAAAGCCGTCTTTGCTGGAACGGGTCTCGCTGGTTGCCGACTTGAACAGCCGGCCGGGTACGGTCAACGGACCGACCTGCAACGGCTCGAGCAGCCGCCGTGCGACAGCGGCCGTCATGCTTCACTCCGGGTCGAGGAGGACTGTGTCCCCTCCATGTTCGCCCTCACCATCATGTTTCACCTCGTGAACTGTGCCTTGCATCTCAGGCGTGCATGCACCATAGTGAACATGATTGTTCAATTCAGCGCAAGCATGTATCTAATGCAGCTTCTGTGTGTAGGTTGAGCGATCGCTTGCAGATATTTGGTGGCCTGCGGTCTTCTGTCGTCCAGTTGCTGGCAACGGTGCCGGCGGGCCCATGGCGAAGGATGGAAGCGTGCGATGAAGGTCGATTTCCAGCCGGCTGCGCGCTCTGCGCCGTGGCGGCGTGCTCTGGTTACCGGCGCCTCGGCGGGAATCGGGCAGGCGCTGGTACGCGAGCTCGCAGCGCGCGGCGTCGATCTCGTGATCGTTGCCCGAGACGAGGCCCGCCTTCGCCGGCTGGCCGACGAGCTCAGCGAGCGGCACGGCGTGAAGGTCGAGGTGTTGGCGGCGGATTTGTCCGACCCACAGTCGAGGGCGAACGTGGAGGAGCGGCTGAGAACGGGCTCGTTCATCGATCTGCTCGTCAACAACGCCGGGGTCGGCACATTCGGGGCGTTCGCGACGGCGGAAATCGATGCCGAACTTGTGCAATTCGATGTCAACGTCGTCGCTCCGATCCGGCTCACTCACGCCGCCCTGTGCCAGATGCGGCGTCACGGTGCCGGAACCGTCCTCACGATTTCGTCGCTGGATGCGCTGTTGCCGGTGCCGTATCACGCGGCGTATGCCGCGACGAAGTCCTTCGTCAACAGCTTTTTCGAGGGGCTGTCCGGCGAGCTGGACGACAGCTCGATCGTGACAACCACGGTGATGCCCGGCTACGTGCAGACGGAGTTCACCGACCGTGCCGGACTCGTCGATCCGCTTCGGCGCGTCCCGAAGATGCTGGTACTGGCCCCGGAGCAAGTGGCGCGCGAGTCGTTGGACGCCGCGGCTGCCCGTAAGGCCCTGTACTCGCCGGGCCGGATCTACCGGCTGTACGCGGCGGTCATCGGACACCTGCCGCGGACTGTACGTGCGCGTATCGCAGCTCGAATCGTGCCGCCGGACGTCCGAGCGTAACCAACGAACGAACCATGCAAGGAGCTTCTATGTCCACATCGACCCGAGTTTCTACGGCTACATCGACTCGAGTTTGCGTCTCCACACCGACCCGCACGACTTCGATGGTGTCACCGCTCATGCTGCGCAAGGACATCCTCCGTGGTGACGGCACGGCGTACTGGATGGGCGCTCACGCGGCAAAGGTGAAGAAGTTGCCGAACATCATCGAGTACAGCCAGCAGCATTTCTCGCCGGTCGACCACGGATACTGGCCGTCGGCGCCGTCGGTCGGGGTGGTCGTTCCGGAGGATTGGCGCGTCGACGGCTGCTCGGAGATGCGGTTCACGAGCCCGATCGGCGTGCTGCGGACCGGCATGCACGCGCGGGAGGTGTATCTCGACGAGCAGAACGCATTCGAACGGGTCGTGGGGCAGATGACGGTGCCGAGCGGTGGTCGGTGGTGGACTACCGGGCACGACGACTCGGTGCCGCACCGTACCGCGGTGTGGTTCCGTCGGCGTCGAGGTGTCGGCGGCCGCGCGTTCCGCCGCTATATCTACGACGCGCTGGCGCCTGCGGTCGTGGCCGCGGGCGGGACGGATGTGCGGGCGTACGTCTTCACGCCCTACACCAAACTCGGCAATGTGTCCCCGGGGGTGAATCACGACTACCCCGTGCAACATCGGTATCACGCCGTCCTGATCTTCGGTGCAAACAGCCGGGCCGATGTCGACCGCATGCTCGGTTCGATCGAACTCGCCCCGGTCATCGCGGTGCAGGGCGACTACGTCACCGCGGCGCACGCCTTCACGGTCGAGCGAACCGTCCCGGTCGTCCATCCGAACCGGCAGCGTTGAGGGGTGGGATGACGATGGATCTCGAGCGGCGCCTCGAGCGACTCGAAGCTGTCGAATCCGTGCGAGCGGCATTCACCGGATATGTCCAGTTCACGGACGCGGGCCTGGTGGAGGAGCTGTTGCATCTGTTCGACCCCGAAGCCGAGCTTGTTGCGATGAACGAGCCGCCGGGTACCGGTGGCGAAGTTCGCCTCCGCGGTCGTGCTGAAATCGAAAAGCACTACCGCGCATTGCCCTTCGGCTGGTTCCGGCATCACGCGACGAATACCTCGATCGATGTGTCAGACGACGCCAGGCACGCGGAGCTGTCGAGCTACTTTCTGACGTCGTTCCCGGGCGGTGTGCAGGGAGGCCTCTACGAGATGCAGTTCCAGGTCGACAGTTCCGGTGGGTGGCGCATTCGATCCGTGCATATCGCCTCATCGTGGGGGTGGGGTGCCGCCGGGACGGGATTTCACTACTTCGATCAGCTCGGCGACAACACTCTGCGCGGTGGCCGGTCGGTGATGTGGGGTCGGACCATAGCGCCTGCGAAGGGCGCCACCGAAGGATAAGGCCAGTGGCACCGGGTCCAAGCCGCCCGCCCTCGGGTGCTTCCGGGGGGCGGACGGCCTGGAACTGTCCGGTTCCCGCTACACCGCCAGGCTGGTGGGCAGCGGCTGCCGGGCGAGTTCGTGCGCCTCGGCTCGTGGAACCCCGAGAGCGCAGAGGAGGAGTTCGGCAGCTCCGACGCCGGCGTCTCGCCAGGATTGATGCCCTTCGAGCACCATCCACATCGCGCTGACCACGGTTCCCATCAACATGGACGCGATACTGAGTTCCTGGCCGGGGGTAACCGAATAACGGCCGGACTCGATACCAGCGGCGATATCACGCAGGGGAGGACCGAGCAGGGTCTCTCGGAAGGACTCGTCGGTCATTCCGAATCGCACGAAAAACCTTCCCATCGCCGGATTTTCGTGGGCGAGCCGAACCAGGGTCCGCGTGCCCGTCGCCAGCCGGAGTGGCGGATCGATATCGCCGTGTTCGTCCATCGCGCGGACGTTCGCGCTGTGGACGTCGAAAGCGAGCTGGGTGCGCACCTGTTCGAACAGTCCGGGGATCGACTCGACGTTGCGATACAGCGTGCCCCGGGCGACGCCGGCTTCGGCGGCCAGCTCGCTGATCGTCACTTCGGCATTGCCGCGCTCGGCGAAGAGCTTCAGCGCAGCTGCCTGGATGCGGCGCTCAGTGCCGTTCATCGTGAGCCTTTCGTTCGGTGAACTGCAGTTTACAGAAATGTCCAGATGGCGGCGTTGACGTCTGTATTGAACATACTTGACATGTATTGAACAGTGATGTTCACTGTGATGCAGTTTACGAAAGGAACGCGACATGAGCGGACCCACATCCAGGAGGTCCGAAGGTGACCGGCGGACGTCGCAGCCGCCGGAGGATGCGGTGGTACTGGTGGTCGGCGCCGGACCCGTCGGGCTGACCCTGGCACTGGAACTCGATTTCCACGGGATCGACGTCGTGCTCGTCGAACAGAACGAGAGCACTACCCGGCACCCGAAGATGGACATCACCAACGGCCGGAGTATGGAGCTGTATCGCCGTCTCGGGGTCGCCGATGATCTGCGCAAAGTCGCTGTGCCCGCCGATCATTCGATCAAGGTGAGCTGGGTGACCAACGCCGTCGGCTGGGAGCTGGCATCGTTCGAGTATCCGGGCGTGGACCACACCCACGAGCGAATCAAGCAACAGAACGACGGGACGTTGCCGCTGGAGCCGGCGATGCGGGTGTCGCAGGTCTTGCTCGAGCCGGCCCTGCGGGATTTGCTGCTGACCAGGTCGCGTCATGCGTCTGTGCATTACGGCTGGGCGCTGGAAGCCTTCGATGAGACCGGCGACGGCGTCACCGCACACCTGGTTTGCCGCGCGACCGGTGCCCGGCGTTCGGTCCGGGCGAAGTATCTGGTCGGCTGCGACGGTGCGAACAGCCGGGTCCGCCGGCAACTCGACATCGGACTCGACGAGATCGAACTGCGCCGGTTGATCGCGAAGGAGATCGGCCTCGTCGACGTCGTCGGCACGCTCGCCCGCAGCTACGCCTCGATGCGCCAACTGCCTCCCGACGGCCGATTCTTCCTCGTGCATTTCACCGTCGAGGACAATTCAGCATTGACTCGTTTCGATGCCGTGTGGCATCTCCAGTCGCCGGAGGGGTGGAGTGTCATCTCGCAGAATGATGCGGACACCTACACTCTGCACGCTCCGCTTGCGATGGGTACCGACGCCGACGCCATCGATCCCCGCGAGTTCGTGTACGAGCGACTCGGGGTTCGATTCGAAATGAACATCCTGGTTGCCAATGCGTGGACACCGCGATTGGTGGTCGCGGACTCGTTCGGTCGGGGACGGACATGGCTGGCGGGCGATGCCGTCCACCAGGTGACGCCCACCGGTGGATACGGAATGAACACCGGGGTGGGCGACGCCGTCGGACTCGGCTGGGCGCTGGCCGCGCAGATTCAGGGCTGGGGTGAGCCGGGGCTGCTGTCGGCCTATGCGCAGGAGCGGCGGCACGTCGCAATCCGCAATCGCGACGCAGCCGCCCGGCACAGCGTAGTCCGGGCCGCCATCATGTCCACCTACCGAGCAGCGATGCACAGCGAGGGCTGGAACGGTGAGCGCACTCGTCGTGAGATCGGGCGTAAGATCAGCGATCTCGGGAATCTCGAGAACGAAGCGCTCGGTATCGAGTGCGGGTATCGCTACGGCGACTCTCCCATCGTCTGTCATGAGGTCGGCGGCACCGCGCCGCAGTATCGAACCGACACCTACACCCCGAGCACCTGGCCTGGGGTTCGCCCGCCCAGCATCTATCTCGAGGATGGTCGCGCGCTGTTCGACCTCCTCCACCGTGGCTTCACGTTGCTGAGATTTGCCGACCACGAGGTCAGTGCCCTGATCGATGCGGCGGCTGAGCGGGGCGTTCCGCTCGAAGTGGTCGACATCCGCGATGCGCATGCTCGCAGGCTCTATGAACGCGACCTTGTTCTGGTGCGCCCGGATCAACACGTGGCGTGGCGTGGCGACGAGGCACCCGCAGACCCGATCCGCGTTGTCGACCGCATCCGCGGCGCACACAACCGATAGTCATTACGACAGATCACGAAAGCATATGAATCTCGCGCTCTGGATCACTCAAGCGCTCTTGGCGGCGATCTTCGCCACAGCGGGAGCGGTCAAACTGGCCCGGCCCATCGACGTGCTTGCACAGACGCTGGGTGAATGGGTCCATGCGTTTCCTCCGGTCGCGGTGCGACTGCTCGGTGCGGCGGAGGTCGCCGCCGCCATCGGGCTGCTCGTGCCGGCCGCGGTGGGTATCGCTCCCGCCCTCACACCTGCGGCCGCTGCGGGCGTGATCGTGGTGATGATCGGAGCAACGGTCGTCCATGTCCGCCACCGCGAGTCCGTGAAGGTGCCGGTGACGCTGATCATCGCTGCCGCAGCGCTTTTCGTTTTCTGGGGACGACTGGGACCAGAGTCGCTGTGAATAGGACGGTAATGCCACCGCGTGCCCCGAGTGGCGCCGGTCAGGAGCGAAAGGACACCCGATGACCGTACCGGCGACCGCCGACGCGCATGTCGGCCTGCACAGCGAAGACGGAGCACATCGAGGTGAACGTGCCGATCGTGCCGTCGATCCCGTCATCAAGGTCGAGGATCTGGCATGGATCGAATTCGAGAAGCCCGACCTGGATCGAGCCGAGCGGTTCGCTCGTGACTTCGGCTTCTCGGTCGCACTGCGGACCGGACGGGAACTGCACCTGAGGGGAAGCTGGGCTGGGTCGGTCTGCGTGGTCATCCGCAAGGCCGCACAGTCGCGCTACATCGGCCCCGTGTTCCGTGCCGCAGACGCGGTCGACCTCGACCGTTTGGCACGCGCCCACGACACCCTGGTGCGAACCAATGCCGAAATGGGATGCCGCGAGGTGCTTCTGCGTAATCCGGACGGTGGGCCGGTGCGAGTCGTGGCAGATGTCCCGCAACTGAGCGGATTGCCCGACCAGGAGGCCCTCACCTGGAACCAGGGCTCTCAGCTGAGCAGGATCAACAGGGTGCAGCGACCTGCTCGTGAACCCGCACGGGTCCAGCGGCTGGGGCACGTCGTGGTGGAAACCCCGCGCTTCGTGGCCAATCTGGAGTGGTATCTGCGCAATCTCGGGCTCATCGTCAGCGACTACCTGTACTTTCCGGGGCAGCGCGAACGCGGGCCGACGATGGCCTTCATCCGCTGTGACCGCGGGTCGACACCGGCCGATCATCACACGCTGGCGCTCACCCTCGGCCCACAGTCCCGATACGTGCACTCCGCGTATCAGGTGGCAGATCTGGACGCGGTCGCTGCCGGCGGCGCCTACCTGGCCGAACAAGGCCATCACCACGCCTGGGGCATCGGCCGCCACATCCAGGGCAGTCAGATCTTCGACTACTGGCGCGACCCCGACCATCTGATGGTCGAACATTTCGCCGACAGCGACAAGTTCGACAACACCGTGCCGGCCGGCTGGGCGCAGATGGGCGCAAGCGGCCTGTCGCAATGGGGTCCGTCGGTGACTCTCGACTTCCTCGACGCGCGGCCGACGCCGCAGTTGATCCGCGCTGTCGTACAGGCTCTGCGCGAGCCCGAGAACGAATTCGACGTCAACCGATTCCTCGGTCTATTGAAAGTTGCCCGTTCATGACGATTTCGATCCTGCGGACTGCCGAGCACTGGTGGTTCGAAACAGCCTCCGGCGCAGTGCCGATTCGCACCGATGCCTCGACGACCGCCCAGCTGCTCGAGTCGATCGACAGCCTCTCCGAGCAACTCGGGGCTCCGGCCGAGTCACCGACCTCGGTCAACGATCTGGCCCTGGTCTCTCCGGTCACCACACCCTGTCGCGTGGTCGCGCAGATGACGAACTTCGCCAGCCACGCCCGCGATGCCGGACTGGATCCGGACAACCTGGCACCGACCTTCTTCCGGAAAACGTCGGGATCGATCTGCGGGCCCTTCGACGACATCGTGAAGCCCGCGCACACCTCGCTGCTCGACTACGAGGTGGAGATCGGGATCGTCTTCCGCCGGGCCGTCCCGGTGGGAACGGTGATCACCGCCGAGAACATCGGTCACTATGCCGCCGGATTGGTGGTGACCAACGATGTCAGCGCCCGCGATATCCAGTTGCCGAAAACGCAGTACTACGAGGCGAAGTCGTATCCCACGTTCACTCCGATCGGTCCCAGGTTGGTGCTGCTCGACCACGCGGACTGGGCGCGGTTCGACGCACTACGTCTGCAACTCTGGGTCAACGGCCAGATCCGTCAGGACGGATTGGTCGCAGGTGACATGATCAGCAGTCCGGTGCAGGCACTCAACACCCTGACCGGGTTCCAGCGGCTCGATCCCGGCGACGTCCTGATGACCGGCACTCCCGTCGGAACCGCGTTGTCGGCGCCACCGAAACCGATCGAGATCATCGGCTCGCTGCTGCCGCCGCAAGTGAAATGGAAAGCCTTCTTCAAGCGGCAGGCCGCCAACCCTAAGTACCTGCAAGACGGCGATGTGGTGGAGGTTCGCATCGCGACCGACGACGCGGCCATCGACCTCGGCCGTCAGCGCTCAACCGTCCGCTTCGCCCGCTGAACCACGAAGTTCACCCGACCTTTGGATACTTGACATGACCGCATCCGTCGATCTGCTCTGGCCCCGCTACGACAGCTACACCGACCTACTCCTGATCGAGGACGTCCCGCTCAGTGAGCGGGGCCTCCCGGAAACGACCTACGATCTGCTCACCCGTTCTGCCGGACGGTATGCGGAGCTGCCGGCGATCTCGCATATGCCCGACGCGGCCCACTGGACCGAGCTGCGGACGCTCACCTATGCCGAGCTACTCGCACAGGTACACGCGGTGGCGCACGTGCTGTACTCCGAGGGCGTTCGCCGTGGCGATGCTGTCACCCTCATCTCGCCGAACTGTGCCGACCTTCAGATCGCACTGCTGGCTGCCGAGGCGGTCGGCATCGCCGCCCCGATCAACCCCTCGCTGACAGTCCAGCACGCTTCGTCGCTGCTCGCTGCATCGGGAAGCCGGACGATCGTCGCCGCCGGCCCGGATCTCGATCGCGCGGCCTGGCAGCTCGCGCGGACGCTGGCCGAGCAGTCATCCGCGGTGACAGCCCTTCTCGCACTGACTCCCACCGGAGTGCTGGGCGAACGCGAGACCCTCGAACCGATCGACGGGGTGACCGTCGGCTACCTCGACGAGCTGGCCCGCGACCGTCCCCGCGACGAACTGCCCGGCCCGGCTCCGGTCGGCACCGATCGGGCGGCGTACTTCCACACCGGCGGCACCACCGGCGCACCGAAGCTGGCCGTGCACACCCACAGCAACGAAGTCGTGAACGCCTGGATGATCGCGGCGAACACGAATCTGGCAGTCGACGCGAATCTCTTCGCGGCGCTGCCGCTGTTTCACGTCAACGCGCTGATCGTGACCACCTTGGCGCCGATTTTCCGTGGCCAGCACGTCTACTGGGCCGGCCCGCTGGGATTTCGCGATGTGCCGTTGTACGGAATCTTCTGGAAGATGATCGAACGCTATCGGATCAACACCCTGTCGGCCGTGCCGACGGTGTATTCGGTGCTGGCGCAGCTGCCGGTGGACGCCGATATCAGCTCGCTCCAGTTCGCGGTCGTCGGCGCTTCGGCACTACCACCCGCGGTGCGGTCGGCATTCGAGTCCCACACCGGTGTCCCGCTGTGCGAGGGCTACGGCCTGACCGAAGCCACCTGCGGAAGCGCTCGAAGCTTCCCGGGCTATCTGCGTGATCGAGCTGTGGGACAACGGTTTCCCTACCAGCAGATGAAGCTCGTCGATCCCGACACCGGACATGATGTCGAAGGAGCCGACGCTGTCGGAGAGCTGTGCATCTCGGGGCCGACGGTGTTCGCGGGCTACCTTCGGACCGATGCCGAGGGCGACGCGGTTGTCGACGGCAACGGCAAACTTGTCGACGGCTGGCTCCGCACCGGCGATCTGGCGCGACTCGACGAGGACGGTTTTCTGTACCTCGTGGGCAGGGCCAAAGACCTGATCATTCGGGGTGGACACAATATCGATCCCGCCGTGATCGAGGACGCGGCACTTGCGCACCCCGCTGTCAGTGGTGCCAATGCGGTGGGGCGTCCAGACCTGCACGCCGGTGAAGTCCCCGTGCTGTATGTCACGGTCTCGCAAAACATTTCCAGCGACGAGCTCACAGGGTGGTTGCGCGGCAGGGTATCCGAGCAAGCGGCAGTACCCAAAGCTGTCTACCTGGTCGACTCTCTACCGGTTACCGACGTCGGCAAGCCGTACAAGCCGGCGTTGCGATGCGATGCGGCGAAGCGGATCGTGTTCGAAGTTCTGGAGGAAGCGAACCTGCTCGACGATCCGGACGCAGTCACCGCCGAGATGGTCGGCGGGTCCGTCATGGTCATTGTCGGCGCAGCTGCCGAACGTCATACCGATATACGCGCAATTCTCGATCTGTATCCGCTCTCATGGCGTTTCGCTTGAGCTCTCGGAACATCCGCTAGCGCTGAATTACGTCGTCGTCCGACTGATCACCGCCGTGCAGCGCGGTCCGGTCGCGTGAATCCTGGTCAAGTACGAAAGTTCGATGGAAGGGCCCGCAATGAAGCCGGTCGATTCTTCTGCAGCATCGCGGGTGCAACGCTCGCGCACCTTGCGATTGATTCTCGCAGTGGTAGTGACGATCCCGCTCGTTGCCTCCGCGCTGTACATGTGGATGATGTGGGATCCGACCGAGACTGTCGGGCAGATGCCAGTCGCGCTGGTCAACGAGGACCAGCCGACCGGGGAGGGCGACGCGAGAATCAGCGCCGGCGCGGGTGTCACGCAGAATCTGCTCACCACACATCCGTTGGATTTCCGCGCTGTCGACCACGACACCGCGATGAAGGGTTTGGACAGCGGCGACTACTATTTCGTCGTCGAGATACCTAAAGACTTCAGCAGCACGCTCGCCAAAATAGGGAACTCGACGGTGGCGCCAGCATTGATCACCGTCGTCTACAACGACAACAATACACTGAAGGCCTCCAGTATCGGTGCGGCGGCGATGAGCGCCATAAATGCCGCCGTACTCCAGGGAGTCGCCAGCAGCACGGTCGGCACCGTGCTCGACGGTGTCGACTCGCTCGGCAACGGCCTCAAACAGGCAGCCGACGGTTCTGACAAGTTGGCCCAGGGAACCGGGCAACTCAGCGCCGGCCTCGATCAGCTGGCGAACGGCATCAACTCTCAGCTGGCCCCCGGTATCGAACAGGCGAGCGCCGGAAGTCGGCAGTTGGCTACGGGCGCAAACCAACTGGCCGATGGACTCGTCCAGTTCCGCGGGGGAACCGACCAGCTCGGGAACGGTGCGAACCAACTCGCCGACGGAATCGACAAGCTTGTCACCGCAACCAACGTCGCCGCCCTGCGAGCGATGCTAGACAAGGCACGGGCGCAGCTGCCGCCGAACAGCTCCGGCGACCCGGTACTGGATCAACTCAGCGGCGGCCTCGACCAGATGAACGCTCTGGTGACCGGTCTCGACCAACTTCGGTCGGGGAGCCGGCAGATTGCAACGCAGCTCAACGACCCGACCGCAAGCTATCGCGATGGCTTGAACCAGCTCGTGGCCGGTGGGGAGCAACTGAGCACAGGTGCGACGCAACTCTCCGACGGAATGAGACTTCTGGACGACGGTATGCGCCAGGCAGCGTCCGGATCACGTCAACTGCAGATCGGAAGCCATCAAGTCGATTCCGGAGCAAGTGCGCTGAGCAACGGCCTGCGTCAGGGAACCCAGGCGATCCCCAGCCTGGGAGACAAGAACCAGCGGCAGACTCTCGCCAACCTGCTCAGCACTCCGGTCGCAAGCAAGTCGGAATATGTTGCACAAGCCCAATTCTTCGGACCGGGCGGTGCGCCGGCATTGCTGACGATATCGTCGGCGCTGGTCGCCGTGGTGGTGTTCATGTGCTTCCGAGCACATCGATATCTCACCGGAGACAACCGCCCCCGCTCCGTGCGTATGGTGGCCCGCCGCGTCGGGGCAGCGACCGCGATCAGCCTCATCAGCATGGGAGTTATCGGACTAGTGATCTGGCAGGTATTGTCGCCGAGCCCGAGCCCATCGTCACTCGGTGATGTTGTCTTGATCGTCGGTGCGGCGACAGTCATGAACGTGGCTGTCACCTCGGTACTCTTCACGCTCTTCGGTTACGCCGCCGCAGCCTTGGGGTCGCTCGCGTGGATGATGCTTCAGGTCTTCTCCTACGGCGGCGTGTGGATGGTCGAAACGCTGCCCGCCCCATTCAAATGGCTGCATCCGGTGAGTCCGATGACCTACTACCGAGACGGACTGATCGCGGCATTCAACGGAGCACCCGGTTTCGCGAGCTCTTTGTCGACAATGATCGCGATTGCCGTGGCGGCGGGAGTGATCAATGTGCTGGCTTGCCGGAAAGGACGAAACGACCGTTCCCAGCGCCCTTCGGATGACTCACCAGCTTCTGCCAGCCCCGCAGCAGTGTGGGTGCAGCCCGACAGTGTAGATACTACGGCGCTGCAGGCGGAACGAAGCGTTGGCCAGTAGAGCAGCTGATTTTTATGGAAGGGAGTATTTGAGATGAATGCCGTATCGCCCAGGCTTGACCTGAGGTTCCGCTAATCCGGAGAGCGTGATGTTCCCCGGGTTTGCCGGAGTTGGTTTGCTTGACTCTTGGTCACGAAGTCGTCGAAGGAGACTTGTTCGTGCCAAGGCGTTATCCCGAGGAGTTCCGTCGCAAGGTCCTGGATCTGGTCGCCGCCGGACGTCCGGTCGCGCAGGTAGCTGCGGACCTGGGCATCAGCGCCCAGACGACGCGATGCCCAGAACCCGCAATACGAGCTCGACCGGGTGCTGCGGATGTTCCCTGACGAACCGCATGATCACCGCCGGGTCTGGCCGAGCTCCGAGGCGAAATACGCACTCGCATCGCGCAATACGGCGTTCACCCGCTCCAGCTCCGCGACCCGCTTCTTCAGGGCCCGGTTCTCAGCCAGCATGTCGGTCGTCGGCCGATCGTCGCGTTCGCCGGCATCGGCCTGGCGGATCCACAGTCGCAACGCCTCGTGATGCACCCCGAGCTGGGCGGCCAGCTTCCGGATCGTCGGCTTCGGGTCCGACTCCCGATACAGCCGCACGGCCCGCGCCTGCAGCTCGTCCGGGTACTTCTTCGGTACTGCCACGAATGACTCCTTCCGGTCCTATCGGACCACAGTCAGAGCCCTCCGAGAAAGCGGGGAACCTCACCCGGGCGGGTCTGTTTAGCCAAGGCAAGACAGACGCCTTTCTCGTGTAAGGGAGCCGCTGGACGAAGATTTCTCAGTGGTTTGCGTGTCGCTGTTGCCGCTCGGTGGGCCCAGGGAAGGGCCCGTGTGCGAGGGGGTGTTCTTCTCCGGTGAGGGATTGCAGTGCTCGGGCGACGTCGTAGATGCCGGGGCGGTTGTAGGGGAAAAGGGTGTTTCTGCCTTTGCGGTGGTGGAGGCCGCCGTAGGCGCGGGAGACTGCTTTGCCGAACTGTCGTTCTACATAGTTCAGTGTGGTGTATCGGATTCCGGTGACGGTGACTTGTTCTTCGACTGCCCAGGGAAGGTGCTTGCGGAATCGGCTGTGGAGGTTGTCGTAGCGGCGGTAGGTGATCGGTTGGCCGGTGTGGTCGCGCAGTACTTGGGTTGTGGTGTGGGAGCCGCCGCGGGTGTCGATGTGTTCGAGCAGGTGCTGCAGGAGGGTGAGGGAGGTGGGTTGCCAGCGCAGGTCGCCTGATTCGTCGCGCAGGCGCAGGGTGCAGTCTTCTTGGATGACGTCGGAGATGTGCAGGTGTAGTGGGCTGCGGCGGTGGCAGGCTGTTTCCATGTGCAGGCGCACAATGAGGCCGTCGAGTTCTCGATCGTTGCCTGTTGTTTCCGTGATGTCGGCGAGTCCGTGGAGTCGCTCGACGCTCAGCGGTAGTTTGGATCGGCGCGATTGCGGGGGCCGGGGGACTTTGCGAGCTGAGTTCTGCGGAGGGTCGATCAGTCCGTCGTATTCGGCGAAACGGTAGAGGCAGCGCAGGGCGTCGATCAGCCCGCCCGCGCCACCGGTTCCGGTTGCGTTGTATCTTGGGGCCGCGCGGCGTTGGTGTTGTTTCACCAGGTCGGTGATTTCTGCCGTTGTGGGCTCGTTGAGGCGGAGCTCGCCCCACGCCTGTTCGACCAGCTTCCAGTAGCCGCTGTAGGTGTTGCGGGAGCCAGCTGGCACTGATGCCGAAACGTGGGAGATGTATTCGCGGATGGTCGGCATGGGTCGTTGATCGTGCTTGCCGTGAAGAACGATCTGTTCCAGTCGCTCGATGGTGCGTCGTAGGGGTTCGGGTAGCTCGTCGGGGTTAATGCTGTCCTGTGCCGTCGGTTCGGTCGCCTCAGCGGCGAGCTGTCGCCGGGACGAGTGTGCAGGTGGCGGCCCGGAAGTTGCGTGGTTGAGGGAGCCCGGGTCTAGGGGTTTCTGCGAGTCCACAGGTGTGGGTGTTGGCGGTGGAGTATGAGATGCATGCTGGTGGGCGGGTAGAGCACGAGGAGTCGATGTTCGGGTGCGGCGACAGCCCGTAGCCGGTCACCGGACTGGATGCGGTAGGAGCGGCGGACCTCAGCGGGCAGGTGCAGATGATGCTGGGATGTCACCGAATAGGGACCCTCGCTGCTCTCGGTCACGACGATCACCTCATCGACCACCTCGATCGACACAGCCTGATTCGGTCCCCAGCCAAGCTTTTTCAGCGGCGAGCTGTCGGCCAAGCGACCGTTGCCGCCGATGGTGGTAACGGTGTAGTACATCGCCGCAGCGCCCGCGGGCGCGACAGGCGGCCCAGGCTTGCGCAACGGGCGGAACACCGGCTGCTGGGCGGCGACTGGATCGGCGGGCTTGGAGCTGATGCCGCCGTACATTCCGGAATCGACTGGCCAGTTCACGCATCTCCTCGTCGACCGAGATCATCGGATGAATTCCCCAGCGCTGCCACCGACAGGCAACATTCTTCCAGCATCCACACCCCCGCCAGCGTGGTCAACCGGTACAAACCCCCATCGGACACGGCCCGACGCGGACAACCGCTTGCCGACTTTACGGATGTGTCCGGGCAAGTCTTCAAACACCCAAACGGGGCACCCATGCCCTGAAACAGGGCGAAAGACGTCCGGACATGTGCGAGAACACACACTGGAAGCAACAAAAAACACGCATTCAGTGCATCTATGCACTGAATGCGTGTTTTGCGTGTCCGGAGGGGGAGTCGGACACCCGGTTTGTCCCATTTCTGCCTAATTTTCGTGTCCATGACGTCACCATACACGTTTTCGCATCTGGGTCGGCCATCGGACACTTTCGTCGGACAGAGAACCGCCGGAAACTGCATACTCACTGAACCGCGTTGTGCTGCAAATGAATCCCGCCAACTGGCTGGGTGTCGACGGAGAGACCCGAAGCATTGGAGACCGCTGCTGGCACAGCGCAGACCGGATCTATCTGGTCGTGCAGTGACATTGACGTAGTAGACCCAAAAGTCGGGTCGAGTCGAATCGTTCTGCCTTGGCACGAGTTCAGCATTGCCTCGCATCGTTGCGCCCGTCAATGGATAAAGGACACCCAGTTTGGGTGAATTTTGACAGGTTCGGTGGTTCTTATGGCATAGAAACACCAGATTCGCCCGTTCGGGGCTGACCTCGACCCCTGCGACGCAACAAAGGCAGGCCAGCTTCACGACCCGCGACACCCAGCGGCCTCACCTGGCTCCGTATCCGAGTACCACGGCGCCGTGTTGCTCCCATGCCCGCACGCTCGTGCCAATCAGGTCAACCCAGCCGATGTCGGTGGTGACTTCGATTGTCGTGCAGCGAGTGCGGTCAAATCGGTGATCGTGACGTCCAGCAGGTGTGTCGACGTTCACGTAATTCCCGGTGCCCGCGCTCGCGGAATTCCGCAGGTGGTGGGTCCTGGTTGATGTTCTACCCGATGGCCTCCTTCGGTGG
>NZ_JBEYVQ010000003.1:276870-694549 GCF_040644075.1 Nocardia sp. NPDC047038 | reverse complement strand
CCCCGTCTTTCGAGCGAAGCGAGACCGAGCATGTGCCGTTCGCGGCCCGGCTCGCGTGTGCGCGGCCGCCGCGTACGCGACGAAGGAGCAAGCGGCGGCCGCGCACACGCGAGCCATAAGAGGGCCGCGAACACGCAGCGCCGCAGGCGCTGCCAAAAGTTACGGCACGTAGCGCCGCAAACGTCTTGCCGCGAATTCCCTGAAGTACGAGAGCTTCTCGGCCGGGACGATGGCCGGGAGCAGGAAGTACCAGGCGCGCTCCATCCGGACCGCCATCTGGTCGATGGATTCGGTGCCGACGGCGATGATGTGCACGCCCGCGGCCATCTCCTGCCACAGCAGGCCGATGACCTCGGCGTCCAGGTCGGCGATCAGGTCGCCTTGGGCGATGGCCCGTTCGGCGAGCAGCCGGTAGGTGTCGCCCCAGTTCTTGGCGATGTTGTCGCCTTGAGCGCCGCGGTAGTCGCCGATCTGGTGGGTCAGCTTCAGCATGGCGCCGACCATCGGGTCGTTCATCGATAGATCGGCGACGACGTAGGTGATGCCGATGCACGCCTCCAGCGCGGGCACTCGCGGATCGAAGAAGCCCTGACACGAGCTCGTCAACCGCTCGTTGCCCTGGTCGACCACCGCGCGCGCCAGCTCCTCCTTGGAGCCGAAGTGAAAATACAAGGCGCCCTTGGTCACATTGGACTGCGCGATGATCTCGCTCAGGCTCGCATTCGCATATCCCAAGCGCAGAAAGACATCGGCAGCGCCTGCCAGGACGGAGTCGCGGGTGATCTCCGCGCGCGCTTGCCTAGCCATCAGATCCGCCTGTCATCCCAAAAACCAGCCATCCTGAAGTAGACCGACATCCCGAAGTTGACCGACTTACCGCCCGAACAGCACCCAAAGGATGGGTGAACCGTACCACCAGGCGCGCGTCCAGCAGCCAATTCGAGCATTCGGCGAGAGCCGTCGCGCAATTTGCTGGTTAACAATCCGGGTCACTCACCGGCGCCCGCGCGCCATTCCGAACTCAGTTGTGGATCGGCTTCCAGATGACTCAGCCCGTTCCAGCACAGGTTCACCAAGTGGGCCGCCACAACCTCTTTCGAGGGTTTGCGCTCGTCCAGCCACCAGGTGGCGGCGGTAGCGACCTGACCGACGAGCGCCTGCGCGTAGAGGGTGGACAGACTGGTGTCGAACCCGCGCCGCGCGAAATCTCCGGCCAGAATGTGCGCCACCTGATTGGTCGCTTCGTTGAGCAAACTGGAGTACCTGCCCTCGGCGGCGGCGGCGGGCTGATCTCGCACCAGAATTCGAAACCCGTCGGTCCGTTCTTCGATATAGGTCAGCAGCGCCAGCGCGACCTGTTCGAGCCGGATGCGCGACCGGTTCTGGGTGAGCGAGGAGGTGATCATGTCCAGCAGCATCGACATCTCCCGGTCCACGACGACCGCGTACAGCCCCTCTTTGCCGCCGAAGTGTTCGTACACCACGGGTTTGGAGACCTGGGCGCGTTGCGCGATCTCCTCGATGGAGGTCGCGTCGTAACCGCGTTCGGCGAACAGCGCGCGTCCGATCTCGATCAGCTGCTGACGCCGCTGGGTGCCGGTCATCCGTGGCCGGGACACTCGATGCGACTCACTCGAAGACACCCCTGCTCCTCCGCCCTTCCCGCGTTGTTGCCGGTCGTGAGTGCCTCGACGGTTCCCGCCGAGCCGACGAGCGCATGCCGGGACGGGACCGCGGGCGAGCCCGGCGATCCGCCCTCGTGCGTGCCTGGCCAGCCGTCACATCGGAGCTCCGACGCACGACATCGACATTCGGATACCACTGTCCCAGACCGGTCGGCAGTCCGCTTCTCCGGGGCGAGGGGACGCGGGGGCTCTCCGCTGTAGTCGGCGATCGAGCGGTCCTCCGCCCGGGCGCTGCCCGGCCGGAGGACAGGAGCGCTCCCGCGCTGGTCCGGCCCGAATACCAGATGCCGCGCGGGGAACAATTCGCGGGGAGGCGGGCGAGTATGCGAGGATTCATCCCGTGCCATGGCACAGCGGCGGGGGTTTCGCCAACCGCCGGTGTGGCAATCCGCCGTGGTGTAATGGCAGCACATCTGATTTTGGTTCAGAGAGTTCAGGTTCGAGTCCTGGCGGCGGAGCTCGAGAGCACGATGACTTATCGTTGGCCCGCACATCGCTGACCAAGCACGACGACGCCCAGCACGAGGACAGGCAGCCGAGGGAGATCCATGCCACAGCAGACCGCCGTCGTCGTTCTCGCAGCCGGTGCCGGGACACGAATGCGGTCGAAGACCCCCAAGGTCCTGCATTCGCTGGCCGGTCGGAGCATGCTCGCGCACGCGCTGCATGCGGCGAACGAGATCGACCCCGCGTACCTCATCACCGTGGTGGGGCACGATCGCGAACAAGTCGGCGCCGCGGTGGCCGCGGTGGCCGACGATCTCGGCCGGGAGATCACCCCGGCGATCCAGGAAGAGCAACTCGGCACGGGCCACGCGGTGCAGTGCGCGCTTGCCGCCCTGCCGGTCGGCTTCACCGGCGACGTGCTGGTCACCTCCGCCGACGTGCCGTTGCTGGACGGACACACCCTGGCCGCGCTGCTCGATGAGCACCGCAGCTACGCCGAACGCCCCGCGGTCACCGTGCTGACGTTCGTGCCGCCGGACCCGAATGGTTACGGCCGCATCGTCCGCGACGCCGAAGGCCAGCTCGCCGAGATCGTCGAACACGCCGACGCCACCCCGGAACAGGCCGCGATCACCGAGGTCAATTCCGGCGTGTACGCGTTCGACGCCGCGGTGCTGCGCACCATGATCAGCCGCCTGTCCACCGCCAACGCCCAGCACGAGCTGTACCTGACCGACGTGCTGCGCCTGGCCAGGGAGGCCGGACACCCGGTGCACGGCGCACGCCTGGTCGACGCGGCCAAGGTCACCGGCGTCAACGACCGCGTGCAGCTGGCCTCGGCGGCGCGCACGCTCAACCGCTACATCCTGGAACGCCACATGCGCGCGGGCGTCACGATCATGGATCCCGCCTCGACCTGGGTGGACGCCAGCGTGCGCATCAGCAGGGACGCCGTGATCCTGCCCGGTGTGCAACTGCTCGGCAACACCGTCGTCGGCGAGGACGCCGAGGTCGGCCCGGACAGCACGCTCACCGACGTGGTCGTCGGCGACGGGGCGAAGGTGATCCGCACCCACGGCGAGGGGGCCACCATCGGCCCGAAGGCGACCATCGGCCCGTTCGCCTACCTGCGGCCGGGCACCATCGTGGGCGACACGGGCAAGCTCGGCGCGTTCGTCGAGACCAAGAACGCCTCGATCGGCGCGCATTCGAAGGTCCCGCACCTGACCTACGTCGGCGACGCCACCATCGGCGAGCACAGCAACATCGGTGCGTCGAGCGTCTTCGTCAACTACGACGGCGTGACCAAGCACCACACCGTCGTCGGCTCGCACGTGCGCACCGGCAGCGACACCATGTTCGTCGCGCCGGTGACGGTGGGTGACGGAGCCTATACGGCGGCGGGTACTGTACTGCGCAGAAACGTTCCGCCCGGAGCTCTCGCGGTGTCCGGTGGACCGCAGAAGAACATCGAGGGCTGGGTGCAGCGACACCGTCCAGGGACGGACGCGGCGCGCGCGGCGGCGGAAGCCATCGCGGCCAAGGAGATGTCGGGTCAGGCAATAGAGCAAAAGGATGGCAAACAGCAGTGACCGCGTCATGGATGGACAACCAGAAGAACCTGATGCTCTTCTCGGGACGCGCTCATCCTGAGCTGGCCGAGCAGGTCGCCAAGGAGCTCGACGTCCACGTCACGCCGCAGGTGGCACGGGACTTCGCCAACGGCGAGATCTTCGTCCGGTTCGAGGAGTCGGTGCGCGGCTCCGACGCCTTCGTCCTGCAGAGCTTCCCCGCGCCGCTGAACCAGTGGCTGATGGAGCAGCTCATCATGATCGACGCGCTCAAGCGCGGCTCGGCCAAGCGGATCACCGCGGTGCTGCCCTTCTACCCGTACGCCCGCCAGGACAAGAAGCACCGCGGCCGTGAGCCCATCTCGGCCCGTCTGGTCGCCGACCTGCTGAAGACCGCGGGCGCGAACCGGATCATCACCGTCGACCTGCACACCGACCAGATCCAGGGCTTCTTCGACGGCCCGGTCGACCACATGCACGCGCAGGTGCAGCTGGCGGAGTACGTCCGCACCAACTACAGCCTCGAGCACATCACCGTCGTCTCCCCCGACTCCGGCCGCGTGCGCGTCGCCGAGAAGTGGGCCGACTCGCTGGGCGGCTCGCCGCTGGCGTTCATCCACAAGACCCGCGACCCGCTGGTGCCCAACCAGGTCAAGTCCAACCGCGTGGTCGGCGAGGTCGAGGGCCGCACCTGCATCCTGATCGACGACATGATCGACACCGGCGGCACCATCGCGGGCGCGGTCAAGGTGCTGAAGGACGCGGGCGCCGGTGACGTGGTCATCGCCGCGACCCACGGCGTGCTGAGCGAGCCCGCCGCCGAGCGCCTCGCCAACTGCGGCGCCAAGGAGGTCGTGGTGACCAACACCCTGCCGCTGTCCGAGGAGAAGAAGTTCCCGCAGCTGACCGTGCTGTCCATCGCGCCGCTGCTGGCCCGCACGATCCGCGAGGTCTTCGAAAACGGCTCCGTGACCGGTCTTTTCAACGGAAACGCATAGAGCTCTTACCGCGAGAACGGCGGCTCGGACTACGGTCCGGGCCGCCGTTCTCGTGTCCGCGTTAGCCGCGGCGATCAGTGGGGATACTGAGGGTATGGACCGTGATCCGTTGGAGACCGAGATGGGGGACGACGACCAGGAGGACGAGATCCGCGAGTATCAGCGCAACATCGAGGATCCGCCCGACGAACTGCGCATCCGTTACCACGAGGACGAGGACGACGGCAGGCTCGGCATCGACGACGAGCTGGACCAGGAGTGGACGGCCCGCGACACCCTCGCCGCGGACGAGTCGGACGACCGGTCCGCCGAGGTGGCCGCGATCGAGATCATCGATGACGAGGATCTCTGAACCTGCTCCGTCCCCGACGCGCCTGTAGCAATCGGCTATGACGACGCGCTCACCGTGGTAGGCATAGGTTGCGTGACCGGGACGACACGAGGAGGGTGCGATGAGCACGCCGAAGGATCCGGACCACCCCGACGAGCAGCGGCCGCCGGAGTCACCGTCGTCGAAGCCGACCGGGGAGACCTCCGGTGACGAGCCTGCCCAGCCGTCGACCGGCTCCGCCCCGGCGCAGACGCCCGGTGGACGACCCACCGAGCACGATCCCGCCGCCGCGCTACCGCCGGAGCACGAGCCGGGCCCGGCCGACCAATGGTGGCAGTCGAGCGGCCCGCCGCCCGGGGGAGCGCTGGGTGGCCAGTGGGGCGCCGAGCCCAGCGGCCAGCCCGCCGAACCCCGGCCTTGGGGCGCCAACGGCGGGGGCGAGCAGCAGTCCTGGGGCGCCGAACCCGCCGCGCCGGGGGCTCCCTCGCCGGGTTCCGGGCCACAGCCTCCCGACGAAACGACGCAGCGGTTCACGCCGGACGAGCACACGCAGTACGGTACGGGCGGGCAACCGCCTTATCCGCCGAGCGGGCAGCCCGGTGACTTTCAGCAGCCGTATCCCCCGCAGCAGCCGTATCCGCCGACCGGGCCACCGCAGTACCCGCCAGGCGGTGGGTACGGCTACCCGACGTCCGGGCCGCAACAGCCGCAGTACGGCTACCCGTCCTATCCGCAGCAGGGGTACGAGCCCTACGCCACCCCGCCGAAGCAGCCGACCAGCCAGGTGTACTCGATCATCGGCTTCGTCTGCGCCATAACCGCGGTGCTGTTCTGCCCGATCTTGTTCGGCCCGGCCGGGATAATCCTGGGCATCATCGGGCGCAACAAGGGCGAATCGCTCGGCAAATGGGCAGCGATCGCTGCGGCCGTCGGGATGGTGATCGGCCTCATCGTGGGGTTCGTCGTGTTCGGCGGAGACATCACGACGTAGATTTTCGGTATGCGTCTATCGGGTGACATCAGCGCGGCGGGTGTGCGGGCATGACCGGATTCGCGGGTTTCCCGCTCGCCGGGCTCGACTTCTACGAAGACCTGGAGGCCGACAACTCCAAGGCGTTCTGGACCGCGCACAAGAAGATCTACGACGAGTCGGTGCTCGCGCCCATGAAGGCCCTGGTGGCCGATCTGGAGCCGGATTTCGGGACCGCCAAGATCTTCCGGCCCTACCGCGACGTGCGGTTCGCCAAGGACAAGTCGCCGTACAAGACCGCGCAGGGCGCCGTGGTGCGCGCCGCGGCGGGGGTCGGCTGGTACGTCCAGATCAACGCCGCGGGTCTGTTCGTCGGTGGCGGTTTCTACCAGGGCTCGTCCGAGCAACTCGCGCAGCTGCGGGCCACCATCGATGACGAGGTGCGCGGACCGGAACTGGTGGCGATCCTCGCGAAACTCACCGACGCGGGCTTCACCATCGGCGGCGAGAAGCTGAAGACCCGACCCAAGGGCTACGACGCCGACCACCCGCGCATCGACCTGCTGCGGCACAAGTCGATCACGTGCGGCCGGGAATTCGGCGCGCCCGCCTGGCTGGACACGCCGCGTACGGCGAAGGAAGTCCGCGCCGCCTGGGAGACGATGCGGCCGCTGGTCGAGTGGCTCGGGGCGGTGGTCGGCGGCGCCCCGTCGTGGTGAGCGCCGCCGATCGACACGCGGTCAGCGCCGCCCGGCGAGCAGCAGCGCGAAACGATCGTCCGGATCGGTCCACACGTGTCCGGTGGCGAAGCCCGCGGCGGCGAGTTCGGCTTCGAGGCCCTCGACGCGGAACTTGGCGGAGATCTCGGTGCGCATCTGTTCGCCGCGGCCGAAGCGCACGGTGAGGTCGAGATCGCCGACCGCGACGGTCATGTCCTCGCTCGCCTCCAGCCGCATCTCGATCCACTCCCGTTCGGCGTCCCAGACCGCGACGTGCCGGAATTTCTCCGGCGCGAAGTCGGCGCGCAGGCGAGAGTTCAGCACGTGTAGGACGTTCCGGTTGAACTCGGCGGTGACGCCCGCCGCGTCGTCGTAGGCGGGAACGAGTACCGCCGGGTCGGTGACCAGCCCGGCCCCGAGCAGCAGTTGCTCCCCCGGCTCGAGCAAGTCGTGGATCCTGGCGAGGAACTCCGCCCGTTCCGCGGGGACGAGGTTGCCGATGGTGCCGCCGAGGAATGCGATCATCCGGCGTCCGCCGCGGGGGAGGTTGGCCAGCGTGTCGGTGAAGTCGCTGACCACACCGTGCACGGCGAGCCCAGGGAACTCGACCGCGACCTCGTCGGCGGCCGCCCGCAGCGCTGCCGACGAAACATCTTGCGGTACATACTTCTTCAACGGCCCGCGCGCGCTCAGAGCGGTGAGCAACAGGCGCGTCTTCGCCGCCGATCCGGCGCCGAGTTCGACCAGTACCTCCGCTTGGGCGGCGTCGGCGATCTCGTCGACCACCCGTTCGAGCAGCGCGCGCTCGGTGCGTGTCGGGTAGTACTCGGGCAGCTCGGTGATCCGCTCGAACAGCTCGCTGCCCTTGGCGTCGTAGAACCATTTGGGCGGCAACCATTTCGGGTTCGCGGTCAGGCCCAGCCCGGCGTCCGAGCGGAGCGCGGTGTTCAGGTCGTCTTCGGTCAGGTGGATGTCCAGCGTGACTGCGGTCATGGCACCGGCCTTTCGGGTCAGAGGAGGGGGTCGACGGACAGCGCGCCGGGCCTGGCGCTCACCAGGCTGCGGTCCGGGATCGACTGCCAGCGGGGGTCGTCGTCGAACGGTTCGGAGGACACGAGTGCGAAATCGTCGGTGACCAGCACCGACAACGAGTGGTGGCAGGTGGTCGCCCACAGTTGCGCACCGTCGGAGAGCAGGAGGTTCAGGCGTGCTTCCGGCGCCCGGTCGAGGATCGCGGAGACGAGCAGCCGCAGTGCCGCCGGAGCCGCCGACCACTCGCCGTCCGGTGCGCCGGTCGACAGCAGATCGCACAGCAGCACCCACAGCGTCGCCGCGTCGGTGGCGGATTCGGCCTCCAGCAGCCGCGCCGGAGAGAACAGGTCCTCGGCGCCGAGTCCGGCCGCGACGACCGCGAATTCGGCCGCCACGCCGGTCAGGGTGCGGCGCCAGTCCGGCACCACGCCGTTGTGGCTGAACGCCCAGCGGTCGCGGGTGAACGGCGCGCACGCGGACCGTTCGACCGGCATGCCGACCGTCGCCGAGCGCACCGCCCCGAGCACCGCGGCGGACTCCAGTTGCGGCAGCACCTCGTCCACGGCCGGGTCGGTCCAGATCGGCTCGGCGTTGCGGTAGCGGCTGGCGGTGACCGTGTCGTCCGGCGTGACGCTCCACCAGGCGACGCCGAAACCGTCGGCGTTGATGGTGCCGCCGTGACGCATGTCGCGCGGCGCCCACGCCTGGGTGCGCAGCGAATGGGAGCCGAGGGTCAACATGTCGCCCACCCGCACCGGCGGGCCGACGTAACCCAAGTGTCTACACATCCGCACCCGCCGGGGCCGACGTCGCGAGGCGCGGGCCGCTCGCCGCGGGACCGCGGCCGCACCATCGCCCGGCACGACGGGCGGCGCTCACTCCCCTTCTCCGGGCCGCAGATCCCGCGCCAGGCGGAACCCCGCGAAGATCTGGCGACGGATGGGATGGTCCCAGTTGCGGAAGGTGCCGCGGCAGGCCACCGGATCGGTGCCGAAGGAACCGCCGCGCAGCACACGGTAATCACCGCCGAAGAAGACCTCGGAGTACTCCCGGTACGGGAACGCCCGGAACCCCGGGTACGCCTCGAAACCCGAAGCGGTCCATTCCCACACGTCCCCGATCAACTGGTGCACGCCCGCGGGGGACGCGCCGGCCGGATACGCGCCCACCTCGGCGGGTTCCAGATGCCGCTGCCCGAGGTTCGCGGTGGCGACGTCGGGATCGGCGTCGCCCCAGGGGAATCGGCGCGACGCGCCGGTGGCCGGATCGAACCGGGCCGCCTTCTCCCATTCCGCTTCGGTGGGCAGGCGCTTGCCCGCCCAGTTCGCGTAGGCCTCGGCCTCGAACCAGCACACGTGCACGACCGGCTGTCGCGGCCGCAGGGGGGTCATCACGCCGAACACCCGCCGCCACCAATGCCCGGACGGATCACGCTCCCAGAACTGCGGCGCGACCAGGCCCGCCTCGACGCGATGCGCCCAGCCGCGCTCGGACCAGAGTTCGGGGCGTTCGTAGCCGCCGTCGTCGACGAAGGCCAGGTACTGCTCGTTGGTGACCGGCGCGGCGTCGATCGCGAAACCGGCCACTCGCACCGGATGGGCGGGGCGCTCGTTGTCCAGCGCCCACGGGTCGGTGGAGGTGCCCATGAGGAATTCCCCGGCGGGGATCACGACTTCCGCGCCGACCGCCGCCGTCGCGGCCGGGGCGTCCGCCGCCGAGAGCACGGCGGCGCCGGTGCGCAACTGGTGGGTGGCCAGCATGGTCTCGTCGTGCTGCTGCTCGTGCTGGGCGATCATGCCGAAGGCGAATCCGTCGTCGATCAGCGGACGGCCGCGCAGCTCGCTGCGCTCCAGCACCTCCAACACCTTGTCGCGTACGGTGCCGACATAGTCGCGCGCCTGGGCGGGATCGAGCAGCGGCAGCGTGGGCCGGTTCGCGCGGGCGTGTTTGAAGGCGTCGTAGAGTTCGTCGATGTCGGCGCGCACCGGGTCGCGTCCGCCGACGTCGCGCACGAGCCAGAGTTCTTCCTGATTGCCGATGTGCGCCAGATCCCAGACCAGCGGGCTCATCAGCCGGGAATGCTGGGCCACGAGTTCGGCTTCGTCGACGCAGTCGGTGAGCGTGTGGGTGCGCAGGCGGGCGCGCGTGAGAACGTCGGCGATCCGATCCCTGAGCTGTTCGGTGCCGAAGTTGTCGGTCGAGGCGGGTTGGAAAGTGGTCACGAAAAACATCTCCGGGATTCATGAGGGTCGGCGGCGGCGATTCGGCTGGCGGCGGCCCGGTGGGCCTGCGTGGCGCCAGGGCAGCGCGGCTGGTTCACGTGGCGACTCCCGGAAGCCGCGGGCTCGGGGCGTGCTCGATGTCGTCCTCGGTCGGGGTGCGACCGCGGTGACATCGTTCGGCGGCGGACTCGACGGCGCGGGCCGCCTCGTCGGTCGCGGTGTGCTCGGCCGCGAGACGCAGCAGGGCGACCGCGCCCGCCCGGATGTCCGGATCAGCCAATCCGTAGCGGGCGGCATCGACCCAGCGGCCCGCCAGCGGCGCCGCGATCGAGCTCGCCTCGGCGACCACCGACGGGCTGGACATGAGCGCGTCGAACACGTGCACGGGAATGGTCCACGCGTCACCGGGCTGCGCGTCGATGTAGCGGACCTCCAAGTGGCCGGACGCGCGTACCGGCGGGAACAGCGTGGTGAGGTGATAGTCGAGATCGCCGGTGTCGGGGCGGCGGCCTACCTCGTCGTCCAGCGCGCCGGACAGCCAGTCGGCGAAGGTGGCCCCGGGCGGCGCGGACCATCCGTCGGCGTCGCCGCATTCCGCCGCACCGTCGGGTCGGCGCACGCACAGCAGCGGCACGTCCAGCGCCCATCTGCCGTAGGCGGCCACCGGGTCGGTCCAGTCCAGCACCGGCGGACGGGTGCGCGTGTTGTCCAGCCGCAGCCAGGCCCGCATGCGCTGGGAGGCCCACGCGCCGGGCGGCGCGCCACGCAGGACGGGTGAACAGGCGAAGGCGGCGAGCAGGGCCGGGCCGACCGCATACAGGGCGGTCCACCGCGCGGTGACGTCCACACGGTCGGCGCCCGCGTCGACGCTGACCTGGGCGGCCGCGGTGTTGCACATCATCAGCTTGCCGAACGGCCCGATGCCGCCGAAGGAGCGCTCCATCGCGCGATAGCGCGGCAGCTGAAGCAAGCGTTTGGGACGGCGGTCCGCGTCGGCGGCGACGGAAACGGGGCGGATGGACCGGGATTCGAGAAGTTCCCGCAACAGGCGGGCATCATCGCGCAGTCGATCACACAGCTGCGCGGCAGCTTCGTAGGGAGCGCTGGAGAGTTCGATCTGACCACCGGGTTCGAGAGTGACCCGGCTGCCCCCCGGCAGCGCGAGCGCCGGCGAATCAGGGGCGATGGACCGTGGTGCGTACGGTCCGAGAGCGTCCGCCAAGGCGGACAGCTGGGGGCGCGGAGCGGCCGAAGGTCCGGACGCCGAACACTCACCCTGCACCGTGAGCCATTCGAGTTCGGCGCCGATCAGCGTGGGTGGTCCGAGCTTGAAGCACACCCCGCCGATATAGGCCTCCGCCGCCGCGCGGGAGGACAGTTCTCCCTGCTCGGTGGCACAACCGGCCGACTCAGGACTCTCGAGCGTGACCGCCATGCCAACCTCCAGTGGGCGTCGGGACGTTGTCCGCTGTTCTTCGGTTATCGCCATTCGGCGCGGTGGTATTCCACTCACGGGCCGAAATTCGCGTGCGGCGATCCATCCAGCGTAGCCATGCGGACCGACAAGAAACCGACATGAAGCCGAACAATCCACCCGATAAGGTCGGCTCCATGCTGGATGACGCTCGCGTACGAGCCGACACTCCCGGATGCGTGTCCGGGCCGGAACCCGGACCCGTTTTCCTCGACAGCGCCGGCTCGTCGCTACCGCCGCGAGTCGTCACCGACACCGTTGTCGCGCATCTGCTGCGGGAAGCGGAGATCGGAGGTTATCGCGCCGCGAACGAGCGGCTCGACGATCTCGCCGACGTCAAGACCGCGATCGGGGCGTTGATCAACGCCGAACCCGAGAGCATCGCGCTCAGCGACAGCGCCACCCGATCCTGGGCGGACTTCTTCTACTCGGTCCCGCTCGCGGCGGGCGACCGCATCCTGATCTCCGAGGCGGACTACGCCAGCAATGCCATCGCCGCCTTGCAGCGCGCCCGCGCCACGGGCGCCACGGTGGAGCGGATTCCGAGCGACGGCAGCGGGCAGATCGACCTCGACGCGCTCACCGCGCTGGTCGACGAACGGGTCAAGCTGGTTTCGATCCTGCACGCGCCGACCAACGGCGGGTTGGTGAACCCGGCCGCGGAGGCGACCAGGATCGCGCACTCGGTCGGCGCGCTGGTGCTGCTGGACGCCTGTCAGTCCGCCGGGCAGCTGCCTTTGGACGTGGCCGAGCTCGGCGTCGACGCCTTGTCCGCCACCGGACGCAAGTGGCTGCGCGGCCCGCGCGGCACCGGATTCCTGTATCTGCGGCCGGAGTTGGCGCGCTCCATGGAACCAGGACGGCTCGACCTGCACAGCGCGGAATGGACCGGCCCGCACGACTACCGGCTCGCGCCCGACGCGGGCCGCTTCGAGTTCTGGGAGTGCGACGTCGCGGGCCGCCTCGGCCTGGGCGCCGCCGTGCGATATCTGCTCGAACTGGGCCCGGAGAACGTCTACGCCGCGATCGCGGCCCGCGCCGAGCACCTGCGCAAGGCGCTGCCGGAGATTCCCGGCGTCACCGTGCGCGATCTCGGCATCCGGCACAGCGGCATCGTGTCGTTCACCGTCGACGGCGTCGAGTCCGTCGAGGTGCGCGACCGGCTGCTGGCGCAGGACATCACCGTCACGGTCAGCCACGCGGGCTCGACCCTGCTGGACATGACCGGCCGCGGCCTGGCCTCCGTCGTGCGCGCTTCGCCGCACTGCTTCGTCGGTTTCGACGAGCTCGATCGCTTCGTCGCCGCGGTGGCGCAGCTGCGCGCCTGAGCCGCGCCACGGAACGGTCAGGTCAGGTGCACGGCCAGTGCCCTGGCCACCAGAGCCGCCGCGTCCACTCCGGGGTCGACCAGGCGCAAGCTTCGATTGGCCTGTGCGGTGGCGATGCCGTGCACATTGGTCCACAGGGCGATCGCACGGTGGCGCGGGTCGATCGCGCCCGATTCCGCCGCCGCGCCGACCAGCTCGGCGAACCGCGCGAACAGCGGCAGGCTGACCGACCGCAGATTCTCGCCGGAGCCTTCGAGCAGGTCGTGCCGGAACATCAGGGTGAACATCTCCGGCCGCCGCGCGGCGAATTCGATGTACTCGGCGCTCATCCGGGTGAGACGATCGCGCGCGGCCCCGGCGTCCACCGCGGCGAACCGGTCCGCGAGATCGGCGAAACCGCGCGCCGCGATGGCGGCGAGCAGTGCGCGGTGGGTCGGGAAATACCGCCGCGGCGCACCGTGCGAGACGCCCGCGGCCCGGGTGATGACCCGCAATCCCAGTCCCGCGGCGCCGACCTCTTCGAGCAGGTCGACACCGGCGTCGACCAGTCGATCTCGTAGCGACTCGCTCTCGGCCATGCGGACATTGTCTACGCCTGTCGCCGTGTGACCACACACCGGGTGTAGACAGTGTCTACGAGATCGGGTAGACAATGTCTACGCTCAATGTCCCGGGAGGTTTACGTGTGGTACCCGCTGTTCAAATACGTCCTGCTCGGTCCGCTGCTGCGGCTGCTGGGCAGGCCGACGGTCGAAGGACTGGACAACATTCCGCGAACCGGACCGGTGATCATCGCGGCCAATCATCTCGCGGTGATCGACTCCCTCTACCTCGCACTGGTCGTGCCACGGCGCGTGACGTTCCTGGCGAAGCAGGAGTACTTCACCGGAAAAGGCGTGCGCGGCCGGATCAACCGCTGGTTCTACTCGGTCTCCGGACAGGTGCCGGTCGATCGGACCGGCGGTGACGCGGCCGCCGCGGCGCTGGCCGCCGCCACCCGCATCCTGACGGACGGCGGGGTCTGGGCGATCCATCCCGAAGGCACCCGTTCCCCCGACGGCCGGATCTATCGCGGACGCACCGGCACCTTGCGGGTCGCCATGGCCACCGGCGCGCCGGTCGTTCCGGTGACCCTCTCCGGCACCGATCGGGTGAACCCGCGCGGCAGCCGTCTGCTGCGTTTCGGCAAGGTGCGTATCGCGTTCGGCGCGCCGCGTCGCTATCCGCCCGCCGAGCAGCGCCGGACGGTGCGCGCCGCGACCGACGAGTTGATGCGCGAACTGGCCGCCCGCTCCGGCCGGTGCTACGTCGATCGTTACGCCGCAACCTTTCCGACCGCTGTTTCGCGCCCCTGACCTGCGCCCCTGGAAATGGGGTTAACGCTGGGCCACTATGGCGTGATAGTCGGGGGAGGCCGGTTCCCGGCAACGGTTGGTGATGGAGGAGTTGGGACTTTGAGCAGATTCACCGACGAGATGTATGCGACCGCACAGACCTCCGAGCGCGGCCTGGTGACCGGCGAGCCCGGCGCCCCGCTGCGGCGCACATGGTCGGAGATCCACCGGCTCGCCCGGCGCATGGCGGGCGGGCTGGCCGAAGCCGGTATCGGGCACGGTGACGCGGTCGGCGTGCTCGCGGGCATGCCGGTCGACATCGCCCCGGCCTGCCAGGCCATCTGGATGCGCGGCGCGTCGATCACCATGCTGCACCAGCCGACTCCGCGCACCGATCTGGTGGTCTGGGCGCGCGACACCGAAACCGTGCTGACCATGATCCGGGCGCGCGCGGTCGTGCTCGGCGCGCCGTTCGAGGCGGCCGAGCCGCTGTTGCGCGAACGCGGCATCACCGTCGTGCGCATCGACCAGCTGCCCGGCGGCCCCGACATCGATCCGGTGCCCACCGCCGAGGGCGATATCGCGTTGCAGCAGTTGACTTCCGGCTCGACCGGCTCGCCCAAGGCGGTGCGGATCACGCACGAGAATTTCTTCGTCAACGCCTACGCCATGTTCGACCGGGTGAAATTCCAGCTCGCGGACGATGTGATGGTCAGCTGGCTGCCGCTGTTCCACGACATGGGCATGGTCGGATTCCTCAGTGTCCCCATGCAATTCGGCGCCGAAGTGGTGTGCGTGACGCCGCTGGACTTCCTCACCAAGCCGCTGCTGTGGGCCGAGCTGATCAGCAAGTACCGTGGAACTGTCACCGCCGCACCGAATTTCGCCTATTCACTGCTCGCCCGGCGGCTGCGGCAGGCCGACGAAGGCGCGTTCGACCTCAGCAGCGTGCGATACATGTGGAACGGGGCCGAACCGGTGGACCCGGACACCATGGAGGCGCTGGCCGCGGCCGGAAAACGCTTCGGACTCAACCCGATGGCGCTCACCCCGGTCTACGGCATGGCCGAGACCACGCTCGCCGTGTCGATCCCCGACCCCGGGCACGGACAGGTGCTCGATGTGATCGACGCCGACCTGCTCGAGGCGATCGGCAAGGCGGTGCCCGTGCCGGTGGAGCACGGCCAACCGGCCAACATCCGGCGATTGCCCACCCTCGGCTATCTGGTCGACAACCTGGAGGGCCGGATCGTCGACAGCGAACGTCAACCGTTGCCCGCCCGCTCGGTGGGCGTGATCGAATTGCGCGGTCCCGCGGTCACTTCCGGCTATGTGACGGTGGACGGATTCCAATCGGCCCGGGACGACGAGGGCTGGCTGGACACCGGCGACATCGGCTACTTCACCGACGAGGGACTGATCGTGGTGTGCGGCCGGATCAAAGACGTCATCATCATGGGCGGCCGCAACATCTACCCCACCGACATCGAGCGCGCGGCGGCCAGGGTGGCAGGCGTCCGGCCGGGCAACGCGGTGGCGGTGCGCCTGGACGCGGGCCAGAAGCGGGAGAGTTTCGCCGTGGTGGTGGAGAGCGGCAGCCACCAGGATCCCGACGAGGTCAAGCGCATCGAGCGCGAGATCGTGCACTCGGTGTTCGCGGAGGTCGGCGCGCGGCCACGCACCGTCACCGTGCTCGGTCCCGGCGCACTACCGAAGACGTCTTCCGGCAAACTGCGCAGGGCCGCGACCGCGATGCATCTGCCGCGCGGCTGAATACGTCCGGAGCTACGGTCATCGAACGGCTTTTCAGCGGTTGCCCCGCCGATCGGCACGACGTCCGACGGCTTGGACCGCCGGGAACCGTTCGGCGAAACCGCGCAGTAGCTCGAGTGCGCCGGTCATGGGTTTGCCGACCGTGAGCTCGTCTATTGTTCGGTACAACCGCTCTTCGACCTCGGCGACACGGGAGGAGAGCTGCTCTCCGGCAGGCGTCAGCGAGAGCGTGACTCGCCGACGATCGTCCGTCGCGGATTCTCGCTCGATGAGGTCCATGGCGACGAGGCGATCAACCAGCCTGCTGGGACTTCCACCGGTCTCGCAGACCAGAAGTTCCCCGAGTCCGACCAGAGTCAGGGGTTGATGGTCGGCCAGCACCCGCAGAACCTCGGCCTGAGAGGGAGTCAGCCCCAACGGCCGCAGTTCGGCCGCGAGCATTCGATTACCTTCCCGCTGGACAGCCAATACGAGGTAGCGCAACTCTTCGGCCTGCCGCATCGAAAGGCCTCCTCACCACGTGACTCGAAGTATTGATGCCGTGTAATCGGATCACACGGCACCCACCGCCTGAGACCGGCCCCTCGCGACGGCGGACATCGGCCGCGCCACGAACACCCTTCCTCAGCGACAGTCCGGGTAGTACCGCGGCTGCGGCACTACCCAGCGCCGGATCCTTCCGACTCATGCGGGTGTGAAACTCCGCCGGGTCAGGCCGACCTCCTGGAGGAACTTCTCGACTGTCTGCGCGTAGGTTCGCGGATGAGAGAAGCGGAACATGTGTCCGGTGCGGTCCAAGACGACCTCGCGGGCGTCCGGGATTCCTTCGCGCAGAATTGTCGCGGCTTCCGGACCGATCAGCACGTCGTGCGAAGGAGTCAAAATCAGCGTCGGCACCTGGACCCGACCGAGACCAGCGGTGTAGTCGGCGTTCAGTGCGGCGACCGCGCGGGCGCCGAACGAGGC
This sequence comes from Nocardia sp. NPDC047038, assembly GCF_040644075.1. Lineage (NCBI taxonomy): Bacteria > Bacillati > Actinomycetota > Actinomycetes > Mycobacteriales > Nocardiaceae > Nocardia > Nocardia sp. NPDC047038. The sequence continues at coordinate 677,699 of NZ_JBEYVQ010000003.1, read as the reverse complement.
TGCGGGCGTGTTCTCCAGGAAGAACTGGCGACTATCGCTTTTACTCCAGGGGATCTGACCTTCGTTGTCATGCGGCGATGCCAGATTGTGCGCGTGCGCGCGAAGCGCCACCTGACGATAGAGGGGGCCGCGCATCTTCCCCATCACGCGCATGGCCGCCTTCAGCACCGGGGAGGAGATGGGATTGGCCGCGAATCCACCGGACAAGACCAGGCCCCGCAGGCCCCGGGGTCGGCGCACCGCGAGCGCCAAGGCGACATTGGCCCCGAACGAGTCGCCGACCAGCACGTACTCATCCAGATCCGCCACTTCGGCGGCGACCGCGTCGGCATAGATTTCCATGTCCGCCACGGCCTCGGGAAGTCGCATCGTGCGCATGGGCCGGTCGGCCAGCGGGACGAGCTGTTCGAGCTCCCACGGTGCGCCGGAGAAACAAGGAACGAAAACAAGCGTTGGATTACTCATGCCATTAGATTACACGACATACATGTCGTGTAATCTAATATGTGAGCAGCGTCATGCCCGGCGTCCCGCGAGATTGAGTGTCGGATAACTTAATGACACGACATGCAATTGGGGGATACGCGTCCCCGGATCGGATGCAACGGACGTCATCGTGCGCGATCGACACGTTCGCGATCCTCGGTGGAACCGGAAGGTCCGCTCAGCGGCCACTCGCGGTTACCGGAGCCGCCGTCATCGGCGTCTCGAACGGTGGATCATCGCGAAGTGCCGTCGGCCTTCATCGCCGAGGTCGGCAAGAAAGTCCACGAGCCGAGGGCGCCGCAGGACGATCGCTCCCCTGTCGTGATCATGCGGCCGAGTCCTTGCGAAGGTTGACCCGTTCCCGGTCCACAGCGCTTGCGGCTCAGTGCAATTGGTTTTGCGCGGTCTCGAGCCCGACGCGCAGCAGCAGTTCCACCGCGTCGGCGGCCTGCTCGATGATCACCGGGACCTCTTTGCGCTCCGGCGTGGAGAACGGCTTCAACACGTAATCGGCCGGGTCCTGGCGGCCCGGCGGACGGCCGATGCCGATGCGGGTGCGCAAGTAGTCCTTGGTGGTCAGGGCGCTGGAGACGGAACGAAGACCGTTGTGCCCGCCCTCACCGCCGCCGCGCTTGAGCCGGATGGAGCCGAACGGCAGGTCGAGTTCGTCGTGCACGACGATCACCTCGGTCGGCGGCACGGAGAAGAATTTCGCCAGCGCGGCCACCGGCCTGCCGGACAGGTTCATGAACGAACGCGGCTTGGCGATCAGCACCTGACGCCCGTCCAGCCGCGCCTGCAGCAGGTCGGCGCCGGATTTCTTGTGCACACCGAAACGGCCGCCGACGCGCTCGGCGAGCACGTCGGCGACCAGGAAACCGACATTGTGCCGGGTGCGCTCGTATTCGGGACCTGGGTTGCCCAGTCCGACGACGAGCGCGGGCCCGGCGGACGATTCGGTACTACTCAGCGCTCTCGCCCTCGGCCTCGCCCGCACCCTCGCCCTCGACGGGCTCGGCGGCCGGGGCGGCGATGACGTTGACGATCAGGGTCTCGGCATCGGCGGCCAGGTCGACGCCCTCGGGCAGCTGCAGCTCGCCCGCGGTGATCTGGGTACCGGCCTCGACGCCCTCGACGGAGACCTCGATGGCCTCGGGCAGCTTCAGCGCGTCGGCCTCGACGGAGACGGTGGTGGCTTCCTGGGTGACCAGGGTGCCGGGGGCGGCGTCGCCGGTGACGGTGACGTTCACGTCGGCGGTGACCTTCTCGCCGCGCTTGATGATCAGCAGGTCGGCGTGCTCGATGTAGCGGCGGATCGGGTGCACCACGACGGACTTGGTCAGCGCAAGCTGCTTCTTGCCGTCGATGACGAGGTTCAGCACCGCGTTGGTGCCGTGCTCACGCAGGATGGCGGCGAAGGCCTGGGCGTTCACCGACAGATGCTGCGGGTCGGCCTGGTGGCCGTACAGCACGGCCGGGACGTTGCCCGCACGACGGGTGCGGCGCGCTGCGCCCTTACCGAACTCGGTGCGTACGGATGCTTCGAGAAGGTTGACGTCGGACATGACTGGATCTACTCCTACGGCTCTTCCGGGCTGTCAGTTACACGTCAGGGGTGCTGCACACCTGACGGATGGTCTATTCGTCGGGGCGAAGACCGAACAGGGACGGCCGGAAGCCGCGCCGCGTCGATCACGGTGTCGCAAAACTGGTCTGCGGTCACCCTCGCCGAGACAACCCGAACACCATACCCCAGCGCAGAGGCGCTCTTTGAATCGGGTGGTCACCGGCGGTTCGGCCCGCGCTCGAGCGAGTCGCGTACGCTGGCGGGGTTGCCGATCGGTCGTCTGCGAAAGGTTGTCTTGCGTTGAGCGCCTCCCCTGAGGGTGTTGTCGCGCCCGCACCCCGTGGGTTATCCGCCGAGGTAGCCCGCCGGCGCACGTTCGCGGTGATCTCCCATCCCGACGCGGGCAAGTCCACGCTCACCGAGGCGCTGGCCCTGCACGCCAGGATGATCTCCGAGGCGGGCGCGATCCACGGCAAGGCCGGGCGCAAGTCGACCGTCTCGGACTGGATGGAGATGGAGAAGGCGCGCGGCATCTCGGTCAGCTCGACCGCGCTGCAGTTCAACTACCGGGCCAAGGGCTCCGATGTGGACAGCGTCATCAACCTGGTCGACACCCCCGGCCACTCCGATTTCTCCGAGGACACCTACCGGGTGCTCACCGCCGTCGACGCCGCGGTGATGCTGATCGACGCGGCCAAGGGCTTGGAGCCGCAGACGCTGAAACTGTTCCAGGTCTGCCGCCACCGTGGCATCCCGGTGATCACCGTGATCAACAAGTGGGACCGGCCGGGGCGGGCGCCGCTGGAACTGCTCGACGAGATCAACGAGCGGATCGGACTCACCCCCACCCCGCTGTTCCTTCCGGTCGGCATCGCGGGGGACTTCCGCGGCCTGCTGCGCCGCGGCCCGGACGGCGTCCCGCTCGAATACATCCACTTCACGCGCACGGCGGGCGGCGCGACCATCGCGCCCGAGGAGTCGATCACCCCGGAGGCCGCGGAGGCGCGCGAAGGCGAGCCGTGGAGCACCGCCGCGGAGGAGAGCGAACTGCTCTCGGCCACCGGCCAGGACCACGACCAGGAACTGTTCCTCGCCGGGCAGACCTCGCCGGTCATCTACGCCTCGGCGATGTTGAACTTCGGCGTGCGGCAACTGCTGGAGACCTTGGTCGCGCTCGCGCCTGCGCCCGGTTCGCGTCGTGACGTCGACGGCAAGCCGCGCGAGACCGGCGACCCGTTCAGCGCGGTGGTGTTCAAGGTGCAGGCGGGCATGGACGCCGCCCACCGCGATCGCCTAGCGTTCATGCGGATCGTGTCCGGCGAATTCGAACGCGGCATGGTGGTCACCCACGCGCAGACCGGTCGGCCGTTCGCCACCAAGTACGCGCTGACCGTGTTCGGCCGTGAGCGCGCCACCGTCGACACCGCGTACCCGGGTGACGTCGTCGGCCTGGTCAACGCGACGGCGCTGGCACCGGGGCACACGCTGTTCGTGGACAAGAAGGTGGAGTTCCCGCCGATCCCCTCGTTCGCACCGGAACACTTCGCGGTGCTGCGGGCGCGCAGCGCGGGCAAATACAAGCAGTTCCGCAAGGCCGTGGACCAGCTCGATTCCGAGGGCGTCGTGCAGGTGCTGCGCAACGACATCCGCGGCGACGCGTCTCCCGTGCTGGCCGCGGTCGGCCCGATGCAGTTCGAAGTGGTGACCGCGCGCATGCTCGCGGAGTTCAACGTCGAGACCACGATGGAACACCTCGCCTACACGCTGGCCCGGCGCACCGACGCCGCGTCGGCGGACGAACTCGGGCGGCAGCGCGGGGTGGAGGTGTTCACCCGCTCAGACGGTGCGCTGCTCGCGTTGTTCAGCGACAAGTGGCGGCTGCAATACATCGAGAAGGAGCACCCGGCGCTCACCCTGGAGCCCCTGGTCGCTACGGCCGACTGAGTCAGCCGGCCTCGGACTCCGGCCGCAGCGGCGCGGCGCCGGGGTCGCGTTCGATCGATGAGATGCCGTCCTCCTTGGCGATCAGGCCCCAGCGGCTGGAGGTCAGGCGCAGGCTGGGCAGGTCGCTGAGGGAGAGCACCACTTCGTAGGTGCGTTCGTAGCCGGTGTGCGAGATCCGCCACCGCCCGTCGTCGCAGCGCACGTAGCGGTCGGTGTAGAAGGCCGCGCCGCGCAGCAGCATGTTGTGGCCCGGAATGAGCACCGTGTCGGCGAGGTACCAGGTGCCGGTGGCGGTGTCGCCTTCGACATCGATCTCGGGGTGGTCACAGCGGTGTTCGGTGATCACGTGCGGCCCGAGCGTGTTGCGCATGAACGCGATGAAAGCCTCGCGCGATTCGAACTGGAGATATTCGCTGTAGGTCGCGGTCGCCTCGGGGATCATGGTGTCGGCGAAATCATCCCACGACTTGGTGTCGAGAGTCCGTAGGTACCGGTATTTCAACCGCGAGATCGCCGACACGTCGTCCGGCTCCCGCTCCTCGCCGCGAGTCAGGCGCGGGTCGTCGCGCACCCGCCCGAAGTCGATCGGCCCCGCGTCGAAGGGCAGCCGCTCGTCGGCGCGCAGGTCGCCGGGATCTCGTTCGCCGGTGCTCGCCGCCCGCTGACCACGGCTCGGCGCGGGACCGGCCGTGCCGATATCTCGCTCCTCGGGCTCTGGTCCGCTCGAATCTATGTCCACCCCGCCGCGCTCCTGCCGGCCCGGGGGAAAACCCGGGTCGTCGCGCTGCTGATTACCGGGACCCTTGCCCCGGTCGTTACGCGTTTGCCCAGCGATACCCAAACCTGGGTCGCCGCGCCCCTGCCCGCCGGTTCGCTGATCCATACCCTCAACAATCCCATCCCGAGTGCCGGATTGGGAGAGTTGTATCAGATTGCTATCGCGACGAGAGAGAACATTCCGACGAAGATCAACTTCGGGGTGTCAGCTTCCGATCGTGAAGCAGGTGCGGCAGAAGTCCTCACCGAACTCGGTCAGCCGGAGACTCTTGCGGACGATCTTCGGCGCCCGGCCCGCCTTCTTCAGCGCCGCCTCCACCACGGGCTGCACCTCCAGCACCATGTAGCGGCTCAGGACCACCGGATCGTCCGAGGTCAGCGTCAGCCCGAGGCGATTGAGGTTGATCAGGTAGGACCGCGACCGGTCCGGGTAGCGCACCCCGGCCTGCTCGGGCACCGAGGTGAGGTCGCCCTGCACCAGTTCCGAGCCGATCCCCAGCGGACGGTTGGTGCGCACGTCGACCGACGGCTGCGGGCCGTTGAGCGCCATGAAGCGCAGGATGCGCGCCTCGTCGGGAGCGATCTCGTCGAGGATGCGGTCGTAGGCCGGGTGCACGTCCTCGGTGAAGTAGACGTCGGCGGACCTGGCCAGCAGCGCGTCGCCGCGGCGGCGCAACTCCTCCGTGCTCGCCGAGCGCAGGTACGGCCCGACGGCCAGCGCTTGCTGCGAGGTGGGACCGTTGGAGGTCGGGACATAGCTGACGATCTCCCGGACCGACCCCTCGGTGACGCCGAGCGCGCTGCGAGCGATGGAGCGCAACGCGTTTCCGGTCCGCTCGGCGATCTCGGCCGAGGACTCCCCGTCCAGCGCGGCCTGGGTGATCTCCCTGGTGACCTCGTAGGTCGTGCCGACCGCCCATTGGCTTCCGCGCACGACGGTGCCCGCGGCCACTCCGGCCGCGCGGAACACACCGCGGATCAGCCGTGCCTCATTGCTGATCTGCCGCTGTTCGACATCCGAACTGCGCTCGACGGCGCGGGGACCTGGCCTTACCACGTCCTGTCCGGTCCTGTCGTCTGCCACGTTTTCTCCGATATCGCCGGGGGGAAACGAATCCGTCCCACAGATTACTTCCCCTTGTGTCGCGGGGCATTCGCACCGCCTGACTCGGACAGTGCGACCGGCACGCGGCGCGCAATAAGGTTTCTTCGCCGAGGGGGTGCTAGTTTTGGTTGCCGGTGAGGCGGCGATCACCGGTGTATCGGCAGGAGGGTGTCGTGTTAGAGAGCGTTTTCGGAATCCACCCGACGATCCTCCTCGAGCTCGTGACCATACCGCTTTTCACCGGCGTGATCGGCTACATCACCAACTGGACCGGCGTGCTCATGCTGTTCAAGCCGGTCGCCTTCCACGGCATCCGAGTTCCCGGTCTGCGCGCGCTGTATCCGTTCCTTCCCAAGCGAATTCAAGTTCTCCCGCTACTGAGCTACGACGGCCGGTTCGGCTGGCAGGGCATCGTCCCGTCGCGCGCGGACAAGATGGCCAGCATCGCGGTCGACAAGGGCCTGGCCAAACTCGGCAGCGTCGCGGACTTCTATCGGGAACTCGAGCCGGACAAGCTGGCCGAGCACCTAGCGAGCATCGCCGACGCGCAGATCAAGGACATCGTCGAGGACATCCTGCGCCGCGAGCATCCGCAGCTCTGGTACAACCTGCCCGCCCAGGTGCGCGACATGGTGCACGCCAGGGTGCGCCAGCAACTGCCGGAGATCCTGCGCGAGCTGACCGAGGAATTGGGCGCGAATATCGATCAACTGCTCGATGTGAAGCAGATGGTGATCCGCTACTTCCAGGCCCGGCCGCATCTGCTCAACACGCTGTTCCAGGTGCTCGGCGCGAAGGAACTGCGTTTCATGCAGAACTTCGGTTTCTACTTCGGCGCGCCGATGGGTGTGCTGCTGGTCGCCATCCTGCATCTGACCGGCTGGTCCAGCCTGGTCGTGCTGCCGATCGGCGGCGTGATCATCGGCTGGGTGGTCAACTGGATCGGCATCAATATGATCTTCGCGCCCGCGTATCCGAAGTGGTGGGTCCCGTGGCGGCAGGGCCTGCTGATCAAACGCAAGTCCGAAATCACCGACGGATACGCGGAATTGGTTTCCAGCCAGGTGATCACGGTGGCGAATATCGGCGACGAGTTGCTCAACGGCCCCCGATCGGACCGCACCATGCAGATGCTGGAGGACACGCTGCGCCCGGCCGCCGACCGCGCGCTCGGTCCCGCGCGTCCCGCGGTCAAGTTCGTGCTCGGCAGCCGCGAATACGACTCGCTGCAATCGACGTTCACCAGCGAAGCCATGGCCATCGCGCCGATCGCGTTCGCCGACCCGGAATTCAACGTCCGCCAGGGCAGGCAGATCAACGAATACATCGCGAGGCAGATGGCGATGTTGTCGCCGCCGGACTTCGTCGACATGCTGCGCGCGGCCATCAAGCAGGATGAATGGCTCCTTTTCGTCCATGGCGGCGTGTTGGGGCTGTTCGCCGGATACGCTCATATCCTGATCTTCGGAACGGGAGTGGCGACATCATGGCTGTAGCGGGTCCGGACGACGGCGATATCCAGGCCGTCGAGCACCTCGACGCGACGGCGGCGAATGCCGAGCCATCGCGGGAGATCGCCCGGCGGCCGGCTTCGGACATCGCGCACACCGACGAATTACCCAGACGGGTAACGGTTCCCCTCGCCACCGTGCGTGCGGCGACAGGCGTCGCGCGGGTCGCGTGGACCGCGGTCACCGGGGTGACGTCCTGGAGCGTCGGCACCGCGGTCGGCGTCACCTCGACCGTCGTACGGCGCAGCATCGAGGGAGCGCCGCCGCGAGAAGTGCTGGCCGAGGCCGAGTCCGAGGTCCGTGACGCGATGCGCAAGGCGCTCGGGATGCCCGCCGCCACGGAACCGTCCACGCAGGAAACGGTGCCGACGCTGCGCGAGCAGGGAGCCGCGCTGTTGCGATTGTCGGCCAGCCCGCACGGCGAGGACGACAACCATCCGGCCTTCGCGGGCATGCTCGCCGAGCTGACCCCGGACGAAGCGCGCATCCTGCGCTTCCTGCATCTGGACGGGCCACAGCCCTCGATCGACATCCGCACCGGCCGCCCGCGCGCGCTCGGCTCCGAACGCCTGGGCTCGATGCTGACGCTGATCGGCGAGCACGCGGGCCTGCGCTTTCCGAACCGGATCCAGCAGTACCTGACCAACCTGCGCAGGCTCGGTTTGATCGAGCACGCGCGCGAGCCGGTCGGCAATCCCAACCGGTACCAGCTGCTGGAGGCGCAGTCACCGGTGCGGGAGATGCTGAAGCGCTCCGGCTTCGGCACCAAGGTGATCTACCGCAGCGTGGTGCTCACCGACTTCGGCGCGGACTTCGTGCGCACCTGCCTGCCGGTGGTCGTGCAGGACGGACGCGCCTCGGGCCACTAGGGCCCCCAGCCGCGCAGCGCCATCTCGGCCACCCGCTCCAATTCGCCCCGGCCTGCTCCGTCGCGCGCCGCCTGGGACATACCCTGCATCACCGTGCCGACGTAGCGGGCCAGCGTGCGCGCGTCGAGGTGGCTCGGCAGGACGCCCGCGTCGATGTCGGCCTGGATGCGCGCGGCGAACGTGTCGATGTTCCGATTGCGCATATCGCGCAGGAGATCGGCGATCTCGGCGCTGGTGGTGTTGACGCCCGCGCTGATCACCAGACAGCCGTGCGGGCATTCCGGCCGGGTGTATTCCGTCGCCGCCTCGCGCAGAATCCGCCGTACCGCCGCCTCCGCGGTGTCCTCCTCGGCCAGCGCCCGCGCGACGAATCCGCCGTAGCGGTCGCCGAATTTCGCGACGACCTCGCCGAACAACGTCTTCTTGTCCCCGAACGCCGCGTACAGGCTGGGTGCGCCGATGCCCATGGCCGCGGTCAGGTCCCCGATCGAGGTGGCCTCGTACCCCCGGGCCCAGAACAGCCGCATGGCCTTGTCCAGCGCCGCGTCCCGATCGAAGGATCGCGGCCGCCCTCGGGTCGTCGTGCTCATGGCGCAATTTTATAGCGATCACTAGAGAATGTGCTACCTTACTTTCTGTAGCGGTCGCTAGAGAAAGGGGCGCGCCATGGGCGCACTGACGGGCAAGACGGCACTGGTCACCGGGAGCAGCCGGGGCATCGGGCGAGCGATCGCCGAACGACTGGCGCGTGACGGCGCACGCGTCGCGGTCCACTACAACCGCGACGAACAGGCGGCGAAGGCGACCGTGGCCGCGATCGAGGCTTCGGGCGGCGCGGCATTCGCGATCCGCGCCGAACTGGGCGTGCCAGGCGACGCCGAGACGCTGTGGGCGGCCTTCGACGCGCACGCCGACGGGCTGGACATCCTGGTGAACAACGCGGGCACCGACGGGATCAGGGAGCCGATCGCCGGAACCGACGAGGCGGCGTTCGACCGGGTCTTCGCGATCAACGCCAAGGCCCCCTTCTTCATCACCCGCCTCGGCTTGGACCGGTTGCGCACAGGCGGGCGGATCGTCAACATCTCCACCGGACTGACCCACGGCGCGTACATGCCGCAACTGATCGCCTACACCATGACCAAGGCCGCGCTCGATAGTTTCACCAGCGTGCTCGCGAAGGAGGTCGGCGCGCGCGGCATCACCGTGAACGCGGTCGGGCCGGGGATCATCGACACCGACATGAACGCGAACTGGCTGCGCAACGCCGAAGCCCAGGCGTCGGTGGCGACGATGTCCCCGCTCCACCGCGTGGCGCAGGCCGACGACGTCGCCGACGTCGTCGGGTTCCTCGCCTCCGACGACGCCCGGTGGGTGACCGGGCAGTGGATCGATGCCACCGGCGGCGCGCTGCTGTAAGCGCCTTTCTCGCGCGCGAGCTACGGACCCGCATCGCCCGGCCGCTCCTATCAGGCGTACCTCCGCCTTCGCTGCGGCCATGCGCAGGCTGAGGACGGACTCCGTCCCACTGCACCTATTAGGCGTACCTTCGCCTTCGCTGCGGCCATGCGCAGGCTGAGGACGAACTTCGTCCGACTGCTCCTATCAGGCGTACCTCCGCCTTCGCTGCGGCCATGCGCAGGCTGAGGACGGACTCCGTCCGGCTGCAGCTATTAGGCTTTAGCACCGTGCTGTCAGTTGTGCCGAGTCCCGTCACCGTGCGGGCGCCGTCGAAGGTGAACCTCCATCTCGGAGTGGGCGACCTGCGGGCCGATGGCTACCACGACCTGACCACGGTGTTCCAAGCACTGTCCCTGAGCGACGATCTGGAGATCGCGCCGTCGGCTTCGCTGGCCGTCCGGGTCACGGGCGAGGGCGCCGCGGAGGTGCCGACCGACCGGACGAATCTGGTATGGAAAGCCGCCGTCCGGCTGGCGCACCTCGGCGGCCGCGCTCCCCTGGTGGAAATCGCCATCACCAAAGGCATTCCGGTGGCAGGGGGCATGGCGGGCGGCAGCGCCGACGCCGCCGCCGCGCTGGTCGGGCTGAACGAACTGTGGGACCTGGGACTGTCCAGGGAGGAACTCACCGCGGTGGCGGCCGAACTCGGCAGCGACGTGCCGTTCGCCCTGCACGGCGGCACCGCGCTGGGCACCGGCCGCGGCGAGCGCCTGTTGCCGGTGCTGTCCCGCAACACGTTTCACTGGGTGCTCGCGTTCGCCAAAGGCGGCTTGTCCACTCCCGCGGTGTTCGCCGAACTCGACCGGTTGCGCGAGCACGGCGAACCGCCCCGGCTCGGCGAGCCGCAGCAACTGATGCAGGCGTTGGCCTCCGGCGATGCGCGGCAGCTCGCACCCCTGCTCGGCAACGATCTCCAGGCGGCGGCGGTCTCGCTGAAGCCGGAACTGCGCCGCACGTTGCGCGCGGGCATCACCGCGGGTGCGCTGGCCGGATTGGTCTCCGGTTCCGGGCCCACCTGCGCGTTCCTCTGCGAGAGCGAGGAGTCGGCGATCTCGGTGGCCGCCGAACTCGCGGGCGCGGGCGTCTGCCGCAGCGTGCGGACCGCCAGCGGACCCGTGCCGGGCGCGCGCGTCCTCAGCGGCGACGCACCCGGTAAGCACTGACCGCCATTGGCCGCGAACGGGCGCGGCGGCTTGCGGCCGACGCCGCAAGCCGCCGCGCGGGCACTTCAGGCACGGTCCCTGCCGAACCGTCCGTAGCTCCGGCGGGGTGTCCACTGCGCGGTGGCGATGCCGACACTGCGGCGAGCACGAAACCCTACGTGGCCTGCCGATACGCGCGGGAACGCTCGGCATCACGGCCCTGCGCGCGACCGTTGCGGTACGCGGGTCGGCGAGCCGATCAAGCGGGAACGCTCGGCATCGCCGCATCCGTGTGACCGATGCGCGGCCTCGCTCAGGCCAGCAGGTCGGCGAGCCGATCGACCTGATCGGCGTCGTGACCGTAGCAATAGAACATCACCTCGTCCGCGCCGAGATCGCCGAATTGCGCCATGGCGGTGCGGATCCGCGCGGGCGTGGTGAGCATGCCTTCGAGCATGCCTTCGGCGCGGCCGGTGAACGCGTAGTAGGCGCCCATCGACGCGCGTGCGTCTTCGATGACGTCGTCCGGACCGAGCGCGACGTTGACCTGGGCGACGATCCGCGGCGCGCCCGGTCGGCCGTGGTCGGTCCAGGAACGGCGCACGGTGTCGAACAGCCCGCCCGCCCACGACGGCGGTGCGGCGGCGAGAAAGCCACCGCCCCAACGGCCGACGCGCTCGAGTGCGGCGGGCTGGAAACCGCCGAACAGGATCTCGGGCCCTTCCGGGCGCAGTGGCGCGGGGCCGATCGGCCCGCACTCCTCGCCGTAGGGCTCACCGGCCCACAGGCGGCGCATGAGCGCGACTTGCTCGTCGAGGCGGCGGCCCCGGGTGCGCAGGTCGGTGCCCGAGGCGAGGTGGTCGTCGGCGCGGCCGCCGACGCCGAGGCCGAGCACCAGCCGCCCGCCGGACATCCGGTCCAGCGTGGCGGCCTGTTTGGCGAGCAGCACCGGGTCGCGCAACGGCGCGAGCAGTACTTCGGTTTGCACTCGGACGCGGCTGGTCGCGCCGGCGATCGCGGCCAGCGCGATCAGCGGTTCGGGATTGTCGTAGACCAGCCGGTCGAGCAGGCCGAGCGTGCGGAACGGGCCCGCGTCGGCGCGCCGAGCCCAGTCGAGCAACGCGGCGGGATCGGAGATGGGCAGGCCGAGGCCGACGTGCATGAGAATCCTCCAGAGAGCATGCGGAATGGGAATAGTGCCGCCCGCCGACGCCTTCGGATAGGAGGCGGGCGTCCCACTCTGCGGCTGTACTTCTGGGGAGCGCCGATTCGGTTGCATGAGAACGAACAGCGTTCGTTCGCGATCAATCTAAACGAACATTGTTCGTACCGCAAGCTCGCCGCCGTTCGCCGGGACGACAGGCGGTCCGCCCCCATCGGTACGCTGGCCCGGGGCCCCAGGGCCGCGACAGGTAGGTCTCATCGGACCGCCCCCGCAAGACACGGAAGGATCCATGTCCAACCTGATCAATCTCGAACAGGTCCACAAGAGCTTCGGGATCAAGCCGCTGCTGGACAACGTCTCGCTCGGCGTGCACGCGGGCGAACGGATCGGAGTCGTCGGCCTCAACGGCGGCGGCAAGACCACCCTGCTCGAGGTGCTCACCGGCATCGAGGAACCCGACAGCGGCCGGGTCAGCAGACTCGGCGGCCTGCGCATGGCTGTGGTGACGCAGCGCGGTGTGCTGCCCGCGGGCGCGACGGTCGGATCGGTGGTGCTGGCAGGGCTGGCCGACGACGCCATGACCGACGAGGTCGCCGAACACGAATGGGCCGCCGACCCGCGCATCCGCTCGGTGATGGACGGCATCGGCATCGCCGGCCTCGGCATGGACACCCTGGTGGACAACCTCTCCGGCGGCGAGCGCCGCCGGGTCGCGCTCGCCGCCGCGCTGGTGCGCGAACTCGACCTGCTCGTGCTCGACGAGCCGACCAACCACCTGGATGTCGAGGGTGTGCAGTGGCTGGCCGCGCACCTGCTCGGCCGCCGCAGCGCGCTGGTCGTGGTGACCCACGATCGCTGGTTCCTCGACACCGTCGCCACCAACACCTGGGAAGTGGTCGGCGGCAAGGTCGAAAGCTACGAGGGCGGTTACGGCGACTGGATCTTCGCCCGCGCCGAGCGCGCCCGCCAGGCCGATGCCTCCGAGGCCCGGCGGCGCAATCTGGCCCGCAAGGAACTGGCGTGGCTGCGGCGCGGCCCGCAGGCGCGCACGTCCAAGCCGCGCTACCGGGTCGAGGCCGCCGAAGCCCTGATCGCCGACGTGCCGCCGCCGCGCGACAGCGTCTCGCTGGCCGCCTTCGCGCGCAAACGCCTCGGCCGCGTGGTCGTCGAGCTGGAGGACGTCACGCTCACCACGCCGGACGACCGGGAATTGGTGCGCGACCTGACCTGGCGGCTGGCGCCGGGCGAGCGCGTCGGCCTGGTCGGCGTCAACGGCTCGGGCAAGACGACGCTGCTGCGCGCCCTTGCGGGCGACGCCGACGCGACCTTGGCCGCGGGCAAGCGCATCCAAGGCCAGACCGTCCAGATCGGCTGGCTGCGCCAGGAACTCGACGACCTGCCCACCGACCTACGCGTGCTGGAGGCGGTGCAGCAGGTGGCGCAGCGAATCATGCTGGGCGACAAGGAGATCTCGGCGGGACAGCTGGCCGAGCGACTCGGTTTCACCCCCGCCCGCCAGCGCACGCCGGTCGGCGACCTGTCCGGCGGCGAGCGGCGACGCCTGCAGCTGACCCGCATCCTCATGTCCGAACCGAACGTGCTGCTGCTCGACGAGCCGACCAACGACCTGGACATCGACACCCTGCAACAGCTGGAGGACCTGCTCGACAACTGGGCCGGCACGCTGGTCGTGATCAGCCACGACCGGTACCTCATCGAACGGATCTGCGACTCGACCTGGGCGTTGTTCGGCGACGGAAAGCTCACCAACCTTCCGGGCGGCATCGAGGAGTACCTGACCAAGCGCGCGGCCCTCGCGGCGAACCAGACCCGCACCGCCGCACCGGATGCCAAGCCCGCCGACGCCCCGGCCACCGATTCCGCGGCCTACCGCGCGGCCCGCAAGGAGCTGACCCGGTTGGAACGCGCCATCGACAAGCTGTCCGAGCGCGAGCAGCGCTTGCACGTCGCGCTGGCCGACGCCGCCACCGACCCGGACAAGCTGGTCAACCTGGGCGCGGAGCTCAAGCAGGTGCTCGCGGAGAAGGAAACGGCCGAAGAGCGCTGGATGGAACTGGCCGAAGGCGTGTGAGGCCCGGCCGCCTCTTGCGGACTATACCCTGAGGGGGTATCTTTCGAGTGTCGGGGTACCCCCCGCCCGTATGAATGATATGGATGTGAAGGAGTCGGACATGCCCACCACCACCACTTACACCGTCACCGGGATGACCTGCGGGCACTGCGTCAGCTCCGTCAAGACCGAGATCGGCAAGATCGACGGCGTGACCGGCGTCGATGTGGATCTCGCCAGCGGCGCCGTCCGCGTCGACAGCACCGCGCAGATCGCCGACGCCGACATCGTCGCCGCCGTGGACGAAGCGGGCTACGAAGTCGCCGTCTGACCGGTCGCCACCAGTGGTTCCGCGCACCGGCCGACGCCGGTAGCGGAGCCACTGTTCTGTGCGACGCGCTACGCCTGGGCCGCCAGCCGGACGAAGGCGGCGGTGTCGAGGGTTTCGCCGCGAGCCGTGGGAGCGATGCCCGCGGCGAGCAGACGGCGCTCGGCTTCGGCAGGCGAACCGGCCCAGGCGGCGAGGGCGGCGCGCAGCGTTTTGCGCCGCTGCGCGAATGCGGCGTCGACGACTTCGAAGACGCGGCGGCGGTGCTCGTCGTCCATCGGCCACGGCGGCTCGGCGAAGCGGTCGATCCGGACCAGGCCCGACTCGACCCGCGGCACCGGCCAGAACACTTGCGTGCCCACCGCCCCCGCACGCCGGACGGTCCCGAAGAAGCCCGCTTTCACGCTGGGCACGCCATAGATGCGGCCGCCGGGCTCGGCGGCCAAGCGATCGGCCACCTCGGCCTGCACCATCACCAGAGCGACCGCGATGCCGGGCAGTTCGGCGAGCAGATGCAACAGCACCGGGACGGCCACGTTGTACGGGAGATTGGCTACCAGCGCGGTCGGCGCGGCGGGCAGGTCCGCCGCGGTGACGCGCAGCGCGTCCGCCTCCACCACCGACAGTCGCTCCGCGAGTTGCGGAGCCCGGTCCGCGACGGTCACCGGAAGATGGCGCGCCAGCACGGGATCGATTTCGACGGCGACCACCGAGTCCACCACGTCCAGCAGCGCGAGGGTCAGCGAACCGAGACCGGGCCCGACCTCGAGCACCACGTCCCCGCGCCCCACCCCGGCGGCCGCGACGATCCGCCGCACCGTGTTCGCGTCGTGCACGAAGTTCTGCCCGAGCTGCTTGGTCGGCCGGACCCCGAACCGCTCGGCGAGCACCCGCACTTCGGCGGGCCCGAGCAGCGCCGCACTCCCGCGGGCGGAAATATCAGGTTCGGACACCTCGAGAATCTATCAACCGGCATACCCGGCCTGCCGCGACGTCTCCCCCGCGTCAGCTGATGCCGAGGCGACCGGTGCAAGCGGGCCAGGCGCCCCAACCCTGCCGCTGCCGGGTGATCTCCGCGATGGCGATCTGTTCTTCCCTGGTGGCCAGGTCCGCGCGGGGGGCGTACCGCAGCCCGCCCTGCCGCTCCCAAGTGCCTTGGTCGAACTGCACACCGCCGAAGTAGCCGTTGCCGGTGTTGATCGACCAGTTGCCGGTCGACTCGCAGCGGGCCAGCGCGTCCCAGATCGCGCCGTCGCGCACCGGGGGCACCTCGGTGCCAGGCTTGGCGCCCTTGCGGACGGTCTTCGGCTTCGCCGCCACGGTGACGGTCGAAGCGACCGGTTTACGGTCCACTTCCTGGCCGTTGACCATGGTGACCGCGAAGGTGACGTTCTGCACGCCGGGAGCGCCGGGCGACTCCACCACCGTGCGGCTCATGTTCATCTCCGGGTCTTCGATGACGTTCTCCGGCGGGTCCAGCGGCATCGTCTCGGTCTGCTGTTCGACCCGCTTGCGCGTCACGGTGACGTGCAAGCCGTTCGTCAGGGGCGTGGCCGCGGCCGGTTCGACGGAGTCCTGCTCGAGCAGCGGGATGCCGGTGACCTCGAGGAATTTGCCGACGGTGGGCGCGGCGGCGCGCACGTCCACCGGATTGCCGATGCCGTCGACCAGCGAGACCACGCGCGGAGTCGCGATGGTCAGCGTCCCGCCCTGCAGCGGGAGCCGCTCGTCGCGGGCGGGCGAGACGTACACCTCTTTCGGGATCTTCAGCTGTTCGAGCGCCTCCCCCGCGGTCACCCCGGTGGTCCAGACCTTCTGCGTCATACCGTCGACCGACAGGTCGACCTCTTTCGCGCGGTTGAGCGTGATGGTCGCGCCGTCGGCGATGTGCGCGGCCAGTGCGGGCGCCACCTTGTCCCGGTCGGTCACCGCGAAGCCCGCGGCCTTCAACACGCCGCGCACGTCACGCGACATCGTGGTCTGGAAGAGCTTCTCGCCGTCCACGACGACGGTCACCGTCTTGCGATTCACGATCGCGAGACCGGCGCCGACGATCAGCGTCAGCAGCAGTGCGCCGACCGCGATGTACAGCAGCGGCGAACGCGACTGGTTGATCCGCATGAAGGGGGACATGGTCACAGCACGATAACGAGGGGGCAGGGCGCCGACAACAGCAAGCTCCGGAACAGGGCCTTTTCAATGTCACGATCGAATATCGACCCCGCAGGTAAATCACAAAACGGAACGCCGAAAGTGACATAGGACACATTTCGCATACAGCGATGCATTCCGGGCATCCGTGACGCCCTCGGGTACGCGCCCCTTGGCGGGCGCCCCGCTCAGATCCGGTAGACGCGACGCGCGTTGGCGGTGGTGATCTCGGCCAGTTCCAGCGGATCCTGCTCGCGCACCTCGGCCAGCGCCCGCACGGTGTACGGCAGGCAATACGGCTCGTTCGGCGCTCCGCGGAACGGATGCGGGGTCAGATACGGCGCGTCCGTCTCGACCAGAATCTGGTCGTCGGGCACCACCTTGGCCGCCTCGCGCAGTTCGTGCGCGTTCTTGAAGCTCACCGTCCCGGAGAAGCTCAGGATGTAGCCCTCGGCCACGCACGACAGGGCCATGTTCGTGTCCGAGGAGAAGCAGTGGAAGATCACCCGCTCCGGCGGACCCTCGTCCAGCAGCACGGTCAGCAGGTCGTGGTCGGCCTCGCGGTTGTGGATCATCAGCGGCTTGCGCACCCGCTTGGCCAAGTCGATGTGCCAGCGGAAGCCCTCGATCTGGGTCTCGATGTCGGCGCAGCCGTCCAGCTTGCCCGGCCAGTAGTAGTCCAGGCCGGTCTCGCCGACAGCGACCACCCTCGGGTCCTCGGCCAAGCGCTCGAGCTCGGCCTTCGCCTCGTCATCGAGCGCGTTCGCCCTGGTCGGATGCAGCGCGACAGCGGCGAACACCCGATCGTCCCAGTGCGCGGCCCGCACCGCCCACCGCGCGGCGTCCAGATCGTCGGCGACGGTGACCACCCGGCCGACCCCGACCGAGGCGGCCCGGTCGACGATCGCGACGGTCGACGCCGCGTCGGTCGCGCCGCAGGCGTCCAGGTGGGTGTGTGCGTCCACGATCGGCGCCAGCGGCTCGGGCAGCTCCGGCGCGGAACGCTTCGCGCTCATCGGCGGCCACCCCGCGGCGCGGACGCGGGGACCCGCGAATCGACGAGGGGCATATTCACGCGAGCGGAAGAATGCACGCGCATTACAGTAGACACACCATGAGCGAAGTCGACCGCCCCGCCTTCTACATCACCACGGCCATCGCCTATCCGAACGGCGCGCCGCATATCGGGCATGCGTACGAGTACATCTCGGCCGACGCCATCGCCCGCTTCAAGCGCCTCGACGGCTACGACGTCTTCTTCATGACCGGCACCGACGAGCACGGCCAGAAGATGCAGCAGGCCGCGGCCGCCGAGGGCATCCCGGTGGAAGAGCTCGCGGCCCGCAACTCCGACGTGTTCGAGGCGCTGGACAAGACGCTCGACATCTCCTTCGACCGGTTCATCCGCACCACCGACGCCGACCACCAGGCCGCCAGCGTCGCCATCTGGGAGCGGATGCTGGCCAACGGCGACATCTACCTCGGCAACTACTCCGGTTGGTACTCGGTGCGGGACGAGGCGTTCTACACCGACGAGGAGACCACGGTGCTGGAGGACGGCACCCGCATCTCCACCGACTCCAAGACGCCGGTCACCTGGACCGAGGAGTCGAACTACTTCTTCCGGCTGTCGGCCTACCAGGACAAGTTGCTGGCGCTCTACGACGAGCATCCGGAATTCATCGCGCCGGCGACCCGGCGCAACGAGATCGTCAGCTACGTCAAGGCGGGTCTGAAGGACCTGTCCATCTCGCGCACCACCTTCGACTGGGGCGTGCCGGTGCCCGACCATCCCGACCACGTCATGTACGTGTGGGTGGACGCGCTCACCAACTACCTCACCGGCGTCGGCTTCCCGGACACCTCCTCCGCCGCCTTCGGCAAGTATTGGCCCGCCGACGTGCACATCATCGGCAAGGACATCACACGCTTCCACACGGTGTACTGGCCCGCGTTCCTGCTCTCGGCCGGAGTGGAGCTGCCGAAACGCGTATTCGTGCACGGATTCCTGTACAACAAGGGCGAGAAGATGTCCAAGTCGGTCGGCAACGTGGTCGACCCGCTGGAGCTGGTCGACAACTACGGCTTGGACGCGGTGCGGTTCTTCCTGCTGCGTGAGATCTCCTACGGCCAAGACGGCAGCTACAGCCACGAGGCCATCGTGAGCCGGATCAACAGCGACCTGGCCAACGAGTTCGGCAACCTGGTGCAGCGCAGCACCAAGCTGGTCGCGCGCGACTGCGGCGGCGTGGTGCCGACACCCGGCGAGTTCACCGACGACGACCGCGCCCTGCTGGATCTGGCGGGCGGTCTGCTGGAGCGCTGCCGGGCCGAATTCGACGCCCAGCAGATGCATTTGGCGCTGGAGGCGATCTGGCTGACCCTGGGCGAGACGAACCGGTACTTCTCCGCGCAGGCGCCGTGGGCGCTGGCGAAGTCGGGCACCCCGGAGGATCTCGCTCGCGAGGCCACCGTGCTGTACGTGACGCTGGAGGTGCTGCGCATCGTCGCGATCCTGGTGCAGCCGGTGCTGCCGGGGTCGGCGGGCCGCATCCTCGACCAGCTGGGGCAGCGGAGCCGGACGTTCGCGGACATCGCGACGCCGATCGAGCCCGGGTTGGCGTTGCCCGCGCCGGAACCGGTGTTCCCGAAGTACGTCGAACCGAAGGACTGACCGCCTCCGGCCTGCCGTAACGGTAAGGCGCACAACACTTTAGCGGTGTTCCACGGCGACATGCCCACGAGTGGATCCACCTGCCTTCCCGCCGTGGAATGTGTTGTCGGATAATGAAACACCGGTTCGCGGCCTGGCGACGCCCCGGACCGTGTGCGATCGGTACGACGACGTTCCGTTCGGAATCGGTTCCGGCACAGAGAGGGCACACATGGGCCAGCAGCACGCGACGGCATCCGTTCACCGGTCCGGTTTCGCCGAGCGGCATCGGGCGGCACGCGAAGCCGTGCTCACGTCGCAGCGCGGCAGGCTGGTCGAGGCGATGGTGGAGTCCGTCGACAACAAGGGATACCCGGCCACCACCCTCACCGACATCGTTGCCAGGGCCAGGGTTTCGCGGACGACCTTCTACGACCACTTCGCGAACAAAGAGGAGTGCTTCGCCGAGGCGGTGCACACCGGCGTCGACATCATGGCGACCCGGATCGTGGACGAACTCGCCCAGCTGCCGCCGGACGCCGACGCCTACGCGAAGATCGAGTCCATCGTGGTCACCTTCTGCCAGACCGTCGCCACCGAGCCCGATTTCGCCCGATTGGTGCTCGTGGAGTCGTTCAAGGTGAACCAGGAGGCCGTCGGCTACCGCGACTTGGCCGTCGACCGGTTCGCCCAGCTGTACCGGGTGTTCTACGACCAGGCGCGGGCGGCGGACCCGACGCTCCCCGAACTGTCCGACGGGCTGATCGCCCTGATCCCGGACGCGATCGGCGAGCGCACGCGGCGGGTCATCGTCTCGGACGGACCCGCGCGCGTGCCGGATCTGGCGCCGCTGTTCGTCCAGTTCGTCATGAGCGCCCTGGGGCTTCCGGTTCCCTCCTAGAAGGCACGGCGACCGTCACCGGGATGGCGTCTTCGCCGCTACCCGACGCACCGCCGCCCCACCGGTCACCCGGTGGGGCTCGGGCACCGTCGTCGCGGCGACCGGATACCGCTCACACAGCTGTTCCGCGATGTCACTTCCAGCGGTCGAGCAGGGTATTGATCTCCTTGGTCAGCGCGGCCTGCAGGAACGGACCGAAGGTGATCCGCGCGACGCCCTGGTCGGCGAGGGCGGCCTTGTCGGCCTGATCCGGGAGGACGGTCGCGCTGATCGGCAGCGGCAGCTCGCCGGTCAGGCGGCGCATGTCGGCGTCGGCGTGGCGGCCCACCGGGAACAGCACGTCCGCACCCGCCTCGGCGGCCAGCCGCAGCCGCTCGATGGCGCGGTCCACCCGGTCGGCCTCGTCTCCGTCCTGGCGCAGGAGCAGGTCGGTGCGCGCGTTGATCACCAGGTGCACACCCGTCTCGTCGGCGGCCTTGCGCAGTCCGTGCACGAGGTCGGCGTGTTCCTGGCCCGTGCGCAGGCGCTTGCCCTCGCTGTGCACGGTGTCCTCGATGTTCAGTCCGATCGCCCCTGCCTCGAGCAGGCCCTCGACCAGCCGCGCGGGCTCCTGTCCGTAGCCGGACTCGATGTCGACCGACACCGGGACGTCCACCGCCGCCGTGATCTGCCGTACCCGGGTCAGCGACTCGTCGAACGTCATCCCTTCCCCGTCCGAGCGGCCGATCGAATCGGCCAGCGGATGACTGCCCACCGTCAAGGCCGGAAAGCCCGCCGCCACGGCGACTTTCGCGGACCAGGCATCCCACACCGTCGGGAAGACGCCCGGATCACCCGGCACGTGCAACCCGAGAAACGTCGTGGCCTTGCTCTCCAGAGAAGTCATACCGATGATCATGCCCGCCACCCCGCTTCGGGTCGACCACCCGCGCGGAGCGAACCGCACAGCCGAAGTCGCGGTCGGCTAGGAAGTGCGGCGCGCGGCGAGAACCGCGTCGTAGAGCTCGCGACGCGACACGGCGTGGGCGGCGGCGACCTCGGCGCAGGCGTCTTTGAGGCGCAGGCCCGCGGCGGTTCGGGATTCCACGGCGTCCACCAGGTCCGCTGGATCGGCGGCGGCGGGCTGGGCGCCCGCGAGCACCACGGTGATCTCGCCGCGTGCGCCATCGACGGCCCACTCGGCCAGTTCGGCCAGGGTCCCCCGGATCACTTCCTCGTAGGTCTTGGTCAGCTCCCGGCAGACGGCGGCGCGGCGGTCCGGGCCGAGGATCTCGACCGCGTCGGCCAGGCAGTCGGCGAGCCGATGCGGCGCCTCGAAGAAGACGCAGGCGCGTGGTTCGGCGGCCAAGGTACGCAACCATTCCCGGCGCTGGCCGGATTTGCGCGGCGGGAATCCGTCGAAGCAGAACCGCTCCACCGGCAGGGCCGACAGTGCCAGCGCCGTGGTCACCGCCGAGGGACCGGGCAGGCAGGTCACCGGCAGATCCCGCTCGACGCACGCCGCCACCATGCGGTAGCCGGGATCGCTCACCGACGGCATGCCCGCGTCGGTCACCAGCAGCACCGTACGGCCGTCAGCGATCTCGTCGAGCAGCATCGGAATCCGGGCGGTCTCGACGTGATCGTAGAAACTGACCACCCGGCCGGAGATCTCGACACCGAGCGCCTTGGCCAGCGCCCTGGTGCGGCGGGTGTCTTCGGCGGCGACGACATCGGCCGTCGCCAGCGCTTCGCGCAGGCGCTGCGAGGCATCGCCGACATCACCCATCGGCGTCGCCGCGAGCACCAGCCCGCCCGCCGTCTCGTAAGCCACCGCACTCCTGTCCGCATCACGTATCCGGCGACAACCGCCAACCCGCAGCCTATCCACCGACGCCACCGGCCCCAGCAGCTACCGGCGGCAACGAGGTTCGGCCGCACCGGCGGAAGCGATCCCGCATGCCTTCGAGACGAATCTCACTCACGCCGGCAGCCGACCGCGAATCCGCCGGGCTCGTTCTCGACACGTACAGCCGATCTCGTGAGCACATGGGTAACTCACCGGGTACGCCCAAAACTACAGCGGCACTCACGCAGGACCTGAACGCGAATCCCGAACCACCCAACTAGTACGGCCTGAAGACCCGGAGAGGCGGAGGAGCATACGATCGGGGCGTGACCCAGGTGACCGACCAGCGCGCGACCGCACGGTTCGGAACCGTGCCATCCTGGTCGAGCCCGGGGCCGCTGCGGCCGCCACGCGACTTCGGGCCGACCGACCGCGCGCGCGGCTGGCTGGTGACCGCGTTCCTCACCGCGATCGCGGCGGTGACGCGCTTCACCATGCTCAACTACCCGACCGACGCGGGCACCCCCGTGTTCGACGAGAAGCACTACGCTCCGCAGGCTTGGCAGATGCTCACCGGCGGCTGGGTGGAGGACAACCCCGGCTACGGGCTGGTGGTGCATCCCCCGGTCGGCAAGCAGTTCATCGCGATCGGCGAGGCGATATTCGGCTACAACGGCTGGGGCTGGCGTTTCACCGCCGCGCTCGCCGGAACGGTGCTGGTGCTGCTGGTGATCCGGATCACCCGGCGGATGACACGCTCCACCCTGATCGGCGCGATCGCGGGCATCCTGCTGATCGCCGACGGGCTGACCTTCGTCTCCTCGCGCATCGGCATGCTCGACATCTTCATGGCGTTGTTCGTCACCGCCGCCTTCGGCTGCCTGATCGTCGACCGCGACGAGGTGCGTGCTCGGTGCGCGCGCGCCGACGCGGAGGGCCGGATCGGCGTGACCGACTGGGGACCGCGCCTCGGGGTGCGCTGGTGGCGCTTCGGCGCGGGCCTGCTGCTCGGGCTGGCCTGCGGAACCAAATGGTCCGGCATCTATTTCATCGCCGCCTTCGGCTTGATGAGCGTCTACTTCGACCTCTCGGCGCGGCGGCTCTACGGGGTACGCCGTCCGTGGCTCGGGGTCGCGCTGCGGGACATCGGGCCCGCGCTGTACGCGCTGGTGCTCGTGCCGCTCGGCATCTATCTGGCCAGCTACTGGGCCTGGTTCGCGAGCGAGACCGGCGTGTACCGGTACATGCCCGGCAATCCGTCCGCGCCGACGGACCCGATCGGCACCGGAGGATTCTGGTCGCATGTGGTGCCGGGCGCGCTGCGTTCGCTCTGGTACTTCAACGCCAGGTCGCTGGAATTCCACACCGAACTGACCAATTCGGCGGGCAACCATCACCCTTGGGAATCCAAGCCGTGGACCTGGCCCATGGGCCTGCGCCCGATGCTGTACTACTACGCAGACAGCGGCGTCACCGGTTGCGGGCAGACCCAGTGCGTGAAGGCCGTGATGCTGATCGGCACGCCCGCCATTTGGTGGGTGGCTTTTCCGGTGCTGGCCTGGATGCTGTGGCGCGCGGTGGTCCGTCGCGACTGGCGCCACGGCGCGGTGCTGGTCGGCTACGGCGCCGCGCTGCTGCCCTGGTTCGCCACCCTCGACCGGCAGATGTACTACTTCTACGCCGTCCCGATGGCTCCGTTCCTGGTGATGGGCGTGGCGCTGGTGCTCGGCGACGTGCTGGGCCCCGCGCACCCCAGCACCATCCCGCGCAGCCCCGCCGGGATCTACCTGCCCACCCCGCCGAACGAACGGCGCAGCCTCGGACTACTCGCGGTCTGTCTCTACCTGGGCCTGGTGATCGCCAACTTCATCTGGCTGTGGCCGATTCTCACCGCGCTACCGATCACCCCGGGCAACTGGCACGACCACCTCTGGCTCCCCAGCTGGAGATAAGAGGTCAGGCCTCGAGTGCCGCCTGCACATAGCGCAGGGCGGTGGCGTCGTCCAAGCCCAATCTGCGCACCGTCGCGACGTAGGCGGTGGCCGCGCGGCCCGCCACGTCGCGGGTCGGGTCGCCCGAGGAGGCGATGAACGAGCCCTGCCTGCCCCGGGTTTCGACCACGCCGTCCGCCTCCAGCTCGCGGTAGGCGCGTGCCACCGTGTTGGGGGCGAGGCCGAGTTGAGCCGCAAGGGCGCGGACGGTCGGGATCTTGGTTCCGGCGGTCAGTTCGCCGGAACGCACTTGGGCGATGATGCCGAGGCGTAGCTGCTCGTAGGGCGGCACAGTCGAGTCGTGCGAGACGGTGATGGTGAACATGCCCGCGCTCACAACTCGTCGCGGGACAGCGGGCAGGACAGGCAACGCGGGCCGCCCCGGCCGGAGCCGAGTTCGGAGCCGGGGATGCGCAGCACCTCGATGCCTTCGTCCTCCAGCCTGGCGTTGGTCATCTCGTTGCGCTCGTAGGCGACCACCACGCCGGGCGCGAGCGCGAGGGTGTTGTTGCCGTCGTCCCACTGTTCCCGTTCGGCGGTGACGCCGTCCAGTCCCGTGTCGATCACCCGCAGCTTGCCGATGCCCATCGCCTCGGCGGCCGCGGGCAGGAACGGGTCGGGACCGCTGATGCCGACCCGGCCGCTGCCGAGCCGTCCGCCGTAGTCGTCGGCCTTGCGAATGGTGAAGGCGCACAGCGATTCGCGCACCGCCGGATACATCACGACGGCGTCCGCGTCGACCATGGTGCACACCGTGTCCAGGTGCATCGTCGCGCGGGTTTGCGCGATCGGCACGACGAGCACGGTGTGGGCGAGGTCATCGTCGAACAGGCTGCGCGCCAAGGCTTCCGCGCCGGCGGGCGAGGTGCGCTCGCCGACGCCCACCGCGACGACGCCCTCCGAAAGCAGCAGCACGTCGCCCCCTTCGATCGGCGCGGTGTGCGATTCGTACGCCCGGCGCACCCCGAGGAAACGCGGATGGAACGCGTAGATGAGATCGGTCAGCGAGGTCTCCCGGCTGCGGGCGGGCAGCGCGAGGGAGGTGATCGCCACGCGCGGACCGACCCAGAACGAGGAATCCCTGGTGAACAGCAGATTGGGCAGCGGATCGATGACGAAGTCGCCGCCGTGGTGCATGCGGCGCACCAGCGAGGTGGCGTCGGGCCCGAACGGCAACTCGTCGAAGGTCATCCCCGCCATGAGGATGTCGGCCAGTTCCCCTGCGGGCACGCCGCGCAGGAAGGCGGCCAGTTCGTCGGCCAGCGTGTGTCCGAGCCTGCGCGCGTCGACGGCGGCCGAGATGCCCTGGATCCGGGCGGCGCCGCTGACCTGGATGGTCTCGGCGAGCAGGTCCGACAGCAGCAGCACCTCGGTGCCGCGGCCACGCAGGACTTCGGCGAACGCGTCGTGCTCCTGCTGCGCGCGCTCCACCCACGGGATGCCGTCGAACAACAGCTGATCGTTGTTGCGCGGGGTCAGCCTGCGCAGCTCGTTGCCCGGCCGGTGCAGCAGCACCGTACGCAGCGTGCCGACTTCGGACGTGACGGCCAAACGCGCACCCTCCCGCGCGGACACAGCATCTGCTCCCATGATCGAACCGTAGTGCGCCGCGGCCGGAAGAGCACGGAAATCCCGGCTTCGGCGTGCGGATCGGTGCGCGATCGCCGAATCCGGTCCCAGCACACCCTAACCTCAAGTATTGTTGAGGTGATTGGGAGGAGCGTGCATGTCGACAGCAGCCGATTGGCGGGCGAAGGAGCTGACCCCCGGGCAGCTCTCCGAGCGTAGTGGAGTCGCGGTCTCCGCGTTGCACTTCTACGAACGCGAAGGGCTCATCACGAGCAGACGCACCAGCGGGAATCAGCGCAGATATGCCCGCGAGACCTTGCGCCGCGTCGCGTTCATCCGCATCTCCCAGCGCGTCGGCATACCGCTGAGCGAGATCAGGGCAGCCCTCGATCAACTACCGGAAGGCCGCACGCCCACCCGGCGCGATTGGGAGACCTTGTCCACCACGTGGCGCGCCGACCTGGACGACCGGATCACCCAGCTGATCCGATTGCGCGACAGCCTCACCGGCTGCATCGGCTGCGGCTGCCTGTCCCTCGGCACCTGCCGCTTGGTCAACGAGCACGACCGGCTCGGCGCCGAAGGTCCCGGCGCGCGCGTGCTCGACGTGCAGCTCAATTGCCCGTCGAAGCCAGCAGCCTGCTGAACCGGGCGCTGGTGCGCCGCATCGCGAACTCGTAGGGAAAGGCGAACTTGCGCTTCCACCAGTAACCGAAGCGGATGTCGAACGAGCTGTAGATCAGGAACCGGTTGCGTTCGATCCCGCGCAGGATCGCCGTCGCCACCCGCTCCGGCGGCACCGCGTGCTCGGTGAACGCGGCGGTGAGCCGCTTGATCTTCGGGTCCTCTTTGTTCACTCCGACCAGCTCGACGCTGCGCACCAGCGGCGTGTTCACCGCGCCGGGCGCCACCAGATGCACCGTGATGCCGTGTTGCGCCAGATCCACCCGCAACACCTCGGATACGCCGCGGATGCCGAATTTGCCCGCGCTGTAAGCCGCGTGCCAGGGCAGCGCGAGCAGGCCCGCCGCCGACGACACGTTCACCAGCGCACCGCCCTTGCCCGCGCGCACCATGGGCGGCACGAAGGTCTCGATGACGTGGATCGGCCCCATCAGGTTGACCTCCACCATGCGCCGCCAGTGCTGGTGCTCCAGGTTCTCCACGGTCCCCCAGACCGACGTGCCCGCGATGTTCATGACGACGTCCAGGCTGCCGAGTTCGGCGTGCGCCCGGTCGGCGAAGGCGCGCACCGCGTCGTAGTCGGTGATGTCCAGCGCTTGCGCCAGAGCCACACGTCCGCCCGCGGCGCGGATGTCCGTCACCGTGGCGTCCAGGCCCTCGGCATTGACATCGGTGAGCACCAGTTCGGCGCCGTCCGCGGCGGCGGCCAGCGCGGTGGACCGGCCGATGCCGCTCGCCGCGCCCGTGACCAGAACCTTCGCATCGCGCACCGTCGTTCGACCCGCTCGCCCGCGACCTCTACCCAGCACTGCGCATCCCATCTCGAATCGCCGAATCGGTTCCCCGCAGGGTAGTCCAGTCGGCGGCCGCCGACCGGGACGCCGCTAACGACCCAGAACCGCGAGCATGCCCGCGACGGCTCGCGGCCAGGTGAATTGCTCGGCCCGGCTGCGCGCGGCGCTGCGCCTGCGGGCCTGCGGCATGGCCAGCACGTCGCTGACCGCCCGCGCGAACGCGGACGGATGGTCGGCGGCCACCGCGCCGCAGTCGGCGGTCACGATGTCGGCCAGCGCGGAGGATCGGCTCGCCACCACGGGCGTGCCCGCCGCGAGCGCTTCCAGCGCCGCGAGGCCGAAAGTCTCGTGCGGACCGGGCGCCAGCGAGACATCCGCCGTGGCGAGCAGTTTGGCGACCATCGCGCGCTCGGCGATGAAGCCGGTGAAGTGCACGGCGGGCACCCCGCCGGGCAGCGGGGCCAGCGTGCGGGCCCGCCGCTGCAACGCGTCGCGGCGCGGGCCGTCCCCGGCGACGACCAATCGCGCCTCGATACCCGCCTCGCGCAACGCGCCGACCGCCTCGATGCTGCGATCCACCCGCTTCTCGACCGACAACCGGCCGCAGTGCACCAGCAGCGGATGACCCGGCACCCCCAGATCGGCGCGCAGCCTGCGATCGCGCCGGTGCGGGTTGAACAGATCGAGATCGACGCCGAGCGGGACCAGCTCCACGTTCCGCGCGTCGATGCGCAGGAACTCCTCGCGAGCGAAGCTGGTGGTGCACACGACGATGTCGTAGTCGGTGGCGGTGTGCCGGTTGGCCACGTCGGCGCAGCGCCGCGCCACCGGGCCGGGCAGCACCTGCCCCAGCAGCCGGTCGAGCCGCTCGTGCGAGATCATCACGCCTGCCACGTCGCGCCGCCGCGCCCAGCGGCCGAATCCGCGCAGCGTCAGCCGGTCGGAGACCTCGAGCACGTCGGGCCGCAATCCGTCCAGGACGTCGGCCACCCGGCGTGGATCCGCGGCACGATAACCCCCGGTCCACGGAATGGCCAACGCGGGCAGTGTGATCCGTACGACGCCGGTGGGCAGGATCTCCTCGGACCGGCGCGGGCCCGGCACGATCAGTACCACGTCGTGTCCCGCGGCGACGTAACCCTCGCCCAGATGGTGCAGCGCCGTGCGCAGCCCACCCGACCGCGGGCCGTAGAAGTTCGCAAGCTGAACTATGCGCACGTGGCCGATCGTGCAGCGGATCGGGTTACCCGCGCCCAACGGCGCGTGAACGGCCGTGAAAGAACCGGATAACCGGCGGCTGTCGCGGTGATCTCAGTGCGCGGGCAGCCCGCGCCCGGCCCGCGGAAGATCGAGATCAAGCGGGATCCGGCCCGCGGTGAGGTGCGTCTCGACCTGCTCGGCGGGCATCGGCTTCGCGATCAGAAAGCCTTGCGCGCGGTAGCAGCCGAGGCCGACCAAGGTGCGCGCGGCGACCGCCGTCTCGACGCCTTCCCCGACGACGCCCAGCCCGAACGAGCCGGCCAGGCCGATGATGGATTTCACGATGGCCAGATCGTCGGTGCTGGCGCCGAGGCGCTGCACGAAACCCCGATCGATCTTCACCGCGTCCACCGGCAGCGCCTTCAGATGCGACAGCGAGCTGTAGCCGGTGCCGAAATCGTCGATGGCGATCTGCACGCCCATCCGCTTGAGTCCGCGCAGCGTGACCTGGGTCCGGGCCAGGTCCTGGACCACGACGTGCTCGGTGATCTCCAGGCACACCGAGCTGCCGTCGATGCCGAACAGGCGCAGGATGTCCTCGATGCGCTCGACGAAATCGAGGCTCACCAACTGCACCGGCGACACGTTGATCCGCATCACGACGTTGCCCGCCAGACCGCGCCTGCGCCATTCGGCGAATTGCGCGCACGCCGACCGGATCACCCAGCGGCCAAGTTCGCCGGCCAGGTTGGTGGCCTCGGCGACGGTGACGAACGCGGCGGGCGGCAGCAATCCCCTGGTCGGGTGCAACCAGCGAACCAGCGCCTCCAACGCGACGATGCGGCCCGTGCGCAGATCCACCTCGGGTTGGTAGTGCAGCAGCAGCGAGCCGTCCGACACCGCGCCGCGCAGGTTGAGCTCCACGTCGTCTTGAAGTTCGAATTGCGCGCGCATGGTGTCGGTGAACACCGCGACGCCGTTGCCGCCGCCCGATTTCGCCGACAACAACGCGTGATCGGCGCGGCGCAGCACGTCGGCGACCGTCGTCTCACCGGGGAAACCGAGCGCGACGCCGACGCTGGCGCCCCGGCTGACCGACTCGCCGCCGACGGTGACGCGCCGCGCGATCAACTGCTGGATGCGGTTCGCCTCGTACTCGGCGGCCACCGCATCCATCGGCTTGGCGGGAACGATGACGAATTCGTCGCCACCCAGTCGGGCGATCATGTCGTTCGGGTCCAGGTTCTCCCGCAGGCGCGTCGACAAGGTGCGGATGAAGTTGTCCCCTGCGGTGTGACCGAGGAAATCGTTGAGTGCTTTCAAGCGGTCCAGGTCGAGGAAGAAAGCGGCCACCGGGCCGGGGCTTCCCGCGCGTAATCGCTCCTCCATGTGCTCGAGCAGCGCGCGCCGGTTGGCCAGGCCGGTCAAGTCGTCGTGCAGCGCGATGTATCGGAGACGTTCCTCCGCGACCACCCGCGCTTGCAGTTGCGCGAACAGCGCCGCGATGGCTTTGAGCACGTTGAGTTCGCGATTGCTCCACTCCCGATCGCCCGACTTGACGAACCCGAGCACACCGGTCGGCTCGCCACGCGACATCAGCGGTACCGCCGCCGAGGTCACCCCGACGATGCCGGAGCCGCGGCGCACGGTCTCCTGGTAGTCGGCGAATTCCGGCGTCGGGCGCGCGACCATCGGCTCGGTCGCGTTCTCCAGGGCGCGGAACACCGGGTCGGCGCCGTCGAAGTAGATCACGCCGAGCGGATCGGGATCCGGAATGTTCTGCCGGTGCGGCCACTCGGCGATGAGCACGGTTGCCCGGCGTTCGCGGTCGGTGTGCCGCACGTAGCTGAAATCCACGTCGAAGTACTCGACCAGTTGCGCGAGCACGCGTTCGGTGGCGGCGACCATGGTCGTGGCGTCCACACCCATGAGCTCAGAGGCGACCTGGGTCACCAACGAGTCGAGTGTCCGCCGTGGCACATTGTCTCCGATCGCGCTAACTACTGGTGTCCACACCGAGCACCGGACGCCGCCTGCTGCGTACGGTGGCGGCGGAGGCGTAGCTCAGGCGAAGCACCAACGCCATGGTCTCATGCTCGGGCACTTCCAGCAGGTCCAGGAAACGGCCCTGAAGTGACGTTAGTGTATCCGTGAAGTCGGGGGAAATCGCTGCAAGTTCCGCATGGCGTCGGGCGTAGAGGTATACCGGGGAAATCGGCTGCACGCACAATCCGAGGCGCTCGGCCCGCACCCAAACCCGCGCGACCGCCGCGCCCGCCGCCGCGTAGTCGGTCAATCGAGGGTCGGCCGCGTCGAATGTCACGGCCAGAATGGCGGAGCTGGACCGCACCCGGTCACCGGTGTATTTCCCCAGCGCCGCTCCACCCGACCAGGACCGCAACTGCGCCATGACGTCGGCGCGGGTGGTGATCTGGAATGCCGCCCATTCGTCGTCGGTCAGTTCCAGGCTGCGCGCATCGATTCCGGTCTCCGGCGTGTCGTCCGCCCAACGGACTTCGGCGAGCATTTCCTCGTATAAGCGGGGCGTGAGATAGCGGACCCGATCGGAATCCCCCAGCAACCTCGCAGCTTCCTCAATGTCCTCCCGTTCCACGACGGCGCGCACATGCGCACCGGCCGCTTCGGCGGCCGCCGTGAGCGCGTCGAGTACGCCGTCTGCCAGCGGGGCCCCGGTGCCGACCCTGCGGTTGGTCTCGCGTCGCAGGACGGCGGGATAGTCGGCCGCCAGCTCGGCACTGCGATCGTTCCCCAGCCGCAAGCTGGCGACGAGACGACCGGACCCCGGCGCTCCTTCGACGAACTCGTGCGGGCCGAGGATTCCGTGCGCGGCCGCGGCGACCCGCGCGTTGTAGACGGCCGCGCCGAGTGCGACGGCGCTGCCGCGATAGCCGATGTCCATCGCCGTGCTGCACTCGGGCGCCAGCTCGATGGCGATGTGCTCCGCGCCGGCCCGCAACGACCAAGGCTGCATGTTTCCCCCGGATGGAGCCCGTTGCGCGCAGGCGAGGACGCTTGCGATGGGCCCGGTGACGGGCTCGGGCGGCGCATCGGCCCACACCGGCTCGTCGTTCGGCGGCGGGTCGGCCAGCTCGTCGAGATGCCGTTCCACATCGATCCGGACGCGACCGGAATCCAGCTTCAGCCCCAGTCCGATGCGCCGCACGGCGGCGGCCACGCTCGCGGCGCCGAGGCCGACGTCACCGGCCAGCTGCGGCCAGCTGTTCACCGTCTCGCCGACTTCGACCAGGCTCGCGCCCAGCCGCGGCGACAGCCCGGAGGCGCCGAGCAGCTTCACCACGTACGGCGCCTTCTCCCGCGAGGTCAGCCCCCGCAAATCCCGGGCGCTGACCTCGCCGAGTAATCCGTGGAACGCGGGACGGCGGGCTTCGAGATCGAAACGCTCGACGTCCAGCAAACCACGGTCACTGGTTTCCATCAGTACGGGAATGCGATGCCGGGCCGCCGCCTCGCGAATCACGAGTTTCATATCGAGCGAATCGCATTCCTCGACCACGATCGCGAGTCCGTCCAGGAATTCGTCCACCGAATTCTCGTCGACCCCGGTCGCGAAGATCTGCACCGGGAGATAAGGGTCCAACTCGGCGATACGGCGTGCGGTTACCACCGCTTTGTTGACGCCGATGTCGAACAGCGTCCCGGCGACCCGGTTGAGATTCGACAACTCGATATCGTCCAGGTCCGCCAAGCGCAATCCGCCGCAAACGCCCTCCATGGCGAGCAGATGCGCGATCGCGTGCCCGGCGCTTTGTCCCACGATCCCGATCGTGCGTTCGGCCAGAAGGTCCTGTTCGGCTCTGGTCAGTTTGTTCCGATTACGATCCAGCCGGATCATCCGGAAAGTACGCGGCCCCGGCAATCCGACCACCGCGGCGCGCCACGGATAGTAGATCCAGCGATCCGCTTCGGGCCCCTCCGGAATATCGGGCGCGGCAACCATTCTGCTGTATTCGGCGCGCAACGACGCACGCAGATCGAGGATTTCGATGCGCGGGTCGGCGCGCAGGGCGGCGAGTATCCGCGCGTCCTCCGGATCGGCGGGGTCGATGATCAGCGGCCGGTGGTCCGCCGCTCGGCTCCGGTCATCGCCCATGTCCGCGCCGGCCCTCCGTCGGCCGCCCGATCCCGCATCGCACATCGGGCGTACGCGCGGTCGACAGGCCGAGCGCGTCCTGTTCGCGCTGGGTCAGGGATCGCTGCGCTTCCTCGGCTGAGGCGGCATAGCTCCGGGTATCCCACCACAGCGGAACGGTTCGGTAGCGCTCGTCCGGATACGGCACCGCGGGAATGCGCTCGGCCGCAACCGCACCGCACGCCTCGTGGCGGGCCACGGTGAAGGAGGCCACCGTCGCGAAGCCGTAGCGGGCGCCGAGCAGGCGCGCGCCGTGCAGCACGGTGCGCGAGATCGCCGCGCTGAGTTCGCCCCGGTTGGCGGCATCGCGAGCGACCCACGCGCCTTTGGCCTCGATCACGCCCTGCGGTATCCGGTCGGCGATCATCTGTCGCAAGTCGTCCGCGCCCGGCTGACCGGCCCATTCGACCAGCGCGTGCGCCTGCCGCGCGTCGGTGTACGGACCTTGCATCCGCACCCCGGCGACCATGTCGCCGTCGGCGTCGAGCGCGGCGAAGAACAGCGCCGATGACGCACCGTCGGCGACCGTTTCGTATTCGAGCGCGTGTTCGACTCCGAAATGCCGGTAAACGTCACGCGCCCCGTGCAGATACCGGTCCCAGAGTTCCGGCTGCACGCCCGGTTCGGAGACAAAGAACGCACACTCGGATTGCGCGTCGTAATACCGTCGCACTCCCCGCCCACGGGAGTTCCTCGGCACGACTGCAATCAGATCCACAGTCATGTTGTTCCTACTCCATCGCCGCGCTGCCATGCGCGATAGTCCAGCCCGATGCAGCCCTCCGCGGCCCCGAGCCGAGACGAAGTTGCCCAGGGCAGTATCCGTCATCGGACAGGAATTGACCAGCCGTCCGGTTAATCTTCCGAAAACTCTGTGGTACACGCCATATTTTCGCAGGTCAGAACCGGCGTATTCGAAATCGGAAATAACATGGAGACCAGTCGGTCCGAGGCCAGTTACCGATTAGCAATTTAAACGAGGATAGAAATGAACAACTCGACCGATTCCGGGGCGTGCCAGATCTCGATCTCTTCACGGTAGGCCCGGGTGATCTCGGCCGACGCCGTCGCGTCGTCGACCTGCGCCCAGACATCCTCTACCGGATCGTGATAGTCGCCGTTCGGCGCGAACCGGGCATAGACGCCTTTCGGGACACGCACCAAGACGTCACCCACCGGCACCGCGTCCGGCGCGGGGTACTCGAAACAGACCACAGCGTTGTAGTTCCCGGCCGGATCCGGCACGTACACCGTGTACATCGGACGGTCCACGCCGTCCCCCCGGTCCCGCAGGCGGTCCTTGAGGAACTCGATGAGGTCGCTGTTGCTGACCTTGAAGCTCGGGCGCACGCGCGGGACGACCAGCCCGCCGTAGACCGCCTCGGCACGCACCACGATCGCATAACTCATCGCGCGTCGACCGCCAGGTACAGATCGATCTTGTAGGCGTGCGGGTAGCACTCGAAATCGCCGGTGTAGGTCCGCTTGATCTGGTTGTGTTCCTCGGCGTAGGCGATCTGCGTCCACAGGTCGGTCATCACCTGCGGGAAGTTACCGACCGAGGAGAACCGTGCGTAGGCGCCGCGCGGCAGCCGGGCGACCAGGTGACCGCGGGTGACGTCGGCGAAGGACGCGCACTGATAGCCGACGATCTGGGTGTTGTACGTGCCCAGCTCACCGGTGTAGTCGGTGTAGGCGCTGGCCAACGGGCCGCCGAGTTCCTGGTGCAACACCGCCGCCCAGGCGGCCTCCAGATCCCGGTCACGCAGTTCCCCGAGCGCACGTTTGGGGCTGCGTACCGGCAGCCCGGCAACCCACGTCTCGTCCCGCTCGACGATCTCAAACTGCATGGAAAGACTCTTTCGAAAGAAGCCGGAGGTGAACCACCGCATCCGGTCGGTCGGAACCGCCATGCTACCAACCCCGACCGGGTGGTACCGATCACATATCGCGCCCGGCGGCCGCTCGATCACCCCGCTGAACTGGACAGATGTCCGAAGCGGTACCGTCCGGACGGGACCGATCAACGATCGACGGCACCGGCCGGTCGCGTCGGCGCACCGTGGGCACGATCGCCCGGTTCGTCCCTCCCCTGGGACCACCGAAGGGAGCTCTGATGCACGAGACACCGATCTCCGACCGACGCTGCCACGCCCTCGGGCGCCGCACGGTATGGGCGGTCTACGCCACCGCCTCGTACGGCCGGTGCTGACGTGTGCCGGACCATCGCCGAACTCGACGCGGCGGTCGCCGACTGCTTCGCCTGCCCGCGTCTGGTCGCCTGGCGCGAGCTCGTCGCGCGACAGAAACGCGCCGCCTTCCGCGACCAGACGTATTGGGGCCGTCCCGTGCCCGGCTTCGGTCCGGCGGACGCGCGGATGCTGCTCGTCGGACTC
Source organism: Nocardia sp. NPDC047038 (assembly GCF_040644075.1). Classification (NCBI taxonomy): domain Bacteria; kingdom Bacillati; phylum Actinomycetota; class Actinomycetes; order Mycobacteriales; family Nocardiaceae; genus Nocardia; species Nocardia sp. NPDC047038. Next base: position 642,935 of record NZ_JBEYVQ010000003.1, on the reverse strand, counting down.
GCGCCCGCGGCGCACGGCGGCAACCGGACCGGCCGCATGTTCACCGGCGACCGCAGCGGCGACGTGCTCTTCGCGGCGCTGCACGCGGTCGGTCTGGCCAACCAGCCGACCGCGATCAGCGTCGACGACGGCCTGCGGCTGCACGGCGTGCGGGTCACCGCTCCCGTGCACTGCGCGCCGCCGGACAACAAACCGACGCCGGAGGAGCGAGATCGCTGCGGACACTGGCTGGTGACCGAACTGCGACTGCTGACGCCCGCCGTCCGCTCGGTCGTTGTGCTCGGCGCGTTCGGCTGGCAGGCACTGCTTCCGGTGCTGGCCGAAGCGGGCTGGGCCGTGCCGCGCCCGCGACCGAGATTCGGCCACGGCACGCACGTCGAACTGGCCGCCGCCGAGGCGGGCCGCGGTCCGCTGCACTTGTTCGGCTGCTACCACGTCAGCCAGCAGAACACCTTCACCGGACGACTCACTCCGGCGATGCTCGAAGCGGTGCTGGCCGAAGCGGCGCGGGTCGCGGGGCTCGAGGTGCGGCGAAGCCACGCGCCGCGCGGGTGATCGGTCGCGCATCGCCGCTCGGCAGCGGGTTCAGACGTGATCGACCAGGGCGGGATGACCCGCTTCGTGGGCGCAATGCGCGCAGCAGAAGTAGTCTCCACGCGCCTCCACACCGTGCCCGACGATCCGGCAGGAACAGTGCGTGCAGGTCGGGGCCATGGCGGTGATCGCGCATTCGAAGCTGTCGAAGGTGGCGGACTGGCCGTCGCGGGTGATGGTGAACGTTTTGTCGTACTCGTTTCCGCACGTATCGCAGGTGGCCATGAGATGTGGTCCTCTCGCGTCGATGGGCTCGAATATCGCAGTTCGCGGTACCCAGCGCCGAGGACGCGAAACGAGCCGGGAGACCTCAGCTCAGCCGCAGCGCCGCGACCGGGCAGCTGTCGACGACGAGCTCGAGCAGCTCCCGATCGCTCGTGACGGTGTCGGGCGGCACGACGATCCCGTCCGCGCCGACCCGGAACAGATCCGGCGCCAGCGCTTCGCACATGCCGTGCCCCGCGCAGACGATTCGGTCGGCGATGATCCTCATCGGACGATCCGCTCCAGCCGGATGGGCAAACCATCGGCGGGCACCGGTCCGGTTCCGGCGACCAGGGGCAGCTGGTAGCCGTCCGGCACGCTCCAGCGATACCGCAACAGCATTTGATGCACTACGGCTTTCACGGTCATGCCGCCGAAGTAGAGGCCGATGCACTTGTGCGCCCCGCCACCGAAAGGCGCCCAGGCGAAGCGGTGCGATCTGTCCTCACGACGGTGCTCGGCGAAACGTTCCGGGTCGAAGGTATCGGGATCGTGCCAGTACTCCTCGTTGCGCATCAGCCCGTACGTGCCACAGAGGATGAACGTCCCCTTCGGCAGGTAGTAGCCGAGGATGTCGGCGTCGGCGATGGTTTCGCGGACCTGCTGGGCCACCGGCGAGTAGACCCGCAGCGCTTCCTTGAACGCGAGATCGAGCGAGGGCAGGCGGTCGAGATCGTCGTAGTCCAGCGCCGGCTTGCCCAGCGCGACGGATTCGGCGCGCAGCCGCTCCTGCCATTCGGGGTGCCTGCCGAGTTCGTAGACCAGCATGGACGCGGCGATGGTGCTGGTGTCGTGGGCCGCCATCATCACGAAGATCATGTGCTCGATCACCTCGGCGTCGGTGAAGGTCTCGCCGTCGGCGGTGCGGGCCCGGCACAGCACGCTGAACAGATCGCTGCCGCCGCCCGCGCGCTTCGCGGGCAACTCGCGGCGGAAGTGCTCCTCGAGCACCCGGCGGCCGCGCACGCCGCGGGCCCACACACCGCCCGGCACGTTCGCCCGGATCAAGGCGGCCCCGCCGCGCACCGCGTCCTCGAAGGCGCGCTCCAATCGGGCCGAGCCCGCGCCGGATTCGGCGCCCGCGAAGACTTCGGTGGCCTGCTGGAGCAGCAGTTTCTTGATCGACCGGTAGACCGGGAAATCGTCGGCGGGCTCCCACTGCGCGATGCCGCGGGTGATTCGAGGCGTGGTTAGGTCGAGGTACCCGATCAACCGCGGCCGCGTGAAGGCCTGCTGCATCACGCGCCGATGGAAGAGGTGGTCGTCGAAATCGCGCAGTAGCAGACCTCCGCGGAAGAACGGGCCGATCAGCCACTCCCAGCCGCGCTGCGCCGACAACACCTTGTCGCGGTCCAGCATCACCGCCTCGTAGCCCTCCGGACTACCGAAGGTGACCATGCGCCGACCGAGCATGCCGAACCACTGCACCGGGCCGAAGCGGTCGAAACGCTTCCGCGCGAATTGGATCGGGTCGGCCAACGCGTGCAAGGTGTATCCGATGCCGGGGAGCCCGAAGTCACCGAGCACCGGTTTCAGTCCGCTGCCCGGCGGCGGATCGGCCAGCGGCCGCACCTGCGCCGGGTAATGCGCGACCGCGCGCGCGGCCGCGCGCTGCGCGTGCCACGCCCAGGTGGTCCGCGCCTGGCGGATCGTGCCGGAGATCTCATCGAACGACTGGGGCACAAGCAGACTCATGACCGTCTTCCCTTCGCGACACTGCGATAGTCCGACGATAGAGGAAACCATCGTTTCCGTAAACGGTTGTTTCCCAATTTTGGCTGTGCCAAGCTGGCGTGGTGACCCGTACCGTCAGCGGCACCTACCGCGGAGCCTCCACGGCCGAGCGCCGCGAGGACCGGCGCAGGCGGTTGCTCGACGCCGCCCTCGACATCATCGGCACACAGGGACTGTCGGCGTTGACCGTGCGCGGGGTGTGCGAACAGGCCAAGGTCGGCCCGCGCTTCTTCTACGAGGCGTTCCCCGACCGCGATGCGCTGGCCTCCGGGGTGCTGGTGGAGATCCAGCAGGCGGCGCTGGACCGGGCGAAGGCCGCCGTCGCCGAGACCACGGGCACGCCCGCCGACCGGATCCGCGCCGGAGTGGCGGCCCTCATCGTCGAACTCACCGACGATCCGCGACGCGCGAAAGTTGCGTTCGCCCAGACCTACGGCGACGAGGCGCTCATGCGCAGCCGGTTCGCGGGCATGCGCCAGGTCGCCGACGTCATCATCGAGCAGACCCGCCTGGTGCTCGAGCTGCCCGAAGGGCAGGACACCGCGATCGCCGCGACTTCCCAGCTGATCACCGGCGGCGCGGCGGAACTGGTTCTCGTCTGGCTGGACGGGGGGCTCGACGTCGACCGCGACGGGCTGATCACGCTGCTGGCCGATTTCACCGTGGCGATGCTGGATCGGCTGCCCGCGGTCGCCGGACGACTGTCCGGCCTCACACCAGATTCCTGATCAGCGACGACATCAGCGGCTCGCGCAACCCGGCCAGCGCGGCGAAGTCCCCTGCGACGACGCGGTTGGTCGCCAGCGAGACGACCGCGCCGATCACCGCCTCGCCCGCCAGCTGCTGATGCGGGCGCGTCGCGCCGAGCGCCTCGGCGAAACCGTCCACCAAAGCCGCCTGGGTCGCCAACCGCCGCTCCAGCACCGGCCTTCCTGCCGCGTACACCTCCACCAAGAAGACCTTCGCCACCTGTGGTTCTTGCGCGAGGGTGGAGAAGTAGGCGTCGAGTGCCCGATCGATCCGCTCGAGCGGCGTGCCGCCAGCGGCGAGCGCGCCCGTGATCCTGGTCATCACGATCTCCACGGCCATGTCGTAGGCGGCGAGGAAGCACGCCTCCTTGTTCGCGAAGTGCTGGTAGAAGGTCATCCTGGACACCTCGGCCCGCTTCAGCACGTCCGCCACCGTCGCCGCCGCGTAGCCCTTGTCCGCGGCCGCTTCGATCATCGCCACCAGCATGCGGGCCCGCTGCGCGGCCACCACCTCTTCCGGCGCGATCCCGTGATTGCCGCCGTGCAGTTTCCCGCCGGCCCGAGCCTTCAGCAACGATCCTCGCTCCACACTCCGATGCTATGCGTGCGTGCGCGGCTCGCGTGCCGGGTCGACACGCGACGACGTGGCGCGCGATCGAACCGCGAACGCCGACGAACGGGGCACAATGACCGTCCGAGAGTGCTCGATTCGACGAAGAAGGAGCGTGATCGGCAGTGCGAAACAGGCAGTTGGTCGGACGAAGCGCCCTGATCGCGGCGCTGTGCGTCGGCGGGTTCGCGGCGTCGGCGGGTCCCGCGACCGCGGACGAACCCGCATTCGTGAACATCGGAGTCATCCGCACCTTCGGCGACACCTGCTACGGCGAAGGCCGAGCGGGCGTCTCCTCGCCCGCCGGAATGCCCGGGGCGGCCCGTTTCGGCATCAGCTTCGTCAGCGACACGCCGATGGGCATGCCGTGCACCTTCACGGCGTTCGCCAATTGGCGCAACCTCGACACCGGCGCGGCAGGCACGGTGGCCGTGCCCGTCAGCGACAAGACCGCTCGGAACCAGCCGGCCGCGACCGTCTTCGCCGCCCTGCCCACCGGCCCGGGTCGAGTGCGGGTCGACGTGACCACCGACTATCCGCACGTAGCGGCTCCGCCGGTCGAGATACGGATCAGCTGAGCGGCGGTTGCGCCCGCCATGCCCCCGCTTCACCGCCGCGTCCGATATCGCTGGCGCCGAGGCGGTTTCGGCCAGTAGGCTGCTCGTCGAGCGCCTGGGGACGGCGTGCCGTAAGGGGGGAACACCGTGTCAAAGGAAAACGCTGCTCTCGATACGGGGGCGAGGTATCGCGCGCGAATACTGGTCGTCTGCGCCATCGCCGGTGCGTTGGCGACCTCGGCATGCGGCGGCGGATCAGGCCCGAAGCATCCCGCGCACGCCACGCCGTCTCCCCTCCCCCCGCCCACCTCCAGCAGCCAAGCGGTAGGCAGCGAGAACATGGGTTATCTGTGGCCACTCACCGTCGACCACGGCACCCTGGAATGCCGCCCCGGCGATGTCGCCGTGTTCATCGCCCCGGACGGCACCGTCTACGCCCTGAACGACAACGCCTCCAATGCGGGATTCGCCGACATCGAATCCCTTCGCGCCACCGGCGCGGGCGGCGACAAGATCAGCCTCGGAGCTCTGCGCAGCAAGACCCTCGGACTCTGCCGTCTGCCCGGCTGATCATCACCCTGCGCCTGCTTTTCCTGCCTCCATGTTCCGTGAACCGAGGCGGAAGATGCCGATGCGCGGGCGGTGCCCGGCTCCTAGACTGGGGAACTGCGGCACGGTCGACCGTAGAAGCGCCAGGGCGATTCCGCGATCGGCACACCACGAAGTCCCGATCCAGCAAAGGGCCGTCTACTCACGGCCCGTCCCGATGGAGGAGGGCCGCATGCCCGATTCGTTCCACATGCGTGTCTGTCTGCTCGGCCAGGGCTGCGTCTGCCCGACGGTCACCCTGTTCCTCGCCCCGGAGCCACTGATTCCCGGCGGCAACATGCTGCACCTGCTCGAACAAACCCCGATCGCCGAGGACACCGGAACACCGAGCGTCGATCCCGAGCTGATCGACGTGGTCGAGAGCGAGCCCGCCGGTCCAGCGCTGCGCGCCGAAGTCCACCGATTCCGCTCCGGCCGCCCCGACCCGCACCGGATCCACGACATCCTGCACGACCACCACATCACCGACGCCGCACCGATGGGCCTGGAAGTCACCGATCCCACCGAACTCGCCCGCCTGGAGCTGCTGCCCGAGCACCCGATCGGGTACCGCCGCATCGACGACTTCCAGCAGGAAGCGACCGCCCGCGCCATGCTCGCGGTCTATCGCCTCTTCGAAGTCGATCAGCGAGTGCGCCTGATGTACCACGGTTACGCCGACCCCGGCACGGGATGGTTCGCACTGCGAACCGCCATCGCCTGAGACCGCTGGCAGGCGCGGGATTCCTCGGCCCCTTCGCCTACGCGAGCAGGCTGCCCGGTATCAGAACCACCTCGTCCATGAGCGCGCCTTCTTGGGCGCTTCCCTCGGCCGAGTCACGGCGGAAGGTCGTTCGCGCTGCGGGCGGCGGGTCACCAAGCGGTCCAAGTCGGCGCTGATCGAGTCGCAGAAGGAACCGGGTGCTACCTGGTCGTATCCGCGATGGCCCCGTTCCATCGCCACCACGTGCTCGACGGCTCGACTCTGGCGCACGAGGTCAGCATGCCTTCGTTCCAGGCCGTTGAATTCCCAGCCGCGTCCTCGGACAAGTGGTCCATCGTCATCCCTCACGGTTCCCAGTGCCACGACGCCGCTCGTATGCTCCCCGCAGCCCCGCACCAGCCCGCTTGGCCACACGCTGCGCCTGCTGACCACGTTCCGATGCGATCGCCCGCCGAGCCGACTCCGCGGTCCGACGACCGACGTCTTGCCCGAGTTCGCGCAGTTGCGCGGTCCGTTCGGAATCGCGCAGCTGCCGCATCTGCTCGGGGGTGGCAAGCTGCGCTATCTGCCGTGTCGCCGTTTGGATGTGCTCGATCCCATCCTGCGCGCCCTGAATTCCGCGCTGCACAACCACGTGATCCCTGGCCGTTTCCAACGACTTCCGCAACACTCCGGCCTGCACGACGACAGTTCCCGCGACCCGATCGACCAGGGAGCGGCGGCTCGAACCGAAGACGCACACCGCGTTGATCACCAAGACGACGATCGCGATCAGCCACAGCACGAAGGACAGAAGGAAATGGGCCGCCAATAGCGCGATGCACGCGCACGAGTACAGCCCGACGTCGGTCATCGTGCCCACTAAAGCGCGCCGCGCCGCCTGCCCCCGCCCCAGTCGGTCCTCGCCGCCGCGCACCGACCCTACTCGGAGATCGAGCAGGACTTTGCCCAAAGTCCGTCCTTGCCAAGCCAATCCAGCGAATTGATAGGCGAACGTCGCCGCGATCAACGCGCCGAATGCTTCGATGATGAAGACGAGCACCGTATGCACGACGTCCATACCGAACGTCTTGCCTGCCCCACCCCAGTTCCCATTCGACTGAATCACATCCCACACACCGGCCCCAGCGAGATCCGCCCAGCCCGAGAGGTAATCGGCGATCCGATAGTGCGTCACCGCCCCCAACAACACCGCCAACCCCAGCACGAGACCGAAATCCACCCCCCAAGCCGCCGCCCGCCGCCCTGCCGGAACCAGGTCCCCAGCCCCCTGCCCGTCGGCCATCCCGAGCACCTCCATCGCGATTCGACACGGCACCCGTTCCTGGGCGACTCCGGCACGAATCTTCGCAGCTCACAACGTTGTTCCGGTATCCATCGTTCGACCGACGGTCAGCGAGCCGCCCCGGTTCGACCGCGTTTCGACCTGCCGCCCATGGGCCCGACGGCGGCTCCCGACGCACTGCGCATCTCCGAGAACGACAAGCGCCGAACGTTATTCGTGCGCAGACTGTCGGCCGACCTCGGTGAGTGATCTCGACTCCGACGCCGGTGAGACCTGCGGACGGCACTTTGTGGAGCGGATCACCAAGGCCCGTCCCGAGTGGTACCCCGACGTACCCCTTGGTAGGTTTCGGCTTGTTCGCGCAGCGTCGCGCACCACCTCCAGCCTTTGACTCGCGGAACCTTCCTTCGATCCACAGTTCGCACGCCTCTTCCGTCATGGAAGGAGGCGGGAATCGTCATACCCACGGCATCCCCTCATGCCTGCCACCCTGCCCCGCAGGCGTGGCCGTCCGTCCCATCAAGCCTTGGAGCACCGGTGATTACTGCCCTACCGCACCAGTCCGTGGAACTCGACGCGGTCATCTTCGACTACAACGGCGTCATCGGCCTGCAGCCCACTGTTCCCATGTGGAGCGAGCTCGCCGAACTCGCCGGATGGCACGCAGACCAGCTCGAGCTCTTCCAAAATGTCTTCTGGAGCGCCCGCGAACCCTACGATTCCGGCGACTTCGACGACGCGGACTTCTGGACCACCGTGCTCGGTCATCGCCCGAGCCCGGAACTGCTCACCCAGTTGCGCGCCGTCGACACCGCACTGTGGACCCGAACCGACGACCGCGTCGTAGCCCTCCTCCACCATGCCCGCCGGGCAGATCTCCCGATGGTGCTGCTCTCCAACGCACCCCACCCGGTCGGCGATGCCCTCGACGCCTCCGACTGGCGCACCCTGATGACCGACGCCCTCTACTCGGCCCGCCTCGGCATGAACAAACCCCACCCCGACACCTACCGAAACGCCCTCGCCGCAACCGGAGTTCGCGACCCCGGCCGCGTCCTGTTCGTCGACGACCGCGCCGACAACTGCCAAGCCGCCGCAAGCCTCGGCCTACGCACCCTCCACTACACCGGCTCCCCCACCGATATCGCGGCGCACCTCCGCGTCACCACCATCGCCGCGTAGGTCCTGCGGGTTCACACAGCATCGCCGGGATCGGCACAACACCGCTGCCGCTCGGTGGTGGACACGAGCCCGGCCAGACGCCACACAGAAACAAAAAGGCGAGTGCTCTACCCGAGCACTCGCCTTTGGTGGGCCTGATGCTGCACAACCCGAACCTGCTGACGGTCGCAGGGCCGGCTATTCGAATCACACCGGTAGGTACTCGGCGAATGTGAGCGGTCGTGTGCCAGGGGCGCGCCGCGGGCCAGGTCGTAGGCGGCGAGAAAGCACGCCATCGACCCATCAGACCTTCACCAACCGCATTCGACGCACGATACCTCGCATCGGCTGCTGCCGATGCGGCGCGGAACGAGTGGCACGAAATCCCCTTGGAAAGTACGCTTCTCGAAGTTGCAGCAATGGTTCGGCGACCGAAAACAGGGATGCGCTGAAGACCGCGTCCCCAAAACAGCACACACGAACATCTGGAGCACCATTCTTGAGTACGCCACGGTCCCGACTGGAAACCCCGGCCTGTCCAGTCGTCCACGGCTCGCCGATGGCTACCGAAGGTCCGAGGGTGTCGCTGTACTCGTCGGAATTCGCCGCGGATCCGCACCGTGTTTACGACGAAATGCGAGCACAATACGGCTCTTTGGCTCCGGTTGAGCTGGCGCCGGGCGTGCCGGCCACGTTGGTGGTCGGGTATGACACCGCGCTGCGGATCCTCAACGATCCCGAGCACTTCCCTGTCGATCCGCGCACCTGGCAGCAGAACATCCCGGCCGACTGCCCCGTCCTGCCGCTTATGGAGTGGCGCCCCACCGGGAGTCGAAGCGACGGAGCGGCCCTACAGCGCTACCGGCAGGCAATCACCACGAGTATCAACGCGGTAGATCTGTACGCTCTCGATGCCACGGTGGAGAAGATCGCCATCCCGCTGGTCAACACCTTTTGCCAGGCCGGTACAGCCGATCTGATCAGTCAGTACGCGTTGCCGCTCGCATTCGCGGTCACCGATGCTCTGCTGGGCTGCCCGCCGGAGATCGGACAGCGGGTCGCCGCAGGCATGGCCGCGATGTTCGAGGGGATCGATGCCGAGGACGGCAACAAGATGATCATCGAGGCGCTGCTGGAACTGCTGGCCCTCAAACGGACCCATCCTGGCAACGACATCACCTCGCTACTACTGCGGCATCCGGCCGAACTCGATGAACTGGAGATGATCCACCAACTGAACAGCGTCTACGGCGCCGGGATCGAACTGCAACAGAACCTGATCGGCAACACCCTGCTGCTGATCCTTACCGACGAACGCTTCGGCGGAAGTGTCGTCGGCGGGAACCTGTCCACCCGAGACGCCTTGGACGAAGTCTTGTTCAAGAACCCGCCGCTGGCGAACCTCCTCACCACCTACCCCCGTCAGCCGATCCTCATCGACGACGTCTGGCTGCCCGCGCACCAGCCGATCCTCATCAGCATGGCCGGCTGCAACAACGACCCCAAGATCCGGACCGAGACTCACACAGGCAATCGCTCCCATCTGGCGTGGGGCATCGGCCCACATGCCTGCCCCGCGCAGTCGGTGGCCTACCTGCTCGCTCAAAGCGCCATCGATCAGCTTCTCGATGCGCTGCCCGAGATCCAGCTGGCCATACCGGCCGACGCACCGACCTGGCGGCCTGGCCCCTTCCACCGGTCCTTGGCGGCTCTACCGGTCACCTTTCCCCCCTCTGCTCCGTTGAACGAGTACTGAGAATCTCGCAATCTCCCACGCGCGTCGGAAGCGACTGAGCGACCGTCTCGATGGCCCGCAGTGATACCCGCCGCCAGGCCAGCGACCTGAATTCCGTGGAGCGCGGTTGGAAACGACTCGTCCTGCCGCGGCTCGGTGCGGTGATCCACCACTGATCCGTGTGGAGGACGGCCGATGACTGAACCGCCGCAGGGTGTTCGCACGATGCCGAAAAACAGCGAAGCCACAGGCCAATGACCTGTGGCTTCGCCATTCTGTGGAGCTAAGGGGAATCGAACCCCTGACCTTCTCGATGCGAACGAGACGCGCTACCAACTGCGCTATAGCCCCGTGCGGTTCCGGGGAACCGCGCTGTGACACTGTATCAGGCCAGCCCCCTAGACTCCGAATCGGTATCCTGACCTGCGGAAATGCGGTGCCCTACGCGCCCGCCGCGCGGCGGATGTCGCCGCTGGTGCGGGTGCGCAGGGCGCGGGCGGTGGCCGGGTCGAAGGGGTCGAGGTGGGCGAACATGGGGTCTTCGTCGTCGGGCTCGATCAGGGTGGAGCGGCGACGGATCGCGCGGGCGGTGTCGCGGTCCATGGTGCCGCGCCCGGCGCGGCCCCGGCGCGCGCGTGGATCGGCTTCGTCTTGGTGGCCGCGGTTGAGGCGGGCCGCCCGATTACGGCGGATCTCCTCCTCCATCCGCACCTGCTTGCGAAGGTAGGCCAGATAGGTCGCCAACACCGTGAGGGCGAGTCCGCACCCCCACCACAGCATGGGGGTGAACACGAACGCGAGGGCGCCGAAGAGGATGGCGGTGAGCAGCAGGCCGAGCACGGCGCGCTGCCGGAAGGTGTAGCGGGCCGCGCGGGCGATGGCGTCGGCCTCGGGATCGTAGCCGCCACGACCACGGCGGCTGGGGACGAAATCCGGCTCGTCCGGGCCCGCGTCGTCGTAGTCGTCGTACTCGTCGTAGTCCAGGATGGCGGGCGCGGTGGAGCGCGCAGGCGGGATTCTGGCCGCGACCGGCTCGGGGTGGTGTGCGCCCACGCGGTCATCATCGGTCCCCGCGTCGATCTTCGCAGCGACTTCGGCGGCTTCGTCGTCGTCCGGCTCGTCGTAACGCGTCTCGCGGTCCTCCGCTTCGTCCTCCTCCGGTGCGGCGGAGGCGAAGTCGTCGATCTCGATGTCGTCCGTTTCGGCGGCAGCGATGTCGGATGCCACGGCGTCGTCGGCCGCGGGTGTGTTCTCCTCGTCGGTCTCGGTGACGGGCTCGTCGGCCGGTGTCGTCATCCGGTCCTCCGCATCATCGCTGTGGGGATACTCTCTCGGTACGCGGCGTCCATCGTGTCGCCCACGGGGCCGCCAGTTCGGATCGGTTTCGTGCCCGGCGGCCGGGCCTTTCTTCAGACGTCGTTTGCCGCCGCCGCGGTGCAGGACCCTGGTTGCCAGCGCGGCGTCGGTGGTCCGGCGGATTCTGGGGTGACGGTCGGCGAGGATCGGGAACAGGACGAAGACCCAGAGCACGACCAGACCGATCCACAGGATCGAATTCGGCATCGCGTCAACACCTCCGTCCCGCCTGGATTTCCTCCGGCTCGGCCCGCCAGCGGCGCGTCACACGCCCCGCGCTCGGCCGGCCCCCGTCCGACGCGACGGCGCGGACGCCGATCCCCTCGCAGGCTCACTGCCGATGGCACAAGACGCACCATCGACGTCCGTAGGCTAATTCCGGGTAGCACCAAGTTCCGGCAGGCGCGCCGTGCACATCCGCCACACCTGTCACATTCCCACCAATGTCACCGCGATCCGGTGGCCGGTTCTACAGCAGGGTGACGCGCCCCTCTCGCACCAGCCGGTCCAGGACCGTTCCGGCGAGTTCCTCGACGGTCATGCCGACCAGCAGGTGATCCCGCCAGGCGCCGTCCACGTCGAGGTAGCGCCGCAGCAGCCCCTCTTCCCGGAAACCGACATTGCGCAACACCGCCTGGCTGGCCAGATTCTCGGGTCGAACGGTCGCCTCCACCCGATGCAGGCCGACCGGCCCGAAGCAGTGGTCGAGACCGAGCGCCAGCGCCGCCGTCGCGACGCCTTGCCCACTGAGATCCTTGGCCACCCAATAGCCGATCCAGGCCGAGCGCAGTGCGCCGCGCACGATATTGCCAACGGTCAGCTGCCCGCCGAACGCGCCGTCGACTTCGATCACCAACGGGATCATCGCGCCGCGCCTGGCCTCCGCCTTCAGGCTCGACCACAGCGACGGCCAGTTGGAGGCGTGGTTGCGCGCCTCCCACGCCCCGCGGCCGGTGGGCTCCCACGGCTCGAGATGCGCTCTGTCCCGCAACCGGATCCGGCTCCAGGCCGCCGCGTCGCGCAGCCGCACCGGACGCAAGGTCACCTGCCCCGCCGCCACCCGAACCGGGCCGAGTCGCGCGGGCCAACCCGGATGCTGCGTGGCCCGGAAAACGTTCATAGCTTCCACGTCTCAGCCGCGCTGTGCGAGAAAGGCGACCTGGACTTCGTCACCGGTGCGGATGTCGGTGTCGTCCGGGTCTATCACGATCAGGCTGTTCGCTTCGGCGAGCGTGGCGAGCAGGTGCGAGGACGAGTTCCCGTTGCCGAGCGGCTGCACGAGGTATTCGCCGGTGGCTTCGTCCCGCATGAGCTGCGCGCGCAGGTACCCCTTGCGCCCCTCCATGGAACTGATCGGCGTGATGGTTCGCGCGCTGATGATCCGGCGCATGGGATGCCTGCGCCCCAACGCGATTCGGATCAAAGGCCGCACCATCACCTCGAACACCACCAGCGCGCCCACCGGGTTGGAGGGCAGCAGGAACGTCGGCACCTCGTCGCGGCCGAGCCGCCCGAAGCCCTGCACCGATCCGGGATGCATGGCCACGCGGGTGATTTCGAGCTCGCCGAGGCCTTCCAGCGCCTCTCGGACCTGTTCGGAAGCCCAGCCGCCGACCGCGCCCGCGATGACGACCACCTCGGAGCGCACCAGCTGCCCCTCGACCACGTCGCGCAGCCTGCGCGGATCGGAACTCACGATGCCCACACGGTTGACGTCCGCGCCCGCATCCCGCGCGGCCGCGGCCAGCGCGTAGGAGTTCACGTCGTAGACCTGGCCGGGGCCCGGGGTGCGGTCGATATCGATCAGCTCGCCGCCCACGGAGAGCACCGATAGTCGCGGACGCGGGTGCACCAGCACTTTGTCTTGACCGACCGCGGCGAGCAGCCCGACCTGCGCTGCGCCGATGATGGTTCCCGCACGCACCGCCACATCGCCCGGCTGGACGTCGTCACCGATCCGCCGCACGTAGTCGCCGGAGCGCACCGGCTCGTACACCTTGATCCTGGCCCGCCCGCCATCGGTGAAATCCAGCGGGAGCACGGCGTCGGCGAGCGTAGGCATCGGCGCGCCGGTGTCCACCCGGACGGTCTGGCGAGGCTGCAAGCGGATCGGCTGACGTGAACCGGCGACCACCTCGCCGACCACCGGAAGGGTCAGGTCGACGAGTTCGCCTTCTTCGTCTCGAATGTCGGCCCCCGCGGAGGCCACGTCCACACTGCGCACGGCATAACCGTCGATGGCCGCTTGGTCGAAGCCCGGCAACGGCCGTTCGGTGACGACGTCCTCGGCACACAGCAGGCCCTGGGCCTCGGAGATCGCGACCCGGACCGGCCGGGGCGCGACCGCCGCGGCGGTCACCTTGATCTGCTGATCCTCAACCGAGCGCATCCAGCCCTTCCTGATCCTCTCCGCACTCCATCCGATCTCGCCCGCACGCGCGATCCCGCCGCGGCGCAAGCGCATTCGCGCGCACCGCGGTGACCATCATTCGTACCCGACGGTCCACTCTCGGCGAAACCCCCGGCCGGGTCCGTCAGTCGTCGGTCGTCAGCTGCGGATCCCAGTCCGGACCGAGGCGGTGCTGCAGCCACTCCCGCAGAGCGGGGCCGTATTCCTCTCGTTCCAGTGCGAAATCGACCGCAGCACGAAGATAACCGCCCGGGTTGCCCAAATCGTGGCGCGACCCACGGTGCACCACCACATGAACCGGATGCCCCTCGGCGATCAACAGTGCGATGGCGTCGGTGAGTTGCAGTTCGCCGCCAGCGCCGGGCTCGATGCGGCGCAGCGCGTCGAAGATCGCGCGATCGAGCAGGTACCGGCCCGCGGCGGCGAACGTCGACGGCGCGTCGGCGAGCGCGGGCTTCTCCACCATGCCCTTGACGCGCAGCACATTCGGGTTCACCGCGTCGGGCACGGGCGCGACGTCGAAGACACCGTAGGCGCTGACCTCGTCCTTGGGGACGTCGATGGCGCACAGCACCGTTCCACCGCGCTTGCGGCGCACCCGGCACATCACATCCAGCACGCCGCGGGGCAGCACGAGGTCGTCGGGCAGCAGGACGGCGATGACGTCCTCGTCGTCGTCGAGGGCCCGCTCGGCCTGGGCCACGGCGTGCCCGAGCCCGAGCGGCTCCTCCTGCACCACCGAGGTGACATCGAGCAGTCCCGGCGCTTTGCGGACCTTCTCCAGCAGCTTGAACTTGCCGCGCTCCTCCAGCGTGCTCTCCAGCACCAGGTCCTCGACGAAGTGCGCGACGACGCCGTCCTTGCCCGGAGACGTGACGATCACCAGCCGCTCCGCGCCGGAACCGGCCGCCTCGGCGGCGACCAACTCGATGCCGGGTGTGTCCACCACAGGAAGAAGTTCCTTGGGCACCGTCTTCGTCGCGGGCAGGAACCGCGTTCCGAGCCCGGCAGCGGGCACCACGGCCGTGCGGAAGCACGACACCACTGCGGCGTCACCGGGCTGTCCGGCCTTTGCTGTCATACGCATACCCTATCCATCCATCACGCCGCCGGATCGGCGTCGCGCCGACCGGTCCCGGGGTGAGCCTATGGTGATCACTGTGAAGATGCCCGGCGAGCGCGACAAACATGCATGGCGCACCGAACTCCTCGCCCGCCGAGCTGTGATACCTGCCACGGAACGCGAAAAGGAAGCGTTCGCCCTGGCCGCAGCGGTCGAAGCGGTCAGCGCTCGCGGGTGGGTCTGCGCGTATGTACCGGTGGCGGGCGAACCGGGATCGACCGCGATGCTGGACGCGCTGCTGGCCGGTGGTGCGCGGGTACTGCTGCCGGTCACCGGGCCGCCGGGACCGCTGAGCTGGGCCGAATACACCGGAGCGAGCGCCATGCGCCGCGCACGCTACGGATTGCTGGAACCCACCGGCGCCGTGCTGCCGCCGGAGACCGTCACCCGCGCCGAACTGATCCTCGTCCCCGCTCTCGCCGTGGACCTGCGCGGCGTGCGGCTCGGCCGCGGCGCGGGTTACTACGACCGCACGCTGCCCTCCGCACGGCCGGACGCGCGCCTGGTCGCGGTGGTCCGGGACGACGAATTGGTCGACCGATTGCCGGAGGAACCGCACGACCTGCGCATGGGCTGGGCGCTCACGCCGCGCGGTGGCCTGCGCCGGCTGGGCGACGATTACCCTGGGGAATGAAACACCGACTGGCGGTGTTGGCACTGTCGGCTGTAGAGTGCCAGATCGACGAACACCGCGGAGGATCCTGTGCCTACTTACTCGTATGCGTGCACCCAGTGTGACAACCGCTTCGACATCGTTCAGTCGTTCACGGACGAAGCGCTGACCGTGTGCTCGGAGTGCTCCGGGAAGCTGCGCAAGCTGTTCAACTCGGTCGGCATCGTCTTCAAGGGCAGCGGCTTCTACCGCACCGACAGCCGCGGTGGCTCCTCCACCGCCAGCGAGCCCGCCAAGTCCGACAGCAGCTCGAGTTCGTCTTCCACTTCTTCCGACTCCGGCTCGTCGAGCGGGTCGACCGCGTCCACCAGCACGGCCGTAGCCAGCTGATTCGACGGTTTTCCACAGCCGGTCACCTATCCACAGCCCACCTTGATCCTGGCCGGGCGAGCGCACGTCCGGCCATAGGATCCGGCCATGACTCGCGCACTCGCCGATCTCGGCCGCGGCTGGAATGTCTCCGGGTGGCAGCGCCCGCCCTGGGCCG
Source organism: Nocardia sp. NPDC047038 (assembly GCF_040644075.1). Taxonomy (NCBI): domain Bacteria; kingdom Bacillati; phylum Actinomycetota; class Actinomycetes; order Mycobacteriales; family Nocardiaceae; genus Nocardia; species Nocardia sp. NPDC047038. The sequence goes on along the minus strand of NZ_JBEYVQ010000003.1, from coordinate 626,885 downwards.
ACGCCGTCCTCGCCCGACGATTGCTGGCCGCCGTTCTCGCCGCGCTCGCGGCGTTCCTCTTCCTTCGTGGTGATCCCGGCGCCGAACGCACCACGGTGCTCGTCGCGGGCCGGGACCTCGCGCCAGGACGACTTCTCGAGGCAGATGACCTGCGCGCCGTCCCGCGCGAGGCGGGCACGCTACCGGCGGGCGCGGTCACCGATCCCGGCGCGCTCGTCGGCGCGACGCTGACCGGCGCCATGCGCCGAGGCGAGGTATTCACCGACCTGCGCGTCGTCGGCCCGCGCTTGGCCGCGGCGGCGGCCGGTTCCCGCGAGGCGCGGATCGTGCCCGTCCGCCTCGCCGATACGGCGGTGGCCGACATCTTGCGCGCGGGCGATCGCGTCGACGTGATCGGCGCCGAAGACGCGGGTGGGCCCGGCGCCCGTCCCGCCCGCACGCTCGCCACCGATGCCGCCGTAGTGCTCGTCTCAGGCGCCGGCGCGGGGAGGGGAGCCGCCGAACGCGTGGTCTTGGTCGCGATGGACGCCGAGCACGCCACCGCCGTCGCGGGCGCGTCCCTGCGCACCGCACTCACCGTCGTCTTTCACTGACCCGCCGATCATGCTTCGCCGAATATTCGCCGATGGCTCATTAGCATCGGGCCTACCGGCGCGCGGGTACCGCCGAGCAGGACTGCCCAGCTCCACGGAAAAGAGGAGACACCGGCCATGCTCAAAGAGTTCAGAGATTTTCTGTTCCGCGGGAATGTGATCGACCTGGCGGTCGCCGTGGTCATCGGTACGGCGTTCGTCGCGATCATCACCGCGATCAGCAACGGAATCATCAATCCGCTGCTCGCCGTCATCGGCGGGCCCGGCGATATCGGCCTGGGTTTCCGGTTGGTGGCCGACAAGCCGGCGACCTTTGTCCAGGTCGGTCCCATCATCACGGCCGTGATCAATTTCCTGATCATCGCCGCGGTGCTGTTCTTCGTGCTGGTGCTGCCCGCCGCGCGATTGAAGAAGCGCTTCCGGCCCGACGACACCACACTCACCGATTCGGAGGTGCTGATCCAGATCCGCGACCTGCTCGCCGAGGGCCAGACCAGCTCGGGCGGGCGGCACGAATTCTGAGTTCGACTGTGCCGCATGCGAAACGGGCCCGTCGGCGACGGGCCCGTTCGTATGAGTATCCCGCGCTCAGCCGAGGCTGAAGGGCTGTCCCCACAACGTCACCCACGTGATGACATTGTCGGTCTCGACCTCGACGCTGACAAAGGCCCGCGCCTGGGCATAGCCGCCGCAGCCGTTCAAGCCGATGGTCTCATCAGCCCACGTCACCGAACCACTCGTGCCCTTGAAAGCATTACGGGTCTTGTGCGTCTCGTTACCGAAATCGTCGGCCTGCTCCAAATCGAGCACATAGAACGACTTCGCCTGACCCGGACCCAACGACAAGTTGCCACCGGAGTTGGCACCCACGCCACCGGTGACATTCTGGCCGTCGCTCCAGTCCAGATTGCCATCCACACCACCGGTGGCACCGCCACCAGCGATATTCACCTGGCAGCCCACGGTGTAACCCGGGAAGATCTTGCCCCCGGCCGTACCCGACAGGTCCACTTGCGCACTACCGGACACCCATGCGTTGCGGTGCAACGGCGTCGCGCCCATGGACGGACTGATATTGGCCGATTCGCCGACCAGACGGATGGTCACAACGGTGCCATCGGACAACGTCTTGGTCAGCTCCCCACCCGGCAACGGAACGAAGGTGTCGGCATTCGCCGCACCCGTCGAGAGCAGGCCTACCGCGATGGCCGCGGACGCGCACAGCCCGGCCGCGCGTGCCGACATTTTACGATCGAACATGACGGTGATTCCCCTAAAGATTCGAGTTCGCTTCAGCGAAAAGAGATTGATGGATCCGACCCGCGTCAGCCGATGCTGAACGGCATCCCGTAGAGGGTGGTCTTCGAGTAGTGATCGCCGATGATCTCGACGACCGTGTACGAACGCGCCTGCGCGTAACCCGCGCAGCCCTGGATCTGGATCTCGGCATCCTGATACTCCACCGAGTACACACCCGGCTTCAGGATGTCCTTGTAATCGATCTGAACGAACTTGACCTCGCCGGGACCGAGGTTGACGCCGATCGAACCACCGGCGCTCGCGCCGCTGAGATTCACGCTGCCCGACACACCGGCGGAGATCGCGTCGTCGGCGATGCTGACCTGGCAGCCGACGACGTAACCGGTGCTCAACTGCGAGGCACCGTGAGTGGACGAATTATTCGTTCCCGGATTCCCGGTCGGACCGTTGTTCGGCCCGATCGTTCCTTCGGGGGTGACGGCTACATCGGCGATAGCGTTCCCCGAAACCCACACGACACGGCCGGCACCGTTCGCGGCAAGGGATGGGGAGATCAGGGCGCGCTCACCGGTGCGAGCGATGTTCACGCCAGGTCCTGCCTTGTGACCGTCCGGCAACGGCACGAAGGTATCGGCATTGGCAGCGCCGGTCGACAACAGACCGGTAGCTACGGCCGCCACGGCGGCGGCGCCCGCGACGCGGACGCCTCGAGACAGACCGTTGATGCGGTACTTGCTCATGTTTTTCCTCATCAGGTTGCATCCGCCCGCCCCAGGGTGTCGAGGCGGGACGTGTCCCTCCAAAGCCGACGGCACGCAGTGGAATGTGTTGTCCACCAGACGTTCCGCTGGCCCATCGCGTCATCGAGCGATCTCGGACGAAACAATGCTATTCGGTATCAACCAGACTTTTCCGGAAATTCAGGCAATTCGTCTCGCGAAGTAACGGATCCGACTAGGATCGCGCAGCCCATGCGGCACAGTTGAATTCATGACGAAATGGACCCGCCGCGCTGCGAGGGGTCCATTTCATCTGTCGCTATGGGTTTTTCACCCGCGGTTCACTCAGCCGAGGCTGAAGGGCTGTCCCCACAACGTCACCCACGTGATGACATTGTCGGTCTCGACCTCGACGCTGACAAAGGCCCGCGCCTGGGCATAGCCGCCGCAGCCGTTGAGACCGATGGTCTCATCAGCCCACGTCACCGAACCACTCGTGCCCTTGAAGGCATTACGGGTCTTGTGCGTCTCGTTACCGAAATCGTCGGCCTGCTCCAAATCGAGCACATAGAACGACTTCGCCTGGCCGGGGCCGAGCGAGAGGTTGCCACCGGAGTTGGCACCCACGCCACCGGTGACATTCTGGCCGTCGCTCCAGTCCAGATTGCCATCCACACCACCGGTGGCACCGCCACCAGCGATATTCACCTGGCAGCCCACGGTGTAACCCGGGAAGATCTTGCCCCCGGCCGCGCCGGAGAGCTCGACCTGCGCGCTGCCCGAGACCCATGCGTTGCGGTGCAAGGGTGTAGCGCCCATGGACGGGCTGATGTTGGCCGATTCGCCGACCAGACGGATGGTCACAACGGTGCCATCGGACAACGTCTTGGTCAGCTCCCCACCCGGCAACGGAACGAAGGTGTCGGCATTCGCCGCACCGGTGGAGAACAGGCCCATGGCGATGGTGGCAGCGGCGCCGAGGCCGGCCATCCGCGCCAGGTTCTTACGGTTGATCATGGTTTGATATCCCTCGAGGGTTGAGTCCGCTTCAGCGGGAAGATGGTTCGTTGGATTCGACAGACGTCAGCCGATGCTGAACGGCATCCCGTAGAGGGTGGTCTTCGAGTAGTGATCGCCGATGATCTCGACGACCGTGTACGAACGCGCCTGCGCGTAACCCGCGCAGCCCTGAATCTGGATCTCGGCATCCTGGTATTCGACGGAGTAGACACCGGCCTTGAGGATGTCCTTGTAGTCGATCTGGACGAACTTCACTTCGCCGGGACCGAGGTTGACGCCGATCGAACCGCCCGCGCTCGCGCCGCTGAGGTTCACGCTGCCCGACACACCGGCGGAGATCGCGTCGTCGGCGATGCTGACCTGGCAGCCGACGATGTAACCGGTGCTCAACTGCGACGAACCATGCGTCGAGGAGTTGTTGGTTCCGGGGTTGCCCGTCGGACCGTTGTTGGGGCCGACGGTGCCTTCCGGCGTCTCGGCGACATCGGCGACGGCGTTGCCCGACACCCAGACCACCCGGCCTGCGCCGTTGGCCGCCAGCGACGGCGAAATCAGGGCCCGCTCTCCGTTCCGGGTGATCGTCACGCCCGGCCCCACCTTCTGGCCGTCCGGCAACGGCACGAAGGTATCGGCATTGGCGGCACCGGTCGAAAGCAGGCCCATGGCAACAGCCGCGGCAGCGCCTACGCCCGCGACGCGGGCACCGCGGCGCAGACCTTTGGTGCGGTTCTCGCTCATACTTCCCCTCATCAGGTTCAAACAGTCAACCTCGACCATCGAGGCTGGACAGTGGTCCTCTCAGGCCCAGCTCAGTGTGTCGCCCCTTTGTTGCCGATGTGTAACCGGTTGTTATTTCGGCGCAACGGGCAGGGAGGCAACGGAACCGAGCCGGGTTCCGCCGAGTGGGCTTTCACGCGTGCCGGCACCCACGACCGCGGGTCCCATTGTGAATGGCTCGATGGGAGATTAAACGGTTCGTAACGACCGCCGCAACGAAAAGTTTCGTAAAGTTCAAGGTGACCCGCATCACACTTGCGCACATCCGAATATGGCTTGACGTGCATAAATACCGGTTCGCTACAGCCGGTTCAGGTGAGAAAACCGAGATGGCGGCACAGAAGGGCCAGCGTACGGATACGGGACACGACCGTAAGGATCTCGTCCGGATTACTTCCGGTCAGAAATGATCACTGGCGTGTTTCGAAGCCGGGACAAGGACTACGTAGCTACTACGTAGATAACGGTCTCAGCCGTGATGTGGGGGAACCTGGGCGCGCAGCCAGTCGTCAGCGGACCGGACGTCGTCGCGTTCGTCGCGCTCGTCGGCGGTGGTGTCGGGCAGCGCGTCGCCGAAGACCTTCGCCAAGCGCGCGGCATCCCTCGCCCGGCGAGCCGCCGGGCGAGGGTGTTCAGAAGGCGTGGGGGCGGTGATTACTCGACCAATCCGGAGAGTTCACCGATCACCCGGCTGGCGAGAGGGCCGAGCGTCGCCATGCCGTCGCGAACGGCGGAACGGGTGCCGGGCAGGTTGACCACCAGGGTGCTTCCGGACACGCCTGCCACACCGCGGGAGAGGCCCGCGTCCAGCGAGCCTGCCACCCGGCCGGAGGAACGAAGGGCTTCGCTGATCCCCGGCAACTCGCGGTCGAGCACCTGCGAGGTGGCCTCCGGCGTCACGTCGCGCGGGGACATGCCCGTACCGCCGACGGAGATCACCAGATCGACGCCGCCGATCACCGCCGTATTGAGCGCGTTGCGGATCTCGACCTCGTCGGCCTGCACCGACACCGACGCGTCCACGAGGAAACCCGCTTCGGTGAGCAGCTCGGTGACCAGCGGGCCGAGCGAGTCAACACCTCCATGCGCCGTCCGATCGTCCACGACCACCACCAGAGCACGCCCCGCCACAGGAGCATCGATTTCCATGGTGCTCACCGTAGCGCCTGCGTCCAGCAACTCGGCGGCCGCACCGAGAACGTCGGCGTCCACATCGATCATCGGCCCAGGCCCGCCGGGCACCGCGCGCATCACCGGCCGCCGTCCGCCGGCGCGCCGGAGAGAGTCACCTCGACGGTCTTGGCATTGTTGCCTTGATCATCGGTATAGGTGACTTTCACCTTGTCTCCCGGTTGATGCGAGCGCACCGCGGCGACGAGCGCGTTCCCGGAATCGATCGGGCGGTCGTCGACCTTCGTCACGACCGCCCCCGGGGGGATGCTCGCGCGCGCGGCGGGGCCGTCCGCCGTGACGTCGCGAACCTTCGCGCCGGAAACCTGCTGTGCCGGGTCCTGCTGCCGCGACACCGTGATCCCGATCTGCGCGTAGGTGGCCTTGCCGGTCTTGATCAGTTCGTCGGCCACCCGGCGCGCCTGATCGACGGGGATCGCGAACCCGAGTCCGATCGATCCGGTCTGGCCGCCCGCTGTCTCGGCGGGCCCGAGCGTCGCGATGGCGGTGTTGATGCCGATCAGCTTGCCGCTGCCGTCCACCAGCGCGCCACCCGAGTTGCCCGGGTTGATCGCGGCATCGGTCTGGATGGCGTCGATCACCGGGCTGACCGCGGCGCCCGCCTCGCTTCCGTCGCCGGTGGTCATGACGGGCCGGTTCAGCGCCGACACGATGCCCGTGGTGACCGTGCCCGCAAGGCCGAGCGGCGACCCGATCGCGACGACCGGCTGGCCGACTTGCAGATTCGCCGAGCCACCCAGCTCGATGGGAGTGAGGCCGGTCTTCCCGGATACCTTGATGACGGCCAGGTCGGAAACCGGATCGGCGCCGACCAGCGTGGCGGGCGCGCTGCTGCCGTCGGAGAACACGACCTCCATCTTGGCGCTGGGCCCGCCGCCCGCGGCGACGTGGTTGTTGGTCAGGATCAGGCCGTCGGAGGACAGGATCACCCCGGAACCCTCCCCCTCGGCCTTACTGCTGGCCACCTTGATCATCACGACGCTGGGCAGCACCTTCTGCGCGACCGCCTGGGTGGAACCGGCCGGAGCGTTCACGGCGTTGCTCACGTTCGGCTTCGGAGCGTCCAGCGCGTTGGTCACCGGTGCCCGACCGTCGTCGCCGTGCGTGACCAGCGCACCGACCGCACCGCCGATACCGCCGCTGACCAGCGCGAGCGCGACCGCGCCCGCGGCGAGGCCCGCGCGGAACGGACGCCGGGCCGGTGCGGGCGGCGCGCCGTAGGGGCCGTGCGGTTGCGTGGCGTCGGCCGGTGGACCGAAGGACGCCGGATACCCGGGGAACGGCGCGGCCGGATGGTGCTGGGGAGGGAACTGCGCGGTGGGATGCTGCGCTGCCTGCGGGCCGTAACCGGGGGCGTGCGCCTCCCCCGGCCCGAACGCGCTCGCGTCCGGCGCTCCCGGCTCCCGGCGATCCTTCGAATCCTCGGTCATGGACTCCTCGTTTCTGCTCACGTCTCGTCCAGGTTGGCCGCGGGGACTGAGAGCGGACTGAGACCGCGCTTTCAGTTTTCCGAGAGCTGCCAAGGAGCCGGTGCTAAATAGAATCACCAGCAACTTGATGTCTCAAATCCTGCCGCAAACCAATCGGAGCATTGTCCGAAATACCTCACCGACGACGAATATTCCGCACAGAACTCGAGATTGTGTCGGAAATGGAGTTCCGCCGCTCGCTATTGCGTCAATCGGATACCGGCGCGCCCGGCTCGCCGGGCAACACGATGCGAACGACGGCGCCGCCGCGTTGCGAGGTATCAATGGCGATCGTACCGCCGTGTTTCGTCACCACCTGTTTGACGATCGCCAGGCCGAGGCCCGAGCCCGGCATCGATCGCGACGACATGACCCGATAGAAACGCTCGAACACCAGCTCGCGTTCCCCCGCCGGAATACCGGGACCGGCGTCGTCGATGGACAGCTCCAGCAACCCCGGGCCGCTCTCCCGCATCAGAATGCGCACCTGCGCGCCCGCCGGGCTCCACTTGGCCGCGTTGTCGAGCACGTTCAGCACCGCACGCTCCAAGCCCGCCTCGTGCCCGTAGACGAACCACGGCCGTAGGTCGGCGATGAACTCGATGCCGGTGCGGCGACGGCGGGCGCGCTCGAGCGCGCGTTCCACGACCTCGCCCAGATCCACGCGCTCGTAGACGGTCTCCGGCGCGTCCTCCCGCGCGAGATCGACCAGGTCGCCCACGAGCGTGGACAACTCCTCGATCTGCGCCATCACGTCGGCGCGCAGTCCGGCCATGTCCTCGTCCGGGATGCGCGGAGCGCCGGGACGGCTCGACGCGATGAGCAGTTCCATGTTGGTCCGTAGGGACGTCAGCGGCGTGCGCAGCTCGTGCCCGGCGTCGGCGACGAGCCTGCGCTGCCGGTCGCGCGACTCCGTGAGCGCGCGCAGCATCGTGTTGAAACTCTCTGTGAGCCTTGCCAGTTCGTCGTCACCGGTCACCGGGATCGGGGTCAGGTCGTCGGTCCGGGCGATGCGCTCGGTGGCCGCCGTCAGCCGCGCGATGGGCCGCAGGCCCGTGCGGCCGACCGCCGTGCCCGCCGCGGCGGCCAGTATGACGCCGCAGCCGCCGACCACGAACAACAGCCAGGCGAGCCGGTCGAGCACCTCCCTGGTGCGGTCCAGGCGCTGGGAGATGACCAGCGTCGCACCGGAGTTGGTATAGACCGCGAGCACGCGCTGATCGCCGTCGGTGCGCAGCGACGAACTGCGTTCCCCGCGGGCCACGGCCACCTCCTGCGGCCCCACCGGCGGATCGGTGGACTGCGGCGGCAGCCAGCGCCGCAGATCGGGATAGATCAGCGCGATGCCGGTGTCGTCGTAGAAGGCGGCGGCGACCATCAGATTCAGGTTGTTGAACCCGTACGGGTTGCTGGCGATCACCGCCGTGGACCGGCTGCGCAACTGGGCGTCCACGTCGGCGTACAACGCGCGCGCCACCAGCGCGTACGCCGCGATCGAGGTGACCGCCACCGCGATCGCCACCACGGAGGCGGCCAGCAGCGTCACCCGCCACCGCAAGGAGACCGACCGCGTCAACGGCATGGGCGGCCGCATGTCCACGGACTCGGACGGACGCTGGCCGAGTGCGGCGACGGCGGGACGCTTGGGAGGTGTTCGTGCCATGACCGAGACCTACGGCGGCGTTTCACGCAGCACATAGCCGACGCCGCGCACCGTGTGGATCAGCCGCGGCTCGCTCTCGGCCTCGGTTTTGCGGCGCAGATAACCGATGTAGACCTCGAGCGCGTTACCCGAGGTCGGGAAATCGTAGCCCCAGACTTCCTCGAGAATGCGGCTACGGGTGAGCACGCGGCGCGGGTTCGCCATCAGCATTTCCAGCAGTGAGAACTCGGTACGAGTGAGACTGATCTGCCTGGCGCCGCGGGACACCTCGCGGGTCACCGGATCCAGCGACAGGTCGGCGAACTTCATCGCCTCCGACGCGTCCCCCGGGCCCGCGGCCGTGCGCCGCAACAGCGCGCGCAGCCTGGCCAGCAGTTCCTCCAGCGCGAACGGCTTCGGCAAATAGTCGTCCGCCCCGGCATCGAGCCCGGCGACCCGCTCCGATACCGAATCCCGCGCGGTGAGAACCAGTATCGGCAAATCATCGCCCGTGCTCCGGAGACGGCGGCAGACCTCGAGCCCGTCCAGCCGGGGCATCATCACGTCCAGGACGAGCGCGTCGGGTCGCTGGACAGTTGCCTTCTCCAGCGCGTCCACACCGTCCACCGCGAGATCGACGGAGTAGCCGTTGAAGGTGAGCGACCGGCGCAGCGATTCCCGGACCGCCCGATCGTCATCGACCACCAGAATGCGCATGCCACCAGTTTGACCGCACCGACTGAGAGGTAACTGAGAGGGCGCTCCCGACACGCCGTGGTGAGCAGCCACGACACGCCACGGCGCGTCGCCCCCGTCAACCGGGGGTGACCAGGGTCTTCCAAGGCCCCGCGGAGAAGTTGACGCGTCCCTTACGCATTCCACCGCGAAACTCGTTCTCTATAGCCATATTCGGTAATTTGCGCAGCGGCTCCCCCGGATTGCCGATGACCACTCTGCACGGTATGTTCCGTGCGGTAAAAAGAAGACCTCTAGTTGGTTCTTTGCGGGTTGAATCAATACCGAACAGCCACGCGCGCCCGAGGTCACTGGTGAAGCGGAGGCGACGGAAGCGGATGGAAGCTGCACCGCGGTCCTGGCAATTCAGCCTGTCGAACTGGTCGGTCACCCGCAAGGTTGGCGTGGTGCTGGTGCTTCCGGTGCTGCTGGCGACGGTCTTCGCCGTGCTCCGAATCAACAACGAACTGCGTACCATGTCGCAGTTGGACGCGGCGACCGAACAAGCCATCATCATCCGGCCGATCGTCAAGTTCGGTTCGGCCACCGAGCAACTCGGCGTCACCGCGACCGCCACCTGGGGCAACGCCGCGGACCCGCAGACCGACGCCGCGCTGACGAAGTTCGACCAGGCACTGGCCGAACTGGAAGCCGCCTTGCAGACCACCAAGGTCAGCGGCCGGGTCACCTCCGAACTCGCCTCGGCCATCGCCACCGGCACCACGATGCGCAACAGCCTGCGCAACGGCTCGCCCGCCATGGTCGGCGAGCAGTCCGACGAGATCATGGTCCGCATCGGCAACGCGCTCGCGCTCTCGCCGTCGGTGGACGACCTGGTCATCCAGCGGTACTTCCTGCAGCTGGCTTCGGTGCAGACCGCGCGGCGCGTGCTCACCCAGCAGCGCATGCTGATCGGCTCGCCGGACGCGGGCCGCAACCCGAGCGTGCGGCCCCGCGTGCTGGTCGCCGCGGGCGCCGAGATCACGATGATCTACCAGTACGCGCAGATCCTGCCGGACTACGCGGGCAACATGCGCCCGCTGCTGGACGCGGTGCAGACGCGTCTCGGCACCTTCAGCCAGAACGCCGCCGATCCGGCGACCAATCCCGCTGTCGTCGATTCGCTGCTGATCAGCTCGGACACCTATGAGAAGACCACCGCGCAGCTGATCGACACCATCGACAGCGCCTTGGCCGCGCGCACCACCGAAGCGCAAGCCGGTGCGCTGCGCGAGACGACGATCGTCATCGGCATGCTGCTCGCGGGTCTCGCCCTGGCGCTCTCGGTCGCTCGTACCCTGGTCGTCCCGGTCCGCCGCCTGCGGCGGGACGCGCTCGAGGTCGCGCACATCAAGCTGCCCGACGAACTCGCCGTGGTGCGCGCGGGCGGCACCACGCCCGAGATCACCCCGGTCGCGGTGCACTCCACCGACGAGATCGGCCAGCTGGCCCGCGCCGTGGACGAGATCCACGAGCAGGCGCTCAACCTCGCCGCCGACCAGGCCCGTCTGCGCCTGCAGATCGGGAACATGTTCGAGACCCTCTCGCGCCGCAGCCAATCGCTGGTCGAGCAGCAGCTGGCGCTGATCGAGGACCTCGAGCACGACGAGGACGACACCGACCGGTTGCAGAGCCTGTTCCGCCTCGACCACCTGGCCACCCGCATGCGCCGTAACGGCGACAACCTGCTGGTGCTCGCCGGTACCGCCTTGCGCCGCGGCCAGCTGCACCCGGTGCCGCTGTCGGACATGCTGTGGAGCGCGGTTTCCCAGGTGGAGGACTACCAGCGCGTCGAGATCGGCGCGGTGCCCGACGGCATCGTCGCGGGCGAGCCGGCCGTCGACATCGAGCACCTGCTCGCCGAGTTGATCGACAACGCGCTGCGGTACTCCCCGCCGACCACGCCGGTCACCGTGATGGTTTCGCGCGCGGTGGACGGCGGCTACCTGATCGAGATCACCGACCGCGGCCTCGGCATGTCCCTGGAAGACCTGCAGACGACCAACGACCGGCTCGCCTCCGGTGGTGAGGTCACCGTCGAGACCGCGCGCCGCATGGGCCTGTTCGTCGTGGGCCGCCTCGCCAAGCGGCACACCATCACGGTCAGCCTGCGCCGCACGTCCACGATGGCGCAGCAGCCGGGCATCACCGCAAGCGTGCACCTACCCGGCGCGCTGGTCGCGCCGCCGATGGACGTCACCGATCCGGCGGGCAAGCCGCTCGATATCACCGCAGAGCACCAGCTGCCCTCCCTGGTCACGCCGCCCACCGGCGCGCAGCCGCGCAACCTGGTTCCGGTGCCGAGCCTGCCCCAGCGCGACACCGCGCGTTTCGGCGTGACGAGTTCCGGCCTGCCGCAGCGCCGTCCGGCCATCCGCGTCGCCGACACTCCCGACCAGCCCACGGTCTCCACGCCGGTCGGGCGGGCGGTCAACCCGGCGGATCAGCCCGCCACCCAGCCGTGGCCGGTGCTCACGCCGCGCGCGGACGACCGCACACCCACCGGTCCGTTCGCCGCGGTGACGCCCACCGCGGGAGAGCACGCCGTCGAGCAGCAGCCCACCCGCACCGATCTGTGGACCGAGGTCAAGGACGACGAGCCGACGACCGGTCCCACACCCACCGTGCCGAGCCAGCCGCCCGCGCCGCAGACCACCGCCCGCTCCGGTCTGCCCATCCGGAAACCGGCCGCGCCCGCCGAGCCACCGCAGGAGGCGGCGCCGGAACCCGCGACGGTGACTTCCTCCCGGTTGCAGCCGGTCGCAGGCGCCTCCCCGACCCCTATCTATCAACGCATGGTCTCGGAATGGCTGGTCGAGCCCTCGACCTCGCAATCGCCGGAAAGCTCGTGGTCCTCGCCTGGTGACGCGGGCTGGCTGGCCGCCGAGGATGCCAGCCATCCGACCACCACCGCACGCACTGTCGGCGGGCTGCCGATTCGCAGGCCGGGCGCCCAGTTGGTGCCCGGCGGCCTGGCGCCCGCGGACGACGCGGGCCCGCGCGATCCGGAAGAAATCCGCAACAATTTGACCAGGCATCTCAGTGGGGTCCGCAGCGGGCGGGCCAATGCGCAGTACAACGACGGAGGGCTTGCATGACCAACGCGAAAAACAGCACCACGGACGAGAATCTGAACTGGCTGGTCGCCCGCTTCACCCGCGATGTGCCCGGCGTGTCCCATGCGGTGCTCGTATCGGCGGACGGCTTGTTGCAGGCCACCAGTCCGCACCTGCCCAGCGACCGTGCCGAACAGCTCTCCGCCGTCACCGCCGGACTCGCCAGCCTTTCCATGGGCGCGGCGTCGCTGTTCGACGGCGGCAAGGTGATGCAGTCCATCGTGGAGATGCAGCGCGGCTACCTGCTGGTGATGAGCGTCGGAAACGGCTCGCATCTGGCCGTGCTGGCGAACAAGACGCACGACATCGGCCGGATCGGCTACGAGATGGCACTGCTGGTCGATCGGGTGGGCTCGGTGGTCACCGCCACCGCGCGCACCGCTGTCTGAGCGTGAGATGTCCAACCCATACGGTCCCGGACCACGACCCACCACGCGCGTCCGGCCTTACGCCCTGACCTCGGGGCGCACCGAACCCGCGATCGACCTGCCGTTGGAGGCGGTCATCGAAACCTTGTCGTACACTGCACATCTCGACTGGCCGACCGGCGACATCCGTACCGAGATACTGCGACTCGGCACGCATCGGTTGTCGGTCGCGGAGATCGCGGCACATCTGGACCGGCCGCTCGGCATGGTCCGTGTGGTGATCGGCGACCTGGTCGTCGACGGCACCATGCGCGTGCATTCGACCCTGACCGAAGAGGCGAGCTATGACGAGCGCCGTTCCCTGATGGAAAGGACATTGCGTGGACTCCGCGCCCTATAGGAATCCGGGGCCCAGTGGACACCCCGGGCCAAGTGGAAATCTCGGATCGGGCAACGCCCCCGGCCCGGATGGCTTCGAGAACCGGGTCGCCTCGACGAAGATCGTCGTCGCGGGTGGCTTCGGCGCGGGTAAGACCACGTTCGTCGGCGCGGTCTCGGAAATCGTTCCGCTGCGCACCGAGGCGATGGTGACCCGCTACTCCGACGGCATCGATGATCTCGCCGAGACGCCGGAGAAGGAGACCACCACGGTCGCCATGGACTTCGGCCGGATCATCCTGCCCGGCAACCTGGTGCTCTACCTGTTCGGCACGCCCGGCCAGCGGCGGTTCTGGTTCATGTGGGACGATCTGATCCGCGGCGCGATCGGCGCCGTGGTGCTGATCGACACCAGGCGGCTGGAGGACAGCTTCGCCGCGGTCGACTTCTTCGAGGCGCGCAAGCTGCCGTTCCTGATCGCGGTCAACCGCTTCCCCGACGCACCGCGTTTCCCCATCGCGGAACTGCGCGAGGCGCTCTCGGTGCGCGAAGGCGTCCCGATCGTGGACATCGACGCGCGCAACGCGATCGAGGTGCGCCAGGCGCTCGCCGCGGTCACCGAGTACGCGATCGCCCAGCTGAAGGCCAGCGAACTGGAAGGAACGGCCCGCCATGCGTGAGGTCGCGGTGCTGGCCGCGGGTAGTGCCGCCACCACGTCCGTCGACCAGTTCGCGCTCGGCTATTGGCTGGTCGGGCTGTCGGTGGGCATTTCCGTCCTCGGCGCGGTGGTCGGCCTCGCCTGCATCTTGCACGGCGCGCGCTCGGTCCAGTTCCGGCTGGTGTGGCTGGTTTCGGCGGCGATATCGCTGGGCGGCGTCGGTGCGTGGCTGGCCACCTCGGTGGCCATGCTGGGCCTGAAAGTGCCCGGCAGCGCGATGCGTTACGACCCGGGCAGGCTGGTCGCGGCGCTGGTGGTGTCCATCGTGGCCGTCTTCGCGGCACTGCTGATCATCGGGCGCACGCCCCGGCTCGCGCTGCTGCTGCCCGGCGGCTTGGTACTCGGCCTCGGCATCGGCGTCACGCACTACCTCGGCATCGGCTCACTGGAGATCCAGGGTTCGGTGGGCGTGACGACCTGGCTGGCCGTCGTCTCCGCCGTGATCGGGGTGATCACCGCGACGGCGACGTTGTGGCTGTTCCAGACCTTGCGCTTCCCGATGGCCCGCGCCGCGACGGTGCTGTTGTTCGGCGTCGGCGTGGCCGCCACCTACTACACGGCGGTGGCCGCGTTGCATTTCGACGTCAATCGGTCGGCGAAGGTGCCCGACGGCGTGGAGCTGTTCGACTTCGTGTTCCCGATGTTCGTCATCGGCTTGCTCGCGCTGACGGTGCCGATCTCCGCGGTGCTGATCGCACCGGATCGCCGCGAGTTGGCCGCACCACCGAAGCCGCGCAGGCCGAAGCTGGAGCCGGCCCGCTGATCCGGTTTCGCGGCGCGATTCGGGGCGGATCGACCGTTTTCCGCTGAGCGATCCCCGTGGGCGGGCTGGATTCGGCGATGCCACGGATTCACTCGCCCGGCCCACTTACAGTGGAAGCCATGCGTTTCGGTCTCGATTACGCCGCGGGTCGTCCAGGGGGCGCGGCGATTCGGGCGGCAGGGTACGACTTCGTGGTGCGGTATCTGTCCGACGGCGGCCCGAGCCTGCCCGGCAAGCTGCTCACTCCGTCCGAAGCGAACGATCTGCGGGCGCATGGTATCTCGCTCGTCTCGAACTGGGAGACCACGGCCGCGCGGATGCTGGACGGCTACGGCGCGGGCATCGTCGACGCGCGTGCGGCCCTCGCCCAGGTGCTGCGCTGCGGCGGCCGGGTGGACCGGCCGATCTATTTCTCCGCGGATTTCGACGCGACCCAACAGGACCAGTTGCGCGTCAACGCCTATCTGGACGGTGCCGCGACCGTGCTCGGCCGCGCGAACGTCGGTATCTACGGCGGGTATTGGGCGGTCAGCCGCGCACTGGACGCCGGGTACGCGACCTGGGCGTGGCAGACCGACGCCTGGTCTGGCACGAACGTGGAGACCAGGCGTGCCATTCATCAGACGCGCCGCCAGGTGACGGTCGGCGGCGTGCGCTGTGACGTGAACGAGGCCGAGACGATCGATTTCGGCCAGTGGGATTTCGTGGAACAGGAGGAGCCGGACGTGACGCCGGAACAAGAGGCAGTGCTGCGCGACATCCAGATTCAGCTGCGCGGACCCGACTTGTCCGGCTGGCCGCAGCTGGGCGCCGACGCGGACGGCCGGAATCGGACGCTGGTGGACGGACTGGCCGCGGCGCTGACCCGAATAGCCGCGCTGGAGCGCGAATCCGTCGAGTTGCGAACGCAAGTAGGCGAATTGCGTACCGAGATCAGCGAACTGGAGGCGACGACGGCTGAGCTGACCGAGCAGGTGGAGCGCTGGAACGGACGACACTGGCCGTGGCCGCTGTCGCTGATCGAGGGTCCCGCGGCGCTTGTCGGTGAACAGCTGGCCCGCCTCGAGGCTCTGCTGCCGGACTTTCCCGGCCTGCCCGGACACGACGGCGAGCGGCGCGCACCGGGCGGCGACGCCGGGCCTACGGCGTTGACCTCGAAAGACCGAACCCACACCGGCGCGATCGACGAACGCGCGCGGCTCGGTGAGCGGGAGTGACGGGGCGAGCGAAACCGGCTGAACGGCCCCGAAATTGGCGATGAGCGGGTTCTCTCGGAAACCAAGAGAACCCGCCCTCGACGACGAGGGTACCGGTATCGGGCTGCGCGCGCATCATTTTCGGCGAACTTTTCCTCGGCCGAAAACCGACCGATAGTCCGGGATTCCACGTATGGCTATCCAGCCGCAATCACTTCCGGCGCAATAGTGCGACGTGATGCGGGCCACATTGATAGCTAGAAGATAGCTACATGGACGATAACCGACCGGAAATTTTTTTCCGAAGGGCACCGACGTGCCCGTTTCCGGACAGTAGACCAGCATCCGGCCCGTTCGAGGCGAAGTCGGCATCGGTCGAGCAATCGGCCGTCGCTCGTAGCCTCGGGCACGGAAGCTCCTACGATCTCCGTGCGGGCCTACCGCTCAGAGTTTCTCGACGTCGATCAAGCCGCGCCGCACGGCCGCGACCAACCTGCGCGGCACCCGACGCACGACGCCTCCGACGGTCACCGCCACCAGATCCACCGGTGCGGCCTTCCAGTTCGACCGGCGGCTACGGGTGTTCGACCGCGACATCTTCCGCTTCGGCACGGCCATCTCAGGCCTCCTTCCGCACGCGCTTGCCGTATTTGCGTTCGAACTTCTCCACCCGCCCCTGGGCGTCCAGCACGCGGTGCGCACCGGTCCAGAACGGGTGCGAATCGGCGGTGACGTCCACCGTCAGCAACGGATAGGTGTTGCCGTCGGCCCACTCCACGGTGCGCGTACCGGTTGCCGTGGACCGGGTGAGAAACCGCTTGCCGGTGCTCACGTCCTCGAAGACCACCGGGTGGTAGTCCGGATGGATACCCTTCTTCATTTCGCCTCTCCTTTCGGGGTTTTCAGGTCCTGCACGGGCTGCTGCGCCTCCCCGTCACTCGCGCACGGATCGGCGTGCCACTCGCCGAACGGGTCCTCCCACCGGGCGACCCGCTCCGGCGCGCGCTCGACCAGGCGCAGTTCGTCGTCCTCCACCAGCGCCCAGTGCAGCGCCTCCCGGATCTGTGCCGGATCGGCGTCGTGGACCAGGATCGACAGCGAGACATCCCGGTCGCCGAATCGCTCGTCCCAGCGCAGGGCGGCCATGGCGAGACGCTCCGGGTGTGCCTCGGCCCGTTCCGCTTCCGGCATCGCGGCCAGCCAGCGCCCCGCACCGCCCACCCGCAGGCCACCGCCGGCGGATTCAAGCCACACCACCTCGTCGGGCTGGGTGGCCAGCCACAGGCGGCCGCGCGCGGTCACGACGCCGTCGAACAATACGTCGAGCGCCTCGTGCAGGCGGGCGGGATGGAACGGCCGCGCCGCGGCGAACTCCACGAGTTCGACGCCGTAGTCACTGGTCAAGGGCGGCCGGCCACGCAGAAGCGGTGCGTGCGCGTCGAAGACCCGCCCCCGGCGCGAATCGGCGGGGACGCGCGCGAGCAGCGTTTCGACCAGCGCGGGCGTGACGGAACCCGGCTCGTCCACCCAGGCGATCGGCGCGCCGGGAACCAGCCTGGCCAGGACCGCGGCGAGCTTGCCTCGCTCGACCGCCGCGTCGACGAGCAGCGCTCCGTCCGCGGCGGCGCCGAGGACGAGGACGGCATCGGCGAAATCCACCTGCCCGACCGCGACCTGCGCCACCGTCCGGTCATCCTCGGCGGCCGCGAGACCGCGTTCGGCGAGCGTCTCGTCGCCGGTCGCGTCGGCGAGCCAGACGCCGGCGTCCAGGCAGGTCAGGACCGCGTCCACCCGGACGTCGCGCCCGGCCGGGCCGTCGATGCGACCGTGCACGCCGGTGACCACTACGTGCTCGATGGCACGGCACACCGCCTCGGCCTCGAACGCGGGGTCGAGGGCGAGCACGATGCGATCCACCGACTGCCGCTGGGAAAGGGTGCACAGCAGCGGAAGCAGATCCATCCGCAGGGTGCAGGAGACACAGCCGTGCGCGAGCTCGAGCACGGCCGAGGTCTCCTGCGTCGCGGTGCGCACCGTGCGACGCACGACGCCCTCCCGCAGCTGGGTCAGATCGTGGCGGACCACGACGGTGCCCGCGGCCGCACCCAGCACCGCGGCCGCGCGATCCACGCCCGCCGCGGCGAGTCCGGCGAAACCGGCGAGCACCAGCACGGGCGTTCTGCGGTCGGAGCCGGGTGGGACCAGGGTGGAATCCGCAGCCACCGGGAACCCCTTTCAGTAACGATTTTCATTTGCTGTACGGCAACGGTACATTGTCGAGCAGTCGTTGTCGAAAATGATTATCATCTACTGGAGGGAGTCCGGATGTCGGCCCACTGCCAGGTCACCGGGCGCAAGCCCGGATTCGGCAAGTCCGTGTCGCACTCGCACAAGCGGACCAGCCGCCGCTGGAACCCGAACATCCAGCGCAAGACCTACTACCTGCCCAGCGAAGACCGGCGCATCACGCTGACCGTCTCCGCCAAGGGCATCAAGACCATCGATCGGGACGGGATCGAGGCCGTGGTGGCGCGGCTCCGGGCCCGTGGCGACAAGATCTGAGGAGCGACCCATGGCGTCGAAATCGACCGACATCCGCCCGATCGTCAAGCTGAAGTCCACGGCAGGCACCGGGTACACCTACGTGACCCGCAAGAATCGCCGCAACGACCCCGACCGCCTCGTGCTGCGCAAATACGATCCGGTGGTGCGCCGGCACGTCGACTTCCGTGAGGAGCGCTGAGATGGCCAAGAAGTCGAAGATCGCGCGCGATCAGCAGCGCAGGACGATCGTGGCGCGATACGCGGGCCGCCGCGCCGAACTCAAGGAGCTCATCCGGAAGCCGGGTACACCGGAGGCCGAACGCACGGCCGCCCAGGCCGAACTGCGGCGGCAGCCGCGCGACGCCAGTCCGGTACGATTGCGCAATCGGGACGCCGCCGACGGACGACCGCGCGGTCACCTCCGGAAGTTCGGACTCTCCCGTGTGCGTGTGCGCGAGATGGCCCACCGGGGCGAGTTGCCCGGTGTGCACAAATCGAGCTGGTAGACAACCACTGATCTCGTGAGAAGGAACTCGTCATATGGCAGTCAAGCGAGCACCGTCGAAGAAGGTTCGCGCAGAGCAGGCCCGCCGTCCGAAGAAGAACCCGCTCATCGCCGCCGGCATCGAGACGGTCGACTACAAAGACGTGAACCTGCTGCGTACGTTCATCTCCGATCGCGGCAAGATCCGCAGCCGCCGGGTCACCGGGCTCACCCCGCAGCAGCAGCGCCAGGTCGCCGTCGCGGTGAAGAACGCCCGTGAGATGGCGCTGCTGCCGTTCACCAGCCGCTAGGCGCACTCCGCGACACGAGCGAACCGGAAAGACCCCCGATGCGCGAGCACCGGGGGTCTTTGTCGTCGTCGCTACCGAACCGGCCGGGTCACGGGATGGTCAGGACCTGGCCGGGGTTGATCGCGTCCGGGTTCGGGATGCCACTGGCGTCCGCGATCTCCTGGTAGCGGTTGCCGTCGCCGTAGAAACGCTCGGCGATGGCCCACAGGGTGTCGCCCGGCTCGACGGTGTAGGTGCGCGGCTCCGGCGCGGGCGGCGGAGGCGGCACCTCCTCGGCGGCGGGAGTCGCGACCTGCTCTTGCACCGGTTCCGCTTCCGGCTCCGGGGCGGGCAGCGGAGTGTCGGTGTCGGTGCCGGAAGCCCACAGCGCGCTGCCGTCGGTGCCGTACAGCACGACATTGCGATCCGCTTGCACGACCAGCCGATCGGCGGCCTGGTCGTTGGTCTCCGTCGCCCAGACCGCGCCGTCGCTCTTGTAGAGGACGAAGTTGCCGTCGTGCTGCAGCACGGCCCGCTCCACGCCTTGGTCGTGCGTCTGGGTGGCCCACACGACATTCCCGCCCGGCTCGGACAGCACTAGATTGCCGTCGTCCTGGAGGGTGAGGGTGTAAGCCCCGCCCTGGAGGGACTGCCCTCGCCCGAGTTCTTCGCCTACGCGCAGCGTGTCGACCACGATACTTCCTTTCCGGAAATAGCTGGTAGAGCATCCGACATGATGAGCGCCGCAACGGCTCCGGCGCGCATCTCCGCAGAACTTACTGCCCCCGAACGACTTTGGGAGCTATTACGCGCAGGGTTCGCGGAACGTTCACTGTGGGGTTCGTCCCAGTGCACGACGCACCCGCTGTGCGGTAGGTGAACCGACGCCGGGACTAGGGTGTCGGTATGGATCGGATCCAGGCCGGACGCGCCGCCACAGCTGTCGCCGTAGTGCTCGCCTGTCTTGCCGCCGCGGGCTGCGGCGGCTCGGACGACGAAGGGAAAACGCCGAGCACGAGCGCCTCTTCGAGCGCGGCGGCGCGCACGCCCACCGAGGACCCGCGCGGGAACCAGGGCAACGAATTCACCGCCGACCCGTCCATCGTCGGCGCGCATCCGATCCCATTCCAATCGTGGACACGATTGGGAGACAACAAGATAGCCGTGAACTTCGAAACCGGTTCGCCGGAGTGCTACGGCGTGGATGCCACGGTCACCGAGACCGCGTCGACGGTCACGGTCGAACTGCGCTCCGGCAGCCGCGCCGAGGCGGTGGGCCGGATGTGCGCGATGATCGCGATCTTCGGCACCCTGGAGGTACCGCTGAAAGAGCCACTCGGAAACCGCACGGTGCTCAGCGCGGTCTAGCGCTCGGTGCGCACGACAGGCTGGTCCCGCACTGTTCACTCGTAACCGAATAGCTGCCGGCTTGCGACGGGCCGCCTCGCACGACTCCTGATGCGCCCGAGCACAGTTCTCGGAGGGGACCACCGAAACCCTTGCCCGACCGCGCGATACGGGCGGGAATCGAACGAAGAACGCCGCGCCGGATCCTCGATCCGACGCGGCGTCGCGGAACCATCGAACTCAGTGGGCGAAGTGGCGGGCCCCGGTGAGATAGAGGGTGACGCCCGCCTCGCGGGCGACGTCGATGGTCTCCCGGTCGCGCACCGAACCGCCGGGCTGCACGATGGCGCGGACACCGGCCGCGATCAAGGTCTGCGGACCGTCCGGGAACGGGAAATAGGCGTCGGAGGCCGCCACCGACCCCTTGGCCCGGTCCCCGGCCCGCTGGACCGCGAGACCCACCGCGTCCACGCGGTTGACCTGGCCCATGCCGACACCGACCGAAGCGCCGTCGTGCGCGAGCAGAATGGCGTTCGACTTCACGGCCCGGCAAGCGCGCCAGGCGAACGCCAGATCGGCGAGCGTTTCCGCGTCGGCGGCCTCGCCGGCGGCCAAGGTCCAATGAGCCGGGTCGTCGCCCGGCGCGTCCAGCACGTCACGCTGTTGCAGCAGGGCGCCGCCGCTGATCGGACGCAGTTCGGCGCCCGCGCGCGTCGGCGGCTCGGCCACGAGGATGCGCACGTTCTTCTTGCGCTGCAACACCTCCACCGCGCCGTCGGCGTAGGACGGCGCGACGATCACCTCGGTGAAGATCTCGGCGACCTGCTCGGCCAGTTCCACGGTGACCTCGCGGTTCGCCGCGATCACCCCGCCGTACGCGCTCACCGGATCGCAGGCGTGCGCCTTGCGGTGCGCCTCCGCGATGTCGGCGCCGAGCGCGATGCCGCACGGGTTGGCGTGCTTGATGATCGCCACGGCCGGAGCCTCGTGGTCGTAGGCGGCGCGCCAGGCCGCGTCGGCGTCGACGTAGTTGTTGTACGACATCTCCTTGCCGTGCAACTGCCGCGCCTGCGCCAGCCCAGGGCTGCCGTCGCCGTTGGTGTACAGGGCCGCGGACTGATGCGGGTTCTCGCCGTAACGCAGCACCGCCGACCGCTCCCAGGTGCCGCCGAGCCACTCGGGGAACCGGACCGCCGTGTCCTCGGCCGTGTCGCCCGCGCTCAGCACGTTGGTCATCCAGCTCGCGACCGCAACGTCATAACTCGCGGTGTGCTGGAAAGCCTTGGCCGCCAGAGCTGTGCGTTCGGCCAAGGTGAAGCCGCCGGACTTCACCGCGGCCAGCACGTCGTCGTAGTCGCCGCTGTCCACGACCACCGCCACCGACGGGTGGTTCTTCGCCGCGGCGCGCACCATGGACGGGCCACCGATATCGATCTGCTCCACGCACTCGTCCGGCGTCGCACCACTGGCCACGGTCTGCGTGAACGGGTAGAGGTTAACCACCACCAGCTGGAACGCCTCGACACCGAGCTCGACCAGCTGATCGACGTGCTCCTGCTTGCGCGAGTCCGCCAGGATGCCCGCGTGCACCCGCGGGTGCAGGGTTTTGACCCGGCCGTCGAGGGTCTCCGGGAACCCGGTCAGGTCCTCGACCTTGGTCACCGGTATGCCCGCGCCCGCGATCCTGCCCGCGGTGGACCCGGTCGAGACCAGCTCGATGCCCGCCGCGTGCAGACCGGTCGCGAGCTCCACGAGACCCGTCTTGTCGTAGACGCTCACCAGCGCCCTGCTGATCGGCTTGCGTTCACTCACCGGAGAACTCGCTCATCTGGGATAACTGCCTTTCGTCCATCGGAGACAATGCCTCGCGTCGCGACGGCGGCGACGACCTCCGCCAGCAACCGTCGCTCGACGATCTTGATGCGCTCGTGCAGGGTGGCCTCGTCGTCACCCGGCAGCACCGGCACCGCCTCCTGCGCCAGGATCGGCCCGGTGTCCACGCCCTCGTCGACCAGGTGCACGGTGCAGCCGGTGACCCGCGCACCGTAGGCGAGCGCGTCCCGCACGCCGTGCGCGCCGGGGAACGCGGGCAGCAGGGCGGGGTGGGTGTTGATGATCCGTCCGCCGAACCGGTCCAGGAAAGCGGGACCGAGCAACTTCATGAAGCCCGCCGACACCACCAGATCCGGCTGGTGCTCGGCGACCGCCTCGGTGAGCTCGGCATCCCACGCGGCGCGGTCCGGAAAGTCCTTCAGCGCCACCCGGAAATGCGGTACGCCCGCGGCGTCCGCATGGGTGGTGGCCGCGCACAGCCGGTCGACGCCGACCGCGACGACCTTCGCCGGATAGCCGGGCGCGGCCGCGGCGTCCAGCAGGGCGTGCAGCAGCGAACCGGTGCCCGACGCCAGGACGACGACGGTGGCCGGCGTCGTCACGGGCTTCCACGAGGCATACGGGGACGTCAGCGCTCTACTCCCTGATCGATCGGATAGCGGACGGATGCGGCACCGCCGGGTTAGAGCCTAACGACCGTCCACCCGGTCACTATCCGGCAGGTCCGCCTCGACCACTTCGGCGTCGACGATGTCGCCCGCGGCGTGGTCGTGAGACCGACCGATGGTCTCGATCGCGGGCGGCTCGTCGACGAGTTCGGCGTCCAGCGGGGCCTCCAGCTCGGGCCGGTCGTAGTCGTCGTAGTAGTCGTCGTCCTCGTAGTAGCCGTCGTCGGTCTCGTAGTAGTCGGCGTAGTCGGCGTCGTCGTCAGGGTAATCGTCGTACGGATCGGTGTAGTCCGCCGGTGGGACGCCGACCGGCACGAGGAACCAGCGGGCGAACACCAGGCCCGCGTAGCCGGGGATCGCCAGCCAGGCGAACGTGACCGAGGCGAAGATCGGCAGGTGCAGGCCGACCCGGCCCACCTCGCCGAGTTCGCCGCCCGCGACCGCGCCCGCCACGGTCAGCGCGAGCGCGGCGAGCGCGGCGGAGACGAGCGTGGCCCACGGCGCGCCGATCCGGTCGGTGGAAGTGCGCGCGATGTCCAGCCCGCCGAGCACGCCGACCGCCGCGGGGATCAGCAGCACCACCGGCCACCAACCCGCCGCCGGACCGGTCGGCACCGCCGCGAGCAACGGAAACGCCGGTATCGGTCCGCCGACGACGGAGAACACCCCGAACGAGGCGACGCCGATCTGCGCGCTGGAACCGACCAGCACACCGACGGTGTGGATCACCAGGTTCGGCAGATACGCCAGCGAGAGCAGCGTCAGGCCGAGGACGCCGCCGACATTGCCCGCCGACTGATACATGTCGCCGAGCCGCGAAACGTGGGCGAGGAACGAAACCACCACCACAGCGCTCGCGCAACCCAGCAGGCGCAGGACGGACCGGCCCGCGCCGTAGAGGCCGGAGACCGCCCAATCGGGCAGCCGCAGCAGCACGAACAGCTCGCGCCGGAGACGGACGGCGATGCCGATGGCGGCGGCGAGCAGATACAACGCGGCGACCCACACGAAGGCGGCGAGGGTGTTCGGCGGTTGCAGCGCGATGACACCGGAAGCGTCTTCGGTGACCGCGAGGCAGACGATGGTGACCAGCAGCGGACCGCCCACCGCGGCGCCGACGATCCACCCGAGATCCGCTCGAGTGCATTGCGGCTCCACGGCGCGCGCGCATTCCCGCGCGGCCAGCCAGACCAGCAGGGCGGTGGGCAACAGCGGAAGCAAGCCGAGCGAGGTCTTGCCGATCACCAGCGGAACCTGGTGCACGCCCAACCAGGAGGCGGCGATCGCGCCGGAGGCGCCGTCCAGATCGCTGCCCGCCGCCAGGAGCGTGGCGAGCACGAGGACGACGAGGGTGGTCAGCCCGAAGGCGGACGGGCGGCCCGCTACGGCGATGAGCACCCTGGACCGCTCCGGGGTGAGGGACAGAAACCCGGCTTCGTCCGCGTCGGGGTGCGGCTGCGACGAGCGCGGCCCGCCGATCCGGCGGGCCGAGGAGTTTCTGGAGGAGCTCATGGCATTTCAGCGTGGCATCCTCCCCGGCGCGAACGGGTCAGGCGCGCCGCAGGCACGCGATCGCCGCACCGGGGAGGACGCCGCTGAGTTCTCTACTTGTTCTTGTCGTCCGAAGGACGGAATGCCTGGGTGGCGTCCGAGGACGGGTCGCCGCTCTGCTCGCCGCCGAACGGACCGCTCTGCTGGCTCGGCTGGCTCGGCTGGCTGGTCTGCGCCTGCTGCTGGCCGTAGCTCGGGGAACCGTAGGGCGACTGCTGACCGGACTGCTGCTGGCCGCCGAAGTGCTGAGTCACGCTCTCGTCGGGGCGCGGCTGCGCGCCGTACGGCGAACCCGGCTGCTGGGGCGCGCCGTAGGCCGTGGTCGGCTGGCTCTGGCCGTAAGGCGACTGCGGCTGTCCGTACGCCTGGCCCTGCTGGCTCTGCCCGTAGCTCGGCTGGCTCTGCCCGTAAGGCGACGGCTGCCCCTGCTGGGACGGGAACTGCGGCGGCGCGGACTGCGCGCCGTACCCGGCTTGCCCGTAGGGGCTCGCGCCGTAGCCGGGCTGCTGACCCGGCTGCCCGTAGGACTGCTGCCCCGGTCCGTACGACGGCTGCTGGCCGTAGCCGCCCTGACCGAACCCGCTCGGCGCGGCAGCGGGGCGCGGCGCGGGCGCCTTGAGGATGCCCACCTCGAACAGCGTCGCGGCGATCGCCACCGCTGCCTGCACGAAGGACAGCACGAGCAGGACGAACGCACCGACCTTCAGCTCGCTGCCCGAACCGAAGTTGAACGACTGGAACAGCAACGCGACGAAGCCGGCGGTCGAAGCCGCCGCGGCCGCACCGGTCCAGTTCTGCTTGGGCAGCAGCGACAGTCCGGCGAGCAGACCGCCGAGCAGCAGCAGGCCGAGCAGCGGCGAGCCGGACGCGACCTCGAAGAGGTTGGCCGTCTCCGTCGTGCTGACCGTGCGGCCGCCGATATCGATCGGCTTCCTGCCCAGGAACGGCAGGAAGCCGAGCAGGAAGTTGATCACGCCGAGCGCCGCTACGCCGACCACCAGGAAGAACGGCAGACCTTTGGCATCGGAACCGGTAGCGCTCGAACCTGAAGTGGCACCACCCGCGGCCGAACTCTGGCTGGATGGCGCTGAGGGCGAGGGTGTGTTGTACCCAGAGCCCCCGGTCGGGTAGGACATGTCGTCGTCTCCTAAATCGAGTCGTACATGGTCTTCACGGCTGGATTACTTCTGACGCTACTGCACTCCCTCGCCGAGGTCATCCCGCCGCGACGGCCGCGGCGAGCGGATTCGCCCGCATCACGGCAGGTCGCGGCGGTGTCCGGCGCGAAGCTCCTAGCGAGACCACCTACCGCTCCTTGAAACTGTTGCCCGCGATGGCGCTTTTCACACCACACGGATTCTCAATAGCGGGGAATTCCCGGTGACAACGAGATGAACCATCCGCCCGGCTGCCTCGTGATGGATAGCGAGGAGAACCGCGAGTGGCTGGACCGGACGCTCGGCTTCTGCCCAAGCCTGAGCCCCCGCCACACATGACGAAGGCCGCCCCCCGAATTCGGAGGCGGCCTTCGTGCACGGCGCGGAGATCAGGCGCTGATGCTGGCCTTCTCCAGGATCTCGCGAGCCAGCGCGGCGGTCTCGGACGGCGTCTTGCCGACCTTCACGCCCGCGGCCTCCAGCGCGTCCTTCTTCGCCTGGGCGGTGCCCGACGAGCCGGACACGATGGCGCCCGCGTGGCCCATCGTCTTGCCCTCGGGGGCGGTGAAGCCTGCCACGTAGCCGACGACCGGCTTGGTGACGTTGGCCTTGATGTAGGCCGCGGCCCGCTCCTCGGCGTCGCCGCCGATCTCGCCGATCATCACGATCAGCTTGGTCTCCGGGTCCTTCTCGAACGCCTCGATGGCGTCGATGTGGGTGGTGCCGATGACCGGGTCGCCGCCGATGCCGATGGAGGTCGAGAAGCCGAAGTCGCGCAGCTCGTACATCATCTGGTAGGTCAGCGTGCCCGACTTGGACACCAGGCCGATCGGGCCCTTGCCGGTGATGTTGGCCGGGGTGATGCCGACCAGCGACTCGCCGGGGGTGATGATGCCGGGGCAGTTCGGGCCGATAATCCGGGTCTTGCCGCCCTTCTCCACGTTGTAGGCCCACGCGTAGGCGGTGTCCTGCACCGGGATGCCCTCGGTGATGACCACCAGCAGCGGGATCTCCGCGTCGATGGCCTCGATGATGGCGTCCTTGGCGAACTTCGGCGGCACGAACGCGATGGACACGTCGGCGCCGGTCTCCTTGATGGCCTCGGCGACGGTGCCGAACACCGGCAGCTCGACCGCGTTGCCGTCCTTGTCGGTGTGCGCGACGGTGGTGCCCGCCTTGCGCGCGTTCACACCGCCGACGATCTGGGTGCCCGCCTTCAGCATCAGCGCGGTGTGCTTGGTGCCCTCGCCGCCGGTGATGCCCTGGACGATGACCTTGGAGTCCTTGTTCAGGAAGATAGACATTTCTTTTCGTCCTTACTCGGCCGTCGTTATCGGGCGGCTGCCAGTTCGGCGGCCTTGTCGGCGCCTTCGTCCATTGTCTGCGCCAGCGTCACCAGCGGGTGGTCGGCGTCGGCCAGGATCTTGCGGCCCTCCTCGACGCGGTTGCCGTCCAGGCGGACGACCAGCGGCTTGTTGGCCTCGTCGCCCAGGATCTCCAGCGCCTTCACGATGCCGTTGGCGACCGCGTCACACGCGGTGATGCCGCCGAACACGTTGACGAACACGCTCTTGACCTGGCTGTCGTTCAGGATGACGTCCAGACCCGCTGCCATCACCTCGGCCGAGGCGCCGCCGCCGATGTCCAGGAAGTTGGCCGGCTTCACGCCGCCGTGGCCCTCGCCCGCGTAGGCGACGACGTCCAGGGTGGACATGACCAGGCCTGCGCCGTTGCCGATGATGCCGACCTCGCCGTCGAGCTTGACGTAGTTGAGGTCGTTCTCCTTGGCCTTGAGCTCGAGCGGGTCGGTCGCGTCCTTGTCCGCGAACGCCTCGTGCTCCGGGTGGCGGAATCCGGCGTTCTCGTCGAGGGTGACCTTGCCGTCCAGCGCGAGGATCTCGTCCTGCGGGGTGCGCACCAGCGGGTTGACCTCGACCAGGGTGGCGTCCTCCGCGACGAACACCTCCCACAGCTTCTGGATGGTCACGGCCGCGGCGTCCAGCACGTCGGCGGGCAGGTGGCCCTGCTCGGCGATCGAGCGCGCGAACGCCAGGTCGACGCCCTTGACCGCGTCGACCGGAACCTTCGCCAGCCGCTCCGGCTTGGTCGCGGCGACTTCTTCGATCTCCATGCCGCCCTCGACCGAGCACATGGCCAGGTAGGTCCGGTTGGCCCGGTCCAGCAGGAAGGAGATGTAGTACTCCTCCGCGATGTCCTTGGCCTCGGCCACCAGGATCTTCTTGGTGATGTGGCCCTTGATGTCCAGGCCGATGATGTTCTGCGCGTGCGTGAGCGCGTCGTCCGGGGTCGCGGCGTACTTGACGCCACCGGCCTTGCCACGGCCACCGGCCTTCACCTGGGCCTTGATCATCACCGGCTTGCCGATTTCCTCCGCGATGGCGCGGGCGTCCTCGGCCGTGTCCGTGACGCGGCCCTCGGACGAAGGCACTCCGTGCTTAACGAAGAGCTCCTTCGCCTGATATTCGAAGAGATCCATGTACTCACCGTCTCGTCTGCGTTGTGATGACAACGTCTTTGTTGGCGGCCCGACGTCGGAAGCGGGTCGGGTCGGACTCTAACCAGTCACATGGAGGGCCAATCGGCCACGTTCATCCTAAGTGGCGCAGGTCACCCGGCGTCGTTCGGAGCGGCAAAACCGCTGGCCAACACTACTGGCGAGTAGGTTGCTGGCACCGCGCCAGGTAGAGGACGGAACCCGGGAGCGCGCCGGAATCTACTACAACTTGTCGTTGAACGACCTCTCAGGGGTGCCCATACCGCAGTGAGATATTCCGCGGGCTAAGCGTGATGAATCTCACATGTTTGTTACGGAAGCGGCGCACCGCTTGTCGCGGCTCAATCGTTTCGTTACCGTCAATGCGGTCGATGTCACAACACGGTCACGACTAGGAGGACGGCAAGCTTTGACGCAGCACAGCGCTCCGCAGACGGAGAGCCGCTCCGCATTCGACCGATCGACGCCGCTGGTCAAGCGGCTTTCGAGTTCCACCAGCTTCACGATGTGGCACCGCCGATGAACCACAGTTCCACCTTCGCTCCCACTGATCGCTCGCGGACGGGACATCGTTACCGCCCCGACGACGAGTCCTTCGCCCCGGCGAGCTACGCCGAGCCATCGTTCGACCCGCACTACGCCGGGTACGAGGCTCCGCAGGGCGAGTACGACTTGCAGGCCGCCGGCGCCGGATACGGCTTCGAGACCGAGTCGCCCGTCCACGACGGGGGCTACGACCAGCCGGCCCACGCGAACGCGGCCTCCGACAACTCCTGGGCCACGAACAACGCCTGGCCGCAACAAGATTGGGCCCAGCAAGAGGCCTGGTCCGATGGTGCGGCATGGAACTCCGGCGAGTCCTGGAACTCCGGCCAGGCGTGGAATTCCGGCGAGGCATGGGCCGAAGAGGAGACCTGGGCGCCCGACGAGCGAGCCTGGGTGTCCGACACCGGCTGCTGGGCTCCCGAGGAGTCCTGGGCGACCGAGACCGCCGAGCCCGAACCCGAGTCCGACGAGGAGCCGGGCGCACGTGCTCTTCCGACCGTCATCCCGGGGCGCCGTGCCACGAACAAGCGCGGTGGCGCGCACCGGGTGGCCGCGCCGCCCGCCGCGCTCAAGGGACGCGCCGCGGTGGCGGCCGTCGCCGCTGGCGCTGTCGTAGCGGCCGGACAGGCCGCGTTCGCCTCGCCCGACCAGCCCTCGCAGGCGGTCGACTACGAAGCCGCCGGACAGATCCACGAGATCGCCGCGCAGTCGATGAACGTGGCCGATCCGACGGCGGCGCCGGACTCACCGCAGGTGCTGAGCGTCTCCGCGCCGGCCAACCTCGATCAGTTCAACGACATCCTGCAAAAGGGCCAGAAGTACGCCGAGGACCTCGCCGCCCAGGAGGCCTCGAAGCTTCGGCCGCTGTTCACCAGGTTCGCCGCGGGCACTTTCACCTCCGGCTTCGGCGCCCGCTGGGGCGTGCAACACCTCGGCATCGACATCGCGGGCCCGATCGGCACCCCGATCTACGCCGTCGCCGACGCCACCGTGATCGAGGCCGGTCCCGCGTCGGGCTTCGGCATGTGGGTCCGCCTGCTGCACGACGACGGCACCGTCACCATCTACGGCCACATCGACACCGCCACGGTGTCGGCGGGCCAGCGTGTGCTCGCCGGTGACCAGATCGCCACGATCGGCAACCGCGGGTTCTCCACCGGCCCGCACTGCCACTTCGAGGTCTGGTTGAACGGCACCGACAAGGTCGACCCGCTGCCCTGGCTGGCCACCCGTGGCATCAGCCTCGGCCCGCAGCGCGACTGAGCGACGCCTCGACGCGTGCCTGACGCGCCTTCCCAGTCGGCTGGCCGCGACCCAGGCGGACCATGGATCGCACACGCCAGAGGTGGATGTACGCTCCTCCGCTGTGTTGGCGCACAATGAGCGCAGGTGCGAAACCGGTTACAGCGCATAGCTGCTCGCAGCAGTCCGGCCAGCCCGTGCTCGCCCATCGCAGCGGGCTGCTCACCATGAACGCGGGCGTGCGGCCCGGCTTCGGGTGCGAAACTTCGCCTCGTGCGCGGTCGCCTCATCCGTTCGGTAATTGCAAGTCGCGAATCCGCAATGGCCCGACGCGACCCCCTGTGGCGCGAGACTTCGCCCGCGCAGCCTGGCCAGCGCATTCTCGTTGAGTCGAGGTGTGTCGCGGTACATGACGATGCACACGATTCCCCCGTGGCAGACATCGGATTAGCGTCGAGCCCATGGCACGACGTACAACGACGTACACACAATTCATCGCGTTGCCTGCTGAACGGATCTGGGAGGTACTCGCCGATCCGCCGCGATGGCCGGAATGGAACCCGGGGATCGCGTCGGTGCGGCTGGACAGTCCGGTCGCAGTGGGCAGTACGGGAAGCTATGTGCCGCAGGGGCAGGCGCACCGCGCTTTGCACGGGCGCGCCGTGCTGCCGTTCATCGTCGCCGCTGTCCGGCCGGAACGGGAGCTGCGGATCGAGCAACCCGAACCGCTCGGGCGGATGCGGCTGACCTGGACCCTGACGCCGCGCGACGGCGGCACCGAAATCACCCAGCGGTTGACCTTCCTCGGCGCGTCGGCCGGTATGGCCCGGCTGCTCGACGCCGCGTTCCTGGAAACCGATGTGCGGGTGTGTTTCGCCCGCTTGGCCCGCTCGGCCGGACTCGAGCCCGCCGCCGACGCGCTCACGGTGATCATTCCGGGCGGCACCGGCGGGCTGGGCAGGCATGTCGCCGCCGACCTCACCTGTCGTGGGCATCGCGCCGTCATACTCACCCGCCGTCGCGATCCCCAGCTGCCGTTCGATCAAGCGGAGTGGGACGGCAAGTCGGTCGGCGAATGGGTTGCGGCACTCCGTAATCCAGGACGGACCGCGATCGTCAACCTCGCCGGGAAGCTGGTCGACTGCCGACCGACACCGGAGAACATCGCCGAATTACGGGCCAGCCGAGTGGATTCCACCCGCGCTCTGGTTGCCGCCGCCGCGACGCTGGACGCGCCGATCGACTACTGGGTGCAGGCGAGCACTACCGCGATCTGGTCCGATGCGGGCGAAACCCATTGCACCGAAAGCACTCCCCTGCCGATCGGGCTGCCGCAGATGACCGGCGTCGCCGAACCGTGGGAGCGCGCCTTCGACTCCGCCCGCGCAGCGCACTGGACGATTCTGCGCACCTCGATCGTGCTCGACTCACAGGCGCCCGCCCTGAAACGTCTCACTCAACTCACCAGAGCCGGGCTCGGCGGTCGAGTCGGGCCCGGCCAACAATGGTTCAGCTGGATCCACATCGAGGACTGGCTCGCGATCGTTCGCGCCGCACTCGGCCTCGATCCGGCGCTCGAACTGCCGAACGGAATCCTGGTAGCCGCCACCGATACACCGGTTCGCAACCGCGAGCTGATGCGCATCCTCCGCAAGCGCCTGCACCGGCCGCCCGCGCCGCCGACCCCGGAATTCGTGCTGAAGCTAGGCGCGCTCCTCCTGCGCTCCGATCCGGCCCTCGGTCTGACCGGCCGTCACGCCACGTCGGAGGTACTGCGGAAGGCAGGCTTCACCTTCCGTTATCCCACCCTCGACAAGGCGTCGACAGACCTGCTGCCGCATTGACACCGCGAAACGGACCGGTCATGCGGCCTCTCCGGCAGGATGGTCCACGCCAGGGAAGTACGGACCGTATCGCTCACGTCTACGCAGCGTCGGAGCCTCCGGACTGCTCGCCTACGATGCGTCCCGGGGAGCCCACTTGGACCGGACAGCGGAAACGAACGCAGCCGCTCCGCCCCAGCCCGGATCGATGACGATTTCGTATTCGGTGCTGTCGAACGCGTCCAACTGAACCACAGTGGTGTGGTTCTCATCGGTCGCGACAATCCGGCCATCGATCATCTGATCAACACCGTCCGCGAACTGTTGGATTCCATCCCAATCGAATGCCACTGCACCGGCGGACACCATCTCGTGGAACTGTGCCCAGGCGGGACGAGTGATTCCGGTGGACAATCGACCGAACGTCCCGTCGAACTCCTCGACCACCCACCGCCAGTTGTTCGGCGGGAACAACTCGAGCAAATCGCGCAGGGGGACCATTGTGCGCTGGGAGGTCCACATGGGAATCGTTTCGCTGATCATCAGGCGTCCTCGACGGTACAAGCGGGCTACGTCGCGAAGGCTACGACCATACGAGCAAGCCGTCACCCGATTTACTGGCGCGGCCGATCTGGGTGCCGCACCCAGTCCGGCATGCCGACGTGCGCCGAACCCATCCGGGCGGAGTTCACGGCCACTGGTCTGGGCTGGAGAGCGTTGAGCAACGGGCCGCTAGCAACGTCCTGTGCGCTGTCACGTTGCCGTGCTGGCGAGCAATTCCGGAGCGACCTTTCACATAACCTTTGCGATGTCGGCGCGGCGGCACCGGGCTCACAATGCGGGGGTGCCGGTGGGGGCTGTGTCCTCGAATAGTTCGGGGGCCGTGCGGCGAATCTTGCACAAGGCAGTAGTGGTACGGGCGGAATCGACGGCGTGCAACGCGGGAAAGGCGGAGCGCCACATGTCGACGGCATCGGTGTGCTTGCCGCGTTTCCAGTGCAGCAACCCGGTTTCGGCAGCGCTGAGCGCCCACACGCGGGCATGAGTCTCGCGATCCCAGATGCCGGTGGCGAGTTCGCAATAACGTTCAGCATTGGCGAGGTCACCCAGAGCAAGGAACGTCTTTGCGACCTGGTCCACGACCGTGCCCTTGTTCGGGCACCACATCGACACCCAGCGGGGTTGTTCGCTGGTCAGGTCAGGAGTTACGTGTGGTTCAGCGGTCCGCAGGGCAGCCAGCGCTCTGCCGTGGTCGCCGGTTTCGGCGTGACAGCGGGCGACAGCGATAGTGAGCAACGCTGTCGCATCCGGTCCGAGTTGGCCGCCGTCCCGAGTTACGGCCGCTTCGGCGAGGGCGGGACTGAAGTGAGGCTGGCCGATATCGGTTCCTTGCATGGCGAGGATGCGCAGCACCCATGCGTCTTGGCCGGGCATCTGGCTTTCCTCCGCCAGACGCAACGCCGACAGGAAATACCGCTGCGCGATACCGTCCGCCCCGGCGTCGTGCGCTTTGAAACCGGCCAAGTATGCCAATTCGGCGGCGGCGCTGAAGGCGGCGGAACGGACCGTCGAATCGGCGAACCGCGATCGCAGCAGGGACGCGACGTCGGTGCTCAGGAACTCCGCGACGGCGGTTCGGCCGATGCCGCCGCCCTTGACTTCGTCCATGCGCAAGAAGGCATCCGTGATTCCCTGGACGGCACGGACTTCCGGCATGCCTACGTGCGCGGATTCGTCGATGCGCATCAACCGGGCCACATCGGACTGTGACACCAGCGCTGTCGCGGATAGCGCGGCGCTGTAGACGGATGTGCGCAGGAACGACCGCCGGTCGACGTCCGCTCGGCCCAACATACTGACCAGTGTGACAGGGTCACATGTCATTTCGCCGCATGCGCGCAGGTAGGCGGCGACCACATCAGCCGAGGCGGCGCGCGTTCCGGTCTCCACATGCCCCAGGTAGCTGCGCGAGAACGGTATGCGGGCAGCCAGTTCGGCCAGTGAGAGCCCCGCCGCCTGCCTGGCTGCTCGCAGACGTTCCCCGATGTCAGGAGCAAATCCCCCGTCCGTCCCCATGCGTGGATCGTATGCGGATCGGTAGACGCGCTGTAGCCATTTTCCCAGTCCAGAGCGAAGTTTTTCGCGCGACGCTGGCAGCCGCACCCACCCGGCGGGCGCGTCCCTCGTTCCGAACGGACGCATCGCGAGCTGTGAGCGGCTCCGCGGTGACCACCACCCCGCCGGGTGGCGTGCGTCCACATGACGAACGAGAACAGCAGGGGTGAACGCGATGGGGTTCAACTGGTGGCGAGACGGCGAGCAAGACGACATGTCAGCGCAAGCGATCATCGATCGCGTAGCCGCCGAGTGGCGCGCCGCACGCGAACGCGAACGGATCAGCGCCGAGCGGCCCGACGCCGGGCTGTGGCCTACCGGTTGGCCGCACGAAGCTCCCGAAACGCCGTTGAGCGTTCCGGAAGCGCATCAGACCATGCAACGGCACAGGGCATGCCGAGCCGATCAATGCCCGCGTAAGGCAGCGGCCCGGCAGACGCTCATCGACGCCGGGCGTATGAAGCCGGACACCTCGCGAGAGCCGCGCTGACACGATCTCGAGGCGGGTCGTGCCGAGCTGTCGGGCTGGCGAATTTCGGCTGACTGGTGCGCGCTCCGCTCATCCCACGAGGAGCGCGGTATGGACGGAATGCCCGGACCACGGCGACGACAAGCGAAGTCCCTGGCTGAGCTACGGCGGCGGAAATCGACGCATCTGCTCCGTCGATGATCGGCGTTGCCTACGGCGCCGCCGTGATCGCGAGGGCGACCAACGCGACGACCTTGACGACCTCCAGGCCGATGTACCAATAGTGCGCGTGGGAGCGCGGCAGTTCCTCGCCTGCCAGCACGCGATCGGAGCGGCGTGAGAGCGGCGGGCGCACCACCACGATTTGAACGGCCAGCACTGCCGCGGCGACGCCCAGCCACGCCCACGTCGCCGCGCCGGGTCCGACGATCACTGCGGCGAGCACCAGCAGCACCGCGAGCACGGCCTCCACGGTGTTCAGCGCGCGGAACACGAGGCGGCCGATGCCGAGCCCCAGCGGCAGCGTGACCCCCGGGGCGCGGAATTTCAGCGGCGCCTCCAGGAACGAGATGGCCAGCACCATGCCGAGCCAGAGCATGGGCAGGAACCACAGGAGATGCTGTGCGATCGTATCCACGTCGCGGACGCTACCGGCGCGACACCGGCAAGGGCAGGGTCGAAAGGCCCACTCGGCTCATAGCTTGACCAACGTCCGGCTGTACTGCGGGATCAACCGGATCTTGCCCGCAGTGCCGAAGTCGATGGTCACCGTGGCCAGTGGGCCGAAGCCCTCCGCCGCGATCACGCGGCCGAGACCGTACTTGTCGTCGCTGACCCGATCGCCCACGGCGAGGACCAAATTCGTGTTGTTGCGGGTCGCGCCGCCGGGAGCGGGCCTGCGCGGACCGCGATCACGCAAGCCGGGACGCGGCTCCGCCCAGCCGTCGCCGCGGGTCCAGTCCCGCTCCAGCCCGTCGTCGTCCCCGCCACGCCGCCGCAGACCCCTCGTCGCGGGTGAACCGGCGGGCTCGAGCCGACGCCAATCGATGAGATGACCCGGAATCTCCTGCAGAAAACGCGATTCCGGGTTCGACACCGGCTGGCCCCAGCCGGAACGCACCACCGCCCGCGTCAGATACAGCCGCCGCCGGGCCCTGGTGATGCCGACGTAGGCGAGGCGGCGTTCCTCGGCCAGCTCGGTCGGATCACCGAGTGCGCGCATGTGCGGGAACTGCCCGTCTTCCCAACCCGTCACGAACACCACCGGGAATTCCAGCCCCTTGGCGGTGTGCAGCGTCATCATCGTGACCACCCCGGAGCCCTCGTCCGGAATCTGGTCGGTATCGGCCACCAGCGAGACCCGCTCGAGGAACGCGGCGAGCGAACCGGGATCCGGCTCGCCTTCGCCCACCTCGGGCAACAGCCCCTCCTGCCTGGCGGCCTCCGCGTTGTTGCGCGCCTCGGAGCTGAACTCGCGCGCGACGCTGACCAACTCGTTGAGGTTGTCCAGCCGGGCGCCGTCCTGCGGGTCGTCGGACGCCTCCAGCTCGGCGCGATAACCGGTGCGCTCGAGCACCGCGTCGACGACGTTGCCCAGGTCGGGGAAGTCGGACTCCGCTTGTTCGCCCGCGGCCCTGATGTCGTCGAGCAATTCCAGGAAGCCGGCGATGGCGCGCTGAGCGCGCGTGTTCAGCAGCGCCACTTTGCCTTCGGCGGCGTCGCGCAGGGCGGCGGCGAAACCGATCCCGCGTTGTTCGGCATGGACAGCCACGCAGGCTTCGGCTCGGTCACCGATGCCGCGGCGGGGCGTATTGAGGATGCGGCGCATGCTCACCGCGTCTTCCGGGTTCTCCAGCACGCGCAGGTAGGCGACCACGTCGCGCACCTCTTTGCGCTCGTAGAAGCGGACGCCGCCGACCACCTTGTAGGGCAGGCCCATCCGGATGAAGATCTCTTCCAGCGCGCGAGAGTTGTTGTTGGTGCGGTAGAACACCGCGACGTCGCCGTAGTTGGCCTCGCCCTGGTCGACCAGCCGGTCGATCTCGCGGGCGACGAAGGACGCCTCGTCGTGCTCGTTGTCGGCGACGTAACCGGTGATCAGGTCGCCTTCGCCGGAATCGGTCCACAGCTTCTTCTCGCGCCGGTTCTCGTTGCGCGAGATCACCGCGTTGGCGGCGGAGAGGATGTGCTGGGTGGAGCGGTAGTTCTGCTCCAGCAGAATGGTTTCGGCGTCGGGGAAGTCGCGCTCGAACTCCTCGATATTGCGGATCGTCGCGCCGCGGAAGGCGTAGATGGACTGATCGGCGTCACCCACCACACACAGTTCGCTCGGCGGCACCCGGTCCTCGTCGCCGCCTTCCACGTGGTGGCCGACCAGCTCGCGGACCAAGACGTACTGCGCGTGGTTGGTGTCCTGGTACTCGTCCACCAGCACGTGCCGGAACCGGCGGCGGTAGTACTCGGCGACCTGCGGGTGGTGCTGCAGCAGCGCCACGGTCTCGCCGATCAGGTCGTCGAAGTCCAGCGCGTTCGCCGAGCGCAGCCTGCGCTGATATTCGGTGTAGACCTTGGCCACCAGGCCGGGCAGCTCCGTGTCGTCCGATTCCGCGTCGGCGGTGGCGCGGGCCGGGTCGATGAGTTCGTTCTTGAGGTTCGAGATCGCCGTCGCGAGCAGGCGCGCCGAGTACTTCTTGGCGTCGATGTCCAGGTCGCGGCTGATCATGGTGAGCAGGCGCCGCGAATCGTCCGCGTCGTAGATCGAGAAGTTCGAGTTCAGGCCGGGCAGCAGCGCCGCCTGGGTCCGCAGGATGCGGACGCAACTGGAGTGGAACGTCGACACCCACATGGCGTTCGCCCGCGGGCCGACCAGCCCGGTCACCCGCTCCCGCATCTCCGCGGCGGCTTTGTTGGTGAATGTGATGGCCAGCACCTGGCCCGGCGTGACACCGCGGGCGGCCAGCAGGTAGGCGATGCGGCGGGTGAGCACGGCCGTCTTGCCCGAGCCCGCGCCCGCCACGATGAGCAGCGGGGATCCGGTGTGCACCACCGCCGCGCGCTGCTGTGGATTGAGGCTGTCGAGCAGGCGCTCGGCCTCCTCGGCGCGCCGCTGTTCCCGCTCGACGCGCTGCCGTTCGCGCTCGGCGTCCGTTGGCGGCGCCTCGGGAACGGAGGCAGGCTGCCGCCCCTCCGCCGCGTTACCGCCGGCGAGCTGCGGTTTCGATGTCGGATCCGGGTGCACGACCCGACCGCCCTGCGTCTTGGGAGCCACCGTGATGTCCATCGTCCATCCACGCTACCGGCGGGCACCGACAGAGATGAAGCCCCGGGTGACATCGGTATCGGTTCGGCGCCGGTCGACTGAACGGCGGGTGAACTCCCCCTGATGGGAAGGGCGGGCGAAACGACCTGCGTTTCTCGCGACATTGCCAAACGTATACGTTTTGCATACCCCCCTACCCGTGGCACACTGGCGACATGCTCAGCGCTTTCGCAAGACATCCGATTCGGCTGCCAGCCGAACGCCGGGATCGCGGAGCCTGTACCTGAGCACGCCTTCTGGGGGGACAATACAAGGCCCCACCAGGTCTGTTTCACGGTGAAAGAACTGATCGGTAACGAGCCTTCGGCACCCGCCGATCCATGTTCTGACACGAGGAGATGAATGATGAGCACCCCTGCCACGACGACCGGGTCCGAATCCGCGCTGCCGCAGACCGAGGCCGAGATCGACAAGCTCCGCAAGGAGATCGACCGTCTCGACGCGGAGATCCTGGCCGCGATCAAGCGCCGGACGGAGATCTCCCGGATCATCGGCCGGACGCGCATGGCGTCAGGCGGGCCGCGCCTCGTGCACAGTCGCGAGATGAAGGTGCTGGAGCGCTTCAGCGAGCTCGGCCAAGAGGGTCACACCCTCGCCATGCTGCTGCTTCGCCTCGGCCGCGGTCGTCTCGGCCACTGATCTGACCCCAACGCGGCGCTCGCGAGACCGTCGCTTTCGAATAGACCGCCCCGGGCTATGCCACCCGGGGCGGTCACTTCATGTCCGCCCCCGGAGGGAGCGCGGAAGGTTTCCAGACCGTCGGCTTGATGGAAGGCGTCCACCGACGCTATCCGGGTTCGGCGGCCGGTCCCTCGCCTGCGGGGGAATCGTTCAGGACACGCAGGTCGGCCCTCAACTCGGCTCCGAGACGTTCCGCTTGCGAGCGGATAGCGGGATGCACATGGCGAAGATGCTCGAGGTCCTGACTCGTCCGTTCGATCGCGGCCGCTCGTTCCGCGGGAGTGCCCTCCGCCGCGATCGTGCGATTGGTCAGAACACGCCAATCTATTCCCGATTGGTCCAGCGCCTGTCGCAACGCCGCACCGGGTGGCTGGTGCAACCCGATGAAATCTATGTCCGCGGTCGTGAGATCGAACATCTGGGCTTCGAAGAAATGGCCGGCGCGAAAGTCCGCTCCCAGATAGTCGCGGCCGATGGGAGCCATACCGTGCGCTCCGGCGCCATAGGAGTATTCCGACGGGTTTTCCACGGGGGAGGGTATCACCAGGTCCCTCTCCACCATCGAGTCACCGAGCGTGATGGTCGTTCGTGACCGGACCTCGGGCTTCAGGTAGATCTGATTGTCGCCGTAGTTCAGCTCCGACAAGGCATCGATCAGGCCGTCTTGTGAAGGGCGCACACCGTCCATGGCAACGTAGCCGTAGACGGGCGGGTTGTCGTGGACGTGCGGGCCGAACCACTCGGCTTCGGCATGGGCGCGATCGCCCACGGGGTCGCGGATGCCCCTGATTCGCCCTTCCTCGAGAATTGCCACGAGTTCGTTGTCGCGGACGCGGATAGCGAGCGGTTTCCCGTCGAGCGCGTCCGTCAGTTCACGCCGCATCTGCTCGCGTACGTCGGCGCTGTCCCGGCCGAGAGAAGCCGCTGTTTCCTCGATTCTCCGGTCGATGATGGCGTATTGCTCCAGCCGGGACAGCCGACGGCGAGCTATGAAGTCGCCCAATTGCTCGTTGGTCGGTCCGTTCTCGCCGAAACGTCGATTCAGTTCGGCCTCGAGTCTCTGTCCGGCCCGGCTCAGCGACGCTCGGTCCGGCGGCGGGGGGCACAGATCCCGCCCGGGACCGGCATCGCCACCTGCCGCACGTCGGATCGCGAGCGCACCGTCGGCGTCACCGTGCGTGTGCACATCGACGACTTCCCGGGAAGCGCGGGCCGCGCCTGTTTTCATGTCCGCAAGGCCCTCGGCTTCCCTCTTGGTCAGCCGTTTCAGATCGTCCACGGCCCGCAAGAAGGCTCTGACGATGCCGTTGCTCAATCAGTCGTCACCGGCACCCGCACCTTCTCACGATCAGCCCCTTCGCCTCCTCGGACCCCAGGTAGAGGCTAGTGTCGATGATCGACGAAGTCGTCCCCCGGAAAGCAGGGGGCTGGGCGGTCGGCGCCGACAGGCCGGATTCGACCCTCAGGTGCGCGATCGATCGCCTTCAGTGGCGCGGAATCCGCGGCACGCTCTCACGTGAGCGCGATGTATTTGGTGGAGAGGTATTCCTCGATGCCCTCGGTGCCGCCCTCCCGGCCGAAGCCGGACTCCTTGACGCCGCCGAAGGGGGCGGCGGGGTCGGAGATGACGCCGCGGTTGACGCCCACCATGCCGGATTCCAAACC
This sequence comes from Nocardia sp. NPDC047038, assembly GCF_040644075.1. Lineage (NCBI taxonomy): Bacteria > Bacillati > Actinomycetota > Actinomycetes > Mycobacteriales > Nocardiaceae > Nocardia > Nocardia sp. NPDC047038. Next base: position 586,690 of record NZ_JBEYVQ010000003.1, on the reverse strand, counting down.
CTCGGCGATGCGCAGCGCGCGATCGAGGTCGCGGGTGTAGACGTAGCTGACCAGCCCGAATTCGGTGTCGTTGGCGGCGGCGAGCCCCTCTTCCTCGGTGTCGAAGCCGACGATCGGCGCGACCGGGCCGAAGACCTCCTCGCGCAGGATCCTGGCTTGCGGCGGGACGTCGCGCAGCACGGTGGCCGGGTAGTACCAGCCGGGGCCGTCGGGCGCCTTGCCGCCGATCAGCACCTGTGCGCCCTTCGCGACGGCGTCGTCGACCAATTCGCCGACCGTGCGCAGTTGCTCCTCGTTGATCAGCGGGCCCAGCGTCGTGTCCGGGTCGGCGCCCGGCCCGAGCCGCACACTGCTGGATATCGCCTCGACCAGCTTGGTGGTGAACTCCTCGAGCACGCTGTTGTGCACGTGGAAACGATTGGCGGCGGTGCACGCCTCGCCGCCGTTGCGCAGTTTCGCCAACATCGCGCCCTGCACCGCGGCATCGACGTCGGCGTCGGCGAACACCACGAACGGCGCGTTCCCGCCGAGTTCCATCGAGGTGCGCAGCAACCGGTTCGCGGATTTCTCCACCAGCTTCTTGCCCACCTCGGTGGAGCCGGTGAAGGTGAGTTTGCGCAGCCGGGCGTCGTCGATCAACGGTTGGGTCACCGCGCCGGAGTGGCTGGAGGTGAGCACCGAAAGCACGCCGTCGGGCAGTCCCGCCTCGCTGCACAGCTTGCCGAGCAGCAGCATGGTCAGCGGCGTCGCCGAGGCGGGCTTGACGATCATCGTGCAGCCCGCCGCCAGCGCGGGGCCGATCTTGCGCGTCCCCATCGCGAGCGGGAAATTCCAGGGCGTGATCGCCAGACATGGGCCGACCGGCTGCTTGTGCACCATGATCCGGCCGGTGCCCGAAGGCGCGTGCAGATAGCGCCCGTGCACGCGGGCGGCCTCCTCGCTGAACCAGCGGAAGAATTCGGCGCCGTAGCGCACCTCGTTGCGGCTCTCCGGCAGCGCCTTGCCCATTTCCAGGGTCATCAGCAGGGCGAACTCCTCCGCGCGGGCGGTGATCTGCTCGAACACCGCCCGCAGGACCTCCCCGCGCTCCCTGGCGGGCGTGGCCGCCCACTCGTCCTGCACCGCGACGGCCGCGTCGAGTGCGCGCAGCGCGTCCTCCGGCGTCGCGTCCGCGACGTTCGCCAGCACCTCCCCGGTCGCCGGATTGTGCACCGGGAAGGTACCTGCACCGGTGGCGTCGACGGCCCGCCCTCCGATCCACAACTGCGTCGGCACGGATTCGAGAAGTTCACGTTCGGACACCATGCGGCCAGCCTATGCCGCGAGACCTCATCCTGGAACGGACGCGGACCCCGGATCGGACCCACGTCCACCGCATGGCTCGCGCGTTGCGCCCTCGGGTACACGGTCGGGGTAAGTCCGGTGTGGCAACGGGTGTCCACTTTCGACGCCGATTCGACCGACTCTCCGCGCCCGCAGCCGTGCGCGCGGCGGTGCCTGCTTGTAGTCTCGGCGAACGTGAGCAGCGACATCACCGCGACGGCGGCATGGCGGAAACTGCACGATCACCACGGCACCGTCGCGGGACGACACCTGAGGGAGTTCTTCGCCGACGACCCGGCCCGGGGCAGCGAGCTGACCGTCCAGGTGGCGGACCTGCGCATCGACTACAGCAAGCACCGCGTGAACCGCGAAACCCTGCATCTGCTGGTGGAATTGGCGCGCGAGGCGGGCGTGCCCGATCGTCGCGACGCGATGTTCCGTGGCGAGCACATCAACACCTCCGAGGACCGCGCGGTCGGCCACGTCGCGCTGCGGTTGCCCGAAGGCGAGACCATGGTCATCGACGGCGTCGACGCGGGCGCCGAGGTGCACGAGGTGCTGCGGCGGATGGGCGAGTTCACCGACGCGCTGCGCTCCGGCGCGTGGCGGGGAGCGACCGGCGAGCGCATCACGACGGTGGTCAACATCGGCATCGGCGGATCGGATCTGGGTCCGGTCATGGTGCACCAGGCGCTGCGGCACTACGAGGACGCGGGCATCGGCGCCAGGTTCGTCTCCAACGTCGATCCCGCCGACCTGGTCGCGAAGCTGGCCGGGCTCGACCCGGCCACCACCCTGTTCATCGTCGCGTCCAAGACCTTCTCCACCCTGGAGACGCTCACCAACGCGACCGCGGCCCGGCGCTGGCTGGTCGCCGCGCTCGGTGAGGACGCCGTGGCCAAGCACTTCGTCGCGGTGTCCACCAATGCCGAGCGGGTCGCGAGGTTCGGGATCGACACCGCGAACATGTTCGGTTTCTGGGACTGGGTCGGCGGCCGCTACTCGGTGGACTCCGCGATCGGCCTGTCGGTGATGGCGACCGTCGGCAAGGAGCGCTTCGCGGAGTTCCTCGCCGGTATGCACGCGGTGGATCGGCACTTCGCCGAGGCGCCGCTGGAGGCGAACGCTCCGGTGCTGCTCGGCCTGCTCGGTGTCTGGTACTCGAATTTCTTCGGGGCGGAATCGCATGCGGTGCTGCCGTACTCGAACGATCTGGCCCGCTTCCCCGCCTACCTCCAGCAGTTGACCATGGAGTCGAACGGGAAGTCGGTCCGCGCCGACGGCACCCCGGTCTCCACCTCCACCGGCGAGATCTTCTGGGGCGAGCCGGGCACCAACGGCCAGCACGCCTTCTACCAATTGCTGCACCAGGGCACCCGCCTCATTCCGGCGGATTTCATCGGATTCGCCCAGCCCACCGACGATCTGGCGACCAGCGACGGCACCGGCAGCATGCACGACATCCTGATGAGCAATCTGTTCGCGCAGACCAAGGTGCTCGCCTTCGGGAAGACCGCGGAGGAGATCGCCGCCGAGGGCACCGATCCGGCGATCGTGCCGCACAAGGTGATGCCGGGCAACCGTCCCTCCACCACCATCCTCGCGCCGCGACTCACCCCGTCGGTCGTCGGTCAACTGATCGCGCTCTACGAGCATCAGGTGTTCGTGGAGGGCACGATCTGGGGCATCGACAGTTTCGACCAATGGGGTGTCGAACTCGGCAAACAGCAGGCGCTGGCCTTGGCGCCGCTGCTCACGTCGGCGGAAGAGCCCGAACCGCAGGACGACTCGTCGACCGATTCGCTCATTCGCTGGTACCGCGCCAACCGCTGATCGCGTGCGACGCTCGGCGCTAGTCGCCGCCGCCCGTGGGACGGTTGCGTTGCGCCTCGTCCAACTGCTGGATGATGTGTGAGGTCGATATCGCGATCAGGATGCCGATGACGCCCAGGTCGAAGGCGACCTGCACCATGGTGGCCACCTTGGCGGCGGTCCCGACCGCGTGCACGTCGCCGTAGCCGACCGTGCCCAGCGTGACCATCGTGTAGTAGAGCGCGTCGGTCCGCGTGTGCAGGCCCTCGAACTGGCCGGGTGCGCGCTGTTCCAGCACGTAGTAGTACAGGGCGAAGAACGTGACGACGACACAGACCACGAGCAGCACGTCGTTGATGCGCCCGACGGTCGCGCGCGGATCCCTGATGTACCGCCGAATGCGCCACCGGGCCAACCAGATCAAGCCCGCGACGCCGACGACGAACGCGAGCAACGCCGACACGCCGGCCAACCGGTCCAGATGCAGGGCCTTCAGCGGCAGGAAGTAGTAGAACAGCAGAGCGCACACCACGGCCAGCAGGTTGTGCAAGGCACGCGACAACCTGCCGACTGCGCGATTCTCCGTCATTCCTCCATCATCGGCCCAGGTGGAGCCCAAGAGACGCCACACGCGCCGGACGATGCGCGTGGCGATCCCAGAAACGCGTCGACTACGAGACGCTCGGATCGACTGCTGCTGCCCGGGGCGGACCGGCCACCGCATAGCCTCCCGCATGCCAGCGCAGCAAGAGGTCGGCGCGCTCGCGGGTGGTCGCGACCAGGTCAGCGTTGCGCAAGTCGCTGTGGTGCACTTTGTCGTGTGCCGCCGCGGGGGTGCGGCCACCGCGAACGTGCCGGTCCAGCAGGCGATTCTCGATCACGTCGCGCGCGGCGTCCAGGTACCAGCACTCGTCCAGCAATGGGCGAACCGCGGACCACCGCCGCGTCCCGAAGTCGTCGAGCAGCAGGTAGTTGCCCTCGGTGAGGACGATGGACTGCCGGTCGAACACCACGCCACCGGGAACCGGGGCATCAATGGACCGGTCGAATGTGGGCCACGGCACCGGCTCGCCTACCGGCGTGGTGCGCAGGCGGCGCAGCTCCGAAACGTAACCGTCGACATCGAAAGTGTCCGGCTCACCTTTGCGCGCAAGGCTTCCTGCCGCCCGCAGGACGTCGTTGGACAGGTGGAATCCGTCCATGGGCGCGATTTCGGCGACCGCTCCGTCCGCCTCGGTATTGATCGCGTCGCGCAACGCGATCGACAAGGCGGATTTGCCCGCGCCGGGCGGCCCCGTGATGCCGAGCAGATACCTTCCCCGCCCGGCCCGATCCAGCACCCGCCGGACCAACCAGCTCAACGGTCTGTCGACGAACTGCCCTGCGACCGCCGCCACACTACCGGCGGTCCGCCGCTTCGGATCGCCACTTCCGCTGACCGGCGCTCGCGCCTCGCAAAGGTATCCACACTTGTCCACAGAGTGATGGCACGCGCGCTTGCCCGGCTCCAGCCTGGCAAGGCGCGGATCACGCTCCAGGAGGGCGGGAGCGGACGCGTATGCGGCGCGGGCTTGTCGCCGTGTCCGTGCGTGGCGCTGCCCCCGTGGTCCGGTCCACGAGAACAACGCGGCGATCAGCGAAGGCGCTGGCGTACCTGGGCGGACAAGTCGGCCGCTCGGTCGCGCAGCGCTTCGGCGAACGCACCGCGCGAATCGGCGGCTCCGCGGTCGCCACGATGCGCGATGACCGTGCGCCGAACCGCGGCGGGGTGGTCGATGCGCAGCAGCGCGACGGTCGGCGGCAGCACGGGGACGGCGATGCCGGGGACCACCGTGATACCGAGTCCGGCCGCGACGAGACCGAGTTTGGCGAACCAATCACGCGCGACGAACGCGATGTCCGGCTCCCAGTCCGGGTCGTGCCAAGCACCGAGGAGGGTGGCGGACGGCTCCTGGCTGCCCGCGATCCATCGCTCATCGCGCAATACCTCGGGGGTCGCACTGGTGGCGCCCGCGAGCGGATGCGTGGGCGGGACCGCGACCAGCAACGGATCTTCCACCAGGGGTTCGATCTCCACGCCGGAGGGCAAGGGGTCCGGCGCGGTCACCACGGCGAGGTCGAGGCGTCCGCGCGAGACGGCGGTGAGCAGTCTGGGACTGAGCCCCTCGCGCAGCGAGATCCGCACCTGCCGGTCACGGGTCGCGGAGATCGCCCCGGGCACCAAGGCGGCCATCGCGGTGGAGAACGCACCGACGCGCAGGCGGCCCGCCGGGCGCGCCGTGAGATGACGGATGTCGTGCCGAGCCTGCTCCAGTTCGCCGAGGATCACGTCCGCGTGCCGCAGCACGATCCGCCCCGCCTCGGTGGGCTGCACGCCGCGGGCGTGTCGCTCGAACAGCGCGCGGCCAGCCGCCCGCTCCATGAGCGCGATCTGCCTGGACACCGCGGACTGGGTGTAACCGAGGTTCTCCGCGGCCGTCGAGAAGGACCCGCAGGCGGCGGCTTCCCGCACCACGCGGAGACCGGAGACGGTGAACTCATCCATGCGCAACGCTCATATCACATATGCGAGACAGTCGCTTGTCGCATACCACGGACGGCCCTAGCGTCGTGGGCATGACCGCGATCGACAACAAGAGGCTGCTCACCGACATCTTCGAGCAGATGTCCCTCGGCAACACCCGCGCACTCAGCGACGCCATGGCCGACGACTTCCGCTGGGTCTTCCCCGGCGACTGGTCCTGGAGCGGTACGTGGCAGCCGAAATCAGCTGTGCTGGAAGGACTCCTGCGTCCGCTGATGGCTCAGTTCACCGCATACCGCTCGACCGCGGACACGATCGTCGCAGCCGACGACCGCGTCGTCGTGCAGGCCCGCGCCGAGGCCGTGACCACGCGCGGGGAGACCTACAACCAGACCTATTGCTTCGTCTTTCGGGTCGCCGACGGGAAGCTGCGCGAGGTGGTCGAGTACTGCGACACCGCGTTGGTCGAACGCGTGCTGACCCGCCCCGCCTGAGAGTCAGGACTCAGCCTCGCCAACCCGCGATGAGCAAGTCGGTGAGCCGGCCCAAATAATCCGGCTCGATCGGGATCCCCACGATCATCAGCCGCCAATAAAGCGGTCCGGCGAGCACGTCCAGCGCCAGATCGATGTTCAGATCCGCGGGCAGCTCGCCGCGGGCGATAGCCCGCCGCAGCATGTCGGCGGCCCGCTCGCGCCGCGTGTCCCGCGCACCGACCAGAAGCGACTGCGCCAGTGTCGGATTGCGCGACGCCTCCGCCAACAGATCGGGAATAACCCTGGCTGCCAACGGATGTGACAGCATGCTCGCCGCCGACTCCAGATAGGCCCGGACATCACCGCGCAGGGTGCCGGTGTCCGGAGTCTCGGCGGCCGCGACCGCCAGAGTCGAGGCGAGAGCGGCCACCATCTCCTCCTTCGATCGCCAACGCCGGTAGACCGTCGGCTTGCTGACGCCGGCCCGCCGCGCCACCGCCTCCATCGAGAGCCGGCCGTAGCCGACCTCTGCCAATTCGGCGAGCACCGCTTCGGCGATGGCCTCCGTCACCTGCGGTTGCATTACGGCGGCCCCGGCGGGACGGCGTCGTTCGGCTGTCATGCCCCCATCATGCCACGACGATACGGTTGCGTTTACACGTAGTTGTAATCTACGGTTTCAACGTCGATACGCCATCGTGTTGACGTAGTCGGATAGACGTAGGAGATTCCGGTGAAGTTCCTGTTCGATGACGAGTCCTTTGCCTTCGAGGCGCTGCGGACCGCCTGCTTCGCCGAGTTCGGCGGCGCCGATCTCGGCGAGGTGCTGGCTGTCGCACGCGCCGTTCCCGACGGTGACGAGGAGGCATGGTGCACACAGTGGACCGTCGCGGGAGACCGGGCGCGCGCGCTCGGAGGTAGACAGGCGCTGCTGCGCGCCTCGAACTACTACCGCACCGCCGAGTTCTTCCGCCGCGACGATCCGTTCGACGATCCCGTCGCGAAGGACCTGTTCGCACGGGCCCAGGACACCTTCGCCGAAGCCGCCCAACTCATGGACACGCCCGTGGAGGCAGTCGAGATCCCTTACCAGGACACCCATCTGCCCGGCCTGCTGTTCCTGGCCGACGACTCCGGCGCACCCCGGCCGACCATCATTCTCACCAGCGGCTTCGATTCCCCGGCCGAGGAGGCGTACTTCGCCCTCGCGGCCGCGGCACTGCCGCGCGGCTACAACGTCCTCGCCTACGACGGCCCCGGCCAGGGCGCCGCGTTGCGGCATCAGCGATTGTTCTTCCGCCCCGACTGGGAAGCGGTCCTCACCCCGGTCGTGGACTACGCGTTGACGCGGGCAGAAGTGGACGCCGAGCACGTCTACCTCTACGGCTACAGCCTCGGCGGCTTCCTGACCCCGCGGGCCGCCGCCTTCGAACACCGCGTCGCCGGACTGATTCTCGACGGCGGCATCTACAGCTACTACGACGTGAACTTCGCGAGCATCCCGGCCGTCGCCGCCGAGTGGGTCATGGCAGGCCGCGATGACGTCGCGGATCCGGTCGCGCATCTGATGATGGCCAACCACACCGGCACACGGTGGGCGCTGCGCAACGGCCCGTGGTCCTTCGGCACCGCCACTATTTCCGAATACTTGCGCTGCACAAGGGAATACACCCTCGACGGCCTCGCCGATCGCATCACGGCGCCCACCCTCATCTTCGCCCCGGACAACGACCACTTCTTCGCGGGCCAGCCCGAGCGCCTACACCGCGAATTGACCTGCCCCACAACGTTGGTTCCCCTGCACAGTGTCGATGGCGCCGGGGAGCACTGCGCCTACGGCGCCCGTTCCACCCTGCTCCACCACATGTTCACCTGGCTCGACGCCCTCTGAGATCTGCGGCGTGGGGGCTACTGGGCCGATTCGGACATCTCGCCTCCGGGGACCGCTTCACCTGAACCGGTCCCCGGTTGCTCGGCAGGCTCAGACGAATGCCCGTTCGATGATCGCGCCGGTGTCGACGCCGGTGGGCAGTGTGCCGAACGCGATACCCCAGTCGTCGCCGAGCCGGGTCGCGCAGAACGCGTCGGCGACGGCGGGATGACCGTGCCGGACCAGCTGCGCGCCTTGCAGCACCAGCGCCATCAGCTCGACGACGCGCCTCGCGCGGTACTCGATGTCGTTGAGGTCCGACAACTCCTTGCCGACCCGGGCGATCGCGTCGTCCAGGCGCGGATTCTCGCCCTTGGCGAGCGACACTTCGTTGAAGTACGCCTCGACCGTCTCCGGCTGACGCCCCATGGCACGCAGCGCGTCCAGCGCGGCGACATTGCCCGACCCCTCCCAGATCGACATCAGCGGCGCCTCCCGGTACAGCCGTGGCATACCGGATTCCTCGGCATATCCGTTGCCGCCGAAGCATTCCAGCGCCTCGGCCGCATGCGCGGGCGCCCGCTTGCACACCCAGTACTTGGTGACCGCGAGCGCGATGCGCCGCAGTGCCGCCTCGGCCGGATCGCCGCCCGCCCGGTCGGTGGCCCCGGCCAGCCGCATCATGACGGTGGTCGCGGCGTCGGACTCGATCACCAGGTCGGCCAGCACGTTGCGCATGGCGGGCTGGTCGATCAGCTCGGCGCCGAACACTTTCCGGTGCCGCGCGTGGTGCACCGCGTACACCGCGCCCGCCCGCATACCGGTCGCGGAGCCGATCACGCAGTCCAGCCTGGTCATGTTCACCATCTCGATGATGGTCTTGACGCCCGCGCCCTCCGCGCCGACCAGCCAGCCCGAGGCGTTCTCGTACTCGATCTCCGAAGAGGCATTGGACTTGTTGCCCAGCTTGTCCTTCAGTCGCTGGATGCGGATCGGGTTGCGAGTGCCGTCCGGCAGCACCCGGGGCAGCAGGAAACAGGACAGGCCGCCGGGCGCCTGCGCCAGGGTGAGGAACATGTCCGACATCGGCGCGGAGGTGAACCACTTGTGGCCGACGATCCGGTAAGAGCCGTCCGGCTGCGGCGTCGCGGTGGTCGTGTTGGCGCGCACGTCCGAGCCGCCCTGCTTCTCGGTCATCGACATGCCCGCGATCAGCCCGGCCTTGGTGGACGGCTCGCGCAACCCGAATTCGTAGACGCGAGAGCCGAGCAGCGGCTCGTATTTCGCCGCCAGTTCCCGGTTGTGCCGCAACGCGGGGACCACCGCGTAGGTCATCGAGATCGGGCACATGTGGCCCGCGTCGGCGGTGCCCCAGGTGTAGAACTTCGCCGCACGCGCCACGTGCGCGCCCGGCCGGTCGTCCAGCCACGGGGCGCCGTGCAGGCCGTGCTCGACGGCCACGCGCATCAGGCCGTGCCAGTGCGGATGGAACTCGACCTCGTCGATGCGGTGCCCGTAACGGTCGTGCGTGCGCAGCACCGGCGGGTATTCGTTGGCCAGCCTGCCCCACTCCTGCGCCTGCGCGCCGCCTGCGAGCGCGCCCAGTTCTCGCACTTCGGCTTCCGCCCAGCCCGCCCCTTCCCGGTGCAGGCCCTCGAGCAGCGCCGGATTGCGCGACACGTCGAACGGCACGATGTCGGGCACCTGGTTGAAGACTTCATGCGTCTGCATCTGACACTCCTGTTTCCAGCCGGGCGCCACCCGCGCCCGGGTCGTCGCGCACGCCGAGTGCGCGCATCGCGAAAGCGGTGAGCTCGGGGACGACGGATTCGCCGTGCGGCGCGTCGGCGAGCGGCCCGACCAGCACCTCGCCGATCGCGCCGACCAATGCGGCCGCGCTGATCCTCGGGTCCTGCGGCGGGATCTCGCCCCGCGCGATGCCCTCGGCCACCGCCGATTCGAAGGTCTCGGCGAACGCCCGCCGGAAGTGCAGGCGTTCACTGTCCACGGCCGCGTCGACCGGCTCGGCGAGCAGCACGTAGGCCAGGTTCGGGTTCTTCAGCGCGCGGCCCGCGAAGGTCTCCACGGCCGCGGTGACCCGTTCGACGGCCGTTCCGAGCGCGCCCGCCGCGGCCACGGCGGCGACCTCGCGGGCGACCACCTTCCGGAACACCGCCCGCACCAACGCGGACTTGCCGTCGAAGTTCTTGTAGACGGTGCCGGTGGCCAAGCCCGCCTCGGTCGCGACCGCCGCCATGGACAGCGCGGCGTAGCCGCCGCGCGAAAGCACCTTCGTCGCGGCCTGCACGATCAGCCCCGCCTGAGCGTCCAGGCGGGCCTGCACAGCGGGAGTTCTGCGGTAGGCCACCCAAGAAGTGAAGCATGAATTCATTTCTTCACACAAGGGTGCTTTTACGGCGTATGGTCGAGCGCGTGACGGTACTCATCGAACGCAACGGCCCCGTGACGACCGTGATCCTGCACCGGCCCGAAGCACGCAACGCCGTGGACGGGCCGACCGCCGCGGCGCTGGCCGACGCCTTCCGTGAGTTCGACGCCGACCCCGATGCGGCGGTCGCGGTGTTGTGGGGCGACGGCGGCACCTTCTGCGCGGGAGCCGACCTGAAGGCACTCGGTACCGAGCGCTCCAACCGGGCCGCCGAGGACGGTGACGGCCCGATGGGACCGACCAGGATGCGGCTGTCCAAGCCGGTGATCGCCGCGGTCTCCGGCTACGCGGTGGCGGGCGGGCTCGAGCTCGCGTTGTGGTGCGATCTGCGGGTCGCCGAACAGGACAGCACGTTCGGCGTCTTCTGCCGCCGCTGGGGCGTCCCGCTGATCGATGGCGGCACCGTCCGGCTGCCGCAGATCATCGGCGCGGGCCGCGCCATGGACCTGGTGCTCACCGGCCGCGCGGTCGCCGCCGAGGAGGCGCTGCGAATCGGGCTGGTGAATCGCGTGGTGCCCACCGGCGAAGCCCGCCGCGCGGCGGAGGCGCTTGCCGCCGAACTGGCCGCGCTGCCGCAGACCTGCCTGCGCTCGGACCGGATGTCGATGCTGGAGCAGGAGGGGATGACCGAGGAGTCCGCGCTGCGCAACGAATTCCGCCACGGGCTGACGGCGCTGGCCGACGGCGCGCTGGACGGCGCGCAGCGCTTCGCGGCCGGCGCGGGCCGGCACGGCGCTCGCGCCTGAGTCCATGGGCCGGCTGAGCGTCGTCGACGAGATCTTCCTGCGTAGCCACCGGGGGCTCGGCACACCCATCGCCTTGCAGGGGCTGTGGCGGACAGCCGACCGGGTGGACCCCGCACTGCTGGCGCGGGTGCACGAGGCGTTGCGGTCGGGCCCGTTGGGACGCAGAGTGGTTCGCCCGCGCGTGCCGGGAGCTCGCCGGGCCTGGCGGCCGAATGTCCGGGCGTATCCGATACGCCGCGCCGAGGGCGTCCTCCCGGTCGCGAACCTGCTCGACTGGGCCGACGCGCAGGGCGCCGGGCTCGATCCGGAATACGGCCCTGGGTGGCGGCTTTCGACCGCGGCGCTGGATGACGGCGGTTCGGTCGTCTCCCTCACGTGCTCGCACGTGCTGGCCGACGGGCGCGCGCTGGTGCTCGCGGTGGACGACGCACTGGGCGGCGCTCGGGTACGTCCGGCGGATCTCTCCGCACGGGAATCGGACTGGGCCGACGCCCGCCGCCAGTGGTCGATCGTCCTGCGCGGTACCGCGGCGGCGCTACGGCACGGAGTTCCGCGGCAACCCGCCGCGCCGAGCCGGGACGAACGGACGCGCAGGGCCGACAACGCGACGCACAGCGCGATCCTGCAATGCCCGGCCGCGGAGTGGGATCGCGTGGCGGCGCGCGACGGCGGCACGGCCAACAGCCTGTTCATCCACCTCGTCGCGAGCGTGCTCTGGGACAGCGGGTTTCCAGGAGACACGATCGAGACCAGTCTGCCCGTCGACACCCGCGACGAACCCCGCGTCGACAACGATCTCGCCATGACGCGCATCCCGATCACCCGCGCCGACACCCCGGCGACAATCCGCGCGCTGGCCCGTTCCGCCTATGAGCACCGCATGTCCGCGCCGAACGACATGCCCGAAGAACTCCTCCAGGTGATTCCGGACCGCTGGGCCTACGCACTGTCCAAAGGTGCGGGCGAACGGGACGTTCTGTGCTCCAACATCGGCACGCTCCCGGCCTCGTTGCTCGAACTCGGCCCACACCGCTGCACCGGCGTCGCCGCTCGCGCCATCCATCCCGGCCTCACCAGTTCGCGACTGCCCCGCACCCGCCTCTCGGGCTACCTCTGCCGTATCGGCGACGATTACGTACTGAGCTTGGTCTCTCTCGACCCGGAGCGGATCGAGTCCGCCGGTGTGCTGCGGGAACTGGCGGTGCGCGCGGTGAAATCCGCGGGCTTGCACGCCTCCGCGTGGTGAATCCCGCGGACTGACGCGCCGAGCCACGGGCGCGCCCGCCGAGCGGCGGGCATATCCACGGGCGCGCAGCCGACTCACGGATTTTCGCGCGGCGAGTTCACCCGACACGCGCAAAATTTCGGCGAACAGCGGTGAGTTTTGTCGACCTGGTATGAAATCCGATAGTTTCGCTCGCCGGTCACGGCGAATCGCGCGAATGCCGACGACCGCGATCGGTCGGGTCGGCCGACTCGCCGTGTCGGCAGGATCACCGCCGTCGGCGGCACTGCCCGATAAAGTCTGCGGCGTATGCCGAGCGAGGGCCGCGACGACCCATTTGCCGTGCAAGTCCGTTTCGCGCAAGAAGTTCCGATTCCATCGATACTCGACTGGAGCATGATGAACCGAAGGCATTCGCGTACTCTTGCCGCGATCATCGCGGTGGTTGTGACCGCTACCGGCGCTTTCGCTGTTTCCGATTCCGCAGCGGGCGCCGCGCCAGGAGAGATCAACGCCGGTGGACTGCATCTGATCGCGTCGGCGAACGCCAACAACTTCGCGGCCGCCGGTGACATCGCGCCGGGAATTCCGTTCGTGCACTCGGTGCGGGTGTCCGGAGACTTCTCGGTGTCTCTCGACGGCCCCACGGCGCTGCGCGGCGGAGAGATCGCCGTCGGATATCTGGTCGGCTGCGCGGTCGACATCTCCAACGGCATCTCGATCGGTATCTCACCCAGCGTCGGAATCAACGCCGGGATCGCGCCCTCCTTCGGCCTGGAGGGGTCCCTCACCTTCGAGGCGCCCTCCCTGCAGATGAACATGCCCGATCAGCACATGATGATGCCCTCCCTGCAACTGATGGCGCCGCCGAGCGTCAGCGTCGGCGCCGCCGTCGCCATCCAGCCCAGTATCGGCGTCGAGGCGGGCGTCGCCGGCGAACTCGCGGTGAATCTGGCCCCCGGTTCGGTCACGGCGGCGGTGGTCGGCGCGGCGGAAATCGACGGGGAATCCGAATTCCCTTACACTTTCGCGCACACCAATACCCCGTTGAATATCAGCGGTTGCCTTTCACCGGCCTCGGCCATGCCTTTTGTCACCGTACGGGCCGATTCGAAAAGGGCAACCGCGCAAACGACCGGCTATGGCGCCCCGTTCTGGTTCTGACCGTCGCGCCGCACCAATCCGTCCAGCAGCGCGCGCAGTCCCCAGTCGAATTGCGCGTCCGAGATCCATTGCGCCAGTACGGCGGCACTCGCCCGGGTGCGCGGCCAACGATCACCGTCGACGGTGTCGAAGGCGGCCGCGCGCCCGGCGATCCGCTCGGATTCCGGCGCCAGCGGTGGTCTTCCGTCGGTTTCCGCGACTTCCATGGCGAGCGAGCCGATGACCTGGACCACCACGGCGTAGGCCGCGCGGGCGCAGTCCTCTTCGGAGAGGCCGGTTCTGGCCAGACAGTTCAGCAACGCCTCCCCGACGTCTCGTGCGGCATCGCCGTCCATGGGCGCGCTCATCATCAACCCCGCCACCGCGGGATGTCTCCGCACCTCGGTTCGTAGTCCACGCGCGAATTCCAGGACGGCCGCGCGGGGTTCGACGCCCGGGTCGGCGAGCACGGCGACCGGCACCGCTCCGAGCACCCGTTCGACCACCGCGCGCTCCAGGTCGGCCCGGCTCGCGACGTAGGTGTAGACCGCGTTCGGATTCACGCCCAGCCGAGTCGCGACCGATCGGATCGACACCGCGGCGACACCGCCCTCGTCCATGAGTTCCATGGCGGCATCGACGATCTGCGTGTCGCTGAACGCCCGTCGCTCGGGTCTGGTCCTGCGTTCTCCTGGTGTTGACTTCGCCGTTGCCACGCGGTTGACTGTACCCCGTACAGCTACCTGTACCCCGTACAGCCAGAATTGAGACGCCATGCCCGCACGCCCCTGGCCCGCCATCGCCCTGCTGGTGGCCGCGCCGATCACCCTGAACGTCGCCTTCGCCGGACTCGGCTCGGCCTTCGACTATCCGCACGTGTTACGCGAACCCGCGGCCGAAGTGCTCACCCTGTTCCGGCACAACCAAACCGCCGTCGTCGCCTGGTTCGTCGTGCTGGCCGTCGCAGCCGCCGCACTGGCGCCGCTGGCGGTGCTGATCGGCAGGCTGGACCGCGCACCGGCCATGCGCGCCGCCGTCGCGGCGGGCGTCGCGGCCGCCGCCGTACAGGCGATCGGCTTGCTGCGCTGGCCCCTAGCGGTTCCGGCGCTGGCGGCGCGGGCCGCCGAGGAAGGCCCCGGCTCCTCGGCCGTGCGCACTTTCGAGGTGCTGGGCGCGGTGCTCGGCACCGGCCTCGGCGAGACGGCCGGATACACCCTCACCGCCGCGTGGACGGCCCTGGTCGCCATCGCGTTGCGGCACAGAATGCCCGCGGCGTGGAGCGTGCTCGGTTGCGTCTGCGCCGTCCTGGTGCTCAGCGGAGTACTCGTCCCGCTGGACATCCCGCTCATGGCGCGGACCAACTTCGTGGGCTATGTGCTGTGGAGCATCTGGCTGCTGGCCTTCGCGGCGCTGCTCGCCTGCCGCCCAGCCGCCTCGGCGGCCCGCCACGAGTCCACGCCCGCGCAGCCGATCGACGTGCCGCACCCGCTGTGACGCGCACGAAAACGCGACGCGGCCGTGCGGATCACGCTCAGCGGTCGATCTCGCCGCCACCTCCGGACTCGTGTTCGTCGTCCACACCCCACAAGCGGTCAGCGGACGGAGGCCGAGCGCTCCAGGACGTCCGCGGGGACCGGGACGCCGGGGTCCAGGTCCGTGGAGTCGATCGGGGAATCCCAAGCCTGGCGCAGCGGGAGGACACCGGCCCACACGCCGCCGTTGTCGATGTCCGACGGGTCGTCCTTCGGGCCGCCGGCGCGGACCTTCACCGATGCCTCGGTGAGGTCGAGAGCGAGCACCTTCGTGGCGGCGAGCTCCTTCTTGCTCGGAGGCCGCACGCGCGACCACGCGCCCGGTGCGGCGTGCTCGACGATCACGCGCAGCCCGTGCAGGCGTTCGTCGTGCTCGGTCACCTCCCGCGCCCGGCCGAGCACGACCGCGGAGCGGTAGTTCATCGAGAAATGCATGGCCGAACGCGCGTAGACCACGCCGTCGACCAAGGTCACCGCCACCGAGATGTCGGCGGCGAGCGCCGCGCGCAGGTTTCCCGCGCCGGTGGAGCCGTGCAGGTATAGCGTGTCGCCGTCGCGGCCGTAGGCGGTCGGCAACACGACCGGCGTGCCGCCGAGCAACACACCGAAGTGGCAGATCAGCCCGGCGTCGAGCACCGCGTCCAAGTCGGCGCGATCGGTGCGGGCACGGTCGGTCAGCCGGGTCGGCGTGCTGCGCGGCGTCGGCGAGAGGGGAGCCCGTGGGCTGACTGTTTCGGTCATGAACCCAGCATCGATCCGCTAATGGCATTATCAAAGTGCCAATTCAAATGATTCTCAGCAGTCCACTTCGAGGAGGAGCCGTGCTGGACGACCTTCCCCTCGACCTCGATCGCGACCTGGCGCGACCGCTGTCGGTGCAGATCGCCGACCAACTGCGCCGCGCGGCGACCAGCGGGCCGCTGCGCGGCGGCGACCGGTTGCCGTCCACTCGCGCGCTGGCCGGGCGGCTCGGCGTGAGCCGCACCGTGGTCGCCGCCGCCTACGACCAATTGCACGCGGAGGGCTGGCTCGACGGCAGACGCGGCTCCGGAACCTACTTGACGACCGCACCGGCCGCCGCGCCCGCGCGCACCGACCCCGTGGACGACACCGACGCCGCGCCGCAGCTGTTCGACCTCGCCCCCGGTGCGCCGTGCGTCGACGCCATCGATCCGGCCGCTTGGCGCCGCGCCTGGCGCGCCGCGGCGGACCACTCCCCGCTCGTGCGCAAGGACCGCGCGGGCGAACCGGAGTTCCGCACGGCGGTCACCGAGCATCTGCTGCGCCACCGCGGGATCGGCGCGGGCAGCGACACCGTGCTGCTCGCGACGGCGGGAACCAGTTCCGCCGTAGGCGAATTGGCCGTGGCGCTGCTGCGGCCGGGCGATGCCGTCGCCATGGAGGATCCCGGCTATCAGCGCGCCGCAGGGGCATTCGCGGCGGCCGGTCTCGATGTCGTCCCGGTTCCCGTCGACGCGCACGGACTGCGCGTCGACGCGCTGCCGTCCCGGATCAAAGCGGTGTACTGCACTCCGGCGCACCAATTCCCACTCGGCGCGCGGATGCCCGCGGCGCGACGGGTCGAGCTGGTGGAGCATGCGCGCCGCTCCGGGATCTTGGTCATCGAGGACGACTACGACGGCGAATTGCGCTACGACACCGCGCCGCTGCCGCTGCTGGCCACCATGGCTCCGGACGTCGTCGTCCACCTGGGCACGACCAGCAAGATCCTGTCCCCCAGTCTCGGTGTCGGCTGGTTGCTCGCCGCTCCGGAGATAGCCGGGGCGGTGCTCGCACACCGCGAGCGGACCGGCACCGGCCCGAGCACGGCGGGCCAGCGCGTGCTCGCCGCTTTCGCCGCACACGGTGATCTGGCCAGGCACCTGCGCAGGCTGCGCCGCATGCTGCCGCCGCGCCGGGCGCTGGTGGTGACCGAACTGCGCCGCCGCGGACTCGGCGTGCTCGGCGACGACGCGGGTTCGCACGTCGTCGTGCCGGTGGAGTCGGCCGAGGACGAGCTGCGCGTGGTCGCGGAAGGCCTGGCGCACGGTGTCGCGCTGGACGGGTTGGCCAGACATCACCTCGGATCGCGCCGGGACCACTTCGGCGTCGCGCTCGGCTACACGGCGCTGTCCTGGCCGGAACTCGCCGCGGCCGTCCCGAAGGCCGCCGCGTGCCTCGCCCGGCCGTAGCATGGTCGGGGTCAGCGAACAGGCCCGGAGGCGGCAGCGCAGCGTGATCACGCGGAGCCCCGCACCTGCCGGAAAGGACGGACCATGAGCGAACAGGACATCTTGGCGCGCATCAAGGAACTGGTCGACCAGGAGCACCAGCTGCGCTCGCAGGCGACTCGCGGCGAATTGGACCCGAGGACCGAACGCCAGCGCCTGGCCGAACTGGAAGTGATGCTGGATCAGGCCTGGGACCTGCTCCGTCACCGCCGGGCGCGGATCGATCAGGGCCAATCCCCGGACGCGGTCCAAGCCAATACGGTCTCGCAGGTCGAGGGCTACCTGCAGTAGGCGCGGCGATGTCGAGCACACCAGCCGACTACGACGTCATCGTGATCGGTGGCGGACCGGCGGGCGAGAACGCCGCCGCCTACGCCGTCGCGGGCAGCGACCGCACGGCCGCCATCGTGGAGCGTGAACTCATCGGTGGCGAATGTTCCTATTGGGCCTGCATCCCGAGCAAAGCGCTGTTGCGACCGGGCCACGTCCTGGCGGCCGCGCGGGCGATGCCGGGCGTTTCGGCCACCGGCCTCGACGTCGAGGCGGTGCTGCGGCGGCGCGACGCCTTCGTGCACGACCATGACGATTCCGCCCAGGTCGACTGGGCGCGCGGCAACCACATCGACGTCGTTCGCGGCACCGGCCGCCTGACCGGCACGCGCTCGGTCGAGGTCGACGGGCGGCAGTTGCGCGCCCGGCATGCCGTGGTGCTCGCCACCGGCACCACCGCGAACGTGCCCGATGTGCCCGGCCTGCGCGCCGCGCTGCCGTGGACCTCCCGCGACGCCACCAATCTGCACGAGGTCCCGCGCCGGGTCGCCGTGGTCGGCGGCGGCGTGGTGGCCAGTGAGGCGGCGACCTGGCTGGCCGCGCTCGGGGCCGAGGTCACCCTGCTGGTGCGCGGCTCGGCGCTGCTGGTCGCCAACGAGCCGTTCGCGGGCGAACGGGTGGCGGCGGCGCTGACCGACGCGGGCGTGCGAGTGCGTTTCCGCACCGAGCCCACCTCCGTCGAGCGCCCGGTCGCGAAGGACACCGGTGAAGGCCGGATCCACGGCGGTTCCGTCACGGTCCGGTTGCGCGGTCCCGAAGGCGAGTCGGCGCTGGAGGTGGACGAGATCGTGGTGGCGGCCGGGCGCGCACCGGCCACGAAAGGGCTGGGCTTGGACGCGGTCGGGCTGTCCGACGGTTACATCGCGGTCGACGACCACCTCACCGCGCGCGATGTCGAGGGCGAGTGGCTGTATGTGGTCGGCGACCTCAACCACCGCGCCGCGCTCACCCACATGGGCAAGTACCAGGGCCGGGTGTGCGGCGACGTGATCGCCGCGCGGGCCGAGGGCAAGCCGCTGGAGGATCCGCGGTTCGTGGCGAGTTCCGATCACGGCAAGGTGCCGCAAGTGGTGTTCACCGCGCCGGAGGTCGCGGCGGTCGGCCTGACCGAGGCGGCGGCCAGGGACGCGGGGCACTCGGTGGAGACCGTCGAACTCGACATCGAGGTGGCCGGGTCGGCGTTGTCCCGGGACGACTACGCGGGCCACGCGAAACTGGTGATCGACCGCGCCACCGACACGCTGCTCGGCGCCACCTTCGTGGGCCCCGACGTGGGCGAGCAATTGCACGCGGCGACGATCGCCGTGGTCGGCGGGGTGCCGCTGTCCACCCTCTGGCACGCCGTGCCAGCTTTCCCGGCGGTCAGCGAGTTCTGGCTGCGCCTATTGGAGGCGCGGCGCGCGTAGCTACCATTTCTAAATGGTGGCAACAATGGATATCGCGACCGCCGACGGAGTCGTCCGCGGTCGCAGGGGCCGCCGCGTCCTGCGCTGGCGGTCCATTCCCTACGCGGCTCCTCCCATCGGAGACCTGCGGTTTCGCGCTCCGCAGCCGGTCGAACCCTGGTCCGGCGTTCGGGCGGCGACGGACTTCACCTCCGCGGCGATGCAGCATCGCTCCGGGGCGCGGATCGGGCCGCGCGCCTATCAGCCGACCAGCGAGGACGCGTTGACACTCAATGTCACCATGCCCGCGACACCGGCAGCGAGCCCGCGCCCGGTGCTGGTGTTCATCCACGGCGGCGGCTATCTCATCGGAACCTCCGCGCTCGGGCTGTACTCCGGCGCGCGACTGGCACTGCGTGGCGATGTGGTGGTGGTCTCGCTGAACTACCGGCTGGGTGCGTTCGGCTACGTCGACTTCAGCGAATTCGGCACCGCGCAGGAACCGTTCGACTCCAACCTCGGCTTGCGTGACCAGCTCGCCGCATTGGAGTGGGTGCGCACCAATATCGCGGCCTTCGGCGGCGATCCGGGCAACGTGACGATCTTCGGCGAGTCGGCCGGGGCGCACGCCGTACTCGGTCTCCTGGCCACACCGAAGGCCAAAGGGCTTTTCCATCAGGCCATTTCCCAGAGCCCACCCGCGGACTGGGCAGTGACCGCCGAGGAAGCCCGCGGCTTCGCGCGCCGCTGCGTCGCCGCGCTGGGCGCTACGCCGGACACCGCGCACACCGCCCTGCGAACTGCGGGCGCAAACGACATCCGCCGCGCGGTCGATCGCACCATCGCGCAGGTGGTGCGGGAACAGCCCGGCGCGTTTCCGGTGTGCCCGGTCGTTGACGGCGAGTTCCTGCCGGTTTCCCCGGTCGACGCGATCACCGACGGCTCCGCGCACCGGGTGCCGCTGATCATCGGCACCAACCGGGACGAGGGCACGCTGTTCGCCAGGTTCGCCGACGAACTGCCCACCACCCCGGACCGGCTGCGCTCGGCGCTCGGTAACTCCACCGAGGCCGAGTCCAGGATCGCCGCGGCGTATCCCGGCTATCCCCAGCCGAAGGCCGCGGTGCGAGCGGGCGGCGACTACACCTTCTGGCGTCCCTCGGTGACGGTCATGGAAGGGCACAGCAGGCACGCGCCTACCTACGCCTACCGCTACGACTTCGCCCCGCGCGCCCTGCAACTCGCCGGGATCGGCGCCACGCACGCGACCGATCTCATTCCGGTCTTCGGCGTGACGGATACGCCGATCGGCCGGGCCTTCACCGCCGCGGGCGGCAGACGCGGGCTGCGGGCGGTCACCGAACAGTTCCAGGACAACTGGCTTGCTTTCGCCCGCACCGGAGCTCCGCTGCCGTCCTGGCCCGCTTACACGGAGGCACGCAGGTCAACCCTGATCATCGACTACCCCACGCGCGTGGAACACGACCCGGACCGGGCGAAACGACTCGCGTGGCAGGGCGTCGAGGTCCCGACGCTGACCTGAGCCGGGCCGCTACTTCAGCAAGCGCGACATCCGCCGGTCCGCGAGGATCTTGCCGCCGGTCTGACAGGTCGGGCAGTACTGGAAGGACCGTTCGGCGTAGGAGACCTCGCGGACCGTGTCGCCGCAGACCGGGCAGGGTTGCCCGGTCCGCGCGTGCACCCGCATACCGGAGCGCTTCTCGCCTTTGAGGCGGGCGGCGTCCTGTCCGACCGAGCGCCGCACCGCGTCGGTGAGCACGGTGCGCATGGCGGTGTACAGCTCGGCCACCTTGTCCGCCGGAAGGGTCTTGGTGTTCGCGAACGGCGAGATCCGCGCCGTGTGCAGGATCTCGTCGGAGTAGGCGTTGCCGACGCCCGCCAGCAGCGCCTGGTCCACGAGCGCGGACTTGATCCGCTGGGAGGTGCCGTGCAGGATCTCGGCGAACTGCGCCTCGGTCACCTCCAGCGCGTCGGGGCCCAGGCGCGCGATACCGGGCACCGCCTTCGGGTCCGCCACCACGTACACCGCGAGCCGCTTCTTCGTGCCGGCCTCGGTGAGGTCGAACGCGGGTGTCGCCCCTTCGGGCGTGAAGAAGTGCACCCGCAGCGCCAGCGGGCTCTTGCCGCCCGGCTTGGGCGGCGTCGGGCTCGGCTCATCGATCCAGCGCAGCCATCCACCCCGCGACAGGTGCGTGACCAGCCACAGCCCGTCGCATTCCATGCCGAGGAATTTGCCCCAGCGCCCCGCGCCGGTGACATCTCGACCGGACAGTGCGGTGACGGGGGGCTCGAACGTTTTGACTGCGCTCAACGCGGCCACGTCGACGCGGCCGACCACGGCGCCGACCGCATGCTCCCGGAGGAACTGAGCCAACGCCTCCACTTCCGGTAGCTCAGGCACGGGGTTCAGACTACCCAGCCCTACCGACAACCTGCCGGTTCGCGCACGGCAGCGGGCGGATCACTCCCCGCGGCGCAGCAGATAGATGTCCATGATCCAGCCCTTCCGGTCGCGCAGCTCGGCGCGGCGGCGCACGATCTCCTCGCTCACCTCCGACAGCGGCCCCTCGATCAACGTCTCGTCCGGCATGCCGAGGTAGGCGCCCCACCAGATGTGCGCGTCGGGGGCCGAAATCGTGGTGAACGAGCAGTCGCCGTCCAACATCACCAAGGCGTTCTCCGCGCCGAGTCCCTCGTCGCGCAGGCGACGGCCGGTGGTGATGCGTACCGGCTCACCGATGCCGTGCAGCACGATCCGATGCCGGGCGGCCAGCGCCTGCGCGCTGGTGATGCCGGGAATCACCTCGTAGTCGAAACGCACCACGCCGCGGGCGAGCACCCGCTCGATCATCCGCAGCGTGCTGTCGTAGAGCGCGGGATCACCCCAGACCAGGATGCCGCCGACGCCGTCGGCCGCGGCGAACGCCGATTCCAGCAGTGCCGAGCGGCGATCGTGCCAGTCGTCGACCACGTCCACGTAGTCGGCGGGCGTGCGGTCCCGCGGCGGGTCGGCGATCGGCACGATCCGGTACGGCCGATCCATGTGTTCGGCCAGGATCGCCGTCCGCACGTCGACCAGTTCCCGCTTGGCCTCCCCCTTGCCGATGACGAAGAACGTCTCGACCTGCCGCATCGCCTTGACCGCCTGCACGGTGACCTGGTCGGGGTCGCCTGCACCGATGCCGATCACGTAGAGCTTGCGCATGGGCTCGAGCTTGCCAGGGCCGCGGCGGGCCACCGTCGTCAGGCGTGGCCCGGGACGCGCCCGATCGGCTCGCCGAGGGTGCGAGCACGAAGACTAGAGTTGCCAGACGTGGCTCATGACGCGCTCGATCCGGCATCGGCTCCCGACACCCAGTACGAGGACCTGTTGCGACTGGTGCTGACGTCCGGCACGAAGAAAGCCGATCGCACCGGCACCGGAACGCGCAGCGTCTTCGGCCACCAGTTGCGCTACGACCTCGCGGCGGGCTTCCCGCTGATCACCACGAAGAAGGTGCACCTCAAGTCGATCGTCTACGAGTTGCTGTGGTTCCTGCGCGGCGACTCCAACATCGGCTGGCTGCGCGAGCACGGCGTCTCCATCTGGGACGAATGGGCCGACGCCCACGGCGAACTCGGCCCGGTCTACGGCGTGCAGTGGCGGTCGTGGCCCGCGCCGGACGGAACGCACATCGACCAGATCTCCCAGGTGCTGCACACGCTGCGCACCAACCCCGACTCCCGGCGCATCATCGTCTCGGCGTGGAACGTCGCCGACCTGGACAAGATGGCGCTGGCGCCCTGCCACGCGTTCTTCCAGTTCCACGTGGCCGACGGGAAGCTGTCCTGCCAGCTCTACCAGCGCAGCGCCGACCTGTTCCTCGGCGTGCCGTTCAACATCGCCAGCTACGCCCTGCTCACCCACATGGTCGCCCAGCAGACCGAGCTGACGCCCGGTGACTTCATCTGGACCGGCGGGGACTGCCACATCTACGACAACCACCTGGACCAGGTCGCCGAGCAACTCGCCCGCGACCCCTACCCGTTCCCCACGCTGCGGCTGCATCCCGCGCCGACGCTGTTCGACTACCGCTACGAGGACGTCGAGGTGATCGACTACCGGCACCATCCGGCCATCAAGGCCCCGGTGGCGGTGTGAGCGAGCGGACGGTCGGGCTGATCTGGGCGCAGACCCTGGACGGGGTGATCGGGTCCGGCAACACCATCCCCTGGCGGCTGCCGGAGGACATGGCGCACTTCAAGGACGTCACCTGGGGACATCCCGTGGTGATGGGCCGACGGACCTGGGATTCGCTGCCGCCGCGGTTCCGGCCGCTGGCCGGGCGGCGCAATATCGTGGTGACCAGACAGCCGGACTGGTCGGCCGAAGGCGCCGAGCGGGCGTCGTCGGTGCCGGAGGCGCTGGCCAAGTGCGCCCCGGACGCGGTCTGGGTGGCCGGTGGCGGCGAGATCTACCGCGCCGCACTCGAGTTCGCGACCGACCTGCGCGTCACCGAGATCGATACCGCGGTCGAGGGCGACGCCTTCGCGCCGTCGATCGGACCGCAGTGGCGGCCCGACGACCCGGAGCCGTGGCGCACCTCGGCCACCGGCCTGCGCTACCGCATCCGGCACTACACCCGGCGGCCCGCCTAGCGCGCCACGCCAAGAGGCTCCGCGAACGCCGCCCCCACGGGCGGGACGGTCGAACCCGGCCCGCGCCGCGACGGACTCGGGCATACTCCTCGATATGCGGGCGGCCGGACCCGCGTCCGGTCGCCCGCCTCGAGCCGTTGCCACCAGCCCGGCACCGGCTGTGGTGCTCTGCGAAAGGCGGTCCATGGAAAAGAAATCGCTGACTGCGGTAGCGCGCCAGCAACTGAAGCTGGCCGCCCTCGCCACGAGCGGGCGCAGTTCACAGACAATCTATGGCGGCCACACGCATACGCTGCGGCAAACGGTGGTCGGCCTGATCGCCGGGCACAGCCTGGCCGAACACGACAACACCGGCGAAGCCACGTTGCAGGTGCTCAGCGGCACCCTGGTGCTGCTCAGCGGCGCCAACGAATGGAAAGGCTCCGAGGGCGACCTGATCGTGATACCCAAGGCGCGCCACAGCGTCAAGGCGATCGACGACGTCGCGTTCCTGCTGACGGTGGCGATGTAGCCACCACGATGCGGGTCCGTAGCCCGGCCGGACCGGTCGGGCATTAGGGTGTCGATCATGGGTGAGCCGCAGCCGATCCTCGAACCGCTCACACCGTCCGCGATCTTCTTGGTCGCCACGATCGACGAGGGTGGCGAAGCGACGGTCCGCGACCTGCTCGCCGACATCACCGGCCTGCGCCGCTCGGTGGGCTTCCGCCTGCCGGGCGCGAACCTCACCTGCGTCACCTCGATCGGCTCCGACGCATGGGACCGCCTGTTCGCCGGCCCGAAACCGGCTGAGCTGCATCCGTTCCCCGGTTACGTCGGCGCACGCCACACCGCGCCCGCGACGCCGGGCGACCTGCTGTTCCACATCAAGTCCGAGGTGCAGGACGCCTGTTTCGAGCTGGCCATGGCGATCGGCGATCGGCTGGCCGGTGCGGGAACGATCGTGGACGAGACGGTCGGCTTCCGTTACTTCGAGCAGCGCGATCTGCTCGGTTTCGTGGACGGCACGGAGAATCCGGAGGGTCGCGCGGCCTACTCGGCGGCGCTGGTGGGCGAGGAGGATCCGGACTTCACCGGCGGCAGCTACGTGATCGTGCAGAAGTACACGCACCCGCTGGCGGACTGGCGCGCGCTGTCGGTGGAAGAGCAAGAGCGCGTCATCGGACGCACCAAACTGGACGACTTCGAACTCCCCGACGAGATCAAGCCAGCCGACTCGCACGTCGAGGTCAACACGCTGATCGATCCGGACGGCACCGAACGCCAGATCCTGCGCGGCAACATGCCCTTCGGCAGCGTGCGCGAGGGCGTGTTCGGCACCTACTACATCGCGTACGCGGCCACGCCGAGCGTCACCGAACGCATGCTCACCCGGATGTTCCTCGGCACCGACGAGGCGGCCTACGACCGCATCCTGGATTTCTCCGTCGCCCACACCGGCACCTCGTTCTTCGCACCCACCGTCGATTTCCTCGACGATCTGCCGCCTGCCCCGTGGGAGGCGGCGGAATCCGTGGTGTCCGTGGACACCGACGGCGCTGGTCCCGCAGATCCGCCCGGCATCGCCGCGCCCGCGGGCGACGGCGCCCTCGGTATCGGCTCGTTGAAAAGGAGCATCCGGTCATGAACAACCTCCATCGCGAACTAGCGCCGATCACCTCCGAGGCGTGGGCGGCCATCGAGGAGGAGGCGACGCGTACGTTCAAGCGGCACATCGCGGGCCGGCGCGTCGTCGACCTGTCCGGCCCGCACGGCGTCGACTACTCGGCGGTGGGCACCGGGCACACCACGGCGATCGACTCGCCGGACGCCGGGGTGTTCGCCCGTCAGCGGGTGGTCGCGCCGCTGGTCGAACTGCGCGTGCCGTTCACGCTCGACCGCGAGGAACTCGACAACGTGGAGCGCGGTGCGCAGGACGCCGACCTGGACCCGGTGAAGGACGCCGCGAAAAAGATGGCGTTCGCCGAGGACCGGGCGATCTTCGAGGGCTATCCGACCGCGCACATCACCGGCATCCGCGCGAGTTCGTCCAACGATCCGATCACGCTGCCCAGCGACACCCGGCTGGTCCCCGAGTCGATCGCGCAGGCGTTGACCGCGCTGCGGCTTGCCGGTGTCGACGGGCCGTACTCGGTACTGCTCAGCGCCGATCTGTACACCGCGGTGAGCGAGACCTCCGACCACGGCCACATGATCCGCACGCACATCGAGCGCCTGATCCCGGGAGGGGAGATCATCTGGGCGCCCGCCATCGACGGCGCGATCGTGCTCACCACCCGCGGCGGCGATTTCGATCTGCGCATCGGCCAGGACCTGTCCATCGGCTATCTGTCGCACGACAGCACGTCGGTGCAGCTGTACTTCCAGCAGAGCCTGACGTTCCTGGTGTACACGGCCGAGGCCGCGGTCCCGCTGACCCTCTGAGCGCCGGTCACATCTGGGAACGGACAGGTGCGCGGCCGGAGCGCGAGACGGTACGGTGGCCCGATATGCGCCATGAACAGGTAGGTGAGATGACAACGGTGCGGGCGGGTGTCGTTCCGACGCAGCGGGCCGTGTTCTACAGCGTGCTCGGCATCCTTGCCACCGTCACGATCTGCGGTTCGTTCGTCGCCGCGTTCGGGGTGAACCGGGTGTTCACCGGCCTGCTGGCCGGGGCCGTCGTCGGTATCGCGGTGCTGGTCGCCCTGTTCACCCGGGACGCCGTCGTACTCACCGATCACGCCATCTACCGGCGCAAGCCGTGGACGATCTCCAGCATCTCGTGGGACCGCGTGGTGGCCGGGCGCTTCACCCTGGACGAGCGCGCCCGGTGGTCGCTGGCGCTGGACCTCATCGGCGGCGACGAACCGCACGGCGAACTGGTGCTGTTGTCCATTCCCCCGGTGGTCCGCCCGGTCGCGGGAGCGTACGACCTGCGCAAACGCGACCAGGTGACGGAGATCCGGGCGATCCTGCGGCGCAAGCGGATTCCGGTGACCGTGTTGCCGCAGATCGCGGGCGCGTTGCAGGAGCATTGGCAGATCGCGCCGCCTACGCACTGAGCCGGATCTTTGGTCTTTCGGCTCAGCGCAACTCGCGGATCAGCACATCGAAACGCGGGGCGTCAGGCCACGATGGGCGAAGCCACCCGACTCTTTCCCAGCCCCAACGCAGATAGCGCTCGTAGGCGCGCTCGTTGCCCGCCTCGACGAGCAGTGTCGCGCGCTGTTCGGTTCGGGAACCGAGTAGTTCGTCATGCATCGCCCGCGCTATGCCGTGCCCGGCATATTCCGCGCACACCATGATCTCGCTGAGCCCGAACGTGCGCGCGCCGTCTTCGGTGGTGAACTCCTCGAGGTCGCCGCTGTCGAGATGCAGTCCTCTCCACCATCGCGCGTTCGGGGGTAGCGGCCACCCCCAGATTTGACCCGCAGGTTCGCCGTCGACTCGGGCAAGCACATATGCAAATCCGCTGCCACGAGGACTGGTGTAGGAATCGAACCGGCGCATGAACTCCGAAGGCGAATCGAACGGATCTCCGGAGGCGATGGCGTCGACGTATGAACGGCGGTAGACATCCTCGACGATCTCTCTTCGCGAACGTGCTTCGGCAGCTGTGCAGTGCTCGAATTTCAGGCCATCCGGCAAGCCGGTCACGCGGTCACCGCCTTCCGCGTCAGGGAGTCGTACAACTCGCGGAACTCGGCACCGGCGGACACCCGATCGACTGCTGTTCGAACCGGCTCGAGACGGCGCAGTGTGCGTGTCGATGCAATGGCAGACAGTTCTGACAACGCCGGGAACCCATGCTCGAGCGCGCCGGTGATATCGCCGAGGCGAGCCCTGGTAGCGGCCGACCATGCGCGGACGATTGTGGCGTTACGCATCGCCGCAGGGTGATCGACGGCAGCCGCGTACAACTCGACAGATCGACGCAGGTCGCCGATGTCGGCATAGCCGCGAGCCTCGTGGTCGGCGATCTCCGAGAAAGTCACGAATCGCAGCCACTGCGGAACTTCTTCCAGCGGTTCGGACTGCATGGCTTGATCCAACTCTCGCCATGCTGTCGCGATAGCACGCCCGAATGCCATTCGATCACCGAGTATTCCGTACGCCTGTGCCTCACGAACGGCTATCAAGGCATGTATCCGACCTGGTGGCCGACCGCGCATCAAGGTGCGGGCACGATCAGACAGTTGCAGTGCTTTGTGCGGGCTTCCTCCTCGGCCGGCGCGCGCAAGGGAGCTGGATTGATTCGCCGCATACAGACAAGTGTGTGCGATGAGATCATCATTATTTGCCTCGGTGCCGAGCGCCATGGCGTCAGCAAAGCACCGGCGCGCAAGGCGGTGCCGGTCCGCGTCGTAGGCCAACCACCCGGCGAGCACGGCAAGTTCTCCGGTCGCCCTGGTGAAGGCGCTGCCAGTAGTGGAATCGAATTCACCGGTTTGAAGCCGGTCCAGGGAGTGCGTCAGCTTCTCGATGGCAAGACCGATCAGTTGTGCACCGCCTGTGCGCTGATCCTCCTGATCGAGTGCATCGATATCGGCCAACAGCCGCTGGACGTCACTCATGCCGATTCGGCCGGAGCTGTCCGGGATGAGCACCGTTACAGCACCTACCGCGGCTAGCTTGTTGAACTCACGCCGCTTCACCTCGTCCTCGACTTCCCGCACACGCAGACCGACCGCACCGTCTCCAGCGTTGGCCGGTTCGGACTGGTAGGTTTCCGCGCCGCCCAGAACAGGATGCCTCGCGGTCTGCGAAGGTGCACCTGCCAACTGATGCCAGAACCGCTCTCGCTGCGTCGGTTCGAGGCAGTCGTAGACCGTGTCGAGCGCTTCGGCCGACCGCCCCTTGACCGGACGCTCAGTTGTGGCCTTCTGCTCCCACTTCTGCACAGTCGCAGTCTGAAATCCGACTTTCTCCGCGAACTCCTCTTGTGTCATGCGCAAAGCAACTTCGCGCAGCGCTCGGACTTCTTTCCGTGTCCACGTGCTGACGATCATTTACCCGCCCCTCGCCCGTGCCTCCAACGGTCCGTACGAGAAGCGTACGACCTCGAGTCGAGTTCTGTGCCTGGGATCACATGCTCAGCGCGGACAAGCTGGAAGAGCCCCGCCGCCGGGTTGAACCCACACCGAGCAACCTGACCAAGAGGTCTGAAACCGATGGAGCACACACCTTTCGGGGATACACCCGCGTCCCGCTGCCACTTCTACCGGCGCGTTTGTGACTTGCCCGCTGTGATCGACCCGCCCGAGCTGGGGCGCATCATCATGCGCGCGTCGTACGTTGGAGCGTTGACCATGCCCGCTCCGCTAGGGCGGGCCGTCAGGCAAGTCATGCAGCGCCGCAGGGATGCGATAGGGCCGATCGTGGCGCATCCTCGCTCGAACAGGTGGACCTACATTGTGCGGCAGGACCTTCCAGACGACACACGGCTTTTCGCGGAGATGTTCCGGCTCGACGTGTCGATTGTCCGGGAGGGAGGCACGGTTGCACTGCCGTCGCCCACAGCTGAGTCCGGCGCTGTCAGGCATTGGATAGAGGCACCCCGGGACCGGTTTCGTCCGTCCGGAATGGTTGTGGTCGAGTCCATCCGGGCATGTAGCGCTCCGGGTAGTCGGCAACCCGGGGGCAAAGCGCGATGACTTCCCCGCTGCCGAACGATCCGGATGTGCATCTGTCGGTGTTCCTGCACGGCGTCCGGCTCGACTTCACGGCCTGCCTTACTGCCGCGTTGACGTTCATCGAAGACCACCGGAAACGCCACTACGTCGACGCGGCGCACATACTCCCTGATAGTGCCGAGGGCTGGCCTAGGTTACCGAACGAGAAGTTGTACTTAGAGCGATGAGGTTCTTGTCCCGTGACCGGTGCACGCGCGACACTGACCTGTTCGGGCCATGACGAGAAGGAGCTGGGCGTGGGGAATGACGAGCAGTTGACCATGGATCTCGGCGTACCCGTCGAGCAGACCGCATGGGGTAAATGGGTCGACCCGGACCGCCGCGCGGCGCAGGTCCAGAAGTTCATGGACCATGCAGGAATAAGCCGCCTTCCCTCGGAACCGTGGCCAGAAGGATCGGCGGAGGTGCAGCGTCTGAACCCCATCGTCGCGGAATTGTTCCCGAATATGGCTACCGCGATGGACCCCGAGAACGCCGACATGGTAGACGCTTTCATCTGCTTCGTCGGCGAATGTTTTATCAGGTTCGCGGGCGCACGATGGTTCGATTGCGAATGGTTCGGCCGAGAGCATTCCTTCTACCCGCGCGTGAATCCCGCAGTGGAATGCGACACCTACGACGAAGACGAAATCGTGATGTGGCGGCTGGTGGACAGCATGATCGGCTACGACCCGGAAGACCATGACGGCATGTTCTCCTACATTGCCGCAGCGGTGCGCGAATATGCGTCCTATCACGAAGAGAAACGGCAAGAGGAATCCGCGAACCGCACGTGAAGGCTCGCTTCTCTATATCTTCTCACCAGGACACTACGCACACCGGGGGGTGTGTCCAGCTATGCCGGATGGATACGACCGAGACCGCGACAAGGTCAGGAACCATGAACGCGGCAGAATATTCGAAAACGGCACCGACCGGTTCTTCCGCGACCACGAGAACGGATACGTTCATCAGTCGCGGTTGTACCGCGTCGAAGGCGTGGGTAAAACTCGATTCGACAAGATCAAAGACGATCGGGGAAAAGTCAGCTCCATCGAAGAGAAATCCGGCAGAATCGAGGGAGATAAGGACGAAACTCAGCTCAAGGTAATACGTGCGCTTCTCGCCAATCGTGAGGTGCATCAACATATATTGCGATCCGTCGAAGGCGAGTTCGTATCGAGTAAGGCCCAAGAACTCATCAGAGGATTGATTCGGGATTTCGGGGATCGGTTCACGCACCAGGTCATATCGCGGGCCGACGCTCGCGAAATCTGGGCACGTGGACTGGCATTGGAGCGAGGCCAGCAGCTCGAATTGCCCGGTGTCGGCGAGAAGGCGCGGCAGCAGAAGACGCAGCAGCGCGAGCATAGGTCGAAACTCGCGGAGCTGGCGAACAAGGCACGTGAACGAGCGGAGAAGTTCCGGAATATGCTGCGGTTTCGGGAAGGCGCCACTCGTGGCCGGGCGGAAGCACCCCAGCGAGCCGAACACGCCAGGCAGGTCCAGGAGCAAGCCGAACGAGCCAGGCAAGTACCCCATGCGCCGGAAACCGAGCGTGCACGGGTTGCACGTGAGGCCGCCGAGCGGGTCGCGCGGGAATTCCCAGCGCCCGACCAGCACCAGGAGCGACCGGCCGCCGACACCGGGGAACGGGCGGCCCGAGAGGCGGCCGAGGCACGTGCGGCAGCGGAGAAGCAACACGCGGCAGCCGAGCAGGAACGCGCGGAACATCTGGCGCGGCTGCAAGCACAGGGAATACCACCAGAGGTGGTGAAGATTCTCGGGCTCGGTCAAGCGGAACCGCCGTCGGCGGCGGTGCGGGAGCCGCCGGGTCATGCTCCGCCGGTCGTGCGGGGCTACTTGCACAGCCAGGATCGGAGCCGGGGGATCGAGCGCAATCGGTAGCCGTACCGTCTCATGGGGTGGGCATTGCCAGGCGGTCCAGAAGCAGAATCGCCTCGGCCCGGATCGGGTCGAGATCTCCGGGCCAGCCGAGCGTGCGCAGTACCGCCCCGGGGATCGTGCGCTCGGCGTACCTGGGCGCGGCTCCTTCGTCGGAGCGGATGCTGATCACCGTCTCCACCAACCGGAACGGCAGCAACTGCGTACCCGGCACGCTCACCGCGCCTACCTCGGCGAGTACCTGGGCGGCCAAAGTCTCGTAATGTCCGCGCAATTCGTCGCGGCGCAGGCGGAACGCGGCGAATCGCTCGGTGCGCAGTTCCGGGAGCAGATACAGCGCACCGAGATTCCAGCGCGACGCGCACAGTTGCCGCACGTCGAACAGGGCCAGCGCGTACAGCCGGACCGGTACCGGTTCGGACGCCGCGCGCAGTCGCTCGGCCAGTTCGATCGGGGCGGCGACGGTTTCGGCGAGCAGCGCGTCGAGGATGTCGTCCTTGGCGGCGAAGTGGTGGTAGAGCGAGGCCTGCCGGATGCCGACGGCGTCGGCGATCGCGCGGGTGGAGGTGTTGGCGTACCCGTTGGTGGTGAACAGTTCGCCTGCGGCGTCGAGGATCTCGGCGCGCGGCGTCGATCCGCGCCTGCGTCGCTGTTCGAGACGCGGCCGTCCGGGCCCGAGGTTTGCCACGGGTTCATTCTGGCAGGTCGGCGTGGGGATGCTCCGGCGCGGTGGTCGAGCGCTCAGTTGGCCGACGGCACACGGTGCGTTTTCTGTCACTTGATAGAAATAGCCGCAACACAGAAGTTACCGAAGGTCTCGAAAGCGATACACGCAGGTCACCGAAAGCGCGATCGCGGCGGCAAAACTGTCGTCTGATAGTTATTGGCCGCCACGCCGAAGGACCACCCCATGGCCACCACGCTCGCCCCGACCCCGCCACCCGATCTCACCGGTGACAGCGCCGACCTCGCCCGGTTCGGCTATCAGCCCGTGCTGCACCGCAAGCTCGGCCGCTACGCCTCCTTCGCGGCAGGCTTCTCGTTCGTCTCCATCCTGACCACGATCTTCCAGTTCTTCGGCTTCGGCTATTCGTTCGGCGGAGCCGCCTTCTTCTGGACCTGGCCGATCGTGTTCGCCGGACAGTTCCTCGTCGCGCTCAACTTCGCCGAACTGGCCGCGCGCTACCCGATCTCGGGCTGCATCTACCAGTGGTCCCGGCGACTCGGCGGCGAACTCGTCGGCTGGTTCGCGGGCTGGATGATGATCATCGCGCAGATCGTCACCGCCGCCGCGGCGGCGATCGCCCTGCAGGTGGTGCTGCCATCGATCTGGACCGGATTCCAGCTCGTCGGCACCGACACCGCGCTCACCTCGCCGTCCGGCGCGACCAACGCCGTGCTGCTGGGCAGCATCCTGCTGGTGGTCACCACGCTGATCAACGTGATCGGCATCGACCTGATGGCGCGAATCAACTCGATCGGCGTCACAGTCGAGATCGTCGGCGTGCTGGCGATCATCGCGCTGTTCTTCACCCACACCGAGCGCGGGCCCGGCGTGGTACTGGAGACCGACCAAGCCGCGCCGGGTCCCTACTGGGCCGCGTTCCTGGTGTCGGGATTGATGGCGGCTTACGTCATGGTCGGATTCGACTCCGCGGGTGAGCTTTCCGAGGAGACCAAGAACCCGCGCCGGGTCGCGCCGCGCACCATTCTCACCGCGCTGTCGGTCTCGGCGCTGGGCGGCGGGCTGATGCTGCTTGGCGCGCTGATGGCCGCGCCGAGCCTGTCCGACGGCGCGCTGGCCTCCGACGGCCTGGCCTATGTGCTCACCGCGAAGCTGGACAGCCCGGCGGGCAAGGTGCTGCTGGGGTGCGTGGCGGTCGCGATCACCGTGTGCACCTTGGCTATCCAGACCGCGGGCTCGCGACTGATGTTCTCCATGGCGCGGGACGGGAAGCTGCCGTTCGCCCGCAGGCTCGCCGCGGTGCACCCGCGTTACGGCACGCCGGTGCTGCCCGCGATCGTGATCGGCGCGCTCGGCATCGGCCTGCTGGTGCTGAATCTCGGCAACGCCGCCATCTTCGCGACGCTGGCCAGCGTCTGCATCGTCACGCTGTACCTGGCCTACCTGCTGGTGACGGTGCCGCTGTTGATCCGCCGGTTCACCGGCCTGCCGGACGCGGGCACCGACGCGCGGCTGTTCGGCCTGGGCCGGTTCGGCATTCCGGTCAACGCGCTCGCCGTGGCCTGGGGCATCGCGATGGTGGTGAACCTGGCCTGGCCACGGGCGGAGGTATACGCACCGGCCGGCGGCGGCTGGTGGATGCTCTGGGCCGCACCGCTTTTCGTGCTGCTGGTGCTCGCCGTCGGCGTCGTGGTGCACCGCTTCGTGGTCGGCTGGTCGCGCGGCGTCACCGCGGGTGAGCCCGCACCGCAACCGGCCTGAGCGCCTTGATGCGGCGGTGCGCTGCCAGGCACCGCCGCATTCCCCCACATTCGGCATCCGAAAGGAATCATCGTGACAAGCACTGCGGACACCTCCAGCGCACGAGCGCACGCACGGGCGCAGGCCGCGGCGGCGACGATCGCGAATCCCGCGCTCCCCGCCGACATCCCCGCCTCGAAGATCACCTTCGCCCAGCGGATTCCGGCGGGCGGTTACGCGAACATCGCGCTCGGACGCGGCACCCGCGTCCGCCTCTCCGACCCGCACGGCGCGGCCTGCGCGCACCTGCTGCTGGTGCGCGCCGACGCGCCGTGGGAGCGCCTGAACGTCGCCGACACGGTCAAGGTGCCGTGGCAGGCGTACCTGGGCGGCGGTCACCCGCTGCTGTCGGACCAGGGCCGTGTGCTGGCGACCGTACTCGCCGACACCTCCGGCCACCACGACACGCTCTGTGGACCCACCGACCAGGCCCGGCACTCGCTGCGCCTCGCGGGCGCCAAACACGGCCTGGAACCACGGGACATCGGGCCGACGGTCTCGTTCTTCCGCGGCGTGCGTGTCGCGCGGGATGGCGCGCTCGTCTCGACCGGCAGCGCCGCCCCCGGCTCCTCCGTGGATCTGCTGGTGCACCTGCCGGTCACCGTGCTGGTCGCCAACTCCGCGCATCCGCTGGACGACCGGCCCGCGACCGACCTCGACTTCGTCGCGTGGGCCGCATCGGAAGACCTCGCCGCACCCGGCAACGAGGACCCGGAATACCGACGGGCACTGGAGAACACCGAACAAGCCTGGACCGCCGCGCTGACCTTGGAGGCAACCGCATGACCACGGCACGCGCCATCGTGCTCGACGAGACCGTCCCCGCCCGCTCGCCCTGGTCGGCGGTGGTCCGGGCGGGCGAATACCTGGAGATCATCGATCTGCACGGCAACCAGGCGGTGGACTGCCTGCTGTACTCGGCGGCCGATCACTCCGAACGCTACAGCGCGCAGGCCACGATCACCGCCCAGCGCAACATCTTCCTCACCACCGGCAGCGTGCTGCGCACCGACACGGGCACGGCACTGATGACGGTGGTAGCCGACGAGGTCGGCAACCACGACACCATCGCGGGCGCGTGCTCGCAGGAATCCAACACTCTGCGCTACGGCCACCACACCCGCCACCAGCACGCCTGCGTGGAGAACTTCCTCACCGAGGCCTTGCGCTGGGGCCTGGGCAAACGCGACCTGGTGTCGAATATCAACTGGTTCATGAACGTTCCGGTCGAGGCGGACGGCACGCTGGGCATCGTGGACGGATTGTCCGCGCCGGGCAAACGGGTCACGTTGCGCGCCGAGATCGACACGCTGGTGCTGGTGTCGAACTGCCCGCAGATCAACAACCCCTGCAACGGCTTCGACCCGACCCCGGTGCGCATGGTGGTGTCGCGATGACCGTCGCCGAGCTACCGGTGGCCCGGGTCGCGCAGGACGAGTCCGCGCGACCCGGCCGGATCGAGGTCGTTCGCCCCGGCATGCTCACCACCGTGCAGGACTGGCCGGGCCGGGTCGGGTATTGGCACATCGGCGTCCCGCCGTCGGGGCCGATGGACGATCTGTCCTTCCGTCTGGGTAATCGCGCGCTCGGCAATGCCGAGGGCGCCGCCGGACTGGAATGCACCCTCGGCGGCCCCGCGCTGCGGTTCACCGCACCGGGCTGGGTCTGCGTCACCGGCGCTCCGGCGGAGGTGACCGTGGACGGCGTCGCCGTGCCGCAGTGGCGGACGGTGCGGGTGCCCGCGGGCGGTGTGCTGGACGTGGGCGCGGTGCGCGGACCGGGGATGCGCTGTTACGTGCTGATCGCCGGCGGTATCGACGTGCCCGAATATCTCGGCAGCGCAGCCACCTTCACGCTCGGCCGCTTCGGCGGCGGCACCGGCGCCGCGTTGCGCGCCGGAGAGTCGCTCGCGCTCGGCACCCACCACGGCCGCGTCACGGCGGCCGTGCCGATGGACGAGCAACCCGTGCTGACCCGGCGCTGGGAACTCGCCGTCACCGAGGGCCCGCACGGTGCGCCCGAGTTCTTCACCCGCGCCGACTTCGAGACCGTCGTCGGCACCGACTACGAGGTGCACTTCAACTCCGACCGCACCGGCGTCCGGTTGATCGGGCCGAAACCGGAATGGGCCCGCACCGACGGCGGCGAGGCGGGACTACACCCGTCCAATATCCACGACACCCCGTATTCCGTCGGCGCGCTGGACTTCACCGGTGACACGCCCATTCTGCTCGGTCCGGACGGACCCAGCCTCGGCGGTTTCGTCTGCCCGGTCACCGTCGTCGCGGCCGACCGCTGGAAGCTCGGGCAGCTCTCGCCGGGCGACCGCGTGCGATTCGTGCCGGTCCGCGGTGACCGGGCGGCCTCGATCCGGGAGCTCGGGCTCGCGCGCCGGGCCGGGTGGCCGACCGTGTTCTCGTCGGGCGGCGACGGCGACGACGGCGTGTTGCGCCGTTGCGAAGCCGACGACGAGACCGCGGTGACCTACCGTCGCGCCGGCGACGACGGCGTACTCGTCGAATACGGCGCCATGACCTTGGATCTGGGCCTGCGCGCCCGCGTGCACGCGCTGCACCAGCACCTGCTCGCCGCCGGAGTGCGCGGCGTGACCGAGCTGACCCCCGGCATCCGTTCGTTGCAGATCCGGGTCGACCCGCACGTGCTGTCCGTGGCCGCGCTGCTCGACCTGCTCGCAGAGACGGAGGCGCAGTTGCCCGCCTCCGATCA
This sequence comes from Nocardia sp. NPDC047038, assembly GCF_040644075.1. Taxonomy (NCBI): domain Bacteria; kingdom Bacillati; phylum Actinomycetota; class Actinomycetes; order Mycobacteriales; family Nocardiaceae; genus Nocardia; species Nocardia sp. NPDC047038. Next base: position 550,214 of record NZ_JBEYVQ010000003.1, on the reverse strand, counting down.
GCTGGTGGTGCCCAGCCGGGTCGTTCATCTGCCGCTGTCCTGGGACGATCCGTCCACGCGCGAGGCGATCACCCGCTACATGCACGGTGTGCGCGCCGACGCGCCGTGGTGCCCGTGGAACATCGAGTTCATCCGCCGCATGAACGGCTTGGCTTCCGTCGCGGACGTCTACGACACCGTGTTCGGAGCCGAGTACCTGGTTCTCGGTCTCGGCGACGTCTACCTCGGCGCGCCGGTCGCCACACCCACCGATCCCCGGCACCGGCTGGTCACCACGAAGTACAACCCCGCCCGCACCTGGACGCCGGAGAACGCGGTCGGCATCGGCGGCGCCTATCTGTGCATCTACGGCATGGAAGGGCCGGGCGGATATCAGTTCGTCGGACGCACCACGCAGGTGTGGAATCACCGAGCCGGTGCGGGCCCGGTTCCCCCCGGCGCCGACCGGGCCGCATCGGGCGTCGAAACACCTTGGCTACTGCGTTATTTCGACCGGATCCGCTGGTATCCCGTCGAAGCGGAGGAACTGCTCGACCTGCGCGCCGACTTCGCCGCGGGCGACGTGCGGGTGCGAGCCGAGGACGGCGAATTCCGCCTGGCGGAGTATCGGGCGTTCCTCGCCGAGAACGCCCGATCCATCGACGCTTTCCGCGCGAAGCAGGCGGAAGCGTTCACCGCGGAACGCAATTCCTGGCGCTCGGCTGGTGAGCTCACGGGTTGAGTTATGAGCGCAGAGGTCGCGAACCATGTGTGCTATCTGCGCAGGAGCTCACCGATTGAGTTATGAGCGCAGGTTACGAACTGCGTGGGATTTCTGCGCAGGAGCTCACCGGTCGACTCGTCAGCGCAGGTCGCGGAAGAACTCGCGGATGTCGGCGGTGAGCAGCGCGGGTTCCTCCATGGCGGCGAAGTGGCCGCCGCGATCGACGTCGTTCCAGCGCGTGATGGTGTTGGCTTCCTCGGCGTAGCGACGAATGCCGACGTCGTGGGCGAAGACCAGCACGGCCGTCGGCACGCCGGAGTTGCGCTTCGGCTCGCCCCACGGGGCGTCCTGGGCGTAGCCGACATAGGCCGAAGAGCCCGCGGTGCCGGTGAGCCAGTAGATCATCACGTTGGTCAGCAGCCGATCCCGGTCGAGGATCTTGTCCGGCTCGACGGCCCGTGGATGGGTCCACTCCCGGAACTTGTCGATGATCCAGGCCAGTTGCCCCACCGGAGAATCGGTCAGTCCGTAGGCTAAGGCTTGCGGGCGGGTGGACTGGATGGCGACGTAGCCGTACTCCTCCCGCATGAACGCATGCATCCGCCGGACGCGATCGCGCTCCAGTTCGGTCAGGCTCGCCGGCTCCGCCTCCGCGCGCGGCAGCGGCGGAAGACCCGGCGCCCCGTTGACGTGCACGCCAACGACCCGATCGGGCACCGTTCGGCCCACCTCCGGGCTCACCGCCGCTCCTATGTCGCCGCCTTGCACGCCGTATCGCTCATACCCCAGCCTGCGCATGAGCTCGGCCCACGCCGCGGCGATCCGCGTGATGCTCCAGCCCGTCTCGGCGACCGGGCCGGAGAACCCGAATCCCGGCAGCGACGGGATGACGAGGTGGAACGCGTCGGCCGGGTCGCCGCCGTGCGACCTCGGATCGCTCAAAGGCCCGATGACGTCGAGGAATTCGGCCACCGAGCCGGGCCATCCGTGGGTCAGCAGCAGCGGCAGCGCGCCGGACTCGGGCGAGCGCACGTGCAGGAAGTGGATGGTCTGCCCGTCGATCTCCGTCGTGTACTGCGGATAGGAGTTGAGTCGCGCTTCGGCCGCGCGCCAGTCGTATCCGGTACGCCAGTGGTCGACCAGCTCGCGCAGCCACGCGGTCGGCACACCGGTGTCCCAGTCGTCCCCGGGCAGGGGGGCAGGCCAGCGGGTCGCGTCCAGACGGGTACGCAGGTCGTCGAGTTGCCGCTGCGGGATTTCGATGCGGAACGGAGTGATTTCGTCGGTCATGTCATCGACGGTATGGCCGGCCTAGGACAGCTTCCGCCCTAGCTTTCGGGCAGACTTTTCCCATGTTGGAAACCTCGGCGCGCCTGCTTCGTCTGCTGTCGCTGTTGCAGACCCCGCGCGATTGGACCGGCGCCGCACTCGCTGAACGACTCGGTGTCGACGTGCGCACCGTCCGCCGGGACATCGACAAGCTGCGCGCGCTGGGCTACCCGGTGGACGCGACACCGGGCGTGGCGGGTTACCGGCTCGGCGCGGGAGCGAAGCTGCCGCCACTGCTCCTGGACGATGACGAGGCGGTGGCGGTGGCACTCGGCCTGCGCACCGCGGCGGGCGGCACCATCGCGGGCATCGAGGACAGTTCGCTACGCGCGCTGGCCAAGCTCGAGCAGGTGCTGCCCGCACGGCTGCGCCATCGTGTCGGCATGCTCCATGAGGCCACCGTCGCAGTGCCCGCGGGCGGCCCGACCGTCGACCCGGACGTGCTGACCGCTGTCGCGGCGGCCATCCGCGACCACCACCGCCTTCGCTTCGACTATCGCGCGCACGACGGCGCCACCTCGCTGCGCGTCACCGAACCGCATCGCCTCGCCCACACGGGCAGGCGGTGGTACCTGATCGGCTGGGACGTCGACCGCGCGGACTGGCGCACCTACCGCGTCGACCGCCTGCGGCCGCGCATCCCCACCGGTCCCCGCTTCACCCCGCGCGAAGCGCCCGACGCGGACCTGCCCGGGTATCTCTCCCGCGGCGTGTCGACCGCGCCGTACCGCTACGCGGCCCGCATCACCCTGCGCGTCGCCGCGGAAGTGGCCGCCGAGCGGATCGCCCCGACCGTCGGCGTGATCGAGGCGGTGGACGCGGAAAATTGTGTGCTGCGAACGGGTTCCGACTCGCTGGACGAATTGGCGATCTACGTCGCCGGCTTCGGCTTTCCCTTCCGGGTGCACGAACCGCCGGAACTCGTCACGCACTTACGCGAACTCGTCGCGCGCCTCGGCGCGGCGGCCGACTGACCCGGCGCAGGCGGGCACGGCGCAGGCGGCACAGCACCGGCGGCACGGCGCAGGCGGCACAGCACCGGCAGCACGACACAGGCAGCACAGCACCGGCAGCACGACACAGGCAGCACAGCACCGGCAGCACAGCACAGGCAGCACAGCGCAAGCGGCAGAGCACCGGCGGCACGGCGGAGGCGGGCACGGCCGCAACGGCCTGGATCTCGCAAACGACGCCCGGCACGGCGAAGCCCGCCGCCTGCGCGACCGTGCCCGGCGGGCGGCTCCGGCTCCAGCTTGCCGCCCGATCTGCGCCGCCTCTTCCGCACTGGTGCGCCGCCCTCGACCTCGTGCACACCGGAGGCGAGGGCGAACTCGCGGTGTGAGAGATCGTGCACACTGTGGCCTGTTCGTCGACGCCCCGCATCCCGGCCGCCGCTGGTGCTCGATGGAACTCTGCGGCGACCTCAGCGGGATCCGCCGGTATCGCGGCCAGGAGTGACGCGGCACAGGTGTCACAGTCCGCGCCCGCACGTCGTCGTCTCGGTGAAGCGATGGGAACGTCCCATCGGCACCGACGAGATCGGAGACAGTCATGACCGCGAAGATCCTGGTCACCGGTGGCACGGGCACCCTCGGCCGCGAAGTGCTCCCGCTGCTGCGCGCGACCGGCGCCGACGTGCGCGTGTTGAGCCGCACCGAACGTCCGTCGGACGGCGGCGTCGAGTTCGTCGCGGGAGACCTGCTGCGCGGCACCGGCATAGCCGCCGCGGTGGCGGATGTCGGCACCATCTTGCATCTGGCGGGCGACGCGAAGGGCGACGACGTGGCCACCGCGAATCTGTTGCGGGCCGCCACCGCCGCGGGCGTCGGGCACATCGTCTACATCTCGGTCACCGCCGCCGAACTGCTCCCGATGACGTACTTCCGCGCGAAGTTCGCCGCCGAGCAGGCCATCGCGGAGTCGGGTATCCCGTGGACCACGCTGCGTGCCGCGCAATTCCACGATTTCGTGCCGAAGCTGGTGGACACGATGCTGAAATCGCCGGTGCTCCCGGTGCTCGGTGGGGTGCGCCTCCAGCCGGTGCACGTGCGCGAGGTGGCGGCGCGGCTGGCGGAGCTGACTGTCGGCGCGCCCGCCGGGCGGGTCCCGGATCTGGTCGGGCCCGAGGTGATCGGCATGCGCGAGCTGTTCCGCGACTACTTGGCGCTGCTGGGCAAGCGGCGGGCGTTGCTGACCGTCCGGGTGCCGGGCAAGGCGGGCCGGGTCTATCGCGCGGGCGGAAATCTGGTGACCGACGGCGCCGACGTCGGCGAGCTGACCTGGGCGGATTACCTGGCGCAACACCGGGGCGCGGTCCTGGCCGGATGACCCGTCCCGGCTGCCGACCCGGCTCGGGTGGCGGTGGCGACCAGGCCTCGGCCACCGCTCGGACGACGATCACCGTCTTACCCTGGGCGTGCCCGTCGGCGACATGGCCCACCGCCGCCGCTGCTTCGGCCAGTGGATGGCGCCGCTCGATCGACGGGCGCAGCCGATCAACGTCGACCCCGCGATGCTGCGCTACATCGACGCCACCGTGGGCTGCCTGCGCGCACCGGCCGAATACGTCGCTGCGGCACAACAGTTCCTGCCGCGCATCCCAGCCGAGGAGTATCCGCACATGAACGCGCTCGCTCAGTTGGGGATCGACGGGAAGCATTCGGGCATCGCCGATTTCGATCTCCGCCTCGACTTGATCCTGGACGGCCTGGAACGGTTGCTCGCCGCGAGCGCCTGACGCTCAGTCCATGCGAAACGTGGCCCCCGGGTTCGCGGTGTCCCGCACGATCCGCAACGCCTCGGACAACGCCGCGAGCTGTTCGGGCGTCAACAACCCGACGAACCAGCGGTCGACAGCGGCGAGATAGTCCGGCAGCACCTGCGCGAGCCGCGCCGCGCCCGCCTCGGTGAGCACCGCGTACGCGCTGCGCCGATCCCCAGGGTCGAGCTCGCGTTCCACCAGCCCGGCGCGCGCCAGTCGATCGACCAGCCGGGTGACGCCGCTGGTGGACAGCGCGGTCTGCACCGCAAGTTCCGTCATCCGCAGCCGCCGCCCCGGCGAACGGCTCAGCCGCATGAGCGCGTTCATATCCAGCCCGGACAGACCGTGCGCCTTCCAAACCTGTTCCAGCTTGGCGACCACACCGCCGTGGGCCTCGAACAGCAGGCCCATCGTGGTCAGGCGCGGATCGTCGAACAGCTCGGACACGTCCATACCGGAAACCTACCTGAATGTTTCTCTGCGGATAGTTGACATGAGGATTAAGTCGTCGTAGAAATATGCATACGCAATATTCCTCGCGTCAACTACTGGAGGTTCCCATGTCGCAGACCGCCTGGATCGCCGGATTCCGCTCCGCGGTGATCCGCCCGGACGAGCAGATCAAACTCGCGGAGTCGCGCGCGTTCACCGACCAGACCGTGCGCCAGGTGCTGCACTTGGCGGGCGGCGGCGCGCAGGTGCGGGTGCGGCTGACCAATCGCTATGGGAAGACACCGCTGGCGATCGGCGCCGCCCGGGTCGCCCTGCGCAAGAGCGGCAGCGAGATCGTCGCCGAGACCGAGGCCGCGTTGCGGTTCGACGGGGCCGAACAGGTGATCGTGCCGGTAGGCGGCGAAGTGCTCAGCGATCCCGTCGATCTGGCCGTCCCGGCGGGAGCGGATCTGGCGTTGAGCCTCTACCTGCCCGGCCCCACCGGCCTGGCCACCTTCTCCCACCAGCCCGGCGAAACCGCTTACATCGCGGACGGAAACGTCGCGAGCGAGGCCGCGCTCACCACCGTCGACGAGGTGCCCGCGCGGTTCTACGTCGCCGGTGTCGACGTGCTCGCGCCGGTAGCGACGCCGGTGGCCGTCGCGTTCGGCGATTCGTGGTTCGAAGGCGTCGGCACCACGCTCGGCGCCAACCGCAGGTCGGTGGATTTCCTCAACGCGCGACTGGACCACGGCTGGGTGGTCAACCAGGGCATCGCGGGGAATCGGCTGCTCACCGACGAAATCGGCGAGCCGGGCCTGGATCGTTTCGAGCGCGACGCGCTCGCCGTGCCCGGCGTGACGAGTGTGCTGATCAACTTCGGCATCAACGACCTCATCCTGGGCGGGATGGCGAGTCAGCCGCCCGCGACCGCCGAGGAACTGATCGCGGGCTTCACCACGCTCGCGCGGCGGGCGCACGCGGCGGGGCTCACGATCCACGCCGCGACGATCGGGCCCTACGGCGGCTGCGTCTACGAAGGCCTGCCGATCGTCGAGACGTTGCCGACCCGTCAACGCGTGAACGAATGGCTGCGCGGCACCGACGTCTTCGATTCGGTGTTCGACGTGGCGCGAGCGGTCGAGGACCCGCAGCGGCCCGACTTCATCCGTCCCGGATTCGACTGCGGCGACGGCATGCACCTCAACGACGACGGTGCTCGCGCCATGGCCGAATCGGTGGATGTCACCGCCCTTTTCGGCTAGAGAACGGCCCGACGGTCGCTAGGGCTCGAGACCCCGCAGCACGATCTCGACCCCGCCACGGAATTCGTCGTCGGCCGACATGCCCTTGGCCTGACCGGCGGTCTGCGCCAGATGCGGGTATTGCTCCGCGGGCAGGTCGGCCAGCACGATCGTTCCTTGCCCGCGCAGCGGCGCGTAGTGCTTGTTCTGGAGATAGCCGATCAGGAAGGCGATCAGCGTGCGCTGGGCGATGACGCGGGCGCGACCGGTGAAACCCCCCTCGGTGAGCACGGCGAGCATCGTCTCCATCACGCGCAGCGATTCGACCGACGACTGCCGACGCCGCAGCACGATCGGCACGGCGGCCGGATGGGCCGAGAACCCGTCCCGGATGTTCTCGAGCAGGGCCGTCGCACGCTCCCGCCAGTCGCTTCCCTCCGGAAGCGACGTATCGATCGCGGCGAACACCTGGTCCGCCACCAGCACCTCGAGCTCGTCGCGGTCGCGCACATAGCGGTACAGGGCCATGGTGGCCATGCCCAGTTCCTTGGCCACCGCGCGCATCGTCAGCGCCGGCAATCCCTCTCGATCGAGCACGGCGAGGGCCGCCGCGGCGAGATCGGCGGTGGTCAGCGAGCGGGGGCGGGGCACGGATTGACAGCGTACGCGTTACGCGCATACTGGTCGTAGGCGTACAAGATACACCTACGAAAGGAACCCGATGTCGCTGCCGACCGCTGTTTCCGACCTGACCCTGGTCACCGTCTCCGGCGCCCAGGTCCTCGTGCCGGACCCGGACCGCTTGATTCACTTGCAATTCCGGCGCTTCGCCGGATGCCCGGTGTGCAACCTGCACCTGCGCTCGATCGTCACGCGCCACGCGGAGATCGCCGCGGCGGGCATCCGCGAAGTGATCGTCTTCCATTCCAGCGCAGCCGAATTGCGCAAATACACCGCCGACCTGCCGCTGGACGTGATCGCCGATCCGGACCGGAAGCTCTACCGCGAATTCGGCGTCGAGACCTCACCTCGCGCGCTGCTCGACCCGCGCGGCTGGCCCGCCATCCTGCGCGGTGTCGCCCACGACGCTTACGCGACCTTGCGCCGAAAGCAGTCCGCCCCACCCACCAAGCCCGAGGGCGGCAGTCTCGGGCTGCCCGCCGATTTCCTGATCGCACCCGACGGACGGGTGCTCGCCGCGAAGCACGGCGCGCACGTCTACGACCAGTGGTCGGTCGACGAACTCCTCGCGCTCGTCCCAGCGGAGCGGCGCGCATGAGAATCGCCGAAAGACCCTTGGTGGCACGTGCGTTCGCGCTGGTTCCCGGCGGGCTGCTCGCCGGAGCGTTCGGTTACGGCGCGGTGAATGTCCTCTACGCGTTCCGCAGAGTCCCTTTGGATGTGCGCTTCACCTTCCACACCGCGCTGATGAGCGTGAACGGCGTGGTCATGCAAACACTGATGGGCCTGACCATTCTGAGCGCATTGGTGCTGGCCGCGCGCTCCACCGGCCGGTCACGCCTGCTCGCCGCGAGCGCAAGCCTGCTCGCCATGGCCGCGTTCCTGATCACACGCCTGGGCAACGTCCCGATCAACCAGAAGATCAAGATATGGGCGATCAGCGGCCCACCCGCCGACTACGCCGAAATCCTCACCCGCTGGGAAACCTTCCACGTCGCCCGCACCGCCTGCGCCGTCCTGGCCTTCCTTCTCATCGCCTCTACGACTCTCCTCCCCGCGAAATCATGACCACCAGTGGCACATGGCGGAGAGGGCTTCTCGCGCTTCGCCGCAACCATGTGCCACTCGCGGTGGTGTTTCCGGCTAGTCCGGGCGGGTGGGTCTGCTGCGGAGGTGGTTCACGCCGAAAGCGAGCATGGAGGTGAGTACCGCGACGCATCCGATCACGGCGGCCAGGGCGATCATGGAGTTGAGCCCGTCGATCGACGCGGAGGTCGCGATGTGCGACAGGTCCGACGCGATCGGCTGGAACTGCGCGGGCAGCCCGTCGGCCACCGAACGACCGGCGCCCGAGCCCGCCGCCTCCAGGAACTGCTCACGCAGCACCGGCGGGACGGCTCCGGGCAGGGCGTCGAGTCCGTCGGCCGCGGAACCGCGCGCCGAGTGGTTGAACATCGCGCCCAGCCCGGCCACGCCCACCGCAAGGCCGACCTGCCGAAGGGTGCCGAAGGTCGCGCTGGCCATGCCCGCGTTCTCATCGGAGGCGAAGGTGAGCGAGGCCGCCTGGTTGACGGCCGTGATCGCGCCGAGCCCGAGGCCGCCGATCACCATTCCGGGCAGGAAATGCGTCCAGGAGTCGTCGGAACCGAAGTCGCCCATCAGCCAAGTGCCCAGCGCCACCATGCCCATCGTGACCGGCAGCGAGACCGCGAACGGGACCCGCTTCGCGAAGACCATCGCCAGCGGCGCGCTGATCAGCGCGGCCACGCTCACGGGCAGCAACCGCAGGCCCATCTGCAACGGCGTGTATCCGAGCGTGTTGATCAGGAACACCGCCAGGTAGTTGCTCGCGGCCATCAGCGTCGCCATGTGCCCGATCGAGACGATGGCCGTGCCGGTGAATCCGCGCTTGCGCACCATGGCCACGTCGAGCAGCGGGTGCGCGGCCTTGAACTGCCATGCCGCGAACCCGGCCAGGAGCACCGCGGCGGCGGCGCCGAGCCCGAGCACCGTCGCCGAGGTCCAGCCGAGCGAGTTGCCGCGGGTCAGCGCGAACACACCCGTCACCAGGCCACCGGTGAGCAGCAGCGACCCCGGCCAGTCGGCCTTGCGCCCTTCCATGCGCGCCGACTCCGGCATCCGCAGCACGGCGAGCACGCCGATGAAGATGCCGATCGGGACGTTGATGATGAAGATCGACCGCCAGCCGAACTGGGTGACCAGCGCGCCGCCGAGTACCGGACCCGCGACGGTCGCGCTCGCCATGACGGCGCCGTAGATACCGATGGCCTTCGCGCGCTTGCCCGCGTCGGGATAGGCCACCGCGAGCAGGGGCAACGCCGTCGCGAAGATCATCGCCGAGCCGACGCTCTGGACCGCGCGCAGGACGTTCAACTGCAAGATGCTGCCAGCCAGCGCAAGTGCCAGCGATGACGCGGTGAACACCACCATGCCCGCGATGAAAAGGCGCTTCCGGCCGAACCGGTCGCCGAGCGTGGCGAAGGTCAGCAGCAGTCCCGCCATCGGGATGGCGTAAGCGTCGATGACCCACTGCAGTCCGTCGATGGACGTGTCGAAGTCGGTGCGGATATCGGCGAGCGCGGCGGAGACCACGGTCAGGTCGAGCATCATCATGAAGATGGCCCCGCTGACCATGACCAGCACCAGCCCGGCGTGTAGCGGACTTGCGGAAGAGTCGTCCGGCTTGCTGCCGGACGAGGTTGCGATCGTGGACATGTCTTCCTTATGAAGTATCGCGCACCGTCCGCGAAATGCGTGCGGGCGAGTCCATTACGGACCGAAGGACGGGACAAATGTGACCGAAGCCACGTCCCAGACACTATCGATCCCCACAACCGGCGTAAATGACGTATCAAGACAAACAATCGCGCGCTGCTCTACGAGTGGCACATGTGCCACTCGCGGGCAGCGCGCTGGGTGGTCAGGGCTGTTCGAGGACGTCGAATGGGATGGTTGCCTCGACGGGGTCGTCGAGTAGCAGTACGCGTCGGTGGACCGTGTGGGCGAGATAGCGGCGGCCGGACCAGTCGAGACGGTATTCCTCGATCTCCTCGATGCGTTCTTCCTTCTGATCGAGCCGGACGATCAGGTACCGAGGAATGCCGGCGGCCGCGTATTGGATTCGCTTGTCGGTGATATCGGCGTCGATGGTCGATTCGGAGGTGACTTCGACTACCAGCAAAATGTGCTCACGCACAGTGTTGACGTCATAAGGTTCGCAGTCCCGGATCCAGATGTCGGGGTATCGGATGTTCAACCGCCGATCCGCCGCTGTGGATTCCGCGTCGGCGAATCGCGCTGCCACATCGGAGTCCACGACCATGCACGGCCCGCCGTCACGTCGGGCCGCCTCCAGCATTCCGGCCAGCCGCCGGACCACACGGCTGTGCACGGGGCTCTGTGCCATCAGTCGCACTACGCGCCCGTCGACGATCTCGATGTCACCGAGCCCGGCAGTAGCCCCATCGGCGAACTGCTCGGCCGTCACACGAAGTACCTGTTGCTCGTCGGGAGCGCTCATGACGGACATCATCGCAGTTCGAGTCGGACCGGACCACGGACCCGGCTGACGGTCACCACGGCAGCGAATTCAGCTGGCGGGGAAATTCCACTACTGCGAGGTCAGAGCAGCAGCGTTGCCGGGTTGATGGTGAATTCGAAGGGGCTGCGGAGGGTGACCGTATTGCCGGCGGACACTCGGTGTGTCAGTTCGTAGGAATGGTCGGCACCGAGTTCGTGTGCGAACAGTACGGGCAGAGATGCGTAGGGCACGAGTTGCCCCGTGCCCTACGCCAGCAGTAGCCGTCGCGTCCTACTCCGCGATCACGATCGTGATCTCCTCGCCCGCGGCGTCGGTCGATTCGCCCGGACCCGCGAACCAGTGGGTGACCTCGCCCTCGGTGAGGTCGGTTTCCAGGTCGCCGGTCGGGACGACGGACAGGGCTCCCGCGGTGGCGGAGGTCAGGAACTCCAGCAGCGCGGGGCGGCCGGACAGCGCGGTGGTGTACGTGGTCGACTCGTAGTCGATCTCGTGCTCATCGCGCACGCGTTCGGCCTCGTCCAGTGCCTCGGACTGGGTGATCGCGACGACTCCGTTCGCCGTGGTGACGACGAACGCCGGGTGTTCCTCGCCGAGCGGGCGGACCCGGTCGGCGTAGGACACCGGATGCGCGGCCGCCGCGGCGATGTCGTCGCGCACCTGGGCGTCGTCGAGTGCCAGCCAGCGAATGTCGCTGTCGGCCACCGACTCCGAGCCGATGCCGAACCCGGCGCCCGCAGCGGTCAGTTCCTCGGCGGTGAGATCGCCCGCGAACAGGCATGCCGCACCGGCCTTCTGCACCGCCCAGGCCGCGACCACCGCGTCCACCGAACGCGGCAGCGTCACCGCGACCACGTCGCCGGGTCCGGCGCCGCGGTCGATGAGCACCCGGGCCAGCTGCGACGAACGCCGATCCAGCGTGTGGAAGGCGACCTCGTCCTCGCCTGCCAGCAGCGCGGGCGCGTCCGGGTCCTCTTCGACGACCTCGGCGAGCACCTTGGACACCGTGCGAGCGCCGACCCGGCCCACCGGCTCCGGCGTGGAAGCCGCGGCCGTGACACCGGATTCGACCAGCAGCCTGGCCCGTTCGCCCTCGTCGAGGATGTCGATGTCCCCGACCAGCGCGTCCGGATCGCCCAGCAGCGCGTCGAGCACCCGCACCAGCCGTTCGGCGAGGGTCTCGACCTCTTCGGCGGTGAACCGGCTGCCCAGGTACTTCAGGGTCAGCTCGATCGTGGCCTCCGACATCACCAGCAGGGTCATCGGGTAGTGCGTGGCGTCGTTGACGCCGACACCGGTCACCGACATTCCGTCGATCGAGCTGGCGGCCGAGATCGCTTCCTTGTCCATCGGATAAGACTCGAACACCAGCAGCGTGTCGAACAGCGCTCCGGTGCCCGCCACCCGCTGGATGTCGGTGAGCCCCACATAGTGGTGCTCGAGCAGACCCGCCTGGTCGCCCTGCAAGCGCCCGAGCAGCTCGCCGATGCTCTGGCGGTCATCGATGCGCAGCCGCACCGGCAGCGTGTTGATGAACAGACCCACCATCGACTCGACACCGGGCAGCTCGGCCGGACGGCCGGACACCGTCGCGCCGAACACCACGTCGCCGCGGCCGGTCAGACGTCCGAGCAGGATGCCCCACGCGGCCTGCACCAGCGTGTTCACCGTGACGCTGAGTTCGGCGGCGTGCTTGGTGATCCGGCGGGTGCGGTCGGCGTCGAGTTCGGTGACGACCTTGCCGATCTCGTAGTTCTCGGCGCCGCGCGGCTGCGGCGCGAGCTGGGTGGGTTCGTTGACCCCTTCCAGCGCCGTCGCCCAAGCGCGCAGCGAGGCGTCCCGATCGCGCCCGGCCAGCCAGCCGAGGAAGTTGCGGTAGGAGGCCACCCGCGGCAAGGCGGTCTGGTCGCCGCGCACCGCGTACAGCACCAGCAGATCCCGCATGAGCAGCGGCATCGACCAACCGTCCAGCAGGATGTGGTGGGTGGTGATGGCCAGGTGCCATTGCGCGGCGTCGCTGCGGAACAGCGTGAACCGCATCAGCGGCGGCGTGGCCATGTCGAAGTGCGTCGCCTGATCGGCCGCGACCTGCCTGCGCAGTTCCGCGGTCCGCTCGTCGGCGGGCAGCCCGGTGAGATCCACCTCGCGCCACGGCGCCTCGACCCGATCCAACACCACCTGCACGGCCTGGCCGTCGGCGTCGGTGACGAACGCGGTGCGCAGGTTCGGGTACCGGTCGACGATGCCCTGAGCCGCCGCACGCAGCCGCGCCACGTCCAGCGTGCCGCCCAGGTCCACCACGGCCTGCATGGTGTAGACGTCCACGGTGGACTGGGTCATCATCGCGTGGAACAGCAGACCCGACTGCAGCGGCGACAGCGGCCACACCTCGGCCAGCGCCGGGTAGCTGCGCTCCCACTGCTCGAGGTCGGGCTGCCGCACCCGCACCAGCGGCATGTCCGACGGCGTGAAGCCGCCCGCGTCCGGCCGCCGCGCGTGGGTCGCCAGCGCGGTGAGCGCCTCGACCCACAGGTCGGCGAACTCCTGGACCCGCTCCCTGCTCAGCAGACCGGTCGGGAAGGCGAACGACGCGCCCAGGCTCGGCCCCTCGTCGGAGTCGGTGACGATGGCGTTGATGTCGATCGTCGCGTTGGCGGGCATGTCGAGGTCCATGTCGACATCCAGCTGACCCAGGTCGGCCACCGGCACCCAGCCGATCTCGGCGAGCTGCTCGGGGATCTCCCCGGCCGACATCCGGCCCAGGTAGTTGAAGCTGATCTGCCCGGACGAACCCAGGGTGGGCGCGGTCTCCGGATTCAGCTGCCGCAGCAGGCCGTAGCCGAGGCCCTTGTCGGGTACCGCGAGCAGCTGCTCCTTGATCGACTTCACGATCTCGCCGAGCGCGGCGCCACCGGCGAACGCGTCGGTGAGATCCGCACCGGCCAGGTCCAGCCGGACGGGGTAGGCCGAAGTGAACCAGCCGACCGTGCGCGACAGATCCGCGCCCGGCACGACGTCCTCTTCACGACCGTGGCCTTCCAGCTTCACCAGCGCCGCGTCCGAACCGTCGCCGCGCCAACGGGCGATCGTCATGGCCAGCGCCGAGAGCAGACCGTCGTTCACGCCGCCCCGGTACAGGCCCGGGATCGCGGTGAGCACCGCGTCGGTGACCTCGGCGGGCACGGTGACCTCGACCCGCTCGACGGTGGCGAACGTGTCCACCGCCGGATCGAACGCACGCTCGCCGAGCAACGGATCCGCTGTGGCCGAAACCTGCTGCCAGAACGGCAGTTCCGCGACCCGATCCGGCGCGCTCGCCGCCTGGACCAGGCTGTGCGCCCAGCGCCGCATGGAGGTGCCGTTGGCCGGCAGCGCCACCGGCTGACCGGCGACCAGCTGCGACCAGGCCACCGCCAGATCCGGGATCAGGATGCGCCAGGACACGCCGTCGACCACGAAGTGGTGCGCGACGATCAACAGCACGTCCCGCCGCTCGCCTTCGAAGGCGAACCAGACGAACTGCGCCATGGCGGCCTCGGCCGGATCCAACCTGCCCAACGCACCGTCGAGCGCTTCGGTGGCCACGCGCGCCAGCTCCGCCTCGTCGGCGTCGGCGGCCAGGTCCACGCGGCGCACCAGCGCGTCGACGTCCACCGCGCCGTGCGGCAGGGCCTCGAACGTCCAGTCCCCGCCCGTGCGGCGCAGCCGCGACCGCAGCACGTCGTGGTGGTCGAAGACCGCGGCGATGGTGGCGACCAGTGTCTCCCGGTCGATGCCTTCGGGCAGCCGCAGCGCCATGGTCTGCGAGAACCGCTGATACGACGAGCCGCTCGCGAGGATCTGCCGCATGATCGGGGTCAGCGGGATCTCGCCGACACCGCCGCCGGGCAGTTCCTCCAGCCGCACCTGCTCCGTGCCCGAGCCCAGCGCGGCGATCTCGGCCAGCGAGGCCACGCTGCGCCGCTCGAACACGTCACGCGGAGTGAACAGCACGCCACGCGCCTTGGCCCGCGAGACCAGCTGGATCGACAGGATGGAGTCGCCGCCGAGCGCGAAGAACGAGTCGTCCAAACCGATCTGGTCGACGCCGAGCACCTCGGCGAACACCTCGGCGATGACGGCCTCGACCTCGCTGGCAGGCGCGCGGAACTCGCGCGGCGCCAGCTCGGGCTCGGGCAGCGCCTTGCGATCCAGCTTGCCGACCGGGGTCAGCGGGATCTCGTCGATCACCACGATCGCCGTCGGCACCATGTGCGGCGGCAGCGTGCGCGAGGCGTACTCGGTCAGCCGTGCGGTGTCGATCTCCCGGCCCGGCGCGGCCAGCACGTAGGACACCAGGATCGTCGCGCCCGCCTCGGTCTTGCGGCCGATGGTGATCGCGTACTCGACGTCCTCGTGGCTCGCCAGCACGGTGTCGATCTCGCCCAGTTCGATGCGGAAGCCGCGGATCTTCACCTGGAAGTCCGAGCGGCCCACGTAATCGAGGTGCCACGGCACCGACGCCAGCGCGGCGTTGCCGGCCCGCTCGCCGGGTTCGGCGAACCAGCGCACCACGTCACCGGTGCGGTACATGCGCGCGCCCTCGTCGCTCCACGGGTTGGCGACGAACCGTTCCGCGGTGAGGTCGGGGCGGTTGTGGTAGCCGCGCGCCAGCGCGCCACCGGCCAGGTACAGCTCGCCCGCGACGCCCGGCGGCACCGGGTTGAGGCGGTTGTCCAGCACCAGCGCGGACATGCCGCGCACCGGACGGCCGATGGTGATGTGCCTGCCCGGGGTGAGCTGGGCGTAGGACGAGATGATCGTCGTCTCGGTCGGGCCGTAGGCGTTGAAGTACTTGCGGCCCGGCCACCACTTGGCCAGCAGCTCCGGCGTGGTGACGTCACCGCCGACCGACGCCACCTCGAGCGCCTCCATGCCTTCCGGATCGACTGTGCCCAGCACCGCGGGGGTGATGATCGTGTGGCTCACCCGCTCGGTGCGCAGCAGCTCCGCCAGGTCCGGGCCGCCGATGATGGTCGATGGCACGACCACCAGCGTGGCGCCGGTGTAGGCGGCGCACAGCCATTCCAGCACCGACGGGTCGAAGCTCGGCGAGCAGATGTGCAGGAACCGGTGGTGCGATTCCAGCTGGTAGAGATCCGCCGCGACGCCGACCAGGCCGCCCATGCCCGCGTGGGTCACGGTGACGCCCTTGGGCATACCGGTCGAGCCGGAGGTGTAGATGACGTACGCCGGATGACGCATCGCCAGCACGGCGTTCCGATCGGTGTCGGTCACCTGCTCGGCGGACTGGCTCTCGATCAGCTCGCCCAGTGCCGGGTCGTCGATCCGCAGCCACTCCACGTCGCGCGGCAGCCGGTCGACGTACTCGCTCGCGGTGATGCCGATGACCGCGCCGGAGTCGTTGACCATGTGCCGCATGCGATCTTCGGGGTAGGTCGGGTCGACCGGCACGTGCGCGCCGCCCGCCTTCGCCACCGCCCAGAACGCCGCGACCATCTCGTAGGAGCGCGGGAACGACAGCGCCACGATGCGCTCCGGTCCCACACCGCGCGCGATGAGCACCCGCGCCAGGCGCGAGGAGTACTCGTCCAGTTCGCGGTAGGTGATCGAGCGGCCCTGGTAGCGCACCGCGATCTGGTCCGGATCCAGCCGCGCGCCGTGCTGCAGCAGGTCCGGCAGCAGGCCGGTGGCCATGACGTCCTCGCCCGCCACGTGCGTGAGCAGGTGGTACTCGGCCACGTCCAGCAGCGGCAGGTCGCCGATGGGGGTTTCCCGGTCGGTGGCGATCGCGGTGAGCAGCCTGGTGAACCGCTCGGCGAACACCCGCACCGTCTCGTCGTCGAACAGGTCGCGCGCGAAGGAGAACTCCGCGTACATGCCCGCGTCGTCGGGGTTCTCCCCTGCCTCGCGGATGGTCAGCGACAGGTCGAACTTGGCGGTGTCGACGTCGAAATCGACCGCGCCCACGTGCAGTCCGGGCAGCTCGAAGCTGCTCTCGGGCAGGTTCTCGAACGACAGCGCCACCTGGAACAGCGGGTGCCGCGCGGTGGAGCGCTCCGGGTTGAGCAGTTCCACCAGCCGCTCGAACGGCAGGTCCGCGTGCGCGAACGCCTGCAGATCGGCGTCCTTGGTGCGGGCCAGGAACTGGTCGAAGGTGAGGTCGCCGTCCACGTGCGAACGCAGCACCAGGGTATTGACGAACATGCCGATCACGTCGTCGAGTTCGGCCTCGCCGCGGCCCGCGATGGGCGTGCCGACGGCGATGTCGTCGGTGCCGGACATACGCGCCAGGAACAGCGCCAGCGCGGCGTGCACCACCATGAACAGCGTCGCGTTCTGCTGCCTGGCGATCTCGGTGAGCCTGCCGTGCAGCTCGCCGGAGATCGGGAACACCACTCGCCCACCGGCGAACGACTGCGTCGTCGGACGCGGCCGGTCGGCGGGCAGGTTCAGCTCGTCGGGCAGCCCGGCCAGCGCGGCACGCCAGTATTCGGCCTGCTGGGAGATCAGGCTCTGCGGGTCGTCCTCGGAGCCGAGCACGTCACGCTGCCAGAGGCTGAAGTCGGCGTACTGCACCGGCAGCGGCGCCCAACCCGGTTCCACACCGGCCGAACGGGCCGCGTAGGCCAGCATCACGTCGCGGGTCAGCGGGCCCATCGACCAGCCGTCGGCGCTGATGTGATGCGCGACGAACACGAGCACGTACGCTGTGCCGGCTCCCGCCCCGCCGCTCGCATCCGTGACGCGGAACAGCTTGGCCCGCAACGGAACCTCGGTGGTCACGTCGAACCCGGCGGAGATCACCTCGATGATCCGGTGCCGGATGTCCTCGGGCGCGACCGCTTCCGGCCGCAGGTCCGGCAGTGCCCGCTCGACGGGCACGATGACCTGGTGCGCCGCGCCGTCCTGTTCGGGGTAGACGGTGCGCAGGGTCTCGTGCCTGGCGATGACATCCCCGACCGCCGCTTGCAGCGCTTCGACATCCAGCTCGCCGGTGAGCCGCACGGCCACCGGGATGTTGTTCACCGCCGAGGCGGTGTCGAACTGGTTGAGGAACCACATGCGCTGCTGCGCCAGCGACAACGGGATGTGCTCCGGACGCGGACCGGCCACCAGCTCGCGGCGGCCACCGGCACCCGCGTGCTGCTCGACCTTCGCGGCCAGTCCGGCGACAGTGGAGGCTTCGAACAGCACACGCACCGGCACACGGGCATCCAGTGCCGCCCCGATACGCGCCGCGACCTGCGTCGCCAACAGCGAATTACCACCAAGCGCGAAGAAATCGTCATCCGCGCCCACCCGCTCGACACCCAGCACCTCGGCGAACACCGACGCCACGATCTCCTCGATCGGAGTCGACGGCGCACGGAAGGCTTGAATCTCGAACTCCGGCTCCGGCAGCGCCTTGCGGTCGAGCTTGCCGTTGACGTTCAACGGCAACGCATCCAACACCACGAACGCCGACGGCACCATGTACGACGGCAACCCAGCAGTGAGCTCGGACTTCACCCGCGCCACATCGACACCGGCCTCGGCATCCGCAGCCACCAGGTAGGCCACCAAACGGTCACCCGTCTTCGGATCCGACTTCGCGATCACCGCCGTCTGCGCAATCTCCGGCAACGCGAGCAACGCTGCTTCGATCTCACCCAGCTCGATACGGAAACCACGAATCTTCACCTGGAAATCCGTACGACCCCGATATTCCAGTTCGCCGGTGCTCGTCCAAGCCACCAAATCACCAGTGCGATACATCCGCGCACCCGGCTCGAACGGATTCGCCACGAACCGATCCGCGGTCAGATCCGCACGACCGAAGTAACCGCGCGCCAACTGCGCACCGGCGAGGTACAGCTCGCCGGAGACGCCGTCGGGCACCGGCCGCAGCCGGGAGTCGAGGACGTAGACCCGGCTGTTCCATTCCGGCGCACCGATCGACACGGAGGTCTCGTCGGCGAGAGTGACCCGGTGGCTGGTGATGGACACCGCCGCCTCGGTCGGACCGTAGAGGTTGAACAGTTCCGTGCGCGGGTGTTCCCGCAGGAACCGCTGCGCGACCGAACCCGGCAGGGCTTCACCGATGGCCAGCACCCGCCACAGCGAGTTCGGCATACCGGCGGTCAACAAGGCGTCCAGCATCGACGGCACCACATGCAGCGTGGTGACCCACTCGCGAGCCATCAACTCGTTGAGGTACGCCGGGTCTCGGTGACCGTCCGGGGAGGCGATCACCAGGCGACCACCGCAGACAGCGGCCGACCAGAACTCCCACACCGACAAGTCGAACGTCGCCGCCGTCTTCAGCAGAATCGCATCCGCCGCGTCCAAACCGAATTCGACGTTCTTCCACTGCAACTGGTTCGCGATAGCGCCGTGCGGCACCGCGACACCCTTCGGGCGACCCGTCGAACCAGACGTGAAGATCACATACGCCGTGTTCTCCGGACGCAGGGGTGCGACCCGATCCGCATCCGTGACCGGCGTGGCATCCACACCCGACAAGTCGAGCTCATCGATCCGCACCACCGGCGCGACATCGGTACTGAACTCCGCCTCGGCGTTGCTCAACACACACACCGGTGCCGCCGTCTCGAGGATGTAGCTCGTGCGCTCGGCAGCCTGATCCGGATCCACCGGCACATACGCGCCACCGGACTTCGCCACCGCGTACATCGCCACGATCAGATCCACCGACCGACGCAACGCCAGCGCCACTCGCGACTCCGGACCGACGCCCAACGAAATCAGATGCCGCGCAAGACGATTCACCCGAACGTCGAGTGCGCCATAGGTGATCGACTCGCCGTCCTCGGTGACGAGCGCGACTTCCTTCGGCCCGGCCGCCACCGTGGCGTCCAGCAGCGACACCAGCGTGGCGGAGGTGTCCACCGGCTGGTCGGTCGCGTTGCGCGCGGTGAGCAGCTGGGTCCGTTCGGCGGCGTCGAGCAGTTCGAGGTCACCGACCGGGGTGCGCGGCGCGGCGATGATCTCACCGAGCAGGCGCGCGAACCGGTCCACGAAGCCCTGCACCGTCGCGCGGTCGAACATGTCGGTCGCGTAGGTGAAGAAGCCGGTGATGCCCTCGGGCGCGCCGGCGTCGTCGTAGCGGTCGGTCGCGATCAAGTGCAGGTCGAACTGGGACAGCTCGGTGTCGATGTCCAGGCCGGACACGCTCAGGCCGGGCAACTCCAGCGCGGACTGCGCCAGGTTCTGGAACGACAGACCCACCTGGAACAGCGGGTGCCGCGCGGTCGAACGCACCGGGTTGAGCACCTCCACCAGGCGCTCGAACGGCACGTCGGCGTTGGCGAACGCCTGGATGTCGGTCTCGCGCTGGCGGGCCAGCAGATCGGTGAACGCCTCGCCCGCCTCGACCCGGGTGCGGAACACCAGGGTGTTGACGAACATGCCGATCAGATCGTCCAGAACGGCTTCGCCACGGCCCGCCATCGGCGTGCCGATCGCGATGTCGTCGGTGCCAGACAACCGGGCCAGCAGCACCGCCAGCGCGGTGTGCACGACCATGAACAGCGTCGCGCCCTCCGCACGCGCCAGCTCGATCAGCGCCTGATGGGTTTGCGCGTCCACCCGCAGCTCGACCTTGCCGCCCGCGAACGACTGCACCGCGGGGCGCGGCCGGTCCGAGGGCAGGTCCAGCTGATCGGGCAGCTCGGCCAGCGCCTGGCGCCAGTAGGCGACCTGCTTGGCGGCCAGCGACTCCGCATCCGCCTCGTCGCCGAGCAGTTCGCGCTGCCAGATGCTGTAGTCCGCGTACTGGACCTGAAGCGGCGCCCAGTTCGGCGCCTCGCCCGCCGACCGCGCGGCGTAGGCGATCATCAGGTCCCTGGTCAGCGGGCCGACCGAGGAGCCGTCACCGGAGATGTGGTGCACGACCATGGCCAGCACGTAGTCCACCGACCCGTCCGCCGGAGTCTGCGCGCCCTCCCCGGCGATCTGGAACAGCGCGACCTTCACCGGCACCTCGGTCGTGACATCGAAGATCGTCGAGGTCAGCGCCACCACGGCGGACTCGATCTGCGACGGTGCGACCACCCGCACCTCCAGGCGCGGCACGGCTTGGGCGGGCGGCAGGATGACCTGCACCGGGCCCGCCTCGGTCTGCGGGTAGACCGTCCGCAGGATCTCGTGGCGGCTCACCAGGTCCGCGATCGCGGCACGCAGCGCGGCCACGTCCAACGCGCCGGACAACCGCACCGCGATCGGCACGTTGTAGGCCGCCGACTGGGTGTCGAACCGGTTGAGGAACCACATGCGCTGCTGCGCCAGCGACAGCGGGATGTGCTCCGGCCGCGGACCCGCCGTCAGCGCACGGCGGCCGCCCATGTCGGCGTGCTGCTCCACCCGCACCGCCAGCGCGGCGACGGTGGACGCCTCGAACAGCAGACGCACCGGCACCCGCGTGTTGAGCGCCTCACCCAGGCGGGCGGCGACCTGCGTGGCCAGCAGCGAGTTACCGCCCCAGGCGAAGAAGTCGTCGTCGAGGCCGAGACGCTTGGCTTCGCCGCCTTCGCGATCGGACAGCCGCAGCACCTCGGCGAAGGTGTTCGCCACGATCTGCTCGATCGGCGTGACCGGCGCGCGGAACACCGCCTTCTCGAAGGTGGGCTCCGGCAGCGCCTTGCGGTCCAGCTTGCCGTTGGCGTTGAGCGGCAACGCCTCCAGCCCGATCAGCATCGACGGCACCATGTACGACGGCAGCTCGGCCGACAGCGCGGACTGCAGGGCCCGCTTGTCCAGCGCGCCCGTGCGGGTCACCACGTAGGCGACCAGCCGATCGCCGATGCTCGGATCGGTGTGCGCGACGACGGCCGCGGCGCTCACCGCGTCCTGCCGCAGCAACGCGGCCTCGATCTCGCCGAGCTCGATGCGGAAGCCGCGGATCTTCACCTGGAAGTCGGTGCGGCCGCGGTAGTCCAGCTCGCCGGTGGCGCTCCAGGCCACCAGGTCGCCGGTGCGGTACATCCGGTCGCCCGCCGCGCCGAACGGGTCGGCGACGAACCGGTCCGCGGTCAGGTCCGCACGACCGAAGTACCCGCGCGCCAACTGCGCACCGGCCAGGTACAGCTCACCGGAGACGCCGACCGGAACCGGCCGCAGGCGGGAGTCGAGCACGTAGACCCGGCTGTTCCACTCCGGCGCGCCGATCGACACCGACGCCTCGTCGGCATCGGTGACCAGGTGGCTGGTGATCGACACCGCCGCCTCGGTCGGACCGTAGAGGTTGTGCAGTTCGGCGGCGTTGTTGCGGCGCAACCGCTGGGCGGTCGCGGCGGGCAGCGCCTCACCGATGGCCAGCACCCGCCGCAGCGAGTCCGACAGGCGGCCACCGGATTCGGTGAGCAGCGCGTCCAGCATGGACGGCACCACGTGCAGCGTGGTGACGCCGGTGGCGCGCATCAGCTCGTTCAGGTACGCCGGGTCGCGATGCCCGTCGGCGGACGAGATCACCAGGCGGCCGCCGGAAACCGCGGCCGACCAGAACTCCCACACCGAGAGGTCGAACGTCGCCGCCGTCTTCAGCAGCACCGCGTCGTCCGCGCCCAGCTCGAAGACAGATGTCTCCCACTGCAACTGGTTGGCGATCGCCGCGTGCGGGACCGCGACGCCCTTCGGCTGACCGGTGGAACCGGACGTGAAGATCACGTACGCGGTGTTCGCCGGGGTCAGCGCACCCGTGCGCTCGGCCGCGGTCACCGGAGCCGTCGGGTACTCGGCGAGGTCGAGCCCGTCGATCTGCACGACATCGGCCGCCGCGGTGTGGAACCCGTCGCGGCCGGTGGTCAGCACGCACACCGGCGCGGCGGTGCCCAGGATGTAGTCGGTCCGCTCGGCGGGCTGGTCCGGATCGATCGGCACGTACGCCGCACCGGCCTTCGCGACCGCGTACATGGCGATCACGAGGTCGCTGCTGCGGCGGATCGCCAGCGCGACCCGGTCCTCCGGGCCCACGCCGCGGCCGATCAGGTACCGGGCCAGTCGGTTGACCCGCGCGTCCAGCCCGGCGTAGGTCAGCTCGCGACGGCCGGTCGGCTCGTCGGCGACCAGCGCCACGGCCGCCGGGGTCGCGGCCACCGTGGCGTCCAGCAAGGACACCAGCGTCGCGGTCGTGTCGACCTCGTGCTCGGTGGCGTTCCACGCGGTGAGGATGCGCTCGCTCTCCTCGGCCGCGAGCAGGTCGATCTCGCCCACCCGCACCGTGGCGTCGGCCGCCACCGCGTCGAGCACCCGCAGGAACCGGTCGGCGAAGCCCTGCACCGTGTCCTCGTCGAACAGGTCGGTGGCGTAGCCGAATTCGGTGATGATCTCGGCGGGCGTGCCGTCGTCGGCGTACCGGTCGTACAGCGTGACGTGCAGGTCGGTCTTGGCCAGCTGCGAGTCGAAGTTGACCGCGCTCACCGTCAGGCCGGGCAGCTCGAAGCTGGTCTCGGCCAGGTTCTGGAACGACAGGCCCACCTGGAACAGCGGGTTGCGCGCGGTCGAGCGCACCGGGTTGAGCACCTCGACCAGGCGCTCGAACGGCACGTCGGCGTTGGCGAACGCCTCGAGGTCGCGTTCCTTGACGTCGCCGAGCAGGTCGGCGAAGCGCTCGCCGGACGCCACCCGGGTGCGGAACACCAGGGTGTTGACGAACATGCCGATCAG
Organism: Nocardia sp. NPDC047038; assembly: GCF_040644075.1. Lineage (NCBI taxonomy): Bacteria > Bacillati > Actinomycetota > Actinomycetes > Mycobacteriales > Nocardiaceae > Nocardia > Nocardia sp. NPDC047038. The sequence goes on along the minus strand of NZ_JBEYVQ010000003.1, from coordinate 526,839 downwards.
GTCGTCGAGTTCGCGTTCACCGCGACCGGCGATCGGGGTGCCGACCGCGATGTCGTCGGTGCCCGACAACCGCGACAGCAGCACCGCCAGCGCCGCGTGCACCACCATGAACAGCGACGCGTTGTGCGCGCGCGCCAGTTCGTGCAGGCGGGCGTGCCGCTGCGGGTCGATCTCGAAGCGGATCGCCTTGCCCTGGAACGACTGCGCGGGCGGGCGTGGCCGGTCGGCGGGCAGCTCCAGCTGATCGGGCAGATCCGCCAGCGCCTGGCGCCAGTACGCCACCTGCTGCGCGGCCAGCGATTCCGGATCGTCCTCGGATCCGAGCACCGCGCGCTGCCACAGCGCGTAGTCGGCGTACTGCACCGGCAGCGGCTGCCACTGCGGCGCCTCGCCCTGCACGCGCGCCACGTAGGCGGCCATCACGTCACGCGCCAGCGGGCCCATCGAGGAGCCGTCGGCCGCGACGTGATGGACGGTGAACGCCAGCACATGGTCGTTGTCCGCGATGCGGAACAGCGCCACCGCCAACGGCACCTCCACGGTGACGTCGAAGGTGGTCAGCGCGAACCCGATGACGGCGCCGAGCAGGTCGTCCTCGGCCACGTCGATCGGGGTGAGCGCCGCCGCGGACCGGTCGGCCGGGCGGATCACCTGGTGCGGGCCCTCCGCCGAGCGCGGGTAGGTGGTGCGCAGCACCTCGTGGCGGGCGAACACGTCGCCGATGGCCTGCTCCAGGGCGGCCACCTCCAGCGTGCCGGACAGCCGGACGGCCAGCGGGATGTTGTCCACCGCCGAAGTGGCCGTGTCGAACTGGTTGAGGAACCAGTACCGCTGCTGCGCGGGCGAGAGCGGGATGCGCGCCGGGCGCTCCCCCGCCTCCAGGCGTGGCCGGTTCCGGCCGGACCCGGCGTTGCGCTCCACTCTGGCGGCCAGCGCCACCACGGTGGAGGCCTCGAACAGGTCGCGCACCGCGAGCCTGGTGTCCAGCGCGGCGCCCAGCCGCGCGGTCACCTGGGTGGCCAGCAGCGAGTTGCCGCCGAGTTCGAAGAAGTCGTCGTCCAGGCCGACCCGCGCGACACCGAGCACGTCGCCGAAAGTGCCCGCCACGATCTCCTCGATCGGGGTGGACGGCGCGCGGAACACCTTGGCCTCGAACACCGGCGCGGGCAGCGCCTTACGGTCCAGCTTGCCGGAGGCGTTCAGCGGGAACGCCTCCAGCACGACGAACGCCGACGGCACCATGTAGGCGGGCAGCTCGCCGCCGAGCTCGGAACGCACGCCCTCGATGTCCACCGAGCGGCCCGCGGTCGCGATGACGTACGCCACCAACTGGTCGCCCAGCCGCTCGTCCGAGCGCACCACGACCACGGCCTGGGCGATCGAGTCCAGCGCGGTGAGCGCCGACTCGATCTCGCCCAACTCGATGCGCAGACCGCGCAGCTTCACCTGGAAGTCGGTGCGGCCCAGGTACTCCAGTTCGCCCTTGTCGGTCCAGGAGACGAGGTCGCCGGTGCGGTACATCCGCTCGCCCGGCGCGCCGTACGGGTTGGCCACGAACCGGTCAGCGGTCAGATCGGGACGCGCGACGTAGCCGCGGGCCAATTGCACGCCCGCGAGATACAGCTCCCCCGCGACACCCACCGGCACCGGGTGCAGGCGCGAATCCAGCACGTAAACCTGGGTGTTGAACACGGGAGCGCCGATCGGCACCGACACCGTGTCGGCCTCGGTCACCTCGTGATAGGTGACGTCGACCGCGGCCTCGGTCGGGCCGTACAGGTTGTGCAGCAGCGCGCCGGTGAGTTCCTGCATCCGCTGCGCGGTGGCGGCGGGCAGCGCCTCACCGGAGGCGAAGACGTTGCGCAGACTGGTGCATTCGTCGGCGCGTTCCTCGGCCACGAACACCGACAGCATCGACGGCACGAAGTGCGCCGTGGTGACCTGCTCGCCGGTGATGACCTGCACGAGGTAGGCCGGGTCGCGGTGGCCGTCGGGCTTGGCGACGACCAGGCGCGCGCCGACCTGCAACGGCCAGAAGAACTCCCACACCGACACGTCGAACGTGGCCGGGGTCTTCTGCAACACCACGTCGGTGTCGTCGAGGCCGTACTCGTCCTGCATCCACACCAGACGGTTGACGATCGCCGCGTGCGAGACCGCCACACCCTTCGGGCGGCCGGTCGAACCGGAGGTGAAGATCACGTACGCGGTGTTCGACGAGCGCAGCGGCGCACGGCGATCCGCATCGGTGACCGGCTCGTCGGAATACCCGGCCAGCGAGACAACATCGATCTCGATCGCCGGGGTAGCGCCGGCGTCGAACTCGTCGCGCGAAGTGGTGAGCACGCACACCGGCTGCGCGGTGTCGAGCACGTAGCGGGTGCGGTCGGCCGGATGGTCCGGATCCAGCGGCACGTACGCGCCACCGGCGACGCTCACCGCGTACATGCCGACCACCAGCTCGATCGAGCGGCGCATGCCCAGCGCGACCATCGAGTCCGGGCCGACGCCCAGCGAGATCAGGTGCCGGGCCAGGCGGTTCACGCGCGAGGCGAACTCGGCGTAGGACAGACTCGTCCCCTCGAACGTCACGGCGGTCGCGTCCGGGGTCCGCGCCAGCTGCGCGGCGAACATCGACACCAGGGTGGCGTCCGGGTCGACCGGGTGCGCGGTGTCGTTCCACCGCTCGAGGACCTCGGTGCGCTCGACGCTGTCGAGCAACTCGACATCGCCGACGGCCACGGACGGATCGGCGGCTATCGCCGTCAGCATCCGCACCAGCCGCGACGCGACGCCCGCGATGGTGTCGGCGTCGAACATGTCGGTGGCGTAGGCGAATTCGGCGGTCATGCCGTCGGCCGAGCCCGAGGCGTCGAACCGGTCGGCGAGGTTGAGGTGCAGGTCGAACTTGGCGGTCACCACGTCCAGCGGCACCCCGGCCACTTCCAGGCCGGGCAGCTCGAAGGTGGCCTCACCGGTGTTCTGGAACGACAGCATCACCTGGAACAGCGGATGCCGCGCCTGCGAACGCGCCGGGTTCAGGATCTCCACCAGCCGCTCGAACGGCAGGTCCGCGTGCGCGAACGCCGCGAGGTCGGTGTCCTTGGTGCGCGCGAGCAATTCGGTGAACGCGATCGCGGGATCGACCGCGCTGCGCAGCACCAGCGTGTTGACGAACATGCCGATGGCGTCGTCGAGCACGGCCTCACCACGGCCCGCGACCGCGGTGCCGATGGCGATGTCGTCGCTGCCGGACAACCGGGCCAGCAAGGCGGCGAACGCCGCGTGCACCACCATGAACAGGCTGGCGCCGTTCGCGCGGGCCAGCGCGTTCAGCTCGCGCAGCAGCTGCGCGTCGAGCGCGAACTCGTACACGCCGCCGCGGTTGGACGCCACCGCCGGACGCGAGCGGTCCGACGGCAGATCCAGCTGATCCGGCAGCCCGGCCAGGGAGTCGGACCAGAACGCGACCTGCTGGGCGATCAGCGAGGCGGGATCGCCCTCGGAGCCCAGCGTCTCGCGCTGCCACAGCGCGTAATCGGCGTACTGCACCGGCAGCGGCGCCCACGCGGGCGCCTCGCCGCGCGAACGCGCCGAGTAGGCCACCATCACGTCGCGTGCCAGCGGGCGCACCGACCAGCCGTCGCCGGAGATGTGGTGCACCACGAACACCAGCACGTGGGTGTCGGGCTGCGAGCCGTCCATCGAGCCCGCGATGCGGAACAGCGCGGCGCGCACCGGCACCTCGGCGGTGACGTCGAAGCCGGTCAGCACCAGTTCGCTGATCCGCTCGGAGATCTCGGCCTCGGACACCTCGATCGGGGTGAGGTCGACCGCGCTGTGCCCGGCGGGCAGCACGACCTGCACGCCCTGGCCGTCGGCGGTCTCCGGGTAGACGGTGCGCAACACCTCGTGCCGGTCGACCACGTCGGCCACGGCCTGGCGCAGCGCCTCGGTGTCCAGAGTTCCGGTGAGCCGGACCGCGAGCGGGATGTTGTTCACCGCGGTCTGGTTGTCGAACCGGTTCAGGAACCACATGCGCTGCTGGGCCAGCGACAGCGGGATCTTCGACGGGCGCGGGCCCGCGGCGAGTTCCCGGCGGCGGCCGGTGCCCTGGTGCGCCTCCACCCGCACGGCCAACGCCGCCACGGTCGGCGCCTCGAACAGCGTGCGGACCGGGATCCTGGTGTCCAGCGCGGCGCCGAGCCGGGCCACCACCTGGGTGGCGATCAGCGAGTTGCCGCCCAGGTCGAAGAAGTCGTCGTCCAAGCCGACCGCGCGTTCCGCCTGTGCCAGGCCGAGCACCTCGGCGAAGACATCGGCGACGATCTCCTCCACCGGCGTCGACGGCGCGCGGAACTCCCGCGCCTCGAAGACCGGCTCGGGCAGCGCGCGGCGATCCAGCTTGCCGTTCGGGTTCAACGGCATGGCGTCGAGCACCACGATCGCGGCGGGCACCATGTAGGACGGCAGCTGCGCGGACAGATGCGCGCGCAACGCCTCGACGTCCACCGTCGCGCCGTTCGCCGGCACCACATAACCCACCAGCTGGTCGCCGGTGCGCGCGTCCGAACGCACCAGCGCGACCGACTGCGCGACCGATTCGTGCGCCGTCAACGCGGTCTCGATCTCGCCGAGCTCGATGCGCAGACCACGCAGTTTCACCTGGAAGTCGGTGCGGCCCAGGTACTCGATGGCGCCGGTGTCGTCCCGGCGCACCAAGTCGCCGGTGCGGTACATCCGAGCACCGGGCGCGCCGTACGGGTTGGCCACGAAGCGATCCGCGGTGAGGTCCGTGCGACCGAAGTAGCCGCGCGCCAACTGATCGCCCGCGAGGTACAGCTCACCCGCGACGTTCGACGGCACCGGGTGCAGACGCGAATCCAGCACGTACGCCTGCGCGTTCCACACCGGCAGGCCGATCGGCACCGCCCCGTCCACCTGCTCGGCGACAGGTGCGTGCGTGGCGTGCACGGTGAACTCGGTGGGTCCGTACAGGTTGTACAGCGCGGCGTCGCTGACGCGGCGGATCGCCACCACCGCGTCGGCTGTGAACGCCTCACCGGCGACGAACAGCGTGCGCAGCGAGGCGAGCGCGTCGGCGTCGGCCGGGTCGATCCCGGCCGCGAAGACGGTCAGCATCGAGGGCACGAACGAGGTCATCGTGACCCGCTCGGCCGCGATCACCTCGGCCAGGTACTGCGGGTCGCGGTGCCCGTCCGGGCTCGCCACCACGATCCGGCCGCCGGTGCTCAGCGGGCCGAACAGCTCCCACACCGACACGTCGAAGGTGGCGGGGGTCTTGAACAGCACCACGTCGTCGGCGTCGATGCCGTATTCGCCGGTGATCCAGCGGATCTGGTTGACGACCGCGGCGTGCGGCACGGCGACGCCCTTGGGACGGCCGGTGGAGCCGGAGGTGAAGATCACGTACGCCGGGTGCTGCGGGCGCAGCGGCGCGATGCGCTCGGCGTCGGTGACCGGGTCGTCCGCGTAACCGGACAACTCCAGCTCGTCGATGCGCAGCGTCGCGCGGCCCGCGCCGTCGAACGCGTCGCGCGCGGTGGTCAGCACGCAGACCGGGTCGGCCGAGTCGAGCACGTAGTGCACCCGGTCGGCGGGCTGGTCGAGATCCAGCGGCACGTAGCCGCCGCCCGCCGCCTGCACCGCGTAAGCGGCCACGACCAGGTCCACCGAGCGGCGCAGGCCCAGGGCGACCAGCGTCTCAGGCCCCACACCGGCTTCGATGAGTCGACGCGCCAATCGCCGCACGCGCGCGGCGAATTCGGCGTAGGTGAGCTGCGTCCCGGTGGCCGGATCGATCACCGCGACCGCGTCCGGCGTCGCCGCGGCCTGCGCGGCGAACTCCTCGACCAGCGTGCTCGCCGGGCCGAGGTCGCGGGCGGTGTCGTTCCAGCCGCGCAGCGCCTGTTCGGTCTCCGGCTCCTCCAGCAGTGTGAGATCGCCGATGGGGCGGTCCGGCTCGGCGGCGACGGCCTTCAGCAACCGGCCGAAGCGCCGCCCGAACTCGGCCACGGTGGCCGGGTCGAACAGGTCGGTGGCGTAGATCAGCTCGGCCGCGATGCCCGCGGGGTTCGCGCCCGCGGAATTCTCGGCGTCGCGTTCGGACAGCACCAGTTGCAGGTCGAACTTGGCGACGTCGATCGGCAATTCGACACCGCTCACCGTCAGACCGGGCAGCTCCAGGCTGTTCTGGCCGGTGTTCTGGAACGACAGCATCACCTGGAACAACGGGTGCCGCGCCTGCGAGCGCGCCGGGTTCAGGATCTCCACCAGCCGCTCGAACGGCAGGTCCGCGTGCCCGAACGCGGCGATGTCGGTGGCGCGCACCGCACGCAGCAACTCGGTGAACGTCGCACCGGACTGGACCGGGGTCCGCAACACGAGAGTGTTGACGAACATGCCGATCAGGTCATCGAGCGCGCGCTCGCCACGTCCGGCGACCGGAGTGCCGATCGCGATGTCGTCCTCGCCGGACAGCCGCGACAGCAGCACGGCCAGCGCGGTGTGCGCGACCATGAACAGCGTCGCGCCCCTGGTGCGGGCCAGTTCGGTCAGCTGAGCGTGGGTCTGCGCGTCGATCTCGAAGACGTGCGTGGCGCCGCGACCGGAGGCGACCGCGGGACGCGGCCGATCCGACGGCAGATCCAGCTGCTCGGGCAGCCCGCGCAGCGAGTCCGACCAGAACGAGATCTGCTCGGCGATCACCGAAGCCGGATCGTCCTCGGCGCCGAGCACCTGACGCTGCCACAGCGCGAAGTCGGCGTACTGGACCTCCAGCGGACGCCAGGCGGGCTCGCCGCCGTCGACGCGGGCGCCGTAGGCGGTCATCACGTCGCGGGTCAGCGGGCCCATGGAGAAACCGTCGGCCGAGATGTGGTGCACCACCAGGGCGAGCACGTGCTCGGTGGGGCTGATCTCGAACAGCCTGGCGCGGAAGGGCACCTCGGCGGTGACGTCGAAGGCCGTGCCGATCAGCTGCGAAAGCCGCTCGGGCAGTTCGGCTTCGGTGACGTCGACCGGCGTCAGGTCCGGGATGACCTTGGCCGTGGCCACGATCTGCTGCCGCGCGGCGCCGTCCACCTCGGGGTAGAAGGTGCGCAGCGACTCGTGGCGGGCCAGCACGTCGGCGACGGCGATCTGCAACGCCTGCCGGTCCAGCAGGCCCGACAGCCGCACGGCGGCCGGGATGTTGTCCACCGCCGAGTCGGGATCGAAGCGGTTGAGGAACCACATACGCTGCTGGGCCAGCGACAGCGGCACCAGCTCCGGCCGCTGCTGCGGCGCCAGCGGCGCACGACCGCCCACACCCGCCTTGGTCTCCGCGCGCGCCGCCAAAGCGACCACGGTGGAGGCCTCGAACAGCTCACGCACGCCGAGGTCGGTGTCCAGCGCGGCCGACAGCCGGGCGGCGACCTGGGTGGCCGACAGCGAGTTGCCGCCGAGGGCGAAGAAGTCGTCGTCCAGACCCACCCGCTCGAGGCCGAGCACGTCGGCGAAGGTGGCGGCGACGATCTCCTCGACCGGCGTGGTCGGCGCGCGGAACACCGCGGCCTCGAACACCGGAGCGGGCAGCGCCTTGCGGTCCAGCTTGCCCGAAGCGTTGAGCGGGAACTCCTCCAGCGCCATCACGATCGACGGCACCATGTACGCGGGCAGCTGCCGACCGAGGTCCTCGCGCACCAGGTCGGTGTCCAGCGCGGCGTCCGGCGCGGGGATGACGTACGCGACGAGCTGATCGCCCGCGTGCGCGTCGGAGCGCACCACGACGACGGCTTGCGCGATCTCGTCCAGGCCGGTCAGCGCCTGCTCGATCTCCCCGAGTTCGATACGCAGACCCCGCAGTTTCACCTGGAAGTCGGTGCGGCCCAGGTACTCCAGCTCGCCGTGTTCGGTCCACGCCACCAGGTCGCCGGTACGGTACATCCGCGCACCCGGCTCCCCGTACGGGTTGGCGACGAACCGGTCACTCGTCAGATCCGGGCGCGCGACGTAACCCCGCGCCAGCTGAACACCCGCGAGGTACAGCTCACCCGCGACACCAACGGGGACCGGACGCAAGCGCGCGTCCAGCACGAACACCTGCGTGTTGAACACCGGAGCACCGATCGGCACCGTCTCGGCGTCGGCGTCGACGACCTCGTGGAAGGTGACGTCGACCGCCGCCTCCGTCGGGCCGTAGAGGTTGTGCAGGGACGCGCCGGTCAGCTCGCGCAGGCGGTGCGCGGGCTTGGGCGGCAACGCCTCACCCGAAGCGAACACCAGTCGCAGCGAATCGCACTGCGCGGCGGCGGCATCGGCGACGAATACCGCGAGCATCGAGGGCACGAAGTGGGTGACGGTCACCTTTTCGGCGCTGATGATCTCGGCGAGGTAGGCCGGGTCGCGATGACCGTCCGGCTTCGCCACGACCAGGCGGGCACCGATCTGCAACGGCCAGAAGAACTCCCACACCGACACATCGAAGGTCGCGGGAGTCTTCTGCAACACCACATCAGCACCGGTCAACTGGTAGGCCGTCTGCATCCACACCAGGCGGTTGACGATCGCCGAATGCGAAACCGCCACACCCTTCGGACGACCCGTCGAACCCGACGTGAAGATCACATACGCGGTGTTCGACGGAAGCAGCGGCGCACGACGATCCGCGTCGGTGACCGGGGCCTCGGACAGACCCTTCAGATCCAGCAGATCGATGCGCACCTGCGCGGTGTCGATGTCCAGATCGCTACCGGAGGTCAGCACACACACCGGATCGGCCGTGCCGAGGATGTACTCCGTGCGCTCGGCCGGGTGATCCGGATCCAGCGGAACATACGAACCACCGGCCACGGCGACGGCGTACATGCCGACCACCAAATCGATCGAGCGCCGCATACCCAGCGCCACAAACGATTCCGCGCCCACACCGCGCGCGATCAGCCAGCGCGCCAGCTGGTTCACCCGCCAAGAGAACTCGGCGTAGGACAGACTTGTCCCCTCGAACGTGACCGCCGTCGCGTCCGGAGTGCGTTCGACCTGGTCATAGAACATCGACACCAACGTCGCGCCGGTGTCCACCGCATGCGCGGTGTCGTTCCACCCGGACACCACGAGCTCGCGCTCGGCGGCATCCAGCAACTCGATGTCACCGACCACCGCATCGGGTTCGGCGGTGATCGCGGTGAGCACCCGGACCAAGCGGTCGGCGATGCGGCGCACCGTCTGCTCGTCGAACAGGTCGCGCAGGTAGCCCGCGCGCACCCGCAGCCGCGAATCCAGCTGCGCGATCAGGGTCAGCGGGTAGTGCGTGGCGTCGGCCGCGTCCAGGCCGACCACGGCCATGCCGTCGATGTCCGCCGCCTGCGCCTGCAAGCCCGCGGCGTCGACCGGGTAGGACTCGAACACCACCAGGGTGTCGAACAGTCCGCCGACGCCCGCGACGGCCTGGATGTCGGCCAGGCCCACGTAGTGGTGGTCGAGCAGGTCGGCCTGCTCGCCCTGAGTGCGGACCAGCAGGTCGCGCACGGACTCCGACGGATCGAAACGCACCCGCACCGGCACGGTGTTGATGAACAGGCCGACCATCGCCTCCACGCCGGACAGCTGCGCGGGACGACCGGAGACGGTGGTGCCGAACAGCACGTCGTCGCGGCTGGTCATGCGGCCGACGAGGATGCCCCACGCCGTCTGCAACACGGTGTTCGGGGTGACGCCCAGCGAGCCGGCCAGCGCGGTCAGCCGCGCGGTGGTCGCCTCGTCAAGGTCGAAGAAGTACTCGCCGGACAGCGAGGTGATCTCGCGACCGGCGTCCGGCCGCGCCAGCAGGGTCGGCTCGCCGACGCCGCGCAGCGCGTGCGCCCACGCGGCCAGCGACGCCGCCTGATCCTGCTGCCGGGTCCAGTCCAGGAAGTGCCGGTAGGACCGCACGGCGGGCAGCGCGGAGACGTCCGCGTGCGCGGCGTAGAGCACCAGCAGATCCCGCATGAGCAGCGGCATGGACCAGCCGTCGAGCAGGATGTGGTGGTTGGACACCACGAACTGCCAGCGGTCGGCCGCGACCTGGATCAGCGTGAAGCGGATCAGCGGCGGCGCGGCCAGGTCGAACCGGCTCATGCGATCGGCCTCGATCAGGTCGTCGGCCGCACCGGATTCGATCCGGTCGTGCTCGGCCCACGCCACCCGGACGCTGTCCAGCACGATCTGCACCGGGTTGCCGTCGTGGTCGCTGACGAACGCCGTGCGCAGGTTCTCGTAGCGGTCCACCAGAGCCTGTGCGGCCGAGCGCAACCGGGCGGCGTCCACCCGGCCGGTGAGCGTCAGCACCGCCTGCGCGGTGTAGACGTCCACCGAGGTCGCCGCGAGGCGGGCGTGGAACAGCAGACCGGCCTGCAACGCCGACAGCGGCCACACGTCGGCCAGGGCCGGGAAGCGCCGCTCCCAGACGTCGATATCGCGTTGCGTGCTGCGCACCAGCGCGAAGTCCGACGGTGTATGCCCGCCCGCGCCCGCCGAATTGGCGTGCCGCGCGACAGCTTCCAGCGCGGCGGTCCACAGTTCGCCGAACTCGCGCACCTCGGCGGCCGACAGCAGGGTCGACGGGTAGCCGATGTTGGCGGTCAGCTTGTCGCCGACCACGATCGCGTTCACGTCCAGCGGCGCCATCGCGGGCATGTCCGCGTCGTAGGCCCCACCCAGCGCGCCGAGTTCCGGCGCGGGGATCCAGCCGAAGCCGCGCAGCGACTCCGGCACGTCACCCTCGGAGACGCGGCCGAGGTAGTTGAAACTCACCTGGCCGGGCAGCTCACGCGGCAACTCGGCCGCGGTCTCGGTGTTCAGGTACCGCAGCAGGCCGTAGCCGATGCCCTTGTCGGGCACCGACAGCAACTGCTCCTTGACCGCCTTCACGGCCGCGCCCAGCGCGGGGCCGCCGGTGAACGCGGCATCGACGTCGATGCCGGAGAGGTCGAAGGCGACCGGGTAGATCGCGGTGAACCAGCCGACGGTGCGCGACAGATCCGCACCCGGCACCACGTCTTCCTCGCGGCCGTGACCCTCCAAGCGGATCAGCAGCGAATCCTCGCCGCGAGCGGCCACCCGCCGCGCCCGCCACTTGGCGGTGGCCAGCGCCAGCGCGGTCAGCAGGCCGTCGTTCACACCGCCGTGGAACAGCGCCGGAACCGTGGTGAGCAGGGCCTTGGTGACCTCGGCGGACACCTCGACCTGGTGCTTGGCGATGACGCCCGAGGTGTCGAGAGCCGGATCCATCGCACGCTCGGTCAGCAGCGGATCGGCCGTACCGACCACCGAACGCCAGTAGTCCAGTTCGGCCACCCGCTCCGGGCTGACCGCTTCGCGCTCCAGCGCGTGCGCCCACGCCCGCATCGACGTGGCCGGGGCGACCAACTCGGGCGTCTGCCCGGCGGTGCGCTGCCCCCACGCGGCGACGAAGTCGGGCACCAGGATGCGCCAGGAGACGCCGTCCACCACCAAGTGGTGGGCGACGACGATCAGGCGTCCGGCGCGCTCGGCGGAATCCGGCTCGAGCCAGACGAACCGGATGACCACGCCCGCGGCGGGATCGAGCCGGTCCAGCGACTCGTCCAGTGCGGCCGAGGCGATCTCGACCAGGTCGGCGTCGGTGACGTTCGCGTCGAACTCGGTGCGATCGATCAGCGCGTCCACCGCGACCGTGCCCGGCGCGGCGGTCTCGACCACCCAGTCGTCGCCGTCGCGGCGCAGGCTCGCGCGCAGCATGTCGTGGCGATCGATGACCGCACCGACCGTCGCGGCGATGCCCGCCCGGTCGATGCCGATCGGCAGTTCCAGCGCCAGCGTCTGGTTGAACCGGCCGAACGAGCCGCGCCGCTCGGCCATGAACCGCACCACCGGCGTCAACGGCATAGCGCCGATGCCGCCGCCGGGCGGCTCGGCCAGCGTCGTCGCCGACGCCTCGGCCGCCTCGGTGGTCTCCGCGACCGAGGCCAGCCCGGCCACGGTGCGCTGCTCGAACACGTGCCGCGGCGTGAACACCACGCCGCGCGCCTTGGCCCGCGACACCAACTGGATGGAGACGATGCTGTCGCCGCCGAGCGCGAAGAAGGAGTCGTCCACGCCGACCCGCTCCACGCCGAGCACCTCGGCGAACACTTCCGCGATGGTCTGCTCGACCGGCGTGCGCGCCGCGCGGAACACGACCTCGGTCGCGAACACGGGCTCCGGCAGCGCCTTGCGGTCCAGCTTGCCCACCGGGGTGAGCGGCACATGGTCGATCACCATGATCGACGAGGGCACCATGTAGGCGGGCAGGCGCTCCTCGACGTGCGCGGTCAGCGCCGCGACGTCGATCGAATGACCTTGCGCGGCAACGACGTACGACACCAGCGACACGGCGCCCGCGGCGCTCTTGTGGCCTACGGTGACGGCGAAGTCGACGGTCTCGTGCGAGGCGAGCGCGGCGTCGATCTCGCCGAGTTCGATGCGGAAACCGCGCACCTTCACCTGGAAGTCGGAGCGGCCTACGTATTCGACAACTAGGGATTCGACTCCTCCAGCGGGCGCGGAGCCCGCGGAGTGCCCGACCCGGGTCCAGCGCACCACGTCGCCGGTGCGGTACATCCGCGCGCCGGGCACGTACGGGTTGGCGACGAACCGTTCCGCGGACAGGCCGGGGCGGGCGTGGTAGCCACGCGCCAGCTGGACGCCCGACAGATACAGCTCACCCGCGACACCCACCGGAACGGGCCTGAGCTGGGCGTCCAGGATCAGCGACTGCATGCCGCGGGTCGGGCCACCGATGGTGACCCGGTCGCCGGGCGCGAGCGCGTCGCTGATGTTGGTCATGATCGTGGTCTCGGTCGGGCCGTAACCGTTGTGGAAGCGGCGGCCCGAACCGTCCGGCGCGCCACCCCACTTGGTGACCAGATCGGCAGGCACGGCCTCGCCGCCCGCCACGATCACCCGCATGCCTGCCAGCGCGGCCGAATCCAGCGACGCGAGCACCGACGGGGTGATGAAGGCGTGCGTGACCCGCTCGGCGCGGATCAGCTCGGACAGTTCCTCGCCGCCGTACACGCCCGGCGGGCAGACCACCAGGGCGCCGCCGCGGCCGATCGCGAGCAGGAACTCCAGGATCGAGGCGTCGAAGCTGGGCGAGGCGAAATGCAGTGCGCGCGTGTCGGAGTCGACGTCATAGCGGGCGTTCTGCTCGTCGCGGAAGTTCGCGAGACCGGCGTGGGTGACCACGACGCCCTTGGGCACGCCGGTGGAACCGGAGGTGTAGATGACGTAGGCGGGGTGCTCCGGCCGCACCGGGCGCACCCGATCGGCGTCGGTCACCGGGGCGCTGTCGAACCCGTCGAGATCCAGCTCGTCGAGTACCAGCCACTCGACCGATTCCGGCAGTTCGGCGCGCACCGACGCCACGGTCAGGCCGATCGGGGAACCGGAGTCGGTGACCATGTGCGCGATGCGGTCGGCCGGATAGGCCGGGTCGATCGGCACGAACGCGCCACCGGACTTCGACACCGCCCACTCGGCGAAGTACGACTCGTCCGAGCGCGGCACGGCGATCGCCACCAGATCCTCGGTGCCGATACCGCGCTCGATCAGCAAGCGGGCCAAGCGGTTGGACCGCGCGTCCAGCTCGCCATAGGACACACTTCTCCCCTGGAACACCACGGCGGGCGCCTCGGGATCGATGGCGGCGGCCTCGGCGATCAGGTCCGGCAGCGTCCGCGCGGGCGTGGCGGGCGCGCCGGTGCGCGCGACCAGGTCGGCGCGCTCGGCGGCGTCGAGCACGTCGATCGCGCCGACGGCGACCGACGGATCGGCCGCCACCGCAGCGAGCACGCGCTCCCAGCGATCCACGATGGCCGCGGCGGTCGACTCGTCGAACAGCTCGGTGGCGTAGGTGAGCGCCAAAGCCATGGCGCCGGAACCGGTTTCACCACGCTCGGCGAGGGTGAACTGCAGGTCGAAGCGCGCGACGTTCTCTTCCAGGTCCAGCGCGGACACCGAAAGCCCCGGCAGTTCCAGGGTGGTGCGCTCCAAGTTCTGGAACGCCAGCATCACCTGGAACAGCGGGTTGCGGGCCTGCGAGCGCTCCGGCGCGAGCAGTTCCACCAGCCGCTCGAACGGCACGTCGGCGTTGCCGTAGGCGTCCAGGTCGGTGCGGCGCACCCGGCCGAGCAGGTCGGCGAACGACTCGCCCGGCTCGATTCCCGTGCGCAACACCAGCGTGTTGACGAACATGCCGACCAGGTCGTCGAGCGCGGCCTCGCCGCGGCCCGCGACCGGGGTGCCGACCGCGACATCGTCGCTGCCCGACAGCCGCGCCAGCAGCACCGCCAGCGCGCCGTGCATCACCATGAACAGCGACGCGCCGCGCTGCCGCGCGATCTCCTCGAGCGCGGCGACCAGTTCACCGGACAGCTCGCGGTGCAACGTCGCGCCGCGGTGCGAGGCGACGGCCGGACGCGGACGGTCGGTGGGCAGGGCCAGCTCGTCGGGGATGTCGTCGAGCGCGTGCCGCCAGTAGGCGACCTGCTTCGCCAGCAGGGAGTCGGAATCGTCCTCGGACCCGAGGATCTCGCGCTGCCACACCGCGAAGTCGGCGTACTGCACCGCCAGCGGCGCCCAGCCGGGAGCGCTGCCGGTGCTGCGCGCGGTGTAGGCGGCCATCACGTCGCGGGTCAACGGTCCCATCGAGAAACCGTCGGCCGCGATGTGGTGCACCACCACGACGAGCACGTGCTCGTCCGGCCCGGCCGCGTACAGCCGGGTGCGCAGCGGAACCTGTTCGGCCACGTCGAATCCGGTGGTGACGAACTCGGTCACCGTCTCGATCAACCGCGCCGGGTCCACCGCCACGGGACGCAGATCCAGGGCGATGTCCTCGGCGGGCACGATCACCTGGACCGGGGTGCCGCCGTGCTCGGGGTAACGGGTGCGCAGCGATTCGTGCCTGCGCACCACATCGGCCACCGCCAGCCGCAGCGCTTCGACGTCCAGCGCGCCGGTGAGCCTGATGGCGATCGGCAGGTTGTAGGCCGCCGAGGAGGTGTCGTACTTGTTCAGGAACCACATGCGCTGCTGCGCGAACGACAGCGGCACCAGTTCGCCCGCCGCGCGCTCGCGGGCGACGAGCCGGGCGCGGGCCGCGCCGTCGGCGTGCGATTCCACCCGAGCGGCGAGCGCTTCCACCGTCGAGGCCTCGAACAGGGTGCGCACCGCGACCGTCGTCCCCAGCGCCGCGCCGATGCGGGCGACCACCCTGGTCGCGATCAGCGAGTTGCCGCCGAGGTCGAAGAAGTCGTCGTCCACGCCGACCCGCTCCAGGCCGAGCACGTCGGCGAACACCGCCGCCACGGTCTCCTGCACCGGCGTGACCGGCGCGCGGAACGCGCGCGAGGTCGCCGTCGGGGCGGGCAGCGCGCGACGGTCCAGCTTCCCGTTGACGGTCAGCGGGATCCATTCCAGCCGCACCACGGCCGAGGGCACCATGTAGGCGGGCAGTTGCGCGGCCGCGCCGTCGCGCACCGCGTCCAGCACGGGCTCGGCATCCGGCTCGGACACCACGTAGGCGACGATCCGCTGATCGCCGGGCTGGTCCTCACGCACGATGACCGCGGCTTGGGCGATGCCCGGCTGGGCGAGGATCGCGGACTCGATCTCGCCGAGTTCGATGCGGAAGCCGCGCACCTTCACCTGGTCGTCGGCGCGGCCCAGGTACTCGAGTTCACCGAAGCGGTTCCAGCGGGCGAGGTCGCCGGAGCGATACAGCCGCCCACCCGGCGTGCCGCCCATCGGGTCGGCGACGAAACGGGTCGCCGACAGATCCGGGCGTCCGAGGTAGCCACGCGCCAATTGCGGGCCCGCCACGTACATCTCGCCCGCGACGCCGACCGGCACCGGGCGCAGCCTGCTGTCGAGGACGTACACCCGCAGACCGGCGATGGCGCGGCCGACCACGCTGCCGGAGGCGGCGGCGACGGTCGCGGCGTCCAGCGCGCGGTAGGACACGTGCACCGTGGTCTCGGTGATGCCGTACATGTTGACCAGCAGCGGCGCGGTGCCAGCCGTCGCGCCGGTGCCGTCGCCGTGGCGCGCCACCCAATCCGACAGCCTGCGCAGTTCCAGCGCCTCACCGCCGAACACCACATACCGCAGCGCCAGCGGCGCGGCGTCGGGCGCGGCGTTCCGGTCGGCCTCGGCCAGCTGGTAGAACGCCGACGGGGTCTGGTTGAGCACCGTGACCCGCTCGGCGCGCAGCAGTTCCAGGAACTGCTCCGGCGAGCGCGAGGTGTAGTAGTCGACCACCACGAGGGTGCCGCCGAACAGCAGCGGACCCCACAGCTCCCACACCGAGAAGTCGAAGGCGTAGCTGTGGAACAGCGTCCACACGTCGTCGGGTCCGAAACCGAAGTCGCGGTCGGTGTTCGCGAACAGCCGCACCACGTTGCGGTGCGCGACCGCGACGCCCTTCGGGCGGCCGGTCGAGCCGGAGGTGTAGATCACGTACGCGACGTTGTCCGGCGTGAGCGCGGAGTTGCGGTCGGCGTTGGTGATCGGGGCGTCGTCGGCGTCCTCGACGTTGCCGGTCTCCACCGCGAACCCGTCGAGCACGACCGACGGCAGCCCGGCGGGCACCTCGACCTGCACAGTGGAGTCGAGCACCACGCTGGTCGGCCGGGAATCGGCGAGCACGTAGGCGATGCGCTCGGCCGGGTAGGTCGGGTCCACCGGCACGTAACCCGCGCCGGTCTTCACCACCGCCAGCAGCGCCACGACCAAATCCAGCGACCGCGGCAGGATCACCGCGACCAGCGTCTCCGGCCCCGCGCCGTCGCTGATCAGCCTGCGCGCCAGCACATTCGCGCGCCGGTCCAGCTCGGCGTAGGTCAGCGTCTCCACGCCGAAGCGGGCCGCGACGCGATGCGGATGCGCGGCCACCGCCGCGTCGAACAGCCCGACCAGGGTGATGTTCGGATCGGCGAACAGCCCTGCGACGCTTTCGGAACCCGACGACACCCAGCGCTGCGAGACGTCCAGCCGCTCGCCCTCGCCGAGCAGATCGATATCGCCGATCGCCGCCCGCGGATCCTCGGCGACCCCGCGCAGGATGCGCACGAAACGATCCGCGAACGCGGCCACGGTCTCGGGATCGAACAGCTCGGTGGCGTAGTTCCACGACAGCGTCAACCCGCCGTCGGCGGCCTCGCCCACGGTGAGCTGCACGTCGAATTTCGCGGTGCCCGGATCGAACTCGACCGCGGCGACCTCGACGCCGCCGGGCAGCGCGACCGCACCGAGAGCGGCCGCCGAGGCCGCCTCGAAGGTCAGCGCGACCTGGAACAGCGGGTGGTGCGCCTGCGAGCGCGCCGGGCTGAGCACGTCCACCAGCCGCTCGAACGGCACGTCGGCGTTGGCGAAGGCGGCCAGGTCGGTGCGGCGCACCTGCTCGAGCAGCTCGTCGAAGCCGGCGCCCGGCTCGACCTGGCTGCGCAGCACGAGCGTGTTGACGAACATGCCGACCACGTCGTCGAGCGCGCGTTCACCGCGGCCCGCGATCGGCGTGCCGATCGCGACGTCGGTGCTGCCCGACAACCGGCCCGCCCACACCGCCAGCGCGGCGTGCACCACCATGAACAGCGTCACGCCGCTGGCGCGCGCCAGCTCGGCCAGCGCCTCGTGCACCTGCGCGTCGACCGAGAAGTTGTGCGTGCCACCGGCATTGGAGGCGATCTCCGGCCGGGGCCGGTCGGCGGGCAGCTCGATCTGATCGGGCAGGTCACGCAGTTGCTCGGTCCAGTAGGCGATCTGCCTGGCCGCGACGGACTCGGCGTCGTCCTCGGCGCCGAGCACCTCGCGCTGCCACAGCGCGTAGTCGGCGTACTGCACCTCGAGCGGAGCCCAGGACGGCACCTCGCCGCGAGCGCGCTCGGTGTAGGCGAGCACCACATCGCGCAGCAACGGCCGCAGCGAGAAACCGTCCGCGCTGATGTGATGCAGCACCAGCACCGCGACGTGCTCGGTCGCCGACAGCGACAACAGGCTCGCCCGGAACCCGATCTCGGCGGTCACGTCGAAGCCGACGCTCGCCAGCTCCACGATCCGCGCGGGCAGCGCGTCCGCGGCGACGGGCTCGGCGACCAGGTCGAAGGCGACCTCACCGACCGGCAGCACGTGCTGGTAACCAGTGCCCTCCACCTCGGGGTAGATCGTGCGCAGCGCCTCGTGGCGCGCGAGCACGTCGCCGATCGCCGCACCCAGCGCGTCGACGTCCAGCGCACCGCTCAGCCGCAGCGCCACCGGAATGTTGTTCACCGCGGTGCGGTTGTCGAACCGGTTGAGGAACCACATCCGCTGCTGAGCCAACGACAGCGGCACCAGCTCGGGACGCTCCCGCGCCACCAGCGGCGTCCGGCCGCCCGCTCCGGCGGCCGATTCCACCTTCGCGGCCAGTGCGACCACGGTCGACGCCTCGAACAGCGTGCGCACCGGCACCTGCGTGTTCAGCGCCTCACCCAGCCGCGCCGCCACCTGCGTGGCGACCAGCGAGTTACCGCCCAGCTCGAAGAAGTCGTCGTCCAGGCCGACCCGCTCCACGCCGAGCACCTCGGCGAAGGTCTCGGCCACGATCTCCTGCACCGGCGTGGCGGGCGCACGGAACACCTTGGCCTCGAACACCGGCTCCGGCAGCGCCCTGCGATCGAGCTTGCCGGAGGCGTTGAGCGGGAACTCGTCCAGCACCACATAGGCCGCGGGCACCATGTACCCCGGCAGCCGCGCGCCGAGTTCGGCCTTGACCGACTCGACGTCCACCACCCGGTCCGGGTCCGTCACCAGGTACGCGACCAGCTGGTCACCGGTCCGCTCGTCGGTGCGCACCACGACCACCGCCTGCGCCACCGACTCCAGCGCCGTCAGCGCCGACTCGATCTCGCCCAGCTCGATGCGCAGACCGCGCACCTTCACCTGGAAGTCGGTGCGGCCCAAGTACTCCAGCTCGCCCTTGTCGGTCCAGGCCACCAGGTCGCCGGTGCGGTACATCCGCTCGGCAGTGCCGAACGGGTTGGCCACGAAGCGCTCGGTGGTCAGATCGGGGCGGCCCACATAGCCGTGCGCCAGCTGCGCGCCCGCGAGGTACAGCTCGCCGGGCACGCCGACCGGAACCGGCCGCAGCCGCGAATCCAGCACGTACACCTGCGTGTTGAACACCGGGGCGCCGATCGGCACCGACACCGTGTCGGCCTCGGTCACCTCGTGGAAGGTGACGTCGACCGCGGCCTCGGTCGGGCCGTACAGGTTGTGCAGCCGCGCGCCGGTCAGCTCGCGCAACTTCTGCGCGGTCACCGCGGGCAGCGCCTCACCGGACGCGAAGACATTGCGCAGGCTCGTGCATTCGGCCGCGCGCTCCTCGGCGACGAACACCGACAGCATCGACGGCACGAAGTGCACCGTGGTGACCTGCTCGTCGACGATCAGCCGCGCCAGGTACGCGGGGTCGCGATGACCGTCCGGCTTCGCCACCACCAGGCGCGCGCCGACCTGCAACGGCCAGAAGAACTCCCACACCGACACGTCGAACGTCGCGGGCGTCTTCTGCAACACCACGTCGTAGGCCGCCAGGCCGTACTCGGCGTGCATCCACACCAGACGGTTGACGATCGCCGCGTGCGAGACAGCGACACCCTTCGGGCGGCCGGTCGAACCGGAGGTGAAGATCACGTACGCGGTGTTGGCCGGACGCAGCGGCTTGTGCCGGTCGGCGTCGGTCAGCGGCCCGTCGGAGAACTCCGACAGGTCGAGCTGATCGATGCGTACCTGCCGGGAAACCGTGGTCTCCAGGTCCGAACCGGAGGTCAGCACGCACACCGGGCGCGCGGTCTCCAGGATGTAGTCGATGCGCTCGGCCGGATGGTCCGGATCCAGCGGCACGTACGCGCCGCCCGCGGCGTTCACCGCGTACATGCCGACCACCAGGTCGATCGAGCGGCGCATGCCCAGTGCCACATACGATTCCGGGCCGACGCCGTTGACCTTGAGCCAGCGCGCCAGTCGGTGCACCCGGCGGGCGAACTCGAGATATGTCAGCGTCGTTTCACGACTCGGTGAGGGGTGGTGGTCGGGCGACGGGTGGGCCGGACCTGTCCCCTCGAACGTCACCGCTGGACTGTCCGGGGTGCGCGCGACCTGGGCCTCGAACAGCGAGACCAGGGTCGCGGCGGCGTCGCCGACCGGCGAGGTGAGCGCGGCGTCGACCGGGAATTCGGTGGCGTTCCAGCGCTCGATCACCAAGGCGCGCTCGGCGTCGTCGAGCAGGTCGATGTCGCCGACGGTGACCGACGGATCGGCGGCGATGCCGTGCAGCACGCGCACGAACCGCTCGGCGAACGTCCCGGCGAACACGCCGTCGAACAGGTCGGTGGCATAGACGAGCTCGGCGTCCATCGCCGTCTCGGCCCCGGGGACCTCGCTGAGTGTGAGCTGCAGGTCGAACTTCGCCGTCGGCTGGTCGATGCCCAGCTCGGAGACGGTGAGACCGGGCAGTTCCAGCGCGGTGCGGCCGAGGTTCTGGAACGACAGCATCACCTGGAACAGCGGGTGCCGCGCCTGCGAACGCGCCGGGTTGAGCACCTCGACCAGCCGCTCGAACGGCACGTCCGCGTGCGCGAACGCCTGCAGGTCGCGTTCGCGGACCCGGGCGAGCAGATCGGCGAACGGCTCGGCGGTGTCCACCTCGGCGCGCAGCACCAGGGTGTTGACGAACATGCCGACCAGATCGTCGAGCGCCTGCTCACCACGACCGGCGACCGGGATGCCGATGGCGATGTCCTCGGAGCCGCTCAACCGCGCCAGCAGCGCGGCGAAGGCGCCGTGCACCACCATGAACAGCGTGCTGCCGTGCGTCTGCGCGACCCGGTTCAGGTCTTCGATCAGCTCGCCGGGCACCCGGAACCGATAGGTGCCCGCGCCGTAGGAGGCGACGGCGGGCCGCGGACGACCGGCCAGGCGCAGTTCGTCGGGCAGCCCGGCCAGCGTCTCGCGCCAGTAGTCGAGCTGCTCGGAGATCAGCGAGGTCGGGTCGTCCTCGGAGCCGAGCGTGTCGCGCTGCCACAGCGCGAAGTCCACGTACTGCACCGCCAGCGGCGGCCAGCCCGGCTCAGCCGCCGAGGTCCGCGCCACGTAAGCGGTCATCAGGTCGCGCACCAGCGGACGCATCGAGAAGCCGTCGGCCGCGATGTGGTGCACCACCACGACCAGCACGTAGTCGTCCGGGGCGAGCCGGTAGGCGCGCAGGCGCACCGGCGGCTGGGCGGTCACGTCGAAGCCGCGCTCGACGAACTCGTAGAGCACGCCGAGCAATTGCCCCTCGGCCACCTCGACCACGTCCAGCTCGGGAATCGCCCTGGTGGCGTTCAACACCCGTTGGTAGGCCACGCCGTCGCGAGACGGGTAGATGGTGCGCAACGACTCGTGCCGTCCGACCACGTCGGCGACCGCGCCGCGCAGCGCGTCCAGATCCAGCGCGCCTTCCAGCCGCACCGCGGCCGGGATGTTGTAGGTGGCGGAGGCCGCGCCTGATGTGGTCGCTGCGCTCCCGATGTCGAAGCGGTTGAGGAACCACATGCGCTGCTGCGCCAGCGACAGCGGCGGATGCTCGGGACGCACCTGTGCCGTCAGCGCCTGGCGCGCACCGCTCCCCGCGTGCGACTCGATCCGCGCGGCGAGCGCGCCCACGGTCGGGGCCTCGAACAACACGCGCACGCCGACCTCGGTGTTCAGCGCGGCGCTGACGCGGGCGGTCACCTGGGTGGCGACCAGCGAGTTGCCGCCGAGCTCGAAGAAGTCGTCGTCCACGCCGACGCGCGGCACGCCGAGCAGGTCGGCGAAGATCTCCGCGACGATCTCCTCGATCGGAGTCGAGGGCGCGCGGAACACCCTGGCCTCGAACACCGGAGCGGGCAGCGCCCTGCGGTCCAGCTTGCCGGAGGCGTTCACCGGGAAGGCGTCCAGCACGACCAGCGCGGCCGGGACCATGTAGCCCGGCAGCGCCGCGGCCAGCGCGGACTTCACCTCGTCGATGTCCACGGCCACATACGGTTCGCAGACCAGGTAGCCCACCAGCTGATCGCCCGCGTGCGCGTCGGAGCGCAGCACGACCACCGATTGCGCGATACCCGGCTGCGCCAGCAGCGCGGCCTCGATCTCGCCCAGCTCGATACGCAGACCGCGCAGCTTCACCTGGAAGTCGGTGCGGCCCAGGTAATCCAGTTCGCCGTCCGGCGTCCAGGCCACCAAGTCACCGGTGCGGTACATCCGCTCCCCCGGCGCGCCGTACGGGTTGGCCACGAATCGGTCGGCGGTCAGGTCCGAGCGGCCCAGGTAGCCGAGCGCCAGCTGATCGCCCGCGAGATACAGCTCACCCGCGACACCCGGCGCGACCGGGTGCAGGCGGCTGTCCAGCACGAAGACGCGGGTGTTCCACACCGGGCGTCCGATCGGCACCGACACCGTATCGGCCTCGGTCGCCTCGTGGTAGGTCACGTCGACGGCGGCCTCGGTCGGGCCGTACAAGTTGTGCAGCCGCGCGCCGGTCAGCTCGCGCAGACGCTGCGCCGTCTGCGCGGGCAGCGCCTCACCGGAGGCGAAGACCTGCCGCAGCCGCGGCGCGGGCAGTCCGTCGCCGTTCTCGTTGCCGAGCGTGGAGACGAAGACCGAGAGCATCGACGGCACGAAATGCGCCGTGGTGATCTGCTTCTCGGCGATGATCTGGGACAGGTACACCGGGTCGCGGTGCCCCTCCGGGCGCGCCACGACCAGCCTGGCCCCGGTCTGCAACGGCCAGAAGAACTCCCACACCGACACGTCGAACGTGGCGGGCGTCTTCTGCAACACCGCGTCATCGCGACCGATCGGGTACTCGTGCTGCATCCACAGCAACCGGTTCACGATCGCTTCGTGGCTGACCGCGACACCCTTCGGGCGTCCGGTCGAACCGGACGTGAAGATGACGTACGCGGTGTTCTCCGGCCGCAGCGGGCGCGTGCGCTCGGCATCCGTGATCGGCGCGCCGCTGGTCTCGGCGAAACCGGGCACGCCCTCGATGCCTTCCACCGACAGCGCGGTCACCGCGGGCTGCGGGTCCAGGCCGAATCCGTCCGCCGAGCGGTACAGGATCATCCGCGGGCGGGCGGTCTCGATGATGTAGTTGATTCGGTCGGCGGGCTGATCCGGGTCCAGCGGCACGTAGGCCGCGCCGGTCTGCACCACCGCGTACATCGCGACGACCAGTTCGGTGGAACGCCGCAGCGCCAGCGCCACCAGCGATTCCGGGCCCACGCCCGCGCCGATGAGCTGGCGGGCGATGCGGTTGGCCCGCTCCTGGAACTGGCGGTAGGTCAGCCGCTCGCCTTCGAAGTCCAGCGCGATCGCGTCCGGCGTCGCCGCCGCCTGCGCGTCGAACAGCGAGACCAGCGTCGCGACCTGGTCCACCGGATGTCCGGTGTCGTTCCAATCGATCAGCACCCTGGCGCGTTCCTCGGACGCGAGCAGGTCGATGTCGCCGATCGGGACGTCCGGGTCGGCGGTCACGGCCGCGAGGATGCGGTCCAGGCGCCGGGCGAACGCCGCGACGGTCGGCTCGTCGAAAAGATCCAGGGCGTAGGAGAATTCGGCCGACATGCCCGCCGAATCGCCGTGGTCGTCCTGGGTCTCCGACAGGGTCAGCTGCAGGTCGAACTTGGCCAGCCGCGCGTCGTAGTCGATGCCGTTGACCGAGAGACCGGGCAGTTCCAAGCTGGCCTGCCGGGTGTTCTGGAAGGTCAGCATCACCTGGAACAGCGGGTGCCGCGCCTGCGAACGCGCCGGGTTGAGCACCTCGACCAGGCGCTCGAACGGTACGTCGGCGTGCGCGAAGGCGTGCAGGTCGGTCTCGCGGGAGCGGGCGAGCAGGTCGGCGAAGCTCATCGCGCCGTCCACCTCGGTGCGCAGCACCAGGGTGTTGACGAACATGCCGATCAAGTCGTCCAGCGCGGCTTCACCGCGACCGGCGACCGGGGTGCCGATGGCGATGTCGCTGGTGCCGCTGGCGCGGGCGAGCAGGACCGCCAGCGCGCTGTGCAGCACCATGAACAGCGACGCGTTGTGCCTGCGGCCCAGCTCGATCAGGGCGCGCTGCGTCTCGCCGGAGATCACGAACGGGTAGGTGCCGCCGCGGTAGGAGGCGACGGCCGGGCGCGGCCGGTCCGACGGCAGCGTCAATTCGTCGGGCAGATCGGCCAGTTCGCGCGTCCAGTACCGGATCTGGTTGGCGA
Source organism: Nocardia sp. NPDC047038 (assembly GCF_040644075.1). NCBI lineage: Bacteria > Bacillati > Actinomycetota > Actinomycetes > Mycobacteriales > Nocardiaceae > Nocardia > Nocardia sp. NPDC047038. The sequence continues at coordinate 502,519 of NZ_JBEYVQ010000003.1, read as the reverse complement.
TCAGCGAACTCGGGTCGTCCTCGGAGCCGAGCACCTCGCGCTGCCACAGCGCGTAGTCGGCGTACTGCACCGGAAGCGCCGACCACGCGGGCGCCTCCCACGACGTGCGCGCGGCGTAGGCCACCATCACGTCACGGGCCAGCGGGCCCATCGACCAGCCGTCGGCCGAGATGTGGTGCACCACCATGCCCAGCACGTACTCGGTCTCGCTGATCTCGAACAGCCGGGCGTGCAGCGGCACTTCGCTGGTCACGTCGAACGCCATCGACGCCAGCTCGACCAGGTGATCGATCAGGTTGTGCTCGGTCACCCGCACCGGGGTCAGGTCCGGCACGATCTGCGCCGCGTCCAGCACCACCTGCACGGGGCCGGTCTTGGTCTCCGGGAACACCGTCCGCAGCGACTCGTGCCGATCGATCACGTCGATGACCGCGACCTGCAACGCGGCGATGTCCAGATCGCCGGACAACCGGATCGCGACCGGGATGTTGTTGACCGCCGAGGAGGTGTCGAAACGGTTGAGGAACCACATGCGCTGCTGCGCCAGCGACAACGGCACCTGCTCCGGACGGTGCCGGGCCACCAGAGCCTTGCGCGCGCCGTCCCCGGCGTGCGACTCCACCCGCGCGGCCAGCGCCGCGACCGTGGACGCCTCGAACAGCATGCGCACCGGCACCCTGGTGTCCAGCGCGATGCCGAGGCGGGAGGCCACCTGGGTGGCGATCAGCGAGTTGCCGCCCAGCTCGAAGAAGTCGTCGTCCACGCCGACGCGGGAGATACCGAGTACCTCACCGAAGATCTGCGCGACGATCTCCTCGATCGGCGTGGTCGGAGCGCGGAATTCGCGCACCTCGAACACCGGCGCAGGCAGCGCCTTGCGGTCCAGCTTGCCGGAGGCGTTCAGCGGGAACGCCTCGAGCACCACGATCGCCGAGGGCACCATGTACGCGGGCAGCGTGCGGTGCAGCGCGTTCTTGATGCTGTCCAGGTCGACGGGACCGCCGCCGGTGACCACGTAGGCGACCAGCTGGTCGCCCGCGACGGTGTCCATGACCAGCACCACGGCCTGGGTGACGGCCGGATGGTCGAGCAGGGCGGTCTCGATCTCGCCGAGCTCGATGCGCTGACCGCGGAACTTCACCTGGAAGTCGGTGCGGCCGATGTACTCCAGTACGCCCGCGCTGCCCACCTCCGGATCGCGCGGACGCACCCAGCGCACCAGGTCGCCGGTGCGGTACAGGCGGGAGCCGGGCGGGCCGAACGGGTCGGCGACGAAGCGCTCGGCGGACAGGTCGGGACGGCCGTGGTAGCCGCGGGCGGTCTGCACGCCGCCGAGGTACAGCTCGCCGGGCACGCCGACCGGAACCGGGGCGAGGCCCTCGTCCAGCACGTAGGTCTGCGCGTTCCACACCGGGCGGCCGATCGGCACCGACGTGGGCGCGACCTCGTTGAGCTGCCAGGCGGTGGCGTGCACGGTGAACTCGGTCGGGCCGTACAGGTTGTGCACCGCGGCGGTGGAGAACTGCCGGAACGCGGTGACGGTCGCGGGCGGCAGCGCCTCACCGGCGACCAGAACCGCGCGCAGCGAGGCGCATTCGGCTGTGTCGGCGGACCCGGCGAACACCGACAGCATGGACGGCACGAACGAGGTCATGGTGACCCGGTGCCGTCCGATGATCTCCGACAAGTAGATCGGATCGCGGTGGCCGTCCGGCGCGGCGATCAGCATGCGGGCGCCGACGGCCAGCGTGCCGAACAGCTCCCACACCGACACGTCGAAGGTGACCGGCGTCTTCTGCAGGATCACGTCGGCCGGGCCGATCCGGTATTCGGCGGTGATCCAGGCGATCTGGTTGACCACCGACGCGTGGCTGACCGCGACGCCCTTGGGGCGGCCGGTGGAGCCGGAGGTGTAGAGCACGTAGGCGGTGTTCGCGGCGCGCAGCGGGGCGCGGCGCTCGGCGTCGGTGACGGGCTCGTCGCCGAATCCGCTCAGGTCCAGGGTGTCCAGCGTCAGCACCGGGATGTCGGCGGCGGTGACGTTGTCGCCGGTGGTGGTGAGCACGCACACCGGAGACGAGCTGTCGAGCACGTATTCGGTGCGCTCGGCCGGGTGGTCGGGGTCGATCGGCACGTAGCCGCCACCGGCGGTCAGCGTGGCGTAGATCGCCACCAGCATGTCCACCGAGCGGCGGATGCCGACCGCGACCAACGTCTCCGGGCCGACGCCCGCGTCGATCAGCTTGCGCGCCAAGCGGTTCACCCGCGCGGCGAACTCGGCGTAGGTCAGCTCGATCGGCGCGCCGAACTCCTCCGCGCCGCGCGTGCCGCCGTCGAACAGGACGGCCGGGTCGTCCGGCCTGCCCCGCACCTGCTCTTCGAACAGCTCGAGCACGGTGGCGGCGGGCACGTCGTGCCCGGTGTGGTTCCACTCGGTCAGCACCCGGGCGCGCTCGACCTCGTCGAGGATCTCGATGTCGCGCACCGTGGTTCCCGGCGCGGCGACGGCGGCTTCCAGCACGCGCAGGTAACGGCGGCCGAACTCGGCGACGGTGGGCGCGTCGAACAGGTCGGTGGCGAAGGAGATGACCGCGCCCATGCCTGCGGGCTCACCGTTCGCGCCGCGTTCCTCGGTGACCGTCCATTGCAGGTCGAACTTGGCGATGTCGACCTCGAGCTCGTCGGCGGTGACCGAGAGCCCGGGCAGTTCCAGGGTCGCGTGCGACATCTCCTGGAACGACAGCATCACCTGGAACAGCGGGTGCCGCGCCTGCGAGCGGGTCGGGTTGAGCACCTCGACCAGCCGCTCGAACGGCACGTCCGCGAACGCGAACGCGGCGAGATCGGTTTCCCTGGTGCGGCCGAGGAATTCGGCGAACGACTCGCTGCCGTCCACTTCCGAACGCAGCACGAGCGTGTTGACGAACATGCCGATCAGGTCGTCGAGCGCTTGCTCGCCGCGCCCGGCCACCGGGGTGCCGATCGCGATGTCGCTGGTGCCGGACAACCGGGCCAGCAGCACGGCCAGCGAGGCGTGCATGACCATGAAGAGGCTGACGCCCTGCGCGCGGGCCAGCGCGACCAGCCGCCGGTGCAACTCGGCGTCGATGTCGAAACTCACCCGGCTGCCGTGGAAGCTCTGCACCGGCGGGCGCTGGCGGTCCGCGGGCAGGTCGAGCTGATCCGGCAGACCCGCCAATGCCCTACGCCAATAGGCGATCTCGCGCGCCGCCATGGACGCGGGATCGGATTCCGCGCCGAGCAGCTCGCGCTGCCACACGCTGAAGTCCTGGTACTGCACCGGCAGCGGCGCCCAGCTCGGCGCCTCGCCCGCGCTGCGGGACAGGTAGGCGGCGGCCACGTCGCGCGCCAGCGGGCCGAAGGAGAAGCCGTCGGCCGCGATGTGGTGCACGACGAACGCCAGCGCGTAGTCCGCCGCGCCGTTGCCACGCCCGCCGGTGACCGCGAAGACCCGCACCCGGATCGGCAGCTCGGTCGAGACGTCGAAGCCGCGCGCGGCGAATTCGGCCAGCGCGCCGTGCAATTCGGCCTCGTCGATCGGCTGCACCTCGATGCCCAGATCGACCTGGTCGACCGGGAGCACCTGCTGGTAGCCGCCGTCGCCGGACTCGGGGAAGATCGTGCGCAGCGACTGCTGCCGCTCGACCACGTCCAGCAGCGCCGACTGCAACGCTTCCAGGTCCACCTGGCCGCGCAACCGCACCACGAACGGCAGGTTGTAGGTCGGCACGGTCGGGTCGAACTGGTTGATGAACCACATTCGCTGCTGTGCCAGCGACAGCGGCACCCGCTCCGGCAACCGCTGGGCCACCAGCGGCGGACGCGATTCGCCCACGGGCGCGGCGTTTTCCGCGCGCGCGGCGATACCGGCGACGGTCGGGGTCTCGAACAGCGCGCGCACCCCGATCTGGGTGCCGAACGCGGCGCCGATGCGCGCCACCACCTGGGTGGCGACCAGCGAGTTGCCGCCCAGGTCGAAGAAGTTGTCGTCGATGCCGACGCGGTCCTGGCTGAGCACGTCGGCGAAGATGCCAGCCACGATCTGCTCGGCCTGGGTGCGCGGCGCGCGGAAGTCGCCGGCGTCGGCGCTGAACACCGGCTCCGGCAGCGCCTTGCGGTCCAGCTTGCCGCTGGTGTTGAGCGGGAAGGCGTCCAGCACCATGATCGACGCGGGCACCATGTAGCTGGGCAACTGCTCGGCGGCGAACCTGGTCAGCTCCACCGGTTCCACGCTGTGACCGGGAGCGGGCACGACGTAGGCCACCAACTGCTGACCGGTCGCGGTGTCCACCACCAGCACGACGGCCTGGCTGACCGCGGGGTGGGCGAGCAGATCGGTCTCGATCTCCCCCAGCTCGATGCGCTGGCCGCGGAACTTCACCTGGAAGTCGGTGCGGCCGATGTATTCCAGCGTGCCCGCTTCGTTCCAGCGCACGAGGTCGCCGGTGCGATACATCCGCTCACCCGTGCTCGACAGCGGGTTCGCGACGAAGCGATCCGAGGTCAAGTCGGGACGGCCGCGGTAGCCGCGGGCGAGCTGACGCCCGCCCAGGTACAGCTCACCGGGCGCGCCGATCGCGGCCGGGCGCAACCGCGAATCCAGCACGTAGACCTGGACGTTCCACTCCGGGATACCGATCGGCACGGTCACCGTGTCGGCGGCCGTCGCCTCCCAGTAGGTCACCGAGACCGCGGCCTCGGTCGGGCCGTACAGGTTGTGCAGCCCCGCGTCGGTGATGGCGCGGAAGCCCGCCGCGGTCTCCGGCGGCAACGCCTCGCCGATCACGAAAACCGCTCGTAGCGTGGCGCATTGGGCCTGCGTGGCGTGTGCGACGAACACCGTCAGCATGGAGGGGACGAAGTCGGTCACGGTGACGCCGTGCCGCTCGATCATCTCCGCCACGTACAGCGGGTCGCGGTGCCCGTCCGGCGACGCGATGACCAGCTTCGCGCCCACCATCAGCGGCAGGAAGTAACCCCACAGCGACACGTCGAACGTGGTCGCGGTCTTCTGCAGGTACACGTCTTCGGCGGTCAGCCGGTACTCGTCGAGCATCCACAGCTGCTGGTTGACGATCGCGTGGTGGGTGACCGCGACGCCCTTGGGGCGGCCGGTCGAACCCGAGGTGTAGATGACGTAGGCGGTGTTGTCCGGACGCAGCGGGGCCAGGCGGTCGGCGTCGGTCACCGGGTCGGCGGAGTACGCCGAGGTGTCCAGGGTGTCGATCTCCACCCGCCGCACCGCCTGCGGCAGCTCCAGCTCGTCGGCCGAGTGCGTCAGCACGCACACCGGCGCGGCGCTGTCGAGGATGTAGGCGGTGCGCTCGGCCGGATGATCCGGATCGATCGGCACGTACGCGCCACCGGCCTTCAGCACCGCGTGCATGCCGATCACCAGCTCCAGCGAGCGGCGCATGCCCAGCGCGACCAGCGACTCCGGGCCCACGCCGTCGGCGATCAGGAAACGAGCCAGCCGGTTGACCCGCGCGTCGAACTCCGCGTAGGTCAGGGTTGTGCCCTCGAAGTCGAGGGCGATGTTGTCCGGGGTCCGCGACATCTGCGCGTCCAGCAGCGCCGCGAGCGTGGTCTCCGGAACGTCCTGCTCGGAGTCGTTCCACTCCAGCAGCGTCCGCTCACGCTCCTCGGCGGTGGCGACCGGAAGCCCCCACACGCCGGCGTCCGCCTCGGCGGCGAGGAAGCGATCGAAGAACTCCAGGAACCGGCCGTGGTGGCGGCGCGCCTCGTCCTCGGTGTAGAGGTTGGGGTTGGTCTCGAAGTCGATGTGCGATCGCGTGCCCGCGACCGACTGGTAGAAGTTGACGCCGAGATCCTCGATGCTGCCGGTCGACAGCACGCTGAGCTGGCCGACCATCGGGCCGAGCGCGATCTCGTCACCGAACAGCATGATGTTGACCCACGGCCCGAAGAACTCCGTGGTCACCACACCGTCACCGGCCGCGTCGCGGCGGATGTCCTCGTGCCGGTACCGCTGGTGCCGCAACGCGCCGGACACCTCGACCGCCACCTGCTTGAGCAGCTCCGACACCGTCGTGTCGTGGCCCACGTGCAGCCGCAGCGGCACGATGTTCGACGACACGCCGCCCGAGCGGCGCATCGCCGCGGTGGTGCGCGCGGTCACCGGCAGGCTGAGAATGACGTCCTCGACGCCGTTCCACTGCGCCAGATACGCGGCGAAACCGGCCAGCAGCAGACCGGCGGGCGAGGAATCGTGCCGCGCGACCGCCGCGTCCAGCAGGGTGTTCTGCTCGTCCGACAGCGCGGCGCTGGCGATGCCGTTGATCGCGGCGGGCGGCGCGGAACGGCCGGTCAGGCTGGTGCCTTCCTCCAGCCCCGCTACCCGCTGCGCCCAATACTCCTTGTCGGAGGCGAAGCGGGAACTCTCCCGATAGGCGATCTCCTGCTCATACAGCGTGTGCAGGTCGGTCGCCTTGGAAACAGCCGGTTCGACCCCGTCGACATAGGCGGTGTAGAGCTCAGCGATGCGATTCACATAGGTCATCGCGCCGAAGCCATCGAGCGCGACGTGATGCGAGCGGGAATACCAGTACCAATGATCGTCGGCCAGCTGCAGCGCCGCGACCTTGATCAACCGGTCGTTCAGCAGGTCGAACGGACGGCTGTACTCCGCGCGCATCCACGCCATCGCGGCGGCGGCCGGATCGGCCTCGCCGCGCAGATCGACGTACACGACCTTGTCGTAATCGGCGATCGAGTGGTCGACGAACTGCAGCGGCTCGCCATCGCGCTCGACGATCCGCAGGAACCCGGAACCCAACTCGTGCGACGCGTCGATGCTGGCCCGCTCGAGCACATCGACATCCAGCTCACCGTGCAGGTCGACGTACTGCGCGATCGTGACCGGCACCTGCGGGTCGACGTGCTGCGCGTACCAGATGCCCAGCTGAGCGGGAGACAACGGGAACGCACCCGACAGGTCGGGTGCTACCCCAGACGCAGCGTGTGCCCGTTCGCCACCAGTTTCGCCGTTTCCGCCGAAATCCAGCCGGTCCAACCGTAACCTCGCTTCCGGAACACCACGCAAGCGCTCCCCGACCACACCCGGAGAGGGCGCTCCACCTATCCGAGCGTGGCGCCTGCGTCTCCAGGTTCAGTTCTCACATCAAATCAGGCAAAAATGTTCAATTGAACTATCTGTCCAACCGGCCGGGCTCGTTACATGGGCTCGCCCGTGCCCAGCACCCACCGACCGGCTCCGCCGGGACCTTCTTTGCGAATCACCGGATCAATCTACCGTCGCCCCCGGCAGCCGACCAACCAATCGTCATAGCCACTTCACATCAACGCAGGTAGGTAGGTCGTAAGAGGTTTGCCAGGAGGATGTTGCGGTTCTCACATGCGTCACCCCCGCCTCAAACCGGCGCTTTCGCGCCGCGGGAGGCGGCCGCCTATGGCACCCGCCGTCACGACCCGCGCACCCGCGCCGGGTCATAGAGGTGGGATTCCGCGCACGACACCGCCGGCGTGAGCGCGCGGCCAACCAGGATCACCGCGGCCTGCCGCAGTCCGGCGGCCTCGACCTGGTCGGCGATGTCGGCCAGGGTCCCACGGAGGATCAATTGCTCGGGCTGGCTGGCGCGGTAGACGACAGCGACCGGGCAGTCCGGGCCGTACTCGGCGGCCAGTTCGGCGGCCGTCGCGCGGGTGCGGGTGACGGCCAGGTGCAGCGCGAGGGTGGCGCCGGTGGCGGCGAAATTCGCCAGCGCTTCGGACTCGGGCATCGCGGTGGAGCGAGCCTGCGCCCGGGTCAGCACGACCGACTGGACCAGCTCCGGCACGGTCAACTCCGCACCGAGCACCGCCGCCGCGGCGGCATAGGCGGGCACGCCCGGTGTGACATCCCACGGCACCCCGTGCGCGTCCAACCTGCGGGTCTGCTCGGTCAGCGCCGAATACAGCGACGGGTCGCCCGAGCACAGGCGGGCCACGTCCTGTCCGGCCCGGTCCGCGCGCACCAGACGCTCGGTGATCTGGTCGAGGTCCAAGCGCTGGGTATCGACCAGCTCGGCGTCGGGCGCGCAGTACGCCAGCACGCCGGGATCCAGATAGGTCCCCGCGTACAGGCACACCGGCGACGCGCGGAGCAACTCGACCGCGCGCACCGTCAACAAATCGGCCGCGCCCGGCCCGGCCCCGATGAAGTGCACGGTCATGCGCGCGAGTGTATTGACCCCCGCTCAGGCGGTGGCGTCGAAGTGGGCGATCACCTTCTCGGGGCGGAGGCGGACGACGAGTTCGCCGGGGACGCCGTTGCGCTTGCCGAATTCCTCGGCACGGTCGGCGCCCATGTAACGGCCGCCGATCTCGGTGGCGGTGCGCAGCAGATCGTCCGGGTCTTCCGAAAGCGTCACCGTGCCCCGCAACTGGACCGACGCGTAGGGCGGTTCCTCCAGGTCGACGCACACCGAGACGCGGCCGTCCCGGGCGAACGCCTTGCCCTTCGCGGTGGACTTGCCGGTGTTGAACACCAGTTCGTCGCCGTCGACGATGAACCACACCGGCGTCACCATCGGCCTGCCGTCAGCCGTCACGAACGCCACCTTGCCGGTGCGGGTGCCATGGGTCAGAAACTCGCGCACTTCGGGATCGGAAAGAGAGGCCATCCGCTCACCCTAGGTGGTGACTCCCGACAGCTCGGCTCGGTTGGTTCGATCGGCTCCGTTCGGCTGAGTTCGGTCGCGCGATTCACTCGTTGCGTCGGTATCGACCGCGGTGGAAGGCGATCAGCGCGCACCGTGCCGGACTGCCGACCCACTGGCTGTCTCCGGTGGACTTTCGTCAGCGCTGCCAGTTGGGGTTGGGAGCGGGCTGCTGGGGCCACTGGGCGTTGGGGCCGCCCGCGGCGGGCTGCTGGTACTGGGCGGGGCCCATGCTCTCGGCGTTCGCGCGGGCGAGGAGGTCGGGCACCTGCGGTCCGGCGACCGGTGACGATGCGCCGCACCACGTGCACTCCAGGTGATGCTTGGTGCTGAGCGGGAAGAGCGGAATGAAGAAGAGCGTGAACTTCGTGACGAGCTTGCGCAGCGCGTGCGCGGCGGGATTGCCGCAGCGGCCGCAGATCAAGGTGATCATGGCGAGCGTGTGGATACGCTTCTGCCAGCCCCAGATCAGCATGTGAAACCCCCGAAGATAGAAAATCCGATGTCGGTCACAGTAGTCGATCGGCGGAGCTTCGGCTCCGGTGAAGAACGGCCGTTCCTGCGCGCGTCCGCGTCACAGCATGCCGCGCTCGCGGGCCCGCGCCACCGCGGAGGTGCGCGAGCGCACGCCGAGTTTTCCGTAGATATGCACCAAGTGGGACTTGACGGTGGTCTCGCTGAGGAACAACTGTTTGGCGATCTCGCGGTTGGACCGGCCGTCGGACACCAGCCGCAATACCTCGATCTCGCGCCTGCTCAGCGTGGTGTCGGCGCGGCGCACCCTGGTCATCAACTTGGACGCGACCGCGGGCGAGAGCACGCTGTCGCCCGCCGCGGCCGACCGCACCGCGGAGAGCAATTCGCCGGGCGGTGTGTCCTTGAGGATGTAGCCGCACGCGCCGGCCTCGACCGCGCCGAGGATGTCGGCGTCGGTGTCGTAGTTGGTGACCACGAGGACGTTCGGCGGGCTCGGCAACTCACGCAGCCGCGCGGTCGCCTCGACTCCCGACCGGCCGGACCCGAAACTCAGGTCCATCAGCACGAGGTCGACCGGCGTGGTCGCGCAGAACGCGACGGCGGCCTCCGCGGTGGCCGCCTCGCCGACGACGGTGATGTCATCGGCGACGTCCAGCAGCGCGCGCAATCCGGCGCGGACGATCGCGTGGTCATCGGCGAGCAGCAGGCGGATCACTCGGAACCCTCCGCGCCGAGGTCGCGCGAGTCCGCGCCTCGGGTGTCCGTTCCGCCCTGGCCGGGCGGACCGGTCTCGGGCCCGCCTTGACTGCCGGACACCGGCCCGACCGGGTCCGAGGCAGTTGATTCCGTCCGGGCCGGTTCCGTGCGCGGCGGATGTGCCATGGCGAGCGGCACCGCGCCATGTTCGCCCGCTTCGAGTTCGGCGCAACCCGAGACAGTGTCGAGTGGAAAGGACACGGTGACTGCCGTGTGCCCCGGCTCGGACTCGACCGCCATGACTCCGCCCTGCTCGTGTACCCGCGATCGCATGGCGGCCAGCCCGAACGATCCCGACGGGCTGCGCTCGAGTACTTCGGGAGCGATGCCGACACCGTCGTCGACCACGTCGAGATGAATCGCGTCGTCCGCATACGTGAGCGTCACGCGCATCCGGCCCGCACCGGCGTGCCGGATCACGTTCGAGACCGCGCCTTGCGCGATCCGGACCAGCGCGGCCTCGATCGGCATGGGCAGTCGCTCCGGCGGACCCTCCACAACGAACCTGGTATTCAACCCGGGCGCGGCGGCGCGCTGAGTGATCCGCTCCAGCGCCTCGGCCAGTGACTGTCCCTCCAGCGCGGCGGGAGCCAGTTCGGCGATGAGTCGCCTGGTCTCGGCGAGGTTTTCCGCGGCCGCCTCCCTGGCCAGCCGGATCCGTTGCAGCGCGGGGTGATCCGGCGCTTCCCGCTCGGCCGCGTGCAGCAGCAGTTGAATGGAACTCAGCCCCTGCGCGACCGTGTCGTGGATCTCGGCGGCCAGCCGCTCCCGCTCGGCGAGCTTGCCCGCCGTGCGTTCCCGTTCGGCCAGTATCGCTCTCGTGCTGAGCAATTCGTCGATCAGTCGCTGTCGTTCCGCTGCCTCGCGGAACAACGCCTGATAACCGAGCCCGATCCCGACCGCGACGGCGGCTCCGATGACCGGGCCGACCACACCGGCCACCGACCAGCCCCGATGCAGGCCGAAGCCGACTACCGCCACGGCGGTCGCGGCGGCCACGGCGCAGAGATTCCACGGGCGCGGCAGCAGGTGCAGGTACAGGAAGAACAGGCCGAACGCGAGATAACCCGCGTCCGGCGCAAGTACGGTCAGCCCGAGCCACAGGGCCGTCAGCGCACCGAGCCACACCGGAATCGCGCGCCGTTTCCCCGCGAACCCCGCACCCGCGAAATAGGTCACGAGGAAGGCCGCGGCGAGACCGACGGTTGCGGCCGGATGTGCCGCGCCGGGCAGCACCGCGCGCACGGCGACCACTACCGCCAAACCGGTCATCAGCACGTGCAGACCGAGCCGCAACGTGGTGAAAACCGGGGTCAACGGGGACGAGTGCACGGTGTCAGCTTATGTACGGCTATCGCCGGGGCATCCATCGAAAGGTGGAAAACCGCCGCCGACTTTCGCTCATCCGCGCTTCCTCCCTCGGCGCGATGGAAACGGCCCGGCGCGGCGTGAGGGTGGAGACATGTTCGTCGCACTCCGAGACCTCCGCGCCGCCCGCGGCCGGTTCGCACTGATCACACTCGTCGTCACGCTGGTTGCGGTGCTGGTGAGCTTCCTCAGCGGGCTAACGGCCGGGCTCGCGCACCAGAACGTCTCGGCCGTCGAGTCGTTGCCCGGCGATACCGTCGTCTTCGCCGACACCGGCGGCGCTCCCTCGTTCGACGGGTCCATGCTGACCGGAGAACAGATCGCGACTTGGCGCGCCGCCGCCCGCGGCGTGACACCGGTGGGCATCGCCCGCGGCAAAGCGAACGGTGACGGCTCAGCCCCCGCGCAGGTCGCCCTGTTCGGCACGGACACGGCATTCGGCAACCGCCCGGCGACCGATGCGGGCACGGTGCTGCTCAGTACCGGCGCGGCCGCCGATCTCGGTGCCATGCCCGGCGGTTCCGTGGTGATCGGCGGCCGCGCGTTCGTCGTGTCCGCCGTGCGCGGCGACGACTGGTACAGCCATACGCCCGTGGTCTGGATGACGCTCGCCGACTGGCAGGCGCTCAACCCTCGTTCCGGCGCGGCCACCGTGCTCGCGGTGTCGGGGGCGACCGATCCGGAAGCGGTGAACGCCACCGCGCACACCCGGACCACCGACTTGTCGGGAGCGCGCTCGGCGATCGGCTCCTACCAGGCCGAAAACGGCTCGCTCACCCTGATGACCGCCCTGCTGTTCGCCATCTCCGCGCTGGTGATCGGCGCGTTCTTCACCGTGTGGACGATTCAGCGGATGCCCGACATCGCCACACTGAAAGCGCTGGGGGCGACTTCGGGGTCGCTCGTCCGCGACGCACTCGTCCAAGCCGCCACCGTGCTCACGGCCGGTATCGCGACCGGCCTCGGGATCACCGTCGCCGCGGCGGCATTGCTCGGCGACGCGGTGCCGTTCGTGCTGAGCCCGGCCACCACGCTGCTTCCCTCGCTCGCGCTGATCCTGCTCGGCTCGCTCGGCGCGGCCTTCGCCCTGCGCTTCCTGTTCACCGCCGACCCGCTCACCGCGCTCGGCGCGGGCCGCTGAACCGCAGGCCTCCGCACGGCACGATCGCCAACCGCCGCACCCGGATCGCCTCATCAGCGCACCCGAACCGCCCGACCGCCCTCAGCACGGAGTTCCGATGACATCCACCACCACGCTCACCCTCGCGGACGTGACGCTCACCTACCCCGACGGCACCGGCCGGCTCACCGCCCTGGACCGAGTGAACCTGCGGGTCCGCGGCGGCGAGATCGCCGCCATCACCGGCCCGTCCGGCTCCGGCAAGTCCAGCCTGCTAGCTGTGACAGCCACTCTGATCCGCCCGGAATCCGGGCGCATCCGTCTCGTAACACCCCGGGACACAATCGATCTCGCTGACGTGACCCGTCGCGAAGCCGCCGCACTGCGTCGCTCGTCGATCGGCATCGTCTTCCAACAACCGAACCTGATCCCGGCACTCACCGCCGTCGAGCAACTCGAGGCGATGGCGCATCTCGGGCAGCGGATCATCACGTCACGCCGACACCGCCGCACGACCCGCGAACGCGCACTGGCACTACTGGATTCGGTCGGGCTCGCCGACCAGCGAGACAAGCGCCCCGCGCAACTGTCCGGCGGTCAACGGCAACGAGTGAACATCGCCCGCGCCCTGATGAACGCACCGTCCCTCCTGGTGATCGACGAACCCACCAGCGCACTGGACACCGAACGCGGCGCCGCGGTGATCGACCTGATCCTCTCCGTCGCCCACGAACACGAGGCCGCCACCCTCCTGGTCACCCACGACCGCACCCACCTGCACCGCATGAACGCCGTCTACCAGATGGTCGACGGACGCCTCACTCCGGAAACCGTTCCAGCCGCCGCCCTAGTGACCCCATAGGTCGCCAACCGACGGACCACCTCGGTGCCGACAACAGAACCCAGCGGTCTCCGGACTCGGGATACTGGCTGAGCTGACCGAGGACAAGCGGCGTGCACCTGCGGGCGAATGACATTAGTGCTCAGCCCGCGGACTGGGCTATCTTGTCGCCCACGAAGGAAGAGGCTCACGCGCGAGCAGCCACTGTTGTGGTATTCCGCGGACGTGATCTCGATTCCCTGTTCCCGTATGGGCCGCCACGATGCCACCGACGATCGCTGCTGTGGTGTCCACATCCCCACCCGCCTCGACACATGCGGTGATGGCGGCCGGATAGTCGGCGAGATAGGTTGCTGCCGCCCACAAGGTGAACGGCACCGTGTCCTGAGCGCTGACCTGGGCGCCGTTGCCGAGTTCGTAGGCCGCTTCGGCTACCGTCCTGCCCAATAGTTTTCGAGCTCGGCGGACACTTGTCGCGGTTAGTCCGTCGACCAGGTATGGCTCGACGGCGGATAGCAACTCCATTGATGTACAGCCAGTTTCGCGAGTGGCTGCGGCATGGCTCGCCGCGACGGCGATCGCCATGGCGCCGATGATCGCTTCGGGATGCCGATGGGTGACTTCGGCGGACAACGCGGCCTGCGCTGCGGCCCGGTCCAGGTTCCCGGCGAAGTACGCCCCAAGTGGGGCGACCCGCATCGCGGCTCCGTTTCCCCACGAACCACGACCGTCGAACGATGAGCCTGCGGCCTCGGCCCAGGGGCGTCCGTCACGTATCTGGTGCAGCACGACGACTGTGCCGCCACCGTAGCCGCGATAGGGCTCGCAGCGGTCGGCGAATACGGCCGCGAGCGCATCGCGGTCTATGTAGCTGCGGTTGCGGATTTCCGCATAGACCGAGCAGGCCATCTCGGTGTCGTCGGTCCATTGCCACGGGGCCGTCGGCGGGCGCCCGGCGAGAAGGTCGGATAGGGAACGGTCGGGCACGAAGAACTGGGCGCCCAATGCGTCGCCAACGGATAGACCGTCGAGGCTGTCGAGGGCGATATCAGGAGTCAGGGGCATACGGAAGCAATAGTGCCGACTCTGACCGACTACAGCAAGACGCCCGCTGTGCGACCACTCGGATCCAGTCGATCGATGGACAAACCGGAGCACTGCCGGTGGTAGGCGCGGGACGGTGCGGGTTCGATTACCGCCGGCCGCGAAGATCAGAAGGTAAGGGTTGGCAATTCAATAAGCGTGTGCATATCATCTACTCATGCTTACTAACTCTAGCGAGAACCGTTCCGGCGACCGGCACAGCGGCACGGATGAACAGCCGTTTTCCGACGGAACCGTGCTGATGCCCTGGCAGGCCGGGCCGCTGCACGACAGCCGGGGCCCGGTGTTCGTCAGCGTGACCGACTTTCTGGCCGCCTCCGAAGAGGACGTCCAGGCGATCTACAAGACGGGAATGCGGCTGGGCCGGAACTGGCCGGTGATGCACGGCGCGGTCGGCCTGTGGTTGTGGGCCCGGCCGTCGGAGTCGCGCGGCGGCTCGATCTCGGTGTGGGAAACCGAGCAGGACATGCGGCGGTTCGTGCGCTGGCCGGTGCACGCCGACATCATGCGGAAGTGGCGCGGCCGAGTCGGTCTGGCCACCGACTCCTGGCAGGCCGCGGAATTCGAAGCGGAGGAAGTGTGGGCACGGGCGCGGAACACGATCGAACGCCGCCCGCACCCGCAGGCCGGATGATCCAGCGGATCAGGGTGGCAAGACCCTGGCGTCGGCCGGGATCATGCCGAGCTCGCGTATTTTCTCCAGCCGGGTCACCGCACCGTTGACGGCATTCTCGTGCAGACCGGCGTCTCCGAGCGCCGCTCGAAATCGGTCCATATCCACGCCTTGGACCGCGCGGAGCACATCCCCTTCGAGGCGCTCACCCTTCTGCGCCATGACGAAATCGGAATCGATATTGATCTCCAGCGGTCGGGTCGACAGCGGAAACGATCGACCGTGGTCGATGGCGACCACTTCCAACTGCCCGTCACGTTCCACGGTGCGATAGTTGCCGGGATGCCGATCCATGGCACCGATGATGTAGTCGAGCACCGCGACCTGCTGTTGCTGCGGTTTCGGGTACTCCCCCACCGGCCGGGCGGGCTTGGACTCGACGAACTGCTGAATCATGCCGGGCCCGGACGCTCTGCCGTCGGGCCCGATCACGCCGTCCGTCCGAGCCGTCGGAGGCACCCTGCCGAAGCCGAGTAGTTCATCGACCCGATACGCCGCGATCTCCCGGCTCGTCAGCGCGCCCGGAGCGTGCACGAAGTGCAACCCAGCGTCGTATTGCTCACCGTGGATAGGTTTGTACACATTCAGTTCTCCGTCGTCGGAGCGCATCTTCCGCACTGTGGTCGAGCTTTTCGCCACGACTTCCCTCATGTCGCCGTCGAAACCGACATCGGTGGTCAGCCGGCGCGCGCTCATAGCCGATTCGCGCGCACTGGGCCGGTAGTCCCACGTTCGCTGCCGAGCCACCTGCGCCGGATGCGGCCGCAGCTGGGTGCGCGCCTCTTCCACCAGGTGCGAGGACCGCTCGTCGACGTCCCGGAACTCGCGAGCGCCGAGGTCCAGCGTGCGGCTGGTGCGCCGGTAGGTGCCTGCCGCGCTCTGGGTGCCCAGATCGAGAGTTCTGGTCAAGCGCCGGGTGATGTTGCGAAGTAGAGGGGTGACAGCGTCTCTCACCGAGAGGGCGGCGGGGCCGCGCCATCCGAACCCGGTGCGGGCAGCGCCGACCAAGGCGTGCGGACGCCGGGTCGCTTCGGCTCGTCCGAGGTTTCATCGACGACGCGGTAGTAGCTCATCCCGGGCGCGTCGAGCAGCGCGCGCAGGAAGTGCGGACCTTCGTCCGGCGTTATCCGCCCGGGCGGGTCGAAAACTTTGACACCGCGCTCGTACAACCTTTCGGCGATCGCGCATCCGTCACGATCGGTCACCGTGAGCGTCACGCCACCGCCAGGAACCAACCTGAATTCGGCTACTCGGCGCTCCGGCGAATAACCGACGTCATAGATCGCGACCAGAGTCGGCGTGCACTCGGCCATGAACCCTCACCTTCACCTGCGACGAACCGCCCGGCAGCGGCCCGGCATCCGGCCGGAGCAAAGCTCCGGCCGGATGCCGACGTCTCATGAAGGGCAACCTACTACCGAACGGTCTGTTTCTCGCGGCGAGGGCTCGCGCCCGCGCGGGCCATGAGATTCGGGTACCAGCGACCGCGCGATGAAGCAGAGCCGAAGTGCTTTCGATCGACTACGCGCGGCCAGGGAAGCCACGGTGTGGTGCGGAGGGCGGACGCCGAGCGAAACCACGCGGCGGGGCGTGCCGCGATTCGAGAGTGATCAGCGCGCACACCGCCATGATCTCGTCCGCACGGAATTCCACATGGTCGAGCGCGGGAGTGATCACCGCGAACGCACCGACGCGGCCGACCACGGTGAGCAGCGCAGCGAGCGAAGCGGGCGCGGTCGGGCCCGCGACCAGCGTTCGTGCCAGGTCGAAGCCCGACGCCTTCGCCAGCGCCCGGATTTCCATTTCGTGCCTGCGCGTGCGCTGACCGGAGATGTCGCGGCGCAGGTACCCGACCACTTTCGGCTTCATGATCACCTCTCGTTCGATGGGGAGCGCCCGCCGCCGGGGGCTTTCGCCACCGCTCGCGGCTCACCGCGTCCGGAGTGCCGTGCCGCGCACGGCATCACCCCGGCGGCGCGCGCACCTCGAGCCTCGAAGAACGGAAGGGACACCGCCACGGTGTCAAGCGCACGAGACCAAGTGCGCGATATCTGCGGTTGCCCCTCCTCGCCTGCGCGACCGTGCTTAAAGTCCGCTCAGGACATCGAATTTCGAGTCAGGGGGATCGAAGGTGACGGACAAAGAGATCGACGGCGTATGGGAGTCGCCGCAATTCCGCAAGTTGCTCGCCGAAGGACGGCCCGGTCAGGCCCTCGCCCTCGTCCGCAAAGAAATGGGCCTGTCCCAAGCCGATTTCGGAGCACTGCTGCACTGGGACCGCACCCACGCTGGACGAGTCGAGCGCGGAGAAGTAGGAACCATCTTCGACATCCGGGAACTGGTCCGTGCCGCCGACGCGCTGGGCGTGCCGCGCACCGCGTTGCTGCCCCTCTTGCTCGCTACCCCCGATACGGGGACCATCGACAACGGGGCCTGCGAAGGAGTCGATGACGTGGACCGCAGACAATTCGGCCTGGCAGCGACAATGACGGCGGTGGCGGGTGTCTCCATACCGCCGACCAGGAACGCGGAACCGATTCGGGTCGGCACCGGGCATATCACGTATATCCGCATGCTCACCGAACGACTCTGGGAGCACGATCATCATCGCGGTGGCGGCGCGATATTCCACTACGCAGCAGGGCAATACGCCTCCGTACGGCGGCTACTGGACTCGAGGTCCTACGGCCACCGCATAGGTGCCGAATTGGTCAGTGCGACGGGATGGCTGTCGAATACCGTTGCATGGTTGGCTCGCGACAGTAATCGCCCCGGCACGGCCCGGCGGCACCTCACGGAATCGGTCTTGCTCGCCGAACAGTGCGGTGACAATGCCTTATTGGCCGCCGCCCTCGGTGATCTCGCGAATCTCGCCGCGTCCTCGCCCGCTTCCTTCGCCGAGCCCGTGCGCCTCGCACGACGTTCGACAGAACTCGTCAGGGGAATACCGTCGGCTCGTATGAACGCACTGAAGGCCGCCGAGGAGGCAACGGCCTACGCGGCCGTCGGCGACGAGCAGGAGTTCAGCCGCGCGATGGTGCGAGTCTGGCGCGAAGCCGATCGCGGGCTCGACAGCCCGGACGACCCGGCATGGCTGGAGCACGTCACCGAGGCCGAACTGCGCGCCCACGAGGCGCGAGGACTCGGCATGCTCGGACACCACAGCCGGGCGGTGCAGCTGTACCGCGAGAGCGTCGGCCATGAGAGCTGTTTCCCCCGCGACGAAGCGTCGTACCGCGCCTACTACGCCGCAGCCCTCGCGGGCCTCGGCGACACCACCTCCGCCATCACCGAAGCACACACCGCCCTCACCCTCCTCGAAGGCCCCGTCAACTCCCCACGCCTTCTGGCCGAACTACGTCCCGTCCGCGCCGCCGCCACCCGCACCCACGGCGAGGACGCCGAACACCTCCGCCACCGCTTCGACACACTCGCCCGAACGGCGTGACCTGGCTCGACAAGACATGTAACTGCGCAGCGCAGCCGCCGAGACCAAATGCGTCAGATCGGCGGTTGTCCCTTCAACGTGCACGATTGTGCTCAAAGACCGCTCATGACACCGGGTTCGGGGCAGGAGGCCGAAGTGGCGGATAGTTCAGTGTTGCACCAGAATAATAATCCGTAGCTTTCTTGCAATGTTTCTCCGAAATGTAGCATACTGTGCCAGTCGGCATGCATTCCGAGACAACCGCAGGGAGGTGCGCAGGATGCCAAGGCAGGACCCCCGCTCCGCCGACACACCGTTGCGGCGCCATCTCGACGGCACCGCGACGTCGCGTCCGACCGCTCTCGACGCCTTCCGCGAAGCCCGCAAAACCTTCCTCGCCGGCGACCGTGTGGACATGCAAGCGCTGGCCAAGGAGCTCGCCGTTGACCGCGCCACCCTGTATCGCTGGGTCGGCTCCCGCGACCAATTGCTCACCGAGATTCTCTGGTCGCTGATCGAACCGACCCTCACCCGCTCGCGGAAGACCCACTGCCACTCCGGACCTCCCGCCGCGCCCGGTCAGTCCCCCGCCGCAGCCGTCATGAACGAGGCCATGCGCGCCGTCAACACGAATCCGGGCATGCAGCGCTTCATCGACCGCGAGGGCGAACTGGCCCTGCGCCTGCTGACAACCAAAGCGTCCGGTTTCGAGGCTCGACTGATCGAGCTGATCGCCGAGATCGTGCGCGAGGAGACCGCCGCCGGTCGCCTGCAGTCGTCGATTCCTTCCGAAGATCTGCCGTACGTACTGGTCCGCGTCATGGAGTCCTATACCTACCTCGGGCTCATCACCGGCCAGCAGCCCGACCATGATCGTTCCGCCAGGGTTGTCAACGCACTCCTACCCTGCGGGACGACCAGCGGTCCGGATGCGGAGTAGGCCACCGGAAGCTGCGTGACGACAGGTGTACACCTCTTCAGCGGAATCCCCGCTTCCCCGCGAACCCGACGTCCACATCAGGTTTACCGGACCTGCCGGCGTATTCGACTACGTAGCTTGTCGAACAGCAGTCCGAAACCTCTTGCGAAAGTGGTCCGAGAGTCACTGTCCGGAAGTATCGGCATTCGAAGTCGGCGATCCAGGCATTGAATATGATCGGCTGCCTTGTGAACGACTGTGGCTACTTCCCTGACTCACTCCTATCGCGCCTACTACGCCGCTCCGGTACCACGAGGAGCTGACCAGACTGTCGCGGCATAGGGAGCCGCACTGACAGTTCACTCAGCGCGTCGCAGCTTCTACCGCTGTCGCGTGCGTCCTCGGCTAGTTGCCGTATTGCTTGGTTTCCGGCCGTTCGATCATGATCGCGTGAGCTGGTTCCTCGGCCACCGGTCGGTGTTCGACTCCGCGAGGAACCACGAAGATCTCGCCGGGACCAAGTGATACCGCCGCATGGTCCTGCATTTCGATGCGGAAAGTGCCGTTCCAGCAGAGGAACAGCTCGTCTTCGTCGTGGTGATGCCAGGGGAATGCGCCGTGCAGGCGAGCGATGCGCACCACGGCGTCGTTGGCGGTGGCCAGGTCGCGCGGCTGCCAAGGACCGCTCAGGTCGTCGACGACATCGGTAATGGAGATCTTGCTCATGGGTTCATCGTGGCCGTGGCGAGGTCGGGACCCTAGAGCCAATCAGGCAGAATTGGTTTGCATATGGAGCCAATGGAACTTGCTGATCGGCTCGGTCGCTGGTCGACCGACCGAGGTCCGCTCTATGTCCTGCTGGCGCGGCGACTGCGGGCGTTGATCGATGACGGTGAGCTGCGGTCGGGCATGCGGCTGCCGCCCGAGCGCAAACTGGCGAAGGCTCTCGCGGTCGGGCGCAGTACGGTGGTAGCGGCATACGATCTGCTCGGCGCGGATGGTCGCGTGGTGCGCCGCCAGGGCAGTGGCACCCGGGTCGCGGGAACCGAGACGGTCCCGGCTCGCGAGACCACCCATTCCCCGGCCTTTTTGCAACTGCTCGAGCCGAGCGCCGATGTCATCGCGCTCGCTTGTGCCGCTCCGGGGAAACCGCCGCCCGAGTTGGCCCAGGCATATCGGCACATCGCGCCCGAGCTCGCCGCGGTCGAGGGCGACATCGGGTACCACCCAACCGGACATCCGCTGTTGCGCAGGGCGATTGCCGACCGATATCGAGCGCGTGGCGTGCCAACCGATCCGGAGCAGATTCTCGTCACCGGCGGCGGACAACACGCGCTGTCGCTACTCGCCCGCGCACTGCTCCGGCCCGGTGACCACGTCCTGGTCGAGGCGCCGACGTACCCGGGCGCGCTAGAGGCGTTTCGCGAGGCCGCGACGGTACTGCGGACAGGCCCGGTCGGCTTGGGCACGGTAACCTCGGCGGCGCTCGCGTATGTCGTTGCGACATGCCACAACCCCACAGGTACGGTGCTTCCCGCGCCGGGACGGCGGGCCCTGGTCGAGTCGGCGAGAAGGGCCGCGGTGCCTTTGGTCGATGACGAGGTGCTGGCCGATCTCGGATTCCCTGGCACCGATCCGCCACCACCGCCGTTGGCCCACTATGACGAATCGGTGATATCCATCGGTTCGCTCAGCAAAGTCGTCTGGGGCGGGTTGCGTGTCGGTTGGGTGCGGGCACCGGTCCCGGTGATCGCCCGGTTGTCTCGGCTGCGCGCGGTGCACGATCTCGGCGGCAACATCCCAGCACAGTTAGCCGCCACCTGGCTGCTCCGCGATCTCGACCGATTGCGGGAACGAATCTCGCAGCAGCGCAGCGAAGGTCACGACCTGCTGGTGGCCGAACTGGCCGCGCGTCTACCGAATTGGGACATCCCCACGGTGTCCGGTGGCCAGACGCTGTGGATCCGACTGCCCCATGGGGATGGCGCCTCCTTCGCTCAGCGCGCACTGCGACACGGGGTCGCGATCTTGCCCGGTGCCGGGCTGGATGCCTCCGGCGGCAGCATCGACCGCATACGGATCAGTTTCGTCGCCGAACCCCACGACCTGCGCGAAGCCGCACGCCGATTAGCCGAGGCATGGCGGACCTACGAACCACCTGACCAACCCGTCGCGGTGTCACCCCCGCTCGCTATTTGAACGGACTTCCGTTCGGGCTGCGCTGCACCGTCCGAGTGGCGCGAACGCGTGCCGACTCGCACGCACGGCGTAAGCGGCCGACCCGCACTCACTCGTTCCGCATACCGGAGCGGTTTTCCGGCCGCGCGGTCGAGTGGGTAGGTCGCGGGCGGCGAACGTCGTGGTCCGACGGGCCGCCGCCCGGTTGCCGACGCGGACCCCGGCCGCGGCCCAGCCGACGACCTCGCGGCGGGGTCGTCCGCGACTCGCCGACGTCCACCGCGTCCGCCGAAAAGGGAAGCAGGTCGCTCGGCCATCGCGCCGCAGGTGGGGCGGCCACCGTGGCCCTTGCCGGTCGAGGTATGAGGGTCGCGGCGAGTGTGGCGCCCGAGGCGAACAGGGCCGAGCAGATCCACATGGCCGCGCGGTAGCCCGCGCCGAACGCGACGCCGTCGGTGAGCGGCGTACGGGAGATGCCGACCAGGCCGGGGATCGCGGCGATGGCGAGTAACTGGGCGATGCGGGCGATCGCGTTGTTGACCCCGGAGGCGATGCCCGCCTCCTCGGTCGGCACCGACGCGAACACGGATTCGGTCAACGGAGCCACGAACACCGCCATGCCCGCGCCGAGCAGGAGGACACCGGGCAGCACCGCGGTGGCATACGAACCGTCCGCACCGATTCCGGCCAACGACATCGCTCCGGCGGCGGATAGCAGCAGGCCGATGGTCATCGGCAGGCGCGCACCGTGCCGCTGCGCCCACCGCCCGATCCAGCCTGACGACAGCAACATGATCGCGGTGATCGGGATCGTGGCGGTCCCGGCGACCAGAGGGGAATACCCCGCGACGATCTGCAATTGGAGCAGCAACAGGAACAGCACACACCCCAAGGCGGCATACACCGGCAACGTCACCAGATTGACCGCGGTGAATTGCCGCGACCGGAACAGCGCGGGCGGGACCAGCGGGTTGCGGACGCGGGTCTGCACGATCACGAAGACGGCCACGAGCGCGGCGCCGGGAACCTGCATCCCCGGGTGTCCTGCGATGAACCCGTAGGTCAGCGTCACCAGGCCCGTGACCACCACCGCCGTGCCGATGAGGTCCGGCCGCGCCGGCGCGTACGGATCTCGGGACTCCGGGACGCGACGCATCGACACGACGGCCACGGCCACGGCCAACGGGACATTGATCAGGAACACCGAGCGCCATCCGGCCAGTTCCACCAGCCAGCCGCCGACGATCGGCCCCACCGCACCCGCCACGCCCCCGAGACCGGACCACATGCCGATCGCCGCGCCTTGATCGCGCGGATCCAGCGACGCCGCGATCAGCGCGAGACTGCCGGGCGTGATCAGCGCACCCGCGACCCCCTGCACCACCCGCGCCGCCACCAGCGTCGCGACGTCCGGCGCGACTCCGCACCACGCCGAGGCCAGCGCGAAGACCACACTGCCCCAGACGAATACCGCGCGACGGCCGTACCTGTCACCCAACGCCCCGCCCACCAGGATCAGCGACGCCAACGCGAGGGTGTAGCCGCTCACCACCCATTGGAGATCCACCATGTCGGCGCCGAGGTCCGCCCCGATCCGCGGCACGACGAGATTGACCACGGTGGTGTCGAGGGAGACCAGCGCCGAACCGAGCACGGCGGCGGCCATGATCCACCGGCCCGTGCCGGAGCGCAGCCGGGGACGTTCGGCGAACGTCGCCCCGCCCGCCGCGATGACGTCGCTCATCTGCCCGCGAGCACCACGGCGAAGCGCTCGGCGGGATCGGTCCAGGATCGCTGCGCCGGGAGCCCGGCAGCGGCCAGCTCGGCGTGGAAGTCCGCCAGCCGGAACTTCGCCGAGATCTCGGTGCGCATCTGCTCACCGGCGGCGAACTCGAGCACCAGATCCAGGTCCGCGACGGTCACCGTCATGTCGGCGGTGGCCTCCAACCGCATCTCGATCCACCGGTTGCCTGGATCCCACACGGCGACGTGCGCGAACCGCGAGGGTTCGAAATTCGCGCCGAGCCGGTTGTTCACCACGTGCAGGATGTTCCGGTTGAACTCGGCCGTTACGCCCGCGGCGTCGTCGTAGGCGGGCACCATGACGGCCGGATCGGTCACCAGGCCCACGCCCAGCAGCAACTGTTCCCCCGGCTCGAGCACGTCGTGCAGGCGCCCGAAGAACTCGGCCCGCTCCGCCGGGACGAGGTTGCCCAGCGTGCCGCCGAGCAGCACGACGATCCTCCGCCCACGGCGTGGCAGCCAGTCGAGCCCGTTGGTGAAATCACTGACCAGGCCGTGCACCTCGAGCCGGGGGAACTCCGCGTTGATCCACCCGACCGCGTCCCGCAGAGCGGACTCGGAGACGTCCAAGGGCACATACGAGCGCAACGAGCCGTGTTCACTGAACGAACGCAGCAGCAGACCGGTCTTCTCCGAGGATCCCGAACCGAGTTCGATCAGCTCCGTCGCGTCGGAGGCCCCGACCGCGATCTCCTGAGCGCAGGCGTGCAGCAGCGCGCGCTCGGTGCGGGTCGGATAGTACTCGGGCAGGCCGGTGATCGCCTCGAACAGTTTGCTGCCACGGGTGTCGTAGAACCACTTGGGCGGCAGCCATTTCCGCGGTCCGGACAGTCCGGTCATGACATCCGTGCGCAGTGCTTCGGCCAGATCCGCCTCGGTGATCCGGATGCCGATCGTCGCTTCCATCGGGATGGTTCCTTCCAATGCCAGTACCGGGGTTTCGCGTCCGGCTTCACGACGCCGGAGCGAGCGCGTACCTGTCGCGGGCCGATTCGGCCCAAGCGACGACGAGGGGGGAAAGCAGCCCGGCGGCCAGCAGGACGAATCCCGTGATGTACCAGCCGACGACGCCGACATCGACGCACAACCAAGCGAGCAGCGCCGGGCCGACGGTGTCGGCCATTCGTAAGCCGATGCTGAAAACACCCAGATAAGCGCCGATTTCCTGCGGCGAGGCGAGCAGGTTCGACGCTTCGAAGCCGCCCGCCGTCTGCCACAGCTCCCCCACGCTCAGGATCGCGCCGCCCGCGACCAGGATGAGCACCGCGATCCATCCCCCGTGGCCGCGCGCGGACGCGAACAGGACGCAGGCGATCAGGAACGCCCAACCGCAGCGCCGCAGCGCCGCGCCCGCCGCTGCGACGTCGAGGACGCGCCTGCTGGCGCGTACCTGGAACAGCACGACGATGGCGATGTTGAGCATGTCGAGCGTGGCGATCGACCAGCGCGGCGCCGTGGTCGCGCCGATGATCCACAAGGGAATGGCGACCGACTGGACGCGGTACTGCAGCGACAGCACACCGTCGAGCGCCGTCAATGCCAGATACGGCCGGTCGCGTAATGCCGCCCACCGGCTGCGGCCGCCGGGCGACTCGGCATCGACGGGTCGCAGCGCGGGCAGTCGGCCGACCAGCAGCGCCGCCAGGGCGAGAAATACCGCTCCGACGACGATCGCCGCGCGATAGAGCAGGGCGGAGTCGAATTGCACCGCCAGCGCGGACATCCCGATGCCGACGGCGATGCCGACGTTGAGCACCGACCGCGTGTACGCCCGGAATTCGTTGGCCCGGTCGGTGCCGATCTTGGTGATGATCGCCGTGGTCAGCAATTGCACGCAGGCCTGCCCCGCGGCCGCCGCGGGAACGACGAGCAAATACATCGCGAATCCGTCGACCGCGAGAAATCCGAGCGTGGCGACGGCCGCGACGATCAGGCTGCGACGCAATACCAGCAGCGGATCGTGCCGATCCGAGAGTTTGCCGACGAGTACTCCGCCGACAACGCAGGCGGCGCCGGCGATGCTGAGCCCCACACCGACCCGCATCGGCGAAATCCGCACGATCCTGGTGAAATACAGGACCACGGTGGACAAATAGATTCCGCTGGAGACAGCGGACGCCGCGGTGATCAGGGTCAGCATGCGCTGCGGACCCGGCGGCGGTAGAGCTACGGAGAGCCGAGACACGAGAGAAGTCCGAGCAGATCAGGCGACCGCCGCCGCGACAGGTGAATCGAGCGCCGTGCACATCATTCGGAACCCGGCCACGGTGCGCCGCACCGATTCCAGTACTTCCGCGGTCGACTTTCCGCGGATGCGGAATGCCGCACCGATATCGGCATAGCCGAACGTTTCGGTGATCACCGACCCCACCTGCGGAATCGAGCAGTAGTACGGGGCGTAGGCCTCCGGGACCGCCCAGTGCACGTCCACCACCCGGCACGGCGGCGTCACCGGCGGGTGGATGAGCAGTTCGGCGACCACCTCGCCGTCGGTGAGCGGCGCCGTGGCGGGCGTCCGGCCGAGCTGGATGTCGACCGCCGCGCCGAGCAGGTCGTATCGGTGCACCTCGCGCCACATGTGGGTGGTTTGCCCGCCGCACGCGCGCGCCGCGACCTCCAGAAACTGGACGCGGGGAGAATCGCCGTCTCCGCCGACGAAGAATTCCAGATGGAATACGGTCGGGACACCAGGGCTGAGTGCGGAAAGAACCGACTCGGCGAACTCGGTCAAGGTACCGGTCAATACGGGATCGTCGACCTCGACATAACCCAAACTTAACGCGTCGTTGGCGAAATCGAGGCATGTTCCGAGATATTTCGAAGCGCGCCACGGCCCGAGTTGGGAACCCGTCCACACGCCGTCGATGGCGCCGACTTCGTCCGGGCAGAATTCTTGGACCAGAAATGGTTCGGACGCGAGGTCCGGCAATGCGGCGAGATCCGCTTCCGAATTCAGCTTGACCACATCGCGGCTGCCGGCGCCGAATCTGGGCTTGACGACGATCGGGAAACCGGACTCCGCGGCGAATTCGGCGACCGAGGACAGGTCGGGTGCGGCGCGGAATGCGGGAACGGAGACGTTCCGCGCGGCGACCGCTTGGGCCATCGTCAGCTTGTCGCGGAACCGGGTGACGTATTCCGCCCGGTCGCCGGGGATGCCGAATTCCGCGCGCAGTTCCGCCGCCGGGAGTAGGTCGAACTCGTGCAGTGCGACAATGCGTTCCGGCGTGCCGAACCGTGCCGCGAGATCGCGCACGGCACCGTGCACCGGAGTCGCGCCGTCGAGAACCGTGACCGCCGCCGCCTGCTCGGGTATGCCGTCGGGCAAGCCGCTCGCGCAAACATAGGTGACAAGATTGCGAACGTGATCGATACGCTCGGTATACGGAACATCGACACCACGTACGCGGTGGATCACGGTCACGTGTGGTAGCACAGATTCCTCCGTTTGAAGTCGGCTCACTGAACTCAAATAAGGCGCCGGAGACGAAGACAGAGTTACGACTCCGCCAACGCCCGGCAGCGCGGCGGAGAAACATCTGGTCAGGAGAATGATTGTGCGTTCACGTAGCGCGTGATCTATGCCTCATACTGCTGAGTATGCACCTTCCCAACACTGGCAATTCTTCCCCGAAATGAGAAATGCCCGCATATCTGACCACGTTGTACGCTGGCCTGTTCACCTCACCGGCGTCGCTGGCGGCGACAGCTGGAAAACATCTGTTCAGCGATTGCTGTGAGTTTTCTTTGAGATAGCTGTGCGCTGTCCAGATGGTCGGAAACCAGTAATTTGGATCACAGCGCCGCCAAGCCGGACACCTCGCCCCGCTGAGCCACCGAAGCCGCACGGGCAGGAGTGAGGCCGAGGATGCCGCCAGAAGACGAAGACGAGTCGCATCGCCCCCCGGGGCCGGAGTCGACCGTCAGTGCCGACGACCGAGGAGGATGTCGCGCTGATCGGCGACCACGGCGCGGATCGCGGCGACGACGGCGGCCACTTCCGGGCGGCGAAGGGTTTCGGTGCGCGCGACGAGCCAGTAGCCGAGGGTGATGGTCACCGAATCGGCCAGCACGCGAACGAGGTCCGCGTGGCGATCGGCCATGAAGCACGGCAGCAGGCCCAGGCCCGCGGAGGCGCGCGTGGCCTCGACGTGCACGAAAACATTGGTGGACGTGACCGATTCGCGCATCGCGGGTACGAAGCTGGAGGCCAAGTCGAGATCGTCGACTTGCAGCATGGAATCGATGAAGTAGACCAGCGGATACCGGGACAGGTCGTCGATCGTCGCGGGTGCGCCGTTCTCGTACAGGTATTCGCGGGAACCGTAGAGGCCGAGACAGTAGTCGGCCAGATGCGTGGCGGTGGCGCGGTGCACTTGCGGCTCGCCCACCACGATCTCGAGATCCAGCCCGGAACGCTGTTGCGAGGCGCGGCGGGTGATCGCCACGATTTCCACCGAGATCTTGGGGTGCCGCCGCTGCACCTCCGCCGCCGCGGGCGCGGCGATGTAAGCGCTGAAGCCGTCGGTCGCCGAGAGCCGGACCACCCCCTCCAGCACCCGGTTGCCGTCGGCGTCCGCGGCCAGCGACTTCACCGCCGACTCCACCGCCTCGGCCGCGGCCAGGGCTTCCCTGCCGAGATCGGTCAGCTCCCAGCCACCGGTCACCCGGGTGAGCACCCGGCCGCCGAGGGTGTGCTCGAGCGCGGCGATGCGCCGGGAGATGGTGGTGTGGTTGATGCCGAGTTCGTCGGCCGCCGTCACGAATCGGCCGGAGCGCCCGACGGCCAGGAGGACGAGGAGGTCGTCCGCGCTGGGACGACCAGGAGTGGCCGGGCGCATATCTGCATCTTTGCAGAGACGCACTGCACAAATGGTCATTGCGGCGTAATTCCTCTGCACCAATACTCGGTGCAGCCAAAGCATTGTGGGGGCCGTCACATCGGGAACGAAGTGTGGCCCCGGGCACGAAGGAGAAGTGCGATGAGGGAGCACAACGCCGTAGCGGCGGATTCGGGCGGCACGACCAGCGGCCTGCGCCGCGTGGTGGCCGCGTCGATGGCGGGCACGGTGGTGGAGTGGTACGAGTTCTTCCTGTACGGCACCGCCGCCACGCTGGTGTTCAGCAAGGTGTTCTTCGCCAAGGGCACCAGCGACCTGGACGCCATCCTCGCCGCGTTCATCACCTACGCGGTCGGTTTCGCGGCGCGGCCGCTGGGCGGCGTGGTGTTCGGGCACTTCGGCGACAAGTACGGCCGCAAGAAGCTGCTGCAGTTCAGCCTGGTGCTGGTGGGCAGCGCGACGTTCCTGATGGGCTGCCTGCCGACCTTCGGGCAGATCGGCTACTGGGCGCCCGCGCTACTGGTGGCCCTGCGCTTCATCCAGGGCTTCGCGGTCGGCGGAGAGTGGGGCGGCGCGGTGCTGCTGGTCGCCGAGCACAGCCCGAGCCGCAGCCGCGGATTCTGGGCGAGCTGGCCACAGGCAGGCGTACCCGCGGGCAACCTGCTGGCGACGGTGGTGCTGCTGGTGCTCACCTCCACGCTGTCGGACGAGGCGTTCCTCGGGTGGGGCTGGCGGGTCGCGTTCTGGCTGTCGGCGGTCGTGGTGCTGATCGGCTACTACATCCGCACCAAGATCACCGACGCGCCCATCTTCGTCGCGGCGCAGCGGGAAGCCGAGCAGATCAAGGCGACCTCGCTGAGCGTGGTGGAGGTGCTGCGCCGCTACCCGCGCGGCGTGCTCACCGCGATGGGGCTGCGTTTCGGCGAGAACGTCATGTACTACCTGGTGGTCACGTTCACCATCACCTATCTGAAGACGCAGGTGCACGCCGACACCCAAGTGATCCTGTGGTGGCTGCTGGCCGCGCACGCGGTGCACTTCGTGGCGATCCCGCTGGTGGGCAACCTGTCCGACCGCATCGGCAGGCGGCCGGTCTACCTGATCGGCGCGCTCACCGCGGGCACCTGGGGCTTCTTCGCCTTCCCGATGATGGACAGCGGCCACAACGTGGTCATCATGTCCGCCATCGTCATCGGCTTGATCTTCCACGCCTTCATGTACGCCGGGCAGCCCGCGATCATGGCCGAGATGTTCCCCACGCGGATGCGCTATTCCGGTGTGTCCCTCGGCTACCAGGTGACCTCGATCGTGGCCGGTTCGCTGGCGCCGATCATCGCCGTCCGGCTGCTGAACACCTACCACTCCGCGGTGCCGATCGCCTGGTACCTGGCGGGCGCGGCGGCGGTGAGCGCGATCGCCGTGCTCGTCGCACGAGAGACGAAGGGACTGACCTTGGAGAGCATCGATCACGCCGATGCCGAGACCCTCGGCGCGCGCACCGAAGTGACCGTGCGATGAGCGATCTGGCGGGGCGCAGCGCCCTGGTCACCGGCGGCGCGGGCGGCATCGGCGCGGCGTGCGCCCGCGCGCTCGCGGCGCGGGGGGCCACGGTCACGGTGGCCGACGTCGACGACGTCGGCGCGAAGACCGTGGCCAGGGAGCTGGGCGGCAAGTCGTGGGCGGTGGATTTGCTCGACGTCGCGGCGCTGGAGGAGCTGGAACTCGACGTCGACATCCTGATCAACAACGCCGGGGTGCAGCACGTCAGCCCGATCCAGGACTTCGCGCCCCAGCGCTTCCGCGACCTGCTCACGCTGATGGTCGAAGCCCCGTTCCTGCTGGTGCGCGCGGCGCTGCCGCACATGTACCGGCAGGGCTGGGGACGGATCGTCAACATCTCCTCGGTCCACGGCCTGCGCGCCTCCGAATACAAGGTCGCGTACGTGACGGCCAAGCACGGCCTGGAGGGGCTGTCCAAGGTCACCGCGCTGGAGGGCGGCCCGCACGGCGTCACCAGCAATTGCGTGAATCCGGGCTATGTGCGGACGCCGCTGGTGGACAAGCAGATCGCGGATCAGGCCAAGGCGCACGGCGTGCCCGAGCAGGAGGTGGTGGAGAAGATCCTGCTCACCGAGAGCGCGATCAAACGGCTCGTCGAGCCGGAGGAGGTCGCGTCGCTGGTGGCCTGGCTGGTGTCGCCGGAGGCGGGCATGGTCACCGGCGCGGCCTACACGATGGATGGCGGGTGGAGCGCGCGATGAGGGCGCGCTCACCCGAGCGCGGTCAGCGCCATTCCGCGCAGCACCGGCCGGGCGCGTGCCGCGGTCGCCTCGCTCGCGCTGTGCGGGGTGGAGTTGATCAGGCCGAAGGCGGCGTGGGCCTGCACCCGCGCCGCCTCCTCGGGTAGTTCGGGATGCAGCTCGCGCAACACGCTCACCCAGATCTCCACGTACTGGCGCTGGGTGCGGCGGATCTCGCGGCGGGCCGCAGCGGGCACGTTGTCCAGGTCGCGGTCCTGGATGCGAATGAGTTCCGGCTCGCCGAGCGCGAAGTCCAGATGGTGATCGACCAGCCCGGCGAGTGCCTCCTCAGGGGAGTTCGTGCCCGCGACCACCTTCTTGCCGCCGTCGAGCAGGCGCTGACTCACCCCGACCAGCAACTCGATCAGCAGCGCTTCCTTGTTCGGGAAGTGCCGGTAGACCGCGGGGCCGCTGATGCCGACGGCGGCGCCCAGGTCGTCCAGGCGCATGCCGAGGAAGCCGCGATCGGCGATCAACCGCGCTCCCGCTTCCAGCAGTTGCATCCTGCGTTGCGCCTTCAATTGCTCACGACGCGTCGGCGCGACGGATTCGGCACTCGTCACACGCGGTCCTTTCGGCCGATCTGGACAACTCGGTTAATCAAGACTAACCTGAATTTCAGTTATCGTCGACTAACTGGACGACAGGATTACGTGATGACCGTTACCGAAGAGGTCGTCGGGAACCGCGCCGCGCACGCGGCGTTGGTCGACGATCTGCGCGCCCGGCTGGCCGCCGCTGCGCTGGGCGGGCCCCCGAAGGCGCGCGATCGCCACGTCGCGCGGGGCAAACTGCTGCCCAGGCAGCGCGTGGACCAGCTGCTGGACCCGGGGAGCCCGTTCCTCGAGCTGTCCCCGCTGGCCGCGACCGGAATGTACGGCGACGACTCCCCCGGCGCCGGGATCATCACCGGGATCGGCCGGGTGTCCGGCCGGGAATGCGTGATCGTGGCCAACGACGCGACGGTCAAGGGCGGCACCTACTACCCCATGACGGTGAAGAAGCATCTGCGCGCGCAGGAGATCGCGTTGCAGAACCAGCTGCCGTGCGTCTACCTGGTCGACTCCGGTGGCGCGTACCTGCCGCACCAGGACGAGGTGTTCCCCGACCGGGAGCATTTCGGGCGCATCTTCTACAACCAGGCGACCATGAGCGCCAAAGGGATTCCGCAGATCGCCGCGGTGCTCGGCTCCTGCACCGCGGGCGGCGCCTACGTGCCCGCGATGAGCGACGAGGCCGTGATCGTGCGCAACCAGGGCACCATCTTCCTCGGCGGCCCGCCGCTGGTGAAGGCCGCGACCGGTGAGGTGGTCACGGCCGAGGAACTCGGCGGCGGCGAGCTGCACTCGCGCACCTCCGGCGTCACCGACCACTTGGCCGAGGACGATCAGGACGCGCTGCGCATCGTGCGCCGCATCGTGGCCACGCTCGGCCCGCGCACGCCGGTCCCGTGGGACGTGCGGCCCGTCATCGCGCCCGCCGCGCCGGAATCCGAGCTCTACGACGTGGTGCCGACCGACCTGCGCACTCCCTACGACGTGCGCGAGGTGATCCATCGCCTGGTCGACGGGACAGTCGAGGGCGAGAGCGGGTTCCACGAGTTCAAGGCCGAATACGGCAAGACCTTGGTCACCGGGTTCGCGCACATCCACGGACATCCGGTGGGCATCGTCGCCAACAACGGCGTGCTGTTCAGCGAATCCGCCATGAAGGGCGCGCATTTCATCGAGCTGTGCGACAAGCGCAGTATCCCGCTGCTGTTCCTGCAGAACATCACCGGCTTCATGGTCGGCCGCGACTACGAGGCAGGCGGCATCGCCAAGCACGGCGCGAAGATGGTCACCGCGGTGGCCTGCGCCCGCGTGCCGAAGCTCACCGTCGTCATCGGCGGCTCCTACGGCGCGGGCAACTACTCGATGTGCGGGCGCGCGTATTCGCCGCGGTTCCTGTGGATGTGGCCGAACGCCCGGATCTCGGTGATGGGTGGCGAGCAGGCGGCGTCGGTGCTGGCGACGGTGCGCGGCGACCAGCTCGACAGCAGCGGGCAGCCCTGGTCGGCCGCGGACGAGGAGGCGTTCAAGGCCCCGATCCGGGACCAGTACGAGAGCCAGGGCAACCCCTATTACTCGACGGCCAGGTTGTGGGACGACGGCGTGATCGATCCCGCCGACACCAGAACCGTGCTCGGGCTGGCGCTGTCGGTGTGCGCGCAGGCCCCGCTCGAACCCGTCTCCTACGGCGTTTTCCGGATGTGATGACGATGCTGAACAGATCCGTTCCCGTCGGATTCGACACCGTGCTCGTCGCCAACCGCGGCGAGATCGCGGTGCGGGTGATCCGCACTCTGCGCGCCTTGGGAATTCGCTCGGTGGCCGTCTACAGCGACGCCGACGCCGACGCCCGCCACGTCCACGAAGCCGACACGGCGGTGCGTCTCGGCCCGGCCCCCGCCCGGGAGAGCTACCTCGCCATCGACCGGGTGGTGGCCGCCGCCGTGCGCACCGGTGCGCAAGCGGTCCACCCCGGCTACGGGTTCCTCTCGGAGAACGCCGCTTTCGCCGCCGCGCTGGCGGAGGCGGACATCGTCTTCCTCGGCCCGCCTGCCCGCGCCATCGAGGTGATGGGCGACAAGATCACCGCGAAGAACACCGTGGCCGCGTTCGGCGTTCCCGTGGTGCCCGGCATCGCCACCCCCGGCCTGACCGATGACGAGCTGATCGCCGCGGCCGGCGAAGTCGGCTATCCGGTGCTGGTCAAGCCGTCCGCGGGCGGTGGAGGCAAGGGCATGCGCCGGGTGGACGATCCGGCCCGCCTGCCGGAGGCGCTGCGCAGCGCCCGGCGCGAGGCCGCCGCCGCGTTCGGCGACGACACGCTGTTCCTGGAACGGTTCGTCACCCGGCCGCGGCACATCGAGGTGCAGATTCTCGCCGACCAGTTCGGCAACGTGCTGCACTTGGGCGAGCGCGAATGCAGCTTGCAGCGCCGCCACCAGAAGGTGATCGAGGAGGCTCCCTCCCCGCTGCTGGACGCGGCCACCAGGGCCAGGATCGGCGCGGCGGCCTGCAACACCGCGCGCAGCGTGGACTACGTGGGCGCGGGCACCGTGGAGTTCATCGTCTCCGCCGACCAGCCGGACGAGTTCTTCTTCATGGAGATGAACACCCGCCTGCAGGTAGAGCATCCGGTCACCGAGCTGGTCACCGGCGTCGACTTGGTGGAATGCCAGGTCCGGGTGGCGGCCGGGCAGAAGCTTGCGGTGGCGCAGGACGACATCCGCATGGTCGGGCACGCGATCGAGGCCAGGGTGTACGCCGAGGATCCGGGGCGCGGGTTCCTGCCCACCGGCGGCACGGTGCTCGACCTCGACGAGCCGGAAGGTCCCGGCGTCCGGGTCGACTCGGGCCTGCGGATCGGCACGCGCGTCGGCAGCGATTACGACCCGATGCTGTCGAAGGTCATCGCGCACGCCGGTGATCGCACCGCCGCGCTCGCGAAACTGGATCGGGCGCTGGCCGACACCGTGCTGCTCGGCGTGACCAGCAATATCGAATTCCTGCGCTTCCTGCTCGCCGACCCGGACGTGGCCGAAGGACGGCTGGACACCGCCCTGCTGGACCGGCGGGTCGCCGACTTCCGCCCCGCCGCCGTCGGCGACGACGAGTTCGTCGCCGCGGCGGCCTGGCACTGGGTGCGCCGCTGGCCCGCCGCGCCGCGCGACCCCTGGGAGGTGCCCTCCGGCTGGCGGATCGGGGCCGACGCGCCGACGCCGATCCGGCTCGCGGGCGGCGAGCGGGTCGAGCACGTCTACCTGTCCGGCACGCCGGACGACGGCACGGTGCGGGTCGACGAGGGCGAAAGCCGCGCACTGACGGCGGTATTCACCGCCTCCGGCGATCGATGCGCGGGCGAACTCGCCCTCACCCTGGACGGCCTGCGCCGCACCTACCGGGTCGCCGAGCAGGACGGCTTGCTGTGGGTGGCCGGACCGTCCGGCATCGCGGTGCTGCGCGAAGTGGCCGAGGTCAACGTGCGCGGCGGCGACGAGCACGTGGGCGACGCCGAGATCCGCTCCCCCATGCCCGGCTCGGTGATCGCGGTGCCGGTCGCCTCCGGCGCCGCCGTCGCGGCGGGCGATCCGGTGGTCATCGTGGAGGCGATGAAGATGGAGCACTCGCTCACCGCGCCGGTCGCCGGAACCGTCGAACTACTGGTCGAACCCGGCGCGCAGGTGCGCCTGGACCAAGTGCTGGCGCGCGTCGTCGCGCAGGCCGCAACGAAACCCACCGAACGAGAAGGAATCCCCGCATGACCGACTTCCTGTCCACCGGCACGCTGCCGGAGGAGTACCGCGATCTCGCGCTGACCGTGCGCGACTTCGCGCGGTCGGTGGTCGCTCCGGTGGCGGCCGAGCACGACGCGAACCACACCTTCCCGTACGAAGTGGTCGCGGGGATGGCCGAGATGGGCCTGTTCGGCCTGCCGTTCCCGGAGGAGTACGGCGGCATGGGCGGCGACTACTTCGCGCTGTGCCTGGCGCTCGAGGAACTGGGCAAGGTCGACCAGAGCGTGGCGATCACGCTGGAGGCGGGCGTCTCGCTCGGCGCGATGCCGATCTACCGCTTCG
Source organism: Nocardia sp. NPDC047038 (assembly GCF_040644075.1). Lineage (NCBI taxonomy): Bacteria > Bacillati > Actinomycetota > Actinomycetes > Mycobacteriales > Nocardiaceae > Nocardia > Nocardia sp. NPDC047038. Next base: position 467,389 of record NZ_JBEYVQ010000003.1, on the reverse strand, counting down.
GCAACGACAAGCAGAAGCAGGAATGGCTGCCACAGCTGACCAGCGGCCGCAACCTCGCCGCGTTCGGGCTCACCGAACCGGGCGCGGGCAGCGACGCGGGCGGCACCAGGACCACCGCGGTCATCGACGGCGGCGAATGGATCATCAACGGCAGCAAGCAGTTCATCACCAATTCCGGCACCGACATCACCACGCTCGTCACGGTGACCGCGGTGACCCGGAACACCGGCGGCAAGAAGGAGATCTCGACGATCCTGGTGCCGACCGACACACCCGGTTTCGTCGCCGAGCCCGCGTACAACAAGGTCGGCTGGAACGCCTCCGACACCCATCCGCTCAGCTTCACCGACGTCCGCGTCCCCGAGGAGAATCTGCTCGGCGAGCGCGGGCGCGGTTACGCGAACTTCCTGCGCATCCTCGACGAGGGCCGCATCGCCATCGCCGCGCTCGCGGTCGGCGCCGCGCAGGGCTGTGTGGACGAGAGCGTGCGCTACGCCAAGGAGCGCGAGGCGTTCGGCCAGGCGATCGGACGCAATCAGGCCATCGCGTTCAAGATCGCCAGGATGGAGACGCGGGCGCACGCCGCGCGCACGGCCTACTACGACGCGGCGGCGCTGATGCTGGCGGGCAAGCCGTTCAAGAAGCAGGCGTCCATCGCCAAGCTGGTGGCCAGCGAGGCCGCCATGGACAACGCTCGCGACGCGACGCAGATCTTCGGCGGCTACGGCTTCATGAACGAGTACGCCGTCGCCCGGCACTATCGCGACAGCAAGATCCTGGAAATCGGCGAGGGGACGACGGAGGTGCAGCTGATGCTGATCGGACGGGAGCTGGGCCTGTGACCCGGCGGACGGTCGTGCAGCGCGGCCTGTGGTTCGAGGAGTTCGACACCGAGGTGGTCTACGAGCACCGCCCCGGCCGCACCATCACCGAGGCGGACAACGTCCTGTTCACCACGCTCACCATGAACACCCAGGCGCTGCACCTGGACGCGGCGTTCAGCGATCGATTGCCTCCGTTCAATCAGCGGTTGGTGAACTCGATGTTCACCCTGTCCACGTTGATCGGACTGTCGGTGGCGCAGCTGACCCAGGGCACCATCGTGGCCAATCTCGGCTTCTCGGAGGTCGCTTTCCCCAAGCCGCTGTTCCACGGCGACACCATGTACGCCGAAACCGTGGTCACCGACAAGCGCGAATCGAAGAGCCGTCCTGGCGAGGGCATCGTGACCTTCGCGCACACGGCGCGCAATCAGCACGGCGACATCGTCGCGACCGCGGTGCGCAAGACGCTGGTGCGCAAGGCTCCGGAGGGCGTGGCATGAGGCTTCCGGTCCGGGGGAGACAACCCAAGGTCACCACGAACAGCGATGCGGATGCCCACAACCGACACAGCATGAGCCGCCCGGCCCTGAGGCAGCACAGCGGCACTACACCGGGCTCCGTGGGTATCCACAACCGACACAGCATGAGCGGTTCGGCCCGGAGTCGGCGGGGTCGCGCTCATGCCGGAGGCGATGCCGCATGAATTGGCGGATGGCAGGTCCGGCCTGGTTGTTCTGCCCGGCCGATCGTCCCGAGCGCTTCGCGAAGGCGGCGGCTGCGGCCGACGTCGTGATTCTCGACCTCGAGGACGGCGTCGCCGCGCACGACAAAGCGGCGGCGCGCAAGGCGCTGCTGGATACACCGCTCGATCCGGCGACCACGGTGGTGCGCGTCAACGCGGCGGGTACCGAGGACCATGCGCTCGATCTGGCGGCGCTCGCCGACACCGCCTACCGCAGGCTCATGCTGCCGAAATGCGAGTCCGCCGAACAGGTCACCGCGCTGGCGGACTACGCGGTGATCGCGCTGATCGAGTCGCCGCTCGGCGCGCTCACCGTCGGCGCGGCCATGACGGCGCGCAACGCGATCGGCGTCATGTGGGGGGCGGAGGATCTGGTCGCCGGGCTCGGCGGCACGGCGAGCAGGCATGCCGACGGCGGCTATCGCGACGTGGCTCGCCACGTCCGCTCCACCGCGCTGCTGGCCGCCAAGGCGTACGGCAAGTTCGCGCTCGACTCGGTGTACCTGGACATTGGCGATCTGGACGGGCTGCGGGCCGAGGCCGAGGACGCGGTCGCGGTGGGTTTCGACGCCAAGGTGGCGATCCACCCGAGCCAGGTGCCGGTGCTGCGCGCCGCCTACGCGCCCTCGGAAGCAGAGCTCACCTGGGCCCGCCGAGTGCTGGCGGAAGCGCCGAACCACCGCGGCGTCTTCGCCTTCGAGGGCAGGATGGTCGATGGCCCCGTGTTCCGGCACGCCGAGCAGATCGTGCGGCGCGCCGACCGCGCCTGAACGCAGAGTTTCCCCAGTCGAGAGGACCGCGATGCAACCACAATGGGTGCCGACCGAAGAAGACATCGCCGAGGCGAGGATCACCGACTTCGCCCGATTCGTCGCGGAACGCACCGGTGTGCACGCGACCGACTATCACGCGCTGTGGCAGTGGTCGGTCGACGATCTCGCCGGGTTCTGGCACGCGCTGTGGGACTACTTCGGACTCGGTGACATCGCGGGCGAAGTGTTGGCGAGCGCGGAGATGCCGGGCGCGCAGTGGTTCCCCGGCACCCGGTTGAACTATGTGGACCAGGTGATCCGGCAGCTGCGCACCGACCGGCCCGCGATCAAGGCGGTCAGTGAGGACGCTCCGATCCGCGAGGTGTCCTGGGCCGAACTGATCGACCACACCGCCGCTTTCGCACAGACGCTGCGGTCGCTGGGTGTGCGGCCCGGCGACCGGGTGGCCGGGTATCTGCCGAACATCCCGGAAGCGGTGATCGCGTTCCTGGCCACCGCGAGCATCGGCGCGATCTGGAGCGCCTGCGGACAGGACTACTCGCCGAAAGCCGCGCTGGACCGTCTCGGGCAACTGGAGCCGACTGTCCTGGTCACCGCCGACGGCTACCGCTTCGGCGGCAAGGCGCACGACAAGCGCGACGACATCGCCGCGTTGCGTGCCGGCCTGGACTCGCTGAAGGGCACGATCGCGGTCTCCCGGCTCGGGCTGGACGTGCCGGACGCGACCTCGTGGGACGAGGCGGTGACCACCACCGACGGGCTGCCTCCGGTGATCACCACGGAGTCGGTGGATTTCGACCATCCGCTGTGGATCGTGTTCTCCTCCGGCACCACCGGCCTGCCCAAGGGCATCGTGCACGGCCACGGCGGCGTGCTGCTCGAACACCTCAAAGCCGTTGCCCTGCAATCCGACATCGGACCCGAGGACACCTTCTTCTGGTACACCAGCCCGAGCTGGATGATGTGGAACTTCCAGATCGCGGGCCTGCTGGCCGGGGCGACCATCGTCACCTACGACGGCAGCCCTACCGCGCCGACCCCCGACGCGCTGTGGCGGATCGCCGCCGAGGTCGGCGCCACCGTGCTCGGCGCCAGCCCCGGCTATGTACTGGCCTGCATCAAAGCGGGCTCGGTGCCGCGCACCGAGCACGACCTGTCGGCCCTGCGCACCGTCGGCATCACCGGCTCCTCGCTGCCCACCTCCTCGGCGCTGTGGCTGGGCGAGAACGTCGGCGAGCACGTCCAGGTGTCCTCGATCAGCGGCGGCACCGACGTGGTGTCCGCGTTCATCGGGGGCGCGCGCACCGTGCCCGTGTGGCCGGGTGAGCTGTCGGCGCCCTTCCTCGGCGTCGCGCTGGACGCCTACGACCCGGCGGGGCAGCCGGTGCGCGGCGAAGTCGGCGAGCTCGTCGTCACCGCGCCGATGCCGTCCATGCCGGTCTCCTTCTGGCGCGACGAGGACGGGAAGCGTTATCACGACGCGTATTTCGACATGTTCCCCGGCGTGTGGCGGCACGGCGACTGGATCACCATCACCGACCACCACAGCGTGGTCGTGCACGGGCGGTCGGACTCCACGCTCAACCGGCACGGCATCCGGATGGGCAGCGCCGACATCTACCAATCCGTCGAACGGCTCCCGGAGATCGCCGAAGCGCTGGTGATCGGCGCCGAGCAGCCCGACGGCGGATACTGGATGCCGCTGTTCGTGACCCTCGCGCCCGGCGCGGAACTCACCGACGAGCTGAAAGCGCGCGTCAACAGCACCATCCGCACCGAGGTATCCCCCCGCCACGTACCCGACGAGATCATCCTGGCCCCCGGCATCCCGCACACCCGCACCGGGAAGAAGCTCGAGGTTCCGATCAAGAAGCTGTTCCAGGGCGCCGACCCGACCCGCGTCGTCGAACGCAGCGCCGTGGACAACCCGGACCTGCTCGACTGGTACGGCACGATCCGGCCCGGCGGGCGCGGCTGAGGCCGCTCCCGACTTCGGCTGCGGACGATCCCGATCAGTTGCCGGACGCAGTGCCGGGAGCGCGCGAATAGGGCGCCGCGATCCAGAACGGACGCGGCTGTGTGCGTCGCGAGTTCGGCTGCGGCGCAGGATTCTATCGGCGGTAGCCGCGCCCGCCGATGGACGCGGTGAAGACCGCCGCCCGCGCGCCGCGGGCGGCTTCCAGGTTGCGCTTCTCCAGCGGGGTGAGCCGATAGCGCGCCGTGATCCGCCGTACCGCGGCGACCACGGCGCCGAGCACCGGGATGGGGTCCACCGGGCGCAAAGCCAACGCCATGACGAACTCCTTACCAGAAAGACGCACCGGTACAAGCGGTTTCGGACAAACGGAGTATTGGATGGTGAGCCGGGGTACGCGAGCGGCGGGCATCGGGCATGGACCGGCGTCCGGGTTTCTCCTAGCGTGGAGGCGACAGCCGGTTCGACATGCGCGTGGAGGTGGCATCGTGGCCGCACAGGACGTCCGAGAACGCACGGAGCCCGCGGGTTTTCCGCCGGGGCCCGCGCTGCCGCCGCTCGTGCAGAGCGCGTTGTTCCAGCGGGACCGGGCCCGGTTCCTCACCGCGATGGCGCGCCGCTACGGTGACGTCTTCACCCTGCGAATCCCGCCGTTCGCCGACCGCGTCGTGGTGTACTCCCGCCCCGAGCACATCAAGGAGATCTTCGCGGGCGATCCGCACGACCTGCACGCGGGCGAGGGCAACCAGATCCTCGGTGCGATCATGGGCCCGCACTCGCTGCTGCTGACCGACGAGGCCGAGCACGCGCGGGCGCGCAGGCTGCTCATGCCCGCGTTCAACGGCGCCGCGCTGCGCGGCTACCGGGCGCTGATCTCCGAGATCGCGGCCGCGGAGATCGGCGGTTGGGCGCCCGGATCCACGGTGCGCATGCTGGACCGGATGAACGCGCTCACCCTCGAGGTGATCACGCGGGTGGTCTTCGGCGTCACCGACGAGCGGACCAGGGCCGAGCTGAACCCGCGCCTGAATCGGATCGTCCACCTGAATCCGCTGGTGTTCCTGGGTTCGAAGAGCGACCGATTGCGGCGGGTCGGCCCGTGGAAGAGCTTCGCCGAGAACCTGGCCGCGGTGGACGCCTTGCTCTACGCGGAGATCGCCGAGCGGCGGCGGGCGACCGATCTGGCCGGGCGCACCGACGTGCTGTCGCGCCTGCTCGAGGTCGGCGCGGGCGACGGCGACGCGCCGCTCACCGATGCCGAACTGCGCGACCAGCTCATCACGCTGCTGCTGGCCGGGCACGAGACCACCGCCTCGGCGCTGTCCTGGGCACTCTACGAACTCGCCGCCGACCCCGAGATCCAGCGGCAGGCCTCGGAGGCCGCGCGCACCGGCGACGACCGATACCTGGACGCGGTGCTCAAGGAGGCCATGCGGTTGCACACCGTCATCTCCGGCACCAATCGAAAACTGACCAGGGACATGACGATCGGCGGACAGCGGCTGCCCGCGGGCACCGTGGTCGCCACGTCGATCGTCCTCGCACACCGCCGTACCGAGGCCTACCCCGACGTCGCCGTGTTCCGCCCGGCCCGCTTTCTCGACGGCGAAGTGGCGCCGAACACCTGGCTGCCGTTCGGCGGCGGTGTGCGGCGATGCATCGGCGCGGGGTTCTCACTGCTCGAGGGCACCACGGTGCTGCGCGAAATCCTCGTCCGCGACACGCTTTCGCTCCCGGCGGGCAGCGCGCCCGAGCGCGGCAAGATCCGCAACATCACCACGGTGCCGCGCGGCCGGGCGCGGGTGGTGGTCGACCGGCGGTCAACCAGTATGTGAACAATGATTCTGTGTTCGATCAGCATTTGTACTGGATTTATATTCGTGTAAGTTTATCTCTGTTCGACAGCTAGTCCCGGCACGGCGCGCATGGTGCCCCGCGCTTCGGCCGAGTCCGGCTGTCGATTTCCGGACGCACCGGCGCGCACATCCCGCCTCGTCGCATGCCGGCGCGCACCGGAGAACAGGTACAGCTCCCGGGGGCCGCTCATCCCCGGGAGCCGTATCCCGTGGCACGGCCAGCCCGGCCATACGGCCAGGTCGTTACGATGTTCGTCATGAGTGTCGACAATCGCCGTACGGCGCGGAAGGCGAGCAGCGGCGACTCGGCACCTCGCGAGATCCGGCGCAGACCGAAGAACCGCCGTGCCCAGATCGCCGCCGCGTCGGCCGCCGCGTTCGGCGCGCTCGGCTACCACGGCGTCAGCATGGACGACATCGCCTCCGGGCTCGGCATCAGCTCGGCGGCGCTGTACCGCCACTACCCGAGCAAATACGCGCTGTTCCGGGAAGAACTGCTGCGCGTCGGCCAGGCGATGACCGAATCGGTCGAGCTGCCCGAGGAGGCGGCCGACTGGCCCGCCGAACAGCGGCTGCGGCACGTGCTCGACGCGCTCATCGCGGTCACCATCGACAACCGCCCCACCGTCACGCTGGTGCGCTGGGAAGTCAGATACCTCGAGCCCGACGACCAGACCACGCTCAACGATCAGCAGGCCACGGTACTCGGCGCGCTGGGCAGCCAGCTGGCCGCGCTGCGCCCGGAACTCATCGAGGAGGACGTGCGCGTGCTGCGCGCCGCCTTGCTCAGCACGATCACCAGCATCGCCGACCATCACGCCGCCCTCCCGGCGAAACCCCTTGCCCGCCTGCTGCATTCGGCGTGCTGGTCGGTCGCCCACGCGAAGCTGCCCGCGACGCGCGCGGTCGAGCCGGTCGCGGTGGTGGAGATCCCGGATTCGTTCAAACACGAACTGCTGCTGCGCAAAGCGGTCGAGCTGTTCCACGAGCGCGGCTACCCCAACGTCAGCGTGGAGGACATCGCCACCGCCGCAGGGCTTTCGGCGGCCTCGGCGGTGTACCGCTTCTACCGCGGCAAGAGCGACATCCTGGCCGCCGCGTTCCGCCGTGCCGCCGAACGGGTTTCCGGCGCCGTCGGCCCGGCCGTGGCGGCGGCCGGCGATTCCGAGGACGCGCTCACCGCGTTGATCACGCAATACGTCGCCGGATCGTTCGCCGAACGCGCCCTCACCTTCGTGTACTACACCGAGTTCCAGCATGTCCCCGCCGAGGACCGCACGGTGCTGCGCAATATCCAGCGACTCAGCGTCGAGGAGTGGGCCCGGCTGCTGCGCGAGGTGCGTCCGGAGCTCGCTCCGGCGGAGGCGCGCATCCTCGTCCACGCGGCTTTCGCGGTGGTCGTCGACCTGGGCCGCGCCTTCGGCAACGAACCGCTGGCCGCCCAGGACCGGGTGCGCCTGCTGATGCAGCTGGTGCTCTTCGGACGGCCCGCGCGATAGTCAGGTAAGTTAGCCGATATTCTCGTTTCGATCGGCGAATTGTGCGACATTGAAGGCGGATCACCAGATTTTTGTGATCTACCATTCATTTCTTCCCGCGGGCGGGTAGCGTCGCTGTACCGAACGTTGTGTTGGGCTAACATCGCGGCATGGGTGCCCAGGACCGCCATGCCGCGGACAAGGCGGCCGACGGGACACCGGCACGCGTGATCCGGCGCCGACCACGTGACCGCCGCGCCCAGATCGCGGCGGCGTCGGCCGAGGCGTTCGGGGCGCTCGGCTACCACGGCGTCAGCATGGACGACATCGCCTCTCGGCTCGACATCAGCTCCGCGGCGCTGTATCGCCACTATCCGAGCAAATACGCGCTGTTCCGCGAGGAAGTGTTGCGGTTGGGCGCGGTCAGCGCCGAAGCGGTCCGGCTGCCCGAAGCCACGGACCTGTCCGCCGAGCAGCGGCTCGCGCGGGTGCTCGACGCCTTGATCGAGGCCGCCATCGTCAACCGGCGCAGCGCGGCGCTGTTGCGCTGGCAGCGGCGCTACCTGGAGGAAGACGACGCGGACACGCTGGCCGATCAGCTCGCGGGCGTGAACGCGACGCTCACCGCACTGCTCGCCGAGACCAGGCCCGCGCTGTCGAAGGCCGATCGCGCCGTGCTGGCCGCGGCGGAACTGAGCGTGCTCAGCAGCATCGGTGATCACCATGTGTCGATCCCGGTGCGGACGCTCACCGCGCGGCTCACCGCGGCCTGCCACGCACTCGCCGCGTGCGAGCTGCCGCCGCCCGGCAGCGCCGAGGCCGAGAACTTCACCGCGACCGAGATCCCGCTCACCTTCAAACACGAATTGCTGCTGACGCGCGCGGTGGAGCTGTTCCATCAGCGCGGGTACCCGAACGTCAGCGTGGAGGACATCGCCAACGCCGCCGGACTGCCCGCATCCTCGGCGGTGTACCGGTTCTACCGCGGCAAGGGCGACATCCTCACGGCGGCGTTCCGCCGGGCCGCGGACCGGGTGTCGGCCGCCATCGGGCCTGCCGTCTCCGCGGCCGAGACGCCCCAGCAAGCGCTCGACACCCTGATCGAGTTGTATGTGGCCGGCTCGTTCGCCGAGCGGGAGCTGACCTTCGTCTACTACGCCGAAATCAGCAACGTGCCGCCCGAGGAGCGCACGGTACTGCGCAATATCCAGCGTCTCAACGTCGAGGAATGGGCCAAACTGCTGGGCGGCGTGCGGCCCGAGTTGTCCGCCGCCGAAGCGCGGCTGCTCGTGCACGCCGCCTTCGCCCTGGTCGTCGACCTGGGCGAACGCTTCGGCTCCACCGACCCGGCCTGCTCCCCCCGGCGCGTGGTGCGCCTGATGCAGGCGATCCTCTTCGGCCACCTGACGCCGTAGCGCGGGTGGCCCACGGACGTGGGCGACAGCGCACCGTCGGTCCTAACGGCGGCCGACCGACCGGCGAACCGGCTCGACGCCTTCGTTCGCGAGTGGGCACACGGCCGCGGCGAATCGTGTGTGGCCACCGCGGCGAGGTGCCACTCGATGGCACGAGTATCGCCGAGTCGGCCGAGCGCGGGAGTCGGCGCGCGTTGTACCGGCGGAATCGTGGCGGAAGCTTTCGTTCGGGGCTGGTCGCTCGGGGTGCTCGATTCCCGAGTCCGAGTACGGTGGGATCCGTGCCGACTACGTGGGCGTTGCCGATAGGCCGGACATCGGGCGCGGGTCCTGGGCCAGTTCGAGGGCACGGCCGGTTTTCGCCACCGGCGAACGCCGGGGCGGAATCGGCCTCGGGGCAATGCTGTTGCGGTAGAAAGGCCCGCGTCCGGTCCCGGCGCGACATTCGCAGGGCATCGGCGCAGTCTCCGACTTCGGAAAGAAGATTCTCATGAGCACAGATCTCGACGCGCAACCCGCCGCGGCATCCGGAACCTTCGCCATCGGCGGCGATCTTCCGGTGCATCGGCTGGGATACGGCGCGATGCAGTTGACCGGCCCCGGCGTCTGGGGTGACCCCAAGGACCCGGACGAGGCGGTACGGGTGCTGCGCCGGGCGGTGGAGCTCGGCGTGAACTTCATCGATACCGCCGACTCCTACGGTCCGTTCGTCAGCGAGAAACTGATCCGCAAGGCCCTGCACCCGTATCCGGAGGGCCTGGTCATCGCCACCAAGGCCGGTCTCACGCGGCAGGGTCCGAACGAGTGGCGCCCGGTCGCGCGGCCCGAATACCTGCGCCAGCAAGCGGAACTGAGCCTGCGCCATCTCGGCGTCGACCGGATCGATCTGTACCAGCTGCATCGCATCGACTCGCAGGTGCCGCTGGCCGACCAGATCGGCGAGCTGGTCGCACTCCAGCAGGAGGGCAAGATCCGGCACATCGGCCTCTCGCAGGTGACCGTCGAACAGCTGCGCCAGGTGCGCGAACTCGCCACCATCGTCTCGGTGCAGAACCTGTACAACCTCGCCAACCGCGCCGACGAGGACGTGCTGAACTACGCCGAGCAGGAGAACATCGGCTTCATCCCGTGGTTCCCCATCGCCACCGGCGAACTCGCCGCTCCCGGCGGTCCGCTGGCCGCCATCTCCGCCGAGCACGGCGCGACCCCCGCCCAGCTCGCCCTGGCCTGGCTGCTGCGCCGCTCCCCCGTCATGCTGCCGATCCCGGGCACCTCCAGCGTCGCGCACGTCGAGGAGAACATCGCCGCCGCGCGAATCGAGCTGACGGACAAGGAATTCGAGGCGCTGTCGGCCGCCACCGGGTCTTCCGGGAACTGAGCGGTCCCGGCTGTCGGTCGGGAGTCCCCTACGTCGGGGCGACCAGCCGACAGCCGGACTGTCGCCCGGCCCGTACGTTCGATGACTGCTCGGCAACTCCGGCATAGGCGATCCTTGCGGATATCGTGGTTCTATGGGAGATCTCGAGTTCCCTCCGGGCTCCGGTTACGACTGCTGCGACCCTGACTGTGACTGTGGTGGCGATCGCCCTGCGGCACGATGCCACCACGCGGATACCACGACGGGCTGGGAATTCATGTCGCCGGAGCAGTACGAGCAGCGATGGGGCCGGCCTCCAGAAATCGACTGACTTCGCGAGTGGCACAGCGCTGCGGGGCCTACTCGGGATTCGCCGCAGCCGTGTACCACTCGTTCGGGTAGATGTTCCCTTCCGACATCGACTCGGCTCGGTGGGCACCGGGGAGTCCTCGTATCTCCGTCGTAGGGAGATACGAGGACTTCGGCGCTGCCGGGGCTCCCTCGCCGTAGTCCCGTGCAGGGGATGAACGTCGTTGGCGGGCGGATCACGCTGCCGGCAACGAGTTCGGTGCGCTGACAGTCGGTCAGCGCGAGTATCCGTCGGCCCTGCTGTCGGGGACGACGCGGCCGGATGCGACCAAGGTGCGGAAGGCCGCTCGTTTGCGGGGGCAGGCGTCGGCGCGGCAGGGGCGGTGGCCCTGCATCACGCGGTGCGCCTGCTCGACGGTGAACGGCTTATCGGGCGGTCGGTGCGCGTCCTCCGCGCCGCCGTGCGGCAGGCAGGAGCCGACGCCGACGATCGCGGCCACCAGCAAGGTGCACGCGCCGAGCATGCTCAGCAGCGGATTCACGGCCGCTCACTGGTCGGCGGCCTGCCGGGAACAGAACGCCGACGCGGTTAGGTATTGCCTGCAGTGCGCGCCGTGCCCGGCGTGGACGGCGCACAGGAACCGCGCGCGGTCATAGGTCAGGCCGAGCGGTTCCTGCGAGCAGTCGCGGCTCTGAATCAACCACAGCTCTCGGACATCCGAGTGCAACACGTCCATCGTTCACCTCCATAAGCGCAGTGCACCCGACACCGAGAAGGCGCCGCCGGAGCCGCGCTCGACACGGATGGATCGGGCCGTGTCGGGACCGTGCGCCGGGTTCCGGACAACGGGCGCCCTCGACAGGGTTTGGGCGGACCCCCGATGCCGGGTGCGATTCAACAGTGCGCGTTGCGATTCGGTAGATAACAGACCCGAATGCGGTAATTGCGAGTACTTTCCGTTTGTAGCGGCCTGGAGCGAGGAAGAGAGACCTATGGTGGAGGTCGACTGGACGGGCGAAGCTGTACATGCGCTTCGCACGGCGATGAAGCGAAGCCGTTACGAATTCGCGCGTCTGGTGGGCGTCACACCGCGCACCGTGGTCCTGTGGGAGAACGGCCGGACAACCCGGATGCACGCCGCTAGCCAGCGTCTCCTGGACAGGGTCTTGTCGGGCGTCGATTCCGTCGTCGCCGAACGATTCGAGCGCGCGATCACCACGCGCCAGGAGCCGGCCCCCGACTACGAACGCGCCGATTCGGCGCCCGAAAGGCACACCAAGCTCGGTAGGGAAATCGGGCTCGACAAGGAAGTCGAGGAAGACGACGTGAGAAGGCGAGAACTGCTGGCCTGCATCGGCGCGGGCATGGCAGGCCAGGCGGCGGACCTGGTGGCGAGCGAACCGGAGAGGATGCTGGCAACCCTCGACGCGGGGTCGATCAGCGAACGGCGACTGGCGTTCCTGGAGCAGTCGGCCGAGGTCCTGGGCACGCGGGTGGTGCAGGTTCCGCCCCACGAGCTGTTGCAGACGGGGCTCGAGCAATTCCGGCTGGTACGTGGCTGTCTCGGCGAACGGCAGCCCACCCATCAGCAGGTCCGATTGGTGCGCACGGCCGGACGGCTGGCGAACGTGGTGGGCGAGATCCTCTTCAACGAAGGGCATTTCGGTCAGGCGCGCATGTGGTATGCCACCGCGATCCACGCCGCGCAGGACATCGGCGACCGTTATTCGGAGGACATCGCCCTGGCCGGGCTCGCGTATTTGCCGACGTATAGCGATAAACCGAAGGAAGTTTTGCAGTTACTCGACGGCCGCTTGCAAGAAAATCCGTCCTACGGCCCGGCCGCCGCATGGTTGTGGGGAATGGCGGCGCGTGCGCACGCCAGTCTCGGGCACGCCGATGAATTCGCGCGGTGTATCGCACGATCGGCATCGGCTTTGGAAGACGTCGGGTCCGAAGACCTTTCGGTCGGTATTTTTTCTTTCCGCCCGGAGAAACTCGCTTTTTATCAGGCGATCGGATATTCCCGGCTCGGCCGCGCCGAGGAGACCGCCGTGGCGGCCGCCCGCGCGATGGCGTTGTACGACCCGTCGGAGACCATGGAGCCCGCCTTGGTCCGCTTCGAGCACGCCACGGCGCTGCTGGCCTCGGGCGAGGTCGAGGAGGCCTGCGCGGTGGCGACCAGCGCCATCACGAACGCGCACACCTACGTGGGGCTCACGGTCACCAAGCGCGCGAAACAGTTCGACTCGGCGCTCGGCGGCCTGCGCACCAGAGCCGTCGCGGAATGGCGGCAGCACGCGCACGCGGTGATCGACGCGGCGCACGCCGAGGTCTGAGCCCGGAGACGAGGCGGGGCGCACCGGTCGGCAGGGGGATGTGGACCGGCGCGCCCCGCGTATTCAGGTGGTCAGTTCGCCTCGGTGGACATGGCTTCGATGAGCGACTTGGGACGCATGTCCACCCAGTGGGTCTCGACGTACTCGAGGCAGGACTTGCGGTTGGCGGCGCCGTAGGCGATGGACCAGCCGCCGGGAACGGCGGCGAAGACCGGCCATAGGGAATGTTCGCCTTCTTGGTTGATCAGGACGTAGAACTTGGCGTTGTCGTCGTCGAACGGGTTGGTCATTTCGGATTTCCTTCTTCCTGGTCAGATCAGGTTGGGGGGTCTAAGGGCGGTCGGTGTCGGCCAGCGCCGCGGTGAGGACGTGGCCGATCCGTGCCAGCGCGGATTCGGAGGTCATCCGCCAGTGCGAGGCGTGCACCGCGTGGTTGTGCACGGTGCCGTCCACGGCGTCCGCCCAGCTCGCGGCGCCCGCGGCACCGGTCGGATCGTCCAGCGCGGCGGTGAAGTACACGAGGTTGCCCTTGTAGGGGCGGGGGCGGTAGCGCCGGATCAACTCCAGTGACCCCGCGCCCGCGCCGAGCACACGGTCGAGGCGGTCGGCGCCGAACGAGGCGAACGGCTCGGGCAGGTCCGCGAGCAGGCGCGCGAGCCGAGGCGGGTCGAGTTCGGCGTCCTCGTCGTCGGCCGCTTCGCCGAGCAACCCGCCGAGCAGATCGGCGACCGGCAGCGCGATGGCCGCGTGCGCGGCGACCCGCAGCGAGCTGTCCATCATGGCCAGTACCGCGACCCGCTGGCCCTGCTCCTGGAGCCGCACCGCGACCGCGTGCGCGAGTACGCCGCCGAGCGACCAGCCGAGCAGGTGATACGGGCCCTCGGGCTGCACGGCGCGGATCTCGCGCACGTAGCGGCTCGCCCAGTCGTCGATGGACTCCGGCATGGCCTCCGAGTTGAGCACCGGCGACTGGATGCCGTACACGTCGCGCTCCGGGTCCAAGTGCGCCGCGAGGCCCGCGAACGACCACGCGACGCCGCCGGCCGGGTGGAGGCAGAACAGCGGCTCCCGCGCGCCGCCGGTGCGCAGCGGAAGCACGACGTCGAACGCGGCGGTCGCGTCCACCCGGCCGCGACCGGACCGGTGCTGCTCCAGCTGGGCGATCAGGCGGGCCGGTGTCGGCGCGGCGAACAGCCACAACACGGGAATCTGTTCGCCGAGCGCCGCGCTCAGCCGGACGGCCAGGCGGGTGGCCAGCAGCGAGTTGCCGCCGCGCTCGAAGAAATTGTCGTCCAAGCCGACCCGCTCGACGGCGAGTATCTCGGCGAAATCCGCGCACACGGCATGCTCCAAGTCGGTGCCGGGGGCGCGGAATTCCCGGGCCTGTGTCTCGGGTCGGGGCAAGGCGGAGCGGTCGACCTTGCCGTTCGCGGTGAGCGGCAACGTCGCCAACCGCCGCAGCACGGCGGGCACCATGTAGCTCGGCAGGATCTCGGCCAGCGCGGCGCGCAACGCGGCCGGGTCGAGCCGCTCCGCGGCGGTGAAATAGCCCGCCAGCACGGCGTTCGCGCCGTCGGTGTCGTAGGCGACGACAATCGCCTCGCCGATCTCGGGCCGCGAGCGCAGGGCATGCTCGATCTCGGCGAGTTCGATGCGGTAGCCGCGGATCTTCACCTGGAAGTCGCGCCGCTCGACGTACTCGAGGTGGCCCCCCGCGGACCAGCGCACCATGTCGCCGGTGCGGTACAGGCGAGTGCCCGCGGGTCCGAACGGGTCGGCCACGAACCGCTCCGCGGTGAGCTCGGCGCTGCCGTGATAGCCGCGGGCCAATTGCGCGCCACCGAGATACAGCTCGCCGGTCACCCCGGCGGGCACCGGGTGCAGACGGTCGTCGAGCACGTAGACCCGGTTGCCGGATTCGGGTGTGCCGATGGGCACCAGCGCTTGCCGGTCGCCCGCGGCGGTGCGGAAGCGGGTCACCGACACCGCGGCTTCGGTGGGTCCGTAGAGGTTGTCGATCCTGGCCGCGGTGAGCGCCTGGACCCGCCGCACCGTCGCGGCGGGCAACGCCTCGCCGATGACCAGCAGTCGGCGCAGCGAACGTGGCAGGCGGCGCTCGCCGGACGCTTCGGCCAGCATCGCCAGCAGCGACGGCACCAGCGTCAGCGTCGTCACCGAGGCACGGCGCACCAGGTCGAGCAGCCCCGACGGATCGCGCTGCGCGCCCCGAGGTGCGAGCACGAGCCGCGCCCCGGCCCGCGGCGCCCACCAGTACTCCCACACCGACAGGTCGAACGCGGCCGAGGTCAGCACCAGCACCGCGTCGTCTTGGCCGAGCGCGTATTCCGACTGCATCCAATCCAGCTGGTGCGCGACGGCGGCGTGCGGCATCGCCACGCCCTTCGGCGCGCCGGTGGAACCGGAGGTGAAGATGACATACGCGGTGTTCGTGGGCGACAGCGCGGCGATCCGTTCGTCGTCGCGCACCGGACCGTCGGCCACCGTGTCGTCGACGGTGGAGATATCCAGCACCACGCTGTGTTCCGACGCCGTCGCGGGCAGCATCGGCTCCCGCGCCGAAGTGAGCACCAGCCGCGGCGCTGCGGCGGCCAGTACGCTCGCGGTGCGTTCCAGTGGATGCGCCGGGTCGAGCGGCACGTAGGCGCCACCGGCCGTCACCACCGCGTACATCGCGACGAGCAGGTCGACGCTGCGCGGAATAGCCAGCGCCACCAGCTTTTCCGGGCCGATGCCGCGCGCGATGAGCACCCGGGCCAGGCGATTGACCCGCGCGCCGAACTCCTGGTACGTGACCGTCGTGGCGTCGTCGACGATCGCGATGGCCTGCGGCGTCCTGGCCACCCTCGCCTCGAACGCGGCGGCCAGCGTGGCAGGCGCGAAGGCGCGCCCGGACTGGTTCCAGGTGACCAGCACGCGCTCGGTCTCCGCCGGGTCCAGCAGCGCGAGATCCCCGACCGGCAGTCGCGGGTCCGCGCACACCGCGCCCAGCAGCCGTTGCAGGCGAGTGGCGAAACCGGCCACCGTCGACTCGTCGAACAGGGCGGTGGCGTAGGTGATCGAAGCCGCCATGCCAGCCGGGGTTCCGTCGGGGCCGTAGCGATCGGTGACGATCAAATGCAGGTCGAACTGGGCGACTTCGGATTCGAAATCGGCGGCGGTGGCGGTCAATCCGTCCAGCGAGAAATCGGCCTCCGCCTGGTTGTGGAAGGAGAAGCCGACCTGGAACAGCGGGTGACGGGCGGTGGAGCGCTCCGGGTTGAGCACCTCGACCAGACGCTCGAACGGCACGTCGGCGTGCGCGAAGGCCGCGACGTCGGCGGCGCGCACGCGCGCGAGCAGGTCGGTGAAGCCCTCGCCCGCGTCCACCCTGGCGCGCAGCACCAGCGTGTTGACGAACATGCCGACGACGTCGTCGAGTTCGGCGGCGCCGCGCCCGGCCACCGGGGTGCCCACCGCGATGTCCGAGGTGCCCGACAGG
This sequence comes from Nocardia sp. NPDC047038, assembly GCF_040644075.1. NCBI lineage: Bacteria > Bacillati > Actinomycetota > Actinomycetes > Mycobacteriales > Nocardiaceae > Nocardia > Nocardia sp. NPDC047038. The sequence continues at coordinate 450,821 of NZ_JBEYVQ010000003.1, read as the reverse complement.
CGGGCGAGCAGCACCGTGAACGCCGTGTGCAACACCATGAACAGCGTGGCGCCGCAGGACCGGCCGAGATCGGCCAGCCGCGCGTGCATATCCGGGGTGATCGCGAAATCGACGTGCCTGCCGCGCGTGGAGACGACGGCGGGACGCGGGCGATCGGTGGGCAGGCTCAGCTGCGCGGGCAGCTCGGCCAGCGTCTCGGTCCAGAATCGGATCTGCCGCGCCAGCAGCGAGGCGGGATCGTCCTCCGCGCCGAGTAGTTCACGCTGCCACACGCTGAAATCGGTGTACTGCACGGGAAGCGGTGGCCGGTCCGGTGCGACGCCGCGTTTGCGTGCTGCGTAGGCGGACATGACGTCGCGCGCCAGCGGCGCCAGCGACGAGCCGTCCGCGGCGACGTGGTGCACCACCACGACGAGCACGTGTTGGGTCCCCGCCGCGTCGCCGTCGACCGGCGCGAACAACCGGGCGCGGACCGGGACGGTCTCGGCGACGTCGAAGCCGCCGCCGACGAAATCGGCCACCGCCGCGGCCAGGTCGTCGGCCGGGACGGCGATGGGCGCGAGCACCGGGGTGGTGTCCGCGACGGGCAATACGACCTGCACCGGTCCGGACGCGTGCAGCGGGTAGACGGTGCGCAGCACGTCGTGGCGAGCCACCACGTCCCCGATCGCGGCGTTCAACGCCGCCACGTCCAGCGCGCCGGTCAGGCGCACCGCCAGCGGGATGTTGTAGGCGGTGGACTGCCGATCGAGGCGGTTGAGGAACCACATGCGCTGCTGCGCGAGCGAGAGCGGCACGGGACCGGTCACCGCGCGCCGGGTGAGCGCGGGACGCGCGGACCCACCTGAGGCGTCGTCCAGCGCGCGGGCCAGCGCGGCGACGGTCGAGTGCTCGAACACCGCGCGGACGCCGACGGCGACCGAGAGCCGGTCACCGAGCCGCGCGGCCAGCTGGGTCGCGGTCAGCGAATTGCCGCCTCGGGCGAAGAAATCGTCGTCCAGGCCCACGCCGCCGTCGAGTCCGAGCACCTCCGCGACCGTGTGCGCCACCGCCCGCTCGGTCTCGGTACGCGGCGCACGGAACGGAGCAGCGCGAAACTCGGGCTGCGGCAATGCTCTACGGTCCAGCTTTCCGACCGGGGTCAGGGGCAGCTCGTCGAGCGCCAGCACGCAGCTCGGCACCATGTACGCGGCGAGCGAGCGCGCGGCATGAGCCAGCAGGTCGGCGGCGTCGATCGTGTGGCCCGCGGCCGCGACCACATAGGCGACCAGCGATACCGCACCCGAGGCATCGGTGTGGCCGACGGTGACGGCCGTGCGCACCGTCTCGTGCGCCGCGAGCACGGCGTCGATCTCACCGAGTTCGATGCGCAGGCCGCGCACCTTCACCTGGTGGTCGGAACGCCCGACATAGCGCAGTGCGCCGGATCCGGTCCAGCGCACCAGGTCACCGGTCCGGTACAGCCGTCCACCCGCGGGACCGTAAGGGTCGGCGACGAACCGCGCGGCCGAAAGCCCTGGTCGCGCATGGTATCCCCGGGCCAGGCCTGGACCGCGCAGGTACAGCTCGCCGGTGACGCCGACCGGCACGGGCCGCAACCTGCCGTCCAGCACCACCGCCGACATGCCGTGGATCGGCGTGCCCAGGTCGAGCGGGTCGCCGGGCCGCAGCGCGGCGCTGATCGTCGCGATGACGGTGGTCTCGGTCGGGCCGTAGGTGTTGTAGAACGACCGGCCGGGGGCCCAGCGGCGCACCGTGTCCGGGCCGTAGGACTCGCCGCCGACGGTGAGTTGCCGTAAACAGTCCAGCTCGGCCGGGTCGAGCGTGGGCAGGACGGCCGGGGTGAGGAACGCGTGCGTCACCCGCTGGTCACGGATGAGCGCGGTGAGTTCCGCGCCGCCGTAGACGCCAGGGGGCGCGATCACCAACGCCGCGCCCGCGGACAGAGCCAGCAGCAGTTCCAGCATGGACGCGTCGAAGCTGGGCGAGGCCACGTGCAGCACGCGCGCGTCCGCGGTGACCAAGTGCCGGTCCCGCTGGGCGAGGGCCACTCCGGCGAGGCCACCGTGCGTGGCGACCACGCCCTTGGGCGTCCCGGTCGAGCCGGAGGTGTAGATCATCCAGGCCGGGTTCGCGCACCGCACGGGACGGACGAGTTCGGCGGGGTCGATCGGCGCGGTGCTGTTGCGGCGCATCCGCGCGGCCGTGGACGGGGCGTCCAGCACCAGCCAGTCGACGTCACCGGGCAGCGCCGCGCGGCAGGTGGCGATCGTCAGGCCCAGCGCCGCACCGGAATCGGTCAGCATGTGCGCGATCCGCTCGGCCGGATAGGTCGGGTCGACCGGAACGAACGCGGCGCCGGTCTTGGCCACCGCCCACACCGCGAGCACGGAGGTGATCGAGCGCGGCGCCGCGACGGCCACCACGTCCTCCGCGCCGAGACCGTGGCCGATGAGCATGCGCGCCAGCCGCGACGACTGCTCGTCCAGCATCCGGTAGGTCAGCTGCCGTTCGCCGCCGACCAGTGCGACCGCGCCGGGGTCGAACGCGACGGCGGCGGCCATCAGTTCGGCCAGCGTGCGCGGCGGCACCGGCGCGTCGCCCCGGCGGCCGAGCAGGTCGGCGCGTTCGGCGGGGGCGAGTAGATCGGCGGCGGCGATCGGCGCGTCCGGTCGCGAGATGAGCGTGCCGAGCAGCCTGCCGAAGCGGCGCAGCAGAGCGCGCGCGGTGGCGGCGTCGAAGAGGTCTGTGGCGTAGTCCAGTTCGACGGCGAGGTGGCCGTCGGCGTCGGGCTCGGCGGCGACGGTGAATTGCAGGTCGAAACGCGCCACCTGTTCGTCGAACGCGACGGCGGTGAGTTCGAGACCGGGCACGGTGAAGGCGTCGGCGGCGGCGTTCAGGTAGCTCAGCGCCACGGTGAACAGCGGATGCCGATCCTGGGAACGCTCGACGCCGAGTTCGTCGACCACCCGATCGAACGGCACGCTCGCGTGCTCGAACGCCGTGAGATCGACGGCCCTGATCCGGGCGAGCAGGTCGGTGAAGGACTCGTCGGCGTGCACTTCGGCGCGCAGCACCACGGTGTTGACGAACATGCCGACCAGGTCGTCCATGGCCGCCGCGCCGCGTCCGGCCACCGGGGTGCCGATCGGGACGTCGCCGGAACCCGACAACCGGGACAGCAGGACGGCGAGAGCGGCGTGCACCACCATGAACGGCGTCGCGTCGTGGCGCAGCGCCAGTTCACGGACCCGCGCCGCGATCCCGTCGCCGATCCTGGCCCGCACGCTCGCGCCGCGCTTGCTCGCGACGGCGGGACGCGAACGGTCGGCGGGCAGCTCCAGCTCGCCCGGCAGATCGCGCAGCGTCTCGGCCCAATACGAGAGCTGTTGCGCGGCAGTGGTTTCCAGCTGGGCGTCCTGCCACAGGGAGTAGTCGGCGTACTGGGCGGCGAGCGCGGGCCAGACCGGTTCGGCGCCGAGGACGCGGGAGAGATAGGCCGTCAGCAGATCGCGCAGCAACGGGCTCATCGAATAACCGTCGGCCGCGATGTGGTGCACCACCGCGACCAGCACGTGGCTGGTGGCGTGCTCCCGCAGCAGCGCCGCGCGCACCGGAACGGCGGCGGTGACGTCGAAACCGGCGTCGAGGAACTCGGCGATCCGGTCGTCGGCGGCGCGACCGTCCAGCGCTTCGACCGTCAAGCGCACCGCAGCGCCGTCCGCGGGCAGGATCACCTGATGACCCGCGCCGGTCGCGTCGGCCGGATACACCGTGCGCAAGGTCTCGTGCCTGGCCACGACGTCGGCGAACGCGGCGATCATGGCGTCGGTGTTCAGCTCGCCCTCGATGCGCAGCGCGACCGGGATGTTGTGCGCGGCGGACGCCGGATCGAGCCGGTTGAGGAACCACATGCCACGCTGGACCGGCGCGAGCGGAATCCGTTCCGGTCGCGGTCCGGCGACCAAGGGCACCACCTGTTCGGTCGCGGCGGCCTCCGCGGTGAGCAGCGCGGCCAGCGCGCCTACCGTCGGCGCTTCGAACAGCAGCCGCACCGGGACGCGGCGACCGAGCCGGTCGGCCAGCCGGGCCGCGACCCGGGTGGCGCTGAGCGAGTTGCCGCCGAGGGCGAAGAAGTGGTCGTCGACGCCGATCGGCCCAGCGCCCAGCGCCGTTTCGAAGGCCTCGACCACTACGCGCTCGGCCAGGGTGACGGGGGCGAGATAGGCGGCGCGGTCGAAAACCGGATCCGGCAACGCTTTCCGGTCCAGTTTGCCGGAGGCGTTGAGCGGGAAGGCGTCGAGCGTGACCAGAGCCGAGGGGAGCATGTACGACGGCAGCGTGCGCGCGGCGGCGCGCAGCACCTCGGCATCCGCAGGCACCGTGCCCGGCTCGGTGGTGATGTAACCGACCAGGTGATCGTCGCCGGTGACGGTGGTGACCACCCGGGCCGCCGCCTGCGCCACCCCGGGGGCGGCCGCGAGCGCGGCCTCGATCTCGCCGAGCTCGACGCGCTGGCCGCGGAACTTCACCTGGAAGTCGGTGCGGCCCAGGTACACCAATTCGGCGGTGTTCCCTCGGGTCTCCCAGCGCACCAGGTCGCCGGTGCGGTACATCCGCAGCCCCGGCGCGCCGAACGGATCGGCCACGAACCGGTCCGCGGTGAGGTCCGGCCTGCCGTGATAGCCGCGCGCGAGCTGGACGCCCGCGAGATACAGTTCGCCCGCGACGCCGGGCAGCGTCGGGCGCAGCCGCGAATCCAGCACGTAGACCCGGCTGTTCCATTCCGGATTGCCGATCGGCAGCGCGGTGCGGTCGCTCTCGCCCGTCACATCGCGGTGGGTGATGCTCACCGCCGCTTCGGTGGGGCCGTACAAGTTGTGCACCCGTGCGGCGCTCACCGCGCCGAATGCCCGCACGGTCTCGGCGGGCAGCGCCTCGCCGATCACGAACACCGTGTGCAGCGACGCGAGTGCGGCGCCGCGCCCTGCGGCGGCGACGTGCCCGGCGAAGACGCTCAGCATCGACGGCACGAAATCGGTGACGGTGACTTGCCTTTCGGCGATCACGCCGGTGAGATAGGCCGGGTCGCGATGGCCGTCCGGAGCCGCAAGCACGAGGGTGGCGCCGACCCGCAGCGGCAGGAAGTAGCCCCACAGCGACACGTCGAACGTGGTCGCCGTCTTCTGCAGGTAGACGTCCTCGGCGGTGAGACCGTACCGCGACTGCATCCAGGTCATCTGGTTGACGATCGCGGCGTGCGACACGCTGACGCCCTTGGGTTTCCCGGTGGAGCCGCTGGTGAAGATCACGTACGCCGGGCTGCCCGGGTGGATCGGCGCGCGACGTTCGTCGGCCGCGATCGGGTCGTCGGCGTAACCGTCCAGCGCGACGGCGTCGACCAGGACGGTGGCGACGGAATCGCCGACGTCGATCCGGTCGGCCGCCGTAGTGAGCACGGCCACGGGCGCGGCGGTGTCGAGGATGTGGGCGATGCGCCGCGCGGGGTGGTCCGGGTCGATCGGCACATACGCCCCGCCCGCCTTGAGCACCGCGTACATCGCGACCACCAGCTCCGGTGAGCGCCGGATCGCCAGCGCCACCAGCGCTTCCGGGCCGACGCCCGCCGCGATCAGGTGGCGGGCCAGCCGGTTGGCGCGCCGGTCCAGCTCGCCGTAGGCCACGGTGACGGGAGGCATCGCGCTGTCGGGCACGAACACCAGCGCGGGGTCGTCGGGCGTCGCGGCGGCCTGCGCCTCGAATTCGTCGAGCAGCAGTTCGTCGGCCAGGGCGGTGTGCGTGGAGTCGTTCCACTCGGTGACCACGCGGCGCAATTCGCCCGCGCCGAACAGGTCGATGTCGCCGACCACCTGTTCCGGGTCGGCGGTCACCGCGGCGAGCAGACGGGTGAAGCGCAAGCCGAACGTCGCCACGGTGTCGGCGTCGAACAGGTCGGTGGCGTAGGTGAAGCGCAGCGCGTCACCCGTGACGGTGAGCTGGAGGTCGAACGGCGTTGTCTCGTAGTCGAAGTCGTGCTCCGCCACGGCGACGCCTGCCATGTCCAGGGTGACCGGCCCGAGGTTCTGGAAGAACAGCGCGATCTGGAACAGCGGGTGCCTGGCCTGCGAACGCGGCGGGTCGAGCAGCTCGACCAGGCGCTCGAACGGCACGTCGGCATGGGCGAAGGCGTCCAGGTCGCGCTCGCGCACCCGGCGCAGCACGGCGGCGAAGGTGTCCGAGCCGGGAACCTGCGCGCGCAGCACCAGGGTATTGACGAACATGCCGACCAACTCGTCCAGCGCCGCGTCACCGCGGCCCGCGACGGGCGCGCCGATCGCGATGTCCTCCGTGCCGGACAGCCTGGCCAGCAGGGTGGCCAGCGCGGCGTGCACGACCATGAACGGTGTGGCCTCGTAGCGCGCGGCCGCCTCGGCGATGCCCGCGCCTATCTCCTGCGGGAGAGCGACGGTCGTGCTCGCCGCCATGTGCGAGGCGACGGCGGGGCGCGGCCGGTCGGCGGGCAGGTCGAGCTGGGCGGGCAGAGCCCGCAGCGTCTCGCGCCAGTACGCGAGCTGGCGTGCGGCCACCGAGTCCGGGTCGTCCTCGGCGCCGAGCACCTCGCGCTGCCAGAGCGCGTAGTCGGCGTATTGCAGGTCGAGTTCGGTCCAGACCGGGGCGGTGCGCGTCGCGCGAGCCGCGTAGGCGGCGGCGAGATCGCGGGCCAGCGGGCCCATCGAGAAGCCGTCGGCCGCGATGTGGTGCACCACCAGCGCCAGCAGGTGGTCGCGATCGGACCGGGTCACCAGGCCGACGCGCAGCGGCACTTCGGCGGTCAGGTCGAACGGGGCGGCGACGAACTCCCGCAGCGCGCCCGTCGCTTCCAGCATTCGGATGACGGGTACCTGATCGACGTCGAGGATGCGCTGGTACCCGACGCCCTCGTGGTCGGGGTACACGGTGCGCAGCGTTTCGTGCCTGCCGACCACGTCAGCGACGGCGGCGGCGAGGGTGTCCGGGTCCAGGTAGCCGGTGAGGCGGACCACCACCGCGATGTTGTGCACGGTTTCGGCGGGATCGAAGCGGTTGAGGAACCACATCCGCTGCTGCGCGGGCGAGAGCGGGATGCGCTCCGGGCGCGGCCGGGGCGCGAGCGCCGGTTTGGCGCCCGTCCCCGCGAGCCGTTCGGCCCGCGCGGCCAGCGCGGTCACGGTCGGCGCCTCGAACAGCAGGCGCACCGGGATCTCGGCGTCCAGTTCGGCGCCCAGCCGGGCGGCGACCTGGGTCGCGAGCAGCGAGTTTCCGCCGAGGGCGAAGAAATCGTCGTCCGCCCCCACGCGCTCGACGCCGAGCAGAGCCGCGACGATCCCCGCGACGGTCGCCTCGGTCCGAGTGGCCGGAGCTCGGTACCCCACGGTCGCGAACTGCGGCGCGGGCAGCGCGGCGCGGTCCAGCTTGCCGGAGGCGTTGACCGGGAACCGCTCGAGCAGGACGAACGAGGTGGGCACCATATACGCGGGCAGTTCGGCGCTCAGTGCGGCCCGCACGTCCTCGATGTCGATCGGGTGGCGGCCCGAGGCAACCAGGTAGGCGACCAGCTGATCGCCCAACCGCTCGTCCGAACGGACCAGCACCACCGCCTGGGCAACCGCGTCCAGCGCCGACAGCGCCGACTCGATCTCGCCCGGCTCGATGCGCAGACCGCGCAGCTTCACCTGGAAGTCCGTGCGACCGAGATACTCCAGCTCACCCTTGCCGGTCCAGGAGACGAGGTCGCCGGTGCGGTACATCCGCGCCCCGGCGGGTCCGTACGGGTTGGCCACGAACCGGTCGGCGGTCAACTCCGGGCGCGCCACGTAACCCTGGGCCAGCTGTGCACCGGCGAGGTACAGCTCTCCCGGAACGCCGACCGGGACCGGCCGCATCCGGGCGTCCAGCACCAGCAGGCGGGTGTTGGCCACCGGTCTGCCGATCGGCACGGACACCAGGTCCTGATCGGTCACCTCGTGATAGGTGACGTCGACGGCGGCCTCGGTAGGGCCGTACAGGTTGTGCACCCGCGCTCCGATCACCTCTCGCGCCCGCTGCGCGGCAACCGCGGGCAATGCCTCGCCCGATGCGAAGACGTTGCGCAGCGTAATGCACTTTTCTGTGCGCGGATCCGCCAGGAAAACCGCCAGCATGGCGGGTACGAAGTGCACCGTCGTGACGCGTTGCTCGACGATCAGGCGGGCCAGATAGGCGGGGTCGCGATGCCCATCTGGACGTGCGACCACCAGGCGAGCGCCGAAAGCCAAGGGCCAGAAAAATTCCCAGACCGAGACGTCGAAGGTGGCGGGGGTCTTCTGCAGCACCACATCGTCCGTGACCAGCGGATAGGCCGACTGCATCCAGGTGAGGCGATTCACGATCGCCGCGTGGGTGACGGCCACGCCCTTCGGGCGACCGGTCGATCCTGAGGTGAAGATCACATACGCGGTGTGGCCAGGGGCGGGCGCACCGAGCCGGTCTCCGGCGGTGAGCGGATCGGCGGAGTATCGGGTCAGGTCGAGCCGGTCGACGCGGACCTGCCGCGCCGCGCCCGCGTCCAGGTCGAGGCCCGAGGTGAGCACGCACACCGGCCGGGCGGTCGACAGCACGTACTCCAGCCGCTCGGCCGGATGGTCGGGGTCGAGCGGGACGTACGCGCCGCCCGCGAGGGTGACCGCGTAGATGCCGACCACCAGATCCAGCGACCGTCGCATGCCGAGCGCGACCGGCGCGTCCGGGCCGACGCCCTGACCGACCAGCCAGCGCGCCAGCCGCCGCGCCAGCGCGGCGAACTCGGCGTAGGACAGGGTGCGCCCATCGACCGTGACCGCAGGCGCGTCCGGGGTCCTCGCGACCTGCGCCTCGAACAACGAGATCAGCGTGGCGGCCGGGTCGACGGGGACGGCGGTGTCGTTCCAGCGGTCGAGCACCAGTGCCCGTTCCGCGTCGTCCAGGATTTCGAGGTCGCCGACCCGCACCGAGGGATCGGCCACCGCGGCCCGCAGCACGCGCGTGAAGCGCGCCCCGAACGTCTCGACGGTGGCTCGGTCGAACAGGTCCGTGGCATACCGCAGCACGCCGCGCAGCGCGTAACCGGTCGCGACGCGGTGTTCGGTCAGTTCCACCGCCAGGTCGAACTGCGCGACGCGGTTGTCCAGCGGATAGGCCGTCACCGTCAGGCCGGGCAGGCGCAGCACGGTGTCGTCGCGCTGTTCGAAGGCGAGCAGTGTCTGCACCAGCGGCGAATGAGACTGCGAGCGAATCGGGTTCAGCTCCTCGACCAAGCGCTCGAACGGCAGGTCGGCGTGGGCGAAGGCCCGCACGTCGACCTCCCGGACGCGGCCGAGAAATGCGGCGAACGACGCGTCCGGCGTGATCGGCGTGCGCAGCACGAGGGTGTTGACGAACATGCCGACCAAGTCGTCCAGCGCTTGTTCGCCCCGTCCCGCGACGGGGGTGCCGATGGCGACGTCGCCGACTCCGGCGAGCCGGGCGAGCAGCGCGGCGTAGGCGGCGTGCAACACCATGAACATCGAGACGCCGTGCCGCCGGGCGAGTTCCGCGATCGAGCCGGTGAGGTCGGCGGGAATCGCGAACTCGACGGTGGCGCCGCGACCCGAGGCCACCGCCGGGCGAGGACGGTCGGCGGGCATTTCCAGCGCCGGGGCGAGTCCGTCGAGTTCCGAGCGCCAGTAGGCGATCTGGTTCGACAGCGGCGAGTCCGGATCATCCGCGGAGCCGAGGGCCTCGCGCTGCCAGAGGGTGAAGTCCGCGTACTGCACGGGCAGCGGCGGCCACGACGGCCGCTCCCCCGCGACGCGCGCGGTATAGGCCGTCATGAGGTCGCGGGCCAGCGGTGCGGTGGAGACGCCGTCGGCGGCGATGTGATGGACCACCACGGCCAGCACATGTTCTTCGGGCGCGACGCGGAACAGGCCCGCCCGCACCGGGATACGACTGCGCAGGTCGAAGCTCTCGCCGATCGACGCGAGCACCGCGTCCCGCAGGTTCGGCTCGGTCACCTCGATCGGATGCAGTGGCAGTTCGGGCACATCCGCGCCGGTGCGGACGACTTGGGCGGGGCCGTCCGCGTCGGCGGGGAAGACGGTGCGCAGCGATTCGTGCCGATCGATCACATCGCGCACGGCCGCGCGCAATGCCGCGAGGTCCAACGCGCCGGTGAGCCGGATGGTGATCGGGATGTGATAGACCGCCGAATCCGGAACGAGCCGGTGCAGCAGCCACATCCGGGTCTGCGCCAGGGACAACGGGATCCGCTCCGGCCGTTCGCGGGGAACGAGCGCGGGCCGGGTGACGTCCGGCCGTTCCGATCCCGCCACTCGCAGCGCGAGTCCGGCCACGGTCGGCGCTTCGAACACCTCCCGCACCGTCAGCGCGCACCCGAAGGCCGCGTTGACCCGGGCGACCAGCCGCATGGCCAGCAGCGAGTTGCCGCCGCGGGCGAAGAAGTCGTCGTCCGCGCCGATCCGCTCCGCGCCGGTCAGGTCGGCGACCAGGGTGGCGAGCACCGCCTCGGTCCCCTCCCGCGGTGCGCGGAAGTCTTCCGTGGCGCCGGTGAGCTCGACGGCGGGCAGCGCCGACCGATCGAGCTTGCCGACAGTGGTCAGTGGCATCTGGTCGAGCACGACGATGTGGGCGGGCACCATGTACGCGGGCAGTTGTGCCCGCGCCTCGTCGAGCACCGCATCGGGCGTCGGGTCGGCTCCGGTGACGTAACCGACCAGGCATTCCTGTCCCGCGTTGTCGCGAGCCACGAGCACCGCCGCGTTGGTCACGCCGGTCGCGGCGGCGAGGACGGACTCGATCTCGCCCAGCTCGATCCGCTGGCCGCGCAGCTTGACCTGCAAATCGTTGCGGCCCAGATACACCAGATCGCCGTCGCGGTTCCAGCGCACCAGGTCGCCGGTCCGGTACATCATGCGGCCGGGCACGCCGAACGGATCGGCGACGAACCGCTCGGCGGTCAGTCCGGGGCGGGCGTGATAGCCGCGCGCCAGCTGGTCGCCCGCGAGATACAGCTCGCCCGTGACGCCGATCGGCACCGGGCGCAACCCGTCGTCCAGCACATAGGCCCTGGTGTTCCAGCACGGACGGCCGATGGCGACGTCCCGCCCGGATTCGGCGTCGCTGTCGGTGAATTCGTGGTAGATCGCCGAAATCGCCGCCTCGGTCGGGCCGTAGGCGTTGTGCACCGCGCCGTCGAAGCTGCCGCGCAGCGCGGCGAGCAAGTCCGGGGTGAGCGCCTCGCCTCCGCAGTGCAGATGCCGGAACGACCGCAGCGCGTCGCCCATGCCCTCGCCGATCAGCGCGGCCAGCACCGAGGGCACGTACTCCGCGATGGTGATCCGGTGTTCGCGCAGCAGATCCGCGAAGTAGGCCAGGTCCAGGTGCCCGCCGGGCCGGGCGATCACCAGCGGCGCGCCGACGGCGATCGGCAGGAAGCATTCCCACACCGACACGTCGAAGGTCAGCGGGGCCCGTTGCAGGATGCGGTCGGACGCCGTGACCTGGTAACGGAATTCCAGCCAGCGCAGCTGGTTCATGATCGCGCGGTGGGTCACCGCGACGCCCTTCGGCCGCCCCGTGGAGCCGGAGGTGAACAGCACGTAGGCCGTGTTGTCCTGGCGCAGCGCGGTGATCCGCTCGGCGTCGGCCACCGGTCCGTCGGCGAAGTCATCGAGGTCGAGAGCGTCGAGCTCGAGCACGGGGACGCCGTCGAGCGGGCGCAGCGTCACGTCACCGGCGGTCAGCACCAACCGGGGCTCCGCGCTCGCGACGACCTGCGCCAGGCGTTCGGCCGGGTGCGCCGGATCGATCGGCAGATACGCCGCGCCCGCGCGCACGATCGCGTACATCGCCACGAGCATGTCGATCGAGCGCGCCGCGGCCAGGCCGACGATGTCCTCCGGGCCCACACCTGTCCGGATCAGCTTGCGGGCCAGACGGTTCACGCGAGAGGCGAACTCCGCGTAGGTCACCGCTTCGTTCTCACAACGCACGCCGACACGGTCGGGCGTGGCCGCGACGCGGGCGGTGAGCAGGTCGTCCAGCGTCTCGGCGGGCAACGGGTGCGCGGTGGCGTTGCGATCCGACAGCAGCAGGCCGCGTTCGGCCACCGACATCAGCTCGACCGTGCCGACCCTGGTGCGGGCGTCGCGCACCATGGCGCGCAGCACACGGTCGAAGGCGGCGAGGAACCCGGCGGCGGTCGGTTCGTCGAACAGGTCCAGCGCGTAGTGCAGGTGCACGTCGATGCCGTCGGGCGCGCCGTCGGCGGTGTAGCGGTCGGTCAGCGTCCAGTCCAGGTCGAGCTGGATCGGCGCCGCGCCGATCTCCAGCGCCGCGATGGCCAGCCGGTGCAGCCGGAACTCCGGCGCGGTCTGGTTCTGCAAGGTCAGCGCGACCTGGTACAGCGGAGCGTGCGCCTGTGAGCGAACCGGGTTCACCACCTCGACCAACTGCTCGAACGGCACCGCGGCATGATCGAAGGCGGCCAGGTCGGCCGCGCGCACGGACGCCAGCAACTCGGCCAGAGTCGCGTCCGGGCGAACCTCGGTGCGCAGCACCAGCGTGTTGACGAACATGCCGACCAGCTCGTCCAGCGCTTCCTCGCCGCGCCCGGCGACCGGCGCGCCGATCACGACGTCCTGGCCCGCGCCGTAACGGCTCAACAGCACGGCCAGCGCGGTGTGCAGCACCATGAACGGGGTCGCCCGGTGCGCGGCGGCCAGTTCCTGGATCTGTTCGTGCAGGGCGGCGTCCAGCCGTCCGGTCAGCGCGCCGCCCCGGTTGGTGGCGACCGCGGGGCGGGGCCGGTCGGACGGGAGTGTCAGCACCTCCGGCAGCCCGGCCAGCCGGTCGGTCCAGTAGGACAGCTGGCGTGCCAGCACCGAGGCCGGGTCGGCGGCGGAACCCAGCGCGGTGCGCTGCCAGATCGCGAAGTCGGCGTACTGCACCGGCAACGCTCCCGGCGCGGGAGCCGTGTCCGCGCACCGCGCGACGTAAGCGTTGGCCAAATCCCGGGTGAGCGGCGCGAACGACCAACCGTCCGCGGCGATGTGGTGCACGACGAACAGCAGGACGTGCACCTGGTGGCTGCCTGCCGCGGCGTCGTCCTCCACGCGCAGCAGGCGCACGCGCAGCGGGACCTCGGCGGTCACGTCGAACCCGGCTCGCGCGGCGGCGGCGACGAGTTCGGGCACCTGCGGCGCGGGAACCGGCCGTGCGACCAGCTCGACCAGCTTCGTCCCCGCGGGCAGCACCAGCTGCGTCGCACCGCCGTCCTGCTCGGGATAGATCGTGCGCAAGGTTTCGTGCCGGGCGATCACGTCGGCGATCGCCGCCTCCAGAGCGGGCACGTTCAGCGCTCCGGTGAGGCGCAGCGCGAACGGGATGTTGTACGCGCCGCTGGTGGTGTCGAACCGGTTCAGGAACCACATGCGCTGCTGGGCGATCGACAACGGGATCGACCGGCCGCGCTCCTGCGGCGTGAGCGGCGGCAGCGCGACGGGCCCGATCTCGGCCGGAGCGTCGACCGTGATCCGCCGCGCCAGCGCCCGCACCGTGGGCGCGTCGAAGATCGTGCGCACCGCCACTTCCCCGCCGGTGGCTTTGCCAAGCCGCGCGGCGAGCTGGGTGGCACTGAGCGAATTGCCGCCCAGGGCGAAGAAATCGTCCTCGGCGCCGACCTCGTCCACCCCGAGCAGAGCCGAGAACGTCTCGGCGACGAGTTCTTCCGCCGCACCGCTCGGCGCCTCGAACACCATGCCGGCGATCACGGGCGCGGGCAGCGCCGATCGGTCCAGCTTCCCGGACGCGTTCACCGGGAACCGGTCCAGCACCACGAACGCCTGCGGCACCATGTAGCCAGGAAGCCGTTGGGCCACCGCGTCACGCACCGCCGCGATCTCGACCGGTCCGTCCGTCACCAAGTAGGCGACCAGGCGCTCGCCCACGCCGCGATCGTCCCGGACCAGCGCGGCGGCCTGCGTCACGGCGGGCGTCGCGAGCAGCACCGACTCGATCTCGCCGAGTTCGACGCGCAAGCCGCGGATCTTGACCTGGAAGTCGGTGCGGCCGAGGAACTCCAGCTCTCCCGAAGCGTTCCACCGCACCGAGTCGCCGGTGCGGTACATCCGTTCACCGGGCGGGCCGAACGGGTCGGCGACGAACCGGTCGCCGGTGCGGCCGGGGCGGTCCAGATAGCCGCGCGCCAGTTGCACGCCCGCGAGATACAACTCCCCCGGCACACCCGCGGGCACCGGCCGCAGTCGCGCGTCGAGCACATACGTTCTGGTGTTCCAGATCGGTTCGCCCATCGGCACGGTCTCGAAGTCGGTGTCACGCACCTCGTGGAAGGTCACCTCCACCGCGGCCTCCGTGGGGCCGTAGCCGTTGTGCACCCGCGCGCCGGTGAGTTCGCGCATCCGCTGGGCCACGCCGACGGGTAGCGCCTCGCCGGAGCAGAACACCTCACGCAGCGTCGGCACCTCGAACTCGCCCGCGACGAAGACGGCCAGCATGGACGGCACGAAGTGCGCCGCGGTGACGCCCTCGGCGCGGATGAGGCGGGCCAGATACGCCGGGTCGCGATGCCCGTCCGGCCGCGCCAGCACCATGCGCGCGCCGACCTGCAACGGCCAGAAGAACTCCGGCACAGAGACGTCGAAGGTGGCGGGCGTCTTCTGCAACAGCACATCGCCCGGCCCGAGCGCGGCGTACGCGGACTGCATCCAGCACAACCGGTTCACGATGCCGCGGTGGCTCATCGCGACACCCTTCGGCTTGCCCGTGGAGCCCGAGGTGAACAGCACGTAGGCGGTGTTCGCCGGGCGCAGCGGAGCGCGCCGGTCGGCGTCGGTGAGCGGGGTGTCCGGGTAACCGGACAGGTCCAGCCGGTCGATCCGCGTCTCGGGCACGCCGCAGCTCAGGTCCGCGCCTGCGGTCAGTACGCACACCGGCGCGGCGGTGGCCAGGATGTGGGCGGTGCGTTCGGCGGGGTGGTCGGGATCGAGTGGCACGTATCCGCCGCCCGCGACGGTGACCGCGTACATGCCCACCACCAGGTCGAGGGATCGGCGCATACCGAGCGCGACCAGCGTTTCCGGGCCGACGCCCTGTGCTACGAGCCACCGCGCCAGCCGGTTGACCCGCCCGGCGAATTCCGAATAAGTAAGCGTCGCGGAGCGACTCGTTGAGGGGTGGTGGTCGGGTGACGGGTGGGCCAGCGTCGCAGAGCTACCCGCCGAGGGGTGGTCGGGTGACGGGTGGGCCGGCGCCGCAGAGCTACCCGCCGAGGAGTCGTGGCCGGGCAATAGCTGAGGCAGGACAGCGGAGCCACCCGCTGAGAGGTCCTGGTCGGGTGACGGGTGGGCCGGCGCCGCAGAGCCAGTCGCTGAGGAGCTGTGGTCCGGCGACGGGTAGGCCCGCGTCGTCTCCTCGAAGGTGACCGCGGGCGCGTCCGGTGTGCGTTCGACTTGCGCGGCGAACAGGGAGGCGAGCGTGTCGGATTCGGGGAACGGGCGGTCGGTGGCATTCCACACCCGCAACACCCGTGTGCGTTCGGCGTCCGAAAGCAGTTCGATGTCACCGATCCGCGCACCGGCGTCGACCGCGACGGCGGCGAGCATCCGCTGGAAGCGGTCGGCGAACGACTCGACGGTCGCGGCGTCGAACAGATCGGTCGCGTAGCGCAGGGTGCCCGACAGTCCCGCCGAATCCGCGCGCTCCGCCACCACCAGGTGCAGGTCGAATTTCGCTCCGTTGTCGGGGATCTCGACCGGGTGCACCGACAGCCACGGCACCTCCACGGCTTTCCCGCCGAATGCGGGCGTCGC
The DNA here is from genome assembly GCF_040644075.1 of Nocardia sp. NPDC047038. NCBI lineage: Bacteria > Bacillati > Actinomycetota > Actinomycetes > Mycobacteriales > Nocardiaceae > Nocardia > Nocardia sp. NPDC047038. The sequence continues at coordinate 434,937 of NZ_JBEYVQ010000003.1, read as the reverse complement.
GGTCTCGAAGCTGAACATCACCTGGAACAGCGGATGCGCGCCCGCGGAGCGATCCACCGCCATGACGTCCACCAGGCGCTCGAATGGCAGGTCGGCGTTGGCGAACGCGGCCAGATCGGCCTCGCGCACCTCGCTCAGCAGCGCGGCGAACGAGGCGTCGGCGGCTACTCGGGTGCGCAACGCCAGGGTGTTGACGAACATGCCGACGAGTGCGTCCAGCGCCCGCTCCCCGCGTCCGCCGACGGGCGAGCCGATCACGATGTCGGCGCTGCCGCTCAACCGGGCCAGGGTGGCGGCGAAGGCCGCGTGCAGCGTCATGAACAACGTCGCGCCGCCGCGCCGGGCCAGCGCGCGCAAGCCGGCGACGACCTCGGGCTCGATCACGAAATCGACGCCCGCTCCCTCGTGCGAGGGGATCGCGGGCCGTGGATGATCGACCGGGAGGGGCAGTTGCGCCGGCGCGCCGGTCAGCACGTCGCGCCAGAAGCGCAGCTGCTGGTAGGCGAGATCACCGGGGACGTCCTCGGCGCCGAGCAGGTCCCGATGCCAGAGGCTGTAGTCGGCGTACTGCACTGCCAGCGGCTCCCAGTCCGGCCGCCGCCCGGTCAGGCGCGCGAGGTAGGCCCCGACCAGGTCGGTGACCAGCGGGACCATCGACAAGGCGTCGGCGGCGATGTGGTGCACGACGAACACCAGCACGTATTCGTCGCCGGTGACGCCGCGCGCCTCGTCGACCCGCTCCACCGCGAGCAGCGCGACCCGGCACGGCAACTCGGCGGTCACGTCGAACCCGGCGCCGACGATGCCTGCCACGGCATCCTCCAGTGCGGAGCGGTCGATCGGCACCGGATGCAGGCTCAGGCCGATGTCGGTGGCGTCGCGAACGGATTGGCAGGGGCCGTCGTCGGTTTCGGGGAAGGTGGTGCGCAGCGTCTCGTGCCGGGCGAGCACGTCGAGTACGGCGCGCTCCAGCGCCGTCACGTCGAGGCGGCCGGTCAGCCGCAGCACGATCGGCAGGTTGTAGACGCTGTCGGCGCCGTCCTGGCTCTCGACGCGGTTGAGGAACCACAGGCGCTGCTGCGCGGGCGAGAGCGGCACCCGCTCGGGCCGTGGACGGCGGACCAGCGGGAGTCGCGGCGCCCCGGCGGCGCCGAGCCGCTCCACGGCGGCGGCGAAACCCTCCACCGTGGGCGCGTCGAACAGCGCGCGCACCGGAACGCGTACTCCCATCGCCTCACCCGTGCGGGCGCTGACCTGGGTGGCGTCCAACGAGCTGCCGCCGAGAGCGAAGAAGTCGTCGTCCAGCCCGGCCCGCTCGACCCGCAGCACTTCCGCGAACACCGCGGCGACCAGACGTTGCGCGGCGCTCACCGGCGGACGGAAGCGCTCGGCCGCGAGCACCGGGATCGGCAGGGCGGCGCGATCGAGCTTGCCGCTGGTGTTGCGGGGGAATTCGTTCAGCTCGACCACTGCGGTCGGCACCAGGTAGCTGGGAAGACGCTGAGCGACAGATGATTTCACGCTGTCGAGATCGAGCGTCGCGCCGGGCGCTGCGATCACGTAGCCCGCCAGGAACTCCCCCGCCGGTCCGGTGACCAGCCGCGCCGCGGCCTGGCCGACCCCGGCCGCCGCCAGCAGCGCTGTCTCGATTTCGGCGAGTTCGACGCGCCGGCCGCGGAACTTCACCTGGAAGTCGCTGCGGCCCAGATAGATCAGCTCGCCGTCGCGGCTCCAGCGCACCAGGTCGCCGGTGCGGTACATGCGGGCGCCCGGCGCGCCGAAGGGATTGGCGACGAAACGATCGGCGGTGAGGTCGACGCGGCCGTGGTAGCCGCGCGCCAGCTGCGCTCCCGCCAGGTACAGCTCGCCCTGCACGCCGATCGGCGCGGGCCGCAACCGTCCGTCCAACACGTAGACCTGCGAGTTCCACTCCGGCTCGCCGATCGGCACTTGCGGCGAGTTCACCTCGGTGACCTCGCGGTTGGTGATGGACACTGCCGCCTCGGTGGGGCCGTAGAGGTTGTGCAGGCCCGCGTCGCACACCTGCCGGAAGGCGGCGACGGTCTCCGGCGGCAGCGCCTCGCCGATGACGAACACGTCGCGCAGCGAGTCGAGTTCGCCCGGCGCGGCGTGCGCGGCGAACACCGCGAGCATCGATGGCACGAAGTCGGTGAGCGTGACGCCGTGGCGGGCGACGGTCTCGGCGAGATAGCGCGGATCGCGATGTCCGTCCGGTGCGGCCAGCAGCACGGTCGCGCCCGCTCGTAGCGGTAGGAAGTAGCCCCACAGCGAGACGTCGAAGGTGCTCGCGGTCTTCTGCAGGTAGACATCGCCGGTGCGCGGACGGTACTCCGCGTGCATCCAGGCCAGCTGGTTGGCGATGGCCTGATGACTGACCGCCACGCCCTTCGGCTTTCCGGTGGACCCGGAAGTGAAGATCACGTAGGCGGGATGCTGCGGGTGCAGCGCGCCGTGGCGTTCGCGGTCGCCGATCTTGCCGGAGGAGTAGGCGGAGAGATCGAGTTCATCCAGGTGATACACCGGAACGGAAACCTGCGCGGCGGCGCGGAAACCGCTATCGCTCGTGGTCAAAACGGCATGCGGTCGCGCGGTGTCGAGGATGTGGCCGATGCGTTCGGCGGGATGTCCTGGGTCCACCGGGACGTACGCGCCGCCCGCCCGCGCCACCGCGTACATGGCGACGACCAGTTCCACCGAGCGCGGCAGGGCCAGCACGACCAGCGCTTCCGGGCCGACGCCGAGCCCGATCAGCATCCTGGCCAGCCGGTCGGCGCGGTCGGACAGCTCGGCGTAGGTCAGCCGCTCGCCGTCGGTGACCACCGCGACGGCATCCGGGGTACGGCGCACCTGCGCGTCGAAACCCTCGTGCAGGAACCGATCGGGCACTCGGTGCCCGCTGGCGTTCCAGCTCGCGGTGACGTAGTCCAGCTCGCCCGCGTCGAGCAGCGGGAGATCCCCGACCGGTGCGTCCGGGTCGTCCACCGCCGCACGCAACAGCCGGACGAACTTCGCGGCGAACTCCCGCACCGTCGCGGCGTCGAACAGGTCGGTGGCGTAGGTGAATTCGGCGCGGTAGCTGTCGGCGGCTTCGGACACCGTGAGCTGGAGGTCGAACTTCGCGAAACCGGAGTCGAAGTCGACCTGCTCGGTGTCGAGACCGGGCATGGTCAGCGCGATCGGCCCGATGTTCTGCATGAACAGCGCGACCTGGAACAGCGGATGCCAGGCGGCCGAACGCGGCGGGTTCAGCGCCTCCACCAACTGCTCGAACGGGATGTCGGCGTGCGCGAAGGCGCGCAGGTCGCGGTCGGCGGCGTGCGCCACCAAGTCGGCGAAACCGCGCGCGGCGTCCACTTCGGTGCGCAGCACGAGGGTGTTGACGAACATGCCGACCAGGTCGTCGAGCACGGCCTCGCCCCGGCCCGCGACCGGTGTGCCGATAGTGATGTCCGCGGTGCCGGACAACCGGGCCAGCAGGGCGGCCAGCGCCGCGTGCAGCACCATGAACGGCGTCGCGCGAACGCGCGCGGCGATCGCCTCGACGCCGGAGCGCAGCGCGGCGTCGACGGCGAACTCGTAGGTGGCGCCCTGGTACGAGGGCGCGGGCGGACGCGGCCGATCGGCGGGCAGATCCAATTGCGCGGGCAGCTCGGCCAATTCGGCGCGCCAGAAGGCGAGCTGGCGCGCCGCCACGGAATCCGCGTCGGTCTCCGCACCGAGGACCCGTTGCTGCCACAGCGCGTAGTCCGCGTACTGCACGGCCAGCGGAGTCCACTCCGGCCCGCGGCCGTCGCGCCGCGCGGCATAGGCCGTGGCCAGGTCGCGCATCAGGGGCACGAACGAGACGCCGTCGGCCGCGATGTGGTGGACGACGAGCACGAGCGTGTGGTCCTCGGGTTCGCAGCGCAGCAGGCGCACCCGCACCGGGATCTCCTCCGCCACGTCGAAGCCCTGGCTCGCCGCCTGGAGGATCGCCGCGGCCAACCGCTCCCGCGGCACTTCGGCGGGCGTCAGGTCGAACACCGCGTGTACGCGTCGCACCGATTGCGCAGGCCCGTCGGCGGTCTGCGGATACACGGTGCGTAGCACTTCGTGCCTGGCCACCAGATCGGTGATCGCCGCCGACAGCGCGGCGACGTCCAGCGGGCCGCGCAGGCGCAGCGCCACCGGAATGTTGTCCACGGCGGCGGCGCCCAGCTCGCGGGCCTGATCGGTGTCGGCGCCGAATCGGTTGAGGAACCACATGCGCCGCTGCGCGGGCGAGAGCGGAACATGCTCCGGGCGCGGACCGGCCACCAGCGGCGGACGCGCCGCGGCCGGGCGCGCCGACGCGACCACCGCGGCCACGGTGGGACGATCGAAGAAATCGCGCACGTCCACGGTCGCGCCGATGGCCGCGGCGATCCGGGCGATGGCTCGGGTGGCGAGCAGCGAATTGCCGCCCAGCGCGAAGAAGTCGTCGTCCGCGCCCACGCGCGGCACGTCCAGCAGTTCGGCGAAAATCCCGGCGACCGCCGTCTCCGCCTCGGTCTCCGGCGCCCGATAAGCCGTTGTCCCGGAATCGAATTTCGGCTCAGGAAGCGCTCTGCGGTCCAGCTTGCCGTTGGCGTTCAACGGCATCGCCGCCAGCGCGACGAGCAGCGTCGGCACCATGTACTCGGGCAGCTCGCGGCGGACGGAATCCAGTACCTCGGCGGTCTCGACTGCGTCGCCGACCACGTAGCCGACCAGATGATCGCCGCTCGCGTGCCGGTGCAGCACCACGGCGGCCTGGGTGACGCGCGGGTGGCGCAGCAGCGCCGCCTCGATTTCGCCGAGTTCGATCCGCAGGCCGCGCAACTTCACCTGGAAGTCCGTGCGGCCCAGATACTCCAGCTCCTCCGGCCCGCCCTCCACCCCGGGCGCCCAGCGCACCAGGTCGCCGGTGCGGTACATCCGCTCCCCGGCCGGTCCCTCGGGGTTCGCCACGAATCGCTCGGCGGTCAGCCCTGGCCGGGCGACATAACCGCGGGCCAATTGCACGCCTGCCAGGTACAGCTCGCCGACGACGCCGCGCGCCACCGGACGCAGGCTGTCGTCGAGCACCAGCAATTCGGTGTCGTCGGCGGCGACGCCGATCGGCACGCCCGCCACGTCCGCGCCGGTCACCTCGTGCGCGGTCACGTCGACCGCCGCCTCGGTGGGCCCGTACAGGTTGTGCAGCGTCGCCCCGCAGACGTCGCGGAAGGCCGCGGCGGTGGCGGCCGCAAGCGCCTCACCCGAGGCGAAGACCAGCCGCAGCGAGTCCACCGCGACCGACTCGGCGACGAAGACCGCGAGCATGGACGGCACGAAATGCGCCACCGTGACCCCATTTTCGGCGATCACACGCGCCAAGTACGCCGGGTCCCGATGACCGTCCGGCTCCGCGACGACCAGCCGGGCGCCGACCTGCAACGGCCAGAAGAACTCCCACACCGACACGTCGAAGGTGAACGGCGTCTTCTGCAACACCACGTCGTCGGCGCGCAGCCGGTACATCCGTTGCCGCCACCGCAGATTCGCCACGATCGCGCGGTGCGACACGGCGACGCCCTTCGGCCTGCCGGTCGAGCCGGACGTGAAGATCACGTAGGCGAGGTCGTCGGCCGACCGGGCGACCGCGGGCGCTTCCGGCGTGGGCGAGCCCGCGAATTCGTCGATCCGCAGCGTCGCGACCGCACCGCCGAAGTCGGGCTCGTCACGCGTGGTGGTCAGCACGAGCACCGGCTCGGCGACCGCGAGCACGTAGCCGATGCGGTCGGCCGGATGGTCCGGGTCGATCGGCAGGTACGCGCCGCCCGCCCGCAGGATCGCGTACATGCCGACCAGCAGGTCGATCGAGCGCCGCACGGCCAAGCCCACCAGCGAGTTCCGCCGCACGCCGAGTTCGACCAAGTGGTGGGCCAGCGCGTTGACCCGGCCGTCGAATTCGGCGTAGGTGAGGGTGATTCCCGCGTATTCGACGGCGATCGCGTTCGGAGTCCGCCACACCTGCTCCTCGAACAGGCTCACCAATGTCTCGACCGGCGCGATGGTGGTCGCCGGAAGATCCGGCGCGGCCGCGAGCGCGTCGACGAGCAGCGCGTCCAGCACCGCGCCGAGCGCGCCGTCACCGGATTCCAGCAGCGCGGGCAGTCGACCGGAGACCACCACCGGAACCAGCGCCTCCGCGCCCACCCCCGCGCCCATGGCTTCGGACAGGGCCGCGAGTTCGTCGGCCAGCGCCGCGTAGGTGACGGTGAGCTCTCCGTGCCGCAACGCCACGCGCTGCGGGTCCAGCCCGGCAACAATCGCGATGAGACCGGGCAGGTCGTCGATGCCGTAGCCGCGGCGCACGGCGTCTGCGTGGGTCATCAGCGGTTTCCTTCCGAATCGAGGGCCGCCGCCGAGTCGGCGAGCAGCGCCTCGGCGGTGGCGGGCAGGGTCCGCAGCAAAGCCGCCAGACCGCTGCCGCCGAGTGCGGCGAGCAGGCCGGGAACCAACCCGGCGAGCGAGACATGGATCAGGGCTTCGGGTTTGGCCGCCGGGCCCATCGCCTTCGCGACGGACGCGAGCTTCGCGTCGAGCTCGCCGAAGGAGACCAGCCGATCGCCGTGCTCGAACGCGGTGGCGGCGGGGACGGCCCGGGCCGCCCGGGCGATCAGCGCGGGCAGGTCCGCCACCGACGCGGTGGGCCGGGGCAGCCGTTCGGCCGCGGAACGGATGTCGATCGCGCGTAGGGCTACCGCCGGATCCGCGGCCACCGCCTCAAGCACCCGCAGCAAGCGGTCACCGAAGGCATGCGCTGTCGGTTCGTCGAAGAGGTCGGTCGCGTAGCCGACGCGCAGCTCCATACCGGCGCGCGCACCGTCGGCGGCGAACCGCTCCAGCACGGTCACCTGGAGGTCGAACTTCGCCTCCGCCGACGTCAGGTCGATCGCCTCGACCGCGAGGCCGGGCAGTTCCACCTCCGCCCGCGGCAAGTTCTGGAAGGTGAGCAGTACTTGGCACAGCGGCGCGTACGAGCCGGAACGGGTGACGCCCAGCGCCTCGACCACCTGATCGAACGGGACGTCGGCGTGCGAGAACGCCGCCAGATCCCGCCGGGTGACCTGGCGCAGCAGCTCGCCGAAACTCGCACGGGGATCGACCTCGGTGCGCAACGCCACGGTGTTGACGAACATGCCGACCAGCTCGTCCAGCTCGCGGACACCGCGCCCGGCGACCGGCACGCCGACCGTGACGTCCGCCGCGCCGGACAGTTTCGCCAGCAGCACCGCGAGCGCGCTGTGCACCAGGGTGAACAGTGTGCCGCCGTGTTCGCGGGCCAGTCGCTCCAGGCGGACGGTGCGCTCGGCGTCGATCTCCCGGGTAACGCTTGCCCCCTGCATGCTTCGCCTGGCCGGTCGCGGTCGATCGGTGGGCAGGGCGAGCAGTTCCGGCGCACCGGTCAATTCGGTGCGCCAGAAGGCGAGTTGGCGCGCCAGCAGGCTGTCGGGGTCCGCGCCGTCGCCGAGCAGCTCGTGCTGCCAGGCGCTGTAGTCGCGGTAACGGATCGCGGGCGGGGCCGAGTCCGGCGCGTGTCCGGTGGATCTGGCCAGGTAGGCGCGCACCAGATCGGCGGTCAACGGCGCGATCGAGTATCCATCCGCACCGATGTGGTGCAGCACGACCACCAAGACGTGTTCGTCGGCGGCGGGGGTGAACAGGGCGGCGCGCACCGGCGGCGCGGAAGCGAGACCGAAGGCGGGGGCCACGAATTCCGCGATCTGCCTGTCCATTTCCGCTCGGCCCACCGGAATCGGTGTCAGGTCGACCGGCGACGCGAGCACCACCTCCTGGACCGGTCCGTCCTCGGTGTCCGGGTACCTGGTGCGCAGCGTCTCGTGCCGGTCGAGCACATCGCCGAGCGCCGCCGCCAGCGCCGCCACATCCAGCCGGCCGCGCAGCCGCAGCGCCGTGGGAATGTGATAGGCCGACGAGTCCGGTGCGAGCCGGTCGAGCACCCAGATGCGCTGCTGCGCGGGCGCGAGCGGCACCGGCCCGGCATCGGCGCGACGGACCAAAGCGGGCCGGGCCACGCCGCGCTCGGTGGCCGCGATGCGTTCTGCGAGTGCGGCGGGCGTCGGGGCTTCGAACACCGCGGCCACCGCGACATGGCCGCCGAGTGCCGCGCCGAGCCGGGCCGCGAGCCGGGTGGCCATCAGGGAGTTGCCGCCCCTGGCGAAGAAGTCGTCGTCGACGCTCACCGCGTCCACGCCGACGACCTCTGCGAACGCGTCCGCGACCAGGCGCTCCAACGCACCGGACGGCGCGCGGAAGGCCGCCTCGGCGAACGGCGGCTCGGGCAGCGCCGAACGATCGATCTTGCCGTTGGCCGTGAGCGGCAGCGCCGACAGCACGACGACGGCGGCAGGCGTCATGTATCCGGGCAGTCGCGCGGCCACAACGGCGCGCAGCGACACGGCCAGGTCGGCGTACGCGACCGGATCCGCCTCCGGCACTGCGGCATACGCTATGAGCCGTGTTCCCGCGCGGTCGTCGGCCTTCGCCACCGCGACGGCCGCGGCCACCCCGGGTTGCCGCAGCAGCGCGGCCTCCACCTCGCCGAGCTCGATGCGGAAGCCGCCGATCTGCACCTGGAAGTCGGCGCGCTCGAGGTATTCCAGGGTGCCGTCGGGACGCCAGCGCACGATGTCGCCGGTGCGGTACATCCGCTCGCCGGCCGCCGCACCGAGTTCCACCGCGAACGGATCGGCCACGAAGCGGTCGGCGGTCAGCGCCGGACGGCGCTGATAGCCGCGCGCCAGCTGCGCTCCCGCGAGGTACAGCTCGCCGGGCACTCCGATCGGCGCGGGCCGCAACCGCCCGTCCAACACGTAGACCCGGCTGTTCCAGGCGGGCGACCCGATCGGGACGGTGTGCTCCGGCTGAGTGTCGAGCGCGAACGCGGTGATCGACACCGCCGCCTCCGTGGGGCCGTAGAGGTTGTCCAGCGCGGTCGTGCCGCTATGGCGGCACAGGAAGTCCACGGCCGTGGCCGACGGCAGCGCCTCGCCGATGGCCAGCACGTGGCGCAGCGTTTCCGGCAGCGCGCCACCCGGCTCGGCCGCCAGCAGCATGCCGATCAGGGCAGGCACCGCGTGCAGCACGGTGACGCCGTGGCGGCGCAGCAGCGCGCGCAGCAGGTCCGGGTCACGTTCGGCGCCGGGCGCGGTGACGATCAGCGACCCGCCGGTGACCAGCGCGGACCAGAACTCCCACACCGACAGATCGAAGGTCGCGGGCGTCTTCAACAGCACGCGATCGTTCGCGCCGAGGCCGTATCTGTCCGCCAGCCAGGCGAGTTGGTTGACGATCGCGGCGTGCGGCACCGTCACGCCCTTGGGCACGCCCGTGGAGCCGGAGGTGAAGACGACGTACGCCGGATGCTCGGGACGCAGCGGACCAATCCGGTCCGCGTCGGTGATCGGCGTCGCGGCCAGCCCGGCGACGTCGAGCCGATCGATTTCCATGACAACGCAGTCGGTTTCGAACGGGAACCCGTCGCGCGAGGTGGTCAGGACCACGACCGGCGCCGCGGTGGCCACGATGTGGGCGATCCGCTCGGCCGGATGATCCGGATCGATGGGCACATAGGCGCCGCCCGCCCGCACCACGGCGTACATCGCGACGACCAGTTCGAGCGAGCGGCGCATCGCCAGCACGACCGTCGACTCCGGTCCGACACCGGACGCGATGAGCCTGCGCGCCAACCGGTTCACCCGCCTGTCGAACTCGGCGTAGCGCAGCTCTTCGCCGGTCGCCGCGTCCACCAGCGCGACCGCACCTGGGCTGTGCGCGGTCTGCGCGTCGATCAGATCCGCCAGCGTGGCCCGCGGGACCGGCCGCCGGGTCCGGTTCCATTCGGCGAGCACCTGCGATCGGTCGGTCCCGAGCAGGTCGATGTCACCCACCGGCAGATCCGGCCGCGCCGCGATCGTTTCCAGCACCCGGCGCAGTTGGGCGGCGAACCGGAACGCGGTCGCGCGCTCGAACAGATCGGTGGCGTAGCCGAGGGACAGCTCGATGCCGTCGGGCGCGCCCTCGGCGTCGTAGGCGTCCACCGCGAACAGGTGCAGGTCGAATTGCGCTACCCCGTTGTCGAACTCGAATTCGCGAATCTCGAGTTCGGGCAGCCGCAGCTGTCTGCGCTCATGGTTCTGGAACGAGTAGCCGACCTGGAACAGCGGGTGGCGTGCGGTGGAGCGCACCGGGTTGAGCACTTCCACCAGACGTTCGAACGGCACGGTCGCGTGTTCCAGCGCCGCCAGGTCGGCGGCCCGCGCCCGGGCCAGCAGTCCGGCGAACGATTCGCCGCCGTCGACACCGACGCGCAGGACGAGAGTGTTGACGAACATCCCGATAACGTCGTCCAGTTCGGCGGCGCCGCGTCCGGCCACCGGCGTGCCGATCGCGATGTCTCCTGCGCCCGACCACCGCGCGAGCAGCACGGCGAACGCGGTGTGCACCACCATGAACAGCGTCGCGCCATGCCGTCGGCCGAGGGCGGCCAGATCCGCGTGCAGCCGCGCGCCGATCGTGAGCGGAACCTTGTCCCCGCGCAGGGTCTGCCTCGCGGGGCGGGGGCGGTCGGTCGGCAGCGCCAGCTGATCCGGCAGTCCGGCGAGTGTCCGGGTCCAGAAACGGATCTCGCGGGCCGCCGCCGATTCGGTGTCGTCCTCGGCGCCGAGCAAATCGCGTTGCCACAGTGCGTAATCGGCGTACTGCACGGTCAGCGGTGTCCAGTCCGGCGCAGCGCCACCACGGCGCGCGGTGTAGGCGACCATCAGGTCCCGCACGAACGGCGCGATGGACGAGCCGTCGGCGGCGATGTGGTGCAGCACCGCGGCGAGCACGAACTCCGGCCGCGCGCCCGTGCCGACCACGCGGAACAACCGCATCCGCACCGGAATCTCGGCGGTGACGTCGAAGGTCGTCTCAGCCAGTTCCCTGACCCGCTGCGGTAGTTCGTCTTCCGGGACATCGATCGGCCGCAGCGCCGGAGCGGTGGCGGGTTCGACGAGTTGCACCGGTTCGCCGTCGATCTCCGGATAGCGAGTGCGCAGCGCCTCGTGCCGGGTGACCACGTCACCGAGCGCGGCGCGCAACGCGGGCACGTCCAGCCGACCGGACAGCCGCAGGGCCACCGGGATGTTGTAGGCGGTGGAGGACCGGTCGAACCGATTGAGGAACCACATGCGCTGCTGCGCGGGCGAGAGCGGGACCCGCTCCGGGCGCGGCGCCGCCACCAGCGCGGGCAGGGCGCCTCCCATGGCCACCGCGCTCGCCGCCGCCGCGAGGTCCGCGACCCTGGGAGCTTCGAACAGCGCGCGCACACCGACCGTCCGGCCCAGCGCCGCGCCGATCCTGCTGACCGCTTTCGCGGCCAGCAGGGAGCTGCCGCCGAGCGCGAAGAAGTCGTCGTCGGCGCCGACGGCGCGCTCCGCGCCCAGCACTTCGGCGAACACCTCCGCCACGACCCGTTCGCTCGGCGTGGACGGCGCCCGGTAGGTGGTCGATTCGAACCGTGGCGCGGGCAGCGCGGCGCGGTCCAGCTTCCCGTTGACCGTCAACGGGATGCGCGGCAGCGGGACGATCGCGGCGGGCACCATGTGCTCGGGCAGGCGATACACCAGGGCTTGTCGTAGCGCGGCGCTGTCGACGGAGTCGTCCGCGACGACCGCGTACGCGACGATGCGCGGTTCGTCCACCAGATCGGTGCGCACCACCACGGCCACTTCCCGGACCGCTTCGGACGCCTCGAGCAGCGCGGCCTCGATCTCACCGAGCTCGACGCGGAAGCCGCGCAGGTTCACCTGCTGGTCCGCGCGCCCGAGATACTCCAGCTCGCCGTCGGCGCTCCAGCGGGCCACATCGCCGGAGCGGTAGGTGAGCGCTCCGTCGCCCGCGTACGGGTCCGCGACGAAGCGGCCCGCGGTCAGGGCGGGACGGTGCAAGTAGCCGCGCGCCAATTGGCCGCCGGATACGTAGATCTCGCCGGGCACGCCGACCGGGACCGGCCGCAACCGGTCGTCGAGCAGGCGGACGGTGAGTCCGGGCAACCCCGCGCCGATCACGCCGGTCGAGCCGGTATGCCCGTCGATCTCCCGATAGGACACGTGCACCGTGGTCTCGGTGATGCCGTACATGTTCACCAGGCGCGGCGCGTCCGGGTAGCGGGCGAACCAACCACCGAGGCGCTGCGACTCCAGCGCCTCGCCGCCGAAGACGACGACGCGCAACGCGAACGCGGCGGGTTCCGGCTCGGCCAGATCGGCGGCGACGAGCTGATAGAACGCCGACGGGGTCTGGTTGAGCACGGTGACCCGCTCGGCGATCAGCAGCTCACGGAACTGCCGCGGCGAGCGCGAGGTGTAGTAGTCGACCACCACCACCGTCGCGCCGGACAGCAGCGGTCCCCACATTTCCCAGACCGAGAAGTCGAAGGCGTAGGAGTGGAACAGGGTCCACACGTCCGCCGGGCCGAAGCCGAAGCGCCGCCGCGTGTTGTCCAGCAGCCGCAGCACGTTGCGATGCGGCACCACGACGCCTTTGGGCCTGCCGGTGGAACCGGAGGTGTAGATGACGTAGGCCACGTGACCGGAGCGCAGCGGGGCGCGCCGATCCACATCGGTGACCGGCTCGCCGCCGAACTCGACGAGGTTCGGTGCGGCGACGTCGATCACCGGTCCGCCGAACCAGCCGCGCGGCAACTCGGTGGCGGCCCCGGCGATCGCGCAGATCGGCCGGGCATCGTCCAGGACGTATTCGATCCGGTCGTCCGGGTAGGCCGGATCGATCGGCAGGTATCCGCCGCCGGCTTTGAGCACCGCGAGCAGGGCGACCACCAGTTCCGCCGAGCGGGGCAGCGCGACGGCCACCAGTGTTTCCGGCCCGACGCCCGCGGCGATCAGCCGCCGCGCCAATCGGTTCGACCAGTCGTCGAGGTCGGCATAGGCCAGCGACCGTGCCCCGTCGCGCACCGCGACGGCGGCCGGGTCCAGCGCGGCGGCCCGCGCGAAACGCTCGGCCACACTGCCGGTGGCATCCGCGACGTCGGGGCCGCCGACCGGCCACTCGTACAAAGCGCGATGCTGCTCCTCGGCGCTGAGCAACTGGATGTCGCCCACGACCACCGTGGGATCGGCGGCGATGGCGGCGAGCACCTGGGTGAACCGCCTGCCGAGAACGGCGACCGACGGCGCGTCGAAAAGGTCGGTGGCATAGCGGATCTCGACCTGCATGCCGTCGGCGCGCCCGTCCGGGTCGTTCGATTCGAGCACGGTGAACTGGAGGTCGAACTCGGCCACCGGCGCGTCGAACTCCTGCGCGCGCACCCGTAGATCAGGCAGCTCCAGCTCGGGCAAGGCGAAGTTCTGGAAGGTCAGCGCCACCTGGAACAGCGGATGACGGTTGCGCGCGCGGGTCGGAGCGAGCATCTCGACGAGCCGCTCGAACGGCGCGTCGGCGTGCGAGAGCGCGTCGAGGTCCTGGTCGCGCACCGCGTCCAGAACGGTCTCGAACCTGGCTCTGGAGTCGACGGCGGTGCGCAGCACCAGCGTGTTCACGAACATGCCGACGAGCCGGTCCAGCGCCGCGTCACCGCGTCCGGCGACCGGGGTGCCGATCGCGATGTCCGCGCCGCCCGACAGCCGGGCCAGCAGTACCGCCAAGGCCGCGTGCACCGTGCTGAACAGCGTGGTCTCGCGTTTGCGCGCCAGCTCGCCCAGCTCGCTGTGCAGGTCGGAATCGATCCGCAGGCGGTGCGTCGCACCGCGATGGGAGGAGATCGCCGGACGGGGACGGTCGGTGGGCAGTTCGAGTTGCTCCGGCAGGCCGTCCAGGGCGCCGCGCCAGTAGTCGAGTTGCCGCTCGGCGTCGGCGAGATCCGCCTGCCAGAGCGTGTAGTCGGCGTACTGCACCGGCAGCGGATCCCACGCGGGCGCTGCCCCGGCCCGGCGCGCCGAGTAGGCGGTCATCAGATCCTCGGCCAGCGGACCGAGCGAGAAACCGTCCGCGGCGATGTGGTGCAGCACCAGGGCGAGCGCGTATTCCGCCTGTGGCGCACCGTCGATCGCGAACAGCGCTGCCCGCAGCGGTGTTTCCGTGGTCAGATCGAAAGGCGCGGCCGCCAGCTCCCGAAGCTGTTCCACCAGTGCGGTTTCGGCCACACGCGTGACCGGGAGGTCGGGCGCGGACTGCGGCAGGACCAGTTGTTCCGGCCCGTCCGAGCCGTCCGGGTAGACGGTCCGCAGGATCTCGTGCCGGGCCGCCACGTCGGCCAACGCCGTGGTCATCGCCGCGACGTCGAGCTCACCGGCGAGGCGCAGCGCGACCGGGATGTTGTCGATCGCGGCGGCGGCCCCGGCCTGCTCGTCGGCGTGGAAGCGGTTGACGAACCAGACGCGCTGCTGGGCCGCGGACAGCGGGACGCGCTCCGGCCGCGGGCGGGGGCGCAGCGGGACGCGACCGCCGTCGCCCCGATGCGTTTCGGCGCGAGCCGCCAACGCGGCGACCGTCGGTGCGTCGAACAGCGCCCGCACCGGAAGCCGGGTGTCGAGCGCGGCGCCGAGCCGGGCCGCCACCCTGGCGGCGGTGAGCGAGTTGCCGCCGAGGGCGAAGAAATCGTCGTCCAGGCCCACCCGGTCGACGCCGAGCAGCTCGCCGAACGCCGCGGCGACGAGTTTCTGCACGGGCGTCGCGGGCGCGCGGAACCGCGCGGGCTCGATCGCGGGCGTCGGTAGCGCTCGGCGGTCCAGCTTGCCGGAGGCGTTGACCGGGAACTCGGGCAGCACGACGTACGCCGACGGGATCATGTACGCCGGGAGACGCCGGGTGAGCGTCGCTTCGAGCGCACCGGGGTCGAGGTCCGCGCCGGACGCGGAGACCAGGTAGGCGACGAGCCGCTCGCCGGTACCGGCGTCGTCGCGCAGGACCACGACCGCCTGGGCGACTTCCTCCAGACCCGTTAGCGCCGACTCGATCTCACCCAGCTCGATACGCAGACCACGCAACTTCACCTGGAAGTCCGTGCGGCCCAAGTATTCGAGTTCACCGCGCTCGGTCCACGCCACCAAGTCACCCGTGCGATACATCCGCGCACCAGGCTCCCCATACGGATTCGCCACGAACCGATCACTGGTCAGATCCGGACGCGCGACATAACCCCGCGCGAGCTGAACGCCCGCCAGATAAAGCTCACCCGCGACACCCACCAGCACCGGACGCAACCGCGCATCCAACACGAACACCTGCGTGTTGAACACCGGCGCACCGATCGGCACCGACTCGATATCAGCATCCACGACCTCGTGGAAGGTGACGTCGACCGCCGCTTCGGTCGGGCCGTACAGGTTGTGCAAGGCCGCGCCGGTCAGCTCGCGCAGGCGATGCGCGGGCTTGGGCGGCAACGCCTCACCCGAAGCGAACACCAGCCGCAGCGAATCACACTGTGCCGCAGCAGCATCCGCGACGAACACCGCCAGCATCGACGGCACGAAATGCGTGACCGTCACCTTCTCGGCGCTGATGATCTCCGCCAGGTAGGCCGGGTCGCGATGCCCGTCCGGCTTCGCGACGACCAGGCGGGCACCGATCTGCAACGGCCAGAAGAACTCCCACACCGACACATCAAAGGCGGCCGGGGTCTTCTGCAACACCACATCAGCAGGTGTCAACTGGTACGCGGTCTGCATCCACACCAGCCGGTTGACGATCGCCGAATGCGAAACCGCCACACCCTTCGGACGACCCGTCGAACCCGACGTGAAGATCACATACGCCGCATTCGACGGCGCGAGAGTCCCGAGACGATCCTCGTCGGTCAGCGGTTCGCCGGAATAGTCCCCGGTATCGAACAGGTCGACGTCCAGCACCGCCCACATCCCGGCGGCCCGCCCGGACAGGTCGAGCCCGTCCGCGGAGCGGCTCAGCACGCACACCGGCCGCACCGTTCGCAGTATGTCGGCGATCCGCCCGGCCGGATGCTCCGGATCGATCGGAACGTAGACTCCCCCGGCCGCGAGCACCGCGTACAGGGCCACCACGAGATCGACCGACCGCCGCATGCCCACCGCCACCGGCTGGTCCGGCCGCACGCCGACGGACACCAGCAGCCTGGCCAGCCGGTGCACCCGGCTCGCGAACTCGGCGTAGCTGAGCGATGCACCGTCGAAGGTCACCGCGAGCGCCTCGGGCGTCCGCGCCGCCTGCGCCTCGAACAGCGACACGAGCGTCGCGGCCGGATCCACCGGGTGCACGGTGGCATTCCAGGTGCCCAGGATGCGGGCACGTTCCCCTGGGCTGAGCAGGTCGATCGCGCCGACGGGCACCCTCGGGTCGGCGGCCACCGCGTCGAGCACCCGGCGCAAACGCAGGGCGAACGACGCGACGGTAGTCGAATCGAACAGATCGGTCGCGTATTCGAAGACCGCGGCGAGACCGGAACCGTCCGCCGCCTCCGTCACCGACAGGTGCAGATCGAATTTCGCCGTCGACGTGTCGATATCGAGCCCGGAAACGGTCAGGCCGGGCAACTCGAGTTCGGTGCGCGCGGTGTTCTGCAAGTCCAGCATCACCTGGAACAGCGGATGCCTGGCCGCCGACCGCTCCGGCGCGAGCACTTCGACCAAACGCTCGAACGGCGCGTCGGCGTGGGCGAAGGCGGCCAGGTCGCGCTCGCGCACCGCCGCGACCAGGCCGGTGAACGTCAACTCGGCCCGCACGTCGGCGCGCAGCACGACGGTGTTGACGAACATGCCGACGAGCTCATCGAGCGCACGCTCGCCGCGACCGGCCACCGGGGTGCCGATCACGATGTCCTGCTGCCCGGTCAATCCGGCCAGCAGCGTGGCGAACGCCGCGTGCAGCACCATGAACAGCGAGGCGTTCGCGCTGTCCGCGATCTCGCGCAACCGGCGCCGCGTCGCGGCATCGATGGTGAAGACATGGCGCGCGCCCCGACCCGACGCGACGGCCGGGCGCGGCCGATCGGCGGGCAGCGTCGTCACGTCCGGCAGACCGGCCAATTCGCCCCGCCAGAACCGGATCTGCTCGGCCAGCATCGCGTCCGGGTCGTCCTCGGAGCCGAGGACCTCCCGCTGCCACAACGCGTAGTCGGCGTAGTGGACGGACAGTGGCGTCCAGTCGGGTGCGCCACCCGCACGGCGAGCGTCGTAGGCGCGCATGAGGTCCCGGGTGAGCGGTGCCAGCGACCAACCGTCGGCGCTGATGTGATGCAAAGCGACGACGAGCACGTGCTGCTCCGCGCCGAGGCGCAGCAGGGCGAGGCGCACCGGCGGCTCGCGATCGACCTGGAAGGGCGTGGCCACCAGTTCGCGAATCCGTTCCGTCAGCCGCCGCTCGTCGACCGATTCCGCGACCAGCTCGACCCGCGCCTCCTCGACCGGGAGCACCAGTTGATACGGAATACCCTCCGCCGCCGGGTAGACCGTGCGCAGCGACTCGTGCCTGGCGAGCACGTCGACCACCGAGTCCGCCAGCGCCGTCTGATCGAGCGCGCCGCGCAACCGGATGGCGGCGACCAGATTGTCCGCCACCGAGGCCGCGTCGAACTGGTTCAGGAACCACATGCGCTGCTGCGCGTAGGACAGCGGGATCAGTGTGGGGCGCGCCCCGGCGACCAGCGGCGCCCGTCTACGCGCCCGGCCGCCGGACAGGTGCGCGGCCAGCGCCGACACGGTCGGGAACTCGAACAGCGCCCGCACCGGCACCTCGGTGTCGAGCGCGTCCGCCAGGCGGGCCGCGATCTGCGTCGCGACCAGCGAATTCCCGCCCAGCGCGAAGAAATCGTCCGCCGAGCCGACCGGATCAATCCCCAGCACCTGCCCGAACACGTCGGCGACGGTCCGCTCCACCGGCGTGCAGGGCGCGCGGAAAGTCTTCGTGACCGGCACCGGGTCGGGCAGCGCCTTGCGGTCCAGCTTGCCCGACGGAGTCAGCGGCATCGCGGTCAGCGGGACGTACGCGGTGGGCACCATGTACGAGGGCAGCACCGGGCGCAGCCGCTGCTCCAGCTCCGCGGCGAGCCGATCGGGGGCGATCGCGCCGACCACGTAGGCGGCCAGCGTCTCGCCGGAGGGCTGCGCGACGATCCGCACCGCCGCCGCCCGCACGTCGTCCATGGCGAGCAAGGCGGCCTCGATCTCGCCGAGCTCGATCCGCTGCCCACGCAGCTTCACCTGGAAGTCGCCGCGGCCCAGGTACTCCAGCGCGCCGTCGCGGCGGCGGCGCACCAGATCCCCGGTCCGGTACATCCGGCTGCCCGCAGGCCCGTACGGGTCGGCGACGAAACGCTCCGCGCTCAGGTCGGCCCGGCCGAGGTAGCCGCGCGCCAGCTGCACGCCGGACAAGTACAACTCGCCGACCACGGCGTCCGGAACCGGTCGCAACCGTTCGTCCAGGACCATGGCACGGCTGCCCGGCACCGGACGCCCGATCGGCGCCGGACCGCTCGCGGCCGGGTCGACCGGGGCGTACGTGGCGTGCACGGTGAATTCGGTGGGCCCGTACAGGTTGTGCAGCCGCGCGGGGCTCACCGCGGCGAACGCGGCGGCGGCCTCACCGGTCATCGCCTCCCCCGCGACCAGCACGGTGCGCAGGGACGCGATCGCACCCGGCGCGGCGGCGTCGGCGAACACCGTGAGCATGGACGGAACGAAGGAGGTCATCGTCACCCGATGCGCGGCGATGGTCGCGGCGAGATACCGGGGATCGCGGTGCCCGTCGTGGTCGGCGACCACGATCCGCGCGCCCCGGGTGAGCGGCGCGAACAGCTCCCACACCGACACGTCGAAGGTGGCGGGGGTCTTGAACAGCACGACGTCGTTCGCGTCGATCCGGTATTCGTCCGCGATCCACCTGATCTGATTGACCGCCGCGTCATGCTGCACCGCCACGCCTTTGGGACGGCCGGTCGAACCGGAGGTGAAGATGACGTACGCGGTACCGGAAGCGCGCAAGGGGGCGAGACGATGCGCGTCGCCGACCGGCGCGGCGGAGTATTCGGCGACCTCAGGGGCGTCGGCCGTGAGCACCGGTGTCGCGGGTAGCTCCGCGAGCGCGCATCGATCGGCGAATTCCCCCGCCTCCTCCCGGGATCGGGTCAAGACGCACACCGGGCGGGCCGCGGCGATCACCTGCGCGATCCGGGCCGCCGGCTGGTCCGGGTCCACCGGCACGTACCCACTGCCCGCGGTCAGCACCGCGTACGCGGCCACCACGAGATCGACCGAACGCGGCATGCCGAGCACGACCAACCGCTCGGGCCCCACCCCCGCGGCGATCAGCCGACGCGCCAGCCGGTTGACCGCGCCCGCGAACTCCGCGTAGGTCAGCCGCCGCTCGGCGTCGAGCACCGCGACCGCGTCGGGGGTGCGCCGCGCCTGTGCCTCGAAGGCGGTGAGCAACGTCTCCGCCGGGTCCTGTGCGCCCGCCACGGCCTGCCCCGCCGCGAGTGCGCGCGCTTGCTCGTCGCGGTCCAGGAGAGGCAGATCGCGCACCGCGATCGCGGGATCGGCGGTGATCGCCCACAAGAAGCCGATCAGCCTGCCCGCGTAACCCGCGATGGTGGCTTCGTCGAAGAGATCGGTGGCGTAGGTGAATTCCGCGGGAACCCCCGCCGGTGCCGAACCTTCCCCGAGTCCGGCACCGGCGGCGTTCTCGGTGACCGTGAGCTGGAGATCCAGCTTGGTCACTCCGGTGTCCAGGGTACTGGTGGCGACCGACAGTTCGGGCAGTTCGAAAGCGATTGCCTCGGCGTTGTCGAAGGCGAGCAGCACTTGGAACAACGGGTGGCGCGCCTGCGAGCGCGGCGGATCCAGCGCCGCGACCACCCGCTCGAACGGCAGTTCGGCATGGCCGAAGGCGGCGAGGTCGTCCTCGCGGACCCGCGCCAGCAAGGCGGTGAAGGGCTCGGCGGCGTCCAACCGGGTGCGCAGTGCCAGGGTGTTGACGAACATGCCGATCAGGTCGTCGAGCGCGCGGTCGCCCCGACCTCCGACCGGGGTGCCGATCACGATGTCGTCGGCGCCGGACAGCCGCGCCAGCAGCGCGGCCAGTGCGGCGTGCGTCAGCATGAAGGTCGAAACGCCGTGCGCGCGGGCGAATTCGTTCATCCGGGCGACCAGTTCGCCGGGGAACTCGAAACCGAACACCGCGCCACGGCCGGAGGCGACCGCAGGGCGGGGCCGGTCGGCGGGCAGGTCGAGCTGGTCGGGCGCGCCCGCCAGCGCGTCGGTCCAGAACGACAGCCGATCGGCCGCGAACGAATCGTCCGCGGAGCCCAGCAACGCGTGCTGCCAGAGGCTGTAGTCGGCGTACTGAATCGGCAGCGGGGCCCATGCGGGCGCGCTGCCGCCGCGGCGCGCCCCGTACGCGGTCATCACGTCGCGGGCCAGCACGCGCAGCGACAGCCCGTCGGCGGCGACGTGGTGCAGGACCAGCGCGAGGGCGTGACTGCCGTCGTCCACCGCGAAGATCCGCGCCCGGATCGGGATCTCACGTTCCAGATCGAAGCCGCGGGCGGCGAACGCGCTCAGCCGCTCGTCGAGGTCGGCGACGCCGATCGCCTCCGGCGCGGCGGCGATCGGCGCCACCGACAACACGACCTGCCGTGCCGCGAGCCCCGCGCCGTCGCCGGGCAGGAGCGCGGGGAAGATCGTGCGCAGCACTTCGTGCCGGAGAACCAGGTCATCGAGCGCCTGCCGCAGCGCGGTGATGTCCACCGCACCGCGCAGCCGCACCACGAACGGCATGTTGTAGCTCGCGCCGGCCCGCTCGAACCGGTTGAGAAACCAGATGCGCTGCTGCGCCGGAGAAAGCGGAACCAGCGGCGGCCGTGGCCGTGCCCGCAGCTGCGCGACCAAGGACGCGCCGCCGGATCCACCGGCCCGCTCGACGAGCCCGGCGAGTTCGGCCACCGTGCAGGCGGCGAACACGTCGCGGACTCCGAGCGGGCAGTTCAGGTCGGCGGACAGCCGCGCGGCGACCTGCGTGGCCACCAAACTGTTTCCGCCGAGTGCGAAGAAGTCGTCGTCGCGACCGACCAGCTCGTTACCGAGCACTTCGGCGAACACCCGCGCGACCGCCAGTTCCACGGGGGTGGCGGGCGCGGTGTAGCCCGTCGAAGTTCTGCTCGGGGCAGGTAGAGCGGCGCGATCCAATTTTCCGGACGCGTTCACCGGCAATGTGTCGAGCACCACATAGGCGGCGGGCACCATGTACCCGGGCAGCGCCTCGGCCGCCACGGCGCGCAGCCGCTCCGGCCGCACCGCGCCGGGCACCGCCGCCACGACGTAGGCCACCAACTGCTCGCCGATCCCCGCGTCGTCGCGCACCACGACCACCGCGCGGGCCACCTCGTCCACCCCGGCGAGCACGGCCTCGATCTCGCCGAGTTCGATGCGCAGACCGCGCAGCTTCACCTGGAAGTCCGTACGGCCGAGATACTCCAGCTCGCCGTGCGTGGTCCATCGCACCAGGTCACCGGTGCGATACATCCGGTTCCCCGCCTGTGCGGGCCCGCCGAACGGATCGGCTACGAATCGTGCCGCGGTCAGTTCTGGTCGAGCCACATAGCCCCGGGCGAGCTGTACCCCCGACAGATACAGCTCACCCGGCGCCCCGACCGGCACCGGCCGAAGCCGCGAGTCGAGAACATGAAGCCTGGTGTTGAACACCGGCGCGCCGATCGGCACCGAGAGGGTATCGGTGTCGGCGACTTCGTGAAAGGTGACGTCGACCGCTGCTTCCGTCGGACCATACAGATTGTGCAGGCGAACGCCGGTCATGGCGCGCAGCCGCTGAGCGAGCGCGGCGGGCAGCGCCTCCCCGGAGGCGAACACCGTGCGCAGCGGCGTGCGGAACGCGACATGCTGATCGGCGAGGAACGCCGCGAGCATCGAAGGCACGAAATGTGCTGTGGTGACTCCGTATTCGTCGATGACCCGGCGCAGATAAGCGGGATCGCGGTGCCCGTCCGGCTGGGCGAGCACCAGCGTCGCGCCGATCTGCAGCGGCCAGAAGAATTCCCACACCGACACGTCGAACGTGGCCGGAGTCTTCTGCAGCACAACGTCTTGCGCCGATAGTCGGTAGGTCTGCTGCATCCACACCAACCGGTTGACGATCGCGCGGTGGGTGATGGCGACGCCCTTGGGCAGACCGGTCGATCCGGAGGTGAAGATCACATACGCCGGATGCTCCGGCCGCAAGGCCGCGACTCGTTCCCGGTCCCATATCGGCCCCGCCCCGACCGTCTCGTCGGCTCGGTCCACCCGCACCACCGGCAGACCGGACAGCTCCGGCGGCCGCTCGTCCCCGGCGATCAGCACGCAGGCCGGACGGGCCGTGGCCAGGATGTGCGCGGTGCGCTCGGGCGGGTGATCCGGATCCAGCGGCAGATAGGCGCCGCCCGCGGCGAGCACCGCGTACATCGCGACGACCAGCTCCGGCGAGCGCGGCAGGCGCAGCGCCACCAGCGTTTCGGGCCCGACGCCGAGCGCGATCAGTGTGCGGGCGAGCCGATTGGCGCGCGCGGCGAGTTCACGGTAGGTCAGGTCCGGCGCACCGGCGGCCCGCAGCGCCACCGCGCTCGGCGTGCGGGCCGCCTGCGCCTCGAACATCGACACCAGCGTCGCCACGGGAGCGAAGGCCGCGGAGCGACCCGGCAGCTGCGCTTCCACGTCGAAACCCGTCTCGTTCCAGATCCGGGTGCTGACCTCGAGTTCCAGCTCGGTCGCGACTTCCACGGCGGCGAGCGCGGTGTCCGGCTCGGTGGCGACCAGGCGCTCCAGATAGCGGAGGAACCGGGCGTGCTGCCTGGCGACGTCGTCGGCGGTGTACAGGTGCGGATTGGCCTCGAAGTCGACGTGCACCCGGTCCCGGTCGCCGTAGTAGACGTTGAGACTCAGGTCCTCGACCGGACCGGTGGACAACACGTGGTACCGCCCCACGGTGGCGCCGAGGGTGAGATCGCTGCGGAACAGCATGATGTTGGCCAGCGGACCGAACAGCCCGCGGCGCGCCGGACCGGCGGCGCGCTCGGTGTCGCGCTGAATGTCCTCGTGACGGTAGCGCTGGTGGCGCAGCGCTCCCGCGACCTCGACGCGGGTGGCGCGCAGCAACGCGCCCCAGCTGCCGTCGACCGGCAACCGCAGCGGCACGATGTTCGACAGCATGCCGGCCGAGCGCCGCAGCGCCGCGGTGGTGCGCGCGGTCACCGGCAGGCTCAGCACCGCCTCGTCCCGGTCGGTCAGTCGTGCCAGGTAGGCGGCGAACGCCGCGAGCAGCACCACGGCGAGCGTCGAATCCTGGCTCGCGGCAAGCGCGTTCATCCGTTCGACGAGTTCCGGCGTGAGCGCTCGCCCGGCGACCAGGTTGGTCGCGCCACGGGGTGCGGAGCGACCGGCGAGGCTGGTCGCGCCGTCCAGCCCGGCCACCCGCCCGGCCCAGTGCGCGCGATCGGACTCGAACCGGGGGCTGCTCCGGTAGGCGAGTTCGGCCTGCGTCAACGAGGCGAGCGTCCCCGGCCGCACGGTCTCGGGTTCGGTGCCGAGCATCCGCGCGGTGTACCGCTCGGCCACCCGCGTGGTGTTGGTGAGCGCGCCGTAGCCGTCCAGCACGATGTGATGAGCCCGCAGGTACCAGAAGTACCGTCGCTCGGCGACGCGCAATAGGGCGCCCGCGAACAGCCGGTCGGTGCGCAGGTCGACCGGCGCGCTCGCGTCCGCGCGCATCCAGGCGTGCGCCGCGGCCACCGGGTCGGTCTGGTCGCGCAGGTCGATCAACGGAATGTCGACCGAGAGGCCGAAGTCGACGTACTGGTGCGGGACGCCGCCGGATTCCCCCAGCCGCACCAGCACCGACTCGTACTCGCGCGCCGCCTCCACCGAGACCTCTTGCAGCAGAACGGCATCCAACTCGCCGTGCACGTCCACGTACTGCGCGACGTTGATCGGCGCGTCCTTGTCGAGCAGCTGCGCGTACCAGACGCCGAGCTGCGCGGGCGCCAGAGCGAACGGTTCGGGTGCGATCCGGGACGACTCCGGCTCGACGGAACGCGGCGGCAACGCGCTGGCCCCACCCAACTCCGTATCGTGCACCAGAGCCTCCTACTCGGCGGAACAACGGCTGTCCGAACGCTTTCGAGCAGCACGAACAAGCCGCTGCACCCGGCTGCCCAGCCCGGGCGCATGGCGTCGACCACCACGTGCGATTCGATGAGAGCGCGAGCGGTGCTCGGGCACGCTCGCGCGGAAAGCCGCCAATCCTCCAACGTCATCGCCGTGGAGCGGGCGCCACGGCTATGTCAGCTACGTCACACGGTCGTGATCCGTGCATTGCGAACATTAGGCGCTTCGTTAATAAAAGGGAACAATTTGCACTAAAAACTTCTGGACGCTTGTCCAACGCGGCTACCAGGGCCGGAAGTCCAGGGCAAAGCGTAATGCGCGATCACATTCGACCGCGGCGACGCCGATGGCTGTGCAGACTATGAGCCGAAACGTTGCATTCGCGTTGCATCGGCGCCGAGGCGGCGATCCAGTACCCGGATCTTGGCCTCGATCTGCGCGTACAGCGGCGAGTCACGATCGACCGTGGCCCGGTAGGCCGCCCACGCCGCGGCGTCGTCGCGCCCCTCCGGACACGCGGTCCACCGGCGCAGCACCGCCGGGTCGCCCGAAGCCAGCACCGCTGTGCGCAATCGAACCCGCAGTTCGTCGCGAATATCGATGATGCCCGGCGCGGTCGAACGCGGCAGCACCGGCCCGGCATAGAGCCGTAATGCGGAATCGACATCACCGGAGTCGAGCGCCGCGCGCAAAGCCTCCACATCGGTTGCGACCGGAACGCGCAAACGGTAAGGCCGCGAACCGAACACGGTCGGACCGACCACCGAACGCAAGCGGGACACGGCCGCGCGGATGGTGCCGTTGTCCAGATCGGTGTCGTCGAGCAACAGCGCGAGATGATCGGCGCCGAGTCCCTCCGGATGTTCGGCCAGCAGCAGCAGGATCTCGGCATGCCGCTGCGACAGGGGCACTCGATCATCCGCGACGCTCAGTTGCGGCTGACCGAGGCCGAGCACGTCGAGCGCGAGCCTGCCCGCCGGGTGCGGCTGCGCCGGGTCACGCCTGCCGCGACCGTCGTTCCGACGCTCGCCGGACCGTATCGCGGTGAGCAGCAGGTCCATCTCCGCGGCCGTGGCGGTGGCTTTGATCAGGGCGAGAATCTCCGGCTTGGCCACCCGGACGCCGCCCGCGATCATCAGCACTCCCACCAGCCTGCCGTCCGGATCGTGCACCGGGGCCGCGGCTCCGGTGATCTGGTGCATCCGGTGCAGGAAGTGCTCCGGGCCGTGGATCCACGCGGCGCGCCCGGTACGCACCACCAGGCCGACCGCGTTCGTCCCGATGCGGCGCTCGCTCAGGTCGTCACCGGCGCGCAGGCCGATCTCCGCGGCGGCCGCGACCTGTTCGTCACCACCGTGCACCGAGAGCACCCGGCCGAACTGATCGGCCACCACGACGATCAAACCCGTTCTGGCCGTGTCCTGTACGAGCAATTTGTCGATCAGCGGCATCAGCGCGGCGATCGGATGTGCCTGGAGATAGCGCTGCAGATCGGCGCCGCGCAGACCGCGGCCGTCGACCGCGTCCATCGGATCGACCCCGCCGCGCAAGCTGCGCAGCCAGGACTCCAGCACGGCGGGACGCAGCAGACCGGCGAGGCGGGCAAGTTGATCGCCACCCGCGCCGAGGTATCCGTGCGCCTGCGCGGCGTAGACTTCGAGCGCACCGAGTTGGGCGCCCGGCTCCACGCCCGGCCGTGGGGGTCGCCCACCTGCGATGTTGCTGACCATTTGCCTTTCTTTCCGCCCCAAACTGTACCGGCGCACTCAGGGCGGGAACGACCGATGTTCGGCTTTGTCCGCCAGGTCACACCCGGTGCGCATCCCGGCAAATTGTGACCGAACCGTCTTTCACTTCACGAGCACAGGTGTGCGGCCGCCTTTTCCGCGATCACCATGGTCGTGGCCTGCGGTCCACGACCGAGCGGCACCGGCACCACGGACAGATCCACCACGGACAACCCGGTAACTCCGCGCACCCGGCAGCGCTCGTCCACCACGGCGGCCGCATCGTTTTCCCGGCCCATTCGACAGGTTCCGGACAAATGTTGCGAAGTGGCGAGATTCGCGCGTAACCAGGCATCGAGATCCGCGGGCCGCGGAATCGGATCGACCGGCCGCGCGTTCATTCGTCGCAGCAGCCCGCCCGCGGTCGCCACCGCGTCGCGTAATCGGGCGCGATCCTGGTCGGCGGTCAGGTAGCGGTAGTCGATCAGCGGCGCGGCGCCGGGGTCGGCCGACCGCAAGCGGAGCACGCCGGAGGATCGCGGCCGCATCAGTGTGACGCCGAGCCTGCGCACCCCGGGTGTGAACGACACGGCGTACGGCCGGATTTCGACATCGTCCACCTCGAGCACCGTCTCCAGCGGGACGCTCGGCGGTTCGGCCAGGTGCAGCAGATAGGAGATGCCCACTTCCGGATGGTCGCTGAGCCAGGAGCCCACCGGGGCGGCGTGCACGACCGGGATGCCGAGGGGGCGCAGCCGTTCCGGGTCGCCGATGCCGGAGCGCAACAGCAGCGTGGCCGACTCGATCGCGCCCGCGCAGAGCACGATCCGGTCGGCCCACTCGATGCCGCTCTCGCCATCGCGTACGTACTCCACGCCGACCGCACGGGTTCCGTCGAAGCGGATGCGCGTGACCGACGTTTCCCCGGCGACGGTCAGGTTCGGGCGGGCCAGCGCGGGCAGCAGATAGCCGATCGACGGGCCGATGCGCCTGCCTCGGTCGCAATTGCACGGCACCGCGCCCACCCCCTCCCCGCTGCCGGGGGCATTGAGATCGGGCACCTCGGCGAACCCGGACGCGAGGCAGGCCTCCGTGAACGCCGCGCTGACCGGCGAGGGATCCGAGCTGCGCACCACGGGAATCGGGCCGCGGTCGCCGTGCCAGGGCTGTTCGCCGAAGTCGAGGTCACGCTCGATCCGGCAGTAGAGCGGAAGCACGGAATCGAACGACCAGCTGTCCGAGTCGCCGAGCACCCGGCTCCAGGCGTCGAAATCCGCCACCGTGGCACGGACGAAGTAACCGCCGTTGACCGCCCCCGAGCCGCCGATCACCTTGCCGCGCACGATGGTTGCCTGCACCGGCGGGTCGTCGGCGAGGACCACCTCGTAACGCCACAGCCACGGGGCCTCCGGACCGATCGGCAGCGACGCGGCGTCCAGCAACTCGGCGGGCATCGCCTCGCGACTGCTCCACATCCGACCGGCTTCGAGCAGCCGCACCGTGTGCGCCGGATCGGCGCTCAACCGCTCCGCCAGGACACACCCGGCGGTACCGCCCCCGACGATGAGCGTGTCGGCCATTCGGACTCCCGTTCAGTATCTCGGCGCGGTCCGCGTAGCCGGACGGCGGCGCGGCGAGGGTGCGGGCAAGAGCCAGGTCATCGCGGGTGATTCGGGTCGATCAACGGGATGGTGTGGTGGGTTTCAGCGCTTCCACGCTGCGCGCGCGGAACGCGCCGAGCCACAGGCCGGTGCCGTAGGCGATGTCGTCAAGGCGCTTGTAGACCGTGTAGCGGACGGGATCGAGGCCGCCCGAGTCGCGGTGGGTGAACCAGTCGGCCAATCCGTCCGCGACTGCCATGGTGATCGCGATGCGCCGCACCCGACGGGAGAAGAACATCGCCAGCACCGTGATCGGCCAGTAATGCCTGCACATCGCCGAGGCCAGACGCCACAGTCCGGCGAAGAAGCCACGCGCCAGATAGATCGCGGCGATCCGGGTGGAGTTGTCCAGCCCGGCGAAGACGCGGCGCAGCCGGGCCAGCGCGGTGATCAGGGTGACGATGCCGCCGAACAGTCCCCACTTGGTGAGCGTCGCGAACAGGAACGCGGCCAGCAGCGTCCAGGACGGCACCGACAGCGGTGACACCGTTCCCGCGTGCCGCTCGCCCAGCGGCGCCGCGCCGGTGCCGTAGAACAGCTTTCGGCCGAACCAAGCGCGGAAGCACACCCGGTGGTCGTGCGCCACGTGGGCGGCGGGTTCGTAGCGCAGCCGCCAGCCCGCCCGCTCCAGCCGCCAGCACAGGTCGACGTCCTCGGCGACGTGCATCGACTCGTCGAAGCCGCCTTGTTCCAGCAGCGCCCTGCGCCGCGCCAGCAGCGCCGCGCTCGGCACATAGGACACCAGCCCGCGCGAGTGCACCGCAGCCTCGCGCCTGCCCAGGTCGAGCGAGGAGCGGGTGTGCTCGTAGCGCGCCAGCGCATTGGACTCCGGGTCCAGCGCGACGATCCGCGGGGCGACCAGCGCCACCCCGGGGTCGCTGAAATGGCCGAGCATCACTTCCAGCCATCCGCTGCGCGGCACCACGTCGGAATCCAGGAATGCGACGAAGTCGGTTGTCGCCGCCCGCAAGCCGGCGTTGCGCGCGGCCGCCGGTCCCTGCTTGCGGTCGTGCCGCAGCACGGTCACCCGGCACCTGGTGCCACGGTTGCGCGGTATCCGCACCGGCTGGTCGGACCCGTCGTCGACCACGATGACGTTGTGCCCGCGCAACGCGGCGAGCAGCCGCGCCAGTCCCTCGGCGTTGTTGTGCAGCGGCACGATGACGGTGACGTCGTCCGGCGAAGGCAGCAGCCGGGGGCGGGGGTTGGCCACTCCGGAGTCGAGCAGCCGTCTGGCAACGACGGCGGACTTCGGGCCGGTCACCTCGAGGTACCCGTCGCCGATCATCTCGGCGGCCTCCGGGGCAAGTCGCAGCAACCTGGCCGGCGAACCGCCGATCAGAACCCGCCCGCCGGAGTATGCGCGTACCCGGGGATCGATCCGCACCCCGAATCCATCGGGCAGGCGATCATGGCGCATTCCTGGCATGCTAGGCGGAGTTTCGCGGGTAGACATCAACAGTCCGGAAAAAACGGCAGATTTCCGGGCGAAACCGGCCCGCCACCGGAACGGCCGCGCGCCGTACCCGATGCCGAGTGTTCGCTCGCACCGGTTTCCCAGCATCCGGCAACGGAGCGGCTATCGCCCGGTCGACGACCGGACGATAGCCACACCCGCGCTCTCGGCATACTTTTGGCAAACTTCATGGCTTCACGCCAGCGGGCTCTCGTCGCAGGCCCGCGCCGGGCGGCGTTCCGGCGTGAATCCGGCCGGGCGCGTCGCGCTCAGCGTCAGCGGAACCGGTCCGCTCTTGCGCCCGCCCGCGCGCGGGGCGACCCGGCGGGAATGGTCGACCGACGAACGCGGGATCATCCGCGCCGTGTCGGCCAGCGCCGCTTCGCCGTACCCCTGGACGCACTCCGGATCAGGCCCGTCGGCGGGCAGCCCGGTGAAGAACTTCGCCGCCATGCAGCCGCCGCGGCAGGCGTCGTAATGGCTGCACGACGCGCACGCGCCGCCGCCACTGGGCTCGCGCAGCTCCCCGAACAGTTCCGAGGATCGCCATACCGCCTCGAAACCGCCATCGGCCACGACGTTTCCGGCGTGGAACCGATCGTGAATGGCGAACGGGCAGGCATAGACGTCACCCACCGGGTCGACCAGACAGACCACCCGGCCCGCGCCGCACATGTTCAGCCCCGGCAGCGCCGCGCCGAACGCCGACAGGTGGAAGAACGAGTCGCCGGTGAGCACGCCCTCCCCGTTGCGCAGCAGCCAGTCGTAGAGGACGCGCTGCTGATCGGGCGTGGGATGCAAGTCGTCCCACACGTCCGCACCCCGGCCCGACGGCCGCAACCTGGTCAAACGCAAGGTGGCGCCGTACTTTTCGGCGATGGCGCGGAACTCGTCGAGCTGTGCGATGTTGTGCCTGGTCGCCACCACCGACAGCTTCGCGTCCCGGAAACCCGCCGCGGCGAGATTCTCCAGCGCGCGAATGGCCATGGCGTAGGAGCCAGGACCGCGCACGGCGTCGTTGACCTCGGCGTCGGCCCCGTCCAGCGACACCTGCACGTCGACGTAGTCACTGGCGGCCAGCCGGGCCGCGACCTCGGGCGTGATCCGCACTCCGTTGGTGGAGAACTTCACGCCCACATGGTGCGCGGTCGCGTAGTCGACCAGTTCCCAGAAGTCCGGGCGCACGGTGGGCTCGCCACCGCCGATGTTCACGTAGAACACCTGCATACGCTCGAACTCGTCGATCAGCGCCTTGCACTGCTCGGTGCTCAGCTCGCGCGGATCCCTGCGCCCCGAAGACGACAGGCAGTGCACGCAGGACAGGTTGCAGGCGTAGGTGAGTTCCCAGGTCAGACAGATCGGCGCGGCGAGACCGGACTCGAAGCGGTCCACCAGGCGAACCGCCGCGTCCGACGGCGGGACCACCCCCGCCGTCGACGGCGGCGCCGTGGCCGCGCTCGCGACGGAGGGCGCCGTCGGTGCGCCGGCCGGCGCACCGATGATCATGTCGGATTCGGCGAGCTGTGTCAGCGCTTTGACGTAAGCCGCGGCGTTCTTCTCCGGCACGCCCGCCGCGCGCAGGGCGGTGCGCGCCGACGTGTGCTCCGGCAGCGACCGGACGATCTCGACGATCCGCGGATTCTTCAGGAAGGAGAGCTTGCGCGTGCCGAAGTGGTAGAGCAGCGCGCCGAACGGCTCCGGACGCAGCGCCACTCGCGGATGCAGCTGCCAGCGGGTATCGAGATCGAGCATCGTCATCGACCGCCCGTCAGTAGACGCCGCACATGCCGTCGATGGACACCTCTTCGATGAGGCTCTCCTCGACCAGCGGCGCTTCTTCGGCAGACCGCGCGGCGGCGGCCTCCATCCGTCCGGTGTTGTCGGTGTCTGCGTGTCCGGTGGACCCGTATTCCGGCATGGCTACCTCCGCGAGGACGATCCGTGTGCGAACTGCCCGGTGCAGTCCGTGCTCACACAATAACGTCATAAACTGACAAAAGAACAGGTTTCATTTGTCGATCCGGGAGGTCCCCGCGGCCCCACGCTCCGAGCGAGGAGCCGATTCCGCCGCAAGCCGAGAGGAACAGGCGGCGACGGGACCGATGCCCGGCGCTCTAGACTGCGGGTGGCAAGCAGCTGAACAGAATGTGACGGGCAGCACGCCCGCAGTGGTAGAGGTGGCATGGGAGTCGGACGAATGCAGACGAACGGGGGCGGCAGCACGCTGTCGGAGTCCGAGATCGTCGAGGCCGCGCTGCGGGTGGTACGCGAGGACGGCGTGGAGAAACTGTCGATGCGGCGACTCTCCCGCGAACTCGGCGTCTCCCCGATGGCGCCCTACTACTACGTCGCCGACAAGCGCGAGCTGCTGGATCTGGTCGCCAGCGCGGCCCTCACCGGAGTGCGCACGCCACCGGCCGAATCCGGCACGTGGCAGCATCGGCTGCGCGATCTCGTCGACCAGATCGACGAGAAGCTGCGCAAGCATCCCGGCCTCGGCGACATCCTGATCGAGCAGATGCTGGGCAAACAGCTGGATCTGATCGCCGCGATCATGGACATCCTCGACGACGCGGGGTTCGGCGATCGCAACATCCTCGCCGCCTACGCCACCATCCACACCTACCTGTTCGGCCGCAGCCGGGTGAACCCGCGCGACCGCTCGGCGCCTGCCGATGTCACGCTGCCACCGGTTGTCGATCGGGCCACCCGGTACATCGGTGACCTGCGCGGACGCTACTCCTACGACTTCGGCATGGAGGTGCTGATCGCCGGTCTGGAAGCCCAGCTTGTCCGCCAGGCGACGACCGACGTACGATGAAACTGAAACACGTTCTAGTTTTTGCGTCGCGGGTTGCCCGTGCCAGGTTCGAGAGGACGACATGACCACTGTCGAGGTTCCCCACGGCTCGCGCTCGGTCGTGCTGCGGGTGTCCGCGGTCATCGCCGAGACGGCCGACACCCGCTCGCTGGTCTTCGACGTTCCCGACGAGCTGGCCGAGAAGTTCCGTTACCAGCCGGGACAGTTCCTCACCCTGCGCATCCCCAGCGACCGGACCGGCTCGGTGGCGCGGTGCTACTCCCTGGCCAGCTCGCCCTACACCGACGACCGTCCGAAGGTGACCGTCAAGCGGACCGAGGGCGGCTACGGGTCGAACTGGGTGTGCGACAACGTGAAAGAAGGCGACCAGATCGAGGTGCTGCCGCCCTCCGGCGTCTTCACCCCGAAGGATCTCGACGACGACCTGCTGCTGTTCGGCGCGGGCAGCGGCATCACGCCGGTCATGTCCATCCTCAAGTCGGCCCTGGCCCGCGGAAACGGCCGCATCGTGCTGGTCTACGCCAACCGCGACCACGAGTCCGTGATCTTCGCCGGTGAGCTGCGCGATCTGGCGGACAAGCACCCGCAGCGGCTCACCGTGATCCACTGGCTGGAATACCTGCAGGGCCTGCCGACGGCCGACGCGCTGGCCACCCTCGTCGCCCCGTATCGCGGCTACGACGCGTACATGTGCGGGCCGAAGCCGTTCATGGACCGGGTGCACGACGCGCTCGGGCAACTGGGCGTGCCGCGCACGCGCACGCACGCCGAGGTGTTCAACTCGCTGGCCGGCGATCCGTTCGCCGATCAGGCGCCGGTCGAGGTCTCCGACGAGGAGGCGGCCGACGCGGCGACCGTGGAAGTCGAACTCGACGGCGAAGTGCACGAACTGAAGTGGCCGCGCAAGCAGACGCTGGTGGACATCATGCTGGCCAAGGGCTTGGACGTGCCCTACTCCTGCCAGGAAGGCGAGTGCGGCTCGTGCGCGTGCACGGTGCTGGAGGGCAAGGTCGAAATGGACAACGCCGAAATTCTCGACCCGGAGGATATCGAGAACGGTTACATCCTCGGCTGCCAGGCGCACCCGGTGACCGACCACCTGAAGATCCAGTTCTGAGCGCGCTCGCCTGAAATAATTCGCCGATCGTTTGCTTCGCCTATCGCGCGCGGTATTCCGCGCGAGCCCCGGGCGGCAGCTGCTCGGTCGCGTAGCTCAACGCGGTGCGCCCCATGACCGGGGCGTGCCGGTCGAGGAATCCGGTCAGCAGGCCGCGGTCGACGCGCTTGCCGACTTCGCGCAGCATCCAGCCCAGCGCCTTCTGGATCAGGTCGCGCCGGTCGTCGAGCAGCAGTTCACACAGCGCGAAGGTGGTCGAGGCATCACCCGCCTTGATGAACGCGAACGTGGACAGCAACGCCACCCGCCGCTCCCACAGCGACTCGGTGGCCGCCAGCTCGAACAGCAGGTCACGCGGTTTGTCCAGCAGCCACGGGCCGACGATGTTCTCCGCCGACACGTCCACCAGATCCCAGTTGTTCACCCGTCCGCGGCGCACGGCCGCCAGATACAACCGCACCATGGCGGCGCGGGCGGCGTCGTCGAAGGAGCGCGGCTGGGACGCCTCGGCGAATCGCGCGTTCAAGATCACCAGCGCGGCGAACCGGTCTTCGTGCACGTCGCTGTCGAGCAGCCGGTCGATCTCGTCGAGCGGAAGTGCCGCGAAGCGCTTGGCGACCCGGCGGCTCGCCGGCACCCGGACGCCGAGGAACACGTCACCCTCGCCGTATTCGCCGGGACCGGTCTTGAAGAACCGCTGTAGCTGCGTCGCATCAGCCGGATTCGCCAGTTCCCGCAACGCCGCCCGCACGTCGGCCGCGGTCACCGAGTCGGTCACCCCTGCGCGCCCAGCACGCGGCCGGACTCGAAGGCGGCCGCGCTGGTGGGCAGCGCACCGGGCCGACCGCTGTTGAGCACCCGGATCACCCCGGTACCCGTGGTGGGGCGGCCCAGCGCCTCGATGCGCCGAATGGTCTGCGCGGCAACGGCTTGCGCGCTGTCGAAGAGCCGGACGCCGTTCGGCAACGCGGCCACGATCGCGTCGGTCACCAGCGGGTAGTGCGTGCAACCGAGCACCACGCCTTCCACGCCGGGCGGCGTCCGCTCCGCCGCGCTGCCGATCGCTTCGTGGGCGGCGGTCAGGTCGCCACGGTCGATCGCGTCCGCCAACCCGTGACACGCCACCCCGACCACATCGGCGTCGCCGCCGAATTTCGCGATCAGATCGGCCTGGTACCGGCTCGCCGTGGTCGCCGCGGTGGCCCAGACCGCCACCGACCGGCACACGGCCGCCGCGGGCTTGATCGCGGGCACGGTGCCGATCACCGGCACGTCGGGCCCGACCTCCGCGCGCACGTGCTCCAGCGCCGTCACGCTGGCGGTGTTGCACGGCAGCACGATCACCTCCGCGCCCGAACGAAGCGAGGTCCGCGCGGCGTTCACCACCCGCTCGACCACCCAGTCCTCCGGCTTCGGCCCCCACGGCGCCCCGTCCGGATCCAGCTGCAGCAGCAGATCCACATCGGGCCGCAACTTGCGCAACCAAGCGGCAGTGGGCAGCAACCCCAGACCCGAGTCGATGAGCGCGACGATCACCGCACCACCGTATTACAGCCCCATGACACCCCCACACGCCGTGCGCGCCGCGGCGCACGCTCCGCAACCGGCGCGCGCACGCGGGCCACGGCGGCCATAGTCGCGGAGGATTCGGCGACGAGCACCCGACCTGCTCGATGCCGTAGCCGCCGTTCCGCGGCTCCCGCCGGGCGCGCCCTCAGCTGGGTGCGAGCAACTCGGTCACCGGCGCACCGGACGCGATCTTGGCGCGGGCCTTCATCACCTGGGCCGTCATGCCCGCGCCGACGACGCCGGTGAGGTTGCCGCCCTGGGCGTAGTAGGCGAGGAATTTGCGGCCGTCGTCGGAGGCGATGTGCACCTCGTCGGTCGCGCCGGGAGTGCCGAGGGCCTGGATCTTGACGTCGTACTGGTCGCTCCAGAAGTACGGGACGCGCGCCGCCGTGGGCGGTTCGGCGCCCAGCAGCGCGCAGGCGACCAATTTGGCCTGTTCACCGGCGTTGGTCCAGTGTTCGACACGCTTGCGGAGTCCGGTCTCGTGCAGCCAGGCCGCCACGTCGCCGACCGCCCAGACGCCGTCGGCGGAGGTCCGTCCCACCTCGTCGGCGAGCACGCCGCCACCGGCCGACGGTTCGGCCAGCGCGATCCCGGAATCGCTCAGCCATTCGGTCACCGGCCGCGAACCCACGCCGATCACGACGAGGTCGGCGGCGATCTCGGTACCGTCGGACAGCCGCGCACCGCGCACCCGCCCCGACTCGTCGCCGAACAGGGTGTCCACGCCGATGCCGCAGCGCAGATCCACCCCTTCCGCGCGATGCATCCGCGCGACCAGTTCGCCCACCGCTTCGCCGAGCACCGAGGCCAGCGGCGTCGCCTGCGGTTCGACCAGCACGACATCCACTCCCGCCGCCCGGAAACTCGCGGCGAGTTCGCAGCCGATGAAGCCGGCGCCGACGACCAGCGCGGTGCTCGCGCCGCTCAGATCGGCGCGCAGGGCTACGGCGTCGGAATGGCCGCGCAGCACGTGCACGCCGCGCAACTCGGGCAGGCCGGGCAGACGGCGCGGGCGCAGACCCGTGGCGATGATCAGCTGGTCATAGTCCAGCGTGGCGCCGTCGGCGAGGCGAACGCGGCGCGCACCGGTGTCGACCCCGACGGCTTCGGTGCTCAGGCGCAGATCGATCTGCTTCTCGGCGTAGAACTCGCTCGGACGCAGTGTGGTGTCATCGGTTTCGCCGCGTACGAACTGCTTGGACAGCGGCGGCCGGTCATAGGGCAACCGCGACTCGTCACCGACGAGCACGAGGTCGCCCGCATAGCCCGCGCGGCGCAATTCCTCCGCGGTGCGCAGGCCGGCGAGGCCGGCTCCGACGATCACGATCGGCGCGGTCATGCGGCCATCCCTTCAGTGGAATCCGGCCGCCGATTCCGCGGAACCGGCGGTGCGACGAAGCTCACCCTAACCTCTGCTTGGTTCATTCCTCTGTGAGGACCGTCACGCGGAGCGGCCGGTCAACCGTCGCACAACCGTGTCCGTTCCGATGTTGATCGGGCGGTCAATCAGGACTAGACCGAGGTCAGGACATACGCACAGCCTGAGGAGGTACACATGTTCACCGAGAGCCGCGCGCAGGATCTCCTGGCCGTCGTGCTCGGAGCCTTCGCCGCACTGTCACCCCTGTGGGTCGACCACAACAACAACGCCATGTGGGCGCTGATCGTGCTCGGCGTGCTCATCGCGCTCACCGGTCTGGCGCAGATGGCCCGCCCCGACATGGCGTCGGCGGACTACGCGATGGGCCTGTGCGGCCTGCTGTTGTTCATCTCGCCGTGGGCCATGGACTTCACCGCGTACCGCAGCGCATCCTGGACCGCATGGGTAGTCGGGGTGGTGACGGCGGTGGTCGCGGTCGCGGCGCTGCCGACGGTGTCGGGGCGTCTGCACGACATGGCTCCGCATCACTGATGCAGCGACCGGGAACCCGGCGCGCCGGACGCCGCCGCAGCGCGAAAGCCGACGGCGACGCTCGGCAGTTGATCCTCGACGCCGCGGAGGACCTCTTCGCGGCACAGGGATACGACGCCACCGCGACGGCGGCCATCGCCGCCGCGGCCTGCGTCCCCAAAGGACTTGTCTTCTACTACTTCCCGACCAAGGATTCGATCCTGTCCGCCTTGATGTCCGAGCGGGTGCCCGCGCGGCCGATCGACGACATCGGCACCGTGGTTACGCCGGGAGATCCGGCGGCGAGCCTGGTCAACCTCGACGCCGCGCTGAACCTGCGCGACCACCACTCGTCGGTACTGCGGGTGATCCTGTGGCGGGAGGCCGACACCCATCCCGACGTGCGGCGGCAACTGCGCCGCCTGCGCGACCAGATGCTGGAGGTGACCGCGAAGGTGCTCCAGGCGAGCGCCCCCGGCCCGGTCCGT
This sequence comes from Nocardia sp. NPDC047038, assembly GCF_040644075.1. Classification (NCBI taxonomy): domain Bacteria; kingdom Bacillati; phylum Actinomycetota; class Actinomycetes; order Mycobacteriales; family Nocardiaceae; genus Nocardia; species Nocardia sp. NPDC047038. Next base: position 397,989 of record NZ_JBEYVQ010000003.1, on the reverse strand, counting down.
CCCGGAACCCTGCGCGCGTGCGCCGCGGCCTGGGTCTCGGCGATGTTCGCGATCGCCAGCACCGACCGGCTGCACGCGCTCGACGGCGTGCCGCTGCCCACCGCCGACGAAGTGCTGAACGTAGCCCAGGTGGTCGCGGCCGGAATGACTCAGATGGGCTGACTCCCCGGAGTTGTCCACAGCCCGCGCGTTGTCCACATGCGCCGCCGCGCGGGGGTTTCCCGGATCGCCGGTCGATCACGATCGTCGGTATGGAAGCACCGCAACTGATCTCGCGTCAGCAGGCGCTGGCATCCGGTCTGTCCGACAAGACATTGCACCGGCTGTGCAGAACCGGGAAATGGCAGCGGCTGCGCGCCGGGCACTATCTGAGCGCGCCGGGCTCCGGTCTCGGCGCCACCGGCAGGCATCTGCTGATGACGCTGGCCACCGCGGAGTCCACGTCCGACTCCGCCGTCACGAGCCACTGTTCGGCGGCGGTGCTGCACGGGATGACGACCTGGGGCATTCCGCTCGACCGGGTCCATCTGACCAGGAACCGGATCAACGGCGGCCGGCTGAGCCGACGGGTGGTGGTCCATTCGGCCCGGATGGAGCCCGACGAGATCACCTTGGTCGACGACATACGGGTGACCACCCCGGCGCGGACGGTCTTGGACATCGCGCGCTCGGAAGGATTCGAACAGTCCGTCGCTCTCGGGGATTCCGCGCTACGCCAGGGCTTGACCACCACGGCGGAACTGCGGGAACACCTGCGCCGGGCCCGGCGCAGGCCCGGATGCCGCCGTGCCGCCCTCGTCCTGGACTTCCTGGACGGGCGCAGCGCGAACGTCGGCGTGTCCCTGAGCCGGATCCTGCTGCACCGGGCGGGTCTTCCGGCTCCCGAAGTGCAGGCTCGGGTCTTCTCCGATGACGAGATCTGTGTCGGCCGTGTCGATTTCCTGTTCCCCGATCTCGGTGTGATCGGCGAATTCGACGGAAGCGAGCACCGCCGAGCCGCGCCGCCCGCCGCTCGGGTGGTCACGGCGGAGAACGTCCGCGCGGATGGGCTCCGCGCACTCGGCTGGGTGGTCGTGCGCTGGACCTGGGGCGATCTGTCCGCTTCCGCCCAGTTGACCGATCGTCTCCGCGCGGCGATCCGCACGGCCGCGGTACACCACCGTGCCGGCTACTGGACTCCTACCCCCGAACCGTGAACGCGCCGAACCCTTTCAGCGTCCCGCGGGCCGTCACCCGACCCAGCCGAGAGGAACAGCCGACGACTATCCAGGCGCACAGCGGTGGCGAGTCAGGGCTGGTCGAGAAAGTTGACGACGTCGATGGCGAAGCGGGGGCGCCTGAGCGCGCTCACGTGCCCCGCCCCCGGATAGATGGCGAGGTGGGAATCGGGGATGCCGTCGGCGGTGCGGCGGAAAGTGGCGAGGCTGTAGGCGGCGTCTCGTTCGCCTCCGATGACGAGCGTCGGGGCCTGGATCTCACCGAGGCGCTCGGTGATGTCGAATTCGTCCTCCGCGCGGAGAAAGGCGTACGTGTCGGCAGGGTCGCGCGGGCGGCTCAACGGGTCCAGCAACCACATGGCGGCCGCCGCGAGACGAGCGGCGGCGGGCGAGGAGACGCTGCTCGACGCCAGGTGGTGCATCGCGCGGCGCCCGTGCAGAATCGCTTCGGCGTAACGCATCTGGCCTTCCTTGGCGACCGGATCCAAACGGCATCCGGACGACGCGACGACGAGGCGGCGCACGACCTCGGGATGGTCGGCGGCGAGTTGCAGCGCCACCGACCCGCCCGAGGAGATGCCGAGCACGTCGACCGGCTCGCCGAACTCGGCGCGCAGCGCGTCGGCGTGCTCGGCCGCGATCTCCGCCATCGTGATGCCCTGGGCCATGCCGGGCGCGCGGCCCACCGCGTAGACCCGGAAGCTCCGCGCCAGCGGCCGCAGAACTCTCACCTCGGAGTCGAGCATCCGACCGCGGGGATTCGCGTGGTCGGGACTGAACCACCGGAGAAAGACCAGCGGCCGACCGGAACCGATCGCGAAGTACGGCATGCCGTGCTCGAGCACGCCTTCGGTGATCTCGGGCCGCGCGGCCCGCCCGGTCCCGACCACAGCGCCCTCCGCTCAGATCTCCGTCCGTCTTCCCGACGCTAGCGGAGCATGCCGCGAGCCGCGATTACCTCGGTGGTCAAGTCCCACCGTGATGTTCTGCACAGCCTCGCGGATGAGCGCACGGAGCATACTGGCCCGGTGAGTCAGGAGCCCTCTTCGCGTGGAGCCGAGACGCGGCCGTTCCCGCTGGATCCCACGCCTATTCATGTATCCGACGACGTGCTCGCCGACCTGCGGCGGCGATTGGAACTGACCCGCTGGCCGGTCGACGCGGAAAACGACGACTGGTCCTACGGCGTGTCCCGCGACTATTTGCAGGAGCTGGTCGAGTACTGGCGCACCGATTACGACTGGCGTGCGGCCGAGGCCGCACTCAACGCCTATGACCACTACTTCGTCGAGATCGAAGGGGTGCCGGTGCATTTCCTGCGGAAGCCGGGCGTCGGACCCGACCCGACGCCGTTGATCCTCACCCATGGTTGGCCATGGACCTTCTGGCATTGGGCCAAGGTGATCGACCCGCTGGCCGACCCGGCGGCGTTCGGCGGCGACCCCGCCGACGCCTTCGATGTGATCGTCCCGTCGTTCCCCGGATTCGGATTCTCCGCACCGCTGCCGAAGAACCCGGACATGAACTTCTGGAAGGTCGCCGACCTCTGGCACGTCCTGATGACCGAGACCCTCGGGCACGCGAAGTACGCCGCGGCGGGCTGTGACGTCGGCGCGCTGGTCACCGGGCAACTCGGGCACAAGTACGCCGACGAGCTGTACGGCATCCATATCGGCTCCGGTCAGAAGCTGACCCTGTTCAGCGGCGACCGTGCCTGGGATATCACCGGCGGCAATCCCATCCCGGAGGGCCTGCCCGCCGCCGTACACGACCGGATCCTCGAACTGGAGCGACGTTTCGCCGTCCACCTGACCGCACATGTGCTCGAACCGAGCACTCTCGCCTACGGGCTGTCCGACTCACCCGCCGGGTTGCTGGCCTGGATCTTGCAGCGCTGGGTGAGCTGGAGCGACAACGGCGGCGACATCGAGTCGGTCTTCGGCAAGGACGACCTGCTCACCCACGCGATGATCTTCTGGGTCACCAATTCCATCGGCACGTCCATCCGCACCTACGCCAACAACAATCGCTATCCCTGGACGCCGTCGCACGACCGGCAGCCGCCCATCGAGGCTCCGACCGGCATCACCTTCGTCGGCTACGAGAACCCGCCGGGCGTCGACACCGACCGGCGCGTGCAGGCGTTCCTCGACAGCGACCGCGGCGATTGGTACAACCACGTCAACCTCACCGCCCACGACCACGGTGGTCACTTCATCCCGTGGGAGATTCCGGCCCAGTGGGTCGACGATCTGCGCCGCACCTTCCGCGGCCGCACCCCGTCCACTGCCGGGTGAGCAGCCACGCGCTGCGCGGACGGCCTTCGCCGGGATGCGAACGCGGCCGGAGGGACCGAACCCGCGCGTTACGGCGGCGGCAGTCCGGCTGGATCGCGGAGGGCGTGCATGTTATCGGCGCGGCACCGGAATCGACGTGGCGTAGGAGAGGTATGTGAACTCGCCCAATGGAAGCCGCCTCGTCGGATCCGGGCCGTAAGGTACCGATCATGGTGCCCAGCGAGAGGTCCCAGTCGGTGCAATCGGTCGTCGAGTCCTATCTGCTCGACGGTGCGCGCCGGTACAACCGCACCGAGGTCGCCGAACAGTCGGGGACGACGACGGCGCTCACCCGGCGATTGTGGATGGCGCTCGGTTTTCCGTCGAGCATCGGTGACGAGGCGGTGGACTACACCGACGCCGACGTCGCGGCGGTGCGCAACTTCGAGCAGCTGACCGTTTTGTCCTCGGCCGACACCCGGCAGCAGTCGGCGACCGCGCGCACGCTCGGCCAAGGGATGGCGCGCCTGGCGGAGTGGCAGGTCGACCTGGTGCTCGCGGAGATCGAGGAGCGCATCGCCCGCGCCGATCCCGGCGCCGACCCCGAAGAGACGGTGCGCACCGCCACCGAGGGCGCCATAGCCACGTTGGAGCAGCTGAACACCTATGCCTGGCGGCGGCACCTGGCCGCGTCGCTGTCGCGGTCGCTCGACCCGGGGACGAGCGCGGGCGAGTCGGTGCGCGAACTGGCCGTCGGTTTCGCCGACATGGTCGGCTACACCAGGCTGACCAGGCATCTGCATCCCGACGAGCTGTCCATGCTGCTCGAGGCGTTCGAGTCCACCACCACCGCCGCCATCACCGAGAACGGCGGATGGGTGATCAAGAACGTGGGCGACGAAGTCATGTTCGCCACGGAAAGCGCCGCCGAAGCCGCGCGCATAGCGCTGGCCATCCAGGAGTCCACCATGATGGTCGGGGGCACGCCGGAGTTGCGCGTCGCCCTCGCTTACGGCCCGGTATTGCAACGGTTCGGGGATCTGTACGGCTCGGTGGTGAACATCGCCTCCCGGCTCACCGGCGTCGCGCGGCCGGGCACGGTCCTGATCGATGACCACGCCGCCACGGAGTTGAACGGCGACCCGGCATTCGCGATCAAGCAGTTGCGCAGCGTCCGAGTGCGCGGCTTCAATCGCCTGCGTCCGCACCTGCTGCGCCACAACGGCAGGAACGGCGGATAGCCCCGATCTCCGCCCGACGCCGACGGCCGCCCTAGGCTCGTCCGGTGGACAAGGACTGGTCACAGCTGCGCGCGCGTTGTCTCGTCGAGGAGGACGCGGCGATTCTCGCCCTGCACAAACCCGCCGGGATCTCCGTCATGGGCGAGCGCCACGACACCGATCTCGTCGAGCTGGCGGCGGCCGAGGGAGAAACGCTGTATCCGGTGCACCGGATCGACAAGGTGACCTCCGGCTTGATCCTCTTCGCGAAGGAGCTGTCCGCCCACGGCGAGCTGACCAGGCAGTTCAACAAGCAGACCGCCGACAAGGCGTACCTGGCCGTCGTCGCGGCCACCGGCTTGCCCGATACCGGCGTATTCGATCTGCCGCTCAGCGTGGGGCGCAAGAACCGGGTGCGGATCGCGGCGCCGCGCGAAAGCATCCGTCAGGAGGCGGGCCGCTGGTTCGTGGACGACGCCGACTTGCTGCCCGCCAAGAACTACCCCTCGCTCACCCGGTTCGCGACGGTGCTGCGGGGTCCCGCGCATACCGTTCTCGCGCTGCGCCCGGTGACCGGCCGTCGCCACCAGATTCGCGTCCATTTGGCCTGGACCGGCCATCCGATAGTCGGCGATCCCCTGTTCGACCGCTCCGGCGCCCCCTCGCGGACCTACCTGCATTCCTGGCGTCTCGGCCTCACCGCTTCCTGGCGCACCCCGCCGGAACTGGTCTTGGCCGCCGAGCCCGACGCGGGCTTTTGGGCCCCGCTGCACGAATCCGCCGACCCGGCGGCCTTGGAACGCGCAACCGACCTGTTGCGGACTCTCGACTAGCCAGGCCGCCCGATGCGGTCTTCGCACAGCCCGTTGCCTGGAAGCGTCGACCGCTGCGAAGAACGTCGACACTGTGCCCCGGCACGATAACCGCGCCGAATCTCGGCCAGGGCCGTACGGGAATCGGCCCCACAGCCAGCGCCTATGGGGCGCGCTCGCATAGAGCGGCAAACAGCGCGCGAGTGACATCGAGGTCGCTGCTCACCACTGGCGCCATCGCGGAGCACGCAAACCGTCGCCGCTCCGTCGCGCTCGCTCGGCGGCAGATACCGGCTCGCTGTTCGTCCACAGTCATCCCCAGGCGGTCTGCCCCGTGTGCACAGAGCCGATGCACCAAGGAGAAACGGTCTATCGGGCCGCTCGAGCAGATCAGTTCGGCCAGCTCGGCGCACGGCCGAGGAGCAAAAGGATGCGGTCGAGGGTCGGCGTGTGTTCCGGAACGGACAGTGCCGGTGCGAAAGCCGCGCCCGGGACGGAGCGCTCCGGACCATCGGGGACGGCGAGGGCGATGGCCAGCGCCGCCTCGGCCACGTCGGGATCGGGTGTGATGGTCTCGCCGATCGAGCGCGCGACATCCCAGGCGTGCACGACGCTGTCAACGAGGTGGAAGCCGATCACGCGAACGGCGGGAATCCCCTGGTCGGGCAAGATCTCCGGCAGCAGCAGCGAGCGCTCGAGCACGTCCTCGGCGGCGAACGCGGCGAGGACGTCGTCGGCGGAGGCGCGATAGTCGGCGACCGGATCGGCCGACGAGCGCACGGTCCAGACATCGAGATCCTCGCTGCCCCGCGCGGCGGCGGCGAAGCCGTGGTTCTGCGTGATCATGTGTTCCAGCAGGTCACGAAGACGCCAACCCGCGCAGGGTGTCTCGGCGTCCAGCGCATCGGGACGGACGCGGTCGACGACGTCCACGCTCAGTCGGACAGAACGGGCATGCCGGTCGCGCAATCCTTCGGCAGATGCAGTAAGCATGAACTTATCATATGCGCAAGCTTACGATTTGCCAAGCAGTATCGTCGATCCATGTCCAACGCCCGCCCCGATCTCGCCGCGATGATCGTGCCGCTCGGGCGGGCGCTCATGGCCCTCGAACTGCCCATCCTGGAGCGGCACGAACTGTCCATGTGGGGCTACTCCGTATTGCTCGGCCTCGACGCCGAACCCGTCTACACCCAGGCGGCGCTGGCCAAGGCGATCGGCGCGGACAAGACCCGCATCATCGGCGTCCTCGACGAACTCCAGCGCCGCGGCCTGATCACCCGCGAACCGGACCCCACGGACCGCCGGGTGAACCTGCTGTCGCTCACCGACGCGGGCCGCGCCCTTCGCGACCGCACCCAACGCGACATCCAGGCCGGGGAGGACCGACTGCTCGAGCGGCTGCCAGCGCCGGATCGCAGCGCGTTCCTGCGCGCTTTGCGCACCCTCTCCGACACGGTGTCCGAACGCCCCGCCACTTGACTCCGACGAGTCCACGCAATGTGATCCAGCACACAATTCGACGGGCACCGCTCGTACGGTGGCGAGCGTCATGACGACGCGTAATGCGCAGGTCAACTAGCCTTATGAGGTGCCGCGGACGCGACGCGCGCGCAATCTGACGCAATGCAGCGAACCCCTAGCGAAAGCGAATGCCGATGATCCTGGTTGCTCAGGTCAGCGACACCCATTTCGATCTCGGCACCCGTAACGCCCAGCGTGTGCGGCGGGTGATGGACTTCGTCGCGGGGCTGCGCCGCAAGCCGGACGCCATCCTGGTGACCGGCGACGTCACCGATTCCGGCAAACCGGAGCAGTTCGCGGAGGCCAAGGCCGCTTTCGACGGCGAGATCCCGGTGTACGCGATCCCGGGCAATCACGACGACCGCGCGGGCTTCCGCACCAGCCTGCTCGGCGAGCCCGCCTCCGATGCCCCGATCAACCACGCGCATCGCATCGGCGATCTCACCGTCGCGCTGCTGGATTCGAGCGTTCCGGGGCAGCCGGGCGGGCAGCTCGCGGACGAGACCTATGACTGGCTCGGCGGCGTCCTCGACGCGGCGCCCGCGGGCAAGCCGATCCTGCTCGCCTTGCACCACCCGCCCGCGCACCTGTTCAGCCCGATCGTCGACGTGATCTCCCTGGCCGATCCGCAACGGTTCGCCGACCTCGTGGCCGGTGACGACCGGATCGTCGGCGTACTCACCGGGCACGCGCACTCCGCCGCGACGACCACCTTCGGGGGACGCCCGCTGCTGGTGGCCCCCAGCACCGCATCGGTGCTCAGCGGCGAGTGGGAACTCGACCTGCCCGACCACGTCATGGACTACGCGCCGGACCCGGCGGTGGCGCTGCACGTCATCGGTGACGACCACCGCCTCACCAGCCATTTCCGGGCGGTTCCGATGGGCGGCCGGATCGGCGTGCAACCGGTCTGACAGCGGTTTACCCGGCACGTGCCGGGGCAATCGGGAGGCACACGACGCCTACCGGGAGGATCCGCCATGGTCGATCTACCAGCCGCAGTGGTGAAGAACGCGTTCGCGGCCGGAGCCCGGATCCGGCACGCGCGGGTATTCCACCCCTCGGGCTTGCACCTGGCCGGCCGTCTGCACGCGGAGCCCGAATTCGAGCCGCTGTTCGGCAGCGGCGATCGCGCGGTCATCGCACGGGTGTCCAAGGGCATCGGGTTGCCGAACGGCCTGCCCGATGTGCTCGGCCTGGCGTTCCGCGTGCTCGATCGCGACGAGCAGCCTTGGGATTTCGCGCTGGCCACCACCGGCCGGGGACCGCTGGGCCGGTTGGTGATCACCCCCGCGCGCGGCTGGGCCAGCGCCCGGTACGGCTGCCTGATGCCCTATCGGATCAGCAACTCCTCGCCCACCTGGTTCTTCGCCGAGCCGGACAGCGTGCAGCCCGCGTCCGCGTCGCTGGAGGCGATGCAAGCCCACCTCGGCGAGGATCTGGTCAGCTTCACCCTCACCGCGGGCCGCCTCGGCGGGCCGACTTGGCGAGTCGCGGAACTCACTCTGCGTCCCGCCGACTCCGCCGAGTACCGCACGGATTACTTCGATCCGATGCTCAATCACCCGGACGAGGTGGAGTTGTTTCCCAAGGCTGTCGGCAAGATTCGCGAGTTGGCATACATCGGCAGCAGGAGCGGCCGCGGCGAAGAGGGCTAACGCCGGACGGCGCGTTCGCGGCGATAGGCCGCCGGGGTGTTACCGGTCCAGCGTTTGAAGGCGAAGATGAAGGTCGACGCTTCGGCGTAGCCGAGACGGATGGCTACGTCGCTCACCGATAGCGGTGTGGCGGTGAGCATTTCCTCCGCAAGCGCACGACGCACTTCGTCCAGCAGCGCGCGATAGCTGGTACCCGCGGCGTCCAGGTGCCGCCGCAGCGTGCGGGTGCTCATGTTGAGATCGTTCGCCACGGCGTCGATGCCGGGCGGAGCGGCGAATCCGTCCGCGCCGCCGCGCGGCACAAGACGTTCGCGCACCTCGGCCGCGATGCCGGTGCGCGCCCTGCGGCGGTGCACCAGTTCCCGGCACTGCGCCAGGCACATCGCCCAGGTCTGCTCGTTGGCCTGCGGCAACGGTTGTTCCAGCAGCATCGGTTCGATCGCGAACAGGTTGTGCGGCATGCCGAAACGCGGCGGCACGAGAGTCACCTCGGCGATCCGCTCCGCGTAGCCGGGATCGGGAAAACGGAATTCCGCCCTGGTCAGCGGCAGGCGTGTGCCGAGCAGATCGCTCATCACCTGGTGCATCGCGGTGACGTCGCGTTCGACGAGGAACTGCCGCACGTCCGTCGGCACCGCCTCGTCGCGCACCACCGCGACGAACTCGCTGGCACCCCACTCGGCCACGGGGATGCAGAAGGTGAAGCTGAGGTCCAGATAACGCAGCGCGAAGCTGATCGCCTCCCCGAGTGTCGGGCTGCTGACGCAGGCGAAGCCGAAGATGCCGAAGGTGGTGATCCGGTAGCGGCGACCGACCTCCACACCCAGCGCGGGCCGGTCGGCGAGTTCGCGGACGAGATTGCGGATGACCGCCAGTTCGGTGTGCGCGTCGATCTGGACGTCCGGATCGCGCAATTGCTGCTCACCGAGCGCGGTGCCGTGCAGCATGCGCGCCGAGGGCACGCCGTGTTCGGCCGCGTATCCGACCATCAGCGCCACGCTGGCCACGCCGCGCGGAAAGTTCCAATCGCGGATATCCGGATCCTGTATCCGCTCCACGCGGACATTATGGCCGAAATTCTCTATACGACGGCACCGCGGCTCCTACAGTGGAGTCATCTACGGTCGTAGTGAGGAGTCTCACATGACAGCGCGCAATCGGCCATCCATACTCATCATCGGCGCGGGCTTCGGCGGCATCGGCATGGCGATCGAGCTACGCCGCAACGGCTTCGACGACATCACCATCCTGGAGCGGGCCGCCGACATCGGCGGGGTGTGGCGGGAGAACACCTACCCCGGCGCGGCCTGCGACGTCCCCTCACCGCTGTACTCGTTTTCGTTCGAACCCAAGCCGGACTGGCCGCAGCGGTACTCGGGACGGACCGCCATCCACGCCTACCTGCGCGCGGTCGCCGAACGTCACAACGTGCTCTCGGCGATCCGCTTCGGCACCAGCGTCAGCGACGCCGAATTCGACGACGCCACCGGCCGGTGGACCGTGCGCACCACCGACGGCAAGAGCTGGATCGTCGACGTGCTGATCTCGGCGGTGGGCCAGCTGTCGCGTCCGTCCCTGCCCGCCATACCCGGCATCGACACCTTCGCGGGCCCGTCGTTCCATTCGGCCGAGTGGGACCACGAGGTCGACCTCCACGGCAAACGCGTCGCCTGCGTCGGCACCGGGGCGAGCGCCGTTCAGTACATCCCGGAGATCCAGCCCGAAGTCGACCGGTTGACACTGTTCCAGCGCACACCGGCCTGGGTGGTCCCGAAGTTCGACACCGACTACTCGCCGGTCCAGCACAACCTGTTCGCACGGGTGCCGGGCGCGCTGCTGGTGGAGCGGTTCGGGTGGTGGTCGATCGCGGAGTTCATCTCGCTCGGGTTGGTCGAGGTTCCCGCCATCGCCCGGTTCGTGGCCCGCATCGCCTCCCGGCACCTGGCCGAACAGGTCGAGGACCCGCAGCTGCGGGCCAAACTCACCCCGGACTACCCCATCGGGTGCAAGCGCGCGCTGTTCTCCAACGACTACTACCCCGCGCTCACCCAGCCCAACGTGCGGGTGGAGACCACCGCCATCACCGAGATCACCCCGCAAGGCGTACGCACCGCCGACGGGACGACGCACGAAGCCGACGTGATCATCTACGGCACCGGCTTCAAGGGCACGGAGTTCCTCTGGCCGATGGAGATCTGGGGTCGTGGCGGGCGCAGGCTGGCCGACGCATGGGCCGACGGCGCGCACGCGTATTACGGCATGACGGTGCCGGACTTTCCGAATCTTTTCCTCGTCTACGGGCCGAACACCAATCTCGGCGTCGGCTCGATCATCTACATGATCGAATCGCAGGCCCGCTACATCCGCCAGGCCGTGCAATGGCTCGCCGACCACCCCGGCCATTGCGCCGAAGTCCGCGCCGACCTGGAAGAGGATTACAACACCGCGCTCCAGCAGCGGCTGGCCCGCACTCCGTGGAACTTCTGCTCGAGCTGGTACCGCAACTCCGCGGGCCGCATCACCAACAACTGGCCGGGATCGCAGACGAGCTATCGTCGCCGCACCCGCCGCTTCGACCCCAGCGCCTACACCCTCACCCCCGTCGCGTGACGAAGCGCGCCTCGGCGAGCGGGCCCGCCCGGATTCGCCTCGACCCGCCGCCGCCCGCCGGGCTGGCAGACTTGTGCTGTGAATGAACTGGCCCGTCCGGGCGGATCGGATGTGCGCGGCCCGCTGCGTCCGATCGAGTTGGCCACCGGCGCCGTGCTGGGCGGAGCCGCCGTCGGGCTGGTGACCATCGGATCGGTCATCCCGTTCGCCGCCGCGCTCCAGCTGGTCGGCGCGGTCCCGATCGGGCTGATCGCGCATCGTTTCCGGCTGCGCGCCCTGGCCACCGCGACGATCGCGGCGACGCTGGTCACCTTCGTCGCCGCGGGCATGGCGTCCGCGACAGCGCTGGTCGCCTCGGCCACCGTGGGCGGGATCATCGGCGCCGTGAAGCGGCGTGGCGGCGGTGTCGTCGCCGCGTTCGGGCTCTCCTTGCTCGCCGGGCTGGCCTGGGCCGCGTTCGCCGTCGGATCGCTTGCCCTGCTGTCGACCACCCGCGAACTGCTGTTCGACAACATCCGCAACGCGTCGCGCGGCTTCCAGGATCTCGCGGCGCGCCAAGAGCAGCTTGCCCCGCTCGGGCAGCTCGCCGCGGACCTGACCGACTCGGTGCTGCGCTGGTGGTGGGCGTGGGTCGGCGGCAGCGTCGCGCTCGGCATGGCGGCCACCGGCGTCTTCTCCTGGTACGTGCTCGGCTCGGTGCTGGACCGGCTGGCCTGGCTGCCCGGCCGGGACCGGCTCGACGCGCCGCAAGACGACCGGCCCGTCGATCCGCTTCCGGTCACGCTGCGCGACGCGGGTTTCCGCTATCCCGGAGCGGCGCGCGATGCGCTGAGCGGCATCGATCTGACCGTGCGGGTCGGCGAATTCGTCGCCGTGGTCGGACACAACGGTTCGGGCAAGTCCACGCTGACCCGCTTGCTGGCCGGGCTGCCGCCCACCTCGGGGTCGGCGCAGCGGCCCGGGTCGGCCGGGCTCGGCAAACTCGGCGGGACGGCGCTGGTGTTGCAGCGGCCGGAGAGCCAGACCTTGGGCGTGCTCGTCGCCGATGACGTCGTGTGGGGATTGCCCGCCGATCTCGCCGCCGCGGTGGATGTCGACGCGCTGCTCGGCGAGGTCGGGCTCGCCGGAATGGGGGCGAAGGAGACCGCCACGCTCTCGGGCGGACAGCAACAGCGGTTGGCGGTCGCCGCCGCGCTCGCCCGGCGGCCCGCGCTGCTGATCGCCGACGAGGCGACGTCGATGATCGATCCGGACGGGCGACGGGAACTGGTGGAGCTGCTTGCCTCGCTGCCGAAACGACACTCGATGGCCGTGGTGCTGGTGACCCACCACGAGGCCGACGCCGCGGTCGCCGACCGGGTGGTGCACCTGGCCGGGGGACGCACCGTGGCGCATCTGCCCGCGTGGCCGCGTCCGGCGCAGGACACGCGACGCAGGCCGATGGGCGCGCCGGTCCTCGAACTGCGCGACGTCCGGCACACCTACAACCGCGCGACGCCGTGGGAGGCGCCCGCCCTGCACGGCGTCGACCTATCCGTGTGCCAGGGCGAGGCCCTGCTGATCGTCGGCGGGAACGGCTCGGGCAAATCGACCCTGGCCTGGATCATGGCGGGCCTGATCGAACCGAGTTCGGGTCGGTGCGAGCTGCGCGGAAAGCCGATCGGCAAGCAGATCGGCCGGGTCGGACTGGCGTTCCAGCACTCCCGGCTGCAACTGCAGAAGCAGACCGTCGGCGCGGAGATCGCGGACTGGGGCGGTCGCGCGACCGGCTCTGGCGCGGTCGGCCGCGCGCTGGACGCGGTCGGGCTGGACCGTTCGCTGGCCGCGCGCTCGGTCGAGGAGCTCAGCGGCGGCCAGGCCAAGCGAGTGGTGCTCGCGGCGATCGTGGCCAGCCATCCCCAAGTGGTCGTGCTCGACGAGCCGCTGGCCGGTCTCGACCCGGAGGGCCGGGCCGACATCGTGGAACTGCTCGCGCGGTTACGGGATTCCGGCTTGACGCTGATCGTCATCTCGCACGACGTGGCCGACATGGCGGCGGTGTGCGATCGGACGGTGCGATTGCAGTCGGGACGCATCCTGGGCGCGGAATCGGCGCGGCAGACCGCGCCGGTGCCGAGTGACTCCGCCACGCGAGCCGATTCCGGACGGAACCCGGTGCGCGCGCCCGGAGAGACCGCGTGGCGGCTCGAGCACGGAGGTCGATGATGAGCACCGTTCTGCTGCGTCAGGTCCCGGTCGACAGTCCGGTCCACCGGTTGTGGGCGGGCACCAAGATGATCGGGGTGTTCCTGATCAGCCTGCTGCTGATGTTCCTGCCGTCCTGGCCGGTGCTCGGTGTGATGGCGGCGTTCCTCGTCTTCGTGGGCGCGGTCGCCCGGCTGCCGCTGGGCACTCTGCCACGGCTGCCGTGGTGGTTCTGGGCGCTGCTCGGCGCGGGAGCCCTGATCAACGTGCCGGTCGGCGGCACGGCGGTGCTGCGCTATGCCCAGGTTCTGGCCTTCGGCCTGATCCTGGTGGCGGCCTCCTTCCTCATCGCGTGGACCACGCCGATGGGCGACATCGCGCCCGCCCTGGCCAAGCTGGGCGCGCCGTTGCGCCGGCTCCGGATTCCGGTGGACGAATGGGCGGTCGTCGTCGCGCTCACCTTCCGCGGTCTGCCGCTGCTCATGGAGGAGATCCGGGTGCTGCGTGCCGCTCGCAGGCTGCGCCCCAAGGACGGCATGATCGCCCGCGCGGCCGACAACCCGCTCATCGACATCCTCACCGCCGCCATGGCGGTATCCACCCGCCGCGCCGGTGAATTGGGTGAGGCGATCACCGCACGCGGCGGCACCGGGCAGCTCACCGCCCGTCCCAGCGCACCCGGCCTGCGCGACGCTGTCGCGCTCGTGCTGGTAGTCGGCGTCTGTCTCGGTTCCATCGCGCTGCACGTGGTGCTGTGAGCGCGGTGAAAGGTGGGCGTAAATGCGGGGTCGAACGGGATCCTGGTCGGTTGCGGCCCCTGATGGCCGTCGGGGGAATTCCGGCAGGTCAATTCGCTGACCATTTGCAGACCGACTGGTACCTCTCGAAAAGACCCCGCAGGGACCCCGGATGCGCCTCGCGCACAACGCATACGTCTCGAACGCATAGCAGCCGGTTCCGATACGGCGCACAGAGCACCGATCAGCACCACCGGCTGGGTTACCCGGTTCGCAGTCGCACCCCCGCGACCAGGACCTGCCGCCACGCCCCAGTGCGACACCAGCGAAAGCGCTTGTGGTACTGCGGCTTACACCTATCGGCGACGCGATGTGAAAGGCTCGGAATCGATGCCCCGATTCGGCGCATCACACCTTCATCCACCCGCGCGGAACCGACCGGTGCGATCAGAGCACCCCGGACCCGCACGAATGAATAGCCGATAGCTATAACTGATCAGGTGGCAAAAGTCGACAGAATACCCTCTGAAATCGTGTCCCAAACCCCAAGGGCCACAGTACAGTTATCACTCGGAAGTAACTGTCTTTTGGATCACATCACGGATGGACACGTCGGCGGGGGAAGGAATTTCGGCGTGTGTCGCGTTCTCTAATGCTTGTAACCTGATGAAGATTGGATACCGAGAATGATTCTCCGGAGAGTCACCGCCGCCGCCGCTCCACTCGTCGCCGCACTCACGGTCGGGGCAGGCATCGCGCACGCGGAACCGGCTGCGGCACCGGTCCCGGATATCGGGTACCAAGCCCAGCTGCTCGGCGACAAGATCGTCACGACACTCACCGCAGGCACGTTCGACGTGCGCGGCGACGCCGTGGACATCAAAGACGCCGCAGGCAATGTCGCGGTCACGCTGCCGCTCGCCTTCCGCCAGGACGGGCTCGAATACCCCATGCCCCACCTCGTGCGGGACGCGGGCCGCGTACTGGAACTGACCGTCGTCAAGGACGCGGCGCAGGCTCACCCGGCGGCAACGCCGGTCGCGTCGCCGTTCGAGAACCAGCGCGCGATGGATGCCTTCCTGTCGCAATTCGGCATCGCCACCGCGGTCGGCGGGTTCATCGGCACGGTCATCGGCGCGCTCGTCGGATTGACCGGCCTCATCGGCGGTCCCATCGGAATCGGCACCGTGGTCGCCGGTGCGGGCATCGGCGGCATCATCGGCACGATCGTCGTCGGCGGTCCGGCCTTGATCATCGCGGGCATCGATCTGATCAGCACGCTGGCCGCCCAGCCCGGCACCACCAAGTGGATGGACACCACCGGGCGTTCGCAGAACTGACCGACGCCAGCGAGCACGACGCGCACCGAATCGGACCGGATTCGGTGCGCTTTCGTCTGTGCGCACCAGTCGGTGCCGCCCGGACGCGATGCCGCGACTCGCGATCACACATCCGGCTCCATCGCCGGGCGTACCGCGGTCGACCTTCGAGGCGGTCGTCCACCTACCGCTCATGGCATCCAGGAGCCGCCGGCAGACCGGCGAACCGGTCGGCGAGGAAGTTCATCGCGCCCGGCGCCTCACCGATCGCCGTCGGGTTGTGGGTGGGCAGCATCGAGTGCACCGAGGTGACGGTCGCGCCCAGGGCGCAGTACCGGCCGACCAAGTCGGTGAAACCCGCTACGGGGATCACGTCGTCGGTGCGGCTGTGGTACAGGTACATCGGCGCCTCCGGCGCGCTGCCGCCGAGTTCCTCGACTGCGGTGGCGGCGCGAAATGCCGGGTGCGAGAACACATCGGGCACAGCGGCGAAGTCGGCGACCTGCGCACCCGCGTATATCGGCACCAGATCGGACCCGCAGGCCGCGCCGTGCTCCACCAGCGCCGCGAGCCCCTGCTCGTTGAGCAAGTCCAGCACGCCCCCGGCAGGATCGTTGCGGGCGAGCGCGAACAGGATGAGCAAAGCGAGCCCGGTCTGGATAGTGCCGTCCGCGTCGGCGGCTATGGCGGGCCAATCCGCGGGAATCCCGCCGGAAGTGATGCCCGCGAACCGAATGTCCGGCGCGTACCACGGCTGCAGCTGCGCGGCCCACAGCGTGGCGAACGCTCCGCCGGAGTAGCCCCAGGTGCCGATGGGCGTCGCGGGCCCGAGCCCGGCTTGCGGGAGATCACGGGCCGCCCGGATGCCGTCCAGCACGCCGCGTCCGGAGTTAACGCCATCCAGGAAGCGGGACCGCGGCCCCTCGTAGTCGCTGACCACCACCGCCCACCCGCGGCGTAACGCCTCCGCCATGAACGGCGTGTCGATCAGCGTGTTCACCGCGCCGGAATCCCAGCCGCCGCGCAGCGCGAACGACGGCGCGCAGCGCGTGCCGAGACTGTCCTCGGCCACCTGGTACGACAGCAGCGGCCGGGAGCCGGGCCCGAACCACGGCAGCATCGGGACCAGCACGGTCGCCACGTCGGCGACGGGATCTTCGCTCGAGTCGGTGCTGCGGTATTTCACCTGCCATGCCGAAATCGGCAGGGGCAACCCGAACAACGCGATCGGCCGGGAATCCAGCACGGCGCCGTCGTGGTAGCGCGCGAGATCCGCGGGGGCGGCGTAGAACGGGTCTCGATCCGGCGGCGGTAACTCGGCGTGTGCCGCAGGTGCGGCGGCCAGACAGGCGGCCAGCACGAGTAAGACGGCCAGCAGAACCCGCGGGATCGTCGTGCACACAGATCGGTCGCGCGCCTGCGCGATGACAGGCACTGCATCGGCGTCCTTCATCAGAGCCTCCCCAGTTCCGGCGAGGCGGCAGATGTCCCGGCGCGGTCAGCGGCGGCTCACCTGACCTCCAGGCTTTCCACGGTACTGCCGGGCCGACCGACCCGGCAACGGTCTATCGCAGGTCACACCCACCGCCGCCGCTGTCCGTGCGGCTGGTTACAGTGTTGGCCAAAACACCCCCAGCGCAAGCGAATAGCTGTCCGGCGCGACCCCGCCCGCAGCGCGAGCGCAACGAAGAGGAGTAGCCGAGCATGCGGCATGGCAACGGACTGGACATCCCCGAAGGACTCGCCGATGTGTGCGCCCCGGACCGGATGGCCGTGATCGTCTACGACATGCAGGTCGGTGTGCTCAGCCAGTTGCCGGACGGCCCGGAGATCATCGAGCGGGTGGTGGGGGTGGTCGACGCGGCGCGTTCCGGCGGCTACCCGGTGGTGTTCCTACGCCATTTCTTCCTGCCCGAGCGGCTCAGCGGAACCTTCGCGCTGCGGATGGCCATGAGCTGGCAGCAGGTGGATTCGGTGGACAAGGTGCGCTTCATCCTGCAGCGCGACACCCCCGCCTTCGAGCTCGTGCCCGAACTGCGGCCGCGCGCCGACGAGGTGGTGTTCGACAAGACGTCGATGTCGGCCTTCGAAGGCACTCCGCTGGCCTCGATGCTGCGCGACCTGCGCATCGGCGCCTACGCGATCGCGGGCGTCGCGCTGGAGATCGGCATCGCGCCCACGGTCACGCATTCCACCGATCTCGGATTCGTGCCCGTGGTGATCAGCGACGCGGTCGGCGGCCGGGACAAGGAAGCCATGGCGCGGGCTTACGACGATTTCGAGTTCCAGGGCCACGCGCTCGTCACCGATATCGCGACCATCACCCCGCTGCTCACGGGCGCGGGCTGAGCCGCGAACGGGACCCGGCCGGTGCCGGGTCCCGTTCGACGATCACTGCTCCCGCAGGGCTTTCTTGGCCGCGTCCTGGGCGGCGTCCACCTGGCCGGAGTACTTGTTGCCCGTCTTCTCGTCGACGAGGTCGCCCGCCTTGTCGATGACCGCGTCCAGCTTGTCCGCGTTCTTCTGGGCCAGGTCCATCGCCTTACCCGCCAGGTTCTTGAAGTCCACCGTGCACTCCTCGTTTCGAGCTGGGAACAACCGCGCCCCAACCCTACCCAGCGCCGGGCGCCGGCCCGAGCCATGCGGGGTGCCACAAACGACCCATCTCGGTCCAGTTCATGAACCGCACGGTGCCACCGAGTTTCGGCGTCACCCACACCGCTTCCTTGCGTTCTTCGGCGGTGAGCTCGTTGTCGAACGGCGAGGTCTTGCGTTCCAGCTTGCGCAGCCGCGCGGCCAGCTCCCGCATGTCCGGCTCGCTGAACCCGGTCCCGACCCGGCCGACGTAGTACAGCAGACCGTCGTGGGGAATGCCGATCAGCAGCGACTTGAACTCCCGCGCCACGCTGCGCCGCCACCCGCCGATCAGCACCCGCTGGGTACGCCAATTGCGCTGCTTCACCCAGGCGTGCCCGCGTTTGCCAGGTAGGTACACCGAGTCCTTGCGTTTCGCGACCACGCCCTCCAGCCCGTGCTCCTGGCTGTAGCGCAGGGCATCGGCGCCCGAGCCGTCCAGTCGCGGCGGCACCACCAGCGACGGCGCGTTCGCCGCGAGCGCCTCCAAGACCCTGCGGCGATCGGCATATCGTTTGCGCAGCAGCGACGTACCGTCCAGGTACAACACGTCGAACGCGACGAACACCGCACGCGCCGCGTCGGCTTGCAGCAGACCGAGATTCGCGACCCCGTGATCGTCGAAGACGACGGCCTCGCCGTCCAGCACCACCTGGTGTGCGGACAGTTCCCGCCGCAACGCCGCGATACCGGGATAGCGGTCGGTCACCACGTTCCCCGCCCGGCTGCGCAAAGTCAGCGCGTCGTTGTCGATCTCGGCGATCAGCCGGAAGCCGTCCCACTTCGTCTCGAAGCACCACTCGCCGGCGCCGAGCTCGGCGACCTCGCCGTGCGTCGCGAGCATCGGCGCCAGACCGCGCGGAAGCGTCGCGGGCCCGTTCGACGGACGGATGATCCGGCCCGGCGGCTCGTCCGGCTCCTCCCGCGGTTCGGCGCCGTTCCGCGCGCGCATCAGATGCATCAGCCACTGGTTGCCGTTGGTCTGGATCAGCGCGTACCGGCCGTTGAGCCGCTTGCCGTGGAATCGCACGATGACCTCGTCGTCGCGCCACTTCTCGGTCTCGTAGGTGCCGGAGTCCCAGATCGTCATCTCCCCGGCGCCGTACTCGCCTTTCGGGATGGCGCCGTGGAAGTCGAGATACTCCATCGGATGGTCCTCGGTGTGCACGGCCAGACGGTTCTGGTCGGTGGAGATCGGCGGCCCTTTCGGCACCGCCCAGGACACCAGGACCCCGTCGCGCTCCAGCCGCACGTCCCAGTGCAGGCGTCGCGCATGATGTTCCTGCACGACGTAGCGGTTGTTCGTCCCCGGCGCGGGCGACTCGGCGGGTACCGGTTCGGGCGTGCGGGACGGATCGCGCATCGACCGATACTTGGTCAACGCGTCGGGCGAGGACGAGGCGTCCGGCGCGATCCGCGGATCCAGCTCGGCGAGCAGATCGCCGTCGGACCGGTACCTGGCCAGTACCTCGTCGAACCGCAAGTGCCGCAGCTTCTTCCGGTTCTCGATTTCCTTCCACGTGCGCGGCGCCGCGACGTTCGGCTCGGTCCGTCCCCGCATCGAATAGGGCGCGATGGTGGTCTTGGCGGGGTTGTTCTGGCTCCAGTCCAGGAAGACCTTGCCGCCGCGCGCCGCCTTCGCCATCGTCGCCGTGACCAGGTCCGGTTGCAGCCGTTGCAGATTCGTGGCCACCTGTTTCGCCACCGTGGACGCGCCGCCCGAACTCAGCGCGCGATCCAACGGCACGTACAGGTGAATTCCCTTGCTGCCGCTGGTCACCGGGAACGCGTGCAGCCCGATGCCCTCGACCATCTCGCGCACCGCGAGCGCCACCTCGGCGCATTCGGCGAGCCCGACGCCCTTGCCCGGGTCCAGGTCGAACACCAACCTGGTCGCCGGGCCCATGCTGTCGTCGTCGAAACGCCACTGCGGCACATGGACTTCCAGCGCGGCCTGTTGCGCCAGCCAGGCCAGCCCCGCTTCGGAATCGATCAGCGGATAGACGACCTTGCGATCGGAATGGCGCAGGGTGCGCCGCTCGATCCAGGAGGGCGCGTGCGACGGGAGATTCTTCTCGAAGAAGGAGGGTTCGTCCACCCCGTTGGGCCAGCGCTTCCGGGTGACCGCCCGCCCGGCGATGTGCGGCAGCATGGCGGGCGCGATCGCCGAATAATAGGCGATCACTTCGCCTTTGGTCGTTCCGGTGGCCGGGTACAGCACCTTGTCGAGGTTGCTCAGGTCAACCTCGATACCACCGAACTCGCGGCGGGCCGCCATATCCGAAGTGTAGCGGCGGAGGCCGCGGTGCGGCCTCCGCCGTGGGCTCAGGCGTGCGGTCCGGACTGATCCGGCGGAACCACCTTCTTGGCGGCCTCTTTGCCCTTGGCGATCTGGTCCGAGTACTTGCCGTGCGTCTTCTGATCGATGAAGTCACCGGCCTTGTCGACCGCTTGATTGATCTTGCCTGCGTTCTTGGCCGCCGCGTCCTTCCCCTTGTCGACCAGGCCCTTGACCGTATCCGCGAAACTCATCGCCGTGATCCTTCCTGTCGCCGATTGTCCGGAGTCGTTCAGCCGATATTCTCCCACCACGTATCCGCGGGTGGGGCGCTCGACGGGTCCACACGCTGTCCCGGCATCGGCACCGCGACGTCGGTGCCCGCCGCCCGCGCCGCGGCCACCATGCGCGCGACCGGCTCGGACCAGCCGTGGAAGGCGAGATTGAAGGTAGCCCAGTGAATGGGCACCAGCAATCCGTGGCCGGGATTCCCGCCGCACAGGTCGGCGTGTGCCCGGACCGCCTCCTCGGGATTCATGTGCACGTCCGGCCAGCGCTCGTCGTAGGCGCCGATCGGCAGCAGCGTCAGATCGAACGGACCGAGCGCCGCACCCGCCTCGGCGAACGCCTTGGTGAAGCCGGTGTCGCCGCCGAAGTAGGCGCGCCGGGTCGGACCTGCGATCGACCACGAGGCCCACAACGTCGTGTTGCGCAGCAGTCCGCGCCCGGAGAAATGCCGTGCCTCCGTGCAGGTGATCGCCAGATCCACGCCGTCGCGGTCCCGGCCGAGCTCGGCGAGCGTCACCGAACCGCCCCAGTCCAATTCGACGATGCGATCCTCCGGGACACCCCAGTGCCGCAAGTGCGCGCCGATACCGATCGGCACCAGGAACGGTGCGCTCTGGCGGGCCACCAACTCCCGGACGGTCTCCTTGTCCAGGTGGTCGTAGTGGTCGTGGGAGATGAGTACCGCGTCGATCGGCGGCAGGTCGGCCAGCGGCTGCGGCACGGGATGCATGCGCGCCGGGCCGACCAGCGGCGACGGCGAAACGCGCTCGCTCCACACCGGATCGGTGAGGATCCGGTACCCGTCGACCTCGATCAACGTCGTGGCGTGGCCGTACCAGGTGACGGTGAGAGCGGCCGCCGTGTCCGGTTGCTGCGGCGTCCGCAATGGGATGCTGCCCCGCGGCCGGCCCACGTTGCGCTGGGTCAGCGCCGAGACCAGCAGCGAGGGAGCCGAACCGGCGACCACTTGGCTACTGGGCTCGGTGTTGTGGAACTGTCGATCGCGATAGGTGGTCGCACCCACCGCGTACGGCTGGATCGCCGAGATCGAAGCGCCCATCGCCGATGGGATGTCCCACACCGCCCGCACCACCCAGGTGAGGCCGAGCGCGCCTGCCGCGGCGCCCGCGATCCGTCTGATGTCCATCATCGCCCCACAAACTTCGCGGGGCGCTTTTCCTGCCTGGCCAAACGACCCTCCTTGGCATCCTCGCTCGTCCACGCGGCCTCCAGTGCCGCGCGCTGCTGCGCGGTTTCCGGATCGCGTGTTCCGTCGTCATTGAGCACCAGCTTCATGTGCCGCAGGGACAGCGGGGCCAGCGCCGCGATGTGCTTGGCCCAAGCCTGCGCGTCGGCCACGGTGCCGATCCGGTTGGCGAACCCGAACGCGTAGGCGTCGTCGGCCGATATCTGTTCGGCCCCCAGCAACACCGTCCGCGCCGGACCGCCGCCGATCAAAGCGGCGAGCCTGCGCACGGTCCACCGATCGACGGTGATGCCCAGTTTCGCCGCGGGGACCGCGATGTACGCCTCCGGCGCGATCACCCGCAGGTCGGAAGCGAGCGCCAACTGCACACCGGCGCCGATCGCGGCGCCGTTGATCGCCGAAATCACCGGGACCGGGGCCGATTCGATAGCGTGCAACATTTCCAGCAATCCGGACAGGAAATCGCCCGAATACACCCCGGACAAGTCGGCGCCCGCGCTGAACACCGGGCCCCGCCCGGTCAATACGATGGCCCGGGCCTGGTCGGCGACCGCGGCGAGCACTGCCTCGCGCAGCAGTGTCACGAGTTCGTGATTGAGCGCGTTGCGGCGCTCCTCCCGCTGAAGTTCGATGGTGACCACGTCACCATCGCGGCTGACCCCGAGCATGCGACCTCCCCGACTGAACGGTCCGTCTGTTCTCTTCACTCTGCCACAGCGGACTACCCGTTCCACGCCGGGCGATACGATCACCGGCTGTGCCGACCGACTTCGACATCCTGGTGATCGGCGCTGGTCAGGCGGGACTCTCGGCCGGATACCACCTCCAGCGCCTCGGACTGCGTCCCGAGCGGCACTTTCTGCTCGTCGATCGGTCGCCCGGCCCGGGCGGCGCTTGGCAGTTCCGCTGGCCCTCCCTCACCCTGGACACGGTCAACCGTGTGCACGATCTGCCCGGTATGTCGTTCGCCGAGACCTTGCCGCCCGGTTCGTCGACCGTGCCCGCCGCGACCGCCGTGCCGCACTACTACGAGCTGTACGAGAAACGATTCGACCTGCGCGTGCACCGGCAGGTATCGGTCACCGTGGTCTGCGACCGGACCGAGGAAGGCGCCCCCGCCGAGCGAGGTGCGGTGCTCAACGCGGAGACCGATACGGCGGGCACGATCCGGGTACGCGGCCTGATCAACTGCACCGGCACCTGGGAGCGTCCGTTCGTTCCGCACTACCCCGGGGCGCAGACCTTCGCCGGACGCCAGCTGCACACCCACGACTACCGCACTGCCGAGGAGTTCGCGGGCGAGCACGTCGTGGTGGTGGGCGGCGGCATCTCGGCGGTCCAGCTGCTCGACGAGATCTCCCGTGTCACCACGACGACCTGGGTCACGAGGACACCGCCGCGCTTCCGCGAGAACACCTTCACCGAAGCGGCCGGCCGCGCCGCGGTAGCAATGGTCGAAGACCGGGTGCGGCGTGGGCTGCCGCCGGGATCGGTGGTCTCGGTCACCGGACTACCGCTCGATGACCGGCTACGGGCGGCGCGGGCCCGCGGCGCGCTCACCCGCCTGCCGATGTTCGAACGCATCGAGCCCGACGGGGTGCGGTGGGCCGACGGAACCTTTCAGCGCGCGGATGTGATCCTCTGGGCCACCGGCTTCCGCAGCGCGCTGGACCACCTCGCGCCGCTGCGGCTGCGCGGTCCCGGCGGCGGCATCACCATGTCGGGACGGCTGGCCACCCGTGTGGCCGCCGATCCGCGCATCCATCTGATCGGGTACGGACCGTCGGCCAGCACGATCGGGGCCAATCGAGCGGGGCGCGCGGCGGCCCTCGAACTCACCGAATACCTCGGACTGCGCTGACCGGCCCCGGCGATTCCCGCGATCAGTCGATCAGGCCGTAGGTGAACCGGTCCGGGTCCGGACCGATGCGCGCACCGGCATCCAGGCCGTTGATCGCGTCCATCTGCTCCGGCGTCAGCTCGAAACCGAATACGTCGAAATTCTCGGCGATCCGCGACGGTGTGACCGACTTGGGAATGACGATGTTGCCCAATTGCAGGTGCCAGCGGATGATCACCTGTGCCGGGGTGCGGCCGACCTCGGCGGCCACCGCCGAGATGGTCCTCTCGTCGAGCAAGGTGCCCTGCCCGAGCGGGCTCCACGCCTCGGTGGCGATCGCGTTGCCCGCGTGGTACTCGCGCAGCTCGCGTTGTGCCAGCCTCGGGTGCAGCTCGACCTGGTTCACCACCGGGATCTCACCGGTCTCGGCGATGAGCCGTTGGATGTTCGCGACCGTGAAGTTCGAGACGCCGATCGACCGCACCCGGCCATGCGACTTCAGGGCCTGGAAGGCACGGAAGGTATCCACGAAGCGGTCGGCCTCGGCCACCGGCCAGTGGATGAGGTACAGGTCGAGGTAGTCCAAGCCGAGCCGCTGCAGGCTCGCATCGAAAGCGCGCAGCGTGGAGTCGTAGCCCTGCTCGGCATTCCACAGCTTGGTCGTGACGTAGATCTCATCCCTGGGCAGGCCGGATTCCCTGATCGCACGGCCGGTGCCCTCTTCGTTTCCGTAGATCGCGGCCGTATCGATACTGCGATAGCCGACCTCGAGCGCAGTGGTGACGGCCGAGAAGACGTCCTCGGAGGGCACTTGGAACACGCCGAAGCCGAGCTGCGGGATCACGTTCCCGTCGTTCAGCACGATCGAGGGAACGGTGCTGGTCTCGCTTTTGAAGGTCACATTCCGACGGTAGAAGTGTGGCGGCGAACCGTCAATCACGCACTCGGGTGTGTTGGCTTGTAATTTGCTGGGAACGGGAGCTTGCGGACCCCGGACTTTCCGCGTTCACCGCGGTCAGCTCGTCGAGCCGGGCAACCCGAGCCGCCGGTACCGCGTCTGCCGAGCCGTCGGCAACTCCGATTCCGGACGGGCGCGCAAGGCCGCCAGTTCGTGCGCGATCGCGGCGACCATCCGGCGGGCGAAGTCCACCGGCTCGTCCGCCGCGTCGGGCAATTCCGGCACGATCCGGTCGACCACGCCGTCGGCCAGCAGATCAGGGGCGCTGATCCGTTGCGCCGCAGCCAATTCCGCAGCATGATCGGTGTCACGGAAGACGATGGCGCTCGCCCCCTCCGGCGGCAGCGGGGCCAGCCACGCATGTGTGGCGGCGAGTACCCGGTCGGCGGGCAGCAGCGCCAGCGCGCCGCCGCCGGTGCCCTGGCCGAGCAGCACCGAGACGGTCGGGGTATCCAACGTCACCAGATCGGCTATGCAGCGAGCGATCTCGGGCGCCAGCCCGCGTTCCTCGGCCTCCTTCGACAGCGCCGCGCCTACGGTGTCGATGACCAGAACCAAAGGCAGCCGCAACTCCTGAGCAAGCGCCATACTGCGCCGCGCCTCGCGCAGCGCCGCCGGACCCATGGTGTTCTCACCCTGCTGTCCTCGCCGATCGTGCCCGAACACCACACACGGCTGCCCACGGAAACGGCCGAGAGCGAGCACGGCGGTGCGATCGGACTCGCCCTGACCGGTGCCGCTGAGCGGAACGCGTTGCGTCACATGACGAAGGAGATCCCGAATGCCGGGACGCTCCGGGCGGCGGGAGATGAGGACCGACCGCCACACCCGATCGTCCGCGGCGCGATCACATTCGACATCGGACTGAATCGACTCTGTCGCAACGTCGTTCGAATGCGGAGCAGATACCGGCCGGTGCGGCTCCGATGCCGCGATCTGCTCGGAACTCCGTCCAGCAGCCGAATCCGGCAATTCGATGCCGCTGAACACACTCAACGCGCGATGGGCGATACGGCGGAAGACCGGAATCGTCAGAACGCCGTCGATTACGCCGCGCCGATACAGGTTCTCCGCGGTCTGCACGCCTTCCGGGAAAGGTCTGCCGTACAGGGCCTGATAGACCCGAGGGCCGAGAAACCCGATGAGCGCCCCGGGTTCGGCGAAAGTGATGTGCCCCAACGAACCCCACGACGCGAAAACGCCGCCCATCGTCGGGTTGCGAAGGTAGACGACGTAGGGGTACCCCGCCGACTTGTGCGCCGCCACCGCACCGGCGATCTTCACCATCTGCACGAAGGCGACGGTGCCCTCCTGCATCCTGGTCCCGCCGGAGGTCGGCGAAGCGACCAACGGCAGCCCGAGTTCGGTGGCGCGCTCGACCGCCGAGACGATCCGCTCCGCCGCCGCGACACCGATCGAGCCGGCCAGAAATCCGAACTCGCAGGCGATCACGGCCACGCGCCGACCACGCAGCAGCCCTTCGCCGGTGAGCACCGATTCGTCGGTGCCCGCCGCGACGGCCGCCTTCCGCAAGGCATCGCGGTACCGCGGAGAAACGGCCACCGTCACCGGCGGCCGGTCCCAGCTGACGAACGAGTCCTTGTCGAGCAGTTGCTCGAGTAACTCTCGCGCCGAAGTACGCACCGGGCGAGCCTATCCGGCCCTACCCAATGCTCCGGCGAGCCGCGCGAGCACTCAGTAGCCCTGCATCACCTTGCGCAGCGCGTACTCCGTGAGCGCGACCAGGGCCTGCTTGGCCGGCTCCCGGCGACGGGCGTCGATGGACATGATCGGCACATCGGCAGGCACGGCGAGCGCCTGCCGGATGTCCTCGATCGGGTAACGCGGCGCGTCGTCGAATTCGTTGAGCGCCACCAGGAACGGTAGGCCGCGCGCTTCGAAGTAGTCGACGGCCGCGAAGCTGTCCTCCAGCCTGCGGGTGTCGACCAGTACGACGGCGCCGATGGCGCCCCGGATCAGGTCGTCCCACATGAACCAGAATCGGTACTGGCCGGGCGTGCCGAACAGGTACAACACGAGATCGTCGGCGAGACTGATCCGGCCGAAGTCCATCGCCACGGTGGTGGTCGATTTCATCGGGATGCCGGTCAGATTGTCGATCCCGGCGCTGGCATTGGTCACCAATGCCTCGGTGCGCAGCGGAACGATCTCCGAGACAGCACCGACCAACGTGGTCTTCCCGACGCCGAAGCCACCCGCGACCACGATCTTCGCCGATGTTGGCTTACTGGTACGAGTGTCGACCTGCGCCGTCGAATCAAATACGCCGGAGTCCACTGAGAACCCTTTCGATCAGCTCGCGACGCTCATCGTCGCTGGAATCGTCTTTCAAAGTCGCCGAAACGCGCACGTGCCCGGCCTCGATCAAATCGGCCACGAGCACACGGGCCACCCCGATAGGGATACCCAATCGGGCTGCTACCTCGGCAACGGACGGCGATTCTCTGCACAACTCCACGATTGACGTCTCGATGTTGGTCAGTTCGAACTGCCGCTCCAGGGCGACCGGATGCGATGCGACGAGAGCCTCCAACGCCAACTCGACCGCGGGCCTGGTGCGGCCTGCGGTCAGCGAGTACGGCCGTACGAGGCTGGGCTCGACGCTTCCCACGCGGTGATCTTCTATGTCCATCCCACCATCAGGAACCCATCGTGACGCGTGGTGTGGCCTGAACAGTCTGGCCAACCCGCTCGACCAACAGAGCCATCTCGTAGCCGACCTGACCGATGTCACACGAAGTGTTGGTCAGCACAGCGAGATAGGAACCGTCGCCGACAGCCATGAGTAGCAGGTAACCGTGCTCCATCTCGACGACGGACTGCAGCACGGTGCCGCCCTCGAACAGGTTCGAGACGCCGACTGACAGGCTGGCCAGACCGGCCGTGACGGCCGAGAGCTGTTCGGCGCGGTCGACGGGCAGTTGGGCACTCGCGGCCATGAGTAGGCCGTCAGCCGAGACCAGGACAGCATGGGCTACGCCAGGAACCTCGTTGGCAAAGTTCGAAACCAGCCAATCCAGCTGACGATTCGTACCACCTAGATCGGGGTTCATCGGTCTCCTTTATCTCCGGTTAGGTTCATTGCTCTCATTGCGCGGCCATCCCGGACGCCCTGCTGGTGACGACTCAAGCTGGACCTGATCGTTTCTGGGTCGCGGCGCGGCGCCCGATCCGCCGCACCGCTGACGCCGCCGGGGACAAGCCTTCCGCCCGGATTGCGTTGCGGCAACCCCGCCGCCGTTTTCGTCTCCGGCTGCGCCTCGCTGGCCCGGCGAGCCGCTTGCCAACCCTCGTCACCCGGCGATTCGAAGGAGGCAGCCACCTGGGACCTATCCGTGTTGGGATCCGACAGCCACGCCGACATCATCTCGGCGAAGATCGGCGTTCCGCCCATCGACGCTCCCGACTCGTCCGCGGGCTGCAACCTGGTCTGGAAGAACGACGCCGTCTTGGCCGGGTTGGACCGGAAGCTGTGCTTGCCGGGATCGCGCCCCGGCGAGGCGGCAGGCTGCTCTGGGCTCGCGGCGTGCTGGCCACCGCGATCGCGCTGCGGGAGCGCGATACCCGGCGGCACGGGCTGGCGCTGCGGCGCCTGAGCGCCCGGCTGCCGCTGCGGCAGACCGGTCAGCCCGCTCTCGCGCTGCGGAAGGCTCGACGGCGCTGGCGGACGCTGCGGCAGACCGCTCGCCGTCGCATCTCGTTGCGGCAGACCGTTGCCGACGGCAGGCAGCGCGCCGGAGCCCGGCTCCCGCTGCGTCAAGCCGTTGGCGGACTCACGCTGCGGCAGACGGTGAGCACCGGCATCCCGCTGCGGCAGACCGTTGCCGGGTTCACGCTGCGGCAGACCGGTGGGCGCCGCATCGCGCTGCGGCAGGCTGGGCGTGGGCTGCCGCGATGGCAGACCGGTAGCACCCGATTCACGCTGCGGCAGGCCGGTAGCGCCCGGCTCACGCGACGGCAGACCCGTCGCGCCCGATTCACGCTGCGGCAGACCGGTAGCACCTGGCTCACGCTGCGGCAGGCCGATGGACGGTTCACGCGACGGCAGGCCGGTAGCACCCGATTCACGCGACGGCAGGCCGATGGACGGTTCACGCGACGGCAGGCCGGTGGCGCCCGGTTCACGCGACGGCAGACCCGTGACACCCGGCTCACGCGACGGCAGACCACCCGCCGCCGACTCACGCTGCGGCACACCGTTCGAACCCGGCTGCCGCTGCGGTAGGCCGGTGGCGCCCGGTTCACGCGACGGCAGACGCGTCACACCCGGCTCACGCGTCGGCAGACCACCCGCCGCCGACTCACGCTGCGGCAGGCCGCCAGATGCGGACTCACGCTGCGGCAAGCCACCCAAACCGGAGTCGCGCTGCGGCAAGCCACCCAAACCGGAGTCGCGCTGCGACAAACCACCCGCGGCCGATTCCCGCTGCGGCAGACCGCCGGAGGCGGACTCACGCTGGGGTAGACCCCCCAAACCGGATTCCCGCTGCGGCATGCCCTTCGAAGCGTCTCGCGGCGGCACGCCGTTGGTGCCCGGCTGGCGCTGCGGCAGACCGGTGCTCGGCTGCGGCACGCCGTTGGCGCCCGGCTGACGCACCGGTAGCTCGCCCGAGTTCGGCTCACGCGACGGCAGGCCGGTACCGGACGACTCGGCGGGCCCACCGGGCTGGCGCGGCGGCGGACCGCCGGGGCTGAGGTTGCGCTTGGGCAGGCTGGCCGCTGCGAGCTTGCCACGCTGCGGACCACTCGGCGCGGGCTGCCCCGGCGTGGGCCGCAGACTCGTAGCCGACTGCTGGTTCTCCGAGCGCATACCGGACGACGTCATCGCCGAACCCGGCTGCCGCTGCGGCAGTCCACCCGGTCCCGTGGGGATCGGTCCGCTGGACGAAGCGGTGGGCTTGGCGCTCACGGCCGGAATCGGGCCGCTCACCCCGGGATCGACGGTGACCATGACATTGCCCCCAGGAGTCCGCTGGACGGCCCGCATCTGCATGGACGACGGCGCCGACGGACGCTGTGGAGCGGCGGCCTGCGGCGAAGGCTGCGGGGTGACGGGCTGCCCCGCGCTCGGTTTGCCCGCGACGATGAGTCCGACGGGCACGTGCACGGTCACCGTCACGCCCGGATCGCGCGCGGTGTCGAAGGTCGGCCGCAGCCGCACGGTGAGACCGTGCCGCTCGGCGAGCCTGCCGACCACGAACAGACCCATGTGCCGGGCCGTGTCCGGCCCCGGCTCGGCGGTCTGCTCCAGACGGCGGTTGATATCGGCCATCTCGGCGGGCGGCATACCGATGCCGCGGTCGGCCACCTCGATGAGCAGTCCCTGATCGTGCGCCTGCGCGAACGTGAACTTGACGTCGGTCTCCGGCGGCGAGGCGCGCAGCGCGTTGTCGAGCAGCTCGGCGAACAGATGCGCGAGGTCGGAGGCGGCGGGTTCCTTCAGCGAACCGCGCGGCGTGGCGCCGAGCTTCACGCGCTCGTAGTCCTCCACCTCGGAGATCGCGGCGCGCAGCACGTCGGCGATCTCGACCGGGGCGGACTTGGCGCGGCGCTGCCTGGTGCCCGCGAGAATCAGCAGGTTGTCACCGTTACGGCGCATACGGGCGGCGAGATGGTCCAGCCGGAACAAGTTCTCCAGCAGGCGCGGGTCCTTCTCGTCGTACTCCATCGCCTCGATGAGCGTGAGCTGATGGTCGACGAGCGACTTCGACCGCCGCGCCAAGGTCTCGAACATGTCGTTGACCTGCGAACGCATCTTCGCCTGGTCACTCGCCAGGCGCAGCGCCTGGCCGTGGATGTCGTCGACCGCGCGGGCGAGCTGACCGATCTCCTCGGTGCTACGCACCGGCATCGGCTCCAGCGGCACCTCTTCCGGCGAGGCGCCGGTGCGGAGCTGGGCGACCTCGTGCGGCAGGTCGCTCTCGGCCACGCGCAGCGCGGCCAACCGCAGCCGGTGCAGCGGGACGATCATCGAGCGGGCCACGAAGACCGCGAGGAGCAGCGCGGCGAGGATGGTCGCGATGACGACCGCGGTATAGGTCCACGCGTCCCGCTGGGCGGTGGTCACCAGCGAGTCCATAGCGGAGTCGATGTCCTTGGTCGCCTTGCCGACGACGTGCTCGTACACCGCGAGGCTGTCGGTCAGCGACTTCTTCAGGTCACCGACCGGAAGCTGGCCCGCCTGCGACTGCGGGCTGGTCAGCAGCGCGATCCTGGTGTCGATGCCCGCGCGCAGGTCGGCGATCGAGGTGTCGCCGTCGGCGAAGCGGTGCGCGAGCACGTTGAGCAGCGCGCGCTCGGTGTTGGAGGCGATGAGGAAGTTCTGGACGCCGGACTGCTGGGCGCGCAGCACCTCGGGAAAGGCGGCGAGCTCACTGACCAGGGTCGCACGGGTGTTGAGCGAGTCGACCAGCCGCAGTTTGGCCGCGTCCACCGCGGTGTCGCTGACCTGGCCGACCGTCGTCTCGACGATCCGGACGCTGTCGCTGCGGACGCGGTCGATCAGCGCGAGGGTGTCCGACGGCGGTCCGGTGGAGACCGACTTGCCCTGAGCGCGCACCCCCTTGGCCTGGGTGAGCATGCTGTCGATGGCCGCGCGCGCGCCCGGTACGCCGTCGAGTTTGCCGACCGCCTTCTCGGCGTTGGCGATCGCCTTGTCCAGGTCCGCCAGGTTCTGGTCGGTCACCACGGACTGGTTGGATCCCAGCGAGATCATCTGCGAGCCCGCTGTGGTGGCGGTCTGCGCGCTGAGCGCGGTGACCGAGGGGATGGCGGCGACGTTGTCCGAGATGTCGGCGAGCCGGTTCGAGTCCGCGAACTCCGACGAGATCCTGGATACGCCGAGGCCGACCGCGACCGCGAGAGGCACGGCGAGGACCGCCGTCACCTTCCAGCGCAGGTCCCAGTTGCCCAGCGCCCAGCGGCTACTGCCGGAGCTAGCGGCGTCACGCATCTCCCACTCACTTTCCAAACTGGCCTCTACCACGCGCCATCAACCGAACCTCCACAATCGCGTGCTTGGCTCGACAGGTGGAGCTGGCCGAGAGCTGCGGCTGGCCGAGAAATTGCGTCTACGACGGCCCAAATAAGTGACATCAGATTCTAACGGATCAATAACTTCTTGGGTGACGGGGCGTGATGTCGCGATCATTGACCTGCCGGTTCCAGGCAAAACCAAAGGTAGCGGCACCCACCCGGGCGTCGCGTGAAGTCTGCCACAATCAACCAGATCTATCGAGGCGGGCATCGAGGCGAGGCTAGGGAGTCACGGGGTTGAACGTGCGGCACGAGTACCGACCGGCCTACCAGACCAGCTTGGTGGATCCAGCCGAGTTCTGGGCCGGCGCGGCCGAAGCGATCGACTGGGACGTGCCGCCGACGCAGATCGTCGACAGCGGCGCCCGCCCGGTAGCCAGGTGGTTCTCCGGCGCCCGGCTCAACACCTCCTTCAACGCGCTCGACCGTCACGTCCACCCCACCACCCCCGACTCGCCGAGCCGCGCCGATCAGCCCGCACTGATATACGACTCGGCTATGACCGACGCCACCGTTGTCTACACCTACGCCGAGCTGCTCGACGAGGTGTCGCGGTTCGCGGGGGCGATGGCGCGGCTGGGCGTCGCCGCGGGCGATCGCGTGGTGATCTACCTGCCGATGATCCCCGAAGCGGTGATCGCGATGCTGGCCTGCGCCCGCATCGGCGCGGTGCACTCGGTGGTGTTCGGCGGCTTCGCGGCCCCGGAGCTGGCCGCGCGCATCGATGACGCCGAGCCGGTGTTGATCATCACAGCGTCCGGTGGCCTGGAACCGGGCAAGCAGATCGAATACCCGCCCATCGTGCTGCACGCGCTGGATCTCGCCGAGACGACCGCGCCGCGCACGGTGATCGTCAAGCAGCGGCCGCAGTTCGACACGATCCACTTTCCCGCGCCGCAGCCCGCCACCGAGTACCTGCCGAGCTCGGCGGAGACCGTGGCCGCGCAGTGGCTCGACTGGGACGACGCCGTCCGCGACGCGCCGCGGGCCGACCCGGTGTCGGTCGCCGCGACCGATCCGCTCTACATCCTCTACACCTCCGGCACCACCGGGAAGCCGAAGGGCGTGGTCCGCGACAACGGCGGGCACGCGGTCGCCCTGGCCTGGTCGATGCGCAACATCTACGACGTCGACGCGGGCCAGGTGATGTGGGCCGCCTCCGACGTGGGCTGGGTGGTCGGGCACTCCTACATCGTCTACGCGCCGCTGTTGGTCGGAGCCACCACGCTGCTGTACGAAGGCAAGCCGGTCGGCACCCCGGACGCGGGCGCGTACTGGCGGGTGGTGGACAAGCACAAGGTCGACGTGCTGTTCACCGCCCCGACCGCGCTACGCGCCATCCGCAAGGCCGACCCCGAGGCCGAGCTGGCCCACCGCCACGACCTGTCCTCCCTGCGCGCGCTGTTCTGCGCGGGCGAACGCCTGGACCCGGCCACCTACGCCTGGGCCGACGAAACCCTGCTCGCGGGCCGCTCGGACTGCCCCGTCGTGGATCACTGGTGGCAGACCGAGACCGGCTGGCCGGTCTGCGCGAACCCGCTCGGCCTGCAGCAGCTGCCGATCAAACCGGGCTCGGCCTCGGTACCGGTGCCCGGCTATCGACTACGCGTGCTCGATTCCTCCGGCAACGCGGTGGCGCCGAACACCGAAGGCAACATCGTCATCGGTCTGCCGCTGCCGCCCGGCACGCTGACCGGCCTCTGGCGGGACGAGGCCCGGTACGAGCGCTCCTATCTCTCCGCGTATCCCGGCCACTACCTCACCGGCGACTCCGGCTACTTCGACGAGGACGGCTACCTGTACGTCCTCGGCCGCAGCGACGACGTGATCAACATGGCCGGGCACCGGCTTTCGGCGGGCAGTATCGAGGCGGCCATCGCGGGGCACGAGGCCGTCGCAGAATGCGCCGTCATCGGGCTGCCCGACGAACTCAAGGGGCACCGGCCGCTGGCGTACGTGGTGCTCAAGTCCGGCGTCGACATCGATCCCGACCGGCTGCGCGACGAACTGATCGAGCGAGTGCGCACCCACGTCGGCGCGATCGCCACGCTGCACGACGCCATCGTCGTGACCGCGCTGCCCAAGACCAGGTCCGGCAAGATCTTGCGCAAGACCATCCGGCAGATCACCTCCGGCGAGACTTTCGAGGTGCCTTCCACCATCGAGGATCCGGCGGTGCTGGTGGCGCTGGAGCAGCAGATCCGCGCGGCGCGTCCCGAATGGCGGGACCCGGCGCACAGCACGGAGAACACCGACGACGTAGTGGCGCCGGACGTGGATCCGGTTGCGCCGTCCTGAGTTTCCGCACCGCCGTTAACGTCCTCAGAGTTTCCTCAGAGGATGTTCATGTCGGTGCCAGCAGTTCGAAATAGCCTCGAGACCGCCCGAAACCCCTCGATGATCTGGAGGCAGAGACATGAAACGTTCCGTATGCCGCCCCGCCGTCGCCGCCGCGGCAGCAGGTGGAATCGCCACGGTCACGTTGCTACTGAGCCCCGCTATCGCCGCCGCGGGCCCGATGGAATACGCCGAGCCCCTGCTGACCTCGGACTGCTCGTTCGCCCAGGTCGACGCGGCCCTGCACGACAAGGCGCCGCAGCTGGCCGCGATGCTCGACGCGAACCCGAACCAGAAGGCCGAGTTGCAACGCAAGTTCGACCAGCCGGTCGAGCAGCGCAGGGCCGAATTGCGGCGGGCCATCGACGAGAACCCGGACGCGGCGCGCCAGGCGGAGAACGACCCGCGGACCGCGCAGTTGCGCGACACCATCCGCGTCGTGGCGGAGACCTGCCACAACTACTGATCCCGCGGAAACACGGGTGACTCGCCGGGCATTTCCGTATTCCGGCGGGTCATCCCCTGGTTCCGAACGCGAGTCCGCGCGCCGACTCACACGACCGAAGATTCACGGAGGCGGGGAGCAGAATGGACGACGTGACCTCGACCTCGAACCCGACGGTTCTCGTCGTCGACGACGACGAGGACGTGCTCGCCTCGGTCGAGCGCGGGCTGCGTTTGTCCGGCTTCCAAGTCCTGGTGGCCAGGGACGGCGCACAGGCGTTGCGCAGTGTGAACGAGAACGCGCCCGACGCCATCGTGCTGGACATGAACATGCCGGTGCTCGACGGCGCGGGCGTGGTGACCGCCTTGCGCGCGATGGGCAACGAGGTGCCGATCTGTGTGCTCAGCGCCCGCGCGTCGGTGGACGACCGCATCGCTGGGCTGGAGTCCGGCGCCGACGACTACCTGGTCAAACCATTCGTGCTGAAGGAACTGGTGGTCCGGATCAGGGCGCTGCTGCGCAGGCGGTCGGACGTACCAGCCCCCGCGACCCCGGGAGCGGTCGCCATCGGCCCGCTCGAGGTGGACGTCGCCGGCTACCGCGCGCTACTGCACGGCCGCGAGATCGAACTCACCAAGCGGGAATTCGAACTGCTGTCGACGCTGGCCAGGAACGTCGGAGTGGTGCTGAGCCGGGAACGTCTGCTGGAACTGGTGTGGGGCTACGACTTCGCCGCCGACACCAATGTGGTGGACGTCTTCGTCGGCTATTTGCGCCGCAAACTCGAGGTGGACGGCACTCCCCGGTTGCTGCACACGATCCGCGGCGTCGGGTTCGTGCTGCGAGCGCCGAAATGACGGTGCCCGCCGCCGCACCGCCGAAAACCCGTCGGCGCCGATCGTTTTCGCTGCGCACCCGCGTCGCGGGCGCGGCAGCCGCGGGCGCGATCATCATCGTGACGCTGATCAGCCTGATCAGCATCCGCGCCATCGAGCGCAACAACGTGCGGCAATCCGACCAGCAACTCGACGTCGCGGCGCGAATCGTGCTGATCGAGCCGCAGATCGCCGTCCGGTTCATCAGCCTGACCGGCTTGAACAGCAACATGGCGGTGACCGTCCGGGACAACGGCGAGGTGGTCGCGAGCACGCCCACGGAACTACCCGAGTTGCCCACCGGCTCCCGCACCGTGCCGGTGGGCGGCACCCCCTACCGGATCCTGACCACCACCGAGAAGCAGCCCGCGGGCCGCGTGGTCGCAATCGGCATACCCGCCGCGGACGCGGCCGAGGCCACCGCCGAGCAGCAACGATGGGTGCTCGGCGGCGCGCTGCTGGCCATCGCCGCCGCCGCCGGGCTCGGCTGGTTGCTCGCGGGCGCTGCGGTGCGCCCGATCGTCCGGCTCACCCGGCAGGTGGGCGCACGCAGCGCGTTTCCCGATCCGAGCAATCCGCAGGCGCCGGTGGAGGGTGCGGGCGTGCACGAGGCGGAGCAATTGGCCGACGCGGTGAACACCATGTTGCATCGGGTGGACCAGGCGCAGGCGCAGACCGCCGCCGCACTGGAGACCGCCCGCGACTTCGCCGCCGTGTCCGCCCACGAACTGCGCACCCCGCTGACCGCGATGCGCACCGATCTCGAGGTACTGCGCACACTCGACCTGGACGAGTCGCAGCGGTCGGAGATCCTGGGCGACCTGCAACGCAGCCAGGGCCGGGTGGAGAGCACGCTCGCGGCGCTGGAGCGGCTGGCCACCGGCGACCTGACCAATGAGCGCGACCACGTCGCTACCGACGTCGGCGACCTGTGCGACCAAGCCGCGCACGATGCCATGCGGCACTTCCCCGGCCTGGTCGTGCGCATCGATTCCGACGCCGAGCTGGTCACCCGCGGCCTGCCCGCCGGGCTGCGGTTGGCGGTGGACAACGCGCTGGCCAACTCGGTCAAACACGGCGGAGCGACCGAGGCCCTGGTCTCGGCGCACCGTGCGCCCGACGGCCACATCGTGATCTCGATCGATGACAACGGGCGCGGCATCCCGCCGCAGGAGCGCGAGGCCGTCTTCGACCGCTTCTTCCGCGGCAGCCAGGCGAGCAAGGGTGGGTCCGGACTCGGCCTCGCTCTGGTCGCTCAGCAGGCCCAACTCCACGGCGGCCGGGCCTATTTCGACGCGGGTACGCTCGGCGGCATCCGCTTGGTCCTGGACTTACCAGAGCGGTCGGCAACTTAGACAACTCTCAGAGAAACGCCAAGGAGGGCACCATAACTCGCGTTTAGGGTCTGCGGCGTGATCGGAAAACGCGCCCGCTGGGGCCTTCTCGTCGTCGCCCTCGTCGCAGCTGGAGCGCTCGGCGCCGGGCTCACCGCATGGACCGGGACGGATCGGGGGCCGACGGGGATCGCGCTGGTCAATGCCGATGCCGGGCCGACAGGGGCGCGCGTGGTCAAGGCGTTGCAGGACGCGGGCGGCTACGAATGGACCGCCGCGGCGCCGGGTGAGGCGAACACCGACGACTACGCCGCGGTGATCACGCTGCCCGCCGACCTCACGGCGTCTATGGGCACTTTGGCCGGGCCCGAACCGAGGCGGGCCAAGGTCACCGTGGACACGAACGAACACGCCGACGCCGACTTGGTGCACGGCGCGATGACCGCGGTGACGCACCGGATCGGCGCGGCAGGCGTCGACGCCGCGCTCACCGCCGTCGCACAGGCCAGGTCGCAGATGTCGCAGGTGCAGTTCAGCGCCCAGTTGCTCAACGCGGGCGTCGAGGCGGCCGCCGCGGGAGCCGACCAGTTCAGCTCCGGCGCCGATCAGTTGCTCGGCTTCCTGGAGTTCGCGAAATCCGGATCGGCGCAACTCACTTCGGCCATCGCGTTGCTGAACTCCACCGTCGACGGCGCCGCCGCGCAAGCGGGCCGGCTCGCCGCGGCCCTCGATTCGACCGGAATCACGATCGCGCAGGTGGAACGAACGGCGAACACGGTGAGCGGCGGACTCGACCAGATCCTGCCGCTGCTGCGCGCGCTGCCGTTCGCGAGCGACCCGGCACTCGCCGATATCATCGGGAAGCTGGAAGCGCTGCGCGGCGTGTCCGCGCAGGCGGGATCCCAGCTGACCGGCCTCGGCTCGCTCGTCGGCGGCGCGGTCGACCCCGACACCGATCTCGGCACCCTGCTCCGCACCGTCGTCGACCGCCTGACCAGCGCGAGCGCGCAACTGTCCGAAGGCGCGAAACTCGCCGAGGGCCTGCCGCAGCTCGCCGAACAGGGCGGCGCTCAACTGGTCGGCGCCATCGGCCAGCTCACCGGCGGTGTGAGCCAGCTACAGAACATCGTGCGCAACCTGAGCACGCAAACCGACAAGGCGGTGGCCGCGCTGCCGCAACGCAGCAGCACCCAGCAAGCAGCGCTGGCAGCGGCCCTGACCGACCCGGTCGAGATCGTCAGGAAGTAGATACGACGATGGCCCGTCTTCTTCTAATAAGACGGGCCATACGCGAGCCATAAGAGGGCCGCGAACACGCGGCGCCGCCAGACTAGTTGGCGTTCAGCAGGTCGATCACGAAGACCAGCGTCTTGCCGGACAGGGGGTGACCGCCGCCAGCCCCGCCGTAGGCCAGCTCCGGCGGGATGGTCAGCTGACGACGACCGCCGACCTTCATCCCGGGAATGCCGTCCTGCCAGCCCTGGATCAGGCCGCGCAGCGGGAAGGTGATGGACTCGCCGCGGTTCCACGACGAGTCGAACTCTTCGCCGGATTCGAATTCGACGCCCACGTAGTGCACTTCCACGGTGCCGCCGGGCACGGCTTCTTTGCCCTCGCCCTCGATGATGTCCTTGATCACCAGCTCGGTGGGCGCGGGCCCTGCCTGGAACTCGATCTCCGGTTTGGTCATTCGGCTATCCCCTTCGATAGATGGTGGATGGATTTCGTCAGCGATTGTTGATCTCGCGGTAATCGCGAGCGCCGTAGCCGGTGTAGATCTGCCGGGGACGGCCGATCTTCAGCGGCTCGCTGTGCATTTCGCGCCAGTGCGCGATCCAGCCGGGGAGCCGGCCCATCGCGAACAGCACGGTGAACATGCGGGTCGGGAAGCCCATCGCCTTGTAGATGACGCCGGTGTAGAAATCGACGTTCGGGTACAGGCGGCGCTCGATGAAGTAGTCGTCGGTGAGCGCGGCCTCTTCCAGGGCCTGGGCGATGTCGAACAGCTCGTCGTGGCCGCCGAGCTTGCTCAGGATGGCGTCGGCGTGCTTCTTGGCGATCGAGGCGCGCGGGTCGTAGTTGCGGTAGACGCGGTGACCGAAGCCCATGAGCTTCACCCCGTCTTCCTTGTTCTTGACCTTGCGGATGAACTCCTTGACGTCGCTGCCGCTGGCCTTGATGCCGTCGAGCATCTCCAGCACGGCCTGGTTCGCGCCGCCGTGCAGCGGGCCCCACAGCGCGTTGATGCCGCCGGACACCGAGGTGAACAGGTTGGCGTCGGACGAGCCGACCAGGCGCACGGTCGAAGTGGAGCAGTTCTGCTCGTGGTCGGCGTGCAGGATGAGCAGCATGTCCAGCGCCGCGGCGACCTCGGGGTCCACCTCGTAGGGCTCGGCCGGGAAGCCGAAGGTCATCCGCAGGAAGTTCTCCACCAGGCTCAGCGAGTTGTCCGGGTAGAGGAAGGGCTGGCCGACCGACTTCTTGTACGAGTAGGCCGCGATGGTGGGCAGCTTGGCCAGCAGCCGGATGGTGGACAGCTCGACCTGTTCGGGGTCGCGCGGGTCCAGCGAGTCCTGGTAGTAGGCCGACAGGGCGTTCACCGCCGAGGACAGCACCGGCATGGGGTGCGCGTTGCGCGGGAAGCCGTCGAAGAACCGCTTCAGGTCCTCGTGCAACAGGGTGTGCCTGCGGATGCGGTCGGTGAAGTCCTCGAGCTGGGCCTGCGTGGGCAGCTCGCCGTAGATCAGCAGGTAGCTGACCTCGATGAAGGTCGAGGCCGCCGCGAGCTGGTCGATCGGGTAGCCGCGGTAGCGCAGGATGCCCGCCTCACCGTCGATGTAGGTGATCGCCGACTTGGTCGGGGCGGTGTTCATGAAGCCCGGGTCGTACGTCACATACCCGGTGCTGGCCAGCAGCTTTCCCAGCTCGATCCCGTCGTTGCCCTCGGCGGCCCTGGTGACCGTCATCGGGAACTCGCCGCCGGGGTAGGAAAGGACCGGCTTGGCGTCGTCGTCGACGTTGATGATGTTCTCAGCGGGCACGGAAGGATCCCTCTCAGGCTAGAACCACAGGCACCGGCGCGGTGGCGCACGATGCGCTTGCCTCAACGCTAGCCGTTGGCCGACGCGGACAATACCGGAGGGTAGTCCTGCGGCGGCTCACAAACACGTCCCGGCGCGGTGAGGTCCGGTGGCTACCGCGAAACGCGGTCGCCAAGCGTTAGCACTGCACGTCACACGGCGATTTCGGCAGGAGCGCGACCGACACGGTAACGCGTGAAGGCCGGAAACGCGACCGCCGCGATCAGTACACCCACCACCACGAGCGCACCGCCGCCCGCCGCGGCTACAGCGGTACCCAGGCTCGCTGCCGCGAAACCGTGGGCAACATCACCGATGCGCGGGCCGCCCGCGACCACCACGGTGAACACCCCTTGCAGCCGCCCGCGCAGCTCGTCGGTGGCCACCGTCTGCAGCATCGTGACCCGCAGCGCGGCCGAGACCATGTCCACCGCGCCGCCGAAGGCCGAGCACACCAACGCAATCCACAGCCCGGCGCCGAGACCGAGACCGTGGCCGGTGAGCCCGACGGCGAGGCCGAAGCCGACCATGGCCAGCCCCCACAGCGCGATGCAGACCAGCACCGCGAAGCCCTGCCTGCGGATGCGCGGAATCCACCCGGAGAACACGCCGCCGAGCACCGCGCCCGCCGACATAGAGGCGAACAGCAGGCCGAGCGCGACGCCACCGGTCGCCGGGTCGCCGAAGGTCTCGTGCGCGATCTGCGGGAACAGCGCGCGCGGCATGCCGAACACCATGGCGATCACGTCCACCGCGAACGACGCCAGCAGCACCCCTTGCGTGGCGAGGTAACCGAAACCGTCCAGCACGGTGCGGAATCCGGCGCGGCGCACCGTTCCGGTCGGCGGCAACTCGGGCAGCCGCCAGACCGCCCACAACGTGGCCAGCAGCGCGACCGCATCGATCAGGTAGAGCGTGGCGAGTCCGACGACGGGAATGAGCACCCCCGCCAGCACCGGACCAGCGATGGCGCCGAATTGCATCACCGTCATGTTCAGCGAATTCGCGGCGGCCAGTTGGCCTTCCGGCAACAGGCGGGGGATGGTGGCGCTGCGGGTGGGCTGGTTCACCGCGAAGAACGCTTGCTGCACGGCGAACAGGCCGAGCACGAGCCACACGTTGTCCGCCCCTGCCACCGCTTGCAACCAGAAGGCCAGGGCGGTGAGGCCGGTGCCCGAGTTGGTGATCAGCAGGAGCCTGCGCCGATCCAGCACGTCGGCGAGCGCGCCGCCCCACAGGCCGAACACGATCAGTGGCACCAAGCCGAACAGACCGGCCAAGCCGACGTAACCGGAACTGCCGGTGATCTGGAAGATCTGCTGCGGAACCGCGACCACGGACAACTGCGCGCCGATCATGGTGACGATGCCCGAGCTCCAG
Source organism: Nocardia sp. NPDC047038 (assembly GCF_040644075.1). NCBI lineage: Bacteria > Bacillati > Actinomycetota > Actinomycetes > Mycobacteriales > Nocardiaceae > Nocardia > Nocardia sp. NPDC047038. Next base: position 356,720 of record NZ_JBEYVQ010000003.1, on the reverse strand, counting down.
AGGCGTCGGAAGTCCGGATTGCGCAGCGGAGTGGTGTCGGCGAGCAGTTTCACCGCCGCAGCGTAATCAGTCCTCCCCTCCGGATCGACGCGAGAATTCTCACGCCGGCGCTGGGAATACGTCAGGGCTGCAAGCGCTCGACCGTGGTCCCCGCGTCCCGGATCCGCACCCGGATGCGGTTGTGCAACCGGCCGCGCCGTCCCTGCCAGAACTCGACCTCGTCGGGACGGACCAGGAAACCGCCCCAGTGCGGCGGCACCGGGATCTCGTCGGTATCGGCGAATCGCGCGGTCGTCTCGGCCAGCGTGCGATCCAGTTCGGCCCGGGAGCCGATCGGCTGGGACTGGCGCGAGGCCCAGGCGCCCAGCTGCGAGTCCCGCGGCCTGGAACGCCAGTAGGCCACCGTCGTCTCGGCGGAAACCCGCTCGACCGCGCCGCGCAAGTGCACCTGCCTGCCCAGCGCGGGCCAGACGAAGGTGACCGCGGCATACGGGAGGGCGGTCAACTGAGCGCCCTTGGCCGAGTCGTAGTTCGTGTAGAAGATCACACCCTCCGGAGAGAGCCCTTTGCACAGCACCGTCCGCGCGACCGGCCGCGGCGTGCCGTCGGCCAGCGACACCGTGGCCAGCACCATCGCGTTGGGTTCGGCGATGCCGACCGCGGTGGCCTGTTCGATCCAATGTCGCAGCAGCGGCTCCCAGCCGCCGGCGAGCCAGGTCTCGTCCAAGTCGACGTCGTCGTTGCCGCCGTGCGGTAGGCCGCCGTAGTCGACCCGCATGGCCGCGAGATCCGATGAATTGTCCAGGTCACGCATGGGGCAGACGTTACTCTTCGGTAGCGGGGAGCTAAGGTTTTGATGATCGGCATGTGCTCGTCAAATCCGACAACTTCCCATCGGCGAGAACATGCGACCCAAGTGCAAGGAGAGTCGCGACATGACTACCAGCCCCGCGGTTTCCGGTGGGCAGGCCACCGTTCCCAGCGATTTCGTCAGTGGCCTCGAGGGCGTGGTGGCTTTCACCACCGACATCGCCGAACCGGACAAGGACGGCGGCGCGCTGCGCTACCGCGGAGTCGACATCGAGAACCTGGTCGGGAGCCGGGTGACCTTCGGTGACGTGTGGGCGCTACTTGTCGACGGATCGTTCGGGCGCGGTCTACCGCCCGCCGAGCCGTTCCCGCTCCCGGTGCACACCGGTGACGTGCGCGTGGACGTGCAGGCCGGGCTGGCCATGCTCGCGCCGATCTGGGGCTACCAGCCGCTGCTCGACATCGACGACGAGACCGCTCGCGAGAACCTGGCCCGCGCCTCGGTGATGGCCCTGTCGTACGTCGCGCAGTCGGCGCGCGGCATCTACCAGCCCGCGGTCCCGCAGAAGAAGATCGACGAGTGCACCACGGTCACCGAGCGCTTCATGACCCGCTGGAAGGGTGACCCGGACCCGCGCCACACCGAGGCCATCGACGCCTACTGGGTCTCCGCCGCCGAGCACGGCATGAACGCCTCCACCTTCACCGCCCGGGTGATCGCTTCTACCGGGGCCGACGTCGCGGCGGCGCTGTCCGGCGCGATCGGCGCCATGTCCGGCCCGCTGCACGGCGGCGCGCCCGCGCGCGTGCTGCCGATGATCGAAGAGGTCGAGCGCACCGGCGACGCGCGTGCGCTGGTCAAGGGCATCCTGGACCGCAAGGAGAAGCTGATGGGCTTCGGTCACCGGGTCTACCGGGCCGAGGACCCGCGCGCCCGCGTGCTGCGCGCCACCGCGAAGCGCCTGGCCGCGCCGCGCTACGAAGTCGCCGCCGCACTGGAGCAGGCCGCCCTGGCGGAGCTGCGCGAACGCCGTCCGGACCGCGCCATCGAGACCAACGTGGAGTTCTGGGCCGCGGTGATCCTGGACTTCGCCGAGGTGCCCGCGCACATGATGCCCGCCATGTTCACCTGCGGCCGCACCGCGGGCTGGTGCGCGCACATCCTGGAGCAGAAGCAGCTGGGCAAGCTGGTCCGCCCGGCGGCCATCTACACCGGCCCCTCCCCGCGCAGGCCCGAGGACGTAGCGGGCTGGGCCACGATCGCGCACACGTAGCGCGACCACAGCGTCACGACCGCGAGCCGGACGTGACGGCGGAAGCTGTTGTCCCGCCGTCACGTCCGGCTCGCGTAGCATCCGGGAGGGGAAGCTAGAGGACTAGAGGGATGCTGGACGAAGGAATATCGAGGCGGCGGATGCTCGGCGTCGGCGCCGCTCTGGCCGCAGGATTCGCCGCCACCGGGTGCGGCACCACACAGAACACGGCTCTCACGCAGGCGCGCGCGTCGGTCGCGCCCGGCGCCACCACCGGGACGCGGGCCGCTCCGGTCTCCGCGTCCCTGGACGCGGGCACACCGGTCGCCGTCGCCGCCAGGCACGCCGGGATCTCGCCGAAGCGGTGGGGCGTCGAGATGGCGGGAATCACAAGTGCTTTCACCGCCGCGGGCAAACAGATGGCGCTCACTTTCGACGCCTGCGGCGGGACCGGCAACAACGACATCGACGAGTCGCTGGTGAACTTCCTGATCAGCGAGCGAATTCCGGCGACGTTGTTCCTCAACAAACGCTGGATCGATGCCAACCGCGCGCGTGCCGCGCAGTTGGCGGCGAATCCGCTCTTCGAACTGGCCAATCATGGTGTGGCGCACAAACCGCTGTCGGTGAACGGCCGCGAAGCCTATGGCATCGCGGGAACCGCTTCGGCGCGGGAGGCGGCCGACGAAGTGTGGGCCAACCACGAGTTGCTCACCACGATCACCGGCAAGCCGCCGCGTTTCTTCCGCGCGGGCACCGCGCATTACGACGACGTCGCGGTGTCCATCGTCAACGAATTGGGCGAAACCCCGGTCGGTTTCAGTATCAACGCCGATTTCGGCGCGACGGCGTCGGCCACCCAAGTGCAATCGGCGATGAATGCCGCCGCGCCCGGCGCTATTTCACTGGCCCATATGCATCGGCCGCGCTCCGGAACCGGAGCGGGCATGATCGCGGCGCTGCCGAAGATTCGCGCCATGGGTTTCACCTTCGTGCACCTGTAGCCGCTCGACCGTATTCGCCAGAGGTTTACTCCTCGAGCGAGGCGACCCAGTCGACGGCGACCGTGTCGCCGCGGTCCACTTCGAAGAAGGCGACCTCCAGATGCCTGCCCAGGTCGACCAGCCGGAGGGCGTGCAGCGGCACCGGCTGGACCAGCCGTACCCGCCACGGCTTGGGTTCGTCCCAGGCGCGCAGTTCGAGGTCCAGCCGCAGCACCGGGTCGTCACGACCGGAGTAGTCGGCCGCGACCGGCGCGGCGGCGAGCACGGTGGCGTCGGCGCGGCGGCCGTCGGCGAGGATCTTCGCGATGCTCGCCCGGCCCGCTTCTTCGAGGTCGGGCACGTACAGGACCAGGCGATCGCGGTCGCGCGGGTCCACCCGGCAGCACACCATGTCACCAGGCCGCATCCATTCCAGGTCCGCGTCCGGCACTCGCTGCCGCACCCGGCTCTCGTAGGGGAACTCGCCGGCCAGCTGCACGCGGACCCAGAACACGTGTCCCGGTTCGGTGCGGCGCGGACGCACGCCGAGGATCGTCGCGGTTCCCGCTTCCCCGCGGATCAACAACTCCCGCCGCATCGCGTCCGAGACCGTCGCGCCGCGCAGGCGGAAATTCCGCGCCCGCCGGCGCAGGCGCCACCCCGAGTTAGCTGACGGCATGCTCATGGGCGCTTACGTTAGCCGGAGTGTGGGCGTCGCCACAGCGACACCACCGACTACCCTGTTGGCCATGACCTCTGCGTTTCCGACCATTCCCGACGACCTCAAGCCCGCCGACGGACGGTTCGGCTGCGGCCCCTCCAAGGTGCGCCCGGAGCAGCTGCAGTCGCTGGTGAACGTCGGCGCCTCGGTGTTCGGAACCTCGCATCGGCAGAAGCCGGTCAAGGACGTGGTGGCGCGCGTGCGCTCCGGCTTGCGCGAGCTGTTCGGCCTGCCGGACGGCTACGAGGTGGTACTCGGCAACGGCGGCACCACCGCTTTCTGGGACGCGGCAGCGTTCGGCCTGGTCCGGGAGCGTTCGCTGCACCTGACCAACGGTGAGTTCAGCTCGAAGTTCGCCGCTGTCACCAAGGGCAACCCGTTCATCGGTGACCCGATCGTGGTCTCGGCGGAGCCGGGCAGCGCGCCGGAGCCGGTGTCGGACCCTTCGGCGGACCTGATCGGCTGGGCGCACAACGAGACCTCCACCGGCGTCTCCATCCCGGTGCGACGTCCCGCGGGCTCGGACCACGCGCTCATCGCCATCGACGCCACCTCCGGCGCGGGCGGCCTCCCGGTGACCATCACCGACGCCGACGTCTACTACTTCGCACCGCAGAAGTGCTTCGCCTCCGACGGTGGCCTGTGGGTCGCGCTGATGAGCCCCGCCGCGCTGGCGCGGGTCGAGGAGATCAAGGCGTCGGGCCGCTGGACGCCCGATTTCCTGTCGCTGCCGATCGCGATCGACAACAGCACCAAGGATCAGACCTACAACACCCCCGCGTTGGGCACCCTGCTGCTGTTCGCCGACCAGATCGAGTGGCTCAACAACAACGGCGGCCTGGACTGGGCGGTCAAGCGCACGCTCGACTCCTCCTCGCGCCTGTACTCCTGGGCGGAGTCGAGCGAATACGCCACCCCGTACGTCACGGACCCGGCGCACCGCTCGCAGGTGGTCGGCACCATCGACTTCGCCGACTCGGTCGACGCGGCCGCGGTCGCGAAGATCCTGCGCGCCAACGGCATCGTGGACACCGAGCCCTACCGCAAGCTGGGCCGCAACCAGCTGCGTATCGGCATGTTCCCGGCGATCGATCCGGACGACGTCAGCCAGCTGACCCGCGCCATCGACTGGGTCGTGCAGAATCTCGGCTGAGCGCCGCCTATTTCGGTCCGGAGTGCGCAACACGCCCGGGATCGACACGCCGCAGAATTAGCCATAGCGGAACGAACAGAGCAGATTAGCGGGGCACGGACGTCTCCGAGGAGATTTCCGTGCCGCGTGTCCTGCCCCATGAATCTCAGATGTGCACTACTGTTTCGGAAAGTGGGCGGTGTCGCGAGTCGACGCGATAAGGAGGTAACGGTGCGTGAACTTCGAGTGATCGGGGTGACGCCCGACTCCACGCACATCGTGTGTATCGACACCGAGTCCGGTCAGAAGTTCCGGCTGCCCGCCGACGACAAACTGCGAGCCGCCGCGCGCGGAGACCTTGCCCGATTCGGCCAGATCGAGATCGAAATGGAAGCAACTATGCGTCCCCGCGATATCCAGGCCCGTATTCGAGCAGGGGCCTCAGTGGAACAGGTCACCGAAGAATCCGGAATGCCGGCCAGTCGCGTCGAGCGATTCGCCTATCCGGTGCTGTTGGAGCGAGCCCGCGCCGCCGAACTCGCCCAGAAGGCCCACCCGGTCCGTCCCGACGGTCCCGCCGTCGACATCCTCATCGATGTGGTCACCGCCGCGTTCACCGCGCGCGGGCACAACATCGAGGGCGCCGAATGGGACGCCTGGAAGGACGAGAAGGGTTACTGGGTCGCCCAGTTGCAGTGGCAGAACGGACGATCCGAGATCGCCGCGCACTGGCGCTACCAGCCCGACGCGCACGGGGGTTCGGTTTCTCCGCTCGACGACCCGGCCTCCGATCTGATCGATCCGGATTTCGGACGCGCGCTGCGCGGACTGGCCACGATCGTGCCTCCGGAACCCGAGCCCGCGCCGCCGCAGCCGGAGCCGGTGGCCGAACCGCGTCCCGCCCCGGCCGCACCGCCCGCGCGCACCGCGAGCCGACAGAGCCAGCCGACGCTGGACGAGTACTACGAACAGCGGGCCGTCGCGGCCGGTGGCAGCGCCGCCGCGATCCCGCCGGGCAACGCCACGGCGCCCGCCGCGGCTACGCCTCCCGCGCCTCCCGCGGCCGCCGCCAACGCGACGCCTACCGCCGGTGCCGCCGCGCCACCGGCCGTCACCGTGGACACCCCCGCGCCGACGCCCGCCGTGCCCGAAGAGCCCGCGAAGCCCGCGGCCAAGGCTCCGGCGAAGCCGACGCGCAGCAAGCGCGGCAAGGCCCCGATGCCGTCCTGGGAGGACGTACTGCTCGGGGTACGCAGCTCGGGTCACTGAGCGCCGCCCGCCACCGCGGGTCTTCGTCGTACCGATCAGTCACGTCAGCGCGGTTCCAGGTGTCCATCGCGGGACGCGTAAGCGCGCGAAATCAGTGGTCACGAACCGGCGTTCGTGGTGCGAAGCCGCACCGAGGCCGGTGCGGTGCGAGTAGATTTCGGTGTGGTCGACGACGAGCGCCGACGGTGACCGCAGCGATGCCGCGGCCTATGCCTTCGTGCGTTGCTCGAAGTTCGCTGAGTTCGATTCGTGCGACTATCGGGAGGTGCCGGAATGCTGTCCAAGGCTTGGTCGCTCTGGTACGTCGACGCACCGGACCCCCTGGCGGTACTGCGCGCGAACCACAACCCGGACCCCCAAGCCGCGCTGGCACTGGCCAAGCAACTGCACCAGGACCGCGACGTGCAGCCGATCCTGGCAGGCACGCTGGCTGGTTGCGCGGGCCCGGCGATCGACGAGGTCTGCATCGGCTGCTTTCCGGGCGTGACGGTGCTGTGCTCGGCCCAGGCCGCGCGCATCCACCCGACCGAGATCCCGGAGTTGCTGGTACGTCCGCTGGCCTCGGAGCACACCTACCTGGTGTCGTTCGACGTCGAGCACGGCTGGGGCGCGTTCGCGCACTGGGAGCGCGGCGAGTTCCGCAGGTCGTTCAGCTCGACCCGGGTGTACATCCTGGAGGACGAGGGACTTCCGCTGGTATGGGAACGGTCCTACTGGGCCGGCGAGCATCCGGTGCGCTGGCGCGCGGGCGAACTGCCCGACCCTCAGTCGCTGCCGTTCGATCCGCCCGACTTCGCCGACGCTGCCAACAACGAATGGCTGGGTTTCCACTACCGCGGGGCCGCCGCATCCGGCGCGCTCGGCCCGGGGGACATACCTATCTGCAAGTTCGCACTGCACCCGAAGGGCAAGCTGCCCACCTCGGGGCTGCGCGGCTCAACCGACGGCGGGGCGCACACGACCTCGCGCAAGCGCGGCCTGTTCGGCTGGCTGCGCGGACACGACCCCGTCGGTTAGCCGCGTCGCCCCGCGGCACCGGCCGTGTCAACCGAATAGTCCGCCCAGCAGCAATATGACCCACCCGAGCAGCACGCCCGCCGCGCCGCCTCCGATCACCCACCGTGTCACCGGTGCGAAACGCCAACGCCATGCGGTGGGCGCGGCGCCGCCGGCCGCGACCAGATTCACCGCCACCGCGAGTAACGGATGCACTTCGGCCAGCGCGGCCCCGAAGGCATAGACCGCGACCGCCGACAGCAGCGCCACCAGGAATGCCACGGTGAGGCCCGCGCCCCACGGTGTCGGGTCCTGGTAGGACGGATACGGCCGGTACGGTCCGGTCACGCCGTCCTCACCCGCTCATAGAACGCCATCGCGGCCGCGGTAGCCACATTCAGTGAATCGGTGCCCGGCGTCATGGGGATGCGCGCGCGGACGTCGGTGGCCCGCATGGCCTCCTCGGTCAGTCCCGGTCCCTCGGCTCCGAGCAGCAACGCCACCCGCTCCCCCGTCATCGCCGCGGCCAGATTCGCCGCCGCCGGGTCGGGCGTGAGGGCGATGATCTGGAATCCCTTGCGCCGCAGTATATCCAGACCATCCGGCCAATCCGGCACGGATGCGAACGGCACGCGCAGCACATGTCCCATCGACACCCGGACGGCGCGGCGGTACAGCGGGTCGGCGCAGCGGTCGCCGAACAGGATCGCGTCGGCGCCGAGCCCGGCGGCGTTGCGGAACATGGCGCCGAGATTCTCGTGGTCGTTGACGCCTTCGAGGACCGCGACCGTGCGCGCCTTCTCGATCACCTCGTCCAGGCCGAGATCGGTGGGGCGGCGGGCGACGGCAAGCACGCCGCGGTTGAGGTGGAATCCGACCACCTCGGCCATCACCTCGGCCGTGGCGCGGTAGTACGGCACGTCGACGGTCACCAGGTCGTCGGCGAGTTCGGCGCGCCTGCGCTCCACTCCGAGCAGGGCGGTCGGCACGAAACGCGAATCGAGCATGCGCTGGACCACCACGACGCCCTCGGCGATCACCAGCCCTTTGCGCCCGGGTAGATCGGGCCTGCGATCGGCCGACTTGAGATCGCGGAAGTCGTCGACCCGTGGGTCGGCGGGGTCATCGATGTCGATCACTTCGGCCACCGCTCCATCCTGCCGGGCGGCCGCGGCCGGGTCCGAATCGGTGTTCGCCGCGCGGTCGCGGACGGCGAAAATGCGGTGCGGGCAGGTACGCGGGCGTGGGATGGTCGAGGCATGACCCTGCCGGGAATCACCATTCGGTCGGCCACCGCGGACGACGCGGCCGCGATCACGACGCTGGTGGAGACCTCGTTCGGCACCCGCTACGACCCGGCCGAGGTGGACCCGAATCCACTGCTGTTCCCACCGGAGAACTCGATAGTCGCGGTCGAGGGTGGAGAGGTCGTCGGGCACACGCAGTCCACCACCATGACGGTGACCGTGCCCGGCGAGCGGACCGTGCGGGTGTGCGGCATCGCGGGCGTCGGCGTCGCACCGACGCACCGGCGGCGCGGCATCCTCCGCGCCATGTACACCGAACAGCATCGACGCGTCGAGGCCGACGGCTTGCCTCTGACCATGTTCACCGCGAGCGAGGGCGGCATCTACGGCCGATTCGGTTACGGTCCCGCGACACGGGAGAACGCGGTGGGCATCGAGCGGCGCTTCGCCGAATTCCTCCCCTCGGCACCCGATCCCGGCGGTGTGACGCTGCGCCCGCCGAGCGAGCTGCGCGCGGCGGCGGAGGCGATCTACGACCGATGGCGCAGGCTGGTGCCCGGCGCGCAGGTACGTCCTGCGGCGGCCTGGGACATCGTGTTCGATGATCCGCAACGCTACCGGGAGGGCGGGACCACCCTGTTCGGACTCCTGCACGCCGACGGCTACGCGCTGTATCGGTACCACGCGGACGGCAGGGCACGGACGGTGGAAGTCGCCGAGATGCGGACGGTCACGGCCGAGGCACACGCGGCCCTGTGGCGGGCCTTGCTCGGACTCGACCTGGTGCGACGGGTGGATGCCGTGCTCACCGACCACGACCCGCTGCCCTATCTGCTGACCGATCCCCGCCTGGTGCGCACCACCGCCCGCTACGACGGGCTGTGGCTGCGACTGATGGACGTCCCGGCGGCACTGACAGCACGCGCTTACGCGAGCGACTTGGACGTGACGCTAGAGGTGACCGATCCCTTCCGGAACGCGGGCGGCACGTTCGCACTGCGCGTGCGGAACGGAGAGGCCGAATGCGAGCCGACCGATCGCGCGGCCGATATCGAGCTGGGCATCGACGTGCTCGGCAGCATGTATCTCGGCGCGTATCCCGCGCGAGTGTTCGCCGCGGCGAACCGGTTGCGGGCGAAAGACGCCGCGCAGCTGCGTACCTTCGACGACGCCTTCCGCGCGGAGCGGGACGCGATGCTCGGTTGGTTCTTCTGACGACGCGCGGCGGGCCGCGGGCTGGCATGCTGGTCTCATGAAGCCGATTCAGCTGATCCTCAACATCCTGTGGCTCGTCTTCGCTGGATTCTGGCTGGCGCTCGGCTACATCGCGGCGGGGATCATCTGCTTCATCCTGATCATCACGATTCCCTTCGGCATCGCGTCGTTCCGGATCGCCGCCTACGTGCTGTGGCCGTTCGGCCGGACCACCGTGGAGAAGCCCGGCGCGGGCGCGGGCTCGCTGATCGGCAACATCATCTGGTTCATCGTCGCGGGGTGGTGGCTCGCGCTCGGGCATCTGCTCACCAGCATTCCGCTGTTCCTGTCGATCATCGGCATTCCGTTCGGCTGGGCGAACCTAAAGTTCATACCGATCTCGCTGTTCCCCCTGGGGCGGGAGATCGTGGACAGTGATCGGCCGTTCGGCGCGCAATAGCAGCAGGTCCACCAGGGTTTCCATCGCTCGAGGCCGTGGAAGAAGAGCTGCGCCATCTCGCGACGACACTGTGATCCGCATCACAGTGTGTTAACGAAATCACACCTCCATGCGAAGGTTAGCTAGAAGGTAACTGATTTATTTCCAGTGCCCACAGCGTCCCGAGCGGGCGCCGAGCCGACCGCACGGAGGGCTCCACCATGACCGACCGAACCGCCCGCCGGGCCGACTCGGACACCGCGCCACTCGCGCCGATCGCGGTGACTTTGGGAGTGCTGCTGCTGATCGGCGCGGCCACCCAGCTCACGCACCTGCCCCGATGGGCCGACGACTACGGAGTTCTGGTCTATCCGGCCTTCGTCCTGTGCCTGGCCATCGCGGGCGGCCTGCTGTGGTGGGGCGCCGGAATCATCCGGGCCAAGCGTTGATCCGAGCCTTCGGCGGCGTATGCGACGAACTCCGTTGCGGCCGTGGCGCTACTCGGATTCCGCGACGATCTGCTTCATGATCGCCACGGCACGGGTGAGCACGACGAGTTGGTCCTCGGTGAGCGTCGACAGCTGCTCGGTCATCCATGCCTCGCGGGCGCTGGCTTCGTCGGCGATGAGCGCGCGCCCCGCCGGGGACAGCGAGACGATGATCTGACGGCCATCGGTCGGATGCGGATTGCGCTCTACCAGATCCAGGTCGGTGAGCGAGGCGATGACACGGGTCATCGACGGAGGCTGGACGCGTTCCTTGGCGGCGAGTGCCCCCGGGGTCATCGCGCCCTCGCGCGCCAGCGTGGCGAGCGCGGAGAGTTGAGTCAGCGAAATCTGCGAGTCGGCACGACGGCCGCGCAGGTGTCGCGTCAGTCGAACGACCGCCAGCGAGAGCTCACCAGCAAGGGCTCTGACATCCGATGGCGTTGTCACAGTGGCAAACGATACGGGACCGAGGGCGGCCGGTCGCGGCTTCCCGCCATGGTGCGGCCACCTCGTCTTCGCGCGGGCGGCGGACTCCTCCCAGCCGGGCCGATTAGGCTTGACCCGTGACACAGAACGTCCCGCAGCTTCCGCCGCGCCTGACCGACCCGCGCCCCGTGCTCGCGGTCGGCAGCGCGCTGTGGCTGATCGCCACCGTGGTGGTGTGGGCGGGCGGCGACCGGTGGGCGTCGGCACGTCCGGTCTGCCTGATGGGCCTGGTGGTGGGGCTGATCGGACTGGTCATCTATCTGGTTCAGCGCCGCGGCGCGCGGCGCGGGGACAAGGGCGCGCAGACGGGCTTGTAGCCGACCTGGTTACCTTCGGACCAGCTCGAATTCGTCGGTCGTGCCGGTGAGCGGGTAGAGCGCGCCGCCGGGATCCAGACGGGTGGCGTAGTGCTGGAAGCGATAGCGTCCCGGCTCGGCATCGAGAGGGATGTCCCAGGTGAACCGGGCCACCGACTCGGCGAGCCCGCGCTTGCTCCAGTGGTATTTCACCGCCCACTCGCCCTCGTTGGCCACCCGCACCCATTCGCCGGAAGCATTCCTGCGCTGCACTTCCAGGAATGTCCCGTTACGCCGATTGTCGTGTTTCGGGTGGGCCGAGACGAATTCGGCCAGCACTTGGTCTCCGGGACCGTAGGACGGGTGCGGTTGCACGAGCACGTCACCGAAGTCGCGACCCGGCGCGGCCGCGTCCGGACCCGCGCCCGGCTGGAAGTTCGGTTGCAGCTGGGACACATCGCGCGGGGCCGGGCCGCGCGGCACCGGTCCACGGGCGGCGAATGCGGTAGCCAGACGGGTGAACTCCTGCTGATAGGCGCACAGCGTGTAGCGGCCGAACAGCGTCGAAGCGCCCTCGTACTGCTGGGAGTCGTATTCCTCTGGCGTGGTGACGTATTCGTGGTAGGCGTTCGCGTATCCCTGCATGAGCACCTGCTCCAGCGGGACGCTCAGCGCCGCGGCGACAGCCTTGCGAATGCGCAGGCCCGACGTGATGGTGAACTCGCCGCCCGCGGCGGCCAGATAGAGCTCGCCGATGCGAACGAGCTGAATCGGCACCACATTCGGCACCCATGGCACCGGAGGCAGCAGGCCCAGCGGCACGGCGATCGCTTTCGGCGCCTGCGCGTCCGCCAGCCAGGCCGGCGCGGGCTGGGCCGGATCGCCGAGCGACTCGATAAACGGGTTGCGCACGCCCTCCGGGATCGGGCCGCCGGGCAGACCCGGGCCGTCCTCGACGCTTCCCGCGATCAGCGAGACTCCCGCCGCGGCCGGTGCGGTGCGTCGCGGCAGGCCGTCCGGCGTGAAACGGCCGTCTACCGCGATGTCCGCCAGGTCGATGTAGCAGAGCGTCCCGTCGACCGGGCCGGAGATCGACCGAGCCTGGGCCACCGCTTCTTTCGACGCCGCGTACTGCCGCTCGCCGAGGATGCGGGTGTTCTCGAACTCGTCCTCGGTGGGACCGGAGCCTTGGCGCAGGTTCAGGTTCGGGGACATGTCACCGGCGTTGGTCTGCGCGAAGGCAGCGACGAACGCGGGTTTGCCGTCCAGGTAACGCACGCCGTGCTCGATGTGCTCGGCGGAGAACGCGGCGTAGCCCTTGTTGTCCGAGCTGATCAATCGGTTCGTGTTGGTCATGGACGTGTTGTGCGTGGCGAACCAGGTGATGGTCCCCGCCGTTCGCCCGCCCTTGCGCAAGACGAGAGTGGTCACGGCGGGGTCTATGGCATCCGGGAAATGCTGTTTGTCCGCAGGCGGATTGAGCTCCCAAGCCACGCGCGACCGATTCACGCTCGCGTTGTGCAGCTCGGCGCGGCCGAGGGACAGCGAGCCGGGGCCGAGATCGGCGTGCGCGGCGGCGATCGCCTCGACGATCCCGTTCACCTCGGCGTCGTACACCTGCTGCTGGAAACCGAGGATGGACAGGTTGTAGGCGTAGTCGTTGCTGGAGCCGCCGCAGGTCGCGTGCGAATGGGTCGATGTGAGCAGGACGTTCTGCTCGGTGTACAGGTCGCCGAAACGCCGGGCCAGTTCGGTCAGCACGCCGCGGTGCACTGACTGGAAGATCATTCCGTTCTCGGCGACCACGAAGACGATCCGCCGCCCCGCGCCGCCGATGATGAACGCCCGCGCCCGCGGGCGCAGGTGGATGCCCGCGGTCTGCTGCTCGAGCTGGGAGTAGCCCATCATTCCGCATTCGGCGGCCGGGCCGGTGATGTCGGAGAGTCCGACACCGATCTCGTAACCGCCGGGATCCGGTGCGGCGGCCGCCGGAACGCCGAGTGCGTCGCTCATCCCGGGCACCGTCGCGGCCGCGAGCGTGGCGGACCCGATCGCCGTCCGAGTCAGAACAGTTCGGCGTGACACCGGCATACCCGTCTCCTTCTGTCCCGATGCAGCGAACCACACAACTGGTCACTCGTCCAGTCCAGATTTTTTCCACCCTTGAATTGACTGCACGAGCCGTGGGCGCTTAACTCCCTTGGGTGTCCTCCCGATTGAGCGTCGAAGAACGACGGGCCCACCTTATCGAGGCCGCGATCGGCCTTGCCGAGAAAAAGGGTGTTGCGGGCGTGACCACGCGTGATGTCGCTCAGGCGGCCGGCGTCTCGCTCGGTGTGGTGCATTACTGTTTCGAAAACAAGGACGCGCTGATGACCGAGCTGGTCAAAGCGTTGTCGATGGAATTGCGCGATTCCGTCGACGCGAACGAAACAGTTTGGCAGGACGTCGGAAGTGGAAAAGAAGCCCTTCAAAAATTGATCCGCGCGGGTCTGGAACTGATGTGGCTGAACATTGAAGCCACTCCGGAACGACAGCTGCTCACTTACGAAACGACCACTTACGCGTTGCGCGAGGGCGAACAAACCCCGGCGAAACTCGCGATCGCGCGCGAGCAGTACAACTTCAACGACTCCACGGTCGCCGACATCCTGGAGCACGCGCGCGACGCGACCGGCAACACCTGGTCGGTCCCGGTGCAGACACTGAGCCGGTTCACGCTCAACGTCATCGACGGTGTGGTGCTGCGCTGGCTGGTGGACAACGACAGCGAGAGCGTGCGCGGACAGCTCGATCTGCTGAGCGAGATGCTCACGGGGTACGCGGCGCAGTAGCCGAGCTCAGCCACCCGGCCGCGGCGCGCGGACGTGCACGGCCGAGCCGGTCTGCCACCAGGGCACCGCGACCGTGGCCTCGATCGCGCCGCTCAACCGCACCGTCAGGTCGTGGTGTACGACCAGCTCGCCCGCTTGCGGCGGCAAAGCGAACAGCTGCCGCAGCACGACTCCCAGCGGCTCCGCTGCCCAGGTCGTGCGACGGCCGACGCTCACCACCTCGCCGGTGACGGCCTCCGACACCAGCCGCAGATCGAGCAGAGCGGCCAGAGACGAGGCCGTTCCGGCGTCGCCGACCACCAATCGATCCGGCGGCACCGCCAGGCCGAACCACGGTCGATCGAGGACGAACGCGTCTTCCGGATCGACCACGGCGCCGGTGAGCGCGCGCACGCGATCGGGTGGCCGCAGGTCGGCGAGGTCGAGTAGGCCGGCGGCGACAGCGGCGGCCAAGCGGGCATGAGTGCGGGAAACGACTTCCGGCGAGGGAGTTCTCGACGTGTCGGCGAGCGCCTCCAACAAAGCGGCGGCCAACTCGTCGGTGATCGTCGCGGGATCGGCGAGAACCGCGCGACAAGCGTCCGGGTCGACACCGGCGACGGCGAACGCCGGTAACAGCCCGTCGAAGTCGGTGTCGGCGGGATGGCGCAGAAGTCCCAGCGGAGTGCCGTCGACCCGCGCGTATCGGCGCAACCACCACGCGGTGTAACCGTCGGCGTCGGTGAGCAGGCGGCGGGTGCGCGGCGACCCGGCCAACTGCCGCAACGCTTCCGGCCAGGCGGCGTCATCGATCAGGTCCAGGTCACGGACGGCGACCAGCTCGGGCGGATCGTCCGGAAGCGTGGACCACCAGTGCTCCTCGTCGTCCAGATCGTGGTCCGGACCGGTCGGATCGGCTTCGACGATCACACCGAAATCCCAGCCGACGCCGACGGCGCGCAGCGCGTCCGCGCCGTAGCCTTCGACCAGTTCTGGGTCGACGGTGCCGAACGGCGCATCGGGCACCAGCAGCTCGCGTAGCGGCGCGCCGGGCAGCAGCAGTTCGTCGGCGGGCCGCGAGTCACCTTCGGTGTCGGGCAATTCGAGCAGCCCCAGCCAGGAAGGCAGGGCCTCCCGGTCGGCATGCGCGGCGAGACGCAGGATGGCATCGGCGGTGTCCGGATCGCCCGGATGGTCCTCCAGATCGGCGCGCAAGCCCGGGTCGGTCAGGAGATCCTCGGCGGTGGCCGACCGCGCGCCGAGCCGAGCCAGCAGGGGATGCGCGGCCTCCGGATGCGCCAGCCTGGCCCAGTGCAGCGGGATCGCGACCTCGAGCTGATCGTCCAGCACCACGGTGCGCGGCCCCGTGACGAGTCTGCCGTCGGCCAACGGCACCGCCAGCGCGCCCAACTCCTCCGCCGCGAGCGGATCCACCACGAACGGTTCGAGCGCGGCGTAGAACGATCGCCACCAACTCGGCGGCCGCTCCAAGCCCCCGGACAACTCCGCCAGCCGAGCCAATCCGAGCCGGTGCACGTCCAGCGCGCCCATGGCCTCGGTGTGCGCCCGTCTGGAGAGGTCCGGGATCACCAGGGGACCGACCACTTCATCGAGCAGGTCGGCCAATTCCGCGGTCAGGCCGGCCAAGACATACGCGCGGGTGGGGACGGCGATGTTCCCCGCTTCGACGTCGGCGACGGCACCGGATTCTCGGCCCCGCAGTTCGTCGTCCGCACCGGGAAAGGCGGGAGTGCCCGACCCGAGGTGGTCCGCGGTCAAGGGCTCGGGGTCGCCTAGACCTTCCGGGTAGGCGTGCCGGTGGGTGGTGACTACCGGCAACCAAGAACGCGTTTGCAATTCGCGCAGCAGCGCTTCGCGCAGCAGACCATCGGCCTCGCTGCGAGCGAACCCGGGCGTTGGTACCAGCACGAGCCGGTCGCGTGGCGGAAGAGCACGAGCGAAATCCGCGTAGCCGCGGGCCAGTTCGCCGAGCCGCGCGCCGGGCAGCAATCTGCGCCGATCCGGCTGCATCGGGATGTCGGCGATGAGCAAGGCGGGCAGGGACAGTTCCTCGTCCGATCTGGTCGGCGCGCGCAGCACATCGGGGGCGGCGGCCACCGGCCTGCCGTCACGCACCGGCAGCAACCAGCGGGCGCGCGGCGCGCGGTACTGCCACCAGGTCCGCTGTTCGCTGCCGGGGCCGTCGACATAGACCTCGTGCATACCGTCGCCCATGTCCTCGGCACTGCTGACGAATTCGTCCGTGCCGATCCGGATGCGGTGCAGGGCGGGCAGTTCCAGCAGCAGATCGACGGCTTCGGCGCGCATCGCGGCCAGCAGTGCGTCGGCGTCCACGTCCGCGCGCAGCCGCAGCACCACCTCGGTGTCGAGACCGTCCGCCGGTCGCGCCTCGATCCGCCAGGCCAACCGCAACACCGGTGGGACGAATTCGCCCGCATCGACCGCAGGTAAACGGATCTCGTTGCGGTGCAGAGCGTTCCGGGTCTCGGCACGCGAGAACCACAGCGACCCGGAGGCCGACCGCAGCTCGATGTCGTCGCTCACCGCGAGCACCGCGGTGAAACCGACACCGAATCGACCGACGGTCCCGCCGTCGGACTTCCCCGACGCGCGCAATGCGGTGAGCGCGTGCACACCGGAGACGTCCAGCGGCGCACCGGTATTCCCGATGTGCAGGTCACGACCGTCCAGCCAGACCACGACGGCGCCGTCCACGCCCGCCTTGCGTGCGGCGTCGGCGGCATTCTGCGCCAACTCGGTCAGCAAGCGATCCCGATAGCCCGCGCGCACCAGGTCGTTCTCGGTAGCGGCGTCCTCACGCAACCGCGTCGGCGAATCACGCCATGCGGCGAGCACCGCCGCTCGCAGCGCCGAAGTGCCGAACGGGTCGGCGGCGTCGCTCAGTTCCGCGGCGATGACCAGAACTCCGGCCGTGCCTCGGAACCCGGAGCGTCAGCGATACCCGACTCGGATCGCGCCTCGGCGTCATCGGCGACCGGCGTAGCGGTGGGTTCCGGTGCGCCAGGCGTGTCCGCCTGGGACGACGATGCGGGCTCGTGCGCCTGCGACGCGGCGTCGGAAGCCTCGGCCACATCCGGATCGGCTGCGCCGGATTGCACCGGGGTCGACTCGACGGCCTCCGTCGTCGCGTCACTCGATCCGGCTGCTTCGCTCGACTCGACAGCGTCCGGTTCGGTCGCGCGCGCGTCGACGGCATATCGATCGTCAGAACCCGGCGACGCATCACCGCTCGTTACCCCGGGTGCACGTGATCCCGTCGTGCCCGACTCGGACTCCGCCGCACCGGCCTCGCGATCGGTCGCCACCGCGGGACGCGTGGCGGCATCGGCGTTTTCCGTATCGGCCGGCGTGACATCCGAACCGCTTTCACCGGCGTCCGCCGCTTCGTCCGTTCCGAGAGCCGGACCGGTGGCTGCGTCGTCCGTCGCCACGCTCGGCTCATCCGCGACCGTCCCGGCAACCGTGTCGGCAGAGGCGGGCTCGTGGCCGGTCGGTGCTTCGGCGGCATCGTCCACGCTCGGCGTCGCACGCACGGCGGGCGGGATGCTCGATTCGGTGAACGCGGCGGCGGCGTCGATTTCGCCGACCTCGGCGGCGCTGACCTCGACGAACTCGACCACATCGCGGTGCGTAGCCGCCGTGCTGCCCGCGGGCTCGGCGGTCGCGCCCGAGCCCTCGACGGTGGTGCTTTCCTCCGAGGCGGCGGTGTCCTCCGTCGCCTCGTCACCTTCGACAGCCGCGAGTGCTTCCGCGATGCCGGAATGCTCGCCGCCGGCGGCGATCGCGGCGGCGTCGTCTTGGGCGAAGACCGCATCTCGAGCGACGACTGGGTTCTCGGTCACCGCAGCGTTCTCGGCGACCTCTTCGTGCCCGATCGCCGCGGTTTCCTCGATCACCGCGGCGCGCTCACCGAGTGCGGCATCCTGGCGGAACGCGGGATCGCCGGTCGTGGCGGTGGTCTCGGACCGGTCCTCCGGCGCGATGGCAGCTTCCCCGGAAACCGCAGGAGCCCGCACGTCCACAGCATTCTCGACGACCGCGGCACCCTCGCCGGTCGAGACGTCTCCAGCAGGCGCAGCGGCCACGGCGGCATCCCCGGCCACGGCTGCGCCTTCGGCGACTCCCGGGTCGGCGGCCACCGCGACATTCTCGGCGGCCGCACCGTGCGGATCGATGTCCTCGGTTGTCGGCGCTTCGTCGGCGCCCTGCGGGGCCACGCGAGAGTCGGCGGTTTCGAGCGAGATCACCTCTATGGCCGCGTCGTCGTACGCCTCGAACAGCGGCGACCCGTTACCGGCTGGAACCTCGGTATCCGAGTGCGCGCCGCAGCCGTAGGCGACGTGGACAACGCGCCCGTCCGCGCCCATGGCATTGCCGCAGACACCGAACGCGGCGCGCAGCGACCCGGCGAGTGGCAGATAGAAGCCGCAGGTCCCGCAGGTGGCGGGCGCGGCCTTGGCCATCTCCGAGTCGGGTCCGTGTTCGGTGTACCACCGCTCGGCGGCCTCTTCGCGGCCTTCCCTGCTCATCACCTTGGTACGGCCGAGACCGACCTCGTAGGCCACCTCGTCCACCACCGGATCGCCGGTCGCGACGTAGCCCGGCACCAGGCGCGGGTCGCCGGCGGGCGGGGCGAGCAGGTCCCCGGGCGCGAGATCCCCGGGGCGGACGCGCTGCTCCCAGGGCACGAACTCGGGCGCGACCAAGGCATCGGGCCCGGGCAGCAACGCGGACTCGCTGACCGTCGCGTGGTCGGCGTCGGGCGGGGCGGCCACCACGACCGCCCACTGCCACCCGCGGTAACCGGGAAGCGTGGCCTCGAATCGGTGGGTCGCCGCACTCTCGTCCTCGGCGATCACGCCGAGGTGCGCGCCGACGGCCGACGGTTCCAACTCCAGGAGCGCACGGCGGGCCAAATCGACGGCATCGGCCAGAATCGGCCGCACGCCGGACTCCGAAACAGAAACTGCGCTCACGGCCTACATTTTGCCGTATGGAACGCAATCGGCGTGCGTTGGCCATCAGTGTGCTGGTCGGTCTGCTCATCGTGGGTGGATGCGGCGGCGTAGCGGACCAGGCACCCAGCATGAACATCGAGGTGATCGCCACCCGGCCGCACGATACGAATGCGTTCACCCAGGGCCTGGAGGTCGACGGCGACGTGCTCTACGAGGGCACCGGGCTGGTCGGCGCGTCCGGTGTACGCGCGTCCCGGCTGACGACCGGGGAGGAGTTGGCCAGGACCGAGTTGCCCGCCCCGTACTTCGGCGAGGGCATCACCCTCGCCGGCGCCACGCTCTGGCAGCTGACCTGGCACGACGGCGTGGCCATCGCCCGTGACCCTGCGACGCTCGCCGAACGCGGCCGGGTGAGCTACGACGGCGAAGGCTGGGGTCTGTGCGCCGGAAACGGACGGCTGGTGATGAGCGACGGCACCGACCGCCTCACCTTCCGTGATCCGGTCACCTTCGCCCCTACCGGCTCGGTCGAGCTCGACAGTCACCCCGGCGCACGCCTCAACGAGCTCGAATGCGCGGCGGACGGGTCGGTCTACGCCAACGACTGGCCCACCGACACGATCCTGCGCATCGACCCGGACTCCGGCGCCGTGCTGGCGACCGCCGACGCCGCCGGTCTGCTCCCCGCGACCGCACGGGCAGGCGCCGACGCCCTCAACGGCATCGCCCAACTGCCCGGCACCGACCGGTTTCTGATCACGGGCAAGAACTGGCCGACCATGTTCGAGGTCCGCTTCGCCCCCGCCTGAGCGTGATCGCGGGTCGCGACGACGATCACTTTCCGCCGCCACCCCGGAGCGCGCGTGAACACCCGGCCCGAGAGTGCGCCAGAATTGGAGTCGTGACTACTCCCCGCGAACCTTCCGGTCCCGACCGTGATCGGCGGGAAGGCGAGGAGGTCCCGCCGTTCGATCGGCATCCCGGTTTCGACCGATATCCGCCACCCAACGGGCCGCGGCGCCGCAGGCCGCTACCACCGCTCGGACCGGGATCCGGACGCGCCGCCGAGCGTCATGACCAGCCGGGACCGCCGCCGAGCCCGCGACGCGACCCGCCACGGCCCGCGCAGCCTCCGCCCACCAAGCCGCTCCCCGTCGGGCCCGACGCCGAGCAGCCGAAGGCCTCCGACCGCGCGGCTCGGCACGTCTTCCCACACCGTCCGGAGCCGCCCCGGTACAGCGAGACACCGGCCCCCGCCGAAGGCGACCATCCCGAGACCGCCGCGCAGGATCAGGGCCGGCAACCCGAGAGCCCCGATGCCGCCGGCGCGCGGCGGATGCCACGCAAACTCACGGTCACCCGCGTGGCCGCCATGCGCGGCAGGGAACTCACCGAGAAAGGCATCGCGACCTTCCAGCGCGCGGCCAAGGCCGACGGCGCGGACAAGTCCGGCCTCACGGCGCTCACCTACGCCACCATGGCGAACTTCGCCCTGGACGCCGCCATCGCGGTGGCGCTGGCCAACACCTTGTTCTTCGCCAGCGCCACCGCGGAGAGCAAGACGAAAGTCGCGCTGTACCTGCTGATCACGATCGCGCCGTTCGCGGTGATCGCCCCGCTGATCGGACCGCTGCTCGATCGCCTGCAGCGCGGTCGCCGCCTCGCGCTGGCGACGTCGTTCGCGGTGCGCGCGGTGGTCGCGGTGGTGCTGGTCTTCCAGTTCGACACCTGGGCGCTGTATCCGCTCGCGCTGTGCATGATGATCGGCAGCAAATCGTTCTCCGTGCTCAAGAGCGCGGTCACGCCCCGGGTGCTGCCGCCGGACATAGATCTGGTCCGCACCAACTCCCGCCTCACGGTGTTCGGGCTGGTCGGCGGCACCATGGGCGCCGGAGCGCTGGCCGGGTCGGCCGCGGCGATCGCGGGCTCCAACGGCGCACTGGTCTTCGCGGCGCTGATCGCTTGCGGTGGGGCGTATCTGAGTCTGCGCATCCCCTCCTGGGTGGAGGTGACCGAGGGCGAGGTGCCCGCGACGTTGAGCTATCACGGCGCCGACGCGCGCACCGAGGTGCTCTCGTCCGGCGCGGAGTCGTCGATCCCGCCGCGCAAGCGCAGGCAACCGCTCGGCCGCGCCGTGGTGACCGGGCTCTGGGGCAACAGCGCCATTCGTGTCCTGACCGGGTTCCTCACCTTCTACGTCGCGTTCGTCGCCAAGGCGACAGAACACCGGCCCGCGCAGCAGGCCCTCATGCTCGGTGCGGTCGGCGCGGCCGCGGCCATCGGCAATTTCGCGGGCAATGCGACGGGCGCCCGGCTGAAACTCGGCAAGCCCTCGCTGGTCGTGCTCGGCTGCACGGCGGCGTGCGCGCTGGTGTCGCTGTTCGCGACGTTCGCCGACAACCTCCTCGGCGCGGCGACCGCGGCCCTGGTGGCGGCGGGGACGAGCGCGCTGGCCAAGGTGTCGCTGGACGCCTCGATCCAGGACGACCTGCCGCCGGAGTCGATCGCCTCCGGCTTCGGGCGGTCGGAGACCGTGCTGCAACTGAGCTGGGTCGTCGGCGGTGCGGCCGGTGTGCTGCTGCCGACCGACTACTGGAAGGGCTTCGCGGTGGTCACCGTGATACTCGTCCTCGGCTTGGTGCAGACTTTCCTCAGCTTCCGAGGCCACTCGCTACTGCCCGGCCTCGGCGGCAACCGTCCCCAGCACGCGGAGCAAGAGGTGCCGACGACCCGGCCGCACGGATATCCGGCGAGCGCGCCTCGGGCGGAGGACCCGGCGCCGCGCGACGGTGACGCCGAACGCTTTCGACGAGGGCAAGGAGACCCGATCTGGTGAGCAAGCTCAACGCACGCACGATCGCCGCGCTGGCCGCGGTCGCACTGCTCGTGCTCACCGTCGCCTTCGTGGGCGTGCTGGCGGTGCTGGTCCACGACGCCGAGAAGCCCGACGTCACCCTCACCGCCTACGCACACGGCAAGACGGTCACCGTGCGGCCGTTCAGCTATTGCTCGGTGACCATGCAGGACTGCAGCATCCTGCCCGAGGACAATGTCCCCGGCACGGTGTTCACGACGCTGAATTGCGGGCCCGACACGCCGGATTGCCACCGTGGCCGCACCGTCGACCTGGAAGTGCCCGCCGGTTACCCACTGCAGCTGTCGCTTCCGAAGAAGGTCGCCGACGCGCCTTGGCTCGCACAATTGGTCTACCTCTTGCCGAACGGCGAGAAAGTCGACCAGGTGATCAGCCGCAACGACTACCCGGACCGGGCCTTCGCCCTCACCATCGATTCCAAACCGGAGCCGGACCTGCGCCTCATCGGCGTGGAGTTCCAGCTGCCGATCCTCGCCCGCGACGAAACGGGCCGGGAGTTCTACGTGCCGCACGCCACCTGGTCGATCAGCACGGCGTAGCGAGTCTCGGACGCAACGTCTTTCGCCGACTCCGCAGACGCCGGTGCGCGTTCCGAGCGCACGGCGCCTGCACGGTGGCCGGGCAGGCTTCGCCCGAAACCCGCTGCGGGTCGGATGAATCTACCGATGGACAGCCGCGAACGATCGGCGTCAGAAGTCCGGCAACCGGGCTTCCCTTGACCTCCGCGGCCCCAAAACGCCTACCTCGAGTGAATTCGGCCCGACGGCCGCCCGGATGAAGCGAAATCGAGCGGAATCAGTGGTCCAGTTCGCGCGCCACCGCGCGGACGACCTCCGAGATGCGCTGCGCCGTCTTGCGATCCGGGTACTTGCCCTTACGCAGGTCCGGCTGCACCTTCGCCTCGAGCAAGGTGATCATGTCCTCGACCATGCCGTGCAGCTCGTCCGGCGTGTGCCTGCGCGCGGCAGGCTCCTTGCGCGCGTTGCGTTCCTGGCCCTGCCGGACCGACGGCGGCGCCTCGAGCAGCTTGAGGCTCAGCGCCTGTGGGCCGCGACGGCCTGCGGCCATGCCGAATTCGACGCGCTGGCCGGGCTTCAGGCCCTCGACGCCCTGGGGCAGCGCGGACGAGCGCACGTAGACGTCCTCACCCTCGTCCTGGGAAAGGAAGCCGAAGCCCTTTTCGACGTCGTACCACTTCACCCTGCCGGTCGGCACTGCGCTCACCCGTTCATCATCGAAAACTCGGACCCCTACGGCCCGAGCACATCCGTCTACCGGGCCGGTCGCGCGACCGGCCCTTTTCCTGTGCGAAAAGAACGCGCCCAGCAGGATTGCAGGACGCGATTGCTATCGAGTCTACCCCGGTGCGAATAACGCAAGCACATCAGTTTTACCGTCGAACCGTGACGAACCCTTCCGCTCCGACCCCGCCCGGCGGCGCCCCACGGCGGCGCGGCGACTGGTTGCTGCAACTCGCGCTCTCCGTGTTCGCGCTGGGATTGCTGGCTATCGTCGCGATTTTCGCGATCCCCTTGCTGACCGACGGCGAGCCGGGGCTGTGGCTCTACTTCGGGGCGATGCTCGCGCCGCTGGGGTTCGTGCTCGCGCTCGTCTTCGCGCTGCGCTCGGGCCGCCGGTCGCGCTGAAGCGGAGTGATCATCTCCGATCCGACACCGAACCGGTTACCCGATGCGATCGTTACCCACTCCAGTATGTGATCCTCATCACATTACGAGTAGATCACGAAGCGGTGACGACCGGTCGCGGGTGCGACCGCGGCGCCTCTAGCTGCGCGAAGACTCCTCCCCCGGTCCGATATCGCGTCGAGACCCGTTGGTACACGCCGGTTACCAAATAGTGATTTTTCCCGCGGTTCGTCGTACGGTCTTATCCAGCCGGGGCACCCCCGGCGACCACCGGCCCGCCGCACCGAGCCTCGCCCCGCGGGTACCGGATCCCCCGACGGAAACGTAGGGGCGAGGGCGGAACGGACGACCTCTCAGTCCGAACCAGAACCGAAGATGTCGCAGGTGCGTCGAGAGGAAGACGAACCCGATATGAGTGGACGCCATCGCAAGCCAAGCTCGACCGGACGCACGGTAGCCAAGGTTGCCGTGACCGGAGCCATCATCGGCACCGCCGGTGTGGCCTTCGCAGGCAACGCCAGCGCGGCACCCGACTCCGACTGGGATCGACTCGCTCAGTGCGAGGCCGGCGGCAACTGGGGCATCAACACCGGCAACGGTTTCCAAGGCGGGCTGCAGTTCTCGCCCAGCACGTGGCGCGCCCACGGCGGTCAGGAATACGCCGCCAGCGCCAACCAGGCCAGCCGTGAACAGCAGATCGCGGTCGCCGAGAAGGTGCTCGCCTCGCAGGGTTGGGGCGCTTGGCCCTCCTGCTCCTCGAAGCTGGGCCTGAGCAGCGCGCCGAGCCCGCGCTCCGCGCCCGCCACCGCGGAGACCCCGCGCTGGAACCCCGCGCCGCAGCTCGCTCAGTCCGCGCCTGCCGCGCCTGCCGACACACAGCAGATCTTCTCGGCCGTCGACCGCGCTCTCGAGGTCGTGCAGAGCCAGGGCGTCCAGGTGCCCAAGGAAGCTCTCGACTTCTTCAACGCCGCCAAGTCCAGCGGAGTCACCCTCGACCCCGCGATCGTGAACTTCTACGAGGCGAACAAGGGTCTGCTCCCCTCCTGATCCAAAGGCTTCCGCAAGAAGGGCCCCGCATCAACGTGGATGCGGGGCCCTTCTCCGTAGCCGAGAACGTTCCGGTCGCGCGCTCAGCGGTTGATCACCGTGTTCGGGTGCATGTAAGGCAACTGCTCAGCCGGGACCGGGAACTCGGTGTCCTCGCCGTAGGGCGAGAGACCACCGGATCGGGCCGAAGAGAGCTCGGTGACCGCGGGGTCACCGTCGGCGACCTTCGGCCAGCCGTTGTCGACGTAGGATTTCTTCGATTTGTTCACCACGGCCCCATGCTAGCCCGGCCGCTCAACCAGGATGCGCCGCAGCCCGTAGCTCCGGACGTCGGCGGGCGATCGCCCAGCATCGTAGGCTGGATCGGATGACCGTGACCGACTCCCTTGCCGGATGGCTCGGTGCCCGCAGTGATGCCCAGCTCGTGACGCTGCTGCAGCTTCGGCCCGACCTGGCCGTCCCGCTGCCCTCCGCCATGGCCGTGCTCGCCGCCCGCGTCGAACAGCGCGCGTCGGTGCTGCGCGCCACGGAGGACTTGAACACCCTCGAATTCGCCATCGTGGAAACCCTTGCGATGCACGGGGTGACGCGCACCTACGGCGGCCCGCTGCGCCGCGCCGAGTTGCATGTGCAATTGAGCGAACGGGTGCCGGCCGCCGCGATCGATGAGGCGCTGGAGCGGCTGACCGCTCGCGCGCTGGTCTGGATCGACGCCGAGCAGGGACTGCACCTGATTCCGGCGGCCGCCGAGGCGTTGCCGTGGCCGATCGGCACCGCGACCGAGATCCCCGACGCGCTCACCGAACCCGAGGTGGTCGCGGCGCTGCCCGAGCTGCCGCCCGCCGAACGGTCCCTGCTGGACAAGTTGGCCGCGACAGGGCCTCGTGGCCGCACCAAGGACGCCGCACCGGGCACTCCGGCCGAGCGGCCGATCCAGCGGCTGCTGGCGCGCAGGCTGCTGCACTGGATCGATGACGAGACCGTCGAACTCCCGGCCACCGTCGGCCAGGTGCTGCGAGGGGAACCGGTCACCCACCCGCATGCCCTGACGCCGCCGCGACCGGAGCCGGCGAAATACCCGCCCGCCGATGTGAACGCGGTCGCGGCGGGCGAGGTCGGCGAGCTGCTGCGGCACTGCGCGGCCGTGCTCGAGGTGCTCGGCCAGGCACCGGCTCCCGCGTTGCGCGCGGGCGGCCTAGGCGTGCGCGAGCTGCGCCGCATCGCCAAGCAGGTCGGTGTCGACGAGCCGAGGGCGGGTTTGCTGGTCGAGCTGCTGGCGGCCGCGAAATTGATCGAGAAGGGTTTGCCGGACCCGCCACCGGACTTCGAGACGACCGACGACTTCTGGGCGCCGACGCCACTGGTGGACGCCTGGTTGGAAGCGCCGCCCGCCCGGCGCTGGGCCGCCCTCGGACTGACCTGGCTCGAATTGGATCGGATGCCGTGGATGATCGGCATGCGCGACGCCAACGACAAACCGCTGGCCGCGCTGTCGCTGGAACTGCGCACCCCGACCGCGCCGCGCGACCGGCACGCGATCCTCGCCCTGCTGGCGGAATATCCGTCCGGCACCGCGCTGGCCCCAACGGAAATCGGCCGGGTACTGGCCTGGCGGCAGCCGCGCAGGCGCAGGAATTTCCGGCCGGAGGTGGTCGAACAGACGCTGGCCGAGGCGGCGGCGCTCGGGTTGATCGGCCGCGGCGCGCTCGGCTCGGCGGCGCGGG
Organism: Nocardia sp. NPDC047038; assembly: GCF_040644075.1. Lineage (NCBI taxonomy): Bacteria > Bacillati > Actinomycetota > Actinomycetes > Mycobacteriales > Nocardiaceae > Nocardia > Nocardia sp. NPDC047038. The sequence continues at coordinate 330,301 of NZ_JBEYVQ010000003.1, read as the reverse complement.
CGCTGCTGCACGCGGCGCCGACCAGCGTGGCCGACGCCGAGACGGAGATGGAGGCGGCGCTGCCGGAGCCGGTGGACCACGTGCTGGTGCAAGCCGATCTCACGGTGATCGCACCCGGCCCGTTGACCACCGATCTCCAGCGTCGCGTCGCCCTCGTCGCCGACGTCGAATCCGCGGGCGCCGCAACGGTATACCGGATCGGAGAGTCCTCGGTGCGGCGCGCGCTGGACGCCGGGCTGACGGCGGCGGAGCTGCACGCGCTGTTCGCCGCGCATTCCCGGACGCCGATCCCGCAGGCACTGACCTATCTGATCGATGACGTGGCCCGGCGTCACGGCCAGTTGCGCGCGGGTATGGCCCAGTCGTTCATCCGCAGTGACGACCCGGCGCTACTGGCCCAAGTGCTGTCCGCGCCGGTGGCGAGCGCGCTGGCGCTGCGATCCATCGCCCCGACCGTCGCCATCGCCCAAGCGCCGCTCGGCGAACTGCTCGAGCAGCTGCGCGCGGCCGGTTTCGCGCCCGCGGGTGAGGACTCGAGCGGCGCGATCGTCGATCTGCGGCCGCGGGGCGCGCGGATCTCGGTGCGGCCCGTCGCACGGCAGCCGTATCGGCCGACACCGCCCAGCACCGAACAACTCGAACTGCTCGTCACGGAATTGCGCGCGGGCGAACGCGCCGCCAGGGCCCGGTCCGGTCAAGCGGTACGCACGGACGGCACGCGGACCAATACCGCCGCCACCCTCGCCCTGTTGCAGCTCGCGGCGCGGGTGCGACGGTCGGTGAACATCGGCTACGTCGACGCCCAAGGCGTCGCTTCCCAACGGGTGGTGGAGCCGTTGAAGGTGGGCAACGGGCAGCTGGACGCGCTGGACCCGGTCACCGGCGCGGTCCGGCACTTCACGCTGCACCGGATCGCGTCGGTTGCCCTGCTGGAATGATCAGCCCTTGGGCTTGGCGGTGCAGAAGGTGACCTTCGGGTCCGTTTCGATGAGGCGGAAGCCGTCGGCGTCCTGGTCGCACAGCAATTCGTCGGCCTTGCCGTCGATCCGCTTCAGCACCTTGAAGGTGGCGTCCGAGGCAGCGCAGTCGACGTGCTTGTATCCGGTCGTGCTGCTCTCGTTGTAGCAGCTGCCTTCCTTGAAGTTCGGGGCCAGGCACAGGAAGGCGGTGGTACCGCCGGCCAGGGTCTCCTCGTAGGAGGTGTAGTCGGCGGCGCAGTCGGTCTTCTTGTCGTAGGACTGCGCGACCTTGTACACGGCTTTGTCCGACGAGCAGTCGACCGGTTCGGTCTTGGAGTCGACCGCCGAGCCCTCGATGACGTTGATGCAGTCGCCGGCCTTGGCCTTGGCGGTGTCCGACTTACCCGCGTCCTCGATCAACGAACAGCCGGCCACCGTGACCACCACCGCGGCCACCGCGACGAGGGCGAGCACGATCCGTGCCAGCAACCTCGTTCCTGGAAACTTCACCTGAAAACCTCTCTCACCGAAACGTTCACGTGCTCGTGAACGCGGTGAGGATACCCGCACGACCTGAGCGGCCGCATCAGCCCGCGGGCGACCTGGCACGGGGGCGGCCTAGATGCTGTGCGTGCCGTACAGCCCCATGAGCGCGTAACCGAGGATGCTGGGGAGCAGACGGCCGAGCAAGAAGAACGCAGAGTAATTCACTAGCAACGCCTTTCGCGTATTCCATGCAACTGGACTCTTGTCCGGTATGCGCAGTGTGTCGTCGCCCGAGACCGAGTCGTTACGCTTGGGCAGTATGACGGTCGAGGACGTCGCACGCGACCTGTACGGGTTGGCGCCCGCGGAGTTCGTCGCGGCGCGCGCCGACCGGGCGGCCGCCGCGAAGCAGTCGGGTGACAAGCAACTGGCGGCCGCCATCGGCAAGCTGCGTAAACCCACCCTGACCGCGTGGGCGGCGAACCTGCTGTCCAGGGCGGCGCCCGAGGACGTGGCCGCCCTGCTGCGGCTGGCCGCCGCGCTGGCCGCCGCGCAGCGAAAACTCTCGGCCGAACAGCTGCGCGACCTGACCGCGCAGCGCCAGCAACTGGTCAACGCCCTCGCCAAGAAGGCGGGGGCGCTCGCCGCCGAACACGGGCATCCGGTCGGCGAGAACGTCGTCCGGGAGATCGGCCAGACCTTGACCGCCGCACTCGCCGATCGGGACGTAGCCGATCGGCTGCGTGCCGGAACACTCGCTACGGCCGCGAGCTACGAAGGCTTCGGACCGAGTGGACCTGGTCTGCTCGCGGTGCCCGAACGGGCCACGCGGCCGGGACGAGCGGCCGTGCGGCAGCCCGACGACAGCGCGCGCCGAGAACTGCGGGAGGCCGAGGAGGCGCTCGAAACCGCCCGTGCCGAGGAGGATTCGGCCGGGGCCGCGTTCGAAGAAGCGACCGGAGAACTGTCCTCGGCCGAGGAACGCGTCGCCGCGCTGCGCGACGAGCTCGAGCACGCCGAACAGCAGCGGCAGTTCCGCAAGTCGGCCGAGCGGTCGGCGAAGGACGAGTTGCACGCGGCGCGCCGTCAGGTGGAGCGAGCCGAACGCAGGCTGGCGAAGGCCAGGCAGCGCGCCGGGGACGACTGACGGGTCAGCTGCGCAGGACGCCCGGAAACAGGTACTCCTCCGGCGGCGGCGCGGTGGTGTTCAGCCACGCGTGGAAGAACCCGGTCAGGTCCATGGGTGAGCGGGACTGCACGAAAGCGCGGAATTCCGGCATCGAGGCATTGCCGTAGGCATGCGCGGCGAGGAAGTCCCGAACAGCCGCGAAGAACACCTCGTCGCCGATCTGCTTGCGCAGCGCGTGCAGGAACAGCGGGCCACGGTAGTAGACGGAGGTGAACTCCTTTCCCACGCCGGGGTCCTCCAAAGGGATGTTCCAGTACTTCTCACTGTCGCGGTATTTGCGGATGGTCTCGCGGTACTGGTCGTCGACGTTCTTGCCGTCCATCCGCTCCGGCCACAGGTAGTCGGCGGTATAGCTGGCGAAGCATTCGTTCAGGCAGATGTCCGACCACCGGCGTATCGACACCCAGTCGCCCCACCACTGGTGCGCGATCTCGTGCACGACAGTCTGCAGATCGATCGACGGCGCGTAGAGCGGGCGGGTCTGGGTCTCCAGCGAGAACGTGATGCCCGCGTCCACGTGGATGCCGCCTGCGGCCTCGAACGGGTAAGGGCCGTAGATCTTTTCGGCGAAGTCGAGGATCTCCGGCAGGCGCTGCTCCAGCTCGCGCTGATCCTGCTCCACATTCGGGGCGAACGCGCTGATCAGCGGAATGCCGTTGGCCCTGCGCTGCTCGAGGTAGTCGAACTTGTCGATCGCGACCGTGGTCAGATAGCCGACCACCGGCTTGGCGTTGAACCAGCGGACCGTCCGCTTCTCGCCGCGCACCACGTCCTCGATGCGTACGCCGTTGGAAATCACCTCCCACTCCGCGGGAACGGTGGCGTTCAGGCTGAACGTGGCCTTGTCCAGCGGGGTGTCGTTGAGCGGGTACCAGGTCGTCGCCGAGTGCGGCTCACCGGCGACGAACGCGCCGCCGCTGGGCGCGAAGGTCCACCCCTCCCCTTCGGCGTTCACCGCGGGGCCCGCGTAGTCGACCGTGACGGTGAACGGCAGGCCCGGCAGCAGCGGCAACGTCGGCGTGACGGTCAACTCGTGCTCGCCGTTGCGGTCGAAGTCGGCGGGCAGCCCGTTGACCGCCACCTCGCGCACATCGGGCCCCGCGTAATCGAGGTTGAACACGCGCAGGGGCTGGGTGGCGTGCGCGGTGATCGTGGTGGTGCCTGCCAGTTTCCGGCTGGGCGGGTCGTAGTCGATGCCGACGTCGTAGTGCTGGACGTCGTAGCCACCGTTGCCGTCGAGCGGATAGTACGGATCGCCCAGGCCCGGCGCGCCGACCAGTGGGTCCGGGGGCGGCTCCGCGTGCGCGGGCACCTGAGACACCGCGGCGAATACACAGGCGACCGCGGCGCACATCCGGCCGGACAACCACATACGAACAACCACCCCTTTCCACCCCGCCTCTCGCCGGTACCGGCGCACCGACTTCGCTGGATGGTAGCGGCTTCAGTCACCGCTTCCGGTCAGCGCCACCGACGCGCCGACACCGAAGATCATCACCCCGCCCGCGCCGCCGATCGCCTCCAGCCTGCGCGGCGACTTGGCGAACCAGGACCTCGCCGAGGCGGCCAGCAGTGCCCACGCGCTGTCGGAGACCAGCGCGATGGCCAGGAAGACCGTGCCGAGCAGCAGGAACTGCCACGACAGCGACCCGGAGGCCGGGTCGGCGAAGTGCGGCAGCACCGCGGAGAAGAAGACGATCGCCTTGGGATTGGTGAGCCCGACGACAGCGCTCTGCCGCAGCACCCGCGTGTTCGGGGCCGGTTCGACCGCGGCGCCCAGCGCCTCGCGCAACGCCGAACGCTGACGGATTGCTTGGATTCCGAGATACATCAGATACAGCGCACCCGCGAACTTGACCACGGTGAGCGCCAACGCCGACGCGGTCAGTAAAGCGCCGAGCCCGATCGCGACCAGGACCAGTGCCGCGTAGACGCCCATGGCGTGCCCGAGCACCGACAGCAGGGCCGCGCGCCGGCCGAGTGTGAGCGCGCGACCGACCGTGAAGAGTACGCCGGGACCGGGCACGACGATGATGACGACCGCGGCGGCGACGAATGCCAGCAGATTGGACGCTGGAACCATCCTTCGAGTCTAGGCGACAGCGCAACCGATAAACCCCGCGGACACAGCCGGATTCAGGAGCCGAGTTCGCCCGGTAGCTGGTGCGGATCGAGCAGCAGGCGTTTCGTGGTGGTGCGCCGCACCTTCTCCGCGAGCGCGAGATTGTCGGTGAGCAGCCGCCACTCGGTCTCGCTGATCGCGGCGCGGGCGCGGGCGATGACCGCGTCGTCGGTCGTGCCCCAAGCGATCGGCATGGCGCTCACCGACTGCCAGCGCTGACCCACCTGGCGCGGCGCGCGGTCGGTGCGCACCGCGACCGACGGCACGCGCTCCCCGGCCCTGGCCTGGTGACCGGGCAGGTCGCGGACCTTCCTGGTCACCAAGGCGTAGCGCGGATCGCGCGTATCCGGCGCGGACACATCGACCAAAGCGAGCAGCACGACACCCGACGGGCGCGCCTCCGAGACCACCGCGGGTACCAGCTCACCGTCCGCGTAGAGCTTGTCGATGCTGGAATGCCACGGTGTCCACAAGGCCACCCACAGCGCCGTCACCGTGCCGAGCGCGAAGGCGACCGCGAGCAGATACGCCCACGGATGGTCCAGCCAGATCAGCAACGCCGTGCCCGCCGCCGCGACCACCGTGGCGGCGATCGCCAGCAGGCGCAGGCGGCGAAGGTCGGCGAAGACTTCGTTCACCGCGTGGGCGTGCTTGCGGTCCACCGCGAATTCGAAGTGTCGCACGCCCTTATTCCTAGCACAGTTTGTGGAGGGGATGCCTCCGCTTATCCGATGGCGGGTCCGAGCAAGTCGTCGGCATCCGTGATGCGGTAGGCGTACCCCTGTTCGGCGAGAAAACGCTGGCGATGCGCGGCGTATTCGGCATCCAGGGTGTCGCGCGCGACGACCGAGTAGAAATGCGCCTGTCCGCCATCGTGTTTCGGACGCAAGAGCCGCCCGAGACGTTGCGCCTCCTCCTGTCGCGAGCCGAAGGTACCCGAAACCTGGACGGCCACGGACGCTTCCGGCAGATCGATGGAGAAGTTCGCCACTTTGCTCACCACGAGCACCGGAATCTCACCCCGCCGGAACGCGTCGAAGAGTTCCTCCCGCTCCTTGGTCTTCGTCGACCCCTGGATCACGGGTGCGTCGAGCGCGACCCCGAGTTCGTCCAGTTGGTCCAGGTACGCGCCGATGACCAGGCTCGGCGCATCCTGGTGCTGGGCCAGGATCGACTCGACCACGGCGATCTTGGTGTGTGCGGTGGAGCACAGCTTGTAGCGCTCCTCCGGCTCGGCGGTCGCGTAGGCCATCCGCTCGGCGTCGGTCAGCGTGACCCTGACCTCGATGCAGTCGGCCGGAGCGATCCAGCCCTGGGCCTCGATGTCCTTCCACGGCGCGTCGTAGCGCTTCGGGCCGATCAGCGAGAACACGTCGCCCTCGCGGCCGTCCTCGCGCACCAGGGTGGCCGTCAGGCCGAGTCTGCGGCGGGACTGGAGATCCGCGGTCATCCGGAAGACCGGCGCGGGCAGCAGGTGCACCTCGTCGTAGATGACCAGCCCCCAGTCGCGGCTGTCGAACAGTTCCAGGTGCTTGTACTCGCCCTTGGTGCGCCGAGTGATCACCTGGTACGTGGCGATGGTGACCGGGCGGATCTCCTTGCGCTCCCCGGAGTACTCGCCGATCTCGTCCTCGGTGAGCGAGGTGCGGGCGAGCAGTTCACGCCGCCACTGCCTGCCCGCCACCGTGTTGGTGACCAGGATCAGCGTGGTGGCCTTCGCCTTGGCCATCGCGGCAGCGCCGACCATCGTCTTGCCCGCGCCGCAGGGCAGCACCACCACCCCGGAGCCGCCCGCCCAGAACGAGTCGGCGGCCATCTGCTGGTAATCGCGCAGGTGCCAGCCGTCGGTCGCGTAGTCGAGGTCGATCGGGTGCGCCTCGCCGTCGACGTAACCCGCGAGGTCCTCGGCGGGCCAGCCGATCTTCAGCAGCGTCTGCTTGATCCGGCCGCGCTCGGACGGGTGCACCACCACCGTGTCGTCATCGATGCGCGCGCCGAGCATGGGCGCGATCTTCTTGTGCCTGAGCACCTCCTCCAGCACCGCGCGATCCAGGCTGACCAGCGTCAACCCGTGGGCTGGATGCTTCACCAGCTGCAACCTGCCGTAGCGGGCCATGGTGTCCACCACGTCGACCAGCAACGGCTGCGGCACCGCGTACCGGGAGAAGCTGACCAGCGCGTCCACCACCTGTTCGGCGTCGTGCCCGGCCGCGCGCGCGTTCCACAGCGCCAGCGGCGTCACCCGATAGGTGTGCACGTGCTCGGGCGCCCGCTCCAGCTCGGCGAACGGCGCGATCGCCTGCCGCGCGGCATCGGCCAACTCGTGGTCGACCTCCAGCAGCAGCGTTTTGTCACTCTGCACGATCAGCGGACCGTCGTTCACAGTCCCTCCTCAGCTAGATTCCCCGCCATTCTCCCCGACCCCTCCGACAACCCGCAGGTTACCGGCCCTTCCCGCAGGGCGCGGGTGCGGCAGCGACCGGATGCAACGCCGGAAGGGCGCGATGTCTTCCCGCGGACCGCGCCGGGACGGCTCAGCCGCGCGCGAGCGCCCGTTCGGTGAGCGCGCCGACGACCGGGGCGAGCGTCGTGGCGTAACCGCTCGTCAGGTGATTGTCGTCACGGTAGACGAGGGTGTTCCCGACGATGACGGGACAGCGGGCGGTGGTGCAGAACAGCGCGGTCAGATCAGCGTACTGGCCGCCGCCCGCCGTAGCGGCCGCGCGCTCGGCGGCGATGCCCGCCTCGTCGACCGCCACCGCTCGGGCGGGGGCGCATGCGGAGGCGTCGTCGATGTGCTCGGCCACGCACGCCGGCACGGTGGCGTGTGGATCGGGGATGCCGCCGAGCACGAGGACGGCCGCGCCCGACTCGCGCAGCTGGGCGACCAGGCGACGCACGCCGTCGATCCACGCCGGGTCGTAGGTCACGAAGCCGAAGTCGCCGCCGTAGCGGCGGGACATGCCGACCACGATCAGCCGGGGCCGTTCGTGCCGCAACCGGGACATGATCTGCCCGCGCCACTGTTCGCATTCGGTATACGTCCGCCCCAGGTAGGGGCTGGTGATGGGCAGATCGAGCAGCGGGCAGGTGACCTTCGCCATGGTCTCCAGCCGCCAATGGCGCGCTACCGACATGTTCTCGAACGCCGGTTGCCACATCGCCGCGTGGGAATCGCCGACCAACGCGACCGTGGTGGACGAGGCGGGATCGCCGGAGGCGCATTCCGCTTGGCCTACGTCAGTCCAGGAACGGAAGCAACCGTTGTCGAACACCTCCGCTCGGTCGCCGCGCGCGTTCGACAGTGCCGGCGTGAGATTCGACGGGACGTCGCGGACCTCCGCCGAGGCGGCGACCGCCGCTTGGGTCTGCGCGGTCAGCTGCTCGATCGCGGCATCGTAGGGGTCGGCGGTGGGAGTGGCCGGTGCGGCCGGTGTCGTCAGTGTGAGACTCCGCGCCGCCGTGCCGTGTCCGACCGGAGGGGGTACGAGCACGAGTAGCGCGGCCGCCACACCGATGGCCAGCGCGGTGCTCACACCACCGCAGGCGAGGCTGAGCCGGCCCGAACCGCGCAGGCGGGCCGCGAAGCGGACCGGGTTCTCGATCAACCGCTGAGTGAGCACGGCGAGCCCACCGGCCATGGCGACCGCGCCAAGTGCGCCGACCGGCCCGAGCGGGCGGCCGAGCGCATGCGGGGCCAGCACCAGCACCGGCCAGTGCCAGAGATACCAGGAGTAGGACAGCCTGCCGACGGCCTGCATCTCGGGTACGGCCAGGACGCGACCGACGCCGAATCGCGGTGCGACACAGCCGCTCCCGATGACCAGGACCGCGCCGAGCACGGGCAGCAGCGCCGCGATGCCCGGATACGGGGTCTTCTCGTCGAGCCGAACGCAGGCCACGACGATCAAACCGGCTCCCGCCCACCCCGCGCAGGTGGCCACCGACTTCGGCAACCGGGACCAGAGCGCGGCCGAAAGCGCCACCATGCCGCCCGCGGCCAACTCCCAGGCCCGAGTGGGCAGCGCGAAAAACGCCCACGGTGGCATGGTGCGGGTCCAGGTCAGCGCGACCGCGAAAGAGAGCGCGGCGACGGCGACGAGAACGATCAGGTACGGCAGCGCGGCGGCCGAACCGCTGCGGCGCCGTCGCACGAGCCGAGCCGTCGTGATCACCAGCGCGGGCCAGATCAGGTAGAACTGCTCCTCCACACCGAGCGACCAGAAGTGCTGAAACGGTGAAGGCGGTGCGTCCGCGGCGAGGTAGTCGGTGCCCTGCAGGGCGAAGCGATAGTTCCCGGCGTACAGCGCGCTCGCGATCCCGTCGCCGAGCGCTCGGCGGCCCTGCAGCGGCGGCAGCAGCACGGCCGCGCCGATCGCCGTGGCGACCAGCACGACCCCTGCGGCAGGCAGCAGCCTGCGCGCTCGCGCGCCATAGAACCGGACGAGCCCGACAGTGCCGTCGGCCGCCGATTCCCGATACAGCATTCCCGTGATGAGAAAACCGGAAATCACGAAAAATACGTCCACACCGGCAAACCCCCCACCGATTCCCGGCACACCGGCATGAAAAAGCACCACGGCCAGTACCGCGACCGCCCGCATTCCTTCGATGTCCCCCCGAAATGCCGCCCCCGGCGACACTCCGTCGATCAGCTCCGCCCGCCGATTTCCCAACCCGCTGACCGTGGCCGCCATGCGCAGCATTGTCATCGGTCCGGCCGGACAAGTCCCGCCGACTCGCCGCCGGGCATGCGCCTCGGCCCGGGTGTCCGCGCGCTGCGCCTATTCCATCCAACTCATTGCACGCCACACCGGCACAATCCCGAGCTTGCGGTAAGACAACACTTTTCGATCCGATCGTCCGATTTGTCGACGCCTACATGAACAGACGACACCAGGTCTCCCGGCGCTGCCACGATGCCCTCCTGCGGCCGGTACGCTTGTCCGGAATACGACCTCGAGGGGGCACGGTGAGCGAGCTCGAACTTGATCCGGTCCAGACGCGAGAGATGGCGGGGGCAGTACGTGGCCACGCCGACGCGATACGGCAGTCGGTGCCCCTGGCGAGGGATGTCGTCGCTGTCGAAACCATGCGCGACTCCCAGGTAGCAGACGCCGTGGATCAGATCGCGACGGCGCTCGACCGAGTGGTGAGCTACCACGCGCAGCGATTGATCGGATTCGCGGACGTCACGGACGCTGCGGTGGTGGAGTTCGTCAGTCGGGATCAGGCCTGGGCTACCGCGCTCCGGGAGGCGGGCCAGCGATGAGCGGCGGAAGCTACACGACGCCGCTTACGGTATCGACAGTGCTGTCCTGGGATCCACGTGCCACGGTCACCGTTGCCAACGCGTTCAAAGACGCCGCGCTGCGGATCGAGGAGCAGACGCACCAGGCGGCATCCCGGATCGACATGTCGTACACCTACTTCAAGGGATCGGTCGCTGATTCCGCCCGCGACAGAGCGGCTCAGGACCGGGACCATGCCCGGCGAACGAAGCAGGTTCTCATCGATATCCAGCAGCAGGTCTACCTTCAGATCGATGCGATCGTCGGCTACATCGACGTGATCAAAGACAAGAAGGCCGAAGCCGAGTCCGCCAAGTTCGATTTCTTCGTCAGAGACGACGGTGGCGTGGACTCCAGGATGTCCAACAGCGAGGTCCTGATGAAATTCGGGGCATCGGGCCTCGTGGAGAAGGAGGGGCTCGAATTCTTCCTGACCACACAGATCCGTGCAGCGCTGACTGCGATCCAGCAAACCGACCTGGAGGGCGCGGAGAAAATCAAGCGACTACTAGAGGATCTCTCACCGGAGACCCGGCGCGGAGTCACCGCTATGCCTGAGGACCCGAGCCTGGTCGAGGTCCTTACCAAATTCCAGACCGCACCGTCGAGTGCTCCCGCCACGCTGTGGCCCTCCGGTTTGGTCCTCGATCGCATCCGTGCCGTCCGCCCGGACTTCCAACCCATCCTGATGACGCCCGAAGAGATAGCGCTGCTCTCATCACGAGTCGCCCGGCCGGGAACCACTGGAATAGGTGAAATCACGGATTTCTTCGAGATAAAAGCGCAGGCTGAGGACGCTGCCGAGAAGACCTACACCAACCCGGACCAGAACGCGCTCAACGACGGCCACGGCGACGCATTCCGGCACATGTACTGGAATGCGCTCATGACACAGCGCTACGGCGCGGAGTGGACCGAAAACTATGGTGCCGCGCATGAAGGACTCGGCGCGAACCCTCCCACGCGAGAAGCGATGGATCTACACAACAACGCGATCGGCCGGCAGATCGCCATCGACAATCCGAATGCATCACCGGAGGAACTACAGCGATTGGTATATCAGCGAATCAAGGAGGGTGGCGCGATCGTGCTCGATCCGAGCGGCCAGGTCGCATGGAGCAACCAGGTCGAAGTGGGCAAGAACGGGCACCCGGCGCGTGCTGACATCCCACTTCCGGCAGGTCGGTGATCCATGGGTCATCTGCTCCGGATCACGGCTGTAATTCTGGGCCTGCTGGCCGGTGCGGCATGCTCCACGTCGGAGGACCGCGGTGAGACCGCTTCGCAGTGCTCGGCCAACTTCGATCTGGAGTCGCGCGCCGAGCCGCTGGGTTCCGCGACCGAATTGCGGCGCTCCATCAGAGAGCGGGCTGCGCAGCCGGGAACCTATTCGCTGCGGGCGCTGACCGAAGCCGCAGGGTGGGATGATCAGTGGGATCGCGTCGTCATAGCGTCTTCCGGACTTCCAGCGGAGAAGCTGAACTCGGCAGCGAATCTTCCCGGATACTGCTGGTCCAACCTCCCGGACTCCGGGTTCGACCGGCCCATCGATAATTTCTACGTCTTCATCACGGGCTCTACTCCCACACAGGTAATTCGCGCCGCACAGGGCTCCGAGCTCTTCCGAGGCGTGCGTAGCGGTGACGTACTCGGACCGGAGTCCCGCTTCCAGTCGGTTCAGCCGCCGGCCCAGCTGCAGAAGCCGTATCTGGAATTGACGCAGGGCTGATCGGAAGCACGGTACGCGTTGCCTCACGTCCAGCATGTGTCGAGTGGACCGCGACAAGGAGCGGTGGGGCGGGCGAGGATCGGGGCATGATCGAGATGGCGGCGGTGGCCGGGGTCGCGGTGGCGGCGTTGGGGATGGTGCTCACGCCGGGGCCGAACATGATGTACCTGGTGTCGCGGACGGTGTCGCAGGGGCGACGGGCCGGGTTGGTGTCGTTGGCGGGGGTAGCGGCGGGGTTCGGGGTGTATCTGGCGGCCGCGACGGCGGGGATCACGGCGGTGTTCGCGGTGGTCCCCGGCCTGTACCTGGCGGTGAAGCTGGCCGGAGCCGCGTACTTGGGTTGGCTGGCCTGGCAGGCGCTGCGACCGGGCGGCGTCTCGGTCTTCGCGCCCGCGGCGCTGTCCGCGGACCCCATCCGGCGGTTGTTCACGATGGGGCTGGTCACCAACCTGCTGAATCCGAAGATCGCGATCATGTACATGGCGCTGATCCCGCAGTTCGTCACGCCGGAGCACGGGAAAGTGTGGTTGCAGAGCCTGTGCCTGGGCACGGTGCAGATCGCGGTGGCGCTCACCGTGAACGGCTTGATCGTCCTCGGGGCGGGCGGTCTGGCGACGTTCCTCGCCGCCCGCCCCCTGTGGCTGCGCACCCAGCGATACCTCACCGGCACGATGCTCGGCGCCATCGCCGCCTTGCTCGCCACCGACCGCGCCCGCCCCATCCCGGCCTGAGCCGAACGGCCTCGACTCAGCGCTGATCGGCCGGATTCGCCAACCGGTAGCGCAGTTCCACGAACTGACCGGCCTGCTGCACCGCGGTGAGCCGCATCCGGCTGGAAAGGATGCGCCGCGGCAGCAGCGGGGCGCCCGCGCCCAGCGTCACCGGAGCGACGCTCACCATGACGTCGTCGAGCAGGCCGGCGTCGGCGAATTGCCCGGCCAGGTCCCCGCCTCCGACGATCCAGATATTGCGGGCGCCGGCCGCCGCGGCCATCTCCCGGTGCACCGACTCGACCGACCCTGCGACGAACCGCAGATTCGCGTCCGGTATCGCGGGAAGATCCCGGTGGGTGAAGACCCAGCACGGGAGGTCGCCGTAGTACTTACTCCAGTTCTCCGGTGGTTCGTTCGCCACGACCCATTCGTAGGTGGTCGCGCCCATGCACATGGCGCCTACCTGCGCGAGGAAGCCCGCGATGCCCGCCTGCGCCTCGTCCGCTCCATCTACCTCGAAAAGCCAGGTGAGCGAGTTCTCCGTGTCGGCGAGATATCCGTCGAGACTGGTTGCCGTGTAGTACTGGGTTGCCATGCCGTGCACGTTGCCAGCGAAACATGACAGTTCACGTCATGGTTCGGGATCAACCGTGACGCAACCGGCGGACCCCTTCGTCGAGCGTTTCGTCGCGCTTGCAGAAGGTGAACCGGACCAGATGACTCCAGGCGGCCGTGTCGTCGGCGAACGCGCTGACCGGCACCGCCGCCACGCCGAGCCGCTTGGGCAACTCACGGCAGAAGGTCAGGCCGTCGGCGGCGCCGAGCGGCGTGATATCGGCGACGACGAAGTAACCGCCCGCACTCGGGTATACCCGCAGACCGGTATCGGCGAGCGCCGCGGAGAGGCGAAGCCGTTTCTCCGACAAGGAGTCCCGCAGCTTGCCGACCCATTCCAACTCGTGGTCGATCGCGTGCGCGACGGCGGGTTGGAACGGCCCGCCCGCCACGAAGGTCAGGAACTGTTTGGCGGCGAGCACCCCATCGATCAGGTCGGCGGGCCCACACGCCCACCCGGTCTTCCACCCGGTGACGCTGAAGGTCTTCGCCGCGCTGGAAACCACGACCGTCCGCTCGGCCATGCCAGGCAAGGTGGCCAGGCTGATGTGCTCGGCGCCGTCGTAGACCAGGTGCTCGTAGACCTCGTCGGTGAGCACCAGAATGTCATGCTCGCAGGCGATCTCGGCGATGGCGAGCAGGTCCGCGCGTCCGAGGACCGTGCCGGTCGGATTATGGGGCGAGTTGACGATGAGCATCCGGGTGGCCGGGGTGATGGCCGCGCGCAGACTGTCCAAGTCCAAAACGAACCGATCTCCGTCGGCCACCAGACGCGCCGTGCGCCGTCGGGCGCCGGCCAGTGCCACGGCCGCGGCGTACGAGTCGTAGTACGGCTCGATCAGCACTACCTCCTCGCCCGGCTCGACCAAGCCGAGCACCGCCGCGCTGATCGCCTCGGTCGCACCCACGGTCACCAGCACTTGCGAATCGGGATCGTAGGAGGTTCCGTAGCGCCGGGCCCGGTCGTCGGCGACGGCTCGGCGCAGCACCGGCATACCGCGCCCCGGCGGGTACTGGTTGAGTCCGTCGGCGATGGCGCGGCGCGCCACTTCCAGCATGCTCGCGGGCCCGTCGGTGTCCGGGAACCCCTGGCCCAGGTTGACCGCGTCGTGCCGAACGGCGAGTTCGGTCATCTCGGCGAAGATGGTGGACGCGAAAGGGCGCAGACGGGCAACGGTCGGATGTCGCGAGGGCATATCCGGAGACTAGTCCAGCGGTCCACCGCACAACCGGGCTCAACCCAGTCGGACGCCACCCAGCTTGGCCGGATTCGCCACGTCGTAGGCGCCCCAGACCAATCCGTCCCGAACCGTGAAGCCGACGACTCGCGCGGGATAACCGCCCCTGCCCTCGGTCTCCGGACGCGCCGCGACGCTGATACCCAATTGCCCGTTCACCGAGACGAACGCGTACACCTGCGAGGCGTCCTCGAGCCCGTACTTGCGCACCAGGCCCAGATAGAAACGGGCGATGCGATCCGCGCCGTGCAGGACGTTGATCGCGGTGGCGGTGGTGCCGTTGGCATCGCCGATCATCATCGCGTCCGGATGCAGCGCCGCGGCGACGGCGGCCACGTCACCCGTGCTCAGCGCGACGAGGAAACGCTGCACGGCGGCCTCGTGCTCGGCGTCGGGCACCGGTTGCGGCGTCTGCGCCACCGCCTTGCGGGCACGGACCGCCAGCTGCCGCGCCGCGTCGGCGGAGATGCCGAGGATGTCGGCGATCTCGTCGAACGGCACCGACAACCCGTCGTGCAGCACGAAGGCCACCCGCTGCGGCGGCGTCAGGGTGTCCAGCACGATCAGCGCGGCGAACCGGCACTCCTGCTTGCGCACCACGGCTTCCAACGGGTCGGGAGCGCTCGACGGTGTGCGAGCGGTGACCACGGGTTCCGGCAGCCACTGGCCCACATAACTCTCCCGCCGCGCCGCGGCGCTCCGCAGACGATCCAGGCAGATCCGGCTCACCACGGTGGTCAGCCAAGCTCGCAGATCATCGATCTCGGACTGGTGCGCGCCCGCCAAGCGCAACCAGCTCTCCTGCACCGCGTCCTCGGCATCGCCGACGCTGCCCGTCAGTCGATAGGCGACCGAGAGCAGATGCGCTCGATGTGACTCGAACAGGTCGGAAAGCAGCGCGGCAACCATCGACGGGAAGTCTACGGTCCGATTCGCATCATCCCGGCATCGGCGGCCTGCGCCGGACAAACCGGATGATCCACCGGCCGCTTCCGTGACAGCATGGCGCGATGGAACACCGCGTGCTGTCGAACGGAACGATCTGGCTGTCGGCTCCGACGGCGGACGATGTCGACGCCATCACCGAGTGCTGCCAGGACCCGGCCATCGCGGAGTGGGTGACCATCCCGGTGCCGTACGTCCGGGACAGCGCCGTGACCTTCCTCGAGGAGATGGTCGTTCCAGGGTGGGCGGCGCGCAGCCCGACCTGGGCGATCCGGCCACGTGCGGGCGCACCGGTCGTCGGCATGATCGGCTTGGGCGAACAGGACGAGAGCGCGGCCGAGATCGGTTTCTGGCTCGCTCCGGCGCAACGGTCGCGCGGCCTGATGACACAGGCGGTCGAGCTGGTGTGCGAATTCGGGTTCCACGCCGACGGACTGGCGCTGGAGCGGATCTCCTGGCGCGCCTTCGTGGGCAACTACGCCTCGGCGGCGGTGGTCCGGCGTGCCGGGTTCCGCTACGAAGGCATGTCGAGGCTCGGCAGCATCCAACGCGGACGACGCCGCGACCACTGGCTCGCCGCCCGGCTGCGCACCGATCCGCCCGGACCGTCGGACGACTGGCCCGCCCAGTTCATCTCCGCCCGGACGCAGAGCACGCAAGCGCCGGGGGTGCCGTAGCCGAAGCGGGCCCGGCGTTCGGGCCGGCTTCGGCTGACTTGCGCGTCGGCGGCTTCCCGGCTCGTGCGCGACCGGACGAAACTCGCGCTTCGTCCACTCGGGCACGAGCCGCGCCGAAAACGCGCTGGTCAGCGCTCGCGGCGCTGCCGCACCGCGTCCGCGAGGCGGTCCAGCTGCACGGCGGTGGTCTCCCAGTCCAAGCAGGCGTCGGTGATCGACTGGCCGTAGGTGAGCTCATCGGCGTGGCCGAGAGTGAGGTCCTGGCGGCCCGCGATCAGGAAGCTCTCCAGCATCACGCCCACCACGCTCGACTCGCCCGCCGCCAGCCGCCGTGCGATGTCGGTGACCACGTCGGCCTGCTTGTTGTGGTCCTTGTTGCTGTTGCCGTGGCTGGCGTCCACCACGATCCGCTGCGGTAGCGACGCCTTCTCCAGCCGCAGGCACGCCTCGGCGACCGAAGCCGCGTCGTAGTTCGGCCCGGCGCTGCCGCCGCGCAGGATCACGTGGCAGTCCGGATTGCCGGTGGTGCGGATGAGCGCGGAGCGTCCGTCGAGGTCGGTACCGGGGAACACATGGCTGGCCGCCGCGGCGCGCACGCCGTCCACCGCCACCTGGACGTCGCCGTCGGTGCCGTTCTTGATGCCGACCGGCATCGACAGCGCGCTGCTGAGCTGGCGGTGCACCTGACTGGCCGCGGTGCGCGCGCCGATCGCGCCGTAGGACACCAGATCCGCGATGTACTGCGGCGTGATCGGGTCCAGGAACTCACAGGCCACCGGAAGACCGAGAGCGGTGATGTCGACCAGCAGCTTGCGGCCGAAGCCCAAACCGGTGTTCACGTCGAACGATCCGTCCAAGTGCGGGTCGTTGATCAGGCCCTTCCAGCCCAAGCTGGTGCGCGGCTTCTCGAAGTAGACCCGCATCACCACGTGCAGTCGATCGTCCAGCTCCGCGGCCTTGGCCGCCAGACGGCGCGCGTAATCCAGTGCGGCGGCGGGGTCGTGCACGGAGCACGGGCCGACGATCACCATCAAGCGATCATCCGCGCTGTTCAGCACGTCGACGGTGGCTTTGCGTCCCGCACGGACGGTGTCGGCGAGGGCATCGGTGATCGGGTGCACCCGACGCACCTCCGCGGGCGAGCGCAGCGGGCTCACGTTGAGGGTGCGTTGATCGTCCAGATCCGAATGCCGTGCGTCGACGTCGGCTGCGGTTGTCATGTCGTGGGTTCCTTTTCTCGGGGCCGACCCACGGATGAGAATCCCGTCGAGCCGGTCCATCGTCCGGCTCGGGGTGGAAGTTCGTCAGCGCACGCGGTTGCCGCAGACCAGCCCACCCAGGGCCGGCTTGCTAAACCAGAAATACACACGCTGCACGTCAGGCACAGTACCAGCCCACATCCGATCGGTGAACTGTGTTATCTGCCACGGTGTGTTTCGACGGGGAGGCGGACCTACAAGCGCCGTTCGCGGCCCACGTGACAAGGGGCCCCGAACGGCGCGGGCGATACCGGACGGTCCGGCTCATCCCCACTGCCCGGGCACGTAATCACCGGCCGGGGTGCGGGCGATGACGTTCATCCGGTTCCAGGCGTTGATCATCGCGATGGCGGCGATGAGGGCGGCGATCTGGTCGTCGTCGTAGTGCTTGCGCACCTCCTGCCACACCGCGTCGCTGACCACGCGTCCGTCGCCGATCCGGGTGGCCTCCTCGGTCAGCGCCAGCGCGGCGCGCTCGGCCTCGGTGAAGACGGTGGCCTCGTGCCAGGCGGCGATCAGGTTGAGCCGCACGGAGGTTTCACCCGCGTGCGCGGCGTCCTTGGTGTGCATGTCGGTGCAGTAACCGCAGCCGTTGATCTGGCTGGCGCGAATCTTCACCAACTCGTAGGTCGCGGCGTCCAGGGTGGAATCGTCGATCACCTTGGAGGCCATGGTGAGCCGCTTGATGAAGCTGGCGCCGACCGGGTTGGCGAAGAGTTCGAAGCGCTGTTCCATGATGTCCGTCCTTTGTCGTTCCCTGTGGGTTCACAAGGAGGACGACGCGGAAAGACGGAGTGTGACAACGGCTTATGAGACGTAGGTCACACCGCGTCCGCGGGAAGGGCTGCGGTCATTTCGTGAAGTCGTAGGTGACCCCGGTCAGTTTCTCGGACAACTCCCACAAGTCGGCGGCGACCTTCTCGTCCCTGGACGCTTTCGACGACCCGGACGGCCCCGGGTACCCGCGCATGCCACCCAGGCCGGTCGGTCCGTAGTAGCCGCCCGGCTGGACGTCGGTGGTCGCGGCGAACAGCGTCGGCAACGCGCCCATCGCGGCGCTCTGCGCGAGCAACCGGTTGCCGACCCACATCACCCGGTCGAGGAAAGACTCGGTGTGCGACTGCAATTCGGTGGAGGCATAGCCGGGATGCGCGGCGACCGAGAGTTTCGTGGAGCCCGCCGCCGTCAACCTGCGCTGCAGCTCGCGAGCGAACATCAGGTTGGCCAGCTTGGCCTGCCCGTAGGCGGCCCACCGCTGATACTTGCGCCGCTCCCAGTTGAGATCGTCCAAGTCGATCTTGCCGACCTGGTGCGCACCGCTGGAGACGGTGACGATCCGGTCGGAGATCTTGTCCAGCAGGAGGCCGGTGAGCGCGAAGTGACCGAGATGGTTTGTGCCGACCTGTTTCTCGAATCCGTCGGCGGTACGACCTTCGGGCACAGCCATCACGCCCGCGTTGTTGACGAGCACATCGACCCCGTCGACGCTCTGGGCGAACGCGCGGACCGAATCGAGATCAGCCAGATCGAGTTCGCGAACCTGCGCCCGGTCGCCGAGTCCGGCGGCCACCCGCTCGCCTTTGGCCACGTTCCGGCAGGCGAGCACCACCTCGCCGCCCGCCGCGGCCAGCGCGCGCGCCGTCTCGGCCCCCAGGCCACTGTTGGCCCCTGTCACGATGAACTTCCGGCCGCTCTGGCTGGGGATGTTCGAGGTGTCCCACCTGGTCATGCCGGAAAGTCTAGTGCGCGGCGGCACCCGGCGGCAGGTTCGAACACGCCCGGGCGACCGCATTCACCCGTCGCCGGAAGCGTCGCGGCGACGGTGCCGCCACCGGCCGGAGTCGGTGATCGGGACGGCCCAAACCCACGTGAAGTAGGGTTGCCTAACCTACATAAGGGAACCTTTGCTTGATTTGTGAGGCACACGTGACTTCCACACCGACCGGGTCCGCGCATCGCGACGGCTACGTACCTTTCCCCGCCGACGCGGCCGCGCAGTACCGAGCCGCGGGCTTCTGGGCCGGGCGCCCGCTCGGCGATCTGCTGCGCGCGAGCGCACACCGGCATCCCCAGCGCCCCGCGCTCCTCGATGCGGAGGGCTCGCACCGTTACGCCGACATCGACGCCGCCGCGGACCGGATGGCCCACGGGCTGCTCGCGCTCGGCATCGCTCCCGGCGACCGCGTGGTCGTCCAGCTACCTAATGTGCCCGAGTTCATGACCGTGTTGTTCGGCCTGCTGCGCGCCGGAATCATCCCCGTCTTGAGCCTGCCCGCGCATCGTCGAGCCGAAATCGAGCATCTGGCGCGGCTTTCCGACGCGGTCGGTTACATCTTCGCCGACCGGGCAGGCGATTTCGACTACCGCGAACTGGCCTCGATCGTGCGGGACGCGGTGCCGTCACTGCGCCACGTCCTGGTGCTCGGCGAGCCGGGGCCGTTCACCGACCTCACCTCGGTACCGCGCGACGGCGGCGAACTGCCCGAGATCGATCCGGGCGATATCGCCCTGATGCTGGTCTCCGGCGGAACCACCGGCCTGCCGAAGCTCATCGCACGCACGCACGACGACTACGTCTACAACGCCACCGCGAGCGCCGAGGTGTGCGCGTTGACCGAGCAGGACGTCTATCTCGCGACACTGCCCGCCGCGCACAACTTTCCGCTGGCCTGCCCCGGCATCTTCGGCACCGTCGGGGTGGGCGGCGCGGTCGCCTTCGTCGGCGACCCCAGTCCGGAAAGCGCGTTCGCCGCGATCGAGCGGCACCGGGTCACGGTGACCGCCGTCGTGCCGCCGCTGGCCCAACTCTGGTGCGCGGCCACTGAATGGGAAGAGGCCGACCTGAGTTCGCTGCGCCTGCTCCAGGTGGGGGGCGCACGACTGGCCGAGGTCAACGCCAAAGAAGTGACCCCGGCGCTCGGCGCGACCCTGCAACAGGTGTTCGGCATGGCCGAGGGCCTGATCAACTACACCCGGCTGGACGATCCGGCCGAACTGCTGCACACCACCCAGGGTCGTCCGCTCTCACCCGCCGACGAGATCCGCGTGGTGGACGGCGACGGCAACGATGTGGCGCCCGGCGCGGAGGGCGAGCTGCTGACCAGGGGGCCGTACACGATCCGCGGCTACTACCGAGCGGCCGAGCACAACGCACGCGCGTTCACACCGGACGGCTTCTATCGCAGCGGAGACCTGGTCCGCCGCCTGCCCAGCGGGCATCTGGTGGTGTCCGGCCGGATCAAGGACGTGATCAATCGCGGCGGCGAGAACGTATCCTGCGACGAACTCGAGGAACATCTGCTCGCCCATCCCGCGGTCCGGCATGCCGCCGCCGTCGGGCTGCCCGACGCGGTGCTGGGCGAAAAGGTCTGCGCCATCTTGGTCGTGGATGGTGAGATGCCCACGCTGGCCGAGATCAAGTCCTTCCTCACCGCGCGCGGGCTGGCCACCTACAAACTGCCGGACGTGCTGCGCCGCAGCGACAAGCTGCCGATCACCGCGGTCGGCAAGATCGACAAGAAGGCGCTGCGCGCCGAGTCCTAGATCGACGGGCAGCGCACCACCGGCGCGCTGCCCGTACCGCTTTACGCCTTGACGACGTAAGGCGCTATGCTGCCGAGCTTCTCGCAGGTCTCCTCGAACTCACGCTCCGGCCGGGACTGACCGACGATGCCCGCGCCCGCGCGCAACCAGGCTCCCTCCGCGTTCTGGTACACCGCGCGCAGCACCAGGGTCGCCTCCAGCGCACCAGTCGGCGCAACGGTCACCACCGCGCCGGAGTACAGCCCGCGCGGGTCGTGATCGAGCCGGAACACCGAGTCGACGCCCTCCCGCTTGGGGATTCCCGAGGCGGTCACCGACGGGAACAGCACCTCGAGCGCGTCCCAGCTGGACCGGTGCGCGGCCAGTCGCCCGCGCACTGTGGACGCCAGATGCTGCACGCTGCCACGCTCACGCACGGCCATGAAGTCCGACACCGCGGGGGTGCCGGGATCGGCGACCGCCGTGATCTCCGCGAACGAGGTCTGCACCGAAATGGCGTGTTCCACGATCTCTTTCGGATCGGTGACCAGTTCGGCCCTGGCGGCGAGATCGGCCGCGGCGCCGCGGCCGAACGCGCGGGTGCCCGCCAGCGGCTCGGTGGTCACCACCCGATCGTCGTCCACCGACGCGACCAGTTCCGGACTGAAGCCCGCCGCTTCCAGGCCGCCGAGCCGCAGCAGGAACGACCGTGCCGGAGTGTTGTGCGCACGCCCGAGCCGATAGGTCGCCGGAACATCCACGGCGAACGGCAGATCGACTTTCCTGGACAGGATGACCTTCTGATAACGCCCGGCCCGGATCTCGCCGACCGCCTCGGCCACCCGGTTCCGGTAGCCGGTGGGGTCGATGCGGATGTCGGCCGGATGCGCCTGCGGCAGTTCGGTGTTCTGCGACCGCGCGATCAGCTCGTGAATGTCCGCGATCTCCGACGGCGTCGCACCCGATACCCGGACGCCGAATTCGCCCACCCTGACCTCGATGCGGGGAACCATCAGGTGCGCCAATGTGGTGCGCGGGTCGAGGTGCTTCGTGGCCTCGAGCGCCCAAGCGCAGAACTCGAATCCGATCCAGCCGTAGGCATTCCGCCCGTCGAGGGGCAGCGCGCCGAGCGCGCGGTCGATCACCGCCGCCGGATTGCCTTCCCACCGGCTGGTCGTGGCCGCTCCTTGCCAGGTGACGCGCAGCTCTCGCACATCCAGTTCGACACTGCCGAGCGGATCGGCGGCGAACACCCATTCCCCCGGACGCTCGTACATCACGTACTCGCCGAACCGATCCGCCCCTGCCAGCCGGGACATCGCTGCCGCCGGATCGGTTACATACTCAACCCGCAGGCGTTCCGTGGTCGACAACGATCCTCCAAAGGTAACCCTGGCCTAACTTGTGAGGTAAGGTTAGCATTACCTCCTTCAATGCGCCGGTGTGCTCGCGGCCACAACGCGGACCCGAGAAATCGCTTCGAGCTGGATGGTTCGCGCCTGCCGAGTTCTTTCGTCCGGGCGTGCGCCGTTCGCGTCGTCGGCGCCCGCGCGCGAACTCGCCGCGCCGACTGCCTGCGCGGAACAGACCCGCCGAGATTGAATAGGGGGAAGCGTCACCTGCGGAGGGAAGAACATCGATGATCGATCACCGCGGCGATTCACCCGCGACAGTCCGGCCCGGGACCACACCGCGATCGGTGGTGGCCCTGATCGATGCCGCCTCCGGGGTGGAACGCGAACTCGTCGGCAAGTGGCTCGCCGACGGCGGGATCAGCGCCGAGTTCGGTACCGACGCCCCGGTCACCCAGCTGGATCTGGACGCGGGCGCCGTCGCCGCACGGCTGGTCGGCAGGCGCGACGATCCGCTGGTGGTGCCGATCCGCGTGCTGTGGCTGCCGCCGGAACGTGACGGCGTACGCCGCGTCACCTTCGCCGATCTCGCCCTGCTGACCAACCCGCGCAAGCCCAACCGGCTGGCACAGCGCAAGCTGGTGTCCAAGTCACCGGACCGGCACGTCGTGCTGACCGGCGCTCCGGCCCGGCTCAGCGAGTTGCGCGTCAACAATCCGGAGGCTTCGGCGCTCTACGACAAGGGCACCGCCGAACCGTTCGCCCGCGCCGTCGTGCGCGCGGCGGTGGTGGCGCTGGAACGCGCCGAGCGCACCATCATCGGCGACCGGTACAAGGTGCCCAAGCTGGTCGCGGAGGAGATCCTCGACTCACCCGACTTCCTGCGCAGGCTGGAACTCATCGC
This sequence comes from Nocardia sp. NPDC047038, assembly GCF_040644075.1. Classification (NCBI taxonomy): domain Bacteria; kingdom Bacillati; phylum Actinomycetota; class Actinomycetes; order Mycobacteriales; family Nocardiaceae; genus Nocardia; species Nocardia sp. NPDC047038. Next base: position 307,300 of record NZ_JBEYVQ010000003.1, on the reverse strand, counting down.
CGATCAGATCGGGGCGAGCCCGCACGAGGTGTACCGGCGCGCGGAGAAAGCGCTCAACGAACTCGTCGCCGCCCAGAGCAGGCTGGTTTCCGACCTGTTCACCCAGGCCATGCGCCCGGTGCACGCTTCGACCTGGAATGTGGACTTCGACGAGTCCGGCCTGACCGGCTTGCGCGACCTGAACCGCCGCTTTCCGCTGGTGTTCCTGCCTTCGCACCGCTCGTACGTCGACGCGTTCGTACTGGGAGACGTGCTGGCCCGCAACGACTTCCCACCGAACCACGTGATCGGCGGCGCGAACCTCAGCTTCTGGCCGATGGGCCCGATCGCCCGGCGCACCGGAACGGTGTTCATCCGGCGCAGTTTCGGCGACGACGAGGTCTACAAGGCCGTCGTCGAGGAGTACTTCGCCTACCTGCTGGCCAAGCGCTTCAACCTGGAGTGGTACTTCGAGGGCGGCCGCACCCGCACCGGCAAGCTGCGGCCCCCGCGCTACGGCTTGCTGAACTACCTCGCCGCGGCGGTCCGTTCCAACCGCATCGACGACGTCATGCTGGTTCCGGTCTCGATCACCTACGAGCGGCTCAACGAGCTCGGCGCCATCGCCACCGAGCAGGAGGGCGGCAAGAAGAAACCGGAGGGCCTGACCTGGCTGGCGCGCTACATCCGCAGCCAGCAGCACTCCGCCGGGCACGTGTACGTCCGCTTCGGGGAGCCGCTGTCGGCCCGCGATCGTCTTGCCGCACATGGCGACCCGCTCACCGCGCCGCCGCTGACCATCCCCCTGCACCATACCGAGCCGATTCCGGCGCCGCGCACGGAAGCCGGGGTCGTCGACAGCGAGCCGCCGGAAATCGCCGAACTGGAACGGAAGGCCGTGCAGCGGCTGGCGTTCGAAGTCGCGGTCGGCATCAACGCGGTCACCCCGATCACCGTCAGCGCGCTGGTCACCCTGGCTCTGCTGGGCGTGGACGGGCGCGCCCTCACTCTCGGTGAGGTGCGCACGGTGCTCAACCCGGTGCTCGGCTATATCGACAAGCGTGAGCTGCCGGGCGGCGAACTCGACGCGCTGCGCGACGCACAGGGCCTGGCCGTCGTGCTGGAACAGCTTTCGCTGGCCAAGGTGGTCACGGTGTATCGCGGCGGGGTCGAGCCGGTGTACTCGATCGAGCCCGGCGCGCATCTCGAGGCCGCCTTCTACCGCAACAGCGCTGTGCACTGGTTCGTCAACCGCGCCATCCTCGAGCTGTCCATCCTGGCCGGGGTCGACAACGGTGACGCCGACGCCCTGAAGACAGGGTGGGACGAGGCATTCCGGCTGCGCGACCTCTTGAAGTTCGAGTTCTTCTTCCCCGATCGCGGCGAGTTCGCCGATCAGATGGTCGCGGAAATGCTGCTGGTCGATCCGGACTGGTACAGCCATACCCGCAGCGACACCCTCAGCTCGGACATCCTGGCGAAGCTCACCGCCTCCGGGTTCACCATGGCCCACCGCGTGCTGCGCTCGTTCGTCGACGCGCAGTTGGTGGTGGCCGAACGGCTGGCCGCCCGGGATGCGGGCGACGAGATCGACCGCAAGGAGTTCATCACCGAATGCGTGGCGGTCGGCAAGCAGATGATGCTGCAGCAGCGGTTGCACAGCCCGGAGTCGGTCTCGACCGAGCTGTTCACCAGCGCGCTGAAGCTCGCCGACAACTACGGCCTGCTGGAGACGGTGTCCGACGACGAGCCGGAGGAGCGCCGCGCCGAGTTGGTCGGGCGAAGGAACGAATTCGCCGAGCGCCTGCGCACCATCGGCGCCCGCATCGCGCAGGCCGCCACGCTGGATCCATCCAATCGGGAGGCGCGGTGACCGACGCGCGCGCCGACCTCGACGCCGCGCTCGCCGCCATCCGCTCCGGTCCGCAAGGCGGCGCGGTCGCCGCGATCTTCGATTTCGGCGGTACGGTCATCGACGCCCCGAAATCGCGCCGGCTGCGCCGCAAGCCCGCCGATGTGCTGCTCGGCGGCATCCGCGATCACATGACCGACGGCGAATACAGCCGGTTCCTGCGCGAGTTGTCCGAGGCGCTGGCCGGACGCTCCGAACAGGAGCTGGACGACGTGGGCAGACGCCTGTTCCAGCGCACCGTCTACGGGTACCTGTATCCCGAAGCTTGGGAACTGATCCGCACCCACCGAGCAGCCGGTCACACCATCGTGCTGGTCAGCTCACTGACCCGATTCCAGGTGGCGCCGGCGGCGGCACAATTGGGCATCGAGCACGTGCTGTACACGCCGATGGCCACCAGCGGCGGTGTGCTCACCGGCTATCCCGATGGGAAGACGCTGTGGCACAACGGCAAAGCCGAGGCTGTGGCTACCTTCGCCGCCGCGCACCGAGTGGATCTCGAGCACAGCTACGCCTACGCCGACTCGATCGCCGACCTGCCCATGCTGTCGCTGGTGGGGCATCCGGTGGCGGTGAACGCCGACGACGCGCTCAGCGGCGCCGCCGACCGGCAACACTGGGCCACGTTGACGTTCCGGCCGCGCCGCGCGCCGCGTGCGAGCGATTACGTACGCACCGCCGGGGGATTCGCCGGGCTGCTGGGGGGCGCACTGTTCGGCGTCGCGTCGAAAGCGCCCACCCAGGACCGGCAGCGGATGGCCGACGCGCTGATGGCGCACGCGGCGCGCAACACGCTGCGCATCGCGGGCGTGCGCGTGCGGGTCACCGGCGGCGAGCACGCGAGATCGCCGCGGCCCGCGGTCTTCCTGTTCAACCATCAGAGCCAGTTCGACATCATCATCGTGCCCGAAGTGCTCGGCGGCGGGGTGACCGCGATCGGCAAGAAGGAACTGACCAAGAATCCGGTCTTCGGGCCGCTCATGCGCTTCGTCGGCGTGACGTTCATCGACCGGGCGAATACCGCTCAGGCCAAGGCGGCGCTGCGGCCGGTGGTGGAGACCCTGCGCGGTGGCTTGTCGGTCGCGGTGGCTCCGGAAGGCACCCGTTCCTACACCCCCGAAGTCGGGCCGTTCAAGAAGGGCGCATTCCACATCGCCATGCAGGCGGGCGTGCCGGTGATCCCGGTCGTCATCCGGAACGCGGGCGAGATCTGCTGGCGCAACGCGATGGTCGCCCGGCCCGGAACAGTCGACGTGGCGATACTCGACCCCATCGACGTCAGCGCATGGGAGCCGGGTGATTTGGACGACAACGTGGCGCGGGTCCGCCAGCTGTTCGTAGACACGCTACTGAATTGGCCGCACTGATCGGCACGGCGTCGCGCCACGACGGCCGCCGGTCGTGTGGTCTCCCGCTTCGGCCGCAATGCTGTCCCTAGCCGCGGACCGACGGGCTGTGAGCGGCGCGGGTGATCGGTGCGACGCAGCCTGCGGCGGCTATCACGCCGGACCTCGACCTGGTCTGTGCGTCTGCCCTCGCCCGTGCGGTCGGTGCTCGTGACTGGGCTGGAGGCGATGCACAGCCGCTTGGTCAGCCGTTGACCGCCTGAGCCGCCGACGAACCGGACCCGTTGGCCGTAACTCAGACCGCGCGGCCGAACAGCAGCTTCCACGGCATGAGCGCCGACTCGAGCTGCACCTTCAGGCTCATCTTGGACGCGCCGAGCGTCCGCTCCTCGAATCGGATGGGGACCTCGGCGATCGCGATCCCCTTCTTGATGGTCCGGTAGTTCATCTCGACCTGGAACGAATACCCGTTGCTGCGGATGGAGGCCACGTCGATGGCGCGCAGAGTGTCGGCCTTCCACGCCTTGAAGCCCGCGGTGGCGTCCTTGACGCCCAAGCGCAGGATGAGGTTCACGTAGAAATTGGCCCAGGCCGAGAGCGCCTTGCGGTACCACTTCCATTCCGCGGCGGTCGAGCCGCCGGGAACGTAACGCGAACCCAGCACGACGCCGGCGTCCGTGCCGGAGAGCTTCTCCAGCATGGCCGGGATGACTTCGGCGGGGTGCGACAGGTCGGCGTCCATCTGGATCACGACGTCCGCGCCCTCGTCCAGCGCCCGAGTGATGCCCGCGACGTATGCCCGGCCGAGTCCGTCCTTCTCGGTCCGGTGCAGCACACCGACCACGTTCGGCAGTTCGGCGGCGAGCTTGTCGGCCACCTCGCCGGTGCCGTCCGGCGAGCTGTCGTCCACCACGAGTACGTGCAGGTCGGGCACCGGCAGCGCGGTCAGCCGCTCCACCGCAACCGGCAGATTTTCCCGCTCGTTGTAGGTCGGCACAACAACGGTAACCCTCAAGGGTCGCCCTCCCTGCTGATCCTGGTTTCCGCTCGCAGCCCACGCCAGGACCTCCGAGCATTCGTCGAGTTCTGGAGAACCGTACTCGATACACCTGATCGCGACCTGAGCGGCCGCACCCGGTGTGACGCGGTCCGAGCCCTCGACCTGCGGCCCAAGATCAACTTCACCGCCCGGGGGAACACCCTGGGCGCGTCACTCCCCGTCTCGCCAGGCCCGATCCCGGGCATCTTCCCGCTCGTTGCGCGCGTGCGCGATCTCCAGCGCGCGCTCGGCCGTCGCTTTGTCCGGGTACGGCCCCATCCGGTCGCGGAACCAGCACTGCCGCCCTTGCTCGGCCCGATTGTGCTTCAAGCAGTAATACCAGCGCTCAGCCATACCTCCAGCATCCCACCGAACACCGCCGCTCAATCGCTTTTCCGTTCGCCATCCGTTGCCCGGACTCGGCAATTCACGGCCAGAGGCTTCGGTAATGGATGAGCGCGTGGCACAGGACGACCACACCGAAGATCGCGAAGAGTACGCGCACCGAAGCAGGTCCGTACGAGCTGATAATGCGAACGATTTTCCGATACATCCGCCGCGCGCCGGTCGTACGCCGCATCGCGAGGCCGAGTATCACCAGCGGCGGCAGCAATGCCAACGCGCAATACGCGACCACGATCAGCGGCCACAACGTCGGGAGCGGATTCCGTGCGGAGATCATCGCGAGTCCGGCCAGATAGGGAACCGCGGTCGGCGCCTGTGCGATGCCGATCGCCACGCCGAGGCCGGCGAGCACCCACGGTTGCCGTCGTAGCGCGCTCGCCCGTTCCGGGGTCGCCGTACCGGCCATTCGAATACACGCGAGAGCGATCAGCACCACCCCCGCGAGGAGTTCTCCCCAATACCGCACCGTCGGCGTGACCTCGAAGTCGAACAGATCGGTCAGAAAACCGATCCCCAGGATCGTGCAGATGCCGAAGGCGGTGGTGACGGCGAAGACGCCCGCCAGCAAGCTCAAACCGCTCACCAGCGGCGAGCGACGGCTCAATCTGCTGTCGTAGACCACCGCCGTGGTGACGCCGATCAGCAGCAGGTCGAGCGAGTCGAGGAAGGCGAACCCAGCGAGCGCGAGGAGAAGGATCCACATGGCCGCGCCAGCCTACCCGCGCCCTACAAGCAGCCGCGTAGTCCCGAACCCGGATGCGCGACTGTGCGATTCGCCATATCGAGTCGGGCGGTCAGCGCGCAGAGAGCAACGCCACACCGGACGGCGATCAGCCGTCCGCCCGCGCGGACGAAGGAAACCACCAAGCGAGAAAGTCGGGCGACGCAGACCCGTAGAACAGGAATTGAGCACATAACGAAACGAGCCCGGCTCACGCTCTCCGTGAACAGGGCTCGCCAACAAGTGAAGGTGGCCAGGGCCGGGATCGAACCGGCGACCTTCCGCTTTTCAGGCGGACGCTCGTACCAACTGAGCTACCTGGCCGCAGGCACCCGAAGTGAATGCCATACGCGAAACGCCGGATATCTCCGGCGCTTACTTGCGACCCTGACGGGACTCGAACCCGCGACCTCCGCCGTGACAGGGCGGCGCGCTAACCAACTGCGCCACAGGGCCATGCTCTGCTACCAACGATCCATGGATCGTACCCCCTACGGGATTCGAACCCGCGCTACCGCCTTGAAAGGGCGGCGTCCTAGGCCGCTAGACGAAGGGGGCTCGTCCCGGATTTCTCCGGACCGGCTTTCAACGGCTGTCCGTTGGGAGCTGGGATAGCTTATGACAGACCGGACTCGAATCCCAAACCGGCTGGTCAGAGGCTCAAACCGAGCTCTTCCAAGCGCGCGTGGGCACGCCACCCGTCGCTGCGGAACTTCTCCAGCCATTCCGGGGTGGCCATCGCCTCCATCACGACCTCGAGCGCCTCCTCGAACCGCGCCCGCAGATCGACCTGCCCGCCGAGCAGATCCACCATGTACCGCTGACCGGCCAGCGCCGCGGCGAGCGTGCGGGTGAACCGGTCGGGATCGGCGTCCGCGCGCAGCTGCCCGTGGTCGATGGCGCGGACGGTGAGCACCCTGGTGGTGCGGCCCAGGATGCGGCCGCCACCGGCCTGCACGTCCCGATAGAAGTCCGGTTCGATGATCAGGCGGTACTCGGCCTGCACGATGATGTCGTGCTCGAGTCGCAGCGCGATCTCGTCGACCACCCCGTGCAGGATGTCCAGCGGGCTGAGATCGGTTCGCGCCAGCCAGCGCTCGGCGGAGGCGCGGTAGCGTTCCACCGCGGTCTCCAGCACCGCGCGTGCCAGGTCTTCCTTCGAATCGAAATGGAAGTACATGGCGCCCTTGGTGGCACGCGATCCTTCCAATATGCGGTTGAGCGATGCAGCGGCATAGCCGCTCTTCCCGAACTCAACGGCGGCGGACCTGATAATCGCCGCCCGTGTCCGGCGCGCCCGCTCTTGCTGCCGTGCCATGCTCGAAACGCCTCCGAAGCCTTACTCGCCGCCAATCAGCCACCCCCGAAGGAACGGACCCTCGGCGCGAATTCATGAGTTTTATCAATACGTGGAACCCGGTTTTCGACCGATTGCAGACTTTCGGTACGAAAACGCCCTAAAAACCTGAAACACACCAGCTGGTATAGTTTGCCTGCCCGGGTGCGCCGCAGGGGGTGCGCATCCGGGCATTTCTTCGTTTCGAACGTGCCTCCTCCTGCGGCATCGAGTTCCGTCGAGCCCTGGCCGGCCGGGCCGACCGCGGCACCTTCGGACACAGCAACGACAATCCGAATTCCGTGACGGCGACCGAGTCGACGATTCTTTCGGAATTCACCAAGGCGTCACCGTACCCGGAATCCCGATCCGACACGCGGCAAACCGAGGAGTCAGGTAGCCATCCGATTCGGTTTTCTGTTACGGCAAATGTTCGGCAACCTGATCCGCCCATCCAGGGGGTGCGCGAATTCGCCAGCGGTTCAAGGTTGTTCACGCGCGCCGACCGACAACCCGGACGACCGGCCGCCGCCCACGTTTCGCCCGCCAACCCGTCCTCCACGCCTTCCCCGGCCACAGCCGTTCACCCCTGCAAATCCAAAGAGATTGCCAGCCAACATGTTTGAATGATATCCAGATCCAGCTAAGATGAACAAAGCTGGGTGCCAAGTGTTTACCGCCTGCATCGCCCACCGCGCACGCCGCGTTACCCATCCCCCCGCGTCCGCCCGCCCCACCGGGTCCGCCACGCCGCCCCACCCATCCAGCCCGCCCGCCGACACGAACTCCCCCGATTGGGGCATACGCCCCTGCCCGCACTACACTGTTGCTCCGCGCCCCTATAGCTCAGTTGGTAGAGCTACGGACTTTTAATCCGCAGGTCGTAGGTTCGAGCCCTACTGGGGGCACAAAGGTCGGGCGTCCGGATTGCTCCGGGCGCCCGACCTGTTTTCTCGGAGTTCTCCGCCGTGCGGCGCCGGTCATACGGCAGTGGAAACGCCGCGTCGAGGCTCTATTACCTGTGCCGCACGGACGCTTCGCAGGAGGCGGCGTCCGGGGAGCGCGCTCGGCGGCGAGAAGGGCTGCACCGCTCCCCGATCACCGGTCACGGTTTGCACAGTCGGCGCCGTAGACGGTGTAAGCGGTGGGGAACAGGAACCCCGGCCGGAACGACATCGCCGGTCACCCCCGGCACGGCTATAGGGGTCACCACGATGGAGTGGCATCAGTGGTGTACCGGTTGGATTGTGACGAACAGCACAGCTACCTCACATAGGGCATTCGTCGACTGGAGAGATCGCGTCTCGCGTACCGGTCAGTCATGCGCCGGTTGTGATATCCCCTTGATCGCGGTTGTACGCCGGTCGGCGGAAAAGCCGATGACAGCTCGGCTTGCACAGTAGATACATACGGACAATTCGCGACGCAGGACAACCGTCGGGTCACGACGGCACAGCTGGAGGCCCGGATGCTTCGTCGCTTCATGAACAATCCATGGCGGCATGACCCGATAGTGACGAGCAGCCGAGGGCAGTGGCATACGCCGCCGGGCGGCGCATTACGTATAGAAGGACATGGTTGTCGGCGTAGTTGCGATGCGCAGTCGAACCGCCGTCGGCGATCGGGGAGGAAAAGCCTGCGAAGATCCGACAAGCGTGCGACTTGGGAAGAGCGGCATGAAGGCGTTGGCCTTCGGAGGCGATAGATGGCGATAGGAGACGCCGATTTCACCGCGATCCATCGCGAATCGCCGGCTCGATCGCACAGGACGTCATGCAACCAAGGCGCGTGGCGCCCGGGAGACACATCCTCTCGACCGCTCTCCACGGAGGGCGTCGTCGGCGCCGATTCACAGGAACATCGCAGCTGGGCTCGCCGCAGTTCGCCGACACGCGCAGAACCAGGGCGTTTCGATCCCATATCGGCCCCCTGGGCCGCCCTTGTGTGTTCGCCCACGTACGGCTAACGCTCCTATCACCGCGTCGATAGACCCATTGCAGCGGGTAGAGCCCATACACTCATGGAGATCACCGAACGGCGAAGAGGTCGTATGAGGTGGATCACCAGAGCATCGATCGCCTAACGGATGCGTTTCGCATCACACCTACGGTGCCGTAAGGTATGGCCGCATCGGTATCGGTCTACCTTGGGATTGACCTGCACGACCGGAAGCACACACTGAAGGGTTCATACATGGCAAGGGATCTGACTCAACTCGAGCTGCTGACGGAGTTGGAGCCGGTTGCCGAAGAAAACGTCAACCGGCACCTCTCCATGGCAAAGGAATGGCACCCGCACGACTACGTCCCGTGGGACGACGGCCGCAATTTCGCGGCACTCGGTGGCGTGGACTGGGATCCGGAGCAGTCCCGCCTCAATGAGGTCGCGAAGGCGGCCATGATCACGAACCTGCTGACCGAGGACAACCTGCCCTCCTACCACCGCGAGATCGCCGAGAATTTCTCTCAGGACGGCGCGTGGGGTACCTGGGTCGGCCGCTGGACCGCCGAGGAGAACCGGCACGGCATCGTGATGCGGGACTACCTGGTCGTGACCCGCGGCGTCGATCCGGTCGCGCTCGAGGAAGCCCGAATGGTCCACATGACCAACGGCTTCGCCTCCCCCGCGGAAGCCGACGCGGGCTTCCTGCATTCCGTCGCGTACGTCACCTTCCAGGAACTGGCCACCCGGGTCAGCCACCGCAACACCGGCAAGGTTTGTGACGACCCGATCGCCGATCGCATGCTGCAGCGCGTCGCCGCCGACGAGAACCTGCACATGATCTTCTACCGCAACATGTGCGGCGCCGCCCTCGACCTGTCTCCCGACCAGGCGATCGAGGCGATCACCCTGATCCTGGAGAACTTCCAGATGCCGGGCGCGGGTATGCCCAACTTCCGCCGCAACGGCGTGCTGATGGCCAAGCACGGCATCTACGATCTGCGCCAGCACCTGGAGGAAGTGGTCCAGCCGGTGCTGAAGAAGTGGAACATCTTCGACCGCACCGACTTCACCGCCCGCGGCGAGGCGGTCCGTGAGCGCCTCGGCCTGTTCCTGGACAAGCTGGGCAAGGACGTCATCAAGTTCGAGGAACAGCGCGACCGGATGCTCGCCCGCGAGGCCGCCAAGCGCGACCGCGCGATGGTCGGCAGCTCCGTGTAGAACCCGAGGAACAACAGCAGGCGCCGCCCCGGAAGACCGAGGGCGGCGCCGGTGTGCACGGCCCGGTGCCGCGCGACATGCGCACCGGGCGAACGACCCGCTCCGGCCGACTTACGTGCGCAAATGAGACACTGGTCGGCGTGACGATGACTACCGAGGCGATGACGAAGCTGCGGATCGGGCCGTATCCGGTCGATCCGCCGGTCGTGCTCGCGCCGATGGCGGGCATCACGAATCTGGCGTTCCGCAAGTTGTGCCGGGAATTCGGCAGCCCGACCTCGATCTACGTGTGCGAGATGATCACCGCGCGGGCGGTGGTGGAGCGTAACGAGAAGACGCTGCACATGATGTCCTTCGACGCCGACGAGCATCCTCGCTCGATGCAGCTCTACGGCGTCGACCCGGCCACGCTCGGCGAAGCGGTGCGGATCATCGTCGGCGAGGGCTGGGCCGACCACATCGACCTCAACCTTGGCTGCCCCGTGCCCAAGGTCACCCGCCTCGGCGGCGGCGCCGCCCTGCCGTACAAACGGACGCTGTTCCGGAGCATCGTGCGCGCCATGGTGGGCGCGGCGGAACCGGCGGGGGTCCCGGTCACCGTGAAGTTCCGCATCGGCATCGATGACGACCACCTCACCTATCTGGACGCGGGCCGGATCGCCGAAGCCGAAGGCGCGCGAGCAGTCGCGTTGCATGCGCGCACGGCCGCGCAGCGGTACTCGGGCCAAGCCGACTGGACCGCGATCGCCCGGCTCAAGGAGGCGGTCACCTCGATCCCGGTGCTCGGCAACGGTGACATCTTCTCCGCCGCCGACGCCGTCCGCATGATGGACGAAACCGGGTGCGACGGTGTGGTCGTCGGCCGCGGCTGCCTTGGCAGGCCGTGGCTGTTCGCCGAGTTGCAGGCGGCGCTGCGCGGTGAGCCGCTGCCGGAGGCGCCCGATCTGGGCCGGGTCGGCGCGGTGCTGTACCGGCACGGCGCGCTGCTTTCCGAGCATCTCGGCGAGGAGAAGGCCATGCGTGATCTGCGCAAGCACATGGCGTGGTACCTGATGGGCTTCCCGGTCGGCTCCGATCTGCGACGTGCGTTCGCCACCGTGGGCAGCCTCGCACAACTGGAAGACCTCGTCGGCCAACTCGACCCGACGGTTCCGTTCCCGGAGGACGCGGAGGGTCCGCGCGGCAGGCAGGGCTCGCCGGGCAAAGTCGCGCTGCCACACGGCTGGCTCGATGACCCGGACGATCCCGCGGTGCCTCGCGCGGCAGATGTGATGCACAGCGGAGGGTGATCGGCAATCGCACAGCGAACGCTGGCGTCGAACCGTTGTGACCTGTTCGATTTCGCCGTGGGGTGGCCTGCCGTGGCGGAATCGTTATCATTGCGGGATCGGTGCCGCCGGTCCGGTATGACCCAGGCGGAAAGCAAGACGAAAAGCGAGGTTCGTTGGTGGGTGACGATCGGCACGGGCGTTCGCCACGGCCCGGAGGTCGCGCCCCGTGGGAGCGGTATCCCGCGGCGGACAACCCCGAAGGAGACGTCGCACGCACGTCTCGTCGTTCCCGCCATACCGACGCCGCTCCTGACCAGAGTTCCGCGCCCCTGACGGTGCAGGATCTCGTCCAGCGAGTCGACAACGAACGCACCGGCCGCCGCGGTCGCCGCGCGGAACCCACGCCACCGGACCCGACCGCCCCGCCGAGCCGAGGCCGCCGCGCGGAACCCAAACCACCGGACCCCGCCGCCGCGCCCACCCGAGGCCGCCGCCCCGAGCCCGGCCCACCGGACCCCGCCGCCGCGCCCATCCGAGGCCGCCGCCCCGAGCCCACGCCACCGGTTGCGGGCTCTCCGACGAACCGAGGCCGCCGCCCTGAGCCGGTACCGCCGCAGGCAGGCCCACCATCCGCACGAATCAATCGCGCCGAGCCACGTCAAGAAGCTCCGCGCCGACCCGCCGACCCGGCCGCCGCCAACGGCCGTGGCGCGGCAGCCGGTCCCCGGCGCGCACCGGACTCGCCACCGCCACGCCAGACCGGTAGCTCACCGGTGGTCCAGGACATCACGGGCGCGACACCGGCCGCCCGTCCCGCGAACCGCCGCCCTGCCGAGCGCTCGGCATCCACCGCACCACCCGTCGCTCCCCCGGAACCGGAACAGGCCGAAGAGGTCACCGACGTCCTACCTCCGCTCGACGAGCCCACGCGCGCCAAGCGCAAGGGCGTGAGTTGGCCGACCAAGGACGGCAAGGACGCCAAGCCGAAGCCCGTCGGCACCGCACAGACCCGTCTGCAGGCCTCCAAGGAGCGCCGCAACAAGCGTCTGCGGACCGCGGGAAGGGCGGGGGGTGCAGTGTGCGCTGTGCTCGCTCTGCTGGTCACCGGCGGCGGCTGGAGCTACCTACGGTCGACCACGGACGGCTTCACCCAGGTCTCCGCCCTCGACGAGAACTCAGAGGACATCATCGATTCCAATGCCCAGCTCGGCGACGAGAATTACCTGCTCGTCGGCACCGACACACGCGCAGGGGCCAACGGCCAGCTCGGCGCGGGCACTTTGGACGACGCCGAAGGCGCCCGCGCAGACACCACCATGCTGGTCCACATCCCGAAGAACCGGAGTCGCGTCGTCGTAGTCTCCTTCCCGCGCGACCTCGATGTGACCAGGCCCCAGTGCAACGGGTGGGACAACGAGAAAAACGGATACACCAACGAGAAGTTCCCGTCTGCCATGGGCGACAAGCTCAACGCCGTCTACAACCTCGGCGGGCCGATGTGCCTCGTCTCCACGATCCAGCGCCTCACCGGCGCGTCGATCAATCATTTCATCGGCATCGACTTCGCCGGTTTCGAGTCCATGGTCAACCAGATCGATGGCGTCGAGGTCTGCGCGTCCAAGCCGCTCGTCGACGACGTGCTCGGCACCATCCTCGAGCACCCGGGCAAGCAGCGCATCGACGGACAAACCGCGCTGAACTACGTGCGCGCCAGGCACGTCTACGGCGAGGAGCGCAGCGACTACGACCGCATCAACCGACAGCAACGCTTCCTCGCTTCGCTGCTGCGCAGCACGCTGTCCAGCAAGGTTCTGTTCAATCCGGGCAAACTGAACGGCTTCATCACTGCGCTTCGCGAGCACACCTGGGTCAACAAGGTCGAAACGACCGACCTGCTGATGCTGGGACGTTCACTGCAGAAGATCGATGCCGGCGTGGTCACCTTCATCACCGTTCCGACCGCGGGTACCACCACTTACGGCAACGAGATCCCCCGGGAATCCGACATCAAGGCGATCTTCAAGGCGATCCGCGACGATCAGCCTCTGCCGGGCGAGAAGCCAACCGTTCAGGCGAACGCACCCGCTCCGACACCGACCGCTCCGACACCGACCAAGTACAAGGCGGTGGATCCTTTGACTGTTTCGCTGCTGGTGTCCAACGGTTCCGGGGTCGAAGGACTGGCGCGCACCGCGGCCACCAAGCTCGGCAACCAGGGCTTCACGATCTACAACACCGGAAACTACGCCAACGGCACCTCCACCACGACGAAGGTCCGCTACGCCCCCGGCCTGGAGGCAGAGGCCGCAACCGTAGCGACCTCCATCCCTGGCGCGACCATGGAGGCCGCCGACGATCTCGGCGGCATCGTCGAGGTCGTCATCGGAGGCGACTCGAAGACCGGCGTCACCGTGAAGGCGCCGACGCCGGTCGGTGACGAGATCACCAACGTCACGACGAGCACCTCGACGAGTTCGACGCCCGCCGTCCTGCCCTCCGACCTGGAACACGTCAACGCGGCCGACGAGATCTGCAAGTAGGCGACCGGGTGCACCAGCCAGCACCTCCCGCAGTCCTGCGTATCGAGTCACGTTCTGCCGCAACGATATTCGCTGGGACTCCAGTTCAGTGGCTGCTAGTGTCGAGAACGTGACCATCGACATGGAGGGGGTTTCAGTGGTACGCAAACTAATCTTCGGTGCAACCGCAGCGGGGGCCGCCTTGGCATTGTTCGCAGGTCCTGCCCAAGCAGACGGGTGGTGGCAGTACGACACGCCACAGGAATGTGAGCACTCCCGGCAGTGGTTTGTAGACCAGGGAAGCCGCGTAAGCGGGTGCGAGTTCGTCCCCCACGGCAGCGCGTTCGGCGGCGGCGACGCCTGGGGTTTTCACATTTACAGCTAAGTTCGGGCCGAACTCCGATGGTGACTGCGCGAGCGCTCGGTCGCCATCGGAGTTCTCGGGGTGAAACGGGACCCGCCCTCCGATCTGGAGCATCAACGCCGCCGACGGCTGCACGTTGCACACGGCAGCACAGGTGCGACGCAAATCACAGATCGCCGTGATGCTGCCGTTTCGCGGTCGGCGAGGGTGCGGATCGCGGTCGTTGAATGATCAACGGCAATTCCTGCGCTAATGATGCACACCGGTCATTCACTCCCTGTTCGTGACTTGGTCAGCGCGGCGAACTAGTGTCAGTTTCCATGCGTGTCATCTACAACGAGCAAATGGCTGAGCTCGCCCACCTGCTGGGTGAGATGGCCGGGTTGGCCGGCTCGGCCATGGAGCGGGCTACCCAGTCGCTGCTCCAGGCGGACCTCGCCCTGGCGGAGCAGGTGATCAGCGAGTCCGACCGGATCGCCGAGCTGATCCAGGACGCCGAGGAGAAGGCCTTCGCTCTGCTCGCGCTGCAAGCTCCGGTCGCCGGTGATTTGCGGCAAGTGGTGAGCACGATCCAGATCGTCGCCGATGTGAATCGGATGGGCGCGCTGGCGCTGCACGTGGCGAAGGTCGCGCGCAGGCGTCATCCGAACCACGCGCTACCGGAGTCCGTCAACGGCTACTTCGCCGAGATGGGCCGCATCGCCGTGAACATGGGAGCCGGTGCGCGTGAGGTGCTGGAGACCCGTGACCCGGAGCGCGCCGCGCAGCTGAACGAAGACGACGAGGCGATGGACGATCTGCACCGTCACCTGTTCACACTGCTCATGGACCGCGACTGGAAGTACGGCGTCGCGGCTGCCGTCGATGTCACGCTGCTCGGTCGCTACTACGAGCGCTTCGCCGACCACGCGGTGGAAATCGGCCGCCGTGTCATCTTCTTGGTCACCGGAGTGCTCCCCCCGGACCCTGACTCGGAGTCGTAAACGAAAAGCTTGCTGCGCTTGACGTTTCGCAGGCGGCGAATGATAGATTGAGCCGCACAGGGCGGGATTGCTCTGGTATAGCGTTACGCCGGAGGGGAACCGGCATGAAGGGGGGCGTTATGAACGTCGATCCAGCGGAGCTGCGCGCGCTGGCCGCGTCGATGGACAAAATCGGCGGCGAGATCGGCGCATTGACCGTGCGGGCTACCACCGATGCGCTCGGTGGCGTGCTGCCCGGTTCGGCACTGAGCGAAGCGTGTTCCACAGCGGGTTCGAACGTCGAAGACGCATGGCGGCGAATGGCCATGCGCTGCAAACGAGTTTCGAATATCGCGAAAGGCGGCGCCGCGAATTACGAGGTGTCCGACCAGGAGTTTCGCGCGGGTCTCGACGCGATGGGCGCACAGCTGTGAGGTCTACCAGCAGTACGCCCACCCTCAGCCAGGTGCGGTCGGAATGGCAGCCGTGGAAACTGAGCGAAGCCGGTACCGAAATACGCACGCGCAACGGCGAATTCGTTTCCCTGATCGATCAAACGGTGACGCAGATCCGGGCAGCGGGCGCGCATTGGAGCGGTGACGCCTATTACGCCGCGTACGACCGCATCGCAGGCGACCGCGACACGGCGAACAAGGTGGCGTTGGATACCGAGACGCTCGCCCAGACATTGATCGACAGTGGTACCAGCCTTGTCGGATTCCGCCAAACGTTGCTGGACAAGGTCGATGAGGCCGTCGCGGCCGGATTCACCGTCTCCGAGGACTGGCAGGTCACTCCCGGGCCGGGCGCCTCGGACGAGGACGGTGATGCGCAGTTCACCTACCAGACCGCCATCACCACCGCCATGAACGAACTGCTCGGCACCCAGACGGACGTCGCGGCGAAGATCGAGCAGGCGAGCGGTGACGTCAGCACCCGAGCCGCTCAACTCGGCGACGGCGACCCCCTCGACAGCGACAAGTCCGCCGACGGGACGGACCCGGCTCTCGCGTTGTTCAGCAACCCGTCGGACGCGGATCAATCAGACCAGAAGGACGACTCGGCTTCCACCGCGCCCGCGGGTACGCCGCAGGCCAGCCCGATCGCGGCCGCGCAGTCCGCCGCCGAAGACAAATCCGACCAGTCCGGGAAGCAGGACGGCGCCGATCAGTCCGGGAAACAAGATCAATCCGGAAAACAGGATACCGCCGACCAGTCCGGGAAACAGGATGACAAGACCGATTCGAGCGGTAAGGGCAAGGACGAGTCCAAAACGGACCAACCCACCCAGACGCCCGCGTCCACCGGTGCGGCCAGCGATCCCAATTCGTGGAAGCCGTCGGACGTGACGAGTTTGATCAGCTCGGTCAGCCAGATCACCGGCAATGTGCCCACGCTGATCGAATCCATCGGCAAACTCGACGACGATCTCGACGACATCATCAAAGCAGGCGGGGAGGCCGGAAAGGGTCTGATCGAGGCCGCCGGTACCAGCGCCGAGAAGTTCGCGAACGCCGTCGACACGATCGCCGGAACGCACCAAACGGACGGCACGCACACGGACTCACCGTCCACGGGTGACCCCGCCGGAACCGGGACCCCGAAGCAGGACCCCGCGGCCACCGATCCCACGACCGGACAACCCGCAGCCACCGATCCGAACGCGAAAACGGGCGATCCGAACGCGAAGTCCACCGATTCGAAGACCGACCATCCGGCAGGCACCGAGAACAGCAAGACGGATAAACCGAATTCGTCGCAACACGCGGAAACCAAGCAGGACCCACCGGCGTCCGTCCGGCAGGCGAGTTACACCAATGCCGACTCCGGCGGTCCGAGCACTGCTCCCGCGTCCGCGTCCGTTTCCCCGTCCACCGCACCCGCGAGCACCGGACTGCTCGGAGGAATGTCAGCGGCGAATCGTGAATCGGATTCGGAGCACACGCGCCGAGTGCAATCCACGCCGACGCCGCTGTTCGAGACCCCGCCTCTAGACGAATAGCCGAGGCCCGAATATCCGAAGGCCCTGGGCGGTGGTCACCGCCCAGGGCCTTCGCTTTGCGTATGCGGCACGTCCGCGGATGCGGCACCCGCCTCGAGATCAGCCGAAGCGACCGGAGATGTAGTCCTCCGTGGCCTTCTGCGACGGGTTGGAGAAGATCTTCTCGGTGTCGTCGATCTCGATCAGCTTGCCCGGCTTGCCCTGGGCCTCCAGGTTGAAGAAACCGGTCTGGTCACTCACGCGCGCGGCCTGCTGCATGTTGTGGGTGACGATGACGATGGTGAATTCCTTCTTCAACTCGGTGATCAAATCCTCGATCGCCAGGGTCGAGATCGGGTCGAGCGCCGAACAGGGCTCGTCCATCAGCAGCACGTCGGGCGAAACCGCGATGGCGCGCGCGATGCACAGACGCTGCTGCTGACCGCCGGAGAGGCCGCCGCCCGGCTTGTCCAGGCGGTCCTTCACCTCGTTCCACAGGTTGGCGCCGCGCAGCGAGCGCTCGGCGACCTCGTCGAGTTCCTTCTTGTTGCGCACGCCCTGCAGCTTCAGACCCGCGACCACGTTGTCCTTGATGGACATCGTGGGGAACGGGTTGGGCCGCTGGAAGACCATGCCGATCGTGCGGCGCACACCCACCGGGTCGACCTGCGTGCCGTAGATGTCCTCGCCGTCCAGCAACACCGCGCCCTCGACCCTGGCATTCGGGGTTACCTCGTGCATGCGGTTGAGCGAACGCAGCACGGTGGACTTGCCACAGCCGGAGGGACCGATGAAGGCGGTCACGCTGCGCGGCAGCACGGTCAGCGAGACATCCGACACGGCGTGGAACTTGCCGTAGTAGATGTTCAGATCTTTGACGTCGATCCGCTTGGCCATTTTCGGTAATCCGTTCCGCTTCTATCGGTTCCGGGTGAGCAGGCGGTTGAGGACCGCAGCCGCCAGGTACAGGAGGGCGATGATGATGATCAGGGTCAGAGCCGCGCCCCAGACCCGCTCGCGTCCGGCAGCTTCGGGGTTGGCCAGCTCCTGGTAGATCAACAGCGGCAGCGACGCCATGTTGCCGTCGAAGATGTTCATGTTGATCGACTTGCTGTAGCCGACCAGCACCAGCACGGGAGCGGTCTCGCCCATCACCCTGGCGATGGCCAGCAGGATGCCGCTGATCATGCCGGGCAGCGCGGTGGGCACCACGATCCGCACGATGGTCTTCCACTTCGGGATGCCCAGCGCGTAGGAGGCTTCACGCAGTTCGTCCGGCACCAGTTTCAGCATTTCCTCGGTACTGCGGACGACCACGGGCAACATCAGCAGCACCAACGCCAGCGACACCGCCAGCGAACTCTGCGGGAATCCGAGCGTCGCGATCCACAGCGCGAAGATGAACAGCGCCGCGACGATCGACGGCACACCGGCCAGGATGTCGACCATGAAGGTGGTGACCTTGGCCAGCAAGCCGCGGCCGTACTCGACCAGATACACCGCGGCCATGATGCCGAGCGGCACGGCGATCACCGTCGCGACCAGCGACTGCACGATCGTGCCGTAGATGGCGTGATAGACGCCGCCCGCGACCTGATTGGGCAGCACGCCCTTCAGCGAGTTCTGCCACCAGTCCACCCGGACCACCGCGGCCAAGCCCTTGCTGATCACCATGATCAGGACCCAGGCCAGCGGTACCAGCGCGACCGCGAACGCCAGCCACACCAAGCCGGTCGCGACGTTGTTGCGCACCTTGCGCGCCAGGCTCACATCGCGGAAGGTGGGCGGCTTGATCGGCCGGTCCAGAGTCGAGGAGGTCATCACCCGTTCACCCTTCCGCCCGCGGCCAGTCGAGCGAGCGCGTTCACGACGAAGGTCAGCGCGAACAGCACGAAGCCTGCCGCGATGTACGCACCGGTCGGCAGCGGGGCACTGAACTCCGCGGCGGCCGAGGCGATTTTGGAGGCGAAGGTGTAGCCGCCGTCGAACACCGACCAGTGTCCCGGCTGCGCGGCCGTCTTCAGCACGATCAACACGGCGATGGTCTCACCGAGCGCGCGGCCGAGGCCGAGCATCGCGCCGGCGATCATGCCGCTGCGCCCGTAGGGCAGCACCGTCATCCGCACGACTTCCCACTTCGTCGCGCCGAGCGCCTGCGCCGCCTCGATGTGCGCACGGGGGGTGAGGTTGAACACCTCACGGCTGACCGACGTGATGATCGGCAGGATCATCACCGCGAGCACGACGCCCGCGGTGAAGATCGTGCCGCCGCTGGCCAGCGGGATGTTGCCGTCATCGAAGAGGAACAGCCATCCCAGGTTGTCGTTCAAGAAGTTCTGGATCGGCTCCAGTTGCGGAGCGAGAACCAGGATTCCCCACAGACCGAACACGATCGAGGGCACCGCCGCGAGCAGATCGACGAGCACCGAGAACGGCCGTGCCAGCGTCTTCGGCGCGTAGTGCGTCAGAAACAGCGCGATGCCGATGCCGATCGGAACGGCGATCACCAAGGCGAAGACCGAACTGAGCACCGTCACCATGAACAGATCCCGGATGCCGAACCGTAAGTGGTTGGCGTCCGAGGTGTTGAACTCTGTGCTGGTGAAGAAGTTCGCCTCGTTCGCCAGCACCGACGGCACCGCCCGGATGAGCAGGAACAGCGCGATCAACGCGATGGACGCGACGATGATCGCACCGGCCGTCGTCGCCAGCGAGCGGAAGATGATCTCCGCCCGCGGGCTGTGCTGGCGACGGCTCTTCGCGGTCGGTTCGGTGCTCGGCTTGCTCGGCATGAGCGCAGTATCTCCGCCTGCTCGCTGGTCGGTCGAATCAGACGGACCAGCGGCGGCAACCTCGTCGTGCACGGTCATGTGGGACTGCTATCAGGAGATGGCGTTGATGGCGGTGGTCAGCTTGGTCTTGAACTGTTCCGGGATCGGGATGTACCCGGCCTCGTCCAAGCCCTGCTGGCCGTTGGTGACCGCCGAGGTGAGGAAGGCTTTGACCGCCTTCGACGTGTCGGCGTCGGAGTACTTCGAGCACACGATCTCGTAGGTCGGCATCACGATCGGGTACGCGCCCGCCACCGACGGCTTGTAGAACGAGGAGGTGTCGATGACCAGGTCGTTGCCCTGGCCGGAGACCTTAGCGGACTCGATCGCCTTGCCCGCCGAGGCGACGCTCAGCGTCACCGGGTCCTTGCTCGCCGAGGTAATGATCCGCGCGATCGACAGGTTCTGCGCCTTCGCGAACGACCACTCGTTGTAGGTGATCGAGTTCTTGGTGCTCTTCACCGCGGCCGAGGTGCCCTCGTTGCCCTTCGAGCCCGCGCCGACGCCGCCGTTGAAGGCCTTGCCCGCGCCCTTGCCCCAGGCGCCGTCGGAGGCGGAGTCCAGGTAGAGCTGGAAGTTGTCGGTGGTGCCCGACTCGTCGCTGCGGAAGATCACGGCGATCGGCTCGGACGGCAGCTTGGCGTTCGGGTTCAGCGCCTTGATCTCGGGCGCGTCCCAGGTGGTGACGGTGCCGTTGAAGATCTTGGCGGCGGTCGGGCCGTCCAGCGCGAGATCGGTCACGCCGTCGATGTTGTAGGTGATCGCGACCGGGCCGAACACGGTCGGCAGGTTCCACGCGGGCGAGGCGCAGCGGTCGGCGGCCTTCTTCGGCTCGTCCTTCTTCGCGCTCAGCGGGGAGTCGGAGCCACCGAAATCGGTCTGGCCACCGAGGAACTCGCTCACACCGGCGCCCGAGCCGCTCGAGGTGTAGTTGAGCGTGGCTCCGTCGCAGTTCTTCTCGTACGCGGCGATGAAGCGCTCCATCGCGTTCTTCTGCGCCGAAGAGCCGCTGGCCTTGAGGGCCTTCTTGCCGCCGCAGGCGACGTCGACCTTGGCCACGTTGCCCGAATCGGCCGAGGTGTTGTCGTCGCTGCCACAGGCGGCCAGCGCCATGGCGCCGACGGCCAGCACACCAACGAGGGCGCTGCTGCGCTTCAGATTCACTATTCCTCCGGAATGGCGTCCTACTCGTCCGGTCCCTCACCGGCCCGGACGAGTGTTGTGGTGCTGTTCGCGGGGAACTTGCGCACCAGGCAGCAGTGTGCTGCCCTCACTCAACCTAAGGTCATGTGGTTGACAGTTGGACCGACCTGAGTGAACGGAGAGTGAACAGCCCGGCGCGATTGCACCTGGTAGATGTGACGTTTGCCGCAGTTTTACTGGCGCGCACCCATTCTGCCGCCTGTTATTCAACCTCCGCCGCCGCGTAGGCGACGTCGACATGTGCCGGAGCGAATCCGAGACGGGTATAAGTGCGCACCGCGGCGACATTGTCGGCCTCGGTGTAGAGCAGAACTTCGGCCAGCCCGCGCTCCCGCAGGTGATGCAAACCGGTCAAGGTGAGCAGCCGGCCGAGTCCGCGCCCTTGCGCCGCCGGATCGATGCCGACCACGTAGACCTCGCCGAGCGGCGGTTGCTCCGCGTGATGCACCTTGGTCCAGTGGAATCCCAGCAGACGATCAGGGGCCGCGGTGTCGAATGCCAGGAATAGGCCCGCCGGGTCGAACCACGACTCGGCACGGCGGATCTCGATGTCGCGCCGGGTCCACGCGCCCTGTTCCGGGTGCCAGGCGAAGGCGGCGCCGTTCACTCGCAGCAATTCCGCGTCGTCGGCGGGACCGGCGTAGGTGCGCAGCCCGATGCCGTCCGGCACGGCCAATTCCGGTAGCTCGAGAGTTGCCAGAGACCGGCGCATCTGCCACAACTCCCGCGCGGTCCGCAGCCCGAGCCGCGCTGCGACGGCTTTGGCCGCCGGCCGGTCGCCGTGCGCCCAGACCCGTGCGCCCGGACCGCCCGCGGCCAGCGCTGCCGTGACCAGAATGGTACCGACGCCGTGACCGCGCCGAGCCGGGTCGACCGCGACCTCGGCCATAGCAGGGTGTTCGCCGTGGGCCGGAACGAGATTCGCGTAGCCGACGACGGCGCCTGCGCGCCGCGCGAGCAGATGGCGCGCTCCGGTATCCGCGCCCGAAGTCAGCGACAACACGGCCTGTTCCGAGACCGGGGCGACACCGTCGGCCTCGGTGGCGCGCGCGAGCAGATCGGCGACCGCCCGCGCGTCGCCCGCGTCGGGGCGGTCGGTCCACTGTGTCGTCGCGCCGCTCATCGGCCTCCGTTCATCTAGCCTGCGGACCCCGCATGGAGTCCACTCCTGGCAACGTCATAGCGGCAGGTGGCATTTCGGCCCCGCCGAAGCGATGCGGGCACAGTCCGCCGACGATTACTGCACGGAGCCGTTGACCGGCGTGAGCGGTGAATCGTCGGTGCCCTCGTTGTCGTCGTCCGGAAAGCTCACCGGCTCCCCCTTGACCGCCGTGCGCGAGGGGCGCACGGCCTTGTAGCCGACATTGCGCACCGTGCCGATCAGCGACTCGTATTCGGTGCCGAGCTTGGCGCGCAACCGTCGCACGTGCACGTCCACGGTGCGCGTGCCGCCGAAGAAGTCGTAGCCCCAGACCTCTTGCAGCAGCTGCGCGCGGGTGAACACCCGGCCCGCGTGCTGCGCCAGATACTTCAGCAGCTCGAACTCCTTGTAGGTGAGATCGAGCGGGCGGCCACGCAGACGCGCCGTATAAGTGCCCTCGTCGATCACCAGCTCACCGAGGGTGATCTTGCCGGTGTTCTCCGGGCTGGCCACGCCGCCGTTGCGGCCGACCAGCAGCCGCAGCCTGGCGTCGAGCTCGGCGGGGCCGGTGCCGGGCAGCAGGATGTCGTCGAGTCCCCAGTCCGCGTTCACGGCGACCAGGCCGCCCTCGGTGAGCACCGCGACGACCGGCACCGAGGACCCGGTGCTGCCGAGCAAGCGGCACAGACCGCGGGCGGCGGCCAGGTCCGTCCTGGCGTCCACCAGCGCGACATCCGCCGTGCCTGCCTCGAGCAGCGAGGCCACCTCAGTGGGCGCAGGGCGCACGTTGTGCGCGAGCAACGCGAGCGAGGGCAACACCGACTCGGGGTTGGGGTCGGAGGTAAGCAGGAGCAGCTCCACGGGCCCTCCTCCCATCTCGTAGCCACGCGGATGCGGCAGCACCGCCGCGGCCACGTCGCTAATCACAGGTAATCGGATGCAAGATTAGCGCGTAACAAGGCATGACCACGCATTCCGGGTCGGCGAGCGCACCGAAGGACACTCGGGAGCCCCGCCCGGGCCAACCGATATGGTGCGTACATGGGTTACGTATCGGGCATGCCCGCCGCCGGCGAGGCCCCCGAGGCGGTAGCCGAACGCGCGCCGCGCGGCTCCCGGCCGCCGCGGCCCGAGACCCGGAGAGACGGGGGAGCATGCGCAAGCTGATCATCGGCCTGCTGTGTCTGGCTGGGTTCGCCGTCGTCGTCGACTTCAGTACCGCGGCCTATTCGGAGTATCGCGTGTCCCGAGCGCTGCGCGACGGCGCCGATCTCACCGCCGATCCCGAAGTGACGATCCACGGTTTCCCCTTCCTCGGCCAGGCCTGGGACAGCCGCTACGACCACGTGGAGATCCGGGCCCGCGCGAAGCGACTGGACATTCCGGGGGAGATCGCGCTCGAGGCGACGCTGACCGGGGTGCGGCTGCCGGTCGGCGAACTCGTCGACGGCAGCCTGCGCGGCGTCCCGGTGGAGCGCGTGGACAGCCGGTTGCGAGTGGAGCCGACCGAACTCGGCAGGCTGTTCGCCATTCCCGATCTGCAGGTGCACTCGCGGCCTGCCGACAAGTCCGACGGGACCGGCGGATCGGGCGGTTCCGGCATGACCACCACGGGCGCACTGGTGCTCACCGGAACCATGCCGGAGACGCCCGGCGCGCAGTACGGCGGTGAAAAAGTCAGCGTGCAGGCCGATCTGCTCCTCGACGGCGATCAGGTGAAGATCGTGGCGACCGGGTTCTACCGCGGCCCGCCCGGCACCGAGACCATGCCTGTGGCGGTGATCACCGAGGCCGATCGCCCGGCGGTCCTCGCCCGCTTCACCCGTACCATCGACACCAAGGAGTTGCCGTTCGGTGTCCGGCCTACCAAGGTCTCCGCTCAGGGCGGTCAGATCGTCGTGGAGGGCAAGGGCGTGAACGTCACGATCGACCTCGACCGATTGCAGCGACCATGATCCAAGTCACCATCCTCGCAGTAGTACTGCTCGCCGCGCTGGCGGTGGGCGTCCTGCTGCGCCGGCGCGACGGCAAGATCCGCGCGGCCGACGGCATCGACCTGTCCCACACCGCCCGCGCGGAACTGCTGGCGTCCGTCGGCGTGACCGGCGCCGGTCCCGCGGTACTGCATTTCTCCGCCGAGTGGTGCGGACCGTGCTCCGCTGTTCGCCGGGTGGTTGCCAACGTCACAGGCCAGCTCGCGGGCTCACCGCAGCCGCCGCAGGACATCGAGGTGGACATCGACGCCGAGCCGGCGCTCGCCCGGGAGCTGAACGTGCTCTCGCTGCCCACCACGTTCGTCTTCGACATCGCGGGCAGGGAACGGTTCCGCATCTCCGGCGTGCCCAAGGCCACGGATCTGCACTCCGCGCTCGAGCCGCTGACCACGGCCGCCTGAGCTGCGACGACAAGCCCCCTGGACGGAAGTGATCCACCCCGGGTCCATATTCTCCCGCCGAATTGGGTAAACTGCTGACGTGCTTACCAACCACGAGCTGATGCTCACCCGACGCCGCACAGTGGATCTGTGTCGGCTCGGTGGTTGTTGCTGCCTGTGCCGCTGAGCGGTCGGCTTTTCCGGATTTCCTGACGCCGACCCCTGTCCGCCGCGCGAGCGATCTCACGATCCCCCGGCGAATTGGCAAATTTTCAGTCATCGGACTTATTCAGCGCAGGAGTACGCACAATGTCCACCGAGATCCGTAATACTTCCGAAGCGATCCCCGTTTCTTCCGACCGGGTCGACGTGCGCGGACCGCGATTCGCCGCATGGGTGACCACCGGCGTCCTCGTCGTGGTGCTGCTCGCCGCCGCGTTCTCGCCGGTCGCCGCGGGGGTGTTGATCGCCCTGCAAGCAGTCGTCTTCGCGGTCGGCGCCACCCTCGGCCCGCGCCGCCACCCCTACGGCCGGATCTACGCGGCCGTCGTCGCGCCGCGTCTCGCGCCGACCACCGAGACCGAGCCGACGGCCCCGCTGCGGTTCGCGCAGTTGCTCGGTTTCGTGTTCGCGGCCGTCAGCCTGCTGGGCTTCGCGCTCGGCTCCACGATCGTCGGCGCGGTGTTCGCCGGCTTCGCCTTGTTCGCGGCGTTCCTGAACGCGGCGTTCGGGCTCTGCCTGGGTTGCCGGATCTATCCGCTGGTAGCCCGCCTCCGCCGGACCCCGTCACCGGCATCGAACTGACCCTGCACGTCATCTCTGAAAGGAAAACAATGGCTCGCTCCGATGTCCTGGTCTCCGTTGACTGGGCCGAAGAGAACCTCAACGCCCCCGGCGTCGTGTTCGTCGAGGTCGACGAGGACACCTCCGCCTACGACGGTGGTCACATCGAGGGTGCCGTCCGGCTCGACTGGAAGAAGGACCTGCAGGATCAGGTTCGTCGCGACTTCGTGAACCAGGAGCAGTTCTCCGACCTGCTCTCGGCGCGCGGCATCTCGAACGACGACGAGGTCATCCTGTACGGCGGCAACAACAACTGGTTCGCCGCGTACGCCTACTGGTACTTCAAGCTGTACGGCCACAACAACGTCAAGCTGCTCGACGGCGGTCGCAAGAAGTGGGAACTCGACGGCCGTCCGCTGTCGACCGAGCCGGTGAACCGGCCCGCCACCCAGTACAAGGCGTCGGCGCCCGACCTGAACATCCGCGCCTTCCGTGACGAGGTCATCGCGGCCATCGGCACCAAGAACCTGGTCGACGTGCGTTCGCCCGACGAGTTCAGCGGCAAGATCCTGGCGCCCGCCCACCTCCCGCAGGAGCAGAGCCAGCGTCCCGGCCACATCCCCGGCGCCATCAACGTGCCGTGGAGCAAGGCCGCGAACGAGGACGGCACCTTCAAGTCCGACGCCGAGCTGACCGAGATCTACAAGGAAGCCGGCCTGGACGGCGAGAAGGAGACCATCGCGTACTGCCGGATCGGCGAGCGTTCCTCGCACACCTGGTTCGTGCTGCAGGAACTGCTGGGCCACCAGAACGTCAAGAACTACGACGGCAGCTGGACCGAGTACGGCTCGCTCGTCGGCGCTCCGATCGAGTTGGGAGAGTAATCCATATGTGTGCAGCACCTACCCAGGGCCAGGCAATCCCGGCCGGTGTCGACGTGGAGAAGGAAACGGTCATCACCGGCCGTGTCCTGAGCACCGACGGCCAGCCGGTGGGCGGGGCGTTCGTGCGCCTGCTCGACGGCAACGGTGATTTCACCGCCGAGGTCGTCGCGTCGGGCACCGGTGACTTCCGGTTCTTCGCGGCTCCCGGCTCGTGGACCGTCCGCGCGCTGTCCTCGGCGGGCAACGGCTCCGCCGAGGTGCGCCCCGAAGGCGCGGGCATCCACGCGGTGGACGTCGCGGTCGCCAAGTAAGACCTCGCAGTCGTCGAACGGCCCCGGTCGCTTTCCGCTCCGCGGAAGCACCGGGGCCGTTTGCGCGCCGCGAAAGCGGGGTCGTTAGACTCGAAACGTGGTCCTCTTCTTCGAGATTCTGCTGGTGGCCGTGGCCGTCCTGATCGGCTGGTTCGGCCTCTACGTCTTCTACCGGCTGTTCACCGAATCATGAGCGAACTCGCGAGCGAAGGTTCCAATCCGGCCGAGCGAGCGAGTGAACAACTGAACGGCAACGCTCCGGCTGATTCCGCCGGTCGCCGCAGCGGCGACCAGGCCGTAGCCGAGGCTGCCGAACGGGCGAAATCGACCGGTGCCCGCAACATCCCGGTCCTACCGGATCTTCCGCTGCCCGAGGACACGGCCAACTTGCGCCTCGGCCCGGACCTCAGCGCCTCGATGCTCGCGCTTCTCCCGCTGGTGGGCGTGTGGCGCGGCGAGGGGGAGGGCAACGATCCCGAGCGCGGGGACTACCACTTCGGCCAGCAGATCGTCGTCTCACACGACGGCGGCGACTATCTCGCCTGGGAATCCCGGTCCTGGGTCATCGAGGCCGACGGCGCCTACGGCGGCCCCGACTTGCGCGAGAGCGGCTTCTGGCGGGTCGGCATCGACGGCAACGACGAGGTCATCGAACTGCTGCTGTCACACAGCGGCGGCATCGTGGAGTTGTTCTACGGGCAAGCGCTGTCCCAGTCGTCGTGGGAACTGGCCACCGACGTGGTGATCCGCAGCCAGTCCGGCATCGTCGTGGGCGGCGCCAAACGCCTCTACGGCATCGTCGAGGGCGGCGACCTGGCCTACGTCGAAGAACGCGTGGTAGCCGACGGCCCCCTCCAACCCCGCCTCTCGGCCCGCCTCCAGCGCTACATCGGCTGAGAATTTCTCCTCGCCCAGCACGGCACCCCGCCGCGCTCGGCGCTGCCCAACGCAATCGCAGGCTGGCCGCAGCGGAACGCAGTACGTGGTCTGCTGCAACCCCTGACCGACTCCACCCCAACGCAACACCTGATCTCGCGAGCACATGGGTAACTCACCGGGAACGCCCAAAACCCACCCACATCCCCAACGCAGGCCCTGTGACCAACCCACACCCCACCCCACTGGTACGGCCTGAATACCCGGAGAGGCGGAACAGAACAGCCCCCGAGCCATACCGGTGCGATTGTGGTCGCACGGGTCCGGTCGGACGGACCGGGGCTCGGGGGCCGGGTGACTGCCTGGAATTCGCTAGCGCTCGCGCGGGCGAAATCCACCTGCAGCGGTGGCGCTAGCGGACAGCCACCTCACGTGTCCTATGAATAATCATTCTTCGAACCACCTCCTTCCTGTGTACGAACGAATCTAGCGATGCGTCAGTAGCTCGGCAACGGATTTTCTCGGTGGGCTGAATCGGCGCTGCCGCATGGCGTTCCGTGCCCCGCGAAGTCCGTCGTGACCTGCCCTGATGCGGATACTCGCAGCACCGCGTCGGCCCGATGGTCTTCCGGGAGCTGATGCGTGACGACGACCACGATCCGATCCGGTTCCACGAGACCGCTGTCGGCGTCCAACAGGTCGCGCAGCAGCTTCGCCCCGGCTTCGGCTTCCAAGTGCTCGGTCGGTTCGTCGAGCAGCAATACCCGCGCCGGTGACACCAGGGCGCGCGCGAGCAGGATCCGGCGACGCTGGCCACCCGACACGGCTGCCGCTCCCCCGACGAGATCGGTGTGCACACCCTGCGGAAGCCCGTCCAGCCAGTTCCCGAGACCGACCGTTCGCAAAGCTTCTTCGGCTTCTTCCGCGGTCAGATCACCGCGGGCGACCCGCAGATTCTCCAGCACGGAGGTGCCGAACAGGTGCGCGTCTTCGGCGAAGAAGGTGACGCCGGGGCGCGGCGTGTCGAACAACCCGGCCCACTTCATGAGCAGAGTCGTCTTGCCCGCGCCGCTTGGGCCGACCACCGCGATCCGTCGTCCGCAGGGCAGTTCCCGCACATGGGCGTCGATGGGAAGAGTCCGAGCGACGTTCGCCGCGTCCTCGGCATGTGGGGGGCGCGTGGTCTGCCGCGCCGACGGGCCGACCGACGCGCTCGTGGGCGAATCGGGGTCGAGTCCATCCAGGCGATGCAGGGCCGCGCGGGCCGTGGTCAGCGTCTGCGCCGCCGTGGGCAGCGGGCCGACCGCTTCGAAGGCCGACAAGGGCAAGAGGACCAGGACGACGAGCGCCATGGGCGTCATCGTGCCTGGCGAGCCGCCGTCCGGGCCGTAGAGGGTGATGCCGATCAGCAGCGCGCCGAGGACAGCCGCGCCGATGGACAGGGGTGTGGCAGCGGCCGACCAGGCGCTGCGCGCGGCCGCCCGATCTTCCGTGGCGACCGCACGGCGCGACGCTTGCCCGGCCGCGGTGAGGGCGGCATCCAGGCGTCCGGCTACGCGTAGTTCCGCGGCATGGTCGAGCACGGTGAGGGCCTGAGCGGTGAACTCCGCCCGGTCGGCCCGCACGGCGCGTTCCGCCTCGGACGCCGCCTTGGCCGACAACCACGGCGCGACGATGCCCGAGAGGACCAGCGCACCCGCCAGGATCGCGGCGGCGGCGGGCGAGATCGTGGCCAGCAGAGCGACGGCGGCGAGTGAGAGCACGAGGGCGACCGCGACCGGCACGAACGCGCGGACCACCACGGCACCCAAGTCGTCGATGTCGCTGCCGATCCGGACCAGAAGATCTCCGCGGCGCAGCGGCTTGCCCGACCGATCGCCGCCACTCGGCGACATCTCGGGTCGGCGCAGCCAGAGATCCGAACGAGCCAGCGTCCGGTACACCGTGGTTCGCGCTGTTGTCATAGCGCGCAGTGCGACGTCGTGCGTGGCGAGACGTTCCAGGTACCGGCACAAGCCACGGGAGATGCCGAGCGCGCGCACCGCCACCACGGCGATGCTCAGATCGAGCACCGGCGGCATCTGCCAGGCGCGCGCGATCAGCCAGGCCGCCAACGCGGCGAGCCCGAGCCCGCTGCCGAGCGCCAGCACGCCCCATCCGATCGCCACCGCGACCCGCCAACGGGACAATTCGAGCAGCGCCCACATTCGGCGCAGATCACCGGGCACCGTGGAACCGGTGGCACGCGGAACGGCCCGCGTCGCGCGTCCGCCGGTGTTCATCCCAGCACCTCCTCTCGCGAGGTGCGCAGGTCCGCGCGCACCTGCACGACATGGTCGGCGGCGGCCAGCACGGTCGGGCGGTGGCCGACGACGACGACCGTCGCGCCCATACGGGCCCTGGCTTGGAGTGCGGCCAGCACGGTGGCTTCGGCGGCGGCGTCGAGGTGCGCGGTCGGCTCGTCCAGCAGCAGGATCGGGCGATCGGTGGCCAGCACCCTGGTCAGCGCGAGGCGCTGGCGTTGACCGAGCGACAGGCCGACGCCGCCGGGGCCGACCACCGTGTTCCAGCGCTCGGGCAGGTCATCGAGCACGGCATCGAAACCAGTTGCCAGACAAGCGACTTCGAGATCATCGAGGACGCGCGCCGGGCCGTGTGCGGCGTGATCCACCGTCCGCGCGCCGAGCAATTCGAGGTTGTCGCGCAATGTGCCGGGAACCAGCACCGGCCGCTGCGGCAGCCAAGCCACACGCGCCCACCATTGGTCCTGGTCCAGTTCGCGGACGTCCACCCCGTCGACGGTCACGGCACCTCGGTCGGGTGTGATCAGGCCCAGAATCGCCTGTATCGCGGTCGATTTACCGCTTCCGTTGGGACCGGCGAGCACCGTGAGGGCACCGGGCCGCAAGATCGCCGACAGGCCCGCGGGAGCGAACCCGTCCCGCGCCCGGACCGACAGGTCGCGGAGTTCGACCGTGCCGGGGCACTCGGAGCTGCTGCGGCGAGCCGTCACCTCGGCTTCCTCCGGCA
>NZ_JBEYVQ010000003.1:0-276771 GCF_040644075.1 Nocardia sp. NPDC047038 | reverse complement strand
AAGGCACAGCGGTCGCATGCACCGGCGCGCGTCGACTCGTCCCGCACCGCATCGACGCGCGCCACCCCCTGCACGCCCCGGCTGGACAGCGACTCCACCGGCTCGTGGTCAGGCGCCGTCGCCGTGCCGAAGTCCTGGGGACTGCCGCGGCGAGCCGTCACCACGGCTTCCTCCGGCAAGGCACAGCGGTCGCATGCACCGGCGCGCGTCGACTCGTCCCGCACCGCATCGACGCGCGCCACCCCCTGCACGCCCCGGCTGGACAGCGACTCGACCGGCTCGTGGTCAGGCGCCGTCGCCGCGCCGGAGTCCTGGGGACTGCCGCGGCGAGCCGTCACCACGGCCTTCTCCGGCTCGGTGCGTCGACAGTCGCATGTACCCGCGTGGGCCGACTCGTCCGGTGCGCCCACACCGGCGTGCGCCGCCGCTCGCCGCGCGCCGTGGCCGGGTAGCCGCTCGGTCGGTTCGGCGGGCGTGGACTCGAGGATCGCGAACGCTCGGTCCGCGGCCGCCATACCGTCCTGGGCGGCATGGAAACGTTCGCCCACCATGCGCAGCGGCAGATACACCTCCGGGGCGAGCACCAGCACCACCAAGCCCGCGTAAAGACTCATCTCACCGAAGACCAGTCGCAGCCCGATGGAGACCGCGATCAGTGCCACGCTCAGCGTGGCGAGCAACTCCAGCACCATGGAAGACAGGAAGGCGATGCGGAGCGCGCCCATGGTGCGCCGGCGCAGCGCGTCGCCGAGATCGCGAACACGGTGCCGCATGGTGTGCGCGTGTCCGGTCGAACCGCCCGTCCCGGTGTCGTTCCGCTGTCCCCGCGCAGTGGGCTCGGGTTCCGCGTCGCCGGTCTCGCGGCCGAGCGCACGCAATGTCGGCATGCCCGCGAACAGATCGAGCATTTGGTCCGACAGCCGGGTGGTGGCCGCGAGCGTGGCTTCCGCCCGGCCCTGGGTCAGCAGCCCGATGAGGATCATGAAGATCGGGATGAGCGGCAAGGTGATCACCACGATCACACCGGAAGTCACATCGTGGGCCGCGATGACCGCGAGCACGATCGGTGGAACCAGCACCGCCAGCAGCAGAGCGGGCAGGTAGCCGACGAGATATCCGCGCAGCCCGGACAGGCCCGTGCCGACGACCACGGCCAATTCCGTTCGACGCGCGTCGAGTTCGCGAGGCGACAGCCGTGCGCCCGCACCGAGCACCGCGCCTTCCAGCTCCGCCACCACGCTCGCGCCCGCTCGGTGCGCCAGCCGGGACTGCGCCCACGTGGCGAGCACCCGGGCCGCGATCGCGACCGCGAGCACGACGAGTTCGACCGTCCACGCGCCGAGCGTGCGCGCACTCGGATCGGTGACCACCCCGGCGAGCACCCGCCCGATCAGCACCGCCGCGACCACGATCGCGCCGGTGACGACCAGCGACAGCGCCACGCTCAGCGCGAGGTAGCTGCGCGCCGAGCGGGCATAACGCCACAGGCGCGGATCGATCGGCGGGCGGGCCATGGCGTCAATCCTGCGCGACCCGCAGGGGCAGGCCGACCGGGGGCGGGATCTGCTCGACGGTGATGCGCTTGCGGAACACCCAGTACGTCCAGCCCTGGTACACCAGCACGACCGGCGTGACCAGCGCGGCGGCCCAGCTCATCACCTTCAGCGTGTACGGCGTGGAGGACGCGTTGTAGACCGTCAGGTCGAACGCCGCATCGATCGTCGAGGGAAGCACCGCGGGGAACAGCGAACCGAACAGCAGCGCGGTCGCCGCCGCGACGGTCACCGTGGTGCCGGTGAACGCCCACCCGTCGCGCTGCGCGAGATCGGCCGCCGCCGCCACGACCAGACCGAGCACGGCCAGCCCCAATGGGATCCAGGTCCAGTCGTTCCCGTAGGCCAGCTGCGTCCACAATCCGAATCCGCCGACGACGACCACGGTCGGGACGAGCAGCAGCCGGGCGGTGCGTCGTGCGTCGTCGCGGACCTCGCCCGCGGTCTTGAGCACCAGGAACATCGCTCCGTGCAGCGCGAACAGCAGTCCGGTCGCCAGCCCGCCGAGCAGGGCGTAGGGCCCGAACAAGTCGGCGACCGAGCCCGCGAACTGCTTCTTCTCGTTCAGCGGGACACCGTGCACCACATTGGCGAACACCCAGCCCCACGCCAGCGCCGGAACCCAGGAGCCGATGCCGATGCCGATGTCGCAGCGGGCCCGCCAGCGCGGATCATCGATCTTGCCGCGGTACTCGATGGCGCAGATCCGCAGGATCAGCGCGACGAGCACCAGCAGCAACGCCAGGTAGAAGCCGGAGAACAGACTCGCGTACCACTCCGGGAACGCCGCGAACATCGCGGCGCCCGCGGTGATCAACCAGACTTCGTTGGCGTCCCACACCGGCCCGATCGTGTTGAGCACCGCGCGCCTGCGCCGGTCGGACCCCTTGCCGAGGATCGGCATGAGCATGCCGACGCCGAAATCGAAGCCCTCCAGCACGAAGTAGCCGGTGAACAGCACACCGATCAGGACGAACCAGAACTCTTGCAGACTCATCGCCGGCTCCTAGTAGGCGAACGAAAGTTGTTCGACGGCGGGCTCTTCGGGGCGGCGTTCGCCCGAAGTCGTATCCGTGTCGTGCGGTTCGGCGGCGGGCGCCGCCGGATCCGGTCCGTGGATCACGTACCGGCGCATCAGGAAGAACCACACGAACGCGAGCGCGCCGTACAGCAGCGTGAAGGTGATCAGCGAGAACAGCACGACGCCTGGCGCGTGATCGGAGACGCCCTGCTGAACGGTGAGGCGCAGATTCGGGTCGCCGGTTGGGTTGGGCGCGACCACCCAGGGCTGCCGCCCCATCTCGGTGAACACCCACCCGGCGCTGTTGGCCAAAAACGGGGTGGGTATGGCCAGCAGGCTCAGCCAGGCGAACCAGCGCTGGTCCGGCACTCGTCCGCGGCGGGTCAGCCAGAGCCCGGCCAGCGCGAGCAGCACCGAACCCGCCGACAGCCCGATCATGGCACGGAACGACCAGTAGGTGACGAACAGGTTGGGCCGGTAGTCACCGACACCGAACTTCTCGTTGTAGGTCTTCTGCAGGTCGACGACGCCGTCCAGCGTCACACCGGTGAACTCCCCCTTCGCCAGCCAGGGCAGCACATAGGGCACTTCGAGCACGTGCGTCACGCTGTCGCAGTTGTTGTGCGTGCCGACGGTCAGCACGGAGAAATCGGGGTCGAGGGCGGTGTGGCACAGCGATTCCGCCGAGGCCATCTTCATCGGCTGCTGCTCGAACATCAGCTTGCCCTGCACGTCGCCGGTGTAGACCAGAGCGGCCATCGCCGCGATCACCACGACGATGCCCGCACGCGCGGCGGGCCGCCACATCTCGCGCGCGTCAGCCGACTTCGCCTCGTCGCCACTGCGCGCGTTGCGCACCATCCACCAGCCGGCGATGCCGACGACGAAGGTGCCCGCCGTGAGGAAGGATCCGGCCACCACGTGCGGGAAAGCCGCCAGCAAGGTGTTGTTGGTGAGCACCTTCACGATGCTCTCCAGCTCCGCGCGACCGGTTTCCGGGTTGTAGCGGGCGCCGACCGGATGCTGCATGAACGAGTTGGCCGCGACGATGAAGTACGCCGAGGCGTTCACGCCGATCGCGACCATCCAAATCGCGCCGAGGTGCAGCAGTTTCGGCAACCGGGTCCAGCCGAAGATCCACAGTCCGAGGAAGGTCGACTCCATGAAGAAGGCGATCAGCCCTTCCAGCGCGAGCGGGGCGCCGAACACGTCACCGACGAAGCGGGAGTACTCGCTCCAGTTCATGCCGAACTGGAACTCCTGCACGATGCCGGTCGCGACGCCGAGCGCGAAGTTGATCAGGAACAGCTTGCCGAAGAACTTCGTCAGCCGCAGCCAGTGCTGCTTGCCGGTGACGACCCATGCCGTCTGCATGGCAGCGACCAGCGGCGCGAGACCGATGGTCAGCGGCACCAGCAGGAAGTGGTAAACGGTTGTGATGCCGAACTGCCATCGGGAGATGTCCAAGGCGTTCAAGCCGGCCTCCTGCGTGTCTACGACATGTCGTAGTAAAGCCTACGCCGGAGCAGACCTCGAAAAATGAGTCCTAGGCCACGCCACCAGGGCTGATACTGCCGGTTCGGCCTGTTTTCCGTGCTCATCACCGCCCCGTGCCCGCCCGAGTAGGACGGAGATCACGGAGCGGCGCACACTCACCAGTCGCCGATGGCTCCCGCCCGCTCGATACCGCGATCGACCAGCCCGATGATCTCTTCGGCGTTGTCCGGCGCGGACATCCGCAGCCCGTCCAGCGAATTCACCCGCGCCGCAAGCGAAATGCTCGACAGCATCCAGATGCTGTCACAAGTGAGCAGGTCGGCGGTGAACAGCGAGTCGTAGCGGCATTGCCAGCCGGCCTTCTCGGCTTCGGCGAACAGCGCGCGCTGGGTGACGCCGGGCAGCACACCGTTCTTCGCGGGCGGCGTGATCAGCTGCTTGTCGCGGGCGATCACCACGGTGGATCGCGGCCCCTCCAGCACCCGGTTCTCCGTGCTGGTGAAGATCACGTCCTCCGCGCCCATCCGCGCGGCGAACCGCAGGGCGGCCATATTGGTGGCATAGGACAGCGTCTTGGCACCGAGCAGTTGCCATGGCGCCGCTTGCGCGAGGTCGACCGAGATGCCCCGCGACAGGCTCACCACGGCGACGCCCTCGGTGCGGGCCTTCTCGACGCGCTCGGGCACCGGCACCACGAGCACGAAAGCGGTCGGCACGGGCACGGCGGCGGCGAGGTCACCGGTCTTGACCTTGTCGGGCGTTGCGGCCAGCTCGGAGTCGCGCCCGCGGGTGAGCACCAGCCGCATCACGCCTTCGCGCTCGCTGCCCCACTCCTTGGCGGCGGTCTCCACCGCCTCGCGCCATTTGCCCAGTTCCGGCTCGGGCAGATCGAGCGCCTGGGCGGAGCGGCGCAATCTGCCTAGATGAAATTCGATCGCACACGCGACGCCCGCGCGCACGAGCACCGTTTCGAAGACACCATCGCCACGCAATACGCCAATATCGTCCGCAAACAACAACGGCGCATCCGCATCCCGGACCGCGCCATCGAGAGTTACCAGAACTCGATCCACCATGCGACGAGCGTAGGCGGTGTGAGCGGACAATGCCTATGTCACGGCCGCTTTTGCCAGACCTTTTGTGCAGCCGCCCCACGCGGCCCGCTGTAATGCTCGGACAATGCCGATCGGCTATGCCGTTCTCCGGCGCCCTGGCCCGGTTCGCGCACCGCCGGGCGGGCCCGCCTAGAGTGGGAGAGGTGTCCGTGGTCGTTGCGCCCAGCCCCATCCTCAGTGTGTCGGGAGCCGTCGCGGGAGCGGCGGGTTCGCCCGACGCCGCCGTCGCGTGGCATTACGGCGATCCGTTCGGCGAGCAGCGCGCCGCGGTGCAGCGCGCCGCGATCGTCGACCGGTCACACCGATTCGTGCTGCGCATCACCGGCGCGGAGCGGCTCTCCTGGTTGCACACCATCTCCAGTCAGCATGTCGCCACCCTCGGCGACGGGCAGTCCGCCGAGAACCTCGACCTGGATTTGAACGGCCGGGTCCAGCATCACTTCGTGCTCACCGAACTGGACGGCGCCGTCTGGATCGATACCGAAGCCGAGCGCGGACCCGACCTGCTCGCGTTCCTGCAGAAGATGGTCTTCTGGGCCGATGCCAAACCCGAAGCCGCCGACCACGCGGTACTCGGCCTGCTCGGCCCCGGAGTGGCAGACCTGGCCGAAACACTCGGCATCACCGCCCTTCCCGGCGTGTACGAGGCGACGCCGCTGCCCGGCGGCGGATTCCTGCGCCGGATGCCGTGGCCGACGGCCGACTCCTTCGACTTGGTCGTCCCGCGCGATCAGCTGACCGGCCTGTGGGACCGGCTCACCGCGGCAGGCGCCGTTCCCGCCGGAATGTGGGCGTTCGAGGCATTGCGCGTCGCGGCCGTCCGGCCGCGGATCGGATCGGACACCGACGAGCGGACCATCCCGCACGAGGCCCGCTGGATCGGCGGCGTCGCCGAACACGGAGCCGTCCACCTGGACAAGGGCTGCTACCGCGGCCAGGAGACGGTGGCCAGGGTGCACAACCTCGGCAAACCGCCGCGGCACCTGTTGCTGCTGCACCTGGACGGCTCGGCGGACGAGCGCCCGGTCATCGGCGACGACGTCACCGCCGGCGGCCGCGCGGTCGGCAGGCTCGGCACGGTCGTCGACCACTTCGAACTCGGCCCGATCGCCCTCGCGCTGGTCAAGCGCGCGGTTCCGGCCGACACCGCGCTGGTCGCCGGCCCGGTCGCGGCGTCCATCGATCCCGATTCGATGCCCTCCGACGACGAACCGCAAGCGGGCCGGCTCGCGGTCGACCGGCTGCGTGGGCGCTGACCTGTTGACCGGCCACCGGCAAGCGGCACGTTTTCCTCAGCCGACATCCGCACTCTTGCTCAGCGCCGAGCTCCCCATTCGTGACGAGAGGAGCGCCGTTCATGCGCGTCGGTGATTCCGGAGAGGTGCTCGCGGCGTGCGTCGTGCACGCCGATATCGAGGTACCGGGAAGGGTCGGTCGCAGCGCCATCGACAAGCGCCCGGCGGCGGGACGAGTCGCGGTACGCGCCCTCGGCTTGGACGGCGATCACGTCTGCAACACCAAGCATCACGGCGGCGTGCACCAGGCCGTCTACGCCTACGCCGACGAGGACGCCCGCCGCTGGGGCACGGAGCTCGGCCGGGAACTGCCCGCGGGCTGGTTCGGCGAAAACCTGCGCGTGCGTGGCCTTCCGGTCAGCGACTCGGTGATCGGCGCGCGCTGGACGGTCGGTGACACCGTGCTGGAGGTGAGCGCTCCGCGCGTGCCGTGCGCCACGTTCCAGCACTGGAGCGGCGAGCAGCAGTGGGTCAAACGGTTCACCCTGCGCAGCGATACCGGCGCCTATCTGCGGGTGCTCACCGAGGGCACGATCGCGGCGGGCGACCGGATCTCGGTGGTACACGTCCCCGAGCACGGCATCACGGTCCGCGATCTGTTCACCGGCGCCGATCCGGATCTGCTGGCGATCCTGCTCGCCGACGAGCCGACCATCTCCGACGACGTGCGCATGCAAGTGGAACGGCACGCGCGCAGGCATGGCAACGCCGTGCGCGCCACCGCGCACCGGCACGCGACGACGAGCACCGACGACATCGGCACGGGAGCGAAATCGTGAGTGTGGAACTGGTCGAAGTGGTCCGCTCGGGCTTCCGTGAATGCGTGCACCGCGGCTCGGTGGTGGTGCTCGACGCCGCGGGCGAGCCCACCCTCGAACTCGGCGAAGTGCACCTGCCGATCTTCCCGCGCTCGACGAACAAGCCGATGCAGGCGATCACCCTGCTGCGCAACGGTTTCCAGCCGGTCGATGACGCCGAACTGGCGATCGCCACCGCCTCGCACTACGGCGAACCCGACCATGTCGCGCTGGTGCGCAGGCTGCTGGACCGGTTCACCCTGCCCGAATCCGCCCTGGCCTGCCCGGCCGATCTGCCGTACGACGAGGGCGCCCGCACCGCGTTGCTGTCCGGCGGAGGACAACCCCGCCCCATCTACATGAACTGCTCGGGCAAACACGCGGCGATGCTCGCGACCTGCGCGATCAACGGCTGGCCGACCGAGGGCTACCAGGACCGGGCGCATCCGCTGCAGCGCGCGGTGATCGCGACCGTGGCCGACCTGACCGGCGAGCCGGAAGCCGATCTGGGCATCGACGGCTGCGGATTGCCGATCATCCCGGTCTCGCTCGTCAACCTCGCGCGGGTGTTCTCGACCATCGCGACGGCCGAGCCGGGGAGCCCGGAACGCCGGGTCGCCGACGCGGTGCGCGCGCATCCGCGAGTGATTTCCGGCACGAACGCGCCCGATCTGCTGACCATGCTGGCCACTCCCGGGCTGGTGTGCAAGATCGGCGCGGATGGTGTGCACGCGGGCGCGCTGCCGGACGGATCGGCTTTCGCGTACAAGATCGAAGACGGCCACGATCGCGCGCGAATGCCGCTGACGCTGGCGATTCTGCACCGAATGGGAATCGAGTGGACCGATGCGCACGCGGAGCTGGCGGCCCCCGCGGTGCTGGGCGGGGGTATCCGAGTCGGTGTGATTCGTGCTATACCCGGGGTCGTCTAGCTATTCCACGGCAGGGCGACAAGCGGGCAAACGGCACTGGTTCCGGAGTTCTTCACCCACTCCTGGAAGCGAGACCGCCGGACACACGCTAAAGTGTCTGTCAGGAAGAGTATTAATTCGAACGGGGCCGCCACCAAACCCCAGGCCGCCCCGCTGTGACGCGAGGGGGTCAGCCATGGGCCGTGGCCGGGCTAAGGCAAAGCAGACCAAGGTCGCACGCGAGCTGAAGTACAGCTCGCCCACGACCGACTTCGCGAGCCTTCAGCGCGAGCTTTCGGGAAGCCCCAACTCCCAGCGGAGTGGTGGTGTGCTGTCCGATGAGCACGACGCGGACGACTCCTTGTCCCGCTGGGACGAGGACGACGACTACGACGACTGGCGCCGCTGACTCGGATTTACGTCTGAAGGGGGAGGCCGACGGGCCTCCCCCTTCGATCGTTGTCGCGGGTTGACGTCTCTGGCGCCGAAAAGGCTTGCAACACACCGGAGTCCCGCATCGTACATAGATGCGGGACTCTCACGTGTCTTCACCGCGAATCAGAACCGCGGATGCTCACCGACCAGCACGGCGCGCGCGGCGTCGGCGTCCTTGGCCTTCTTGACCGTGCCCAGCGTCCAGCACTCGATGTGCCGTGCGGTCAGCACCGCCAGCGCCCGGTCCACATCCTCGGGAGCGACGACGGCGACCATGCCGACGCCCATGTTGAACGTCTTCTCCATCTCGGGCCGCTCGACCCGGCCGCGCTGGGCGATCATCTTGAACACCGGCGCCGGGTTCCAGGTGCCTCGATCCAGCTCGGCCACAATGCCCGCGGGCAGCACCCGGGCGAGATTGGCCGCCAAGCCACCGCCGGTGACGTGGGCGAACGTGCGCACATCGGTTTCGGCGATCAGCGCGAGGCAGTCCTTGGCGTAGATCCTGGTCGGCTCGAGCAGTTCCTCGCCCAGGGTGCGGCCGAACTCCTCGACGTGGCCGGTGAGCGACATGCGATCGATCTCGAGCAGCACCTTGCGGGCCAGACTGTAGCCGTTGGAGTGCAGTCCGGAGGACCCCATGGCGATCACCACGTCGCCGGGACGGACCCGGTCGGGTCCGAGCACCGCGTCGGCTTCGACCACGCCGATGCCGGTGGCGGACAGGTCGTAGTCGTCCGGATCCATCAGCCCGGGATGCTCGGCGGTCTCGCCGCCGAGCAGCGCGCACCCGGCGCGCACACAGCCCTCGGCGATGCCGGAGACGAGTTCGGCGACCTTCTCCGGGACGACCTTGCCGATGGCGATGTAGTCCTGGAGGAACAGCGGCTCCGCGCCGCAGACCACGAGATCGTCCACCACCATGGCCACCAGGTCGAGGCCGACGGTGTCGTGTTTGTCCATCGCCTGCGCCACCGCGATCTTGGTGCCGACGCCGTCGGTGGAGGCCGCCAGCAACGGTTCCCGGTAGCCGCCCTTCAGCGCGAACAGCCCGGCGAAGCCGCCGAGGCCGCCTTGGACCTCGGGCCGGGTCGCCTTCTTCGCCAATGGCCCGAACAACTCGACTGCGCGATCACCTGCCTCGATGTCCACGCCTGCCGCGGCGTACGAAGCACCACCACTGGGGGTCTGTTCAGTCATTTTCGGGGAAAGCTCCAAACCGAATCGGCGGATAGATGCCTGCTCACGCTACCGGAGCCGGATAACGACCCCGCACCGGTGTTGGCTCGCCCTCTTGACAATAGGGCAGAGCCAACCGTAAAGCGGACGATCAGTCCGTCTCGTCGCCATCGAACCCCGCGGCCTGTGCCCGGCGGTGGCGTTGCCGCACCGGATCCGGTACCGGCACCGCGGCGACCAAGCGGCGGGTGTACTCCTCCCGTGGGGCGCGCAGGATGCGATTCCGATCGCCCGCTTCCACCACCGCACCGTCGCGCAGCACCACGATCCGGTCGGCGAGCTGGTCGACCACGGCCAGGTCGTGGCTGATGAACAGGCAGGCCCAGCCGCACTCGCGCTGTAGCTGACCGAACAGCTCCAGCACCGCGGCCTGCACCGAGACGTCCAGCGCGCTGGTCGGCTCGTCGGCGACCAGCAGGTCCGGGTCGAGCACCAGCGCGCGGGCGAGGCTGGCACGCTGACGCTGCCCGCCGGACAACTCGTGCGGGTACCGGCGTTCGACGCCCGCGGGCAACCGCACGTCGTCGAGTAGCAGGCGCACCCTGGCGCGAATCTCCGCCGAGCTGCCCGCCTTGTGCACGAGCAGCGGTTCGGACACGCACTCGCCCACGGTGAGCCGGGGATTCAGCGAACTGGCCGGGTCCTGGAAGACGAATCCGAAGCGCCGCCGAATCGGTCGCAGCGCGCGCTGTGACAACCCCACGATGTCCTGCCCGCGCACTCGCACCGTTCCGGAGGTGGGCCGTTGCAGTGCCGCGACGCAGCGGCCGATGGTCGACTTGCCCGAGCCGGACTCACCGACCAGGCCGAGCGTCTCGCCGGGACCGATGCGCAGACTCACGCCGTCGACAGCGCGGAAACGCGGCCTGCCGAACGGGCCGGGAAATTCGACCACCAGATCACGGACCTCGAGTACCGGATCGCCCTCGGTCTCGGCACTGTCGGGCGGGCCGTGCTCGATCTGCTCGGTACCCAGGTGCGGGACCGCGGCAAGCAGGGCGCGGGTGTAGTCCGCCGTGGGACGCGCGAACAGTTCGTCCACCGGCGCCTGCTCGACCACTGCTCCGTCGCGCATCACCACCACGCGGTCGGCGATGTCGGCGACCACGCCCATGTTGTGGGTGATCAGCACGATCGCGCTGCCGATCCGGTCGCGCAGGCCCCGCAGCAGGGCGAGGATCTCGGCCTGCACCGTGACGTCCAGCGCCGTGGTCGGCTCGTCGGCGATGATCACCTTCGGCTCGCAGGCGATGGCGATGGCGATCACCACGCGTTGTTTCTGCCCGCCGGAGAGCTGATGCGGGTAGTAGTCCACCCGGTGCTCCGGATCGGGCAACCCGACCAGGCGCAGGAGTTCCACCGCCCGCGCCTTGGCCGCCTTCTTGGTCAGGTCGGTGTGTGCGCGCAGCGCCTCGCCGATCTGGAAGCCGACGGTGAACAGCGGGTCCAGGGCCAGGCCTGGTTCCTGGAACACCATCGAGATCGCGCCGCCGCGCAATGCGGTGAGCTGCCTCTCGTTCATCGTGGTGACCTGCTCGGTCCCCAGGGTGACCAGGCCGCGCACCGTGGCCGTCTCCGGCAGCAAGCCCATCGCGGTGCGTGAGCTCACGGACTTGCCCGAACCGGACTCCCCGACGATGGCCAGCACTTCGCCGGGGTAGACCTCGTAGGAGACGTCGGTGACCGCGTGCACCGGCCCCGCGTCGGTGGCGAAGGTGACCGACAACGATTCGATGGACAGGGCGGGGCGGCCCCGCTCCGTCGCGGAGGACTCAGGCATCGGTCGCGTCCTTTCCGCCGCCGTCCGGTCCGGCCACCGCCGCGGCGCGGCGGGTGCGCAGGACGGGGTTCAGCACTTCGTTGAGGCTTTCCCCTACCAAGGTCATGCCGAGCACGACGAGCACGATGGCGACACCGGGAAAGATGCCCGTCCACCAGATGCCGTTGGACACGTCCGGCAGCGCTTTGTTCAGATCGAAACCCCATTCCGCGGCCTGGGTCGGTTCGATGCCGAAACCGAGGAAACCCAGGCCGGCCAGGGTGAGGATGGCTTCCGACCCGTTGAGCGTGATGATCACCGGCAGCGATTGAGTGACATTGGCCAGGATGTGCCGGAACAGGATTCGTGTGGTCGACGCGCCGGTTACCCGCGCCGCGTCGACGTACGGCTCCTGCTTCACGGCCACGGTCGCGTTGCGCACCACCCGGAAGTACTGCGGGACGAAGACCGCCGTGATGGCCACCGCCGCGGACAGCACACCGCCCAGGCTGGTCGAGCGACCGCCCGCGACCACGATGGACACCACGATCGCCAGCAACAATGTCGGGAACGCGTACATCGCGTCCATGAACAGCACGAGCAACCGGTCCGGCCACCGGCCGACGTAGCCGGACAGCAGTCCGAGCGGTACCCCGATCAGCAGCGAGAGCAGCAGGGAGATCGTGATCACCCACAGGGCTGTCCGCGCGCCATAGATCACCCGGGAGAACACGTCTTCCCCGCGCACCGAGGTGCCGAACCAATGCTCGGCCGACGGTGCTTGCTGGCGAACGAAATCGACGCCGTCGGCGGCACTCTGGGCGAATCCGTACGGTGCGATCAGCGGAGCGAAGAGCGCGGCGACCACGAAGACACCGACCAGAGCCAGTCCGAGGACCAGCGTCGCACGCTGCAAACCGGAGGTCATCGAGAACAACCGGAGGCCGGGTACACCCCGCCGCGCCGCGGGTGGCGTGACCAGGGTTTCGTTCAGCAGTTCCGGAGCCGTCATCAGAACCTCACCCTCGGGTCGATCAGCGCCACCAGGACGTCGACCAGGAAGCTCATCACCGCCACGATGAGCGCGATGAACGCGACGATGCCCTGCACGGCGATGAAGTCGCGCGCCGAGAGGTATTGCGCGAATTGATAGCCGAGGCCTTTCCACTCGAACGTGGTCTCGGTGAGCACCGAGGCGCCGAGCATCATGGCGATCTGCATGCCCATCACCGTGACGATCGGGATCAGCGCGTTGCGGAAGGCATGCCGCCCGGTCACCACGCGGCGGGACAAGCCACGGGCCCGTGCCGCGTCCACGTAGTCGGCGCGGAGGGTCTGGATCAGGTTGATCCGCACCAGCCGCAAGAAGATGCCCGCGGTGAGCAAGCCGAGCGCGATGGCGGGCAGCACGGCGTGTTTCAGCACGTCGAGCAGGTATCCGGCGTCGCCGTAGAGGATCGCGTCGATCAGCATGATGTTGGTCTTCGGCGAGACGTGTTGCAGCCGCAGTTCCACATTGGTGCTCGCCCGGCCCGCCACCGGCAGCCAGCCGAGTCGCACCGCGAACACCAGCTTCAGCAGCAGGCCGACGAAGAACACCGGCGCGGCGTAGAACAAGATGGCCAGCAACCGCAACGTGGTGTCGGCGGCCGAATCCCGCCGGGTGGCGGCGTACCTGCCCAGCGGGACGCCGATCGCGAACGCGACCACGAGTGCCCAGCACACCAGTTCCAGCGAGGCGGCGCCGTAGGTGACCACCACCTCGCTGATCTCCCGGTTGTCCTGGGAGCGACCGAGATCCCCGTGCAGAAGCCCGGACAGATAGTCCCAGTACTGGGTCAGGATCGGGCGGTTCAGCCCGGCCGCCTCCTTGCGCGCCTCGATCTGTTCCTGGGTCATGCGTCCGCCCATCGCCGCGCTGATCGGGTCGCCGACCACGCGCATCAGGAAGAACACGACCGTGACCAGGATCCACGCGGTCACCGGAATCAGCAGCAGGCGGACGCCGAGGTAGCGCAGCAACGCGCCGTGGCGTGAATCGTCGCCGCCCTTGCCAGTTCGCCGCAGGGCGAAGGGCCGGGCCCGGACGGGTGTCGGCGCGATGTCCGCCGATGTGGTCGCCCCGGGCCCGGCCGGACCGCCGGAACTCACTTGCTCAGCACCGTATAGCGGAACTTGAACGATGCGTCGAGCGTCTGTTCCACACCCTGCACCCCGGTGGCGGAGACCGCGATCTGCTTGCCGGACAGCAGCGGAACGATCGGCAGGAAGTTCTGCGCGAGATCACGCTGCACCTGCTGGATCTGCGCGAGCCGCTTGTCCTTGTCGGGCTGGGTCGCCTGGGCGATCAGCTGGGCGGAGATGCCGGGGTCTTCGAAATGCGACTGCAGGAAGTTGTTCGGCCCGAAGAACGGGGAAAGGTAGTTGTCCGGGTCCGGGAAGTCCGGGAACCAGCCGAACTGGAAGAGCGGGTAGGCATCACGGGCGCGTTCCCGCTGGTAGGTCACCCATTCGGTGGATTGGAGATCGACCTTGAACAAACCCGTTGCCTCCAGTTGCGACTTGATCGCCGCGTACTCCTCGGAGCTGCTGGAGCCGTAGTGGTCGGGGTTGTACTGGAGATTCAGCTCGACCGGCGTCGCGACCCCCGCGTCGGCGAGGAACTTCGCCGCCTGGTCCTTGTTCGGCTGGGGGCCGTAGATTTCCTTGAACGGCTCGGCCGCGCCCGGCATGCCCTGCGGCACGGACGAATACGCGGGCAGGTAGGTCTTCTTGTAGACGCCGTCGGCGAGCGCGGCACGGTCGACGGTGGCCGCGACGGCCTTGCGCACGGCCAGTTTCTGCGCGGGCGTGCCACCCGGCATGGTGTTCAGATTGAACACGATGTAGCGGAGTTCCCCGCCGGGTCCCTCGTGCACGGCGACCTTGCC
Organism: Nocardia sp. NPDC047038; assembly: GCF_040644075.1. Taxonomy (NCBI): domain Bacteria; kingdom Bacillati; phylum Actinomycetota; class Actinomycetes; order Mycobacteriales; family Nocardiaceae; genus Nocardia; species Nocardia sp. NPDC047038. The sequence goes on along the minus strand of NZ_JBEYVQ010000003.1, from coordinate 262,219 downwards.
GTCGTTGCGCAGCGACTCGATGTCGGTGGGCGTGAACGACCGATATCCGACGTCGAGCGAACCGTTCTGCAGGTCGAGCTTCATGTTGTCGGTGGTGGCGTAGTACTTGGTGGACACCGTCTCGGTCTTCGGCTTGCCGAGGATGCCGTTGTAATCGGCGAACGCCTGGTACTCGACGAGTTTGTTCTTGTCGTAACTGGCGATGGCGTACGGGCCGGAGTAGCCCTTGGCCTTCACCACATCCTCGTCCGGCATCACCTTGTCCGGCGCGTATACCTTCTCGTCGACGATCGGCCCGGCCTGGGTGGGCAGGATCGCGGGGAAAGTCTGATCGTCGGCCACCTTCAACGTGAACGCGACGGTGCGCGGGTCCACTACGTCGGTCTTCTCCAGGTTGCCGAGCAGCGAGGCGGGACCGTTCGGGTCGTTGATCCGCAGCATCCGGTCGAAGGAGAACTTCACGCTGGTCGCGGTCAGCGGGTTGCCGTTGGCGAACTTCAGGCCGTCTTTCAGCGTGCAGGTATACACCGTGGGCGTGGTGAACTCGCACTTCTGGGCCGCGTCCGGCTTCGGCGTCGCGTCACCGGGTGCGAAGTTGAGCAGGTACTGATAGATCTGCGTCTCGGCGACCAGCGACCCGTTGTCGTAGGCGGCCGCGGGATCGAGCGAGAAGATCTTGTCGGTGGTGCCCGCCACCAAGCCGCCGCCGTCACCGCCCTCCCCGGTTCGCCCGGAACCGCATCCCGCCAGCACCGAACCCGCCAATGCCAGCAAGCCCACGGCCGCGATGGTTCGCGTCCCGATCTGTCGCCCCAACCTCGAATTCCTCATCACGGCCCCACTTCTCGAGCGCCGCACGCGTTGCCCTGGATCGCAGGCCCGGTGCGGACACGGGTGAACTTCCGATCTGATCGGCACCGTACCTACGAAGCATTTTCGGCACGTTACGTTTTCGAAGAAAATCCGCGGCGCTCTCAGCAGGTGTTATGCGCGGCGACTACGACCGGCCCGAAAAACCGGTCGTACGTCCAGAATCGCCGGACGGTGCACCGCGTGATGTCTCGAGCAGGCCACATCACCGCGCGAGACAGCGAACAGCATCAGCAGCGCATCGCGTTCTCGCCCAACAGCGCGACTGGCCCGAACCTCAGCGGTGGTTCGTGATCGTCAACGACGTTCGGGGTCACGGCACGCTGACTCCCAACTGCCCTATTGGCGCCACCATCGCACGTGTCCTCGGACACGACCACACCGCCACCCCGCCGCTCACGCCCGCCGCCAGCGGATGAGTGTTCGGATGTCTCGGGCACACCGGCCACACCGGTGACTCGCCCGCCGTCCACAACGCCTCTACCGCCCACTCGTGCGCCTTGTCGGCGAGATACGCCACCTGCTCCGCGTAGTCGTCGCCGACCAGCGGTCCGATCCCGGCGCCGCTACCGTCCGGCTCGTAGAACATCACCCAGTCCATGCCCTGATGCGTCTCCTCGACCACGATGGGCTGGACAGCGCAGGTAGCGGCCAGATCCCGACGCACGGGCTCCAGCGCGGCGGCGTACTTCGCATCCATGCGCTCATTGTGCGGCACGCGGTGAGCGAGTTCGGTTACGCGGATCCCGCGCGACGTCCCGCGTTCAGGGACGGCTCAGCGCGCTCGCATTCGCGTTGTCGCCCAGCAGTTCGGCCTCGGTCTGACCGGTGAGCATGCCCTCGAGCACGTTCTTCCCGATCGCGGCCTCGGTGGGCAGCGGGATCGGATAGTTGCCGTCGAAGCACGCGGCGCACAGCCGCGAGCGCGGCTGTTCGGTGGCGGCGATCATGCCGTCGAGCGAGATGTAGCCGAGGGTATCGGCGCCGATCGACCGGCGCACGCCCTCGACCATGTCCGCGACGTCACCCTCGGTGCCCGCTCCGTTGGCGATCAGTTCCGCCCGCGAGGCGAAGTCGATGCCGTAGAAGCAGGGCCACTTCACCGGCGGCGAGGCGATCCGCACGTGGATCTCCAACGCGCCAGCCTCGCGCAACATCCGGATCAGCGCGCGCTGGGTGTTGCCACGCACGATCGAGTCGTCCACGACGATCAGGCGCTTGCCGCGGATGACCTCGCGCAGCGGATTGAGCTTGAGCCGGATGCCGAGCTGACGGATGGTCTGGCTGGGCTGGATGAACGTGCGGCCGACGTAGGCGTTCTTCATCAGGCCCTGGCCGTAGGGCACGCCCGACCCCTGCGCGTAACCGACGGCGGCCGGTGTGCCGGATTCGGGAACCGGGATCACCAGATCGGCGTCGACCGGGTGCTCCTTCGCCAGGCGACGGCCGATCTCCACCCGGGTGGCGTGCACCGACCGGCCCGCGATGGTGCTGTCCGGCCGCGCCAGATACACGTATTCGAAGACGCAGCCCTTGGGCTCGGGGTTGGCGAAGCGCATCGAGCGCACGCCGTCGGCATCGATCGCCAGCAATTCGCCGGGTTCGATCTCGCGGACGAAGGCGGCCCCGACGATGTCCAGCGCGGCGGTCTCACTGGCAACGACCCAGCCACGCTCCAGCCTGCCCAGGCACAGCGGGCGCACGCCGTGCGGGTCGCGCGCGGCGTAGAGGGTGTGCTCGTCCATGAAGGTCAGGCAGAACGCGCCCTTCAGGGTGGGCAGCAGTTCCATCGCGGCCCGCTCGATGCTGGAGTCGGCGGCGGCGTGCGCGAGCAGCGCGGTGACCACGTCGGAGTCGGACGTCGCCGCGGCGGGCTGCGGGCGCCCGCCCCGGACGGAGGCGAGCAGGCCGAGTTCCCGTGCACGGCCGGCCAATTCGGCGGTGTTGACCAGATTGCCGTTGTGCCCCAGGGCAAGTCCGGAGCCCACCGCGGTGGTGCGGAAGATGGGCTGAGCGTTCTCCCAGGTCACCCCGCCCGTTGTGGAGTAGCGACAGTGACCGACGGCGATGTGACCCGGCATGGCCGCCAGCGTCTGCTCGTCGAACACCTGGCTGACCAGTCCGAGATCCTTGAACACGAGGATCTGCGAGCCGTCCGACACCGCGATGCCCGCCGCCTCCTGTCCACGGTGTTGCAGAGCATAAAGCCCGTAATACGTGAGTTTCGCCACTTCTTCGCTCGGCGCCCAGACTCCGAAGACTCCGCACTCCTCGCGCGGCTCGTTCTCGTCGACGTCCGGGGTGGGACACGAGGCGGCGGAAATGCTCTGGACCGGCAGTTCGGCGTTGGTCACCGTTTGCTCCCTGTTCGGGCGGGCTGGGGGCAGATTTCATTCTACGGATGCCGCGGCGGTGCCCGCGCACCGCCGCCGCATCCGAGCAGCAATTCCAGGTGACCGAAGCGGGGTCGCCGCGACGCCTTCGGCTGTTACGGTGCGGACCGTGACGACTACGGACGACGCGGGCACGACGGGGCCGGTGCGCAGGCCATGGCCTCGGATGGTGCTGTTTCCCGTCGCGGTGTTGAGCCTGCTCACCGCGCTGCTGGGCATCATGTACCTCGACTATGTCGTCGATCCGGAGAAGAACCTGCACGACTTCCCGATCGCCCTGGTGAACCAGGATGTCGGCGACACCATCGGCAGCGGGAGCGCCGAGCAGAAGGTCAATTTCGGCGATCAGATCACCGAGGCGCTGGCCGCCGGAGTGCCGTCGGACAAGGTCGACCTGCGCGTGCTCAGCATCAACGAGTCCGAGCGGCAGATGCAGTCCGGACAGGTCTACGGCGCGATCGTCATCCCGAGCGATTTCAGCAAGCAGCTCGGCAATCTGGGTGTGGGCAGTGTCATACCCGGTGATATCCCGCGCCCGATCATCACGGTGCAGACCAACCCGCGCGCGGGCGCGTTCGGCACGCAGATCGTGCTGCGGGTCGGCAACGAGGCGCTGACCGAGGTGAACAAGCAGGTCGGCAAGCAGTTGCTCGACCAGGTGAACGCACAGCTGGCCCCGCGTCCCGGCGGTCCGCCCGCACCCGAACTGACCGGCGCGACCAGGGTGGCGCTGGCGTCGCCGATCGAGGTGGTGCAGCAGCAGTACCACCCGCTGCCGCACGGTAGCGGCCAGGGCCTGACCGCGTTCTTCTACGCCCTGTTGCTGCTGCTGGCCGGCGTGGTCGGCGCGATGGTCATCCACACCATGATCGATGCGCAGCTCGGTTTCGTGCCCACCGAGTACGGCCCGTGGTACGTGCACTACCCGCCCACGCCGATCTCGCGGTTCAAGACGCTGCTGATCAAGTGGGGCGTGTTCGTGCTGGCGGCGAACATCGTCGCCGGAGTGTTCCTCGTCGTGGGCGAATTGCTGGACATGCCGATCGGCAATCCGCTGGCCCTGTACCTCTACAGCGCGCTCGCCATGATCGCCGTCGGCGTGACCGGGCTGTCCATGCTGGCGGCGATCGGCTCGGCGGGCCTGCTGGTGAACCTCATCCTGTTCGTCATCCTCGGCCTGCCGTCCTCGGGCGGCACCGTGCCGATCGAGGCGACGCCGCGATATTTCGGCTGGCTCGCCTCCTTCGAACCCATGCACCAGGTGTTCCTCGGTGTGCGGTCGATCCTGTACTTCGACGCCGATTTCGAGGCCGGGCTCACGCGTGGTGTGTGGATGGCGGTCCTCGGGCTCGCGATCGGGCTGATCTTCGGCGCGTCGGTCACCCGCTTCTACGACCGCAAGGGGCTGGAGCGCCGCAACATCGTCCGGGCGTGAACTGTCCGCGCCGAAACGATCGGCTCGGTCTCAGTCGACTCGGACGATCGGCAGCCAGTGCGTGATCTCGGCCGCGCGGGTGCCGGACGCGCTCACCGCGCCGGAGTCGAGCGCGTCGTCGAACTCGAGCAGTCCGGTGGCCAGTAGCAGCCAGGTACGCGGGTCGGTCTCCACGACGTTCGGCGGTGTACCCCGGGTGTGCCGCGGGCCCTCGACGCACTGCACCGCGACGAACGGCGGCACCCGGACCTCGACCGAGTGCCCGGGCGCGGAGGCCGCCAGCGAGCGCGCCGTGGTACGCACAGCCGCCGCGAGTTCGGCGCGCGCGGGCGCGTCGACCGACTCGTCACGCAACCATTCGCTCACCACCGCCACCGCTGCCCGCGTCTGCGCGGGGTCGACCGTGCCTCGTCCTGCCACCTGCCCGACCCTACTTCGCGCTCCGTTCGCCGCGCGCACGTGATCGACCTGAGCCGTGCTTCGGCGAGGGCGGTCGACACGACGGTGTCGGCGCGGTGCCCGGCGTCGGCCGCCCCGTCAACGGGCTCGCGGTACATCCGAAGCCGGAGTTGCGAATTCATCCACAGTTGTCCCGAGGTCCGAACGTGCCACCCCGCATCGCCCGCGCGGAACCCAGGAAGTGGCGGGCCAGGCGCGGAGCGATCGCTCCGCCCGCGTTCATGGCGAGGTGCAGCACCGCGGGGGCGGCGGTGCCCGCGGTGCGGCGACGCAGCGAACCGAACACGAGTCCGCCCGCCGTAGTTACCGCCACAGTGGCGGGAACACTGTCGCCCACGGCCCGCGCGGGAGTGATGTGCCAGAGTCCGAAGGTCGTCGCGCCGACCAATGCACCGGCTCGCGGACCGAAAAGGCGGTCCAGCATGGGATCCAGCGTGCCGCGGAAGACGAGTTCCTCGCTGTAGACAGTCCCGAGAGGAATGTGCACAGCCACCCACTCCTGCGTCGACACAGCGGGCCCCCGTTCAGCGAGTTCGGCCAGTTGCCATCGCAGCGACGGAACGGCAAGGGCCGCTGCGTAACCGGCCACGACGACCGACGCGGCGAGCAGCCCGCAGCGCACGCCACTCTTCGACCAGCGGCCAGGTTCGGCGCGCAGCGCGACCGCGTAGGCGGTGGCGAAACCGGCATTGGCGGCGGTTCGTCCGCGGATGCCGAGACGGAGGCGGGGCAGGACCACGTTGCTCCAGAACAACGGAACGGCAACGGCCGCAATGGTTCGCACGGCCCGTTCCTGGCTCACTTGATCTTCCGCTCGAATTCCTCCGCGGCCTCGACTTCGACCCGGATCCGCTCGGAACGCTCGGCGGTCCAGTCCGGTGGCGCGGCGATGGCGGCCCAGCCGTCCAGGACCAGGCTGCCGTAGCGGTGTCCGTGCCCGTCGGTGACGCCCTGCGCGTTGGTCAGATCGGCGGCCACCTGCCAGAAGGTGACGAACGGCCACCAGCGCATCTGGGAGGAGACGTCCGAACCGCGCGGCTCCGACAGCCAATCCGGCCGCGAGAAGATCAGATCCGGCGACCACCAGACGATGGGATCGGACGCGTGCTGCAGATACGCGATGCGCGGCGGCCGCCATTCCGACGACGGGCGCGCCAGGTCACCGCTGTCGGAGGCGAACCGGACCACCAGCCCGTCGGCGTACAGCGGCTCCACCTCACGGGACCCCGGATCGCGGCGGGCGACGAACTGCTGCCACAGCCGGTTGGAATTGGGCGGGCCGACCCACAGCGCGCCGTCGACCTTGGCGCGCAGATCGGCCAGACCGTCGAACGCCGCCTCGGAACCCTGCGAACCGAGGCTCTCCCCGTATACCAGCAATTTGGGTCGTGCCTGCGGCGGGCGCGCGGTCCAATGCTGGTACACCGCGTCGAACAGATCCCTGCCCGCCGCGGCGGCCTTGCTCCGGTCGGCCAGGAAGGACAGCACGCTGGGCAGATACGAATACTGGGTGGCGACGATCGCGGTGTCGCCGTCGTACATGTACTCGAGCGCGGACGCGGCCAGCGAGTTCACCCATCCGGTCCCCGTGGTGGTGACCACCACGAGCGCCTTCCGGTCGAACGCACCGGTTCGCTCGAGCTCGGACACCGCCAGCTCGGCCGGTTCCTGGTTCCCATCGACCGACTCCAGACCGACGTAGGCCCGGACGGGCTCCTTGGCCGGGCGGCCGGTGAGCGAGGTGATGTGGCTCGCGGTGGGACCGTGCGAGACGAACCAGCGCCCCTCGAATCCGAGGGTCTCCCATTTGGCCAGCGAGGTCGGGCTGCCGGAGCGCTCCGGTTGCTGCGGCTGCACCGCGTTCACCGAGGTGTGGTCGTTGCGCACGCTGAACGCGGAGTTGGCCACCGCGAAGAACGCTTGCGTGGCGACACCGTTGAAGATCGTCACCGCCAGCACCACCAGCACCAGGAATCCGGCGGCCGGAGCGAGTTCGCGGGGCACCTTCACCCACCGGTTGAGCAGGCGGGCCAGGAACAGGATGAACTCGCGCACGGTCCGGTAGACCGCGACCGCCGCGGCGCCGACCGCCATGCTCAGCAGTCCGGTGCGCAGATAGGCGGGCGTGGTGGTGCCCGCCATGCCCATCAACGCCGTGATCTCCCGCTGCCAGCGCGCCGACTGCACCAGCATCAGCGCGGCGCTCAGCGCGGCGGTGAGCAGCACGGCGGACTTGACGGCGTAACGCGCCCACGTCGGCGGCGGCGCGATCTTCAGCCGCGGCCGCACCCACAGCCGGAACAGCCACTCCAGCAAACAGCCGGCGCCGTATCCGATGGCGGCATTGATCCCGCTGATCAGCCCCTGGAACAGCCAGTCGCGCGGCAGCAGCGACGGCGTCACCGACAGCGCGAAGAACACCGTCGCCACCACCAAGCCGACGTAATTGAGGTCGATGACGTCCTCGACGCGCCGGATCACCGCGACCGCGCGCGTGCGCAGTTTCCGCATGGTCCCGGCGGTCTCCAGCATTCGATCAGTATGGCGGTCGCCACCGACGGCCCGGCGCGTCGCCCACCGTGACGCGGGCGCGCACGACGCGGATCACACCCTGCGCGACCCCGTGATCGGACGCCTTCGCGCGGATGGCAACTACCCATTTCGCTCGAGTAGTTGTACACGGGTGCGCGGGTCGCGCCATCCGGAAACTTTGGTCCATGAGCACAACGACCGCGGCGCAGAAAGCCAGCGCCGCTTACGTCGCACAGGCCGCGATCGCCTTCGGCATCAGTTTCGTCGGCATCGGCATCGGGATCTACGCGCTGCCGCTGGACGTCTGGCAGCGCGGATTCCTCGGTATGTCCGTGTTCTTCCTGGTGACCAGCACCTTCACGCTGGCGAAAGTGGTGCGCGACCAGCACGAGGCGGCGACCGTTCACGGTCGCATCGATCAGGCGCGGATGGAGAAGCTGCTCGCCGAGCACGATCCGTTCAATTCCGTCGCCTGAGTACGCGCACCTGGGCGGGCCCGGTAACGAGGGGTTCAGGCCCGCCCAGGTGGGCGTCTCGTCAGACGGTTCCGGCGCCGAACAGCTTCGGCAGCGTGCCCTCGTGCGCGGTCCGCAACTCGTCCATGGTGATCGAGAACTGGCCCTGCACCTCGACCGAATCCGAGCCCTGATCGACCACGCCGATGCGCACCCACGGCAGTTCGCGCGCGGTGCACATGCGGGTGAACCTGGTCTCCTCCGAGCGGGGAACCGCGACCAGCACACGGCCCGCCGACTCGGAGAACAGCGTGACGAACGGATCCGCGTCCTCGGGAAGCAGGATGCGGCAACCGGTCTCACCGGCGAGCGCCGCTTCGACGACAGCTTGAGCGAGACCGCCCTCGGACAGGTCGTGCGCGGCGCTGATCATGCCGTCGCGCGAACCGGCGGTCAGCACCTCGGCGAGCAGCTGCTCGCGGGCGAAGTCGACCTTCGGCGGGACGCCGCCGAGATGGTCGTGGGCCACCTGCGACCAGATCGACCCGCCGAACTCGTCGCGGGTCTCGCCGAGCAGGATCAGCGTCTCGCCCGGCTCCAGGCCGATCCCGGTCGGGATGCGGCGGTGCACGTCGTCGATCACGCCGAGCACACCGACCACCGGGGTCGGCAGGATCGCCGTCTGGCCGGTCTGGTTGTAGAAGCTGACGTTGCCGCCGGTGACCGGGATGCCGAGCGCCACGCAACCGTCGGCCAGGCCGCGCACCGCCTGCTGGAACTGCCACATCACCCCGGGATCCTCGGGCGAACCGAAGTTCAGGCAGTTGGTGACCGCCTTCGGCGTGGCACCGGTGCTGGCCACGTTGCGGTAGGCCTCGGCCAGCGCGAGCTGCGCACCGGCATAGGGGTCCAGCTTGGTGTAGCGGCCGGACGCGTCGGTGGCCAGCGCGATGCCTCGGCCGGTCTGCTCATCGATCCGGATGACGCCCGCGTCGGCCTGATCGGCCAGCACGGTGTTGCCGCGCACGTAGCGGTCGTACTGCTCGGTGATCCACTTGCGGCTGCACAGCTGCGGGCTGGAGATCATCCGCAGCAGCGTCGCGCGCAGTTCGTCGGCGGTTTTCGGACGGGCGAGCCGGTCCGGGGTGTCGGCGATCAGCGCGTCCTGCTCGTCCGGGCGCGCGACCGGGCGCTCGTAGACCGGACCCTCGTGCGCGACGGTGCGCGGCGGCACGTCGACCACCGTCTCGCCGTGCCAGGTGACCACCAGCCGGTCGCCGTCGGTGACCTCGCCGATCACCGTGGCCAGCACGTCCCACTTGCGGCACACGGCCATGAACGCGTCCACGTTCTCGGGAGTGACGACCGCGCACATGCGCTCCTGCGATTCGCTGGAGAGCACCTCGGCGGGCGTCATGCCGGTCGCGCGCAGCGGCACCTTGTCCAGCTCGATGTGCATGCCGCCGTCGCCGGCCGCCGCGAGTTCGGATGTGGCACAGGACAATCCGGCGCCGCCGAGGTCCTGGATGCCCACCACCAGCTTCGCCGCGTACAGCTCGAGACAGCACTCGATGAGCACCTTCTCGGTGAACGGGTCGCCCACCTGCACCGACGGCAGCTTCTTGCGGCCGGAGCCGGATTCGTCGCCGGAGAAGGTGTCCGAGGCCAGCACCGAGACGCCGCCGATGCCGTCCAGGCCGGTGCGCGCGCCGAACAGCACGATCTTGTTGCCGGTGCCGGAGGCGAAGGCCAAGTGCAGGTCCTCGACTCGCATCACGCCGGCGCACAGCGCGTTCACCAGCGGGTTGCCCTGATAGGAGGCGTCGAACACGGTCTCGCCGCCGACGTTCGGCAGGCCGAGCGAGTTGCCGTAGCCGCCGACACCGCGCACCACGCCGTCCACCACGCGACGGGTGTCGGCCGCGTCCGCCGCGCCGAAGCGCAGCTGGTCCATCACCGCGATCGGGCGCGCGCCCATCGCCATGATGTCGCGCACGATGCCGCCGACGCCGGTGGCCGCGCCCTGGTACGGCTCCACGTAGGAGGGGTGATTGTGGCTCTCCACCTTGAAGGTGACCGCCCAGCCGTCACCCACGTCGACGACGCCCGCGTTCTCGCCGATGCCCGCGAGCATGGATTCGCGCATCTCGTCGGTGGTGGTCTGGCCGAAGTAGCGCAGGTGCACCTTGGAGGACTTGTAGGAGCAGTGTTCGCTCCACATCACCGAGTACATCGCCAGCTCGGCGTCGGTCGGCCTGCGACCGAGGATCTCCTTGATGCGGGCGTACTCGTCGTCTTTGAGGCCGAGTTCTTTGTAGGGTTGCGCCACGTCGGGGTTTGCTGCGGCTGCGCTGACGGTGTCGACCTGCGGAGTCACGGAGTACCAGGGTCCTTTCGGCCGGGCATGGGGGTCGGCAAGCCGGCGGAGCCGGCGGGGTGGGCGAGCTCAGCGAAGCGACGAGCGTTGTCACTGGGCGGCGGCGAGATGCCTACGTGTAAGTCTAGAGGCACTGGGTACCGACCATGCGCACCGGCTACTCTGGGCCCGTGAACGAAGGATCGGGGGTCGCGAATCCGGGTGAGAGATCGGTCACCTCGGATGCCGCGCCGACCGGCAGCGGCGGATCGGGGACCACATCCGGTCACGCGTCGCCGAACCCACTGACCCCGCAAGTACGCTGGCTGATTGCTGCGATCGCGTTGTTCGCGGTGTCGGCGATCGTCTCGCTGCTCGCGCACTGGTGGCACGGCTACATCGACCTCCAGGTGTATCGCAACGGCGCCCGGGTCTGGCTGGACAACGGCGACCTGTACGGCCCGATGCCGCCGGTCGAGGGAATCGGACTGCCGTTCACCTATCCACCCTTGGCCGCGTTGTTCTTCGCGCCGCTGGCCCTGATGCCGCTGGTCGCCGCCGAGGTGCTGGTGGTCGTCACCAACGTAGTCAGCCTTGGCATCTCGCTGTGGCTGGTGCTGACCCGCCTGCGGTCCGAGCTGTCGCGCCCGATCCTGCTCACGCTGGTCATCGGCGCGGTCGCGGTGGCGCAGTTCTTCGAACCCATCCGCCAGACCTTCGGCTTCGGCCAGATCAACCTGGTGCTGATGGCCGCGATCACACTGGATTGCCTGGCGCGCAAGCCTTTCTGGCCGCGCGGCATGCTGATCGGCATCGCGGTGTCGGTGAAGCTGATCCCCGCCGGTTATCTGCTGTACTTCGTACTGCGCAAGGACTGGAAAGCCGCGGGCACACTGGTGGTCTCCGCGATCGCGGCCGTGGGTCTCGGATTCCTGCTGTTCCCCGGCGATTCCGTGGACTATTGGTTCCACACCCTCGCCGACACCGGCCGGATCGGACCTCCTTACTTCGCGGGCAACCAGTCCATCAAAGGCATGGCCTTCCGCCTCGGCATCGGCGACACGGCGGCCACACTGGTGTGGATCACCTTGTCGGTGCTGGCGGTCGCGCTGGCCGCGGTGTGGATGCGCAGGCTGATCGAGGCGGGCGCCACCGTGGCGGCGCTGCTGGTGAACGCCGCGGCGGTGCTGCTGGTCTCGCCGGTGTCGTGGTCGCATCACTGGGTGTGGATCGCGCCCGCACTGGTCGTCGCCGCCGACCTCATGGTGCGCGGTGCGCGCAGCCCGCGGGCGATCGGCGTGGTCACGGTCGCCGCCGCGCTGTTCCTGGTCGGCCCGCACTGGCTGCTGCCGCACTCGCGCGACCGCGAGCTGGACTGGGCCTGGTGGCAGCAGATCATCGGAAGCAATTACGTGCTCGCCACTTTCGCCGTGTTCGTCGTCGCGGTGTTCACCTATCGCCCGGTGGTCTCGGGCGTGAGGAAGGCGGCCAGCGCGGCGGCGTAGGCCGGAACGTCGAACGCGCCCATTAGCTCGCGCGCCGAATGCATCGCCAGCTGCGGCGCACCGACGTCGACGGTCGACATGCCGGTACGCGCCGCGGTCATCGGCCCGATGGTGGAGCCACAGGGCAGGTCGGCGCGATGGACGTAACGCTGCAACGGGACCGCGGCCTGCGCGCAGGCCAGCGCGAACGTGCCCGCGCCGGTGGAGTCCGTGGCATAGCGCAGATTCTGGTTGACCTTCAGCACCGGCCCGCCGTTCACCTCGATCCGGTGCGCGGGCTCGTGCCGCTCCGGATAGTTCGGGTGCGTCGCGTGCGCCATGTCGCCGGACGCGCACACCGAACCGGCCAGTGCGGCGAGATATTCGGCGCGGCCGCCGCCGCGCGCGAGCACGATCCGCTCCAGCACCGCGGGCAGCAGATCGGACTGTGCGCCGCGGTCGGACTGACTGCCGACCTCCTCGTGGTCGAACATGGCCAGCACCGGGACGGCCGCGCCCGGCTCCTCGATCGCGGCCAGGAACGCCTGCAAGCCCGCGAAGCAGGTGCCCTGGTTGTCCAGTCGCGGCGCGCTGACCAAGTCCTGGTCCCGCCCGATCAGCCTGCTCGGCGTCAGGTCGTGGGTCATCAGCTCCCAGCCGAGCACGTCGCCCGGATCGACCTCGGCCCAGTCGGCCACGAAATCGATGAAGGCGGCCGGCTCGTACCCCGCGCCCCACACCGCGTTGACGTGCCGCTGCGGGTCCAGCGTCACACCCCTGCGGTCCTCGGACAGATGGATGGCCAGCTGCGGCACCCGCAGGATCGGCTCATCGATGCGAACCAGGCGCTCGCGCATCGTGTTTCCGTCCCGCACGCTCAGCCGACCGGAAACACCCAGCTCCCGGTCGAGCCACGAGTTCAGCCACGCACCGCCGTAGGGCTCCAGCCCGACCAGCTGCCAGCCCGCCGAGGTCAGGTCGGGATGCTGCTTGACGCGCAGGTTGGGACTGTCGGTGTGCGCTCCGACCACGCGGAACCCCGTCGCGGCCGCGGTGTCCCCCGCCGCCCAGGCGACCAGCGACCCACCGCGAATCACGTAATGCCTGCCCGGGCTCTCCGCAGACCAGGTCTGCGACTCGGCGAGCCGGGTGAACCCGCGCGCGTCCAATTCCGCGGCGACCGTGCGGCAGACGTGGAACGGCGACGGGGACGCATCGATGAACGCGCACAGCCCGGCGGCCGTGGCTGCGGTGGTGGAGACGGGCATGCCTGCGATCCTAGGCAAGCGGGGCGCGACCGGCGTGTCCCGGTCGCTGGGCACGCGTGGCGAATACCGTCCGAAACGGTGCGGACTATGCCGTTATAGCCGCACCGAGATCAGCTCGAGGCGCCCGCCGATTCGTCCCACAACATAAGGGCAAGAATGGTCCGGCGACCGATCACGAATCGGACGTACGCGGCATTCATCGGACGAATGTCCGGTACGCCGGAGTATTTACTCCGAGGCGATGGAAACCAGGTCGAGCAATCGCATGAGTTCGGTATATCGGCGTGCGCCGATTCGCCCGCGCAACTCCTGCTCGGCGCGCGCCTCCTCCGCGCGCACCTCGCCGACCAAGTCGGCGCCGAGCCTGCTCAGGCCGATCAGGATGCGGCGCCGATCGTCCTGCGCGGCGAGCCGGAAGATCAGGCCGCGCTCGGCCAGATAATCAGCATGCCTGGTGGCAGAGGACGGCGCGAGCTGCGATTTGGCCGCCAGCTCGGTCATCGTGATACCCGCGTCGCCGCACAGATTCGACAGCATCGACCACTGATCCGGCGAGAGCTGCCTGGCGCACAGCGCCGCGTCCAAATGCCGTACCCAACCGCGCTCCGCGGCACGCAGCGCGCCATGCAGCGTCGAATTTCCGCTTACAATGGACGTCATTATTTCCCGCCTGCCGTGAATTCCGTTCGAACGAGAAGAAGAGTACCGAATGTCGACGCCGATCGAGAGCCCCGACGGCACGATCGAGGTCCTGAACATAGTGCCACGGCAGGGACCTGGCGGTATCGTCGCGCCGTCCTGCGATGCGGCGATATCGCTCGCGGTCGACGAAATCAACCGAGGCGCGGGAATTCTAGGGCGGGAAATTCGTACTACGAATATCGACGGGGGACGGTCGCCGCACGAGGTGGCCGCCGAGGTCTCCGCCCTGCTGGCCACCGGCATGGTGCACGCCATCACCGGCTGGCACACCTCCGCGGTGCGGCGGGCCGTGGCGCGAGCCGGTGCGGGCCGGGTGCCGTACCTGTACGCCACCAGCCACGAGGGACTGACCGACGAGCTACCCGGCGTGCTGATGCTCGGCGAGCACCCGGCCGGACAGACCGTGGCCGCCGTGCACTGGCTCGAACGCGAGTACGGCGTGCGGCGCTGGGCCGTCATCGGCAACGACTACATCTGGCCGCGCCGGTCCGCCAAGGCGATTCGGGAAAGCCTGTCCGACCCGGCCGCGATCGTGCTGGAAAGGTATGTGCCACTGGGATACGCGGATTTCGCGGACTTCCTCGCCCATCCGGCGCTGGACTTGGCCGACGCCGTGGTGATCCTGATGGTCGGCGCCGACGTCGCCCGCTTCAACCGGCAGTACGCGGCCAGTGGCCGTGCCGCGACGCAGTTGCGGGTGAGTCCGGCCGCCGACGAAAACGTGCTGTTGGCAGCGGGAGCGGAGGCGAACCACGACTTCTTCGTGGCTTCCAGCTTCTTCCTCGACGACCGTATATCCGACGGACACGACCGGATGACCCGCTATCGCGCGCGGCACGGCGCGTTCGCTCCCGCGCTGACCAGCTTCAGCAACGCCACCTACGAAGCCGTCCACACGCTGGGCGCGCTCGCGCGGACGGTCGGATCACTGGAGGTGCCGGAGATCCTCGACGCCCTCGACCACGGCCTGCACCTCGAAACCCCTTACGGAATCAGAAGTTTCCGAGGCAATCAGGCGATTCAGCACGGCTACATCGCCCGCGCGAACGGCGTCGACTTCGAGATCGTCGACCGGATCAGCTGACCCGACGCCGCGGGACGATCACACCCCGACCAGCGTGTCCAGCACCGAGAGGAACAGGCCGAGCCCGTCGTCGCTGGGGCCGGTCAGCGGCTCGGTGGCATGTTCGGGATGCGGCATCAGGCCGACGACGCGACCGTTGGCCGAGGCGATACCCGCGATACCACGCTGCGAGCCGTTCGGGTTGTCGCTCGCGTAGCGGAAGACCACGCGGCCCTCGCCTTCGAGCTGGTCCAGCACGGCCTCCGACGCCTGGTAGCGCCCCTCCCCGGACTTGAGCGGGACGAGGATCTGCGCGCCCGTCTCGAAGCGGGAGGTCCACGCGGTCGACACCGACTCCACGGTGAGCCACTCGTCGCGACAGATGAAGTGCAGCCCCTCGTTGCGGGTCAGCGCACCGGGCAGCAGGCCGGCCTCGCACAGCACCTGGAAGCCGTTGCAGATGCCGAGCACCGGCAGCCCGGAGCCCGCCGCTCGCACGACCTCGCCCATCACCGGGGCGAAACGGGCGATGGCGCCCGCACGCAGGTAGTCGCCGTAGGAGAAGCCGCCGGGCACGATCACCGCGTCGACGCCCTTCAGGTCGGCGTCGGCATGCCACAGGTCGACCGCCTCGGCGCCGGCCAGACGCACCGCCCTGGCCGCGTCGATGTCGTCGAGCGTGCCGGGGAACGTGATGACCCCGATGCGCGCGGTCATGAGACGCGAACCACCTTCCACTCCTCGATCACCGTGTTGCACAACAGCGATTCGGCGATCTGCTCGAGCGCCGCGTCGTCGACGCTGTCGTCGACGTCGAGTTCGAATCGCTTGCCCTGCCGCACGTCCGAGATGCCCTCGAATCCCAGACGCGGGAGTGCGCCGACGATGGCCTGCCCCTGCGGATCCAGGATCTCGGCCTTCGGCATCACCTCGACCACGACTCGTGCCACGCGTTGCTCCTCATGTGGTTGGGGGGTTACCTCAGCAGCGTAGTTGTGCTGGTCGCGTGCGTCATCCGCGGGGTCGGCCGAGACCGTGGCACTGTCGTGGAGAACACACCCGGCGTGGTTAGCATGGCGGCATGCGCATAGCCCACTTCGGTCATTCCTGCCTCCTCGTCGAGCTGCACGGCAAGAAGATCCTGTTCGATCCGGGCACCTTCTCGCACGGCTTCGAGGGCCTCACCGGCCTGGACGCGATCGCGGTCACCCATCAGCATCCCGACCACATCGACCCGAACCGGATCGAGGCGCTGATCGACGCGAACCCCGGCGCACGGTTGCTGTCGGACCCGCAGACCGCCGAGCAGCGCGGCGAACGGTGGGAGGCGGTGCACGCGGGCAACGTGCTGACCCTCGGCGATCTCCGGATCACCGGCGGCGGGGGCAGGCACGCGGTCATCCATCCGGAGATCCCCGTGATCGACAACACCGTCTTCCAGCTGGGCACCGCCGACGACCCGGCCCAGCTCGTCCACCCCGGCGACTCGCTGTGGGTGCCCCCGGTCCCGGTCGGCGTGCTCGCCGCACCGGCCGCCGCGCCCTGGATGCGGATCAGCGAAGCCGTCGATTACCTCCGCGCGGTCGCTCCGCGTGTCGCGCTGCCCATCCACTACGGCATCATCCGGGAGGAGGCGCAGGGCATCTATTTCGGCAGGCTGTCGGAGATGGCCCCCGCGGGAACCGAATTCCGGGTGCTCGAGGCGGAGAAAGACACCGATCTGTAGCGCTACCCGGCGTAGGTGGCGAGGAATATCGCCTCGGCCAGCGCCATGTGTTCGATCTCCTTCGGATCCACGCTCTCGTTGGGCGCGTGGATCAAGGACTTCGGCTCCTCGACACCCATCAGCATGATCTCCGCGTCCGGATAGGTGGTGGCGAAGACGTTGCACAGCGGAATCGAGCCGCCCTGCCCCTGGGTGGTCGCCGGGCGGCCGTAGGACGCGGCCAGCGCCGCTTCCATCGCGGCGCGCGCGGGTCCGCCGGTCGAGGAACGGAACGGCGCTGCGGTGCCTTCCAGCTCGACGGTCAGCCTGGCGCGCCACGGCGTGTTGGCCTCGAGATGCGCGAGCAGCGCCTGGTACGCGTCTTCCGGGTCGGTGCCAGGCGGAATACGCAGGTTGAGGCGGGCCCGCGCGGTCGCGGGGATCGCGGCGGCCGATCCGACCACCGGCGGCGCGTCGATGCCGAGCACGGTCAGCGCCGGTCGCGCCCAGAGCATGTCGGCGACAGTGCCGTCACCGATGAGTTCGACGTCGCGCAGGACGCGCGCGTCGGCGTGGAACTGCTCGCTCGGGTACTGGACCCCCGGCCAGACCTGATCGTTCGACAACCCGTCGATGGTGGTGTTGCCCCGCTCGTCGCGCAGTGAGGCCAGCAAGCGGATCAGCGCGGCCAGCGCGTCCGGGGCGGGGCCGCCGAACATGCCGGAATGCAAAGGGCTGGCGAGCGTTTCGATGGTGACCACCACGTTCACGCCGCCGCGCAACGTCTGGGTCAGGGTCGGCACACCGGCGGCGAAGTTGCCGCAGTCGCCGACCACGATCGCGTCCGCGCGCAGCAGTTCCGGATTGGCCTCGACGAAGCGCTCCAGTCCTCCGGTGCTCTGCTCCTCGGAACCTTCGGCGACGACGGTCACCCCCAACGGCAGATCCGGGCCGAGCGCGCGCAACGCCGTCAGGTGCATGACGATGTTGCCCTTGCAGTCGGCGCTGCCGCGTCCGTACCAGCGCCCGTCGCGCTCGGTCAGTTCCCACGGCGGGGTGCGCCACGCCGCCTCGTCCATCGGGGGCTGAACGTCGTAGTGACAGTAGAGCAACACCGTGGGCGCGCCGTCGGGAGCGGGCCGGGACGCGACGACCGCCTTGGTGCCGTCCGGCGTTTCGTGTAAGCCGACCGTGGTCAGTCCGGCGGCGACGAACGCGTCGGCCACCCACTGCGCCGCCATGTCGCACTCCTCGATCGGATACTGCCGTGGATCGGCCACCGATTGAAACGAAACAAGCTGCGCCAAATCGGTTTTCGCCTGGTCCATCAATCCGGCCACGGCACCGCGCAATTCCGCCACCCGCACATCCTCCGCCATTCCCCCACCCTATCCCCCGTTCCTCGGGCGGAGTTCGCACCGCCTGCCGGGTGTTCGGACGGTCCGCGCGCGGAAGCGGGAAGTGCGCCCGATGGCGGAAAGGGTGTGCCAAGCTGAGCGTCGAGGGCGTTGGCTAACTGTCGGCATCCTCGGCGGGCACACCCGCACACCGTCGAATCGGGAGGCCGTTCTCATGTCCGAAGCAGCCGATGACCTGTTCGCCCTGCCGGGGCTCAGCCGGTCCGCGCCCCGGTCCGGATTCCCCGTGCACGAGATGTTCCCTCAGGTCGCCTACGAGATCGTGCACGACGAACTGATGCTCGACGGCGTCTCCAGGATGAACCTGGCCACGTTCTGCACCACCTGGGTGGACGACCAGGCGCGCAGGCTGATGTCCGAATGCCTGGACAAGAACATCGTCGACAAGGACGAGTATCCGCAGACCGCCGAGCTGGAGCGCCGAGCCGTCCGGATGGTCGCCGATCTGTGGCACGCGCCGGATCCGGCCGTCACGCACGGCACCTCGACCACCGGATCCAGCGAGGCGGCCATGCTCGGCGGCTTGGCGGCGAAATTCCGCTGGCGCAAGCGCGGCGGCACGGGGACACCCAACTTCGTCTGTGGACCGGTGCAGGTGTGCTGGGAGAAATTCGCGCGCTATTTCGATGTCGAGATCCGCCAGATCCCGCTACGTGGCGAGCGGCTCACCATGCACCCCGACGACCTCGCCCAGTACTGCGACGCGAACACCATGATGGTCGTGCCCACCTTCGGGCAGACCTACACCGGCCTGTTCGAGGATGTGGCCGGGATCAGCGCGGCGCTCGATGCCTTGCAGCGCGAGAAGGGCCTGGACATCCCCATTCACGTCGACGCGGCCAGCGGCGGCTTCCTGGCCCCGTTCGCCGCACCGGATCTGGTCTGGGATTTCCGGCTGCCCAGGGTCAAGTCGATCAACGCCTCCGGCCACAAGACCGGGTTGGCCCCACTCGGCGCGGGCTGGGCGATCTGGCGCGAAGCCGACGACCTGCCGGAGGAGTTGATCTTCGACGTCGACTACCTCGGCGGCAGCATGGCCACCTTCAACCTGAACTTCTCCCGGCCCGGCGGGCAGGCGATCACGCAGTACTACCAGTTCATCCGGCTGGGGCGCACCGGCTACGCGCGGGTGCAGTCCGCGATCTACCGCGCGGCGCAGCACTTGGCCGCGGGAGTGCGCGGGCTCGGGGTCTTCGAACTGATCCACGACGGCGACCCGCAACGCGGCATCACGGCGGTGTGCTGGCGCCTGACCGGCGATCCCGGCTTCAACCTCTACGACCTGTCCGACCGGCTGCGTTCCCGAGGCTGGCTGATCGCCGCCTATCCGCTGCCCGCCGACCGGAACGACGAGACGGTGATGCGGGCGGTGCTGCGCCACGGCTTCACCATCGACATGGCCGACCTGCTGCTCGCGGACCTCGACCGCTGCATGCGGCAGCTGCGGCAGCGGCCGTTCTCGACCTCGCTCACGCGCGCCGAGGCGGGCGGCTTCACACACGACGCGGCGCCCGCCGTAGCGAAGCCGTCGATCGCCGCGTCCTGACAGCGCC
This sequence comes from Nocardia sp. NPDC047038, assembly GCF_040644075.1. Taxonomy (NCBI): domain Bacteria; kingdom Bacillati; phylum Actinomycetota; class Actinomycetes; order Mycobacteriales; family Nocardiaceae; genus Nocardia; species Nocardia sp. NPDC047038. Next base: position 242,526 of record NZ_JBEYVQ010000003.1, on the reverse strand, counting down.
GCCGCCCGGCTACGCCATTCGCGGGCGGCGGCGCCGATCGGTCGCGCGAAGGCGGTCCCGACCGGCCGCGGGCGATGGAGCCGACCCACCGTCGCCCGCGGCGTCAGTCATGCGGCCCGAGCCGCCGCGAAGGGCTCCCACCGGTAGGTGGCGCCCACCGCACCGTGGAACAGCGCGAGGTCGACGGCGTCGAGCACGGCTTGGCGCGGGCCGGACCGCCCCAGCTGCGCGGCGGACACGGCCAGCCGCAGCACCCCGCCGCGACGGGCGGCGCGCGCGGCGCCCATGACCAGGGCGCGGCACCACCACGGTTCCGCGCGGAAACCCTCGCCGATGCCGTACACCCTGGCCTTCTGCGCCGTGTTGCGCTCCAGGTCGACGATCGACGTGAGGCCGAGCGCCAGCCGGAAACCGGCTCCTGGCAGCGCCTCGAGCGCCCCCGTCGAGGCATCCCAGCGGGGAGCGGCGAACAGCCGGGTGCGCAGGTCGGCCTGCTCCAGCACCCGGTCCGCGGCGGTCAGCCGCAGCCGCGCCTCGTGTCCGGGCAGCGTGGCGAACTCGGCGCGCCGCCGCTTGGTGGCCGCCTGGTCGTAGCCGTGCAGCACGATCGCGTCGCCGCGAGCCCGCCTGCCGCGCAGCCAGGCCTGCGTCGCGGGATCCTCCAGCAGCCGGTATTTGCCCTTCAGCCGCGGCGCGACCAGCAGCGAGAGCGGCACGCCGCGCCGATCCATCTCTTCGGCGAATTCGATCGCCGTGTCCCGGGTGGTGTCCCTGATCCCGGAAATCGACACGATCAACTCAGCGTTCATGACCCCACGGTGCCAGCCGCACGTGTCCGTGATGTGCAGAGTGTATGACCACGTGGCGAACACTCCGCCACGCCTGTGCCGAGTGGTCGCCCCGCGGTCGGCGCGCCGATGCCACCCGATGGCGGGCGTCGGCGCGCCGGTGCGCTACGCGCCTGCGAGACCGAGCGTGTCCAGAATCCAAGCGTGTTCGAAGGCCACTTCCCGCCATTTCTCGTAGCGCCCGCTGACCCCGCCGTGGCCCGCGCTCATCTCCGTCTTCAGCAACAGCGGCGCGTCACCGGTCGCGGTGGCGCGCAGCTTGGCGATCCACTTCGCGGGCTCGACGTAGAGCACGCGGGTGTCGTTCAGGCTGGTGATGGCCAAGATCGCCGGATAGTCCTTGGCTTCGACGTTCTCGTACGGCGAGTAGGACTTCATGTACGCGTAGACGTCCTCGTCGGCGAGCGGATTCCCCCATTCGTCCCACTCGATCACGGTGAGCGGGAGCGACGGATCGAGGATGGAGGTGAGCGGATCGACGAACGGGACGTTCGCCAGGATGCCCGTGAACAGTTCGGGAGCCAGGTTCGCCACCGCGCCGACCAGCAAGCCGCCCGCACTGCCGCCGTCGGCGATCAACCGGTCCGGGGCCGTGACCCCGGTGTCGACGAGATGCCGTGCGGCGGAGACGAAGTCGGTGAAGGTGTTCTTCTTGGTGAGCGTCTTGCCGTGCTCGTACCAGAGCCTGCCCATCTCGCCGCCGCCGCGCACGTGCGCGACCGCGAAGACCATGCCGCGATCCAGCAGCGACAATCGGGCAACCGAGAAGGACGGGTCGATGCTCGCCTCGTAGGAGCCGTAGCCGTACAGCAGCAGCGGCCTCGGCCCGTCGGCGGTCGTCTTCTTCCGCACGAGCGAGATCGGAATCCGGGTGCCGTCCTCGGCCACGGCCCAATCCCGGTGCTGCTCGTACTCGTTCGCGTCGTAGCCGCCGAGCACGGGCTGCTCCTTGCGCAGCAGCAGCTCACCGGTGACCGGGACGTAGTCGAACACCTGCATCGGCGTGATGAACGACGTCACACCGATGCGCAGGGTCGGCTGCGCCCACTCCGGGTTGGAGCCGACGCCGACCGCGAAGAGTTCCAGATCGAAGTCGAGTTCCCGGCGCTCGCCGTAACCGGAGTCGGTCAGCGGCCACACCGCGATCCGGGTGAGCGCCTCGCGCCGGTAGCTGAGCACCAGGTGGTCGCGGAACGCGTCGATATCCTCCAGCCGCACGTCCTCGCGATGGCCGATCAGCTGGGTGAGGTTCGACGGGTCGTCCACCGGCGCCTCGGCGAGCACGAAGTTCTCCGCCTTGACGCCGTCGACCACGTCGTTGTGCAGGATCAGGAAGCGGTGCTCGCCGCCGATCACCGCGTGCTCGGCGGAGTACTCGACGCCCTCGCGGCGCGGCAGCAGCACACGGAACTCGCCCTCGGGATCGTCGGACTCGAGGACCCAGCCCTCGCTGGTGATCTTGGAGCCGACCCAGATCATCAGGTATTTCTCCGACCGGCTCGCGCCGATGCTCACCCAATAGCGCTCGTCGGGTTCGTGGAACACTTTGACGTCGGGATCGGTGGCGCCGAGCCGGTGCCGCCACACCGTATCGGGCCGCCACGACTCGTCGACGGTCTGATAGAAGACGTGGCTACCGTCCAGCGACCAGGTCGCGCCCGGAGCGGTGCCCGCGATCTCGTCGCCGAGCAGTTCGCCGGTGCGCAGGTCCTTGAAGCGCAGCACGTACCGCTCGTCACCGACGTTGTCCACCGAGTAGGCGAGCAGCGTGCCGTCATGGCTGATCGAGAACGCGCCGAGCGAGAAGAAATCGTGTCCTTCGGCCAGTTCGTTGCTGTCGAGCAGCACCTCTTCGCCCGGGACCTCGGTCTCGGCGTTCAACTGCGGCGGAGTCCACGCGTCGATACCTTCGGCGCCCGCCGCGATCGGGCACCGGCAGTGCACGCCGTACTGCTTGCCCTCGAAGCTGCGCGAGTAGTACCAGTAGTCGCCCAGACGGGTGGGCACCGACAGATCGGTCTCCTGCGTGCGCGCTTTGATCTCGTCGAAGATCGTCTCGCGCAGCGTGCTCAGGTGCTCGGTCTGCGCCTCGGTGTAAGCGTTCTCCGCCTCCAGGTAGGCGATGACGTCGGGGTTGTCCTTGTCCCGCAGCCACTCGTACTCGTCGACGAACACGTCGCCGTGGTGCACCCGCTCGGTGGGCACCGTCTTGGCGACCGGCGGCGCCACCGCGCCGCTACCGGGTTCGGAGATCGTTCCGCTGTCGAGAGCCATGGCGTCCACCCTACTGTTCGGATGCCTCGCCGCCCGCCGCCTGGATGATGCCGTCGAGCACGTCACCGGTCCGGCGCAGATCGCGCATCGCCTGATCGATCCTGGCGCGCTCCTCGGTGAGCTTTTCCACCAGGAACGGCGTCGCCCTGGCGTTGGGCGTGCCGTCGACGTCGTGGATGCACGGCAGCAGTTCGCCGATCGTGTCGCTGTGCAGGCCGGCGGCGAACATCTGCTGGATGCGCCGGACGCGGTCGACCGCCGCCTCCGCGTACTCTCGCTGCCCGCCGGAGGTCCGCTCCGAGGCCAGCAGTCCCTTGGTCTCGTAGTACCGCAGCGACCGGACGCTCACGCCGGTCCGCTCGGCGAGTTCACCGATCCGCACCATCGCTCCTTGACCTAACATCAATGTCAGGTTTTACGGTACAGCCATGCTGCTGTTGACCGAATACCGCAACCACCCGCTCGACCTCCCCAACCGGATCGTCATGGCGCCGATGACCCGGCTGCGCTCGCTGCCCGACGGCTCGCCGACCGGCGACGTCGCCGCCTACTACGCCCAGCGCGCCACGGCGGGACTCATCGTCACCGAAGGCATCTGGCCGCATTCGACCGGCCAGAGCGAAGCGTGGGTGCCCGGCTTGCAGACGCCCGCGCACGTCGCGGCGTGGCGCCGGGTCACCGAGGCGGTGCACACGCGCGGCGGACGGATCTTCGCGCAGCTCATGCACGGCGGGCGCAAGGGTCATCCGCTCGCCCGGATCGATGGATCCTGGCCCGCCGGACCGTCGGCGGTGCTGGACGGCGACAGAGTGCACCTGATCGACGGCGGCAAGGCCGATCCGATCACTCCCGCCGCACTCGATCGCGCGGATATCGAGGCCACGATCGAGCACTACGCCGCCGCCGCGCGCAATGCCGTGGCAGCGGGCTTCGACGGCGTCGAGATCCACGGCGCGAACAGCTATCTGCTGCACCAATTCCTCGCCGACAACACCAACCTGCGCGACGACGAATACGGCGGTTCGATCGCCAACCGCATGCGGCTGCCCCTCGCGGTAGTGGACGCGGTGAGCGAGGCCATCGGCGCGCACCGCACCGCCATCCGGCTCTCGCCGGGCAATCCCCAGTTCAACATGTACGAGGCGGACCCGGCCCCGCTCTACCGCGCACTCGTCAGCGAGCTCGATCGGCGCGAGTTGGCCTACCTGCACCTGACCGACAACGACCGCTACCCGGCGCTGGCCGACCTGCGGCCGCGCTGGCACGGCACGCTCATCGCGAACATCGGCGAGAACCGCGAGCCGACCACGGCGGCGGGCGCGGAACAGGTGCTGCGCGCCGGTCACGCCGACCTGGTTTCCTTCGGCAGGCAGTTCATCTCGAATCCCGATCTCGTGCACCGCATTCGGCATGACCTGCCGCTGGCTCCCATCCGCGAGGAATACCTGTACGGCCGCACCGCCGAGGGCTACAGCGACTATCCGAACTGGACCGCGGCCGAACTGGTGCGCGACTGACTCGTCGCTACGGGAAACGCGGGCGCGGCCGATTCCTCGCGTCCCGCGAAAACCCGAGAGGCCGGGGCATCACCGCGCCGATCGATGACGCCTTGGCGATGATCGCCGACCATGAGCCGAGCGACGGCGAGCTCAGTCCAGCGCGCCGCGGATCGAGGAGGCCAGGTAGTCCAGATCCTCCCGCCGCGGACTGGTCGGGCGGCCGCGCAAGCCGAACCCGTCGCCCGGAGTACGCGGGATCACGTGCAAGTGGACGTGGAATACCTCTTGCCCGGCGGTAACTCCATCCGCCAGAAAGAAATTCACCCCGTCGCACCCCACCTCACTGGCCCGCAACGCCGCCGCAAGCCGCTGCCCCACCTGGAACAACTTCCCCCCGACGACCGGATCGAGCTCCGCCAGACTGCGCGCCGCCACCTTCGGCACCACCAGCAGATGCCCCGGCGTCATGGGCCGAATGTCCATGAACGCCAGAACATCGTCATCCTCGTAGACCTTGCTCGACGGCGCTCGCCCGGCAACGATATCGGCGAAAATCGTGTAGGGATTCACGACTCGCAGCCTATGCGGTCGTCTGTGTCTTCGTGCTACGCAATCCCTTCCGGTTCCCGCCCGCGCGACGAAGGATTTCGCCGCGAAAGGCGCAGTCCGCTAGAGGATCGGTGACGGCGAGTATCGGGCCGCGTCCGGGTACCGGTCGACGAGTTTCTGCACCTGGCCGATCACGTCGGCGACCTGGGCTTCGGCGGCGCCGACGAAGACGGACTTGTCGGACAGCGCCGCGTCGAGGGCGGGGCGGTCGAGCGGGAGGCGCGGGTCGGCGGCGAGGCGGTCCAGGAGGTCGGGTTCGCGACCCTGCTCGCGCATGGCCAAGGCGACCGCGACGGCGTGCTCCTTGATCACCTCGTGCGCGGTCTCGCGGCCGACACCGGTCCGGACGGCTGCCATGAGGATGCGGGTGGTGGCGAGGAACGGCAGGTACCGGTCCAGTTCGCGGGCGATCACCGCCGGGTAGGCGCCGAACTCGGCCAGCACGGTGAGGAAGGTCTCCATCATCCCGTCGATGGCGAAGAACGCGTCCGGCAGCGCGACGCGGCGGACCACCGAGCAGAACACGTCGCCCTCGTTCCACTGCGCACCGGCCAGCTCGGCCGCCATCGAGGCGTAACCGCGCAGCACCACTTGCAGACCGTTGACCCGTTCGCAGGAGCGGGTGTTCATCTTGTGCGGCATCGCCGAGCTGCCCACCTGCCCGGGCTGGAAACCCTCGGTGACCAGCTCGTGCCCGGCCATGAGCCGGATGGTGTGCGCGAACGAGGACGGGCCCGCGCCCACTTGCACCAGCGTGGACAGCACATCGTGATCCAGCGAGCGCGGGTAGACCTGGCCGACGCTGGTGAGCACGGTCGCGAAACCCAGGTGCCGGGCGACCTGCTGCTCCAGCCGGGCGAGCTTGGCCGGGTCGCCGCCGAGCAGGTCGAGCATGTCCTGCGCGGTGCCCATCGGGCCCTTGATCCCGCGCAGCGGGTAGCGGTCGATCAGCTCGCGCAGCCTGGTGAGCGCGATCAGCAATTCGTCGGCCGCGGAGGCGAACCGCTTGCCGAGGGTGGTGGCCTGCGCCGCGACGTTGTGCGAGCGGCCCGCCATCACCAACGCCTGGTATTCCGCGGCGCGCTCGGCCAGTCGCGCGGCGATCGCGACGCCGTGCGCGTGCACGTGCTCGAGCGAGAGCCGGATCTGCAGCTGCTCCACGTTCTCGGTGAGGTCGCGGCTGGTCATGCCCTTGTGCACGTGCTCGTGCCCGGCCAGCGCGTTGAACTCCTCGATGCGCGCCTTCACGTCGTGCCGGGTGACCCGCTCGCGTTCGGCGATGGAGGACAGATCCACCTCGTCGAGCGCCCGCTCGTAGTCGGCGATCACCCCGTCGGGCACGTCGACGCCCAGCTCGGCCTGTGCCCGCAGCACCTCCAGCCACAACCGCCGCTCGAGTACGACTTTGTGCTCCGGCGACCACAGATGCACCAGCCCGGGACTGGCGTAGCGGGTGGCGAGGACATTGGGGACGATGCTCACGTCCGGTCAGTCTAGTGCTCGGTAACGATCCACTTGCTGGGGCGTGGCACGCACGGGGCTGTCCGCGGCCGCGTAGGCCGCCGCCTCCGGAGGCGCCGACCGCGCCGGGGGCGCGACGATGTCGATCACTTCCAGCAGCGCGCCGCGAGCCATCCGCCGGGGCTCCGGGTCCATCTCGGTGAGCGCGGCGACCACGGCTCCGTCCACCACCGCGACGAGTCGGCGCAACTGTTCCGGCCGCACCATCCGGTCGGATCGGCGCAGCACGTCGGCCAGCAGCTCGTCCAGCTGGGCCCGCAGCCGTAGCTGGACTTCGCGTAGCTCCGGGTGCCGCGCCGACGCGACCGATCGCTCGTAGCGGGCGATGAGCTGCCCGCGCGCGCCCTCGTCGGCCCCGTCGCTGCCCACCAGCAGGTCGAGCACCAGGTCGACGGTGGCCTCCGCGCCGCGGCGGCGGTGGCTAACCTCGCCGACGCGCCTGCGCATCGCGTCCAACTCGGCGTTGCCGCTGAACTCGACCGCTCGCGCGATGAGGTCGTCCAGCGATTCGAAGTAGTAGGTGGTCGACGCCAGAGGCAGATCAGCGCGCGTCGCAACCGAACGATGCCGCACCGCCTCGAATCCGCCTTCGAGCAACAGCTCGGCAGCGGCGGCTATCAAAGCCTGGCGACGCCGTTCGCCTTTCGGGGTCGTCGCGGTGATCACCGTGCCATCGTGCCAGTCGTCATCAGTTCTTCCAGGGGAAATCAGCGAGGAAAAGCAACCATCGTTGTTTTACCGCATCCGCGCGGCCGGGGTGCCGAACTGCGAAAAGTTCTTGCCGGGCAAAGCTTTCAAACGCGTAGATAGTGCCCTAGACGCAGCAGCGCCGCCTCGATGTCGGCGGTGGCTCCGGCAAACGAGAAACGTACCGTTCGGTGTCCGTTGACGGTGTCGAAATCCACTCCCGGTGCGAGCGCGACGCCGGTGTGGTTCAGCACGTCGGCGCACCAGGCGCGGGAGTCGTCGGTGAGGTGGCCGATGTCGGCGTAGGCATAGAAGGCGCCGTCGGCCGGGGCCAGGTCGGTGATGCCCAGTTTCGGCAGTCCGTCCAGCAGCAACCTGCGGTTCACCGCGTACCGGCGGACGTGCCCGTCGAGTTCCGCCTTGGCCTCCGCGCCGAACGCGTGCAGCGCCGCGTACTGCGAGATCGCGGGCGGGCACACCGTCAGGTTCGAGGCCAGGCGCTGCAACGCGGGGCGCAACCCGCTCGGCACCAGCATCCAGCCCAGCCGCCAACCCGTCATGGAGAAGTACTTGGAGACCGAGCCGATCACCACCGCTTCCCGCGATGTTTCCCACGCCGACGAGGTCGCGCTGTCGGCCCCCGTGTCATAGGTGATGCCGTGGTAGATCTCGTCGGAGATCAGCAGCGTGCCGTGCTCCTCGCACCAGCGGGCCAGCGCCGCGAGCTCCGCCGGGGCGATCATGGTGCCGGTGGGGTTGGCGGGGCTGGCCACCACCAGACCGGCGGGCGGCTCCGGAAGCGCTTCGAGCATGGCGACGGTGGGCTGGAACCTGGTCTGCGCGCCGCAGTCCAGCTCCAGCACGCGGCAGCCGAGCGCGGCGAGCGTGTTGCGGTAGGCCGGATAGCCCGGACGCGCGACCACGACGGTGTCGCCGGGGTCGAACGCGGCGAGGAAGATCAGCGAGAAGGCGCCGGACGAGCCGGTCGTCACGACGACGTCGTCCGGATCGACCTGATAACCGTAGGTCTCCCGATGATGTTCGGCGATCGCTTCCCGAATCGCCAGGATGCCGAAAGTCTCGGTATAGCCCAGCAATTCGGATTGAATGGCCAGTTGTGTCGCGCGCAGCACCGGCGCGGGCGCAGGCGTCGACGGCTGCCCCGCCGCGAGCACTAGCACATCACCGTGCGTCCGGGCGCGTTCCGCGGCGGCTTTCCACACATCCATCACGTAGAAAGGTGGAATGGTCGACCGGCGAGATTCTCTGGACACTCGACAGACGGTAGAGCACGCTTCACCGCGCAGTCGCGGTTATGGTCTACCCGATGCTCGATAAGTCTCGACGAGACGGACTCGACCGAGTGCGCGGAGTAGCCGGCATAGGCGTCATTCCGCGCGACTGGCGTGCGCGCCTACCGCGACGTTCCCGACCTCGACTTTTCGGGAGACTCGATCCGCGCGTGCTGTGGGCGCGCCGCCGCCACCTGCGCGCCTGGTGGCGGCGCAGGCCGGATCCCCGTGACCTGTGGCGCCGCAAACCCAGCGGCGAGGCGTTGCTCGGACTGGCGCGCAAGCACAAGGTGCTGCTCGGCGGGCTCGCGGCGACCGCGGTGTTCGCCGCGAGCGACATGTCGTTCGCCGGGACGGTCACCGATCGCACGCCCGCGCCGGACGCCGCCCAGCTCGTCGCCGTCGCGTATCCACCGCAGATGCAGAACACTCCGCCCTCGGTGACCAGGTTGCTGAACGCCATCGCCAACGGTGAGCGGCTGCGCGAACAGGCGGTGGTCGCGGCCGCCGCACGAGCGACCCTCGAACGCGCGAAGGCCGAGGCCGCCGCCGCCGTCGCCGGAGAGCAGCAGCCGTGGATGACCGGAACCGCACCGGTGCAGCCCGGGGCGATGCTGCCGGGCGGCCGGGGCTTCGTTCTACCCGCCCACGGCGTCTTCACCTCCGGCTTCGGCTCGCGCTGGGGCACGTTCCACAACGGCATCGACATCGCGGGCCCGATCGGCACCCCGATCTACGCGGTCGCCGACGGCACCGTCATCGACGCGGGACCGGCGCAGGGCTTCGGCCTGTGGGTGCGAATCCGCCACGATGACGGCAGCATCACCGTCTACGGGCACATGTACGACTTCTTCGTCTCGGTCGGCGAGCGGGTGCCCGCGGGGATGCAGATCGCCCGCATGGGCAACCGAGGCGACTCGACGGGGCCGCACCTGCACTTCGAGGTGATCGTCGGCGGACAGCACGTGGACCCGCAGCAGTGGCTGGCGGTGCGCGGACTCACGTTCGGCTGAACCGCGACGCACCCGGTGGCTCGAGCGGCATCGGGGCACGCGCAACCGTCGGCACAGGAGCGGTTCCACGCACCTGCGGCGAGGACCGGCACTGCGCTGCTGTGGCCGACGGTCGGCCACGTAGCGGCATAGGAGGTCGACGCCGCGGACCAGGCCCGACCAGTAGCAGGCTCAGCAGTTCGAGCCCCATACTGCCGTCTGCTGGGCGGCTATCAGGGCCTGCGCCGACCGAGCCGGTTCGACCCGATCCACTGCCTCTGCTGCGCGGCCACCAGCGCCTGCACCGACCGAGCCGGTTCGACCCCGACCCGTCGGCTCTGCTGTACGGCCACCAGCGCCTGCACCGACCGGCCCGGTTCGACCCCGACCCGTCGGCTCTGCTGTACGGCCACCAGCGCCTGCGCCGACCGGACCAGTTCGACCCCGATCCACTGCCTCTGCTGCGCGGCGACCAGCGCCTGCGCCGACCGAGCCGGTTCGACCCCGATCCGTCGGCTCTGCTGCGTGGCCACCAAGGCCTGCGCCGACCGAGCCGCCCGCTCAGACCTCGATGCGGTTCTCGACGGCGGCCAAGCCGATATCCGTGCGGTAGTGGCTGCCCGGCAGTTTGATCGCGGCGATGCGGTCGTAGGCGCGGGCGCGGGCCTCGGAAAGGTCGGCGCCGACGCCGACCACGTTCAGCACCCGCCCGCCCGCGGAGAGCAGGGCGCCGTCTTCGCGCTGCGTGGTGCCCGCGTGCAGCACCGTCGCGTTCTCGTCGGACGCGCCCTCGCCCGCGCCGGAGATCGCGTCGCCGAGACGCGGACGCCCCGGGTAGTTCTCCGCGGCGAGCACCACGGTGATCGCGGAGCCGTCGCGCCAGCGCGGCGGGGCGACCTGCGCCAGCGTGCCGGTGGCGGTGGCGTGCAGCAGCTCGCCGAGCGGGCTTTCCAGCAACGCGAGCACCGCCTGCGTCTCGGGATCGCCGAAGCGGCAATTGAATTCGACCACGGCGGGTCCGGCCGCGCCGATCGCCAGCCCCGCGTAGAGCAGGCCGGAGAAGCCGCTGCCGCGCCGCACCAACTCGGCGGCAACGGGTTTCACCACGTCGTCGACGATCGCGGTGACGGTCTGCGCGGGCAGCCAGGGCAGCGGCGTGTACGCGCCCATGCCGCCGGTATTGGGGCCGGTGTCGCCGTCACCGACGCGCTTGTGGTCCTGCGCGGGCAGTAGCGGAACCACCGTCTCGCCGTCGACCAGGCAGAACAGCGAGACTTCCGGTCCGTCCAAGAACGATTCCAGCAGCACGGGGTGGCCTTGTTCGAGCAGTTCGGCCCCGTGCTCGCGCGCGGCGGAGCGGTCGGCGGTCACCACCACGCCCTTGCCCGCCGCGAGTCCGTCGTCCTTCACCACCCAGGTAGGACCGAAACGGTCCAGCGCGTCGTCCAGCTCGGCCGGGTTGTCCACCACCTCGCTGTGCGCGGTGCGCACGCCCGCGGCGGCCATCACATCCTTGGCGAACGCCTTGGAGCCCTCGATCCGGGCGGCCGCGGCCGACGGGCCGAAGCACGGGAAGCCCGCCACCCGCAGCGCGTCGGCGACGCCGAGCACCAGCGGGACCTCAGGGCCGATCACCACCAGGTCGGCGTCCACCTCGGTGGCCAGCGCGACCACGTCCTCGGCGGCGCACGGGTCGACCGGGCGGACCTGCGCGTGCTGGGCGATCCCGGCGTTGCCGGGGGCGGCGAAGAGCGCGGTCACCGCGGGGTCCCGGCGCAGCGCCAGGACGAGGGCATGTTCACGGGCTCCGGAACCGATGACGAGTACACGCACGGCAGACAGCCTAAACGAGCCGTTCGGCGTCTTCGCCGCTGCCGGTGCGCGCGGAGGGGATGATGAAAGGGGACAACGGATGTGGGGCGTGACACGGCCCACACCGACCACTGTCGTCCTTTCCGGCACGAGCGGGGGCCTGACCACTCGTGCCGCCGGAGCACCCGAAGGAAGTGCTGAGATGGGTCTGATCGACGGACTGATGGGCAACGCCGGCCGGATCGATCCGGGGCAGGCGCAACAGGAGTACGCCAAGCTCCTCGGCAACGGCGAACAGGTCTATGCCGCGTACCTGCTGGTCCGCGACGCGATGCTGTTCACGAACCGCCGCCTGATCCTCATCGACAAACAGGGCGTCACCGGCCGCAAGGTGAGCTACCACAGCGTTCCCTATCGCGCGATCACCCATTTCTCGGTGGAGACCGCAGGAACCTTCGATCTGGACGCGGAGCTGGCCATCTGGATCTCGGGCGGCGACGAGCCGCTGCTGAAGCGGTTCAACCGGCAGGTGGACATCTACGAGGTGCAGGGCATCCTGTCGCATTTCGTCGCGGTGTAGCGCGGGGCGGTCCGGCGCCTGGGCACACGGGCCGGTCTACGCTGCGGGACATGGCTTCCGTCTTCAGCGCGATCATCGCCGGTCAGCTCCCGGGCCGTTTCGTCTGGGAGGACGACGAGTTCGTCGGTTTCCTCACCATCGCCCCGGTCACTCCCGGTCACACCCTCGTGGTGCCCCGCAAGGAGATCGACCACTGGCAGGACATCGACGCCGACACCCTCGCCCGGCTGACCGCCGTCGCACAGAAGATCGGCCAGGCCGTGCGCGCGGCCTGGGACGCGCCGCGCGCCGGTCTGCTGATCGCCGGCCTGGAGGTGCCGCATTTGCACGTCCACGTGTTCCCGGCCTTCTCGCTGGGTGACTTCGACATCTCCGGCGCCGACCCGAACCCGAGTCCGGAGTCCCTGGACGAGGCCCAGGCCAAGATCAAGCAGGCGCTGCGCGACCTCGGCCACGGCGACAACGTCCCAGGCTGATCCGCCTCTCCGGGTATTCAGGCCGTACTGGTCGGGTGGTGCGTAATTTGCGTTCTGGTCCTGCGTTGCGTGCCACGTAGGTTCTGGGCGTACCCGGTGAGTTACCCATGTTCGTACGAGATCAGTCGTCGCCTCGGTTTTGGTAAGGGCCGACCGCTCGTCGCGGTCGACCCTTACCTTTCTCTATCTATCGGTCAGCTCGCGACGTCGTGCAAGGGTGTGTCGACTCCGCCGACCGCGACGGTGGCCAGGGTCTGGCGCGGGGTCCAGTAGATCCGGCCGTGCTCGAAGTCCTGGTAGGTACCCGTGTCCCAGGGGATCTCGTCGGTCGTCGGCCAGCCCAGCGGGCCGCTCTGATAGCCCGAGCGGTTCCAGCGGTCGCGGATCGCGCCGTGCACCCAGCACACGCTGTCGCTCGATTGGCGCCGGTAGAGCGCTCCGCCTTGGAAGCCTTGCACCTCACCCGTCGTCTGGCCGTCCGCCCCGTGCACGACGGTGCGGTCGGTGATCGGGTAGCCGAGCGGGCCTGCCTCCCAACCCAATGCTTCGAACTTTCCCCACAGCGTCTCCGGGATGGCGTGCGCGCCGGTGTCCGGATGCCAATAGATGTATCCGTGCTCGAACTGGGCGAAGCGCCCCGCGCCGTCGGGTGTCGCGATCTCCCCTGCCGTGATCCGCGTACCGAGCCACGGATTCGCCGCCGCGCAATCGTTGATCGCGTTCGGCTCCGATCCGCTCGGCTCGCCGGTGGCGAAGCCGCGCACGTCGTCGGCGAACACGTCCCAGGGGAAATTCGGTCCCACATCGGTGTGCGTGCCGATGCCGAGACACTCGGTGACGTACTTGTGGTCGGAAATGCCCTGGCGCCGCTGGTAGGGCGGTGTGATGACATACGTGTCGAAGCCGTATTTGCGCGCGTCCTGCACCGCGAGCCAGGCCGCGATGCGGATATCGTCGCGGATGCGCAGCCAGTCGTCCCGGCTCCATGCGACGCGGCTGCCCGCGAAGCAGAGGTTGATGGTGAACGAGTTCGCGTCCAGCACCGACCAACTGGAAAGGTCGGTGTCGACCACGTCGACCACCACGCCATCGCGGACGGTGTAGTGGTAGCTCACGCCGTTCGCCGGATTGTTCAGATAGTTGGCCAGGCTTTCGGCGGTTCCGTTGCCTTCCTGGGTATGCAGCAGGAAGTTCTCGACGCGCGCACCGTGGCGGCTGGACGCGGAGTCGCCCATCCGGTCCAATTCGACGTAATCGGGCTTCTGCATTGTTCCCCCTGAGTTCGGATTAGCCTTCGACCATTGGCCGTAGTCGGCGGCGAGGACTTTGTCGACATCCACGACGACGCCGCCGACCCGGTCGGCGTCGATGCGGATCTGATGGAGGTGCGCGGCGGGATGGTCGCCGTTGATCGAGGAATCACCGGACCAGTTGTGTTGCCAGAACCACGTGGCGACGCCGTCCTCTAGCGCCCAGTCGATGCACCGGGCGTTGCCGTACATGCCGGTCCATTCCAGACCGACGACCGATGCCCAGCCCCGGAGAAACGGCGCGATCAGCGAATTCCACTCGTCCAGCGACGGATTCGCGTCAACGGGGGCATACAGCGGGCGGGAATCCGGCCCGCCGGCCGCGCGGTGGTAACCGAGCGCGATCCGCGCGTGGCGCACGCCCGCGTCGTAACCGCCTTTCCAGTCCGACGTCTCCCCCTTGCCGTACTGGTAATTGGTGACTATCTCGAGCCCGATGGCGCGTAATCGGTCGCAGTATTCCCGCCGCAGCGGCTTCGCACCGAAATTCGTGCCAGGACGGGAATCGCTGAAGTAGCCTATGACGCCCGCGTATCCAGCGTCTTTGATCGCTTGCGGCTCGATGAGCGCGGCGGAGAAGTCGATCAGCTCAGTCATCGCGCGCCCCCTTGGTCGTACGAGCCCGCGCAACGGTCGGCGGCAACGCGTTGTATTCGTACATCTGAAGCAACTTTCGGCAGATGGAGAACCCGACAGAGCTAGAGTCACCCGAATGTGCGCGAAGTATGCCGAGATGTCCCGTTTGTGGCCCATCCGGTGTTTGCGCGTGATCTGAACATGCTCGTCACGAGCAATATTTGCGCACACCAGACTACAAACAGACTCGTAGCGGGAAACATGCTCGCCAGTCGGTAATCAGATTTGCCAACTGTTTGCTATCACTCTCGAACTGGTCAGCCGTTTGCGCTGAGCACTCGGGAGCAGGCCAGGATGACGAATTCTTCACCGCAGCCACCGAATTCGAATCGGCGCGTTCGGCGGCAGGTCTTTCGCGGCCACCGCGATCGTTCCCTCTGGCCGCGCCACAGCCCGCAGATCGTCCAACTGGCAGCGCAAGCGGTGCGCCCGGTCCGCCTCGGCTCTCGCCTGCCGCGATCGTGACGCCCTCTCGGAGACTCCCGAAAGCGCCCGGCCCGACCGAATCACGCAGCCGAACTCGAGCCGGAGACGACCGCGACCGCGACCGCGACGAACGGTGTCGGGGCCGCCGATCGAATCGAGCGGCATCCTGCCCGGCAGAGACCTCACGGGTTGCAACCACAGAGGTGCCGAATGGCGTCCCGGTCAGGATTGAACTGACGACCGCTCGCTTACAACATCGAGCACGGCCTCTACCACTGAGCTACAGACGCGCAGCGGCTGCGGAGCCCCCGGTCAGGATTGAACTGACGACCGCTCGCTTACAACATCGAGCACGGCCTCTACCACTGAGCTACAGACGCGCAGTGGCTGCGGAGCCCCCTGTCAGGATTGAACTGACGACCGCTCGCTTACAAGGCGAGTGCTCTACCACTGAGCTAAGGAGGCGGGAAAGCGGTTGTCATCATAGCCCGGTACGCCGTCCGCATCACAACGGAATCCGCGTTCGGCACCGAACGCGACCGTACCGGCCCGACAACCGCTTTCGAGCGAAGCGAGATCGAGCATGTGCCGTTCGCGGCCCAGCTCATAGCCGAGTGGCCGCCGCGTCCGCGACGAAGTCGCGAGCGGCGGTCACTCGGACGGGAGCCGTCAAGGAGCCACGAGCACGCCGTGCCGGAGGCGCGGCAGATCAGACAGAGCCCTGACGAGCCGCGTCGTCCGCGGCCATGGCGTCGCGCAGGCTCTTCGGACGCATGTCGGTCCAGTTCTTCTCCACGTACTCGACGCAGGCGGCGCGGCTGTCCTCACCGAACACGACTCGCCATCCGGCTGGAACCTCTGCGAAGGCCGGCCACAGGGAATGCTGTTCCTCGTCGTTGACCAGGACGAAGAAGCGGCCGTCTTCATCATCGAAGGGGTTGGTGCTCAATTTCACCTCACTGGATACTGGCGCTATGTACGGGATCGCTCCTGGTTCGCACGGTGCCGGGTTGCTTCCAACCTCTGGCGCCGACAGACCCGAGCGTTGTTTCGACACTAGCAAGCAAGACGTTACGCCTGGGCGGTTACCTATGCCCGCACCTCGGCCGACTCGCAATCAGGACGCAAAGAAGTCCAGGAGAATCTTGTTCACCGCCTCCGGCCGCTCCAAATATCCGAAATGCCCGGCGTCCGGTACCTCCTGGTACCGCGCACCCGGAATGACCTCGGCGATCTCCCTGGACAGATACGGCGGAATCATCCGGTCGTCGGCGAATCCGACCGAAAGACATGGCACCCGGATCGCCCGGTAGGCCTGCACCCGGTCGAAATCGTGATCCATCCTGCGCTGGGCGCGAATGCCTGGCGAGACCGGCCCGCCGGTGAACTCGAACAGGTCGAGCCAGTCGCGCGCGGCGTTCGGCTCGGCCATGGTCGCAGGCGAGAGATTCATGACCGCGGTGATCGCCGCCTCGTATTTCGGCGGCAGTGTCACCCCGCCCGCGTCGAGTTCGTGTTCACCGAGCGAGAGCGTCTTCTGGAACTGGTCCAGCCGCCCGTGCCCGGCCATGAACACGGCCTTGCGGACCAGGTCGGGGCGGGCCAGTGCCAACTCCTGCGCCACGCGCGCCCCCATCGAGGTGCCCACCACCAGCGCCGGGCCCTCGTCCAGGAATTCGATCAGGGCGGCGGTGTCGGCGGCCAGCTCGTCGATGGTCATGCCGGAGGCGGCCTCGAAGGACGGCGCGATCCCGCGGTTGTCGAACGTGCACACCCGGTAACCGGCCGCGACCAGGGCCGGAACCTGGTGCAGCTCCCACACCCGGCCGGGACTGCCGGTGCCCATGATCATGACCACCAGCGGCGCGGAGCCCTTGGCGCGGTCACCCTTCACCTGATAGTTGAGGGAAATCCCGTTCACCGTGGCCAGCGGCATGTCGACCCTTTCGTGGAGTTGGTGCTGCGCTCCCCACGGTATAGGGACCAGCGAGGAAGGCACGTCGACCGGGGTGTCCTGGCGGCGCGCGCCGCCATTGCGCCAACGCCCCGGCGGGCGCGCCTCCCAGCGTCGCATACCATTGACTTTTCGCAGGGTAAGAGCGCACGAGCCGGGAGGACTTGACGATGGCCGCGAAGGGCAGCGCCAACGACATTGCGGACGACGATCTGGAACCACTCGCCGATGAAACGGCGCGTCAGGCGCAGCGAGTGGTCGCGGCCTACGCCGAGGACGCGGACGAATGCCGGATGTTGTTGTCTATGTTGGGTATTGGACCGAACGCTCGAGGCGAATAATCTCGTTCTCGACGCCAACGGCGACGTCGACTACACAACTCCAGCGGGATACAGCAACGCGCAAAGGATGCGTGAGTGGACCAGATGAATCCGTCCGACGACTCCGAGCACGCCAGAGACACCTCGACTGCTGACGCCGCGGCGGAAACCACCGGCTCCGGTGCTGGCTCCGGTTTCGTCGTCGTCGCCAACCGGCTCCCGGTCGACCTCGAACGACTGCCCGACGGCAGCACCAGGTGGAAACGCAGCCCGGGCGGTCTGGTGACCGCGCTGGAATCGGTCTTGCGCAACAACAAGGGGGCGTGGGTCGGCTGGGCGGGCGTCCCCAATGTCGACGTGGACCCGATCATCGAGGACGGCCTCGAACTGCATCCGGTCCCGTTGTCGGCCGACGAGGTGGCCGACTACTACGAGGGCTTCTCCAACGGCACGCTGTGGCCGCTGTACCACGACGTCATCGTGCGGCCGGTCTACGACCGCAGGTGGTGGAGCGCCTACGTCACCGTGAACCGGCGCTTCGCCGAGGCCACCGCCAAGGTCGCCGCCGAGGGCGCGACGGTGTGGGTACAGGACTACCAGCTCCAGCTGGTGCCCAAGATGCTGCGCATGCTGCGCCCCGACCTCACCATCGGGTTCTTCCTGCACATCCCGTTCCCGCCGGTCGAGCTGTTCATGCAGATGCCGTGGCGCACGGAGATCGTGGAGGGCCTGCTCGGCGCCGATCTCATCGGCTTCCACCTGCCCGGCGGCGCGCAGAACTTCCTCTATCTGGCGCGCAGGCTGGCCGGTCAGCCGACCTCGCGCGGGTCGGTCGGCGTGCGCTCCAAGCTCGGCGTCGTCCAAGTCGGTTTCCGCACGGTGCGCGTCGGCGCGTTCCCGATCTCCATCGCCTCCGCCGAGCTGGACGAGCACTCCAGGCGCAGATCGGTGCGCGAGCGCGCCGCCAAGATCCGGGCCGAGCTGGGCAACCCGAAGAACATCCTGCTCGGCGTCGACCGGCTGGACTACACCAAGGGCATCGATATCCGCCTCAACGCGCTCGAGGAGCTGCTCGTCGAGGGCCGGATCGACCCCGCCCACACGGTCATGATCCAGCTGGCCACGCCCAGTCGCGAGCGGGTGGAGAGCTACATCCAGATGCGCGGCGACATCGAACGCCAGGTCGGCCGGATCAACGGCGAGTTCGCCCGGGTCGGCTACCCGGTGGTGCACTACCTGCACCGTCCGATCCCGCGCGACGAGCTGGTCGCGTTCTTCGTCGCCGCCGACGTGATGCTGGTGACGCCGCTGCGCGACGGCATGAACCTCGTCGCCAAGGAGTACGTCGCGTGCCACAGCGGGCTCAACGGCGCCTTGGTGCTGAGCGAGTTCACCGGCGCCGCGTCGGAACTGCGGCAGGCGTACCTGTGCAATCCGCACGACCTGGACGACGTGAAGGACGCCATCGTCGCGGCGTTGGAGGACGAGCGCGACGTCAAACGCAGGCGGATGCGCTCGCTGCGCAGGCAGGTGCTGGCGCACGATGTTGATCGCTGGGCGCGGGCCTTCCTCGACGCGCTGGCGCAGGACCAGGTCGCGGGCAGCGCGCTGCTGACCGACGACGATGTCTATCCCGAGGACCGCTGAGTCCGACGTTCACAGGAATCACCCAGCTTCGGTCCAGGAAGTTCGCAGGCGAACAGCGGACGATGAAGCCATGAGTGGCGCCCCCGTGCAGCAGACACCCGCGGCCAGGGTGCTGGTGGTCGACGACGAGCCGATGATCGTCGAACTGCTCGCGGTGAGTCTGCGCTATCAGGGCTTCGAAGTCGACACCGCGGCCGACGGCGCGCAGGCGCTGGACAAGGCGCGCAGCTTCCGTCCGCAGGCGCTGATCGTGGACGTGATGATGCCCGGCATGGACGGCTTCGGCCTGCTGCGCAGGTTGCGGGCCGACGGCATCGACGCGCCCGTGCTGTTCCTGACCGCGCGCGACGACGTGCAGGACAAGATCACCGGCCTCACCCTCGGTGCCGACGACTACGTCACCAAGCCGTTCAGCCTGGAGGAAGTGGTGGCCCGGCTGCGGGTGATCCTGCGCCGCGCCGGGCACGCCGCGCCGCAGCGGGAAAGCTCGCGCCTCCGTTTCGAGGACATCGAACTCGACGACGACACCCACGAGGTGTGGAAGGCGGGCGAGCCGGTGGCGCTGTCGCCCACCGAGTTCACACTGCTGCGCTACTTCATGGTCAACGCGGGCACCGTGCTGAGCAAACCGCGCATCCTCGACCACGTCTGGCGCTACGACTTCGGCGGCGAGGTCGGCGTCGTGGAAACCTACGTCTCCTACCTGCGCAAGAAGGTCGACACCGGCGATACCCGGCTGATCCACACGCTGCGCGGCGTCGGCTACGTGATGCGCGCGCCCCACCGCAAGAGCGGTTCATGAGCCGGGGCCGGATCGTCGGCGCGCGCGCGAAGGTTTCCGGCTGGCTGTCCGCCGTTCCGCTGCGCGTGACGCTGATGGTTCTGCTGGTGCTCACGGCGGGGCTCGGCTTGCTCGTCTCCGGCATGGTGGTCACTTCGGCCCTGGAACAGCAGCTGACCGCCCGTACCGACCAGCAGTTGCGCGGAGGCGCGATGGAATGGTCCCGGCGTGGGCCGCCGCCACCGGTGCTGCCACCCGACCCACGCCACGCCCCGAGCCAGTTCTGGGTGCGTTCGATACGCACCGACGGGCGCGCGTTCCTCATCCCGGCGTTCGCCGTCGACGCGGAGCCGGTGCTGCCTGCCACGCCGCCGACGGGCCCGTACACCGTCGACTCCGCGAACGGAGGAGCGATCCGGTGGCGGGTGCTGACGCTGCGCACACCGGAGGGCACGACGACAGTGGCGCTGCCGCTCACGCAGAACACCGACACGGTGCACCGGCTCGTGGTGCTGGAGCTGATCGTCGGGGCGGTCGTCCTGGCCGTGCTGGCGGTGCTCGCGTACTTCATGGTGCGGCGCAGCTTGCGGCCGCTACGCCGAGTGGAGAGCACCGCCGCGGCCATCGCCCAAGGCGACCTGCACCGCCGGGTGCCGGTGCGCGACACCAACACCGAGGTCGACCGGCTGTCCAGATCGCTGAACGGGATGCTGACGCAGATCCAGCGCGCGTTCACCGCGACCGCCGCGTCCGAGGAGGCGGCCCGCCGGTCCGAGGACCGCATGCGCCGTTTCATCGCCGACGCCAGTCACGAGTTGCGCACCCCGTTGACGACGATCCGCGGGTTCGCGGAGCTGTATCGGCAGGGCGCCACCGACGATCCCGCCGCGTTCATGGACCGCATCGAGCGCGAATCCCAGCGGATGGGCGTGCTCGTGGAAGACCTGCTGATGCTCGCGCGGCTGGATGCGCAGCGCCCGCTGGAACTCGGCCCGGTGGACCTGCTCGCCGTCGCCAGCGACGGAGTGCACAACGCGCGCGCCGTGGTCTCCGCCGGGCACGCCGACGGGCCCGTCCGCACCATCGAGCTGCGGATCGAACCGGGCGAGGGGACGCTCGAGGTGATCGGGGACGAGGCGAGGCTGCGCCAGGTACTGAGCAATCTGCTGAACAACGCCCTCACCCACACCGCGCCCGACGCGAAGGTGACGGTATTGCTCACCCCCGGCCCCGACGATGTGCTGCTCGAAGTGGCGGATACCGGTCCAGGACTGACAGCGGAGGACGCCGACCGCGTCTTCGAGCGCTTCTACCGTGCCGACACCTCCCGCGCCCGCAGCAGCGGCGGCACGGGTCTCGGCTTGTCCATCGTGCAAGCGCTGGTGACGGCGCACGGCGGCGAGGTGGGCGTGCGCAGTACGCCCGAGGCCGGGACGACGTTCACGGTGCGGCTGCCGCGCACAGTGTCATCGGAATCGGCCTAGCGAATCCAGCGGACCGGCGTCAGACCGGCGTCACCGCCGACACCAACCAGTGCGAATCGGACTTCGTCAAGGAGACGCGTACCCGGCTGCCCGTGGTGGTGCCCTGCGGGGTGTCCTTGCTCGTCATCACCTGGTTGAGGAACAGCAGGACCTGCGCGTGCGAGCGGTCGGCGGAGATGACGCCGGCCGCCTGGGTGGTCGCAGTGACGGTGAGCTGCTTCTCCTTGGCGCCGGGAGCGATCTGCTTCTCGATCAGCGTCAGGTAGTCGGCGCGGAAGTCGCCGCTGAGGTTGTCGGCGGATTTGCGCAGCTCGGTGTCGACGGTCTGCGGGTTGTAGGTGAACATGGCCTCGAGAGTGCGGCCCGCCGTCGCGACCGCGTCCTTGCGCGATTGCTCGGCCTGCCGGTCATCCCAGTAGCGGTAGCCGTTCACGCCGCCGACGACCGCGGCCGCCGCGACGACCACACCAAGGACCGCTAGCAGGATCTTGGCGCGAATGCCGTTCATACTCATGCTGTGTCCTCTCCGGCATGAACGGGGCCCTGCGTGGTCACGCTCCGCTGCCGCCTCCGGGCCTGACCGTTCATGCTGTGTCCGATTCCGGCATGAACGGAGCCCTGCGTGGTCACGCTCCGCTGCCGCCTCCGGGCCTGACCGTTCATGCCACGAACTCCACGTTGGACACCGACAGCCCCGAATCGCCGCGCGACACGGTGACCCGGAACCGGTAGTACCTGGTCTGCGGCTCGGCCTGGCCCGCGTTGGTCAGCGTCTGCTTGGCGGCGACCAGCACCCGTCCGGAGCGATCGTCGTCGCTTTCCAGCGCGGCCTCGACGATTTCGCCGCTGGAGACCACTTTGGCCTGCTGCACGATGCTGGTGAACGGGTCGACCCGGCCGTCGAACTCGGTCTTGAACTCCCCCGAGGCCAGCGAGAGGATCCGGTCGATGTCCTGCTTGGCCGTATCGGCGCGGATGGTGGTCAGGTTGACGATCGCCTGCCTGGCGGTTCCCACGTATTCGGCTCGGCGCTGGTCACGTTCGTGCGTCGCGTGCATCGCTACAACCGACACGACCGCACCGGCCACGAGCGCCACGACCAGCAAGGCCGCGGCGGCCGCGGCGAGGACACGCGGGACTCCGCGCCGTTTGTTCCCTTCGGGCTCGCCCGGTGTTGCCTCGGAGTCGGGTTCGGCGTCGGTTTTCGTCACGGATACCTTCGCCGCATCGACGCTCGAGTCGTCCGTGACCGGCGCCGAAGCGGACGAGACCTCCGGGTCGGCCGCAAACGAACTCGTACCGCCGTCCGCGACGCCGGTTTCGGTCGCGGCGGCAGGGTCCTTCGCGACCACGGTCCGCACGCCACCGGTCGCGTTCTCCTCGACCGGCGGCCCGGCCGAGCGCACCGCACGCCGTCGCGCGCGGTGACCTTCTCCGTTGCTCTCACTCATCGTTGCTGCTCCTCGAGCATCGCCTGCCAGCTCGACGGTACCGCGCCCGAACCGCCCGGTCCGATATCGCCCTGTCGGTAGGTACGCCCGTCGGTGCCGATGTACACGCCGGTGGCCGGGTCGTACGACCGTGCGGCGGCTGGTGTGCCGCCACCGTAACTCGCGGGTGCGACGACCGGGGGCTCGCTCGCGGGCGCGGCGGCGGGCGCCACCGGACGCGGCGGCCCGAACGGCGGGTTGTCACCGATCGGAACGTACCCCGTGCGGCACAGTTCCGGCGTCGGGGCGCGCACACCGGGCACCTCGGCGCACGGCGTGTTGCGGATGCCGCGCACCGCTTCGGGTGCGTCCTGTGGAACCTTGCAGTACAGGCCCGGCGGCGTGTCCGGGGTGTCGAGCTCGCTCGGCGAACGCCGCTGGTCGGGCGGGAGGAAGCCGGTCGTGCACGCGGGCGGGTCGTTGACCAGCGCCATGAAGTCGACCAGCGCGCCGTATTCCAGCGGACCGCGGACGGCGGTCAGCAGCGCGGCGACAAGCGGCGGATAGACCACCAGGATCTGCTCCAGCCCCGGGTGATACGTGACGGCGACCTGACCGACGCTGACCAGATTCGACAGCAGCAGCGGCAGTGTCGGCCGCAAGTCCTCGAACAGGTTGGTCACCCGCTGCATCGAGGACGGGCCCTCGCGCAGAATTCCACGCAGCGCGGGGTCGTGACCGCGCAACTGGTCGGTGACCGTCGCGAGATCGGCGGTCCAGGAACGGATCGCGGCGTCCGAGCGGGTCTGGGTGTCCAGCAGCGGCCCGATCCGGTCGAGCAGCTGTTTCGTCGGTTCCGCGTTGGCCTGCGCTTCCTGCACCAGCAACGACGCGGAATCGATGAACCGTTGCAGGTCCGGTCCCGCGCCGTTGAACGCGAGGAACGCCTCGTCGATGACCTGTTTCAGCCGGGTGTCCGCGACGCTCGACAGCAGCCGGTCGGCCTGGTCGAGCAGCGCGCCGACCTCTTGCGGCAGCTTCGTGCGCTCCACCGGGATCACGCTGCCGTCGCGCAGGTTTCCGCCCGTGCGGTTCTGCGCGGGCACCAGGTCCACGTATTGCTCGCCGACCGCGGAGACGCTGCGCACCCACGCGTCGACATCCGAGGGAATCTTGTAGTCGCTGGCGATGGACAGCTTCGCGTCCACCCCGACCGGCGTGAGCCGGACCTCCTTCACGACACCGACGTTCGTGCCGCGATAGGCGACGTTGGCCGTCGGGTAGAGACCACCGGTCGCGGCCAGCTGCACGGTGACCTCGTAGCGCCCGATGCCGAACATCGCCGGCAGTTTGACGTAGGTGCCGCCCATGACCACCAGGCCGATCACCGTCAGCACGGAGAAGATGATCAGCTGGGTACGGACGAACCGGGTGAGTGTCACTGTCCCGGACCCCCTTGCGGCGCGGTGTTGCCCGGCATGGGCACGGTCAACCCGGGAATGGCGGGAATGCCGGGGATCGGCGGGAGTCCCGGGATGGTCGGGGCGGGCTGGCTCGCCGCGGGCGGCGGCGCCTGCAACGGGCCCGTGGCCGGGTCGCCGTTCTGCGCTGCCGTGCCGGGCGCGAAGCTGCCGAGCGCGCCTTCCACGCCGCCGAACCGTCCGCCCAGCGGCGTTCCGGTGAGGAAGTTCGAATCCAGCCGCTTGCCGGTGATGTCCACGGTCATGAACAGGTTGAGGTAGTCACCCTTGATCGCGTGGTCCAGGTTCTTCATCGGGAACGGGAAGGTGGCCAGGATCTTCAGCGCCTCGGTCAGATCGCTGCCGGTGTCCGACAGCGACTTCAGCACCGGCACGAGGCTGTGCAGGTTGGCCTTCAAGTCGTCGCCGCTCGCCGCGACGATGCGCCGCACGACGTCGCTCAGCTCGCCCAGCGCGGTGATCGCCCTGGTGATGTTCGCGCGGCGATCGGCCAGCACGGTCAACGCCGGATGGATCTGCTCGATCGCCTCCGCCACCACGTCGCGCTGCTCGGCGAGCTGACCGCCGAGCCGGTCCAGTCCGCTCATCGCGGCGATGATGTCGCCGGTCTGGCGGTCCAGGTTCGTGGTCAGCTCGTTCAGCTGCGGCAGCAGGTCCCTGATGGCGTCCTCCCGCCCGGTGAGCGCGGAATTCAGCTCGTGGGTGATGGTTTCCAATTGCGCGACGCCACCGCCGTTGAGCACCACCGACAGCGAGGACAGCACCTGCTCGGTGGTGGGATAGGTTCCGGCACGCGCGAGCGGGATGACGTCGCCAGCCTTCAACTGGCCTTCGGGGGGCTGATCGGTCGGCTCGGAGAGCTCGAGATGGTTGGAGCCGAGCAGACTGGTCTGCCCGATCTTGGCGACGGCGTTCGCGGGCAGGTGCACGTCCGGGTTCAGCGAGACGGTGACCAGCGCGTGCCAGTCCTCCACCTCGATCTTCGAGACGGTGCCGACCGCGACGTCGTGCACCCGCACCGGCGAATTCCTGGTCAGCGTGGTGACGTTCGGCATCTGGACGCGCACCTCGTAGGAGCCGGGTGCGGTCCCCTCGGTGCCGGGCATGGGCAGCGAATTCAGTCCGTCCCACTGACAGCCCGTGACGCCGAGCGCCACCGCCAGCCCCGCCGCGACGGCGGCGGTGCGGCGCATCCGCCGCCTCGGCATCATCGCCCTCCTCCTGTCAGGCCCGGGATGGCCAGCCCGGCGAGGCCGTCCGGGATGCTCACCGGAGCGGGCTGCGGCTGCGCCGGATTCTGGCTCGCCACCCGCCCGGCCAGGCTGGGATCGGAGTACACCAGCTGGTCGGGGAACGCGGTCACGCCGCTGGCCGGGTTCGTCATGATCGGCACGTAGTTCATGCTCAGGCTGTTGATCACGGGCGCGAGGTATTGCGCGCACAGGTCGGCGCTGCGATCGGAGTCGTTGGTCTCCAGCGCGCGGACCGAGCCGCACAGGAAGCCGAGCGGGTCGGCCGGGTTGTTCAGCGCGATCGCGCCGGTCAGGGTGCCTTGGGCCGGTTTGTAGATCTGGTAGAAGTTCACCAGCGCGGTCGGGCCGGAGTGCAGGACGCGTTCCAATTCCGGTCGCTTGTCGACCAGCACTTGGGTGGCGTCGGCCAGCCGCTGCACGCCCTCGGTGAGTTCCGCTCCGCTGCCCGCGATGAACCGGCGCACGTCGACGATCGCCGCGTCCAGGTTGTCCAGGCCCGCGCCGAGATCCGAGGAGACCCCGGCCAGCACCGAGGACACCGACGCGAGCCTGCCTTCGAACTGCACGATCTGCTCGTTGCTCGCCGACAGCACGTCGACGAACTTCTGCAGGTTGCGCACGGTGCCGAACAGGTCGGTGCGGCCGTCCGACAGCGTGTTCAAGGTGGCCGACAGCTCCCGCAGGGTGTCGCGGAACCGCTGTCCGTTGCCGTCGAGGTTGTTCGCGGCGGTGTCGACGAAGCGGCCGAACGACCCCTGTTTGTCGTCGCCGACCGGGCCGAGCGCGGTGGCCAGCTTGGACAGCTCGGCCTTGATGTCGTCCCATTCGACCGGCACCGCGGTGTGCTCGATCGGGATCACGCTGTTGTCCTTCAATTTCGGACCGCCGGTGTAGGCGGGCGCGATCTGGATGAAACGCGCCGAGACCAGCGAAGGCGAGATGATCACCGCTTTCGGGTCGGCGGGGACGTCGACTCCGCGATTCAGGGTCATGGACACCTTCACCCGATCCGCGCCGGGCTCTATCGCGTCGATGCGGCCGACCTTGACGCCGAGCACCCGCACGTCGTCGCCCGCGTACAGGCCGGATGTGGCGGTGAAATAGGCGGTGACCTTGGTAGTCCCGATCCGGGTTATGCCGTTCCAGGCGACGGCGACCACGAGCGCCGCGACGACCACTCCGGCCAGCACCAACGCCCAGCGAGGTAGTTTCCGTACGATATTCACCGCGGCGGCTCCTGTATCGCGGGTTCGATCGATGGGGACGGCGTGAGGTAGCTCTGCAGATCACTCGGCAGGTGCTGCGGCCACACCAGCGCGTCCACCAGCGGTTGCAGCGTCTTGCTCGCCGCGTTGATCACGTAGGCCTGGAAGTAGGGACCGCTGCCGACCTGCTCACCCAGGGCTGCGGCGAACGGTCCGAGCCCGTCCAGCGCGTCCGCGAGATTCTGCTTGTTGCGCTGCAACAGCGCCAGCACCGAATTCAATTTGTCCAGGGCGGGTTTCAGCTGCGCCTCGTTGTCGGCGACCAGGCCGGAGAGCTGCTGGGCGAGTCCGTTGACGTAGACGATCAGCTGCCCGAGGGCGGTGCGCCGCCGGTCCAGCTCGCCGAGCAGTTCGTTGCCGTCCAGCAGCAGCGCGCTGATCTGGTTGCCCCGGTCGGCGAGGATCTTCGTCACGTTCTGCGCCCGCTTCAGCAAGTCCGTCAGCGCTTGATCGCGCGCGTTGATGCTGCGGGAGAGCGCGGTGACGCCGTCCAGCGCCGAGCGCAACGGCGCGGGCGTGTCGGCGAAGGTCGCCGAGAGCGCGTCGAGGGTTTGGTCGACCCGGTCCAGGTCCAGGTCGTGCACCGTGCCCGCCAGGTCGCTCAGCGCCTCGTTGAGCGAATACGGCGATGTGGTGCGCTCGAGCGGGATGGTGTCGTCGACGCGCAGCGCGCCGGTGCCCGACGGCGTCAGCTCCAGCGACTTGCGGCCGAGCACCGTGTTGGTCTTGATCGCCGCCGAAGTCTTCTCACCGAGCACGATCGACTCCGCGAGAGTGAACCGGACGAGCACTTTCGCGCCGTCCAGGCTGACGTCCTCCACGCGACCGGATCGAACGCCCGCCACTTGGACCGGGTCGCCGGGCAGCAAACCGCCCGCGTCGGCGAAGTAGGCGGTGAACGTCGCGCCGGAACGGATGAACGGCAGCCGGTCGAATTGCAGGGCCGACAGCGCCACCGCCACCGCGAGCACGAGGCCGACGATGCCGATGGTGATGGCGGGTGATCGCTGCTCTTTCATCGGTTGTCCGCACACCTTCCGGTCGTCTGCGCCCCGGGCATGTTGATCTTCATCGTCTGGCCGTTCGGGCCGTCCACCAGGAAGTTCGTCGAGCAGACGTAGAGCTGGAGGAAGGAGCCGTATGAGCCGATGCGGATCAGCTGGCGATAGGTCGACGGCAGCCGGTCCAGCACCCACTGGACCGTGTCCGACCCGGCGTCGAGATTCGTGGCCAGGCGCCCGGTCTGCTCGATGGTGCCCCGCAGATCGGGGCGGGCTTGGGAGAGCAGATCGGTCAGGTCGCCGGTGGCGCCTGCGATGCGCGGGATCGCGTCGCCGATCTGGTCCTTGTCGGCGGCCAATCCGCTGATCAAGCGTTGTAATTCGGCGATCGTGGTGGCGAACTGGTCGCCGCGCTCATCGATGGTTTGCAGGACCGCGTTGAGGTTGTTGATCACGCTGCCGATCAGGGCGTCCCGGTCGGCGAGCGTCTTGGCGAACGAGCCGCCGCTGTTGAGCAGCGACACCAGCGTGCCGCCTTGGCCCTGGAAGATCTGCAGCAGCGCGTTGGTCAGGTCGTTCACCTGGCCGGGGTCGAGTCCGCGCAGCAGCGGCCGGAAACCGCCGAGCAACATGTCCAGATCGAGGGCGGGCGCGGTCTGTTCCTTGGCGATGGTGCCGCCCGGCTGCAAGACGCGGTTGGAGCCGGGGCCCTCCGACAGCTCGAGATAGCGGTCGCCGACCAGGTTCTCGTATTTGATCGCCGCACGAGTGCTGGTGAGCAGCCGGTACTTGCGGTCGACATCGAACTCGACGTGCGCGAGATAGTCCTTGCCGACCTTCACCGACTTGACCGAGCCGACCGGCACGCCCGCGATGCGCACCTTCGCCCCAGGCAGCATGCCGGACGAACTGGTGAACACGGCGTGGTAGCCGTTCTCCCGCGCGAAGCGCATCTGACTGAACACGACCGCCAGGCCTGCGAAGATCAGCGTCATCACCAGGGTGAAGATGGCCAGTTTGACGGTGGTCGCGGTGTTCTTCACGGGCGCGGCACCCCCGGTAGTCCGGCGAACAGGATCTGGAAGATCTTCGGCGGGTTGACACTCAGTGTCGTCGACGGTGTGTACACATGCCCCTCCGAGGTGTCGGTGACGACATAGTCCGAGTGGCTGCCCGGCACCCGGTCCAGGATGCCTCCGCACTGCGGGCCGCCGGTCGCGTTGACCTTGGGCAGATCCTCCGGGTAGGTGTACGGCTTCGCGCCGTACATGAAGCCGGTGTTCAGCGCGACGCCTTCCTGCAGTCCACCGAAGACCGCCTCACCCATCGGCAGCGCCTTGCCCAGGCCGCCGATCAAGCAGTACAGCGCGGGCGCGTACTCGTCGAGCAATCCGGTGGTCGGGCGCAGCAGATCCAGCGCCGTGCCGAGCTGATTCTCGTTGTCGCGCAGGACCGATCCGGTGGTGTCGGCCAAGCCGGTGAGGTTCACCAGCACGTTGTCCAGGCTGTCCTGTTCCTGGGTCAGGGTCTTGCTGGTGACCGTGAAGTTGTCCACGGTGCGCAGCAGGTCGTTCACCGAGTCCGCGTACAGGTCGGTGACCTGGCCGGTCTTCGCCAGATCCTGTTGCAGCGTCGGCAGATACGGGTTTATGTCGCGCAGGTAGGCGTCGCTCTGCTCGAGCAGTTCGCCCAGTTTCTCCCCGCGGCCCTGTAGCGCGGTGCCCAGCGCGGACAACGTCGCGTTCAGCTTCTCCGGCTCGATTTTGGCGAGCACGTCGGACAGGTGCTGGAACAGCGTGTTGAACTCGACGGTCACCCGCTGCGCGGTGACGACCGCGCCAGGTTGCAGCGAAGTGGTCGCCGGCTGCTGCGGGACGATGAAGTTGACGTACTTCGCGCCGAACACCGTGGTGGACCTGATGTCGACGTCCGCGTTGGACGGCACCAGCTTCAGCAGTTCCGGATCGAGGGCCAGCTTCAGCCTGGCGCCCTCGTCGGTGTGGTCGACCGAGGCCACCCGGCCGATCTCAACACCGCGCACCTTCACCTTGGCGTCCGGGTCCAGCACCAGGCCGCTGCGCGGCGCGTCCACCGTCACGGTGGCGGTGGGCGTGAACCCGCCGACGAACATGATCAGCGCGACCGCCATGATCGCGACCAGCGCCAGCACCATCGCCGCTCCGGCCAGTTTCAGGCCGAGCCCACCGCGCAGCGCCCGCACCAGGCGGTTTTCCGTTTGCTTCGATTCCGCCATGTCGCTTATCCGGAGAGATGGAAGTTGCCGGAGGTGCCGTAGATGGCCAGCGAGATCAACAAGGTCACCGTGACCACCGCGACCAGCGAGGTGCGCACCGCGTTGCCCACCGCGACACCCACGCCGACCGGCCCGCCCGCGGCGTTGTAGCCGTAGTAGGTGTGGATCAGCATGACCGCCAGTGCCATGAAGATCGCCTGGGCGAAGGACCAGAGGATGTCGCTCGGGATGAGGAACGTGGAGAAGTAGTGGTCGTAAACGCCCGCCGACTGCCCGTAGATCACCACGGTGGCGAACCGGCTGGCCAGGAACGAGGCGATTACCGCCAGCGCGTAGAGCGGGACGATCGCGATCATCCCGGCCAATACGCGGGTGCCCACCAGGTAGGGCACCGGCCGGATCGCCATCGACTCCAGCGCGTCGATCTCCTCGGCGACCCGCATCGCGCCCAATTGCGCGGTCGAACCGGCCCCGATGGTGGCCGCCAGGCCGATGCCGGAGATCACCGGCGCCGCGATCCTGACATTGATGAACGCCGCGAAGAAGCCGGTCAGCGCCTCGACGCCGATATTGCCCAGCGAACTGTAGCCCTGCACGGCGATGGTGCCGCCCGCGAAGAGGGTCAGGAACCCGACGATCACCACCGTGCCGCCGATCACCGCCAGCGCGCCCGTGCCCATGCTGATCTCGGCGATCAGCCGGATGGTCTCGGTCCGGTAGTGCACCAGCGCCCGTGGAATGGCGCCGAGCGCCTGGGCATAGAAAACGGCATGCTTTCCCACCGAATCGAGCGAGTCCGACATCCGACGCACCCGTCGAACGGTACGGGGGAAGCGGGATTCGATTACGAAGGCCATCGGATCACCGCGCCGTGAACTTGATGCCGACGGCGGTGACCACCACGTTCACGACGAACAAGGCCATAAAAGCGAAGACTACGGTCTGATTCACCGCATCACCGACACTCTTGGGTCCGCCTTTGACATTAAGGCCCAGATAGCAGGCGACCAGTCCGGCGATCAGCCCGAACAATCCGGCTTTCACCTCCGAAATGATCAGCTCGGGCAGATGGGTGAGCAGCGTGATGCCATTGACGAACGCGCCGGGGTTCACGTCCTGCAGAAACACCGAGAACAGAAATCCGCCGACGATGCCGATGGTGCACACCAGGCTGTTGAGCATCAGTGCGACGAACATCGAGGCGAGCACTCGGGGCACCACCAAGCGGTGCACCGGATCGATGCCCAGCACCCGCATGGCGTCGATTTCCTCGCGGATGGTGCGTGCGCCGAGGTCGGCGCAGATCGCGGTCGCGCCCGCCCCCGCGACAATGAGCACGGTGACGATCGGCCCCACCTGGGTGACCGCACCGAACGCCGCACCCGCTCCGCTGAGGTCGGCCGCGCCGATCTCCCGCAACAGAATGTTCAGCGTGAAGCTCACCAGAACGGTGAACGGAATGGCCACCAGCAATGTCGGCACGATCGATACCCGCGCGATGAACCACGACTGGTCGATGAACTCGCGCCATTGAAAGGGTCTGCGCACGCTGGCGCGTGCGACATCGGCGGTGAGTTCGAAGAATCCGCCGACGGCCCGCAACGGCACGGCAAGGACCTCGTTCATCCGCGATCCTCCTTGCTCACCGGCGACACAGCACACGGCGCGAATCTCACCGTGGCCGCACCGCCGGAACGATTAGAACATGTTCACCGTGTTGCCGGTAGCATTTTTCACACATTTGAAGTGCAATTTTTCGAAAGATCGGCATATAAATTTGGAACCGGTGTCAGGGATTGATGATCCCACCTTTGTGAGGTGAGACATAACCCGTCCCTATGTCTACCAAGCACCGATCCCACGATCAACAGTTGGACAGCTGATCAGTTGCGTGCTCGCGGCGGGCCGCCGCGGCTCACCCCAACTCGGTCAGCGAAGAGGCCGAGAAGGTCCGCCCATCGGGGCGATCGGCGAAGTAGCCGCCCAGCGTGTCGGCCAGATCCCGCGGCGACCACTCCCCCGCGGCCGCGTCGAACCGATGCTCGACGACGGGCGCCGCCATGAGCGCCACCATCCCCCCGTAGACGACGAACAGTTGCCCATTGACCGCGTCGGCCGCGGGCGAGGCCAGATAGGCCACGAGCCGGGCCACGTGATCGGGCGACAGCGGATCGGGCTCCCCCTCCGGCGCGGGACTGAACACCGCCTCGGTCATCGCCGTGCGCGCCCGCGGCGCGATCGCGTTGGCGCGCACGCCGTAGCGCGCCAGCGCCCGTGCTGCCGAAAGGGTCAGCGCGGTGATGCCCGCCTTCGCGGCGCCGTAGTTGGCCTGCCCCTCCGGGCCCAGCAAGCCGGCCTCCGAGGAGGTGTTGACCAACCTGCCGTAGACCGGCGCGCCCGCCTGCTTCGACTTGCCGCGCCAGTAGGCGGCGGCATTGCGCGACAGCAGGAAATGGCCGCGCAGGTGCACCGCGAGCACCGCGTCGAAGTCCTCGTCGGACATGTTGAACAGCATCCGGTCGCGGGTGATGCCCGCGTTGTTGACCACGATGTCGACCGAGCCGAACGACTCCTCCGCGGCGCGGATCAGCGCGTCGGCGGTGGCGCGCTCGGCGATGCTGCCCGCGACGAACTCCGCCTTGGCGCCGAGCGCCCGGATCGCGCCGAGCGTGTCGGCGACCGCGTCGGACTCGGCGAGGTCGTTGACCACCACGGACGCGCCGGCTTCGGCCAGCGCGAGCGCTTCGGCCCGCCCAAGTCCGGCGCCGCCGCCGGTCACGATCGCTACTCGGCCCGCCAGGCTCAGATCATTGCTCACGCGGCCGACTCTAGAACGTGTTCCAACTTACGGCAAGAGTCCTTCACTGCAGCCGCAGCGCCGCCTTGGGGCACTGCGCGACGGCATCCTGGACATCGGCGAGCCGATCGGCGGGCACATCGGCGTTCGCGATGTGCAGCACGTCCTCGTCATCGAGTTCGAACACGTCGGGGGCGATTCCGACACATATTCCATTAGCTTCGCACTGGTCTGGATCGACACTGATCTTCATGGCAACTCCTTTACCACCACTCTGGCCGAAGCCTAACAAGCCGATCCGCTCCACCGGGGCGTCATCGGGAGGATTCAGTATCAATACTGGAACATGTTTCAGTCCATATGCAATGATCGGGGGAACCCGATCCAACGAAGCATGAGGTATAGCCATGCGCATTGCGTACACGCCGCAACAGGAGCAGCTGCGCGCGGAACTGCGCGACTACTTCGCGCGGCTCATCACCCCCGAGCGCCGGGAGGCCCTGAGCGCGCAGACCGGCGAGTACGGGCAGGGCAACGTCTACCGCGAGGTGGTCCAGCAGATGGGCCACGACGGCTGGCTGGCGCTGGGCTGGCCCAAGGAGTACGGCGGCCAGGATCGCCCCACCATGGATCAGCTGATCTTCACCGACGAGGCCGCGATCGCGGGCGCGCCGGTGCCGTTCCTGACCATCAACTCGGTGGCGCCCACGATCATGCACTACGGCAGTGAGGAACAGAAGAAGTTCTTCCTGCCCAAGATCGCGGCCGGTGAACTGCACTTCTCCATCGGCTACTCGGAGCCGGGCGCGGGCACCGATCTGGCCAGCCTGCGCACCACCGCGGTGCGCGACGGCGACGACTACGTGATCAACGGCCAGAAGATGTGGACCAGCCTGATCGCCTACGCCGACTACGTCTGGCTGGCAGTGCGCACCGACCCGACCGCCAAGAAGCACAAGGGCATCAGCATGCTCATCGTGCCGACCACCGCCGAGGGCTTCTCTTGGACGCCCGTGCACACCATGGCCGGGCCGGACACCAGCGCCACCTACTACCAGGACGTGCGGGTGCCCGCGAGCGCGCTGGTCGGCCAGGAGAACGGCGGCTGGGCGCTGATCACCAATCAGCTCAACCACGAGCGCGTCGCGCTCACCTCGGCCGCACCGCTCGCGCTGGCCCTGCGCCAGACCGTCGAGTGGGCGAGCAACACCAAGGCCGGTGACGGCTCCCGCGTGATCGATCGCGAATGGGTGCAGCTCAACCTGGCCAAGGTGCACGCCAAGGTCGAGTACCTCAAGCTGCTGAACTGGGAGATCGCCAGCCGGGCCGACGCGGGCGGCGACGCGGCTCCGCGCCCGTGGGACGCCTCCACCTGCAAGGTGTACGGCACCGAGCTGGCCACCGAGGCGTACCGGTTGCTCATGGAGGTGCTCGGGCCGCAGGCCTACCTGCGCCAGGACTCCCCCGGCGCGGAACTGCGCGGCCGTCTGGAGCGCATGCACCGCGCCGCGCTCATCCTGACCTTCGGCGGCGGCACCAACGAGGTGCAGCGCGACATCATCGCCATGACCGCCCTCAAGCAGCCTGCCGCGGCGCGCTGATCGAAAGCAGGTAGAACGCCATGGATTTCACCCCCACCGAAGCCCAACTCGATCTCGGCCGACTGACCGGCGAGGTGTGCGGCAAGCTCGTCACCGCCGACCGGCTGCGCGACCTCGACACCGCAGACGAGCGATTCGATCAGCAGCTGTGGAACTCGCTGGCCGGGACCGGCGTGCTCGCGGCCGCGCTGCCCGAGGCGGTCGGCGGCAGTGACCTCGGCTCGCTCGAGCAGACCGCCATCCTGCGCGAGCTGGGCAAGCACCTCGCGGCCGTGCCGTACCTGTGGTCGATCGCGCTCGGCGCGGGCGCGCTGG
The DNA here is from genome assembly GCF_040644075.1 of Nocardia sp. NPDC047038. Lineage (NCBI taxonomy): Bacteria > Bacillati > Actinomycetota > Actinomycetes > Mycobacteriales > Nocardiaceae > Nocardia > Nocardia sp. NPDC047038. The sequence continues at coordinate 207,981 of NZ_JBEYVQ010000003.1, read as the reverse complement.
CGCGGTTCGGTTCCGCGGCGCAACAGGAGCTGGCCACCCGGGCGGGCGCGGGCAGCGTCATCCTGACGGTCGCGCTGGCCGAGGAGCGCAACTGGGAACCCGCCGCACCCACCACCACCGCGGTGGAGACCGAGGACGGCTGGCGGCTGACCGGCGCGAAGACCACCGTGCCCTTCGCGAACCGGGCCGAGCGAATTCTGGTGCCCGCCACCGTCTCGGGGACCACCGCGGTGTTCCTGGTCGATCCCGCGGCGGCGACCGTGACCGCGCAGCAGGTGGTCGACCGTAGCCCTGAATTCGCGGTCGAACTCACCGATACCCCCGGCGAACTCGTCGGCACGGCGGACAGTGGCGCGGAGATCCTGGACTGGATCCTCACTCGCGCCTGGCTCGGTCTGAGCGCCCTACAGCTCGGCACTCTGGAACGCGCGCTCGAGCTGGTCGCCGACTACGCCAGGGAGCGCGAGCAGTTCGGCAAGGCGGTCGGCAGCTTCCAGGCGGTGGCGCAGCGGCTCGCCGACGCCTACATCGACGTCCAAGGCCTGCGCCTGGCGGTCACCCAAGCGGCATGGCTGCTGTCGGAGGACCTGCCCGCCGCCGAAGCGGTGCACACCGCCAAGTTCTGGGCCGCCGACGCGGGCCACCGCGTTGCGCACACCGTCGTCCACGTGCACGGCGGCGTCGGCATCGACCGCGACCACATCGCGCACAACTACTTCACCGCCGCCAAACACAACGAGTTCGCCCTCGGCGCGGGCACCGACCACCTCCGCGCCCTCGGCGCGTTGCTGGCAGGCTGAGCGCGGCACGGCAGACCGATCGGCCCGCACGACAGCACGTCGTGCGGGCCGATTTCGTTGCGCGCTGATTTCACTCAGTCGGGATGGATGTCAGGTAGCGCTGGAGGGTGGGCGCGACCTCGGCGATGATCTGGTCGCGGGTCAGGGCTACGACCGGGGGCAGGCACAGGACATAGCGGCACAGGGCGAGGCCGAGCATCTGCGTGACGATCAGACCTCCCCTGCGTGGAGCGTCGGCGGGATCCCCGAAACGCAGGACGGCGGGCAGTATCTGCTGGGTGAAGATGGCGCGGACGCGTTCGGCCACGGCCTCGTCGGTGATCGACGAGCGCAGCAGCGTCAGCAGCACCTCTCTGTTCGGCTGCTCTTCCCAGATCTCGAAGAAGCGGCGCACCAACTGCTCGCCCAGGGTGTCCGGGTCCGCGGAGCCGAGGTCGGGCAGATCGAGACGGACGTCGACCGCCGCCGCGAAGAGGCCGTCTTTGCTGCCGAAGTACCGCATGACCATGGACGGGTCGATGTCCGCGTCCGCGGCGATGGCGCGGATGGTCGCCTTGCGGAAGCCTTCGGCGGCGAATCGGGCACGGGCCGCTTCCAGAATCGCCGCACGCGTCGCGTCCGAGCGCCGAGCGGGGGCTTGATCAGGCTCTACGGTCATGCCAACAAGTGTAGGCCAACAACTGTTGACTTACTAGCGCGGCCCGCGCTACGGTTATGTCAACAAACGTTGGCCTACAAACGTTGACCTGAGGAGTTCCGATGAACGCCACCCCGAACCCGCTGCCCGCCACCACCTCCGTCGTGATCGTCGGCGCGGGTCCCGCCGGACTCACCGCCGCCATCACCCTGGCCGACGCGGGGGTGGATTTCGTCCTGCTGGACCGGCTGAGCGAAGGCGCGAACACCTCGCGCGCCGCGGTCGTGCACGCCAGGACGCTGGAAGTGCTCGAGCAGCTCGGCATCGCGGACGAACTGGTCGCGACGGGCGACATCGTCGCGCGCTTCACCGTCCACGACGGCGGGCACACCTTGGCGACCATCGGGTTCGACGGGCTGCCGACCCCCTACCCCTACACCTTGATGACACCGCAGGACACCACCGAGGCGGTGCTGCTGAAGCGGCTGCGGAAAGCCGGCGGCGACGTGCGGCGGCCGTACCAGGTCACCCGGGTCGTGGAGGAGAACGCCGGAGTCACGGTCGAATACACCGACGAGGCGGGCGCGCCCGGCAGCATGCGCGCCGACTACGTCATCGGAACCGACGGCATGCACAGCATCGTCCGCGAGCAGGCGGGCATCGGATTCACCGGCGCGACCTACCCGGAATCCTTCGTCCTCGCCGACGTGCGGATGGATTGGCCGATCGCGCGCGACGAAGTCGCCTTGCATCTCTCACCGGAGGGCGTCATGGTGGTCGCGCCGCTCCCTGACGAGAAGGAGCCGAACCGCTTCCGCGTGGTCGCGACCCTGGAAACGGCGCCCGAGCACTCGACCACCGAGGACCTCCAGAAGCTCCTGGACGCCCGCGGCCCCGGCGGCACGGTTCGGGTGCACGAGGTGCTGTGGAGCTCGCGATTCCGCGTGCACCACCGCGTCGCCGACCACTACCGCAGCGGCCGCGTCCTGCTCGCCGGGGACGCAGCCCATGTGCACAGCCCGGCGGGCGGCCAGGGTATGAACACCGGAATCCAAGACGCCGCCACCCTCGGCCCGCTGCTGGCCCGCGTGCTGGCCGGCGAGCCGGACACCTTGCTGGACGACTACGAAACCACCCGCCGCCCCGTCGCGCTCGGCGTCGTCTCGTTCACCGACCGCATGACCAAGATGGCCACCCTGCGCGCACGCCCCGCCCGCACCCTGCGCAACCTGACCCTCACCACCCTGGCCCGCATCCCCACCTTCCGCCACCGCCTCGCCTACCAACTGTCCGAACTCGCCAACCGCTGAACTACTTCAGAAGTCGCGTAGAATAGTCACATGACCGCGAAGAGCTTTCCCTTCAGCGACCTGATTCGTAAACAGACGTCGGTGTTTCCCGCCTTGGACGACGCCGACGTTATCCTGGAGCGCCGCGATGCGGAGAATCTGGTGCTGTCGCGCTCAGAGCGCTTCGAGGCCAAGGAGACGGCGACGCGACTGCTCGCCCGCACCCTCGCCATAATCGCCCGGTCCAATCGGTCCTTGGCGGAAGAGGTCTTCGCCGAAGAACTCCCCTGGCTGAAATGGTTGCCCGAGACCGGCCGCATCGAGGCGGTGAGCGAACTGCTCGATCAGCTCATCGCCGGTGCCGACACCGGACTTTTCATTCCGTTCGCGCGCGATCTGGCCGCATGGCGGAGCACCGCCGAGATCTACGCTCAGCCAGAACTCGCACGCCGACTGACCGGACCGTTCGACCCGTCGGAATTCACCGAGGTCTCCCGGCCGGGAACGGCGGAATGAAGCTGCACCGAGGCGATGAGGTGCCGCGGCCCAATCCATGGCGAGTCGTCGTACACAGCCTGAATGCCGCGCGCGGATGGGCGGAACTGCTTGCACAGGCACCGGGAAACCTCGATCGCGCATGGGTCGACATCACGGGCGACCCCCGCAGCGCAGCGAATCCTGCCCGTCAGCACCGACTGAAGTATGAGCTCAAATCGGTCAAACTCGGAGGCGCGGAATTGGAGCAATGGCAGTACGAGGTCACCGGAGGCGGACGGATCTGGTACGCGATCGATGACGCCAACCGCACCCTGTACCTCACACTTGCCGGCACAGGGCATCCCCGGCAGACCGATCGACGCCGCTGATGCCGTCATGGTCGGCCACCACGTGAGACGCGGAGGCCGACCACGCGAATGAACCCCTACTTCGCGCTCGCCACGGCGTTGTCGTCGGCGGGACGGGAGAGGGCCTGTTCCTTGGCCCAGCGGTAGTCGGGCTTGCCCGCCGGAGAACGCTTGATCTCGTCGACGAACCACAAGCTGCGGGGGAGTTTGTACGGCGCGATCTCCTGGGTGAGCATGGGGCGGAGCTCTTCCAGGGTGGGGCGGGACTCGCCGCGGCATTGCACGACCGCGACCACTCGCTGGCCCCAGCGCTCGTCCTCGATGCCGACCACGAGCGCGTCGAAGATCTCCGGATGCGTCTTGAGCGCGCCCTCGACCTCCTCGGGGTAGATCTTCTCGCCGCCGCTGTTGATGCTGACCGAACCGCGGCCGAGCATGGTGACCGTGCCGTCCTCCTCGACGCGAGCGAAGTCGCCGGGGATGGCGTAGCGGACGCCGTTGAACTCCTTGAAGGTCGCCGCAGTCTTGACCTCGTCCTTGTAGTAGCCGAGCGGGATGTGCCCGCGCCGGGCCAGGATGCCGACCGCGCCGGAGCCGGGCCGCACCGGGTTGCCGTCCTCGTCGAGCACCTCGGTGGACGCGTCGATCTTCACGCGCGGACCGCCGGTGTGCGTCGCGCCCTTGGCGACGATGGCGATACCGCCGAAACCGGTCTCCGAGGAGCCGATGGAATCGGAGATCATCCGGTTGGGCAACAGCTCGAGGAACTGGTCCTTGAGCGCGGGCGAGAACAGCGCCGCACTGCTGGCCATCACGTACAGGCTCGAAAGATCGTAGGGCTGACCGGTTTCCGGATTGCCCTCGATCAGCGCGTCGAGCATCGGGCGGGCCATGGCGTCACCGGTGATGAAGATCAGATTGATCTTGTGCTGATCGATGGCCTGCCACACGCCGTGCCCGGAGAACTCCGGAAGCATCACGGCTTTGCCGCCGCCGAACAGGCTGTGGAACGTGGCCCACTGCGCTCCGCCGTGGATCATCGGCGGGATCGGGAACCGCACCATCGGCGGGCTGCCAGCACCGACCTTGGCCAGCTCCCACTCGTCCTGGACGTATTCGCCGGTGATGAAGTTGATGCCCGCGCCGAGCACGCGCCACACGTCCTCCTGGCGCCACATCACGCCCTTGGGCATGCCGGTGGTGCCGCCCGTGTAGACCATGTACAGGTCGTCCGGGGAACGCTCGCCGAAGTCGCGCTCGCCCGAGGACTGCGCGATCACCGCCTCGTATTCCACCGAATCGGCTGCGGTGGCGATCGTGCCGGTCGTATCGTCGTCGACGACGATGACGGTGCGCAGCTGCGGGGTCTTGGAACGAACGGCGGCGACCCGGTCGCTGTAGCGCCGCTCGTGGATCAGCGCGACCATGTCCGAGTTGTCGAAGATGTACTGCAACTCGTTCTCGACGTATCGGAAGTTCACGTTGATCATCACGGCCCGCGCCTTGAAGACCGCGACCATGGCCTCGACGGCCTCGATCGTGTTGCGTGAGTAGATACCCACCTTGTCGCCCGGCTGGACTCCCTGTTCTTGCAGGTAGTGAGCGAGACTGTTGGCCCGCTCCTCCAACTGGGCGTAGGTGACCTCGCGGCCGTCGTCGGCCAGCGCGACGCGGTCGGGCATCAGGTCGATGGCATGTTCGACAAGGTCCGCTATGTTGTAGCTCACAGCCATAAAAATAGAACGTGTTACTGTTTCTGACAAGGCTCGAAGTCAGGAGAATCAGCGATGCCGCACTGCCTCGTCGAGAAGCGCGACCACGTCCTCATCGTCACCATGAACCGGCCCGAGGCGCGCAACGCGCTGTCCGGCGAGATGATGGCGATCATGAAAGACGCCTGGAACCAGGTGGACGACGATCCGGACATCCGGGTCGCGATCCTGACCGGCGCGGGCGGCGCGTTCTGCGCGGGCGCCGATCTCAAGGGCATGACCTCCGAGCACCCCGGCGACACCATCGACGGCGGCGGCTGGAATCCGGCCAAGCTCGAGGCGCTGCTCAAGGGACGCAGGCTGACCAAGCCGCTGATCGCGGCGGTCGAGGGCCCCGCCATCGCGGGCGGCACCGAGATCCTGCAAGGCACCGACATCCGCGTGGCCGGGGAGAGCGCGAAATTCGGCGTTTCCGAGGCGCGTTGGGGCCTGTTCCCGCTGGGCGGCTCGGCGGTGCGGCTGGTCCGCCAGATCCCTTACACCGTCGCCGCCGAGATTCTGCTCACCGGACGGCACCTGACCGCCGCCGAGGCCAAGGAGATCGGCCTGATCGGGCACGTGGTGCCGGACGGCACGGCGCTGGACAAAGCGCTGGAGATCGCGGGGCAGATCGCCGCCAACGGCCCGCTGGCCGTGCAGGCCATCCTGCGCACCATCCGCGAGACAGAGGCCATGCCGGAGGAGGACGCCTTCCAGATCGACGCCAAGCTCGGCATGTCCGTATTCCGCTCGGCCGATGCCAAGGAAGGGCCGCGCGCGTTCGCGGAGAAGCGCAAGCCCTCTTTCACCGGAAACTGAGTTCCCGGATCGAGCCCTACGCCCCCGATGCGCGGCCAGTGCACGCGCATCGGGGGCGACCCCTCGCCGGGCTCAGTTCGCGCCCGGGTAATCCATCCAGAACGGCTCCCACTGGTGACCATCCGGGTCGATGAAGGTGCGGCCGTGCATGCCGACCTGCGCCTCCTGCGCTCGCTTGTCCTCGTTCACCTCTTCGGTCGCGCCCGCGGCGAGCGCGGCGTCGGTCAGGCTGTCGACCTCCTCGGCGCTGCCGAGCGCGAGCGCGTACGCGGCGTTGATCGCCGTTTTCGTGTCGGCCACCGGACGCTTGCTGAAGGTGGTGAAGAAATCCCTGATGAGCAGCATCAGGCAGATGTTGTCGTCCACCACGATGCAGGCGGCGTTGTCGTCGGTGAACTCCTGGTTGACCTTCCAGCCCAGCGCCTCGTAGAACGCCATCGATCGGTGCAGATCGGCGACCGGGAGATTGATGAAGATCATCTTGCTGCTCATGGCCTCTTCCTCTCGAGCAAATTCTTTTCGTGTCACCGGATATGACGGTCCGCGAGCGGTCGATTCATCGCCGCGACGACCGTGACACGTCCCACAGGCCGCACAGGTTTAATGATCTTGATCAGCGCGGTACTCGAGTTGAAGAGCCTGTTTCTTGTCGGTGGCCTGTGGCAGGGTGACACCCATGAACGACTCGCCCGGCTCCCCCGCCGGCCTCGCTCCCGATCTGCTCGCCGCGTTCGAGACCCATCGCAAGGAGCTGTGCGCGTACGCCTACCGCATGCTCGGCTCCTCCTTCGAAGCGGAGGACGCGGTGCAGGAGACCCTCACCCGGGCGTGGAAGTCCTACGACTCGTTCGAGGGCCGCGCCAGCCTCCGCTCCTGGCTGTACAAGATCACGACGAACGTCTGCCTCGACATGCTCGACGGTCCGCAGCGCCGCGCCAGGCCGATGGATCTGTCCGGTCCGTCGCGGCCGGATTCGCCGTTGCCCGCGCCCCAACCGGATTACGTCTGGATCGAGCCGATCCCGAACGCCCTGGCCTTCGGCGCTGATCCGGCCGAGCACGCCAGCGCCAAGGACACGCTGCGCCTGGCCTTCGTCGCCGCCTGCCAGCACCTGCCCGCCACCCAGCGCGCGATCCTGATCATGCGCGAGGTGCTGCGTTTCTCCGCCAACGAGACCGCCGAGGCGCTCACCATGTCGCCCGCGTCGGTCAACAGCGCGCTGCAACGAGCGCGCGCCACCATGTCCAAGGTCCAGCCCGCGGCCACCGACACCTACGACGAGACCGACGACGACCAGCGCAGACTCGTCGACAATTTCGTCAAAGCGTTCGAGGCCTACGACATGGACACCCTCACCACCTTGCTGAAAACGGATGTGGCACTGTCCATGCCGCCGATCGAGCTGTGGATCTCGGGCCCGGAGAACGTGGCCGCGTTCATGCTCGGCACCGGAAGCGCCTGCCGCGATTCGCGATTGGTCCGGCTGGCGGGCGCCAACGGCCTGCCCGCCTTCGGCCACTACAAGCCGGGCGACGAGCCGGGCGTGTGGGTACCGTGGTCGATCACGGTGCTGGAACTCGACGGCGACACCATCGCCGGGCTGAACTTCTTCCTGGACACCGAGAAGTTGTTCCCACTGTTCGGCCTCGCGCCTCAACTGCGCGAGAGCATCTGACCCGAGGCGCCCTTAGCGGCATAAGCGCCGTGGATGCGTCGTGTGAACAGCACCGCTTCGAGCCCTGCTGTTCGGGCGCGAGTAGGCGCCGCCGTCCTCTTGCACCGTGCGCGAAGATCGACGCGGAGAAGGTTCCCGAACCGCTGACCAGCGAATCCCCCTGCACGGTCACGGTCGGGGCGTACGGGCGTCCAGCGCCTTGCGGATCAGCTCCCGTGCTGCTTCGCCGGTCACGGACTGACCGGCCAGGACATCGAACGTCCGGTGATACACCGCTATCTCTCGCGGCTGAGTGATCGACAGCTCTGCTGTTATGTTTTCGACCAGGACACGGCTCGAATCGAACATCAGAAACGACGTGGTAGCCGTCTCGAACGGTGCCAGCATCGGCACGATACCGAGCGTCACACGTGGCATACCTTGGACAGCTAAGAGCCGGTCGAGCTGGCCGACCATCGTCTGAGCGTCGCCAACGGTGGTATACAACGCTTGTTCACCAAGGACGAAGTGGAACAAGTGATCCCGCTGATACAAGACTTGTTGCCGCTGCAACCGCTTGGATACACCCGCGTCCAGATCGTTCGGAATCTGCTGGAACTCGATCACCTTCCGCAGGATGCCCGCCGCGTAGTCGGCGGTCTGTAGAAGACCGGGAACCAAGACCGGTTCGAACGATCGGATGATCCGAGCTTCGGATTCCCACTTGATCGACGCTTGCTGTCTGCGCTTGGTTCCGGTACCGAGAATCTTCCGCCACTCGAGGTACGCGGTATCGATGCTCTGCCGCGCCGCGTGGAGGTCTGCTAGCTGGTCACCCGCGTTGCAGTGTCGGCAGTACACCGAGATGTCCTCTAGAGACGGGCGTATCCGGCCGTATTCGATCTTTGAGACCTTGCTTGGGTCCCATCCGCTACGGCGTGCCAACTCCGCACCGGACAACCCGGCGGCAACGCGAATACCTCGGAGTTGCGCCCCGAGATACTCGCGCTGCTGGTCAACTGAACCGGTCACTGGGTGACGTACTCCGGAAACGAAGTGGCAAGAGGCCAGAACCGGGCTCGGAGCCCGCGACAGTACGCGGCAATGTGCGGGTCGGTAGTTGCCGCACCGGACCAACCTCCGGACTCCCCGAACGCTGAGAAGACCACTGTTTCGTCATCAAGTAGCCAGTAGTCATCCGAAGGGACTTCCCCGGCATGATGCCGGGGTAGATATCGAATGTCTTCGCCTGCCCGTACATTGAGCGCTGCCACGGCAAGCGCGAACCGGGTGTAGTCGGTGTGCGGTTCGGTGACGATTCGTACCCGTGTGACCGCTACACCCCGGCTGGTCGTCTCCTGTATCAGCTCGGTCCACGGCTGGAACCATGCGTAGTCATCCGGCTCGTCTGCCAGGAATCGCCGGAACGGTTCATGCTCGTTCGGTTCGGCGTAAGTGTCGAGCACTTCGAGATGAAACGCTTCCCGCTTGCAGGTCCGGAGTAGGTCCGGGAACCCTTCATCGGGCACTAGCAGCACCGTAGAATGTCCTTTCTAGCTTCGGAACCTCTATAGCGGTTTCGTCGTCCGCGATGTCGAGCTGGGCGAGTAGTTCCGGTTCAGTGACCGGCCGACCGGTGAGCCGGAATGTTCCCCGGCCGGTGTCGGTCAACGTCGCACCGATGAACGTATCCGGTTCCAAGAACCCGAGTAGCAGGTGTGGCAACTCGACTGTATCGGCCCGGTCCGTTTTCCATGCTTGGACGACGTACCCGCCGGGATCATTCGCCAGCAAAGTAGGGCACCCGTTGTTGGTGCTTCCGCCTTTGCCAAGGAAACGTAACGGCATCTGTGTACCTCCGGATTGTGTCGTGCACGAGATTGCACGTACAGAACCGATTGTGGCTCAGTGATACCAGGTAGGCACTGGAAATCTTTGACTCGTGCACGATTGAGCACGATCGTGGACCGGCGCGGTAGACGATTCGTACCGTCGGAGTCGGCCCCCGTGACATGTGCCGCGAACCGGTCACGGGGTGCCTACCACTTGCCTACTACAGGGGGTTGAGATGACCGCAGACGGAGTCCAACAACGCAGGCGCACAGAGCTTTACCCGTTCCCTGGTGGCGTGTTCGAACGGTGGGGTGACACCGGCGAGGCAGAGCCGGGCGTGTATGTCGAGTTCCACCACAGCCGGCAGTCGTGTAACGATGCTCGGGCGTTCGGCCCTGGTGAAGCGGAACGACTCGGTTCGGCGGACGACGAGACGGAGCCCGCGTGATGGGGTTGTTCATAGCCTTCGCTGTCCCGCTGGTCGCGTTCTTCGCGGTGGTGTTCTGGCCTCAGCGGATACCGAAACAGGGGCGGGACCGGATCGAACGCGAAGATACGCGTCAGCAAGGCGGTATCTAGATGACCGGCGAGGGTCTTCCGGAACGTGATCCCGGTACGAGATCGGGTCTGTTTCTTCTCTCCAGCTTTGACGAGTGGGAACCTCCAACGCCCGATCTTCTGGAGCGAGTTAGGTCCGGTCTGACATCGAAATCGGGGAATAACCGTTGAAAACCATTACTGGGCTGATCGCTGCGGCTGTGCTGATCGGCATGAGTCCAGCGGCTACCGGCACGGCCCACGCCGCCCGCAGTTGCGATTTCGAGTTCACGCACTCGGTGCCGACAGTGCTACCGCCCCAGATCACGGGCGACGGTATTGCCGCGTGTGATGTCCCGCCGGACGAACACATAGTCGTCTTGGCGTTGCAGCACGAGGAGGGCGGTCGGTGGGAGGTTGTCTCTACCCGAACCGATTCGACTATCCCCCCACCGTTCCGGGGCGGTGGACACTCCTACGCGGTGTCGGCCGCGTGCTACGCCGGGAAGTGGCGTGTCAGCGTCGGTATACGCGGCAAGATTCAGGGGCACCAGTTCACCTACAACAACGCATCCGGCACGGTAGAGGTCCCGACCTCCAAGTGCCCTGACTGGTTCTGACCAGAGGAGCGGTATGTCTACCACGGAACCCCCCGGCGCACTCGACAAGGAAACATCGGTGCGGCTACGAGACCAGCTCCAACAGATCACAGAGGAAGCGGGCCGCTACCTCGGTCCCGAGCACCGGGCCATAGCCGCATTGATCCAAGCTGCACGGGAGTTGGCCCTAGCCACCTTCCCCACGTCGGGGCGGTACGCCGAGTACACACCGGACGAGTGAGCCGGAGCGGAATCGAGACGACGTAAGCCCCCAGAGTCCGATCTCGCGGGGACGCGAATGCGCCCTTCACGGGAATCGTGAAGGGCGCATTCGCTTTCGGCGTCGTCGCGCGGCCGGGTCACAGCCCCAGCGGCCCGGCTGCGCGGCGCGCCTAGCGTCTGCCGGACGTGGGCCGGGCGCTGCCCGACAGCCGTCCGTCCGGCGGCGGGTCTCAGGACGCGGGGATATACCGCTCCCGCAGCTTGCGCTTGTAGAGCTTGCCGTTCGGATCGCGCGGCAGCTCGGGCAGATAGTCGATCGACTTGGGCATCTTGTACTTCGCCAATTGCGTGGCGGCGAAAGCGAGAAGCTCCTCGGTGAGCGCCTCGTCGCCCTCGGCTCCGTCGACGGGCTGCACGACCGCCTTCACTTCCTGGCCCCAATCCGGATGCGGGACGCCGAAAACCGCGACGTCGGCGACCTTCGGGTGGGTGATCAGGACGTTCTCGACCTCCGCCGGGTAGATGTTCACACCGCCGGACAGGATCAGGTCCGAGCGCCGGTCGTGCAGGTAGAGGTAACCGTCCTCGTCGAGGTGGCCGATGTCGCCGACGGTGAACAGGTCGCCGACGCGCGAGTCCTCGGTCTTGGCCTTGTCGTGGTGGTACTCGAAACTCGACGCGCCCATGCGCATGTAGACCAGGCCGGGTTCGCCGACCGGCACCTCGGAGCCGTCCTCTTCGCTCAGCACTTTGATCACCGACCACGGCCACGCCTTGCCGACCGAGCCCGGCTTGCGCAGCCAGTCGGCGCCGTTGATCACCGTGCCGCCACCTTCGGTGGCCGCGTAGTACTCGGTGACCGTCGGGCCCCACCATTCGAGCATCTGCCGCTTGGTCTCCTGCGGGCAGGGCGCGGCGCCGTGCACCATGCTGCGCAGGGAGGACACGTCGTACTTGGCGCGCACCTCCTCCGGCAAGGCCAGCAGCCGGTGGAACTGAGTGGGCACCATGTGGCTGTGCGTCACCCGGTGCTTGTCGATCAGCCGCAGCATCTCCTCGGCGTCCCAGCGATCCATCAGAACCAGCTTGTGGCCCAGGTTGATCGAGATGGTGGCGAAGTTCAGCACCGCCGTGTGGTACAGCGGCGAGCCGCAGATGTGCACGTGGTCGTCGTAGGGCGTGAGTTCGAACAGGCCGAAGAACGCGGTGGTGTGCGGCGGGACCACATCGGGGTCCGCGCCGGTGAGCGGCCGCCGGACGCCCTTGGGCCGTCCCGTGGTTCCCGAGGTGTAGAGCATCGGCGCGCCGGTGCTGCGGTCGGACGGACGGCCGGTGTCGGCGGCGCCGAGCCAGGCCACCGACTTGAAGCCCTCGATCTCGCCCACCGCGAAGCGCGCCGTCGCGGGCAACCCCGCCTCGTCGGCGGCGGCCTTGGCCGCGGCGGCGAAACGATCGCTGGCGATGAACGCCTTCGCCTCGCTGTCGGCCAGGATGTAGGCGACTTCCGGACCGGTGAGATGCCAGTTCACCGCGACGATGTACAACCCCGACTGGTAGGCCGCGAAGTACGCCGCGATCGCCTCCACGCAGTTGTGCACCATGCTCACCAGCACGTCACCGGTTTTCAGGCCGAGCCCGCGCAGGCCGGTGGCGTAACGATTGGCGAGCGTGGCCAATTCGCGATACGTCACCTCCCGGCCCCAGGGATCGACCATCGCGATCCGGTCGGGTTCGGCTTCGGCGATGTTCCACAGACCGAGGATTTTCACTGGCTCCGGTACGGGGGGATTGTGCGGAGCCGACGGGGCGGGTGAGGCAGTCACCCCATTGAATCTAGAACGTGTTCTACTGTTCGACAAGGGGTGCGAGCCGATGCAATTGCGCGACATCGGGAACCGACACCAGCATCATCGTGACGCCCGCGGCCTCCCAGACCCGCAGCTGTTTGCGGACATGCTCCTCGTCTCCGATGATCGCGGTGTCCAGAATCAGCTCGTCCGGCACCGCCGCCGCGGCCTCCGCCTTCTTGCCCGACTGGAACAACTTGCCGATCTCGTCGACCTCACGGTCGTACCCCATGCGCCGGTACACCTGGGCGTGGAAGTTCAACTCCGGCGCGCCCATGCCGCCGATGTAGAGCGCCATGATCCAGCGCATCCGCTCCAGCTCGCCCGCCGGGTCGTCGGTGATCACCACCTGACAACTCGCGGCGATCTCGAAGTCCTCCCTACTGCGCCGCGCACCCGCCCGCGCGAAGCCCTCGTCGAGCCACTCGTCGTACATACCGGCCAGCCGGGGCGCGTAGTAGATGGCCAGCCAGCCATCGGCGATCTCGGCGGTGAGCGCCACGTTCTTCGGCCCCTCCGCACCAAGCCAGATCGGCAAATCCGCACGTAGCGGATGGACGATCGGCTTCAGCGGCTTGCCGAGCCCGATCGAACCCGGCCCGGTGTAGGGCAGCGGGTAGTGCGGGCCGTCGCTGGTGACCGGCGCCTGCCTGGCCAGCACCTGGCGCACGATCCCGACGTACTCACGGGTGCGCTGCAACGGCTTGGCGAACGGCTGGCCATACCAGCCTTCCACCACCTGCGGACCCGAGACGCCCAAGCCGAGAATGGCGCGGCCACCGCTGAGATGGTCGAGGGTGAGCGCGTGCATGGCGGTCGCCGCAGGCGTGCGCGCCGACATCTGCACCACCGACGTACCCAGGCGCACCCGCCGTGTGGCCGAACCCCACCAGGTGAGCGGACCGAAGGCATCCGACCCCCATGACTCGGCGGCGAAGACGGCGTCGAACCCGGCTTCCTCGGCCGCCACCACCAGCTCCCCCGCGTTCGCGGGCGGCTGGGCCATCCAGTACCCGAGTTGCAATCCGAACTTCACGCCGGACCCCTTCCGATCAACTGCTTGCCACCAGAGTTAGAACCTGTTCTACTCGATATCGTGACTCAGGGGAATACTGCATCCACGGCAATCGCTGGTGGTAGCGGCACGGCATTGAACACGGGCGCCGTGCCCGAGGTACTCAGCGCGCCCCTGCGGGTGCGTTTCGATTACACCCGCTCCGTCGGCACCACCATCGGAACCTTTCTGACCCGATTGCGCGACCACAAGATCGTCGGCACGCGCGGGTCGGACGGCCGGGTGATCGTGCCGCCGCCGGAATACGATCCGATCACCGCCGAACCGCTGACCGAGTTCGTCGACGTCGCCGAGACCGGCACCGTCGAATCCTGGACCTGGGTGCGCGAGCCGCTGCCGGGCCAGCCGTTCGACCGCCCGTTCGCCTGGGCGCTGATCCGGCTGGACGGCGCGGACACGACGCTGCTGCACGCCGTCGACGTCGCCGCACCCGAGGACATCCGCAAAGGCTTACGGGTGACCGTCCGCTGGGCCGAGCAGACCGAGGGCAGCATTCGCGACATCCTCTGCTTCGAGCCCGGCGAGCAGGCTTCGGCGCCGGTGGAGTCCGCCTCGGCCGATCCGGTCACCATGATCACGACGCCGGTCGACCTGTCCTACAAGCACACCGCCTCGCCGCAGGAGACCGTGTACCTGCGCGGACTCGCCGAAGGCAAGCTGATCGGCGCGCGCACCGACGCCGCGGGCAAGGTGTACTTCCCGCCGCGCGGCGCGAATCCGACCGACGGCAGGCCGACCGACGAGTTCATCGAACTGTCCGATCACGGCACCGTGACCACCTTCTGCATCGTCAATGTGCCGTTCATGGGCCAGCGGATCAAGCCGCCCTACGTCGCGGCCTACGTGCTGCTGGACGGCGCGGACATCCCGGTGCTGCACCTGGTGCTCGGCTGCGACGCGAGCGAGGTGCGGATGGGCATGCGGGTGCAGGCGGTGTGGAAGCCGCGCGAGGAGTGGGGCTACGGGCTGGAGAACGTGGACCACTTCCGTCCCTCCGGCGAGCCGGACGCCGATTACGAGACCTATAAGCACCACCTCTGAGAGAGGCGCACGTTGACTGACAACGCCACCGACATCGCGGTCGTGGGCTTCGCCCACGCGCCGCACGTGCCGGAGACCTTCGGCACCACCAACGGTGTCGAGATGCTGGTGCCCTGCTTCCAGCAGCTCTACGACCGACTCGGCATCACCAAGTCCGATATCGACTTCTGGTGCTCCGGCTCGTCCGATTACCTTGCCGGACGGGCCTTCTCGTTCATCTCGGCGATCGACGCCATCGGCGCGGTGCCGCCGATCAACGAATCGCACGTGGAGATGGACGCCGCATGGGCGCTGTACGAGGCGTGGGTGAAACTGCGCTCCGGGCAGGCGACGACGGCACTGGTGTACGGCTTCGGCAAGTCCTCCGCGGGCACGCAGCGCCAGGTGCTCACCATGCAGCTGGACCCCTACCTGGTCGCGCCGCTGTGGCCGGACGCCTGGTCCATCGCCGGCCTGCAGGCGCGCGCCGGTCTGGACGCGGGCCGCTGGACCGAGCGGGACATGGCGGCCGTCGTGGCAGGCGACGGTGACGCCGACAGCCTGCTCGACCAGCCCTACGTCGCGGATCCGCTGCGCGCGCACGACATCGCGCCGATCACCGACGGCGCGGCCGCCATCGTGCTCGCCGTGGGCGACCGCGCCCGCGAACTGTGCGAACGCCCCGCGTGGATCACCGGCATGGCGCATCGGATCGATACTCCCGTGCTCGGTGCGCGTGACCTCACCGTCTCGCCTTCGACGGCCGCCGCCGCCCACGCGGTCACCGGCGGCGACGTCAGCGGCTTCGACATCGCCGAGCTGCACGCGCCGTTCAGTCATCAGCAGCTGATCCTCGCCGAGGCGATCGGGCTGAAGAACGGCACGAAGGTGAATCCGTCCGGCGGCGCGCTCGCGGCCAACCCGATGTTCGCCGCGGGCCTGGAGCGCATCGGCTTCGCGGCCGAGGCGATCATCGCGGGCTCGGCGAATCGCGCCCTGGCCCACGCCACCAGCGGCCCCGCGCTCCAGCAGAACCTTGTGACCGTCTTGGGATCGGAGAACCGATGAGCTTGCCAGCTGCGGTGCTCGGCACCGGACAGACCCATCACGTGACGAAACGGACCGACGTCTCCATGTCGGGGATGTGCCGCGAGGCCATCGATCGCGCCCTCGCCGACGCCGGTCTCACCATCGCCGACATCGACGCGGTCGTGGTCGGCAAGGCGCCCGACGGGTTCGAGGGCGTCATGATGCCCGAGCTGTTCATGGCGGACGCGCTCGGCGCCACCGGCAAGCCGCTGCTGCGGGTGCACACCGCCGGTTCCGTCGGCGGCTCCACCGGCATCGTCGCGACCAATCTGGTGCAGGCGGGTGTGCACAAGCGCGTGCTCGCGGTGGCGTGGGAGAAGCAGTCGGAGTCGAACGCCATGTGGGCGTTGTCGATTCCGGTGCCGTTCACCATGCCGGTCGGCGCGGGCGCGGGCGGATATTTCGCGCCGCACGTACGTTCCTACATCCGGCGCTCCAACGCCCCGGGGCACATCGGCGCCATGGTGGCGGTGAAGGATCGCCGCAACGGCGCCAAGAACCCGCTGGCCCACCTGAAGCAGCCCGACATCACGCTGGAATCGGTGCTCGCTTCGCAGATGCTGTGGGACCCGATCCGCTTCGACGAGACCTGCCCCTCTTCCGACGGCGCGTGCGCGATCGTGCTGGGCGACGCGGACGCCGCCGAGGCGGTCGAGGCCACCGGCCGCAAGGTCGCCTGGGTGCACGGCACCGCGATGCGTACCGAACCGACCACATTCTCCGGGCGCGACCAGGTCAACCCGCAGGCGGGCCGCGACGCGGCGGCGGCGCTGTGGCAGGCGGCCGGGATCACCAACCCGCTCGAGGAGATCGACGTAGCCGAGATCTACGTCCCGTTCTCCTGGTTCGAACCGATGTGGCTGGAGAACCTGGGCTTCGTGCCGCAGGGCGACGGGTGGAAACTCACCGACAAGGGCGAGACCGAGATCGGCGGCACTCTTCCGGTCAATCCGTCCGGCGGCGTGCTGTCGTCCAACCCGATCGGCGCCTCCGGGCTCATCCGGTTCGCCGAGGCGGCCAAGCAGGTCATGCAGCGGGCCGGGGACTACCAGGTCGAGGGCGCGCGCAAGGCGCTGGGACACGCGTACGGCGGCGGTTCGCAGTACTTCTCGATGTGGGTGGTCGGATCGGAGCGGCGGTGACTGCGCTGAAGTTCACCGTCGGCATCGCGCTGAGTCCGCTGGACCAGCTGCCGGAGCTCGCGAAAACCGCCGAGGAATGCGGTTTCTCGTCCATCGCCCTGCCGGATTCGTTGTTCTACATGAAGTCGGCGGCGGCGAAGTACCCCTACACCCCCGACGGCAGCCGGTTCTGGGGGCCGGAGACCCCGTGGGTCGACCCGCTCATCGGCGCGACCGCCATGGCGGCCGTCACCAGCCGCATCCGCTTCTACACGAACGTGCTGAAGTTGGGTTCGCGCAATCCGCTGCTGCTGGCCCGGCAGGTCGGCTCGGTGGCCAACCTATCGGGCAACCGCTTCGGTTTCGGCGTCGGAATCGGCTGGGCGCCGGAGGAGTTCGAGTGGTGCGGCGTGCCCTTCGCACGCCGCGGCGCGCGGGTGGACGAGATGATCGAGGTGATCAAGCTGGTGCTCGCCGGTGGCATGGTCGAGTACCACGGCGAGTTCTTCGATTTCGATCCGCTGCAGATCAGCCCGGCCCCGAGCGAGCCGGTGCCGTTCTATATCGGCGGGCACACCGACGCGGCATTGCGCCGCGCCGCACGGGTCGGCGACGGCTGGACCTCGGCCATGATGACCTATGACGAACTCCGGAGCACCATCGGCAAGCTCGGCACGCTGCGCGCCGAGTACGACCGGGCCGATGAGCCGTTCGAGATCCAGGCGGTGTGCATCGATCGCTTCGGACGGTCGGGCTATCAGGACCTCGCGGACGCGGGCGTCACCGACGCGATCGTGGTGCCCTGGCTGGCCGACGGCATCGGATTCGACGGTGAGCTCGCCGCCAAACAGGACTCGCTGCGCAAGTTCGCGCGACAGTACATAGCCGAACCCGTGCTCGCCGCGCGGTGAGACCCATCACCCGGTCGAAGGAGGCCGTATGACCACCGCCGAACATCCGGCCCGGGCTGCGGGCCTTGCGTCACAGGCCGCCGTGCGAGCACGGGACAAGCGGGCTTGGGTCGCGCTGTTCGCCGAGGACGGCATCGTGGAGGACCCCATCGGCCCGTCGGGCTTCGACCCGGAGGGCAAGGGCCACCGCGGTACGGAGGCCATCGCCGCGTTCTGGGACAAGGCGATCGCGAAGACCGATCTGATCGAGTTCCTGTTCGGCGACTCGTTCGCCTGCGGCAACGAGGTCGCCTTCACCGGCACGATCCGCAGCACCCTCGGCGGGCACCGGATCGACGCCGACGGCGTGTTCACCTACCGGGTGAACGAGGACGGCAAGATCGCCGCGCTGCGGGCGTTCTGGGAGGTCGATCGCGCCATGAAGACCGCGCGTCCGGTCGACTGACTCGGTACCGGACGAATAAGGCCCTCGCACCGAAGTGCGAGGGCCTTTTCCATGTCTCAGTGCGCGACCGGGCAGGTCTTGTAGTCGACCGGGAACTCCTTGATCCCGTTGAGCCAGCCCGAACGCAGCCGCTTGGCGTCGGCGACCTTGGTGATGTCGGGCAGGTGGTCGGCGATGGCGTTGAAGATCAGGTCGATCTCCAGCCGGGCCAGGTTCGCCCCGATGCAGAAGTGCGCCCCGGTGCCGCCGAAGGCCAGGTGCGGGTTGTCCGCGCGCATGATGTCGAACTTCTCCGGCTGGTCGAAGACCTCTTCGTCGAAGTTGGCCGCGCGGTACAGCATGACCACCCGCTGGCCCTTCTTGATCTGCACGCCGCCGAGCTCCGTGTCCTCCAACGCGGTCCGCTGGAACGAGGTGACCGGAGTGGCCCACCGGATGATCTCGTCGGCGGCCGTGGCGGGACGTTCCTTCTTGAACAGCTCCCACTGGTCCGGGTTCTCCAGGAACGCGATCATGCCGTGCGAGATGGCGTTGCGCGTGGTCTCGTTGCCCGCGACGGCGAGCATGATCACGAAGAAGCCGAACTCCTCTTCGGTGAGCTTGTCACCGTCGACATCGGCTTCGATCAGCGTCGTGACGATGTCGTCGGCCGGGCACTGCTTGCGCGCGGCCGCCATCTGGTAGGCGTAGCCCAGAATCTCGGCGGAAGCCGCGACCGGGTCGGCGGTGCTCTCCGGGTCGTCGTAGCCGGTCATGTCGTTGGACCAGGAGAAGACCTTCATCCGGTCTTCCTGCGGGACGCCGATCAGCTCGGCGATGGCCTGTAGCGGCAGTTCGCACGCGATCTGGGTGACGAAGTCGCCGGAACCCGACTCGGCCGCCGCCTTCACGATGGACTCCGCACGGGCCGACAGCTCCGCGCGCAGGCCGTTGATCGCGCGCGGGGTGAAGCCGCGCGAGATGATCTTGCGCAGCTTGGTGTGCTCCGGCGCGTCCATGTTCAGCAGGACGATCCGCTGCAGCTCGATCTGCTCCCGGGCGATGTCGTCGTTGAACCGCGGGATGGCGGTGTTCTCGTAACTGGAGAACACGTCGCTGCGCCGCGAGACCTCTTTGACGTCGGCGTGCTTGCTCACCACCCAGAAGCCGTCGTCGTGAAAGCCGCTGACGTCCGGGGACTGCGGGTTCCACCAGATCGGCGCCGTCCGGCGCAGTTCGGCGAACTCCTCGACCGGAACACGCTCGGCGTAGATGTCCGGGTCCGTGACGTCGAACCCGTCCGGAAGATTCGGCCGGGCATTCCGAGTGTCTACCACCAGATGTCTCCTTCGACAAACTGAAACACGTTCTATAATCATTGAAGCACAGGCGGGAGAACGAGGAAAGAAACCGGACAGATCCGCCCCTGACAAGTGCTATGAACGCGTTTCAGTTTTCTGTCCCATAAAGAGAGGTTGGACATGGGCACACCCGTGATCGTCGAGGCCGCACGGACCCCGATCGGCAAGCGCGGCGGCTGGCTGTCGGGCCTGCACGCGGCCGAACTGCTCGGCGCGGCCCAGCGCGGGCTGCTCGAGCGCGCACACCTGGACCCCGCGCAGGTCGAACAGGTCATCGGCGGCTGCGTCACCCAGGCGGGCGAGCAGTCCAACAACGTCACCCGGGTCGCGTGGCTGCACGCGGGCCTGCCGTGGCAGGTCGGCGCCACCACGATCGACACCCAGTGCGGCTCCGCTCAGCAGGCCAATCATCTGATCGCGGGCCTGATCGCGGCCGGCGCCATCGACATCGGCATGGCCTGTGGCGTGGAGGCGATGAGCCGGGTTCCGCTGGGCGCCAATGTCGGCGAGAACGCGGGGCCGCGCAGGCCCGCGTCGTGGAACATCGACCTGCCCAACCAGTTCGAGGCGGCCGAGCGAATCGCCAAGCGGCGCGGCATCACCCGCGCGGACGTGGACGCGTTCGGCGCACGCTCGCAGCGCCTGGCCGCGCAGGCGTGGGCAGAGGGCCGGTTCGATCGCGAGGTGCTCACGGTCACCGCCCCCGCAGCCGACAAAGAGGGCAACCTCACCGGCGAAAAGCTCGATGTGTCACGGGATCAGGGCCTGCGCGAGACCACCGTCGAAGGCCTGGCGAAGCTGAAGCCGGTCCTGGAGGGCGGCGTGCACACCGCCGGATCCTCCTCACAGATCTCCGACGGCGCCGCCGCGGTGCTGCTGATGGACGAGAAGGCCGCGCAGCGAGCGGGTTTGCGTCCGCGGGCGCGGATCGTCACGCAAGCGGTGGTCGGCGCGGAGCCGGAGTTCCACCTCGACGGCCCCGTGCAGGCGTGCACCAGGCTGCTGGAGCGGTCCGGCATGAATATCGGCGACATCGACCTTTTCGAGATCAACGAAGCGTTCGCGTCGGTCGCACTTTCCTGGGCTTCTGTACACCAGCCGGACATGGATCGGGTTAATGTCAACGGCGGCGCCATCGCTCTCGGGCATCCGGTCGGCTCCACCGGATCCCGCCTGATCACAACGGCTTTGCACGAACTGGAGCGCTCCGACCGCAGCACCGCAATGGTTCTCATGTGCGCCGGTGGCGCACTCGCGACAGGAACGATCATCGAACGTTTGTGAGTTCAACCATTTCATGCGCGTTTGTTGAACGTTCATCCCCTAGGCGCGCAAACGTGTCGTACGCCACACAAACCCATGTACCGCCGAGTCCATGAGATGTCAGCTATCTTGCGGCTATCAAGACCCCTTGCGTAGAGACCGCAGCGACGGGCCAGAACCGGTTCGTACCGCGGCTTCTCGAGAGGCCTTGGCGTGACCCGCAAACGCGACCGTCCCAGTGCCTTCGCCGCCTTCCGACCTAGAAGCTTCAAGGAAATCCGGAATCAGGCGTAGGTTTTCAGTTACTGAGCCGCTAATATCAATGATACGTATCCGAGATAACGACTGTTAGTACAGCGAAGGGAATTGGGCGGCTCACAATGGCTGATTTCGCGGCGCGGCTGAACAAGCTGTTCGAAACCGTGCATCCCCCGGGGCGTAAGCCGCACACCAACGCGGAGGTCGCGGCGGCGCTGACGGCCTCCGGACATCCGATCTCGAAACCGTACCTGTCGCAGTTGCGGTCGGGACAACGGACGAACCCGTCCGATGAGACGGTGGCCGCCCTGGCGAAGTTCTTCAAAGTCAAGCCGGACTACTTCTTCAACGACATCTATGCCGCCAAGATCGATCACGATCTGGAGCTGCTGTCCCAGCTGCAGGGCTATGGACTGCGACGGCTGTCGAGTAGAGCGTTCGACTTGTCCGAAGAATCACAGAACCTCCTCACATCCATGGCGGAGAAGTTGCGGGCAAGCGAGGGATTGCCCGAAATTCCTCCGGATGGAACCGAATAGGTTCTTCTGCACGGCAGCACAGTGCGACCCATCGGGTCGCACTGTGCTGTGTTTTGCGCACGCGTAAGCGGGCGAACACGCAACCGGCGTGCGGTCGTGCCCAGAGAAATTGGGGCCGCGACCGCAGGCCGGTTAGTGCCGCCCTCCCTATGATGTGCTTACATATGCACTTTCGGCGTGGTTCGCCGACAGTCGTTCATGTCGAAGAGGATTCCCGGCCCAACCGGTCTGTCCGAATAGTCCGCGTTCGGCTATTGCGCCGGATTGATCGTATTTGCGCGAGGTCGATCAATTTCGAGCGCAGCCGGGCGCGGTGGTCCGATAGGCGCGCGAGACGTGCCTGCACGCTCCGCCCGGACTAAAGCCTTCGGACGGAGCAATCCACCGCGCTCACCCGGTCGGTCCGGACCACCATCGAGGCGGTCGGTGCGCGTTCCGCCAGCACGAGGCCCTGATTCGCCGCCCGGCGGCATGTCGCCGATCTGCGATGAGCAGGCTCGCGACCTTCCAAGCGGGCCGAGCCAAGGCCGGACTGCCGGTCGCGACCCGGGCCGCGCACCGGATCCGATCCACGGCCGGTACCGCGAGCACCACGATGCCGCCGGGTAGAGCGCGATTGCACGGCCGACCCGCTGCCGAGCACACGCCCAGACCGGACGACCCGCTGCCGAGCACACGCCCAGACCGGACGACCCGGCGGCCGCCGAACCCGCTGCGGCCGAATCCGTTCCGGCGGTCGACCGGGCAGGGGCCGCATCGACCTCCGACCGCTGCCCCGGCACGGCCAGCGGAAGCCAGGGATCGCCGCTGTCGTAGGGCGGCGGCTCGGGATCCACCGCGCACGATGGGCGGGAAAGTGGCACGTGGGCGGAAACCCTGCCGCCGCGCAGAGCGGGGCCCGCGACGGCGCCGGACGCTGCCTGCACACGGAACGCGCGACCTACTCTCATGCGCCGAGCCTTCCCCTCATCAGTCGAAGCGCAGTTCTGTGCCCGGTCGCCACTCTCACACGGGACTTTCCGAACGGACGGGTGCCCATACTAGACCCCGGTCCGCGAACGCGCCCGTCGACGGGCCGAGGCCGCTCAGGCGCCGTATACCGGCTCCGGCGGAGTCGCTTTGGCGATCAGGTCGGCCACGACCGGTCCGAGCTCGGCCGGATCCCAGCGGGCGCCGCGGTCGGCGGGCTCACCGTGCCGCCAGCCGTCGGCCAGCGCCACCTTGCCGCCTTCCACCTCGAAGACCCGCCCCGTCACCGCCGCCGACTGCACACTGCCCAGCCATACGACCAGCGGAGACACGTTCTCCGGCGCCATCGCGTCGAAGCCGCTTTCCGGCGCCGCCATCATGTCCGCGAACACCGTCTCGGTCATCCTGGTGCGCGCGGACGGGGCGATCGCGTTCACCGTCACGCCGTAGCGGGCGAATTCGGCGGCGGCGGTCAGCGTCAGGCCCGCGATACCGGCCTTGGCCGCACCGTAATTGCTCTGTCCGACGCTGCCCTGCAGACCGGCGCCGGAGCTGGTGTTGATGATCCGTCCGTCGACCGGACGACCCGCCTTGGCCTCCGCACGCCAGTATTCGATCGCGTGCCGCATGGTCGCGAAGTGGCCTTTCAGGTGCACGCGGACCACCGCGTCCCACTCGTCCTCGCTGAGATTGACCAACATCCGGTCGCGCACGAACCCGGCGTTGTTGACCAGCACGTCCAGCTTGCCGAAGGCGTCGACGGCCTGGCGGACGAGCCTGCGGGCGCCTTCCCAGTCGGCGACGTCGTCACCGTTGGCCACCGCCCGGCCGCCCAGCGCCTCGATCTCGGCGACCACCTGCGCGGCGGGCGTTTCCGCGGTGGACGCGCCGTCGAGGGTCGAACCGATGTCGTTGACCACCACGCTGGCGCCCGCCGCGGCGAAAGCGAGGGCGTGCGCGCGGCCGATGCCCCGGCCCGCGCCGGTGACGATGACGACGCGCCCGGCGCAGATCTGCTCGGTGTCCATATGTGTCCTTCTTCGTGTGCGGTCTTGTTCAGGACTGCTGGTCGGCATTGGAAGCGGCGAGGAAGGCGGGCCGTTCGCCGCCGCCGTGCACCAGCAGGGTCGCGCCGCTGACGTATGCGGCCAGCGGCGAGGCCAGGAAGACGGCGCAGCGGCCGACGTCGTCGGGTCGGGCCATGCGACCCAGAGGAATGGTCCGGCCCACCGCGTCGACGCCGTCCTGATCGCCGTAGTGCAGTCGGCTCAGCTCGGTGTCGACCGGCCCCACCACCAGCGAGTTCACCCGAACCCTCGGCGCCCACTCGACGGCGAGCGAGCCGGTGAGACTGTCCACGCCCGCTTTCGCCGCGCCGTAGGCGGCGGTGCCCGGCGAGGGACGGTGCCCGCTGACGCTGGAGATGTTCACGATCGAGCCGCCCTCGTCCTGCCGCTGCATCACCGCGTTGGCGGCCTGCGCCAGCAGCAGCGGAGCGAGCAGGTTCAGCTCGACGATCTTGGTGTGGAACTTCTTGCTCGCCTCGGCGGCGAGTGCGAACGGAGCGCCGCCCGCGTTGTTCACCAGATGGTCGAGGCGGCCGTGGCGCTCGGTGATCGTGTCGATCAGGGCGCGCACCGCGTTCTCGTCCCGCACATCGCACGGCACGTAGTCGATCGAGCGGCCGTCGACTTCGACGGGCGCGTCAGCCGGTCGCCGTGCACAGGCCACGACGGTGGCGCCGGCGGCAAGGAACGCCTTGCTCACGCCCGCGCCCACACCGCGCACACCGCCCGTCACCAGAACGACGCGGCCGGACAGATCGATTTCGAGTGGCACCGTGCTAACCTACCAAGCAACTGCTTGCTTTGCCAATGCGTTCACACACGATGGGACTTGCCATGGGGATCAACCGCCACTCCGAATCGACCGGAATCAGCGTGGTCACGGTCGACTATCCGCCGGTCAACGCCATCCCCACGGACGGTTGGTTCGCCATCGCCGACGAAGTGCGCGCGGCGGGCCGCGACCCGGACACCAAGGTGGTGGTGCTGCGCGCGGAGAACCGCGGTTTCAACGCGGGTGTGGACATCAAGGAGATCCAGAGCAAGCCAGGCCATCAGGCGCTCATCGACGCCAATCACGGCTGCTTCGAGGCGTTCGCGGCGGTGTACGAGTGCCAGGTGCCGGTGATCGCGGTGGTCCAGGGCTTCTGCCTCGGTGGCGGCATCGGCCTGGTGGGCAACGCGGATGTCGTGATCGCCTCCGACGACGCGACCTTCGGGCTGCCCGAGGTCGATCGCGGCGCGCTCGGCGCGGCCACCCACCTCGCCCGGCTGGTACCGCAGCACTTGATGCGCGCGCTGTTCTACACCGCGAGCACCATCACCGCCCAGCAGCTGCACCACTACGGCTCGGTGTACCAGGTGGTGCCGCGCGCCGAACTCGACGCCGCCGCCTTGGAGCTGGCCAAGAACATCGCGGCCAAGGACGGCCGGGTGATCCGGGCGGCCAAGCGAGCGCTGAACGGCATCGACGTGCAGGACGTGCACCGCAGCTACCGGTACGAGCAGGGATTCACCTTCGAACTCAACCTCGCCGGCGTCGCCGACGAGATCCGCGCCCGGTTCGACGACGACCTCGCGGCGCGCAAGAGCGGGCAGTGAGAGAGGAATTACCCATGCGAGACAAGCGGATGTCGCTCGACGAGGTCGTCGGCGAGCTGCGCAGCGGGATGACCATCGGCATCGGTGGCTGGGGGTCACGGCGCAAGCCGATGGCGCTGGTGCGAGCCATTCTGCGTTCGGACCTCACGGACCTGACCGTGGTCGGTTACGGCGGGCCAGATCTCGGGCTGTTGTGTTCGGCGGGGAAGGTGCGCAAGGCGTACTACGGCTTCGTGTCGCTGGATTCGGCGCCGTTCTACGACCCGTGGTTCGCCAAGGCCCGCACCTCGGGTGCGCTGGTCGCCCGCGAGATGGACGAAGGCATGCTCAAGTGCGGGCTGGAGGCCGCGGCGGCGCGACTGCCGTTCCTGCCGATCCGCGCCGGGCTCGGCTCGGACGTCCCGAACTTCTGGGAGGGCGAGTTGAAGACGGTCGAATCGCCCTACCCCGTCGACGGCGCGCCGGAGACCCTGATCGCCATGCCCGCCCTGAATCTCGACGCGGCGCTGGTACACCTGAATCTCGGCGACGCGCACGGCAACGCCGCCTACACCGGCGTCGACCCCTACTTCGACGATCTGTTCTGCCTGGCGGCGCAGCGCCGCTACGTCTCGGTCGAGCGCGTCGTGGAGACCGACGAACTGGTGAAAACCGTTCCGCTGCAATCGCTGCTGCTCAACCGCATGATGGTGGACGGCGTGGTCGAGGCCCCCGGCGGCGCGCACTTCACCCTGGCGGCCGACGACTACGGCCGGGACGAGAAGTTCCAAAAGCACTACGTCGAGTCCGCGAAGACGCCGGAGTCGTGGCAGCGGTTCGTCGACACCTATCTGGCCGGCTCCGAGGAGCAGTACCAGGCCGCCGTCCGCCGATTCGCCCAGGAGGCGTGATGACCAGCACCGAAACCGTCACCCGCGCCGAGATCTGCGCCATCGCCTGCGCGGAGATCTTCAGCGGCGCGGGCGAGATCATGGCCAGCCCCATGTCGCCCATGTCCATCATCGGCGCGCGGCTGGCCAAGCTCACCACCGAACCGGATCTGCTGCTGTCCGACGGCGAGGCGCTGCTGTTCGCCGAGACTCCCCCGCTGGGCGGCAAAGCGCCGATCGAAGGCTGGATCCCGTTCCGGAGAGTCTTCGACGTGGTGGCGTCCGGGCGCAGGCACGTGGTGATGGGCGCCAATCAGATCGACCGGTTCGGCAACCAGAACCTTTCGGCGTTCGGCTCATTGCAGCAGCCGACCCGGCAGATGTTCGGTGTGCGTGGCGCGCCGGGAAACACGATCAATCACGCCACCAGCTACTGGGTCCCGCGGCACACCAAGCGCGTGTTCACCGAGAAGGTCGACATCGTCTCCGGGTTGGGATACGACAAGGTCGACGCGGCCGACCCGGCATACCGCTTCCACCACCTGCACCGCGTGGTGACCAATCTGGGCGTCTTCGACTTCGAAGGCCCAGGCCACACCATGCGCGCACGCAGCCTGCACCCCGGCGTCACCGCCGACGAGGTCGCGGAGAACACCTCGTTCGAGATCGCCGGGCTCGCCGAAGCGGGCGAGACGCGGCAGCCGACGGCCGAGGAGCTGCGGTTGATCCGTGAGGTGCTCGACCCCAAGAAGATTCGCGAAACCGAGGTCCCGTCATGAGCCCGCGCTTGCGTACCCCGCTGACCGATCTGGTCGGCATCGAACACCCGATCGTGCAGACCGGCATGGGCTGGGTCGCGGGCCCGAGCCTGGTGTCGGCCACCGCCGAAGCGGGCGGACTCGGCATCCTCGCCTCCGCCACCATGACCTTCGCCGAGCTCGAGGCGGCCATCGCGAAGACCAAAGCGCACACCGCGAAACCGTTCGGCGTGAACATCCGCGCCGACGCCGCGGACGCGTCAGAGCGGATCGATCTGCTGATCCGGGAGAAGGTGGCGGTCGCGTCGTTCGCGCTCGCGCCGAAGCAGGACCTGATCGCGAAGCTGAAAGACGCCGGGGTGGTGGTCATTCCGTCGATCGGCGCGGCGAAGCACGCGGTCAAAGTCGCGTCGTGGGGCGCGGACGCCGTGATCGTGCAGGGCGGCGAGGGCGGCGGACACACCGGCCCGGTGGCCACCACCCTGCTGCTGCCCTCGGTGCTGGACGCGGTGGACATTCCCGTGGTCGCCGCGGGCGGATTCTTCGACGGGCGCGGTCTGGCCGCCGCCCTGGCCTACGGCGCGGCGGGTGTCGCGATGGGCACGCGGTTCCTGCTCACCCAGGAGAGCACCGTCCCCGATGCGGTCAAGCAGGAGTACCTGCGGCGACAGCTCCAGGACACGGTGGTGTCGCTCAAGGTCGACGGCATGCCGCACCGCGTGCTGAACACCGAACTGGTTCAGCGGCTGGAGCATTCGGGCCGTTGGCGCGGCCTCACCGCCGCGGTGGGCAACGCGGCCCGGTTCAAGAGCATGACCGGCATGAAGTGGTCCACGATGGTCCGCGACGGCTTGGCCATGCGAAAGACCAAGGACCTCAGCTGGTCTCAGGTCGTCATGGCCGCGAACACGCCGATGCTCCTGCGCGCCGGATTGGTCGAGGGCAACACCCAGGCGGGCGTGCTCGCGGCGGGACAGGTCACGGGGATCATCGACGACCTGCCCACGTGCAAGGAACTGATCGATCGGATCGTCACCGACGCGGTGGAGCGGATCGAGACGATCGCGGCGCTGGCCGGAGACAAGGAGTCGGCGGGAACAGGGTCGGACTGAGGGATGGCGGCCGCCGGTTCGCCCTGGTGCCGCCCTGCCCGTGTCCAACTCGAAAGGGACCGACATCGGGCGACCCCCCGCATAGCCGGCCGGGCGAAGCGAGCCATGACCTCGAAGCCGACCTCGCGGTGGCCGGTCGCCTACAGGCAGTGATAACGGCTGATTTGCCCATAATCTGGATTGTCCCGCAAACGGCGTCTTACGCTGGACTGACAACGACATAACAGGGTTCGCCTGTCGATCGCCACATTGCGCCAGCCCGCCGTGCGACAGGCGAACCGTCGGACTCGATCACCATCCCTCGACTCGAGCGGAGGCCGCGATGCCCGCGACGAACGAGATCTCCGTGCGCAGTACCGCTTTCGCCCATGGCGACCCGATTCCGGTGGTCTACACCTGCAAGGGCAGGAACGAGCCGCCGCCGCTGAACTGGACGATGCCCCCGGAAGCCGCCACCTCGGCGCTGATCGTCGACGACCCGGACGCCCCGAGCGGCCTGTTCACCCATTGGGTGGTCAGCAATATCCCGACGACCACCACGTCCAGCGCGGAGGGACAGACACCCGCGGGCGGGGTGGTCAGCCTCAACAGCGCGAAGCGCGCCGAATACTTCGGACCGTGCCCACCCACGGGCACCGGCGTCCACCATTACCGATTCATCGTCTACGCGCTCTCGCGTCCCGTGAAGGTGGACGCGCGGACGTCGGCGAACGACGCGAGGTCCGCGATCGTCGACGCCAGCATCGGAGACGGCCAGCTCATCGGCACCTATACCGTCGACTAGCCACCTCATCCGCCCGTCCCCGCCTGGCGCCTCGTCGAGTGGCACATGACGGAGGGGCAACTCGCGATTCACCTCAGCCATGTGCCACTCGACTGATGGGTGCCTACCTTGCGGCGATCTCCGCCTTTGATCGGCGCAAGAGGCCCACAGCGGAGGCTTGCATGCCTGGCGCGGAGGGCCTCAGGTGCCGCTCTGGAGAGCTCGGAAGTCGGTCGCTCACCCGGTCACCATCGGCGCAGGTTCAGATAGTGCGCGGGGGCCAGATCGACATCAGCAGGGGTAGCCAGCTGCCCGTTGGGACAGATAGCTGCCGGTCGGCGGCAACCAGTGGAACATGGGACTCTCCCGTCGGGTCGAACGTCGTCACGAATCCGTGCGTTACTGCGGCGGCGGGCAGGGCGGCTGGTCGGGGCCCTGCGGCTGGCCCGGCGGGGGCAATGCGGATCCTGCGGTTGCGCGGGAGCGGGCGGCCGCTGATCCGGGGCCGGATCGGCGCTCGCCATACCCGCGCCGATGCCTACCAGGCCGCTACGAGTTGTTCACCGCCGTGCCGTGAGCGAACTCGTGCGTCACCCACGGTGGGGCGCCGCGCTGTAGGCGGGCCGGGTGATGTTCACAGGCCGAAGGTTTCGCGTGCGCGGTTTTTCCATTCCTCGATGAGTCGGCGTGCTTGCCGGTCGAATTCTTCGCGGTCGGCCGCGGGCCAAGTATCGGGGTCGGTGTCGAGGCCACGTTCGGTGACGAACCGCATGAAGTGGGCGGAGGTGGCTTTGCCGCGGGCCTCGATGAACTCACGTTCTTCCGGGGTGGGAGTCACAGTTTCTTCATCCCGTGCCATGACGATCCTTTCATCAGTTCCTCGCCGAGTTTCAGCTTGTCACCGGTGAGCATGACCAGTTCCTGGGGTGAGGGATATCCCACCGGCGGTCCGTCGAATCGTGTGCGCATGTCCTGAAGTAGCGCTGTGTCGGCGGAGCTCAGCGTGCCTATTTCCCCGTCGAGCAGTGAGTCGATCCTCGATCTCATGCTGTTGACGGACTTCGCCAGTTTCACCGGATCCGGGTTCCAGTCGTAGCCGGCCTTGGCCCAGGCGACCGCGCCGTCGAGTGAGTCGTCTTGCCGCAGTCTCGTGGCGGTCAACTCTATTCTGTCCACACCCGATCGACGGAAGTAGTCCTCTGTGGATGCGGCGAAGGCAGTGGAGAATCCCTTGCCCGTGAAGCCTTCGTTCAGTTCGGTGAGGTCATGGGTGACTACGAGCCTCCCGTCGTTGTCGCGCGTGAAGCTGTAGAGCAGCGAGCCGGCGTCTTCTCCGCCGGGACCGGAGATCTTCGCGGTGAACCCCACGTTCTCGGGGTGAATGCTTCCGTCCTCGCGTTCCCAAGACCGTTCGTACCAGGCGCCGAGATCCTCGAGGTGATAGGGACCGTACTTGCGCTGCAGTCCTCCCAGCTCCCGGGTCAGGTCGTAGTCGTCGAGATCGCCGCGCCGAGCGCCGTCGAAGAGGTCACCCAGCGGCCGCATATGCGACAGATCGGTGAGCGGTGTCCGCCCGGAGCGTGCGGCGACAGGAGCCGAACCGCCCGCGGCCTCGCTCGGTTCTCGGGTGCCCGCGATCCGGTCGTATCCGTCCTGGTCGCTTCTTCGGATGACGCGGTCGGTTTCTCTGACGCCTTCGGCTTTGCCGTGTATCCAGGCATTGTGACCCTCGGCTTGGCGGCGCAGCATTCCGCGCAGATCGTCACGGACTCGCCTGAACAACTCCCTGACAGCATTGGCCCCCGGACCCCTCATCGAGTCAGCGCTCCACTGCCACCGATTGGATGCAAGGCAGCACCATCGAGCCAAAGCAGTACGAGCTCAACGATGTTCGCCACACCCGAACTGTACAGAGAAAGATGGTCACTAATAATCGAACAGTCGAACGTTACGAACATTTCGAATACGTAGAACTTCGAATTCGGCGTCATCGAGATCCCCGCGTTTCTCGAGCAGGCGGTCGAATCTGCCCGGGATGCATGCACGGTCGGTGTGATGGCAACGAGGCCGCTGCTACAGCAGGCGGCCGACATGATGTTCGGCCTGGTCGCAGCACAAAGGGGGAAACAAGATGGGCATCGGAACGCACTGCACATGCGAGGCGAAGATCTGTGGCACCCGCCGCCGGAACGCGTGTAAGAACTCGGCACTTCGCCGCGAGCGGCCCGCAAACGGCAGACATCGACGGATCACATGCCGGAAGGGACGAGGGGACTACATGCGCGACCCCAACGGACACGACTAAGAGTTGTCAACTGCCGTGCCGCGAGCCGCGCTGCCGCGCCCGCAGAAGCCGATGCCCCAGAACCGCTCGGAAGCGCGAGCGTGTCAGAATTCCGCTCACCTGTGCCACTGTGCTCCGATTTCCGTCGCGCTTCGCCTCACCCGTCGGCGACTGTTGCGACCCCGTGAACCGCCCAGTAGCGTCGATCCCAGCTTGCAGGGGGCGGAGGAGCCGGTCCGGCTCCCGTCGATGCGTTACGGCACCGGCGGTGAGGAACCGATGACGAGCTGGGGGAAGCTGTTACGCGGTGCCGTGCTCGCGACCGGTGCGGTGGTGGTGCTGGCTGGGTGTGGTGACTCCACCGGGGGCACACCGACCTCCACAACGGCGGCGGCCACGGCGACTACCACCGCCACGAAGTCTGCCGACCCGGACGCGGCACTCTGGAACCCATGCGACCTGCCGGAAGCTGCGATATCGGGGACCGGGCTGGATACCGCCAGCAAGAACAAGGACGCGGCTGGCGTGGACTTCACCGGATGGAAGGTATGCGGGTGGCGAGCCGTCTCCCGCTGGTACGACTTGACGATCTTCTCCGGTACGCCCACTCTTCAGGACGTTCAGAAGCGTCGTGATTTCGAGTCCTTCACACCGCATCCGGTCGGTGCCCACAACGCCGTCGAGTTCCTCGATGTGGGCGACGCCAAGCAACTCAAGTGCAGCATCGCCGTCGAAGCGGCACAGGGCACGGTCTTGTTTCGGGTCGTAACTCGCTACTCCGTTGGCAAACAAGGCGATCCATGCGCAGAGGTCCGTCGCCATGCCTCCGATCTAGCGCAGTACCTGCCGAAAAACTAAGGAGGGGTTGTGTCTGTCGGAGTCGACGCAACGGAGTGGCGGAGAGTTCTCGACCTGGCCAATTCCGGTGAGATAGTGCTACATCCCGAGATCGGCAAGGGGTTGGACAAGGCCTGCGACGACTACTTGGACCGGCTGGACGCCATCCTGCAAATGGCGGACCGGGTCAAGATTATCGACGGTTTCGGCCCCTTTCCCTCAGGTCAGGTTCTCCGGGAGAAATTCGCCAGCAAGGCTGCTGGCACCGAGCAATCCTTGGACGCCGTCCTCATGCAGCACATCGACGCGGTAAAGATCGCGAAAGAGGTTGTCGCCAAAGCAATCGCGAACTTCGTGGAGCTGGACCAGTCGAGGGCCGACCAGTTCACCGGCTTGGACGCGCAACCATGACCTACGAGGAGTACCGCGCCCGGATCATCGCCGCGCAGGAGCAGTGGAATCGGGAGCGCGACACGATCTACGACTTCACCAGCCGGTTGGGCACATCGTTCCAGGGGGAGTACGAGCCGCCGCGAATTCCGGGACCGGACAACTACGACAGCATGACGTTGGCTCAGATGGTCGACGCCGTGAACGCGATGCGGCCGGGTACGGTACGCGAGGCGTCGGAGGCCTGGTTGAACATCGGGATGAATCTGACCGGTGCGATTCAGGCGTTCAACGAGCAGTTCGGCCGCACCGTGACCGGGGACGGCACGAATCCGGGCTGGACCGGGCAATCCGGGAAAGCGGCGGCGGACGCGGTGACGAACTACCGGAATCAGTCGGGGAATCTCGCGGATGCCGCGTGTCTGGTGAGTTTCAAGCTGTCGGAGATGCATACCGGTCTCGAGCAGACGCAGGCGTTGATGCCGCAGGCCACCGAACGCCCGGACCTGCGGGATAAGACGCTGCCCCAAGACGGTGTCATGAAGGCGGGCGATTACACCGAAGAGGAGGCCACGCAGGAAGCGCGGAGAATTCTGCGGACGGTGTACGGCCAAGTCGCGAATCAGACCGACCACGGTGTGCCCGTCCTGCCCACGGCCCCGCAGATCGTGGCAGATCCCGGGCAGCAGCCGGGTATCTCGTCACCTGGCGCTCCGAATACCTCCGCACCGCAGACGACGACTACCGAGTCGAACCAGCCCGAAGCCGCGCAACCGGAGACCACCGACCAATCCGACGGCGGCCCACGACAATCGCCCGAGACCAACCCCGCCACCACTCCGCAGGCAGTCACCCCGGCGGGTGTGGACCAGTCGACCGGCGTACAACCGACGACATCGAACACGCCGTCGACGACACCGAGCAGCACCACTACGCCGAGCCCGAACATCACCACCGCTCCGGCGACGCCTGGTCGGCCCGGGACGACGAGCCCGAATACACCCGGGCGTCCCGGCACCCCCGTCGTATCCGGTGCACCGAACATCACCGGAACTCCCGCACCGGGCCGCAACGTCCCGGCCGGCCCGCAGCAGCCGCACGCTCATCCGGCCGCCACGGCGACCGGAGCCCAGGCGGCGCGAACCGGCACGACCGGAACGAGCGGCATCGCCCCGGGGATGGGGTCTCGCGGCAAGGACGACGAACGCGAGACATCGGGCGTCAAGGACTATCTGATCAACCAGCACAACGGCGAGGAACTCACCGGTTCGGATTCCTTGCCGAAGGCCGTTCCCCCGGTCATCGGAGACAACCCGCATGGCTGACTGGCGCTTCACCGGGCAGGAATTCGAAATCCTTTGGTCCGCCTATGGTCGCGACCGTCTGCCGTACCCGCTGCAATATCGTCCGGAAGAGATGGATTTCGCCGATCTGAAGCGTCAACGCGAGGAAGCGGTCGACGCGCTGCTCGGGCGATACGCCGTCGAGCTGGAACAGGCGCTGGACGTATTGCTGGAGCCGGAGGTACGGGTCGAGTCCAAAGGCATGGGCGGCCCGGACATGTCGATCGTGTTCCGTTTCCACGGCGCGGTACGCGGGCAGGCCGGGGCCACCCTGGTCCAACTCCCCGGCCACGCACCGGACACCGGAGCTGACGTGATCGTGAGTTATTGCGCCGCAGGGCGGGTCGCCGCCAAAGCGGTGGCCGCGCTGCCGAAGATGCCCGCGGGCACCCATCCGCCGATCGAAGTGCGCCGCGAAGAAGTGACCGCCGACCGGGAACGGCCGGTGCGCAAGCCGTACGAGGTCGGCACCGTGGCGCGGCTGGACCAGATCTTCAAGCGGGAACGCCTCGGGCTGGGCGAGGTCACGGTGTTCGCCGGCCCAGCCGTCGACGCCCGCCCGAGTTTCGGGCGCGGTTTCTGGTGGATGGACTACACGGATGGCCGCTACTACGTGAGAACGGGCGACCCCATCGTCGCCAAACCGCTCGCCCCCGCCGCTATGGCGGCCGAGATCAACCGTCTCACCGTGCTGACCCAGCGTTACTACCGCGAGGACCGCGAACACGACGAGTACCTGCGCTCACAGCGATAAGGACCGCGCGAACGGCGGGTCCACCAGAGCCGTGGCGCCATCAATGATGGGCCGCCTCAGGGGCAGTCGGATCACGAGGTGCAATCCGACTGACCACGACCCGTCGCCCTCCACGACACGCGAGCGGCACGTCGAACTTCTCGGCGTGCCGCTCGCTCGCGCGGATCAGCGCGGCAGGCGCTCGATGATGGTGGCGTTGGCGGTGCCGCCGCCCTCGCAGATGGTGAGCAGGCCGTAGCGGCCCTCGATCCGTTCGAGCTCGTTGAGCAGCGTCGCGAAAAGCTTCGCGCCGGTCGCGCCGAGCGGGTGACCGAGGGCGATGGCGCCGCCGTTGACGTTGACCTTCTCGGGATTAGCGTCGGTCTCCTTCAGCCAGGACAGCACCACGGGCGCGAACGCCTCGTTGATCTCGATCACGTCGATGTCATCGATGGTGAGACCGGACTTCTCCAGCGCCCACTTGGTCGCCGGGATCGGCGCGGTGAGCATGTAGATCGGGTCCGCGCCGCGCGCGCTCACGTGGTGGATGCGCGCTCGCGGCGTAAAGCCGTACTCCCGCACCGCCCAGTCCGAAGCGAGCAGGGTGGCGCTGGCGCCGTCGGAGATCTGGCTGGCCACCGCGGCGGTCAGCGGGCTGCCCTCGGCCAGCGCGGGCAGCGAAGCCATCTTCTCCAGACTGGTCTCGCGCGGGCCCTGGTCGATCCAGAAATCGCCGACCGGCACGATCTCGTTGTCGAAGCGGCCGTTCTTGATCGCGTCGCGGGCCCGCTCGTGGCTGCGCAGCGCCCAGCGTTCCATTTCCGCCCGGCTGATGTCCCACTTCTCGGCGATCAGCTGGGCCGCGCGGAACTGGGTCACCTCGGCGGTGCCGTAGCGGTGATCCCAGCCCTGCGATCCGACGAACGGCGAGTCGAAGCCGTACTCCTTGCCCGCGAACATGGCCGCGGAGATCGGGATCGCGCTCATGTTCTGCACGCCGCCCGCGACGATCACCTCGGCCGTGCCGCTCATGATGGCTTGGGCGCCGAAATTGATGGCCTGCTGGCTGGATCCGCACTGCCGGTCCACCGTGACGCCGGGCACCTCTTCGGGATAGCCCGCGGCCAGCCACATGGTGCGGCCGATGTTGCCCGCCTGGGGGCCGACGTTGTCGACGCAGCCGACGATGACGTCGTCCACATTGCCCGGGTCGATCGGGTTGCGGTCCAGCAGGCCGCGCAGCGCGGCCGCGCCCAGATCGGCCGGGTGCACGCCCGCCAGTGCGCCGCCGCGCTTGCCGACCGGGGTGCGTACCGCATCGATCACGTAGGCGTCCCGCAGCGGGGCATACGGACGACGGGACGCGGAAGGTGCTGACATGTAAGGACTCCTACGTGGTGCGCTCGCCGGCGGTGAGCCCGTCGAGCACGATGGTCAGGTACTGCTTCGCGAGGTTCTCGACGGTGACCGAGCCGCCGGGGCGGTACCACCGCACCGCGACCCACACCGTGTCACGCAGGAACCGGTAGGCCAGTTCGACATCCAGCTCCGGCCGGAAGCTGCCGTCCTGGACGCCGTTGGTCAGCACCCGGTGCCACAGCTCGCGGAATTCGCGGTTGTACGCGGCGATGTAGGCGAACCGCTCCGAGTCGCGCAGCCGCTTCGCCTCGGCCTGGTAGATCGCCACCGCGGCGTGCCAGCGGTCGAACGACTCGTAGGACGCGAGCACCAAGGCTTCCAAGGTGTCTCGCGAACTCAGACCGGAGGCGACGATCTCGCGGTAGCGGCCGAACAGTTCGTCCAAGAACCCGCGCAGGATCTCGTCCACCATCGACTCCTTGGAATCGAAGTGGTGATAGAGGCTCCCCGATAGGATCCCGGCCGCGTCGGCGATGTCGCGCACTGTGGTCGCGCGCAATCCCCGCTCGGCGAACAATTCGGCCGCCAAGGCGAGCAACTCGCTGCGCCGTGCTGATTTAGAGGCGTCTGGTGCGGGCACACGGCCATCATACAACCAAGCATTTGCTTGGTACAGCGGCCCCGTTCAACGGGCCGAATAGCGCAGCGGCGAGGACACCGAGAGATCGGCGAGCAGGCGATCGCAGATGATCACCGGCGAGACGCCCGCGCGCGCCATCCGGGCGACGAGCGCGAGACGACGTTCGCAGCTGTCCCACTCCACGGTGAGCTGACCGCGATCGGGACCGGCGTCCACCGTGGCCATCACCCGTGGCGGGCCGCCGCGCACCGGCTCCTCGCTCAGCTTGAGCACCATGCCGCGCTGCCAGGCGTGGTAGGTGTCCATGTCGGCCCCGATCACCAGTTTGTCGGTGGCCGCGCACAGGCCCTGCGCGATCTCGTCCGAGAAGGTCACCTGGTCGAAACGGAATTTCCGGCATTTCGCGACCACCGCGAGCAAGTCGGCGCGCACCTCGCACAGCAAGTCCGTCTGGCGCTGCCTGCGCTGCTCCTGCTCGCTCTCCGTGCTGTCGGCGCTGAGGCCGATGCGCCGGGCACGCTCGCGATCGCGCGCCAGATCGGCTCGCAGCGCGCCGCGCGGATCGCGGGCGACCTCTCCCTCGTCGACGGCGTGCTGCTCGAGAATCCGCGCGGCGGCCGTGGCGACCGCGCTTTCGGAGGTGTGCTCGATGAGCTCGGCGCCGAGGGCGAGGGCCGAGAGGACGAGGCTGTCGAGCCGTCGCCTGGCCAGCACGACTTCGCGCACCACATCGAGTTCCAGTTGTTCGCGGGCAGGTGGGCGATCGCGACCCATAGCCATCGCCCCCTTGAAGAGCGCTGATCCGATCTCATCCAGCATGGCACACCCCGCCGCGCTCCGGCTCGTCCTTTTCCACCTGATCAGCTGCCCATTTCACCCGGCAGCCGTGATGCGAGAAGGCGATCGCAATACGGCGTGGAAGATCTCTCCGGGCGTGGCGGACGAACGGCTGCTCGATGGTCGCCGGGGTGTGCTCGTCCGCCCCATGCAGAGCGGACGAGCCCGAAAAGCCCGTGGCTCAGGCGCGTTGGCTGCTGATCGAAACCACCTCGCCGGTCAGGTAGGTGGTGTAGTCACTGGCCAGCATCGCGATCGTGGCGGCGACCTCCCAGGGCTCGGCCGCGCGGCCGAACGCCTCACGCTCCGACAGCCGGTCGAGCAGCTCGGTCGAACTGACCTTGTCCAGGAAGGCGTGCCTGGCGATGCTCGGGGCCACCGCGTTGATCCGGACGCCGAGTTCGGCAGCCTCGATTGCGCTGCACCTGGTCAACGCCATGACGCCCGCCTTGGCCGCCGCGTAGTGCGCCTGGCCGTACTGCGCGCGCCAGCCGAGCACGCTGGCGTTGTTCACGATCACGCCGCCGTGGCCCGCGTCGCGGAAGTAACCGAGGGCGGCCCTGGTGCAGCGGAAGGTGCCGTTGAGGGTGATGTCGAGGACGCGGTCCCACTGCTCGTCGGTCATGTCGACCACGGGCGTCTCCCCGCCCAGCCCGGCGTTGTTGACCATGATGTCGATGCGGCCGACGGCCTCGGCGGCGCCGCGGATCAGCGCGTTCACCTGTTCGGTGCTCTGCACGTCGCACGGGATCGAGGCGACCCGCCGGTCCGGGAACTCGGCGGCCAGCTCGGTCGCGGTCTCGGCCAGACGCCGCTCGTGCCAGTCGGAGACCACCACGTCCGCGCCCTCCGCCAGCAACCTGCGCGCGGTGGCCGAGCCGATGCCGGTGCCCGCCGCCGCGGTGATCACGGCCGAACGTCCGGTCAGCAGGCCGTGCCCAGGAACGGGCGCGGGGGCGACCGACAGCGGCCCGGTCACGGGCGGGCCTCGCGCGGCAGGCCGAGCACCCGCTCGGCGATGATGTTGCGCTGCACTTCGTTCGAACCTCCGTAGATGGTGTCGGCGCGGGTGAACAGATACAGCCGCTGCCATTCGTTGAGATCGTTCTCGCCCGCCACCAGGCCGCGGGCGCCGAGCACGGCCATCGCCAGCTCCCCCAGCCCGCGATGCCAGTTGGCCCACAGCAGTTTCGCCACCGAGGCCTGGCCAGCCCCGTCGTCCACGCCCGCGCCCTCCATCGTGCGCATGGCGTGCGCGCGCAGCACGCGCAACCCGACCCAGGCGCGGTCGATCCGGTCGGCGATCAGCGGGTCGTCGGCCGTGCCGGTGCGGCGGGCCAGAGCCTCGATGTCGGCCAGTTCGCGGGCGAACCGGATCTGCTGGCCCAAGGTGGAGATGCCGCGCTCGAAGGTGAGCGTGCCCATGGCGATCCGCCAACCGTCGCCCGGCTCGCCGACCACCAGGTCGGCCGCGGTGCGGGCGTTGTCGAAGAAGACCTCGTTGAATTCCGAGGTCCCGGTCAGCTGGATGATCGGACGCACGTCGATCCCCGGCTGCCGCATCGGGACCAGCAGGTAGGACAGACCCTTGTGCCTGGTGGACCCGCGCTCGGTGCGGGCGACGACGAAGCACCAGTCGGCCACGTGAGCCAGCGACGTCCAGATCTTCTGCCCGTTGATCGACCACTCGTCGCCGTCCAGGTGCGCCGAGGTGGTGATGGCGGCCAGGTCGGAGCCGGCGCCGGGCTCCGAATAACCCTGGCACCACAGTTCGCTGACGTTGCGGATGCCGGGCAGGAAGCGGTCCTTCTGCGCCTGGGTGCCGAACGCGAGCAAGGTCGGGCCGAGCAGTTCCTCGCCGACGTGCGACACCCGCGCGGGGGCGTTCGCCTTGGCGTACTCCTCGTGGAAGATGACCTGCTGGCGCACCGTGGCCTCGCGGCCGCCGTACTCCTTCGGCCAGCCCAGGCAGGTCCACCCGGCCGCGGCCAGGTGCCGGTCCCAGGCCAGGCGTTCGTCGAACGCCTCGTGTTCGCGGCCTGGACCGCCGAGGCCGCGCAGCGCGCGGAATTCGCCGTTGAGGTTCTCCTCCAGCCACTCGCGCACTTCGGCGGCGAATCGCTCGTCCTGCACGGCGGAAAACCGCCCGTCCGGAGCGGCGGTGTCGGATTCTGAGGTCTGGATCGCACCCACGCCGGTAGGATAACCTACCAAGCACTTGCTTTGTAGAGTGCACGCATAACTCGCTCGCGGACGGTAAGGACAACCGTGACAACCCCTGCACAGACGACACCGATGGCACTGCACCACGCCGCTCGGACCTTCGGCGACGCCCCGGCGATCGCCGACGGCGAGGTGCGGCTGAACTGGGCCCAGTTGCTCGAGGCGGTCCAGGAAGTGGCACGGGCGCTCATCGCACGCGGGGTGCGGACGGGCGACCGGGTGGCCATGTGGGCGCCCAATACCCACCACTGGGTGATCGCCGCGCTCGCCGCGCACTACGCGGGCGCGGCGCTGGTGCCGCTGAACACCCGCTACGTGGCCGACGAGGCCGCCGACGTGCTCGGACGGGTGGACGCGAAGGCCCTGTTCATCGCGGGGCCCTTCCTCGGCCGCGACCGCTTGGCCGAACTGCGCACGTCCGACCTGGCCATCGACACGGTGGTGGTGATCCCGGTCGAACCCGGCACGGAGAACACCGACATCGCCGCGCTGGACTGGTCGGAACTCGCGACCGTCGCCGCACCGGTCACCGTGGCCGAAGCCGAGGAACGCGCCGAGTCGGTCCGCCCCGACGACATCTCCGACATCCTGTTCACCTCCGGCACCACCGGCCGCAGCAAGGGCACGCTGGTCGCGCACCGGCAGGCGCTGTCGGTGGTGCGGGCCTGGGCGGAGTGCGCCACCTTGCGGGGCGACGACCGGTATCTGGTGGTGAACCCGTTCTTCCACAACTTCGGATACAAGGCGGGCATCCTCGCCTGCCTGGTCACGGGCGCCACGATCATCCCGCAGGTCACCTTCGACGTACCGGAGACGATGCGGCGGATCGGCGCGGAGCGGATCACCGTGCTGCCCGGCCCGCCGACGATCTACCAGACGATCCTGGATTTCCCGCGCCGCACCGAATTCGACTTGAGCTCCCTGCGCGTGGCCGTCACCGGAGCGGCGACGGTGCCGGTGGTGCTGATCGAGCGGATGCGCTCGGAACTGGCCTTCGACGTCGTCATCACCGCCTACGGCCTGTCCGAGAGCGCGGGTTTCGGCACCATGTGCCGCGTCGACGACGACGCCGAGACCATCGCGAACACCTGCGGCAGGCCGATCGCGGATTTCGAGTTGCGCCTCGGCGAGGCGGGCGAGGTCCTGCTGCGCGGGCCGAACGTGATGCTCGGATACCTGGACGACCCGGAAAGCACCGCGGAGACGATCGACGAGGACGGCTGGCTGCACACCGGCGACATCGGCACGGTCGACGACCGCGGATACCTGACGATCACCGACCGGCTCAAGGACATGTACATCTCCGGCGGCTTCAACGTCTACCCCGCCGAAGTGGAACAGGCGCTGGCCCGGCTGGACGGCGTGGCGGAGTCGGCGGTCATCGGCGTGCCCGACACCAGGATGGGCGAGGTGGGCAAGGCGTACGTGGTGCGCAAGCCCGGCTCGGGCCTGACCGAGGACCAGGTGCTCGCCCACGCCACCACCGTGCTGGCCAATTTCAAGGTGCCGCGGTTCGTCGAGTTCCGCGACCAGTTGCCCTACAGCGCCGCCGGGAAAGTGCTCAAGCGTCAACTACGTGAGGAGAAGTCGTAATGTCGGAACCGGCAACCCCGGACGAGGGTCCGGCGATCCCGGACGAAGGTGAGGTCGTCACCTACGAGCGGCGCGGACGCGTCGCGATCGTCACGCTGAACCGGCCGGACTACCGCAACGCGCAGAACTCGGTGATGACCTACGCCCTCGACGCCGCGTTCGAGCGCGCCGTGGAGGACCCCGAGGTCGGAGTGATCGTGCTCGCGGGCAACGGCAAACACTTCAGCGCCGGGCACGACATCGGCACGCCCGGCCGCGACCACCACGTGCGGTACCAGAACAAGGCCGCGCTGTGGTGGGACCACGTGGACCGGGCCGGCGGCGACCAGCGCTTCGCCCGCGAGCTCGAGGTCTACCTCGGCATGTGCAGGCGCTGGCGGGAGATCCCCAAGCCGACCATCGCCATGGTGCAGGGCGCCTGCATCGCGGGCGGGCTCATGCTGGCCTGGGTGTGCGATCTGATCATCGCCTCCGACGACGCGTTCTTCTCCGATCCCGTGGTCCGCATGGGCATTCCGGGCGTCGAGTACTTCGCGCATCCGTGGGTGATGGGTCCGCGCGCGGCCAAGGAGTTCCTGTTCACCGGCGACCGCTTCGGGGCCACGCAGGCCAAGGAGTGGGGCATGGTCAACCGGGTGGTGCCGCGCGCCGAACTGGAGGCCGAAACCCTCGCGCTGGCCGAGAAGATCGCCACCATGCCGCAATTCGGTCTCGCGCTGACCAAGAAAGCGGTCAATCAGGCCGAGGACCTGATGGGCATGCGCTCGGGCATGGATTCGGTCTTCGGCCTGCACCACTTCGCGCACGCGCACAACGCCGAGGTCGGCGCCGACTCGCTGGGCGGCATGAACGCCAAGTCGATGAAGGCCTCCGCGAGCACCGCAGAACAGAACGGAACGACCTAGTGGATCTGGATCTCGATCAGACGACCCAGGAATTCCAGCGGGAGGTCCGCGAATTCCTGGCCGCGAACAAACCCGCGAAACCGCTGCCCTCCATGGACACCAAGGCGGGATTCGAGGCGCATCGCGCGTGGGAGCGCACCCTTGCCGACGCACGGCTCTCGGTGGTGGCCTGGCCGGAAGAGTTCGGCGGGCGCGATGCCTCGCTGCTGGAGTGGGTGCTGTTCGAGCAGGAGTACTACGCGGCGGGCGCGCCGGGGCGGGTCAGTCAGAACGGCATATTCCTGCTGGCGCCAACGCTTTTCGAACACGGCACCACGGAACAGCTGGAACGGATCATGCCGCGGATGGCGCGCGGCGACGACATCTGGGCGCAGGCGTGGTCGGAGCCCGAAGCGGGCAGCGACCTGGCCGGTATCCGCTCGACCGCCCGGCGCACCAACGGCGGCTGGCTGCTGAGCGGCCAGAAGACGTGGAGTTCGCGCGCCGCCTTCGCGGACTGGGCATTCGGGCTGTTCCGCAGCGATCCCGAGGCCGAGCGGCACAAGGGCCTCACCTACGTGATGTTCCCGCTGTCCGCCGACGGGGTCTCGGTGCGCCCGATCCCGCAGCTGGACGGCGAACCCGGCTTCGCGGAGATCTTCCTCGACGACGTGTTCGTGCCCGACCGCGACGTCATCGGCGCGGCCGGCGAGGGCTGGCGCGTGGCGATGAGCACCTCCAGCAACGAACGCGGCCTCTCGCTGCGCAGCCCCGGGCGGTTCAGCGCCACCGCGCGACGGCTGATCGATCTGTGGCGCGAGGCGGGCGACGAGGACAACACCGCGCAGCGCGACGCGGTGGTGGACGCCTGGATCGGCAGCGAGGCCTACCGGCTGCACACGTTCGGCACGGTAACCCGGCTCAACGAAGGCGGCAAGCTCGGCGCGGAATCCTCGATCACGAAGGTGTTCTGGTCCGAACTCGACATCGCCATGCACGAGACCGCGCTCGAGGTGCTCGGTCCGGCGGCGGAACGTTCCGGGCTGTGGACGGACGGATACCTGTTCGCGCTGTCGGGACCGATCTACGCGGGCACCAACGAGATCCAGCGCAACATCATCGCCGAGCGGCTGCTCGGACTACCGAGAGGAAGCAGCCGATGAGATTCGCGCTCAGCCCCGAACAACTCGATTTCGCCGCCAGCCTGCGCAAACTGCTGGAGGCGGGCCGCGCGCCCTCCGCCGTGCGCGCGTGGGCGTCCGGCGACAGCGGGCCCGGTCGCGCGTTGATCCGGCAACTCGCCGAGGCCGGTGTGCTGGGTCTGGCGGTGGCGGAGGAGCACGGCGGCATCGGCGCCGAACCGATCGATCTGGTCGTGGCGTTCCAGGAGATCGGCCGGGCGGCCGTGCCGGGACCGGTGCTGGAGACCGCCGCCGCGATTCCGGCTCTGCTGCAAGCGCTTCCGGACCGGAATCCGGCCGCGCGCTGGCTGCCCGGCTTCGCGGAGGGCACGGCGCTGGGCACCGTCGCCTTCGCGAGCGGTGTCGCGCTGGATGCCGACACCGCCGAGGTGGTCCTGCTGGCCGGCGAGCAGCTGTCCATCGGGCACCGCGGCGGTCTGGTGCGATCGGTCGATCCCGCCCGCCGCCTGTTCACGGTCGCCGCGGCCGAGCCCGTCGCCGAGGGTGAGCAGGTCGCCGCGGCCGTGGCCGCCGGTTTCGACACCGGCGCGCTGGCCTGCGCGGCCCAGCTGCTCGGCGCGGGAAAGGCCCTGCTGCACGCGTCCACCGAATACGCCAAACACCGCAAGCAATTCGGTAAGCCGATCGGCGAGTTCCAGGCCGTGAAGCAGAAGCTGGCCGACGTGCTCATCGCGCTGGACCTGGCCGAGCCGCTGCTCTATCGGGCCGCGCTGACCATGACCGGACCAACCCGGAGCCGCGACGTCTCGGCCGCCGTGATCGCCTGCGGCGACGCCGCCTACCGCGCGGCCCGCACCGCGCTCCAGGTACACGGCGCGATCGGCTACACCGCCGAGTACGACCTGTCGCTGTGGCTGACCAAGGTGACCGCGCTGCGTTCGGCCTGGGGCACACCGGACCTGCATCGCGCCCGGATCGCACGGGCGCTGCGGGAGGATACCGACCAGGAACACGCCGAGCGAGGCATCGCATGACCGCCGAACACCAGGAATTCCTCGCCTCGGTGCGTGCACTGCTGACCAAGCACGCCGGGTCCGCGGCGGTGCGCGCCGCGATGGACACCGAACTCGGCTACGACCCGGCGCTGTGGCGGCTGCTGTGCGAGCAGATCGGCGTCGCGGCGCTGGCGATTCCCGAGGAATACGGCGGCTTCGGTGCGAGCCTGGTCGAATCCCTGCTGGTGGTGGGCGAATTGGGCCGCACGCTCGCCGGGGTTCCGATGCTCGGCTCGGCCGTTCTCGGTGGACAGGCGGTGCTGCTTTCGGGCGACGACGAAGCGTGCGCACGGCTACTGCCCGAGGTGGCGGAGGGCGCGCGCACGATCGCGGTCTGCTGGGCCGACGAGCGCGGCTGGGACGAGCCGGGTGTGCACGAGACGGACGGCGCCCTCACCGGGACCGCGCACTACGTGCTCGACGGTATGTCGGCCGACACCTTCGTCGTCGTCACGCCGACCGGTCTGTTCGAGATCGAACCCACCGCGCCGGGCGTCACCCGCAGGCCCGCGCCCACCATGGACCCCACCCGCAAACTGGCCGAAGTCGGTTTCGCCGACGCGCACGCGCGACGGCTCGGCTCGGGT
Organism: Nocardia sp. NPDC047038; assembly: GCF_040644075.1. Classification (NCBI taxonomy): domain Bacteria; kingdom Bacillati; phylum Actinomycetota; class Actinomycetes; order Mycobacteriales; family Nocardiaceae; genus Nocardia; species Nocardia sp. NPDC047038. Next base: position 163,043 of record NZ_JBEYVQ010000003.1, on the reverse strand, counting down.
GACCAGTCCGGGACGGTCGCCCGGCTGCGCGAGATCGCGTGGGCGGCGGTGGCCGCGGAGCAGGTCGGTGCCGCCGACCGCTGCCTGGAGACGACGGTCGACTACGCCAAATCCCGCGTGCAGTTCGGCCGGGTGATCGGCAGTTTCCAGGCGCTCAAGCACCGCATGGCGGACATGTACGTGCTGCTGGAATCGGCCAGGTCCGCGTCCGTCGCGGCGACCGCGGCGGTGGCGGCGAACAGCCCGTCGGCCGCCGAGGACGTCTGGGTCGCCCGCGTGCACTGCTCGGAGGCGCTCACCGCCATCGCGGCCGAGACCGTCCAGTTGCACGGTGGCATCGCGATCACCTGGGAACACGACGCGCATCTGTTCTTCAAGCGCGCCCACGCGGACGCGCAGCTGTTCGGGGCCGCGCACCGCCCGATGACGCAGCCCGCCTGAGCCGGGTCAGGGCGCGCCGACCTGGTCGGCGGCGCGCCCTTCCTCGATAGGCTGTCCGGCGTGGTCCCGATGCACTAAGATGTGACAAGCGCCACACGCGCATGCCGGGGGATGCGTTTTCGAGTGGCACCGCAGGTCGGAATCGGTGCCGTAGCGAGTCGATATGCCGGCTCGCCTCCCAAAAGTCGTCGGGGCCCACCAGCCGGGAGGATGCCATGACGCAAACAGTGCATTCCGATCTCGAAGCATTACGGTCCACCATGGACGGGCCGGTGTACGGCCCAGCGGATACCGGGTACGACCGGGCCCGCGCCATCTGGAACGGGGACATAGACCGGCACCCCGCCGTGATCGCCCAGTGCCTGTCGCCGCGTGACGTGGCCGCGGCGTTGGCCTTCGGCCGGGACCGGGGGCTGGAGATATCCGTTCGCGGCGGCGGCCACTCCTACAGTGGGACCGCGGTCGGCGAAGGCGGCCTGATGATCAACCTGAGCGCCCTCAAGGGCGTCGTGGTGAATCCGGAAGCCGAGCGGGCCCGGGTCGGCGGCGGAGCGACGATGGCGGACATGGACGCCGCGACCCAGAAGTACGGGTTGGCGGTGACCGGCGGAGTGATCAGCGATACCGGCGTCGGCGGCCTCACCCTCGGCGGCGGCATGGGCTGGCTGACCCGCATGGCGGGGCTGGCCATCGACAACCTCGTCTCGGCGCAGGTGGTGCTCGCCGACGGCCAGGTGGTACGGGCGTCGGAGACCGAGAACGCGGAATTGTTCTGGGCATTGCGCGGCGGCGGCGGAAATTTCGGAGTGGTCACCGAATTCGAGTACCGCCTGCATCACGTCGGGCCGGAAATTCACCTCGGCTTGCTCTTCTGGGACATGCCGGACGGCACCGACGCACTCCGCCTGATCCGTGAGTTCATCCCCACTCTGCCGCGCCGGTCGGGAGCGTTGATCGCGCTGGCGATGTCGGCGCCGCCCGCGCCTTTCGTCCCGGAGCGATACCACGGTCACGCGGGCCATGCCCTGATCGTCGCCGGTTTCGGCACGGCCGAGGAGCATGCCGCCGCGGTGGCGCCGATCCGGAACGCCCTGCCGCCGCTGTTCGAATTCCGCACCCCGATGCCGTATGCCGGATTGCAACGGATGCTCGACGCGGCGGCGCCGTGGGGCCTGTACGGCTACGAGAAGGCGCTCGACCTCGACGATTTCTCCAACGACGCCATCGCGGTGCTGATCGCGAACGCGGCCAGGAAAACCGCGCCGCTGTCGTTCATGCCGATCTTCCCGCTCAGCGGCACGTTCAGCACTGTCGGTGAGGACGACACGGCATTCGGCGGCACGCGCCGTTCGCATTACGAGTGCAACATCACCGCGATCACTCCCGACACCGAGACGCTCGCGCTGGACCGGGAATGGGTGCGCACGACGTGGGATGCGCTGCGTCCATTGGCTTCCAACCAGGGCGGGTATGTCAATTTCATGGCCGACCCGGACCATGCCCGGGTTCGCGAATCGTACGGACGCACGAAATACGCGAAGCTGGCGCACATCAAAGCCGACTACGACCCGGGGAACGTCTTCCACCGCAACGCCAACATAGCCCCGGGCTGACCTCCGAGTTCACTCGTCCGAGCGTCCACGGGCCGCATCGGGGCGCAGGCCGTGCAGCACGATCCGCACGAGCCTGCGCCAATCACCGCTGCCGCTGCCGATGGTGGCGGACAACGCGCCGACGATCATGTAGACGTCCGCCACCGTGCAGTCGTCGCGCAATGTTCCCGCGGCTCGGTCCCGCTCGACGAGCTCGCCGATCACGTCCTCGAGCCTGCCGCGGGATTCGCCCCTCGGCTCGCTGCCCGCCGACTGCCGCGCCGTCTCGATCGCCGCCGACAAGCCCCGGTCGGCCGCCAGCACCTCGCCGACATGAAGCAGGTAGCGTGCGAGCCCCTCGCCGGGCTCGGCGCGCAGGCATTCGGTGCGGGCGAACTCCTCGATCTCGGCGAAGCGCTGCTCGGCCGCGGCCTCGATGAGGTCGGCATGGGTGGGGAAATGACGGTAGACGGTTCCGACGCCGACTCCGGCGGCGCGCGCGATCTCGGTCAGTGGCACGGCACTGCCGTGCTCGGCGAACAGCGTGCGCGCCACGGACACGATGCGGGCGCGGTTGAGCGTGGCGTCGGCGCGCTGCTTGCGGGCCGATGGTGGCCTTGACACTGACGATCCCTCCGTGTTTACGCTTCAAACGGAATCGGATTCCAGTTCCGTTTCATCGCTTCGAAGGGTAGCACTTCATGTCCCACAATCGTTTCCGCGTTCTGACCCCCGGCGAGGCACGGCCCGGCCGAGTGCCGCTGCCGCCCGCGTTCGCGGTGAAGGCCACCACCGCCGACACCGAGGGCAGGTTCTCCCTGCTGGAAGTGACCCTCGCGCGCGATATTCCCCGGCACACACACCACGTCGCGGACGAATGCGTCTACGTGCTCGAAGGAACGCTCGACGTCGAGTTCGACGACCGAACCCTTTCCGCGACGGAAGGCATGTTCGTGTTGCTGCCACACGGCGTGCCGCATGCCCTGCGCTGCGGATCGCAGCCGCCGCCACGAGTGCTGCAGATCTCCTCGCCCGGCGGCTGGGAGTGCTATCTGGAGGACCTTTTCGAAGCCGGAGCATCGGTGCTGACCGAGGGCGTGCTGGATCCGGTGAAGATCAATCCCATCGCGGCGGCATATGACATCCACTACGAAGAATCGGCGAGTCCCGTTGCCGGACAGGTCGATTGACTCGCTCACCGCCGACTTGGACAACCCGGCGGAACCCACCGTCCCGTCGGGATCCACCTCATGTGGCCGACTTCACCGCAGATAGATAGTTAGCCTATGTAATAATATTTCTCGTGCGGCAAGCTCAGGTGAACGTAGCGGATGACATCGTCGTCGACCTTCTCGTCACCGCGGGCAGGCTCACTCGGCTGGCCGGGGTGATCAGCGGCGACGACCTGCCGCGGGCCATGTTGCGGGCGCTGGCGGTGCTCGACGAACACGGCGCGCTGCGCGTCAGCGAATTCGCCAGGATCGACCGATGTTCACAGCCGGCGGCAACGGCGCTGATCGGCAAGCTGGTCGCGGAAGGCTACGCGACCCGACGCAAGGACCCGGAGGACTTCCGGGCCGTGATCGTCGAACTCACCCCGGCCGGGCGGACCCGGCTGGCCGAGTTCCGCCGCGCATTCGCCACCGCGATCGGCGAACACCTGCCCGGCTTCGACACCGAGCGACTGGCCCGGCTGGACACCGAACTGCACGACCTGCTGGAGGCCCTGAAAACGGCTACGCGACAGCACGATCCGATCTCGAGGGAACACCGATGAGCACTTTGGCTCCCACCCGCGCCCCGGTCGCGGACAACACCAAGCAACCGAAAGCCGTCTGGGCGGTCGCGTTCGCGAGCGTGATCGCGTTCATGGGCATCGGCCTCGTCGATCCCATTCTCAAGCCGATCGGCGAGCAACTGAACGCGTCCCCGTCCCAGGTGTCGCTGCTGTTCACCAGCTACATGCTGGTGACCGGCGTGGCCATGCTGGTCACCGGCGTGGTGTCCAGTCGCTTCGGCGCGAAGAAGACGCTGCTGGCGGGGTTGACGATCATCATCGTGTTCGCGGCTCTGGCCGGTATGTCGAATACGGTGGCGCAGATCGTCGGTTTCCGCGCGGGCTGGGGCCTGGGCAACGCGCTGTTCATCGCCACGGCGCTGGCCACCATCGTCGGCGCGGCCAGCGGCGGCGTTGCCCGCGCGATCATCCTCTACGAGGCGGCGCTCGGCATCGGCATCGCGACCGGTCCGCTGGTCGGCGGCGTGCTCGGCGGAATCAGCTGGCGCGGCCCGTTCTTCGGCGTATCGGTGCTGATGGCCATCGCGCTGGTGAGCATCGTCGTCCTGCTGCCGGAAGGGCCCAAGCCGACGCATCACACCTCGATCGCCGCGCCGTTCCGCGCCTTGCGCTACCGGGGGCTGCTGATCGTGAGCATCACCGCCCTGCTGTACAACTTCGGCTTCTTCACCCTGCTCGCCTACACCCCGTTCCCGCTGGATATGGGCACCTATGCGATCGGCTTCATCTTCTGCGGCTGGGGTGTACTGCTGGCGATCGCGTCGGTCTTCCTCGCTCCCCGGTTGCAGCGCCGGTTCGGTTCGCTGCCGATGATGGGACTCTCCCTGGGCCTGTTCGCCGCCGACCTGGCGACGATGGCCGTGTTCGCCGAGCACAAGCCGGTGCTGATCGTCGGCACCGTGCTGGCAGGCCTGTTCCTCGGCGTGAACAACACGCTGATCACCGAGGCCGTGATGATCTCCGCGCCGGTGGAGCGGTCCACCGCCTCGGCGGCCTACAGCTTCGTCCGCTTCGCGGGCGGCGCCGCGGCGCCCTACCTCGCGGGCAAGCTCGGCGAGCACAGCGTCTCGCTGCCGTTCTGGGTGGGCGCGGCGTGCACCGCCGCCGCGGTCGTCGTCCTGCTCGCCGGGCGCGCCGCCTTGGCCCACCTCGACGACCACGATCCCGCACCGCACAGCGTCGAGGAAGCCCAGGCCATCACGGTCGGCGACGACTGATCCCCGCGCGCACCGAAGGCAGCCGCCAGCGTGGCTGCCTTCGCCGTTTCCGCACCCTGGCGCGGGCCGGTGCGAGGAGTACGGTCAGGAGATATGACCGAAGCGAAGCGGGGGCGCGTCAGCGTCGAGACCAGCCAGAAGCGTGTGCGCGTCTATCTGGGCGGGCACTTGGTGGCCGACAGCGCGCGGCCGGTGCTGGTCTGGGAGAACCCGCACTATCCGACCTACTATCTGCCCGTCACCGACCTGCGCGCCAAGCTCGAACCGAACGGGCAGACTCAGCACTCCACCAGCCGCGGCGACGCGACGGTCTACGACCTCATGGTCGACGGCACGACAGCGGGCGGGGCGGCGCTGCGCTACCACGACTCGCCGCTGACCGAATTGCGCGAGCTGGTTCGCTTGGAGTGGGGCGCGATGGACGAGTGGTTCGAGGAGGACGAACCGATCTACGTCCACCCGCGCAACCCGTACTCGCGCGTCGACATCCTGGCCAGCTCCCGGCATGTGCGGGTGGAGATCGACGGGGTCACCGTGGCCGACTCGCACGGGCCGCGCATTCTCTTCGAAACGGGTCTGCCCGCGCGGTACTACCTGCCGATGACGGACGTCCGCATGGATCTGCTGTATCCGTCGGCCACCCACACCAGCTGCCCGTACAAGGGCACCGCCGACTACTGGACCGTCCGCGTCGGCGGCAACGAGTATCCCGACTATGTGTGGGGCTACCGCACGCCGCTTCCGGAGAGCCAGAAGGTCGCCGGGCTGGTCTGCTTCTACAACGAGAAGGTCGACATCTACGTCGACGGGGAACTCCAGGAAAGGCCGCGCTCGCCCTTCAGCTGAGTTCGGCGACAGCCCGCAAGTCTCGCCCCTTTCGGCGTCGTTCCCCTCGGTCACCACGTCATACGGCGCTGGCAGGGATCAGTCCTCGCGCCGCGACCGCGCACTTGCCGGTCCGGTCGAGCGATATGCGGCGGCGGCCCGGTCAGACCGCGACCAATGGCGGACTGTCGGCCGCACGGCGGTATTGGCCCGGCGCCACGCCGTATTCGCGTTTGAAGGCCTTCGCGAAGGCGAACTCCGAGGCGTATCCGACCCGGCGGGCCACCGCGCCGAGACTGCTGTCGGTGTCCCGGAGCAGACGAGCGGCGGTCAGCATGCGCCAGCGGGTCACGTAAGCCAGGGGCGGTTCGCCGACCGTCGCGAGGAAGCGACGCGCGAGGGTGGCGCGAGAGACGCCCGCGATGTCACCGAGGTCGGCGACGGTCCAGGCGCGGGCCGGTTCCTCGTGCACCGCGCGCAGCGCCGCCGCGACCGCGGGATCGGCGAAGGCGCCCGCCCAGCCGGAGGAGCACAGGTCGGACTGCTCGTCGAACCAGGCCCGCAGGATGAACAGCAGCAACGTCTCGAGGATCGCGGGCACGGCCGCGTCGCTACCCGGACGGGGCTCGGCGATCTCCACGGCCAGCAGGTCGACCGCGCCGCGCAGCGCTGGATGTCGCCCCGGACGCGCGGGCAGATGGATGAACTCGGGCAACTCGTCGAGGATCGGATGGGTGCGGCTGCGGCCGAGTTCATAAGCGCCGCACAGCAAGGCGGTCCGCACGCCCGGCCCTACGATCTCCCGTGGCTCACCGGGCTGCGCGGTCTCCGTGACCGGGGTGTCCAGACTGTCCATCAAGTCGTGGTCGGCCCCGCGCGGCATGAACAGCACGTCCCCCACGCCGAGTGCAATGGGTTCGCCGTCCGGCGGCGCCACCCAGCAAGAGCCCTGTAAGACCACGTGGAAACCCGCGCCCGGCACTACCGGGTACCGCCGACCCCACGGAGCGTGCCGGATGAACAGGCCGGAGGTGGGACTGCCGGTGCGGATGGCCGCGATGGTCTCGCTGAGAATATCCACCCATTCACCGTAGCACTCTGTAGTTGAGTGTTTGGGACAAATTATCGAGCGCTCTACGCATTGTCCGGCTCACGAGAAGCCAATAGCTTTCTATTCATGACATCGACCGAAACCACCGCCACCATCGCCGTCTACGGCGCGACCGGACACACCGGCGGCTACCTGCTCGCCGAACTGCGCCGCCGCGGCGTCGACCCGATCCTGGTGGGCCGCGATGCCGATCGCGTCCGAGCCGCTGCCGATGCCGCGGACCTGCCCGCAGCCGACATCCGGGTAGCCGACCTGTCCGACCACACGGCTCTGGTCACCGCGTTCACCGGAGCGGATGTGGTGATCAGCAGCTTGCCCGCCTATGTCGAGCACGGCTCGGCGGTGCTGGCCGCCGCGATCGACGCGGGTGCGCATTACACCGACATGTCCGGCGAGCAGATTTTCCTGAAGCGCGTGCTCGACGAGTTCGGACCGCGCGCGGCGGCGGCCGGCGTCACCGTGGTCTCCGGCGTCACCGACAGCAACCTCCCCGGCGACCTGCTGGCACACCTCATCACGCGCCGGGTGCCCGGGCCGGCCGAGGTGGTGTTGAGCCATCTGAGCAAGAGCGGCGGCAATGGTTCCAAAGGCAGCGCGAAGACGGTGCTCGCCAGTTTGGATTGGTTCCGCGGCGGCGGCTGGCACTACGCCGACGGCGAACTGCGCACCGGCGCGACGGCGCGCCGCGAGAAGATGACCTTCCCCGGTGACACCGAGCCGACCACCGTCGCCAAATTCCCGCAGCCCCCGGTCCTGACCATCCCGCGGCACTCGGACGTCTCCTACGTCGAGGGCGTCCTCGCCACCTCGATCCTCGACACACTCAGCGGGTTCACCGCCGAACTGATCGACACGCTGCCCGACGCGCCCGGCGCGGACCTGCGCTACGACCTCGTCGTCGACGCGTTCGGCGCGGACGGGCGGCAGGTCCGCGGCGTGCTCAGCGGCGTCGACTCCTACCGCGATTCGGCGTTGATGGCGGTGGAGTCGGCGGTCCGCTTGGCCGGCGGAGCCGCGGCGCCCGGCGCCCTCGCGCCGGCGGAGGCGTTCGACCCCGCCGATTTCCTGGACGCGCTGGCGCCTTTCGGTATCACCTGGCGTATCGAGGGAAGCCGAGCGTCGGCGAAGGATCGGGCATAGTCGAACGATGACCGACAATCGACCGCCGCTCGCTGTCGCCCTCGATCTCGCGCCGCATCCCGAAGGCGGCTGGTACCGCCAAACCTGGCGCAGCCCCGTGGAATTCACACCGGAGGGTTATCCGGGCCCGCGCGCCGCCGCCACCGCGATCCATTTCCTGCTGCTGCCGGGCGAGCGGTCCGCCCCGCACACGGTGCGCTCCGACGAGCTGTGGCTCTGGCACCGTGGCGGACCGCTGGCGCTGGAGATCGGCGGCGAGGAGGTGATCCTCGGCCCCGACCTGGAGCACGGTCAGGCGCTCCAAGCGGTGGTGCCGGGCGGGGTCAGCCAGTCGGCGCGGCCGGCGACTGCGGAATACGTGCTGGTCAGCTGCATCGTCGCGCCGGGATTCGACTTCGCGGATTTCCGGCTGGACTGACCCGGCTCAGCGCACCGGCACGGCGGCGAATCGTTCGAGCTCGTGCGGATCGTGCGCGCAGAACATTCGCACCCGCTCGCCGTGGTCGGCGTGCAGCGTGCGCAGCCGTTCCAGGTTCTCCACCCGCTCTCGTCCGAGCGTGCTCGCGAACGCCTCGAACACGCCGAGGCCGACCGGGGGACGCGCCTTCCCCGCTGCCAGCTGCCGGTGGTGGAAATAGGCGTCGCCGCAGTGCAGCAACCATCCGTCGCTCTGCCGGACCGCGACGCCGCTGTGCCCGCGCGTGTGGCCGACCAGCGGGATCAGCATGATGTCCTCGAGCACCGGGACGGCGGTGAAGCCGAACCAGGTGTCCGCGCCGGTCTCGTGGGCCAGCCAGCGGGGGCCGTGTTCCCACTGGCGCGGCTGATACCGCATCTTCTCCCCGAGGGTGGGGCGCTGGGTCGCCGCGTCGAGTTCGTCGGCGAAGACGTGCACAGTGGCGTCGGGGAAGTCGGACAGCCCGCCCGCGTGATCGAGATCGAGATGGGTGAGCACGATGTGCCGGACGTCCTCGCGCCGATAGCCAAGCCCGCGGATCTGGTGCAGCGCGGTGAGTTCCGGGCGCAACCGGGGACGCAGCAACCGCGAGGTACCGAAACCGAGCCTGCCCCGGTCGAGCACGTCGGCCATGCCGAAGCCCGTGTCCACCAGCACCAGCCCGTCATCGGACTCGACGAGCAGGCAATGGCCGACCAACCCGCCGGTCAGCAGACCACCGCTGCCGAGCAGCGCTCGTCCGCCGACCGGGCACATGGTCGCGCAGTCCAGATGCCGCACCAGCATCGCGGAAACTCCCTCCTGCGGCGCCGAATCGGACTGATCCGTTTCGGCACGAAGGTCTCTTTTGTTCCCGTCAACGTAGTCGGAGCACGACTCGGCCGCGACAGCGCGGTCACCGCCGCGGTAATCGGCGGGCGAATCGATCGCCGCCCGCCGATCCCGAACGGCCTGATCACTCAGGAATTTCGAGCACGCCCTCGTCCACGGCCCAGGCGATGGTGCGCTCGAGATCCGGACACGAGTCCGGGCGACCCGGCCCGTGACCGGTCGCGCTCAGTGCGGCGAAAACAGGGCAGTGCTCGGCCGGGTTGCCGGTCCACTGCACCGACGTCTGGTGGTTGCTGCTCTTGCGCACCAGCACATGACTTTGGCAGGCCCGGCACCGCAGGGGTGTCAGGCCGTCCTCCAGATACCGCTGCTTGTCGACCACCGTCTGGGCGCGCACTTCGGCTCGCCGAGCGGGCTGATCGGCGAAATCGGGTGCCTTCGCCCAGGTGGCCGCCATCAGACGCTCGCCTCGGCTTCCTCGGACTCGCGCTTGCGCCGCAGGTTCTCGGCGACCTCGGCTTCCCACGCCTCGTTCGCTTTGGTGGTGTCCACCTCGAACTCGAAGCGCTGGGTCATCTTCTCGGTGACGTCGGCCAGGTCGACGTAGAACTGGTCGTACCAGCGACGCAGCTGGTATACCGGCCCGTCCTCCTCGCACAGCAGCGGGTTCTCGACCTTGGACTTGTGCTTCCAGATCTCGACGTCCTGCAGGAAGCCGACGCTGATGCCCTCGGTCATCTTCTCGGCCAGCTTGGTCGCCATCTCGCCCTCGACGCCCTTGGGCTTCTCCAGCGTGATGCCCCATTGCAGGACGAAGGAGTCCTGCGTGACCGGGTAGTGGCAGTTGATCAGGACGCTTTTGACCTCGTAACCGCTGTAGATGTTGATCAGCGGGTTGATCATGTACGAGGGCCCGAAGTACGAGGCCTCGGACTTCAGCAGCGTGTCACCGCCGTATTTGGAGGCCATGCCGATGTCCGGCCTGCCCTTGGTCTCCAGGAACTGGGTGGCGATGTGACCCTCGAAGACGTTCTTGAAGTACGTCGGGAAGGCGAAATGGATGTAGAAGAAGTGGGCCATGTCGACCACGTTGTCGATGATCTCGCGGCAGTTGGCGCCCTCGATCAGCATCGAATTCCAGGTCCAGTCGGTCCACCCGCTGTCGAGTTGCTCGCTGGGGTTGCCGTCGGCGTCGGTGTAGGGGCCCTTGATGTGCGGGATCGTGACCTCGGGCGGCGGCTGGCTGCCCTCGTGGTCGTGCCAGACGAACAGCTGGCCGTTGCGCTCCAGCGTGGTCCACTTCCTGGTGCGCGCCAGCGGCGGCACCCGCCGCGCGTACGGAATCGCGGTGCACTTGCCGTTGGTCCCCGACCAGCGCCAGTCGTGGAACGGACAGGCGATGTCGTCGCCCTTGACCTCACCCATGCTCAGGTCGCCGCCCATGTGCCTGCAGTAGGCGTCGAGCACCCGCAGTTCACCACTGCTGTCGGCCCAGACGACGAGCTTGGTGCCGAAAACGTTCACCGCGTGCGGCTTGCCGTCGCGGAACGTCTTGGCCAGACCCAGGCAATGCCATCCCCGCGCATAGCGGGTCGGTGCGGTGCCGACATCCAGCTCCCGGACCTTCGCGCCGCCCTGTGGGGTAACTGCCATCGCGTTTCCTCCTCCATCTGTACTAGAACACGTTACAAAACTGGCGTCCTCGACGCCAGCGATTCACCTCACTTCCTGCATGAGCGCATGTCCGCGCGGGGGTGAACACCGGTTCTCGACATAAATAGGAACGTGTTCTAGTCTCAGAGGCAAATGAGATTCCGGACATCAACCGACCAGGCAGGAGCAGGTCCCGAGATGACGCAAGAAGTGACCGAACGGGTCGAAGCGCTGTTGCCGACGTTGCGCGAACGCGCACAGGAGGCCGAGGACCTGCGGCGCATCCCCGACGAAAGCATGAAGGCGTTGCAGGAGACCGGCTTCTTCCGGTTGCTCCAGCCCAAGCAGTGGGGCGGTCACGCCGCCGATCCGGTGGTCTTCTACGACACCGTGCGCAAGATCGCCGGCGCGTGCGGCTCCACCGGCTGGGTGGCCGGCATTGTCGGCGTGCACAACTGGCACCTCGCGCTGTTCGCGCAGCAGGCGCAGGAGGACGTCTGGGGCGAGGACACCGAAGTTCGGATCTCCTCCTCCTACGCGCCCATGGGTGCGGGCACGGTCGTCGACGGCGGCTACCTCGTCAACGGCGCGTGGGCCTGGTCGTCCGGCTGCGATCACGCCACCTGGGCGGTGCTCGGCGGCCCGGTGATCAAGGACGGCAAGCCGGTGGACTTCGGCAGCTTCCTCATCCCGCGCGACGACTACCGCATAGACGACGTGTGGAACGTGGTCGGCCTGCGCGGCACCGGCTCCAACACCGTCGTGGTGAAGGACGTCTTCGTGCCCTCGCACCGGTTCCTCAGCTTCCGTGCCATGAGCGAACTGAAATCGCCCGGTCTGGAGCAGAATACCGATCCGGTCTACAAGATGCCTTGGGGCACAATCCATCCCACCACCATCTCCACCCCGATCGTCGGTATGGCCTACGGCGCCTACGCGGCGCACGTCGAGCACCAGGGCAAGCGGGTGCGCGCGGCCTACGCGGGCGAGAAGGCCAAGGAGGACCCGTTCGCCAAGGTGCGCATCGCGGAGGCCGCCAGCGACATCGACGCCGCGTGGCGGCAGCTGTCGGGCAACGTCGCCGACGAGTACGCACTGCTGGCGGCGGGCAAGGAGATCCCGTTCGACCTGCGCGTGCGGGCGCGGCGCGACCAGGTGCGCGCCACCGGCCGCTCGATCGCCGCGATCGACAAGCTGTTCGAGAGCTCCGGCGCCACCGCACTGGCCAACGGCACACCGCTGCAACGCTTCTGGCGTGACGCGCACGCGGGCCGGGTGCACGCGGCCAACGATCCCGAGCGCGCCTACCTGATGTACGGCACGCACGAGTTCGGCCTGCCCGTCACCGACGGCATGGTCTAGGAGGACGACCGTGACCTCTACCGCGGAACTCACCGCCGAATCGACCTCGCGCTACGCGCAGGCGCGGCCCGATCTGCGGCTGCACTACCACGAGGCGGGCGTCGGCAGCGGGCCGACGATCGTCCTGCTGCACGGCGGCGGCCCCGGCGCGTCCTCCTGGTCGAACTTCGCGCGCAACATCCCGGTGCTGGCCGAGCACTTCCACGTGATCGCGGTCGACCAGCCGGGCTACGGCCGCTCGGACAAACCCACCGAGCATCCGCAGTACTTCGTGCACAGCGCCTCGGCGCTGAAGGACCTGCTCGACCACTTGGAGATCACGTCCCGGGTGCACCTGCTGGGCAACTCGCTCGGCGGCGGCGCGGCGGTCCGGTTCGCACTGGACTACCCGGATCGGGCCGGGAAGCTGATCCTGATGGGGCCGGGCGGGCTGAGCACCAACCTGTTCACGCCCGACCCGACCGAGGGCGTGAAGCTGCTCTCCAAGTTCAATTTCGAGCCGACCAGGGAGAACCTGGAGGCGTTCCTGCGCATCATGGTCTTCGACCAGTCGCTCATCACCGAGGAGCTGATCGACGAGCGGTTCGCCTCGGCGAGCACGCCCGAGGCGCTGGCCGCGACCAGGGCGATGGGCAAGTCGTTCGCGAGCGCGGACTTCGAGAAGGGCATGCTCTGGCGCGACGCCTACAAACTGCGTCAGCCCGTGCTGCTGATCTGGGGCCGGGAGGACCGGGTCAATCCGCTCGACGGCGCGCTGGTGGCGACCAAGGTGATCCCGCGCGCGCAGCTGCACGTCTTCGGTGGCTGCGGGCACTGGGCACAGCTGGAGAAGTTCCACGAATTCAACCGGCTCGCGATCGATTTCCTCGCGGGCGTCAAGGAGAAGTGATGGGCATCCGCTCACTGGGATATCTGCGTATCGAGGCGACCGACATGGCCGCCTGGCGGGAGTACGGCCTGAAGGTCCTCGGCATGGTCGAGGGCAAGGGCACCGACCCCGAAGCGCTGTACTTGCGCATGGACGAGTTCCCGGCCCGGCTGGTGATCGTTCCCGGCGAGAAGGACCGGCTACAGGTCTCGGGCTGGGAGACCGCCAATGCCGAGGAGTTGCAGGACGTCCGCAACCGGCTCGACGCGGCGGGTGTGCCCTACAAGGAGGGCACGGCCACCGAACTGGCCGATCGCCGGGTGTACGAGCTGATCAAGTTCGACGACCCGTCCGGCAACACGCTCGAGGCTTTCCACGGCGCGGCGCTGGAGCATCGCCGGGTCGTCAGTCCATACGGGCACCGGTTCGTCACCGAGGAGCAGGGGCTCGGGCACGTGGTGCTCAGCACCAAGGACGACAAAGCGGCGCTGGAGTTCTACCGCGACGTGCTGGGCTTCCGGCTGCGCGACTCGATGCGGCTGCCACCGCAGATGGTCGGTCGCCCGGCCGACGGCGAGCCCGCCTGGCTGCGCTTCTTCGGCTGCAATCCGCGCCACCACTCGCTGGCGTTCCTGCCCATGCCGACGCCGAGCGGCATTGTGCATCTGATGCTCGAGGTGGAGAACGCCGACGACGTCGGCCTGACCCTGGACCGCGCGCTGCGCAAGAAGGTCAAGATGTCGGCGACGCTCGGACGGCACGTCAACGACAAGATGCTCTCCTTCTACATGAAGACGCCGGGCGGATTCGACGTCGAATTCGGCTGCGAGGGCTTGGAAGTGGACGACCACGACTGGATCGCGCGAGAATCGACCGCGGTGAGCCTGTGGGGCCACGACTTCACCGTCGGGCAACGGCAGCAGTGACCGAGAGGGCGAGCGAAGCGATGACCGCGGACGGATCCGAGATCGATCCACGGCAGTTCCGGAATGTGCTGGGGCAGTTCTGCACCGGCATCACCGTGATCACCACCTTCGACGACGACGGAGTGCCGATCGGCTTCGCGTGCCAGTCTTTCGCCGCCCTCTCCCTCGAACCGCCGCTGGTGCTGTTCTGCCCCACCAAGGCGTCCCGGTCCTGGGCGGCGATCGAGAAATCGGGGCGCTTCTGCGTGAACGTCCTCGCCGAACAGCAGCGCGAACTGTGCGCCCGCTTCGGCTCCCGCGAACCCGACAAGTTCGCCGGCGCCGCCTGGCACACGTCCGACCTGGAACTCCCGGTGCTGGACGAAGCGCTGGCCACCATCGAGTGCAAGGTGGACAACGTCATCGACGGCGGCGACCACTACATCGTGATCGGGCGAGTCCAGACCCTCTCCGAAACCACCACCACCGGCCGCCCCCTGCTGTTCTACCGGGGCCAGTACACCGCGATCGAACCGGAGAAGACCACCCCAGCCCCGTGGCGCGCGGACCTGGAGCACTTCCTCACGACGACGACGCTGGATACCTGGTTGTAGCAGGGCGCGGCTCGGTGTAGCACTTGTAGCCCAGCACGCTACGCCGGGCTACAATCATTCCATGAAGGTGATCACGCAACGCGAGTTCCGCAACAACTCAGCGGCAGTAATGGATGCCGTCGAGGCCGGGGAGACTTTCCGCGTGACCCGCAATGGGGTCGAGGTCGCCGAAGTACGGCCGGTCGGCCGAAAGCGCGGCCGAACGGCGGAGGAACTAGTGGAGCGGCATCGCAAACTCCCGCGTGTCGACTACACCCGCATGCGGCAAGAGGCCGACGAATTCTTCGGAACGGAAGATCGGGTCGGCGACGACGATGCTTGGGGATCGCGTTCATGATCGAGCGACACGCATCGGGCGTTTTGGACACCTGCACCTACATAGACCTGTACGTGCTCGATCCAGGAGCTTTGCCGGAGTTGCCTGAGATCACCGCGATCACGCTGGCCGAATTGCACCAAGGCGTTGCCATGGCGAAAGACGCTGCTACCCGAGCCGCACGATCCGAGCAACTCGGCGCCGCCATAGTGGATTTCGATCCGTTGCCCTTCGACGAGAACGCCGCGACACGCTACGGCACCCTGGTAGCGCTCACCCTGGCAGCGAAACGCGATCCGCGGCCCCGCCGAATGGATTTGCTCATAGCAGCGATTGCGTCAGCACGTGGGTTACCGCTGTACACCCGCAACAGCGCAGATTTCCGCGGGCTGGAAAGCATGCTCGAGATCGTCGCGGTCTAGCGCATCGAGTGCTCGATCGGCTGTGTGGCCTACCGAACTGGGTGACGCAGTCGCCCTCGCCGGTCAGTACTTGTAGAAGCCCTCGCCGGTGGCGATGCCGAGCTTGCCCTTGTCGATGTAGTTCTCCTTCAACCACTGGGCCAGCCGTTGGGAGTCCTCGTCCTCGTTGTTGACGAGGATGTTGTAAGGCGTGGTCAGCCCGATGATGTCGAGAATGCGGAACGGCCCGGCCGGTGCGCCGGTGCCGATCTGCCAGGTCTTGTCCACCGCTTCGGGATCGGCGTAGCCGCCAGCCGCCAGGCTCATGCCCGCGTTGAGCAACGGCACCAGCAGCGAGTTCAGGACGTAACCGGCCTTCTCCTTGTGGATTTCGATCGGCACCATGCCGATCTTCGAGGCGAAGTCGACCACGGCCTGGTACACGTTCGGGTCGGTGTCGGCGGTGCCCATGATCTCGGCGGTGTTGAAGTGCCACACCTGATTCGCGAAGTGCAGCGCGAGGAATCGGTCCGGGCGGCCGGTGAAGTCTTTGATGGCGCTGGGCAGCAGGGTGGAGGAGTTGGTGGCGAAGATGGTGCGCTCCGGTGCGACCTGGCCGAGCTTCTCGTACGTCTGCTGCTTGATGGTCAGCACCTCGGGAATGGCCTCGATGACCAGATCCGCGTCCTGCGCCGCTCGAGCCAGATCGGAAGTCAGCGCGATGCCCGCCGCCGTCTGCTCCGCCTTACCGTCCCCGCCGCCGGGTACCTGCTCACGGTAGACCGCCACCAGCTTGTCGAGTCGCTCCCTGGCCGCGGCCAGCGCCTTGTCGTCGATGTCGTATGCCGTCACCTCGAAACCGTGGAAGGCCGTCTGGAAGGCGATCTGCGAACCGAGCACTCCGGTGCCGAGGACGGTCACCTTGCGAATGTCGATGGTCATTCGTTTCTCCTCTCGACTGTTGCGAAGAAGCCCGCGACGATCCGGTCCGGTATCCGACGTCGTGCTCTCACAAGTGACCGTACAGTCCTTCCACTCCAGCCACCCCGACCCAGGCTTCACGGCCCGTCTGACGTCCGCGGTAGATGGCGGCTCGCGAGTGGCACATGAGCGCGGCGAAACGCGAGAGCGCCACACGCTCATGTGCCACTCGTGAAGTGCTCAATTGGTGAGCACTTTGGGGCGGAGGATGAGGTGCGCAGGCAGCACCGCGTTTTTTGGAGAGCATCATGGGTCAGTTCGATGGGACAGGAATCCTCACTTGTGCCGACGGCGCGCAGTGGGAGGAGTGGCTGGCGGCCAATCATCACGGGGCCGCCGACGTCTGGCTGAAGATCGCCAAGAAGGGGGCAGCGGACCGGACGATCAGCAACGGGGAGGCGCTCGACGGCGCGCTCTGCTTCGGCTGGATCGACAGTCACCGCCGCGGCCTCGACACCGAGCACTACCTGCAGCGATACTCGCCGCGCCGTCCGAGGAGTCGGTGGTCGCAGATCAATGTCGCCAAAGCCGAAGCTCTCGTCGCCGCAGGTCGCATGCGGGCAGCCGGTTTCGCGGCCATCGCCGCCGCGCAGGCCGATGGGCGCTGGGCGGCCGCCTATGAATCCCAGCGGACCGCCACCTGTCCGGCCGACTTGCTCGAAGCGCTCAGCGCGAATCCACGCGCACGGAAGAGATTCGAACTGCTCGACCGCACCGCGCAGTATGCGCACTTCCTGCGGCTGATGAAGACACGGAGTTCCGCCGAGCGGGCTGGGCAGCTGCGGCGCATGCTCGATGAGTTGAATCAGCCAGCGGCGTAGTCCAAGTCGACTACGGCATCGATGATCACCGATAGCGGCGAGGCGAAAATCGGTTGGGAATCGTGTGTGCCGACGCGAGGATATGTGTTGTGCTGCTTCTTGTTCCGGCCGATGTACTTCGCCCCCAACGCGTCGACGAGCATTTCGCCCCGGAGGCGGACGCGGCTCGTGCCGCCGGATGGGAAGTCGCCGTGGTCGATCACGACGCGCTGACCCGCGCCGACGGCGCCGAGGAGGCCGTTCGACGCGTCCGTTCCAGCGGGGTGGCTGTCTACCGCGGCTGGATGTTGCGCAGTGCTGAGTACGCCGCGTTCGAACGGAGCTTGCGGCAGCGGGGCGTCACGCTGCGCACGAGCGCCGAACAATACCGGCGGGCGCACGAGCTGCCGGGGTGGTATTCCGCACTCGCCGAGATGACGCCTCGATCGGTATGGACCAGCGGGGGCGATCGCGCCGCGTTCGATCACGCGCGTCGGGAGCTGGGAACCGGCCCCGTCGTCCTGCGCGACTACACCAAGTCGATGAAGCACTACTGGCACGAAGCGGCGTTCATCCCGGATGTGGCGGACCCGGACGCCGCCTGGCGCGTGGCGCGCAGATTCGCCGAACTTCGCGGCGACGACCTGACCGGCGGATTCGTTCTGCGCCGCTTCGAACATTTCAGATCGGCCGAAGTGCGCACCTGGTGGGCGGACGGCAAGTGCCGGTTGATCGGCCCACACCCGGACACCCCGGACGCGATGCCCGACGCCGACTTCGATCCGGCCACCGTCGAGGACCGCATCGCCGCCCTCGGCCTCCCCTTCGTCACCGCCGACTTCGCACTGCGCGACGACGGAGGCTGGCGCTTGGTCGAACTCGGTGACGGCCAGGTCAGCGACCGTCCCCGGACCATTCCGGCCGAGGAGCTGATCACCGTTCTGGGTGACCGATGACTTTATGATGCAGCAGAGCAATTCGGGTTTGGTCGACGAAGGAAGCCGATGTTCGCCAACTGGTTCCGTCCTGCCGCCGCCATCCCGAAGCCTCGGCGCGCGATGGCGGTAGCGCTCTGCTCGCTCGCCGTGCTGTGCACCGGCGCGGCGGGAACGATCGCGCACGCCGACGAGACCGCCTGGCCGACAGCGGAACCGGGCTCGGTGGTCAGCTCGCACGGGTTCCCGGGCGGATGGGGTGGCATCGAGTCCGCCCGTTTCGTCGAGTACATCACCGAGGGCCCGACCGGCGCGCCGACCACGGCGACCGGCGTGCTCGCGACACCTGACGGAACACCGCCCGCCGGCGGCTGGCCGATCGTCGCCTGGGAGCACGGGACCAGCGGACTCGGCGCGTCGTGCGGGATCAGCGCGAATCCGCGATACGACGCGCCCATCGTCCAGCGGCTGCTGGACCAGGGGTACGCGGTCGTCGCGCCGGACTATGTCGGCCTCGGCGCCGGCGCGGCGACCACGCATCCCTATCTCCAGTCGCGCACCGAGGCCACGGCGACCGTCGACCTCGTCCGCGCCGCCCGCCACATCGATGCCGCGCTCGCGCCCAGGTGGGCGGTAACGGGTGTGTCCCAGGGCGGGCACGCCGCGCTCAACACGGGTGGCATCGCCGACATCTACGCTCCCGAACTCGAATTCCGTGGCACCGCGGCGCTCGCGCCACCGTCGAACATCGAAGGAGTTCTCGCACTCGCCGGACCGTATGTGCCGGAGGTCCCCGGCTTCGAAGGCTCCACCGCTCTATTCGCCGCCATGCTGAACGGGATGCGACTCGCCGCACCCGAAACGGTGGCTGCCGCACTGACACCCGCGGGTGCGGACGCGCTGGCTCGGATCGACCGGCGGTGCCAACGGGAGTGGCAATCGGCAGTTCGCGGCACAACGATCGGATCGATGCTCCAGCGACCTGTGGCGGGCAGCCCTTTGGCCGACGCCCTCACCGGCTACCTGAGGGTACCGACCTCGGGGTATCGCGGCCCGCTGTTCATCGCGCACGGCACCGCCGACAACGTCGTCCCCATCGCGCTCACCCGGTTGTTACTCACCCAATACACGCTCGCCGGAACGAAATACGAATTCCGCAGCTACGACACCGATCACGAAGGAATCGCCGCCGCCGCTTGGCCGGACGTGCTCTCCTTCGTCGCCGCAGTTCTCGGCCCCGCGTAGTCGACCCACTCGACCGCCGTCGACCGGCAGAGCCTTACTCGAGCGCAGACGAACGGGGTCGCGAACCTCCGTCCGCGACCCCGCTGCGTTCGCCCGGTCAGGCGGAGACGGTCGCCTTCTCCCGCTGCAATTCCAGCGCGATGTCGATCAGCTGATCCTCCTGGCCGCCGACCAGTTTGCGCTTGCCCGCGCGCACGAGCATCTCGGCGGCGGAGACGCCGTACCGCTCGGCTTGCCGTTCGGCGTGCTTGAGGAAGCTGGAGTAGACGCCGGCGTAGCCCATCATCAGGGCCTGGCGATCTAGCAGGCATTCCTGGGGCATGGCGGGGCGGACGACGTCTTCGGCGGCGTCGGCGATGGCGAAGAAGTCGATGCCCGTCTTCACGCCCAGCTTGTCGCACACGCCGACCAGCGCCTCGACCGGGGTGTTTCCCGCGCCCGCGCCGAAACGCCGTGCGCTGCCGTCGATCTGCTTGGCGCCCGCGCGGATGGCGTAGATCGAGTTGGCGACGGCCAGGTCGAGGTTCTCGTGACCGTGGAAGCCGACCTGCGCGTCGTCGCCGAGTTCGGCCACCAGCGCCGCGACGCGGTCGGAAACCTGCTCGAGCACCAGCGCACCGGCCGAGTCGACGATGTAGACGCACTGGCAGCCGGCGTCGGCCATGATGCGCGCCTGCTTGGCGAGCACCTCCGGCGGCTGGGTGTGCGACATCATCAGGAACCCGACCGTCTCCAGTCCGAGTTCCCGCGCCAGACCGAAGTGCTGGATCGACACGTCGGCTTCGGTGCAGTGCGTGGCGATCCGGCAGATGGACGCGCCGTTGTCCTGGGAGATCTTGATGTCTTCCTTCACCCCGACGCCGGGCAGCATCAGCACGGCGATCTTCGCCTGCTTCGCCGTCTCGGCGGCGATGGTGACCAGTTCCTGCTCCGGCGTCTTGGAGAAGCCGTAGTTGAACGACGAACCGCCGAGACCGTCGCCGTGGGTCACCTCGATCACCGGCACGCCCGCGCCGTCCAGCGCGGCCACGATGTCGCGGACCTCGGCGGCGGTGAACTGGTGGCGCTTGTGGTGGGATCCGTCGCGCAGCGAGGTGTCGGTGACGCGGATGTCGAGTTCTGCTGAGTAGGCCATGTCGAAAGCTCCTTACACCCGGGCCGTGACGATCTGCTCGGCGATGACCTCGCCGACCTGCGTAGCGGCGGCGGTCATGATGTCGAGGTTGCCCGCGTACGGGGGCAGGAAGTCGCCCGCGCCCTCCACCTCGACGAACACCGACACCTTGGCCATGCCGCCGGAGACCACCGAGGGCTCGTCGAACTGCGGCTCGTTGAGCAGCCGGTAGCCGGGCACGTACTGCTGGATGTCGGCGACCATCCGGTGGATCGAGTCGGCGATCGCGTCGGTGTCGGCGTCGTCGGGGATGGCGCAGAAGATGGTGTCGCGCATGATCATCGGCGGCTCGGCCGGATTCAGGATGATGATGGCCTTGCCGCGCTGCGCCCCGCCGATGGTCTCGACGCCGCGACTGGTGGTCTTGGTGAACTCGTCGATGTTCGCGCGGGTGCCGGGGCCCGCGGAGACCGACGACACAGACGCGACGATCTCCGCGTACGGCACCGGGACGACCCGCGACACCGCGGCGACGATCGGGATCGTCGCCTGGCCGCCGCAGGTGATCATGTTGACGTTCGGCGCGTCGATATTCGCGCCCAGGTTCACCGGCGGCACGACGGCGGGGCCGACGGCGGCGGGGGTGAGGTCGACGGCGCGGATGCCCGCTTCGGCGTAGCGCGGCGCGGCGGCGCGGTGCACGTACGCCGAGGTCGCCTCGAAGATCAGGTCGGGCAGTTCGGATTGTCCGAGCAGCCAGTCCACGCCTTCGTGCGAGGTCTCCAGCCCGAGCCCGCGCGCCCGCTTCAGCCCCTCGCTGTCCGGGTCGATCCCGATCATCCAGCGCGGCTGGATCTTCTGCGAGCGCAGCAGTTTGTAGAGCAGATCGGTGCTGATGTTGCCGGACCCGACGATCGCGGCGGTGACGGTCCCGTTGGACACGACAGCCTCCCTAGGTGAATTGCAAACGGACAGAGCCGAGTCCGGCGAACTCGGCGTGGAAGTCATCGCCCGGACGGGCGTCGATGGCGCGGGTGCACGAGCCGGGCAGCACGATGTCACCTGCCTTCAACCGGACACCGAAGCTCGCGACCTTGCGCGCCAGCCAGGCCACCGCGATCACCGGATCACCCAGGACCGCGTCGCTGCGGCCCTCGGCGACCACCTCGCCGTTGCGGGTGAGCACCGCGTCGATGGCCTTGATGTCGATGTCCTTCGGCGCGACACGCTGCGCGCCGAGCACGAAGCCCGCCGAAGACGCGTTGTCGGAGATGGTGTCGGCCAGGCCGATGTTCCAGTCCTTGATCCGCGAGTCGATCAACTCGATCGCGGGCGCGAAGGCGACCGTGGCGGCGAGCACGTCCTCTTCGGTGCACTCCGCGCCGGGCAGGTCGGCGCCGAGCACGAACCCGACCTCCACCTCGACCCGGGGGAACAGATACCGGCCCGCTTCCACCGGAACATCCTCGTAGACTTCCATTTCCGCGAGCAGATGCCCGTAGTCGGGCTCGTCCACGCCCATCATCTGCTGCATGGCCTTCGAGGACAGGCCCACCTTGTGCCCGACCACGCGCGCGCCCGCGTCGAGCCTGCGGCGGATGTTGATCAGCTGGATCTCGTAGGCGTCGACCACGTCGATGTCGGGGTGGCGGGCGATCAGCGGATCGATCGCCACCCGGTCGCGCTCGGCGCGCTCGAGTTCGTCGGCCAGTTCGGTTCGTACCGCGTCGGACAGCACGCTAATTTCCTTCCACTGTTGCGTTTTCCAGCGCCGAGACCTGCTCGCCCGCGGCCGACCGCCCCGCCCTGCGGCCGGAGAAGACGCAGTCGGCCAGCGACAGCCCGCTGACGTAGGACTTGGAGCAGACGCCGACCGCGGTGCGCCCGGCCGCGAAGAGCCCCGGGATGTCGGCGCCCTCGTTCGTCTTGACCGCGCCGGTGCGCTCGTCCACGACGACGCCGCCGAGGGTGAGCATGGGGCACGGGTTGGTCAGGCTCGGTTTGATGCCCACATCCAACAACCAGAAGGGGCCGGTACGGACCGGTTCGGTGAACTCGGCGGGTTTCCCGACCGGATCGGGGGCGCCGGTCTCGATCGCGGTGTTGTGCGCGTCGACCGTCGCGCGCAGCCCGGCCGGGTCGATGCCCGCCTTCGCCGCGGCTTCCTCCAGCGTGGCGCCGCGAATCGCGGTGCGACGCATGGTCTCGAACTGCCCGCGCTGGAACCAGGCTCCTTGCTTGCCGATCTGCCCGATCGCGGTGCGCATGAGTGGGTTGTCGGCCAGCAGCCACCCCTTGCCGCCGTGCTCGGTGATCAGCTTGTTGCCGACCGCGGCGCCGTAGCGCGTCTCATCGATCACCCGCCTGCCATCGGCGTCCACCAGCAGCGCCGCGGTGAACGCGCTGGGCGGGAGCAGGAATCGCCACGCGGAGACGTTGTCCATGTGATCCACGGCCGCGCCGACCTGCTCGGCCATCAGGATGCCGCTGCCGTCGTCGGCGGTGGTGCCGAGGGCGAGACCGCCGTGGAAGGCGGGCGCGTACTGCCGCACCAACTCGCGATTGGCGATGAACCCGCCCGCGCTGAGCACCACTGCGCGCCGCGCGAGGACCCGGATCGTGCTGCCGTACCGGCGTTCCAGCAGGTCCAGCCGCTGTTCCAGGGTCCGTCGCAGCGGCGGGTAGTAGATGCCGGGCTTTGCCGCGACCTTCGCCATGCGGGTGTAGCGGTCGCGGACCCGGCCGGGCGCGTCGCGCAGGGTGCGGCACTCGACGCCGATCACCGCGCCCGCGCCGTCGGTGATCAGTCGGGTCACCCGGGTGAGGGTCTCCACGCGCACGCCCGCCCTGGACGCGGCGGCGGCGAGCGGGCCGGTGAGCTTCTTTCCCGAAGTGCCCCTTCCCTTCACCCGGTGTCCGCGCTGGGCGGGCGGGATGTCGCGGAACGCGCCGGAGATCTCGCTGCCGGAGTAGTACAGGTAGTAGCGGTCGTTGGGGTAGGAAGTCTTGTACGGGCACAGCGAGGCTTCGAACGGAACGCCGTGCGCCTTCAGCCACTCGATCAGTTCCGGGCTCTCGTCGACGAACCGGCGCAACGTCTCGGGGGCGACCGCGTCGCCGACCTCGCGCTCGAGGTAGGCGTACATGGCCTCCGGGGTGTCCTCCACCCCGGCCTCCCGTTGCACGGAGGTGCCGCCGCCCGCGTAGATGATGCCGCCCGACAGCGCCGACGTCCCGCCTCCGGCGAAGCGTTCGAGCACGAGCACCTGCGCGCCCGCCTCGGTCGCTTCCAGCGCAGCCGCCGCCCCCGCGGCGCCGTATCCGACCACGACAACGTCGGTGGCCAGGTCCCATTCGAGGCCCATGTTCTTAACTCCGGTCTGAAACTGAAACAAGTTTCCTCGACAAACGGAACGTCGAGCAAGTCTTCTGCCACACAACATAGACCAATGGCGCGTCCATTCTATAACGTGTTCTACATGACTGATCGGGAATACGACGTGGTGGTGGTCGGCAGCGGCGCCGCCGGCATGACCGCCGCCCTCACCGCGGCCCACAACGGCCTGAGCGTGGTGGTCATCGAGAAGGCCGCGCACTACGGCGGGTCGACCGCGCGCTCCGGCGGCGGCGTGTGGATCCCGGGCAACAAGGCGCTGCGCGCGTCCGGTCGGCCCGACGACCGCGAGGACGCACGGACCTACCTGCACAGCATCATCGGCGACGTCGTCCCCTCCGAACGGGTCGACACCTTCATCGATCGCGGGGCCGAAGCGCTGGACTTCGTGCTCGATCACTCGCCCCTGAAGATGACGTGGGTGCCCGGCTACTCCGACTACCATCCCGAAGCGCCGGGCGGGCGGCCCGAGGGGCGCTCGTGCGAGCCCAAGCCGTTCGACACGAAGATCCTCGGCGACGAGCGGTTCAACCTGGAGCCGCCGTACGCGAAGGCTCCACTGAACGTGGTGGTCATGCAGGCCGACTTCGTCCGGCTCAATCTGATTCGGCGGCATCCGAAGGGCATGCTCCGGGCGATGCGCGTCGGCGCGCGCACCTACTGGGCCAAGTTCACCCGCAAACACATCGTCGGCATGGGGCAGGCCATCATCGCGGGCATGCGCAAGGGGCTCATGGACGCGAACGTGCCGCTGTTGCTGAACACCCCGATGACCGACCTTGTGGTGACGAACGGCGTCGTCACCGGCGTCAACGCGCTGCACGACGGCGAGCCGGTCACCTTCACCGCCCGCTACGGCGTCGTCCTCGGCAGCGGCGGTTTCGAGCACAACGCGGAAATGCGCACCAAATACCAGCGCCAGCCCATCACCACCGAGTGGACCACCGGCGCGGCCGCCAATACCGGCGACGGCATCCAAGCGGGCATGGCGGCGGGCGCGGCCATCGGTTTCATGGAGGACGCCTGGTGGGGGCCGACCATCTTCAAGGGCGGCAAACCGTGGTTCGCGCTGGCCGAACGGAACCTGCCCGGCAGCATCATGGTGAACGCCGACGGCAAGCGATTCGGAAATGAGTCCGCTCCTTACGTCGAGGCGGTGCACACCATGTACGGCGGCGAGTACGGGCAGGGCGAGGGGCCGGGCGAGAACATCCCCGCGTGGCTGGTCTTCGACCAGCGCTACCGGAACCGCTACATCTTCGCCGGGCTACAGCCCGGTCAGCGTTTTCCGTCCCGGTGGATGGAAAACGACTACATCGTCAAGGCCGACAGCATCGAGGAATTGGCAGGCAAGATCGACGTGCCCGCCGACGAGTTGGCCGCGACCGTCACCCGCTTCAACGGCTTCGCCGAGACCGGGAAGGACGAGGACTTCGGCCGCGGCGACAGCCATTACGACCGGTACTACGGCGATCCGACCGTGCGGCCCAACCCGTGCCTGGCCGCGCTGGTGGAAGGCCCGTACTACGCCGCCAAGATCGTGCCGGGCGATCTGGGCACCAAGGGCGGACTGGTGGCCGACACCGCCGGGCGGGTGCTGCGCGAGGACGGCAGCGTCATCGAGGGGCTGTACGCCTCCGGCAACTGCTCCACACCGGTGATGGGCCACACCTATGCCGGGCCCGGCGCCACCATCGGCCCCGCGATCGCCTTCGGCTACCTCGCGGTGCTGGACATCGTCAAGCGCAAGAAGGAGCAGCCCGCAGTCGCCGCGGCAGAGGCCTGACGGTCGCCCTCGGCCACAACTGGGGCGCCGAGCACGAGTCATACCGCGACTCGCCCATCCCACCGACCGGACGGCGCATTGGCGAGCCGCCGTCGCGCTGAGCAGGATCGAACCGACGGCGCAGCTATTTCCGGCGCGGCCTCGGGCGCGGCGCGGTAGATCCGGATCGATCCACATTCATGCACAAGGAGAACTGATGCCCATCGACCCGAAGATCGCGCTCGGCGCGGAGCTGCCGAGCCGGGAGTTCGCCTGGACCCCGTCGGACGTGCAGCTCTACCAACTGGGCCTCGGCGCCGGCACGCGCTGGACCGAGCCTGCCGAGTTGCGCTACCTCGACGATCGGGAACCCCAGGTACTGCCGACCTTCGCCACCGTCGCGGCCACCGTGCACGAGACCGAGCCGCCCAGGGTGAGCTTCCCCGGCGTCGAGATCGATCTGGCGAAGGTGGTGCACGGTCATCAGGAGGTCGAGGTGCACCGGCCGATCCCGGCCGCGGGCAAGGCGACCAAGGTCAGCCGGATCGCCGAGATCTGGGACAAGGGCTCGGCCGCGGTCATCGTGCAGGAGCACACCGTCACCGGCTCCGACGGAGCGCCGCTGTGGACCGAGCGCTCCTCGATCTTCGCCAAGGGCGAGGGCGGCTTCGGCGGCGAGCGCGGACCGAGCACCAAGACCGAACTGCCCGATCGCGCCCCGGATTTCGACGTCACCACCCCGACGCTGCCGCAGCAGGCGCTGCTCTATCGGATGTCCGGCGACCGCAACCCGCTGCACTCCGACCCCGAATTCGCCCGCGCCGCCGGATTTCCCGCACCCATCCTGCACGGGTTGTGCACCTACGGCATCGTCTGCAAGACCGCGACCGACATCGTGCTCGACTCCGACACGAGCCGCGTCACCGGTTTCCGCGCCCGGTTCGCCGGGGTGCTCTACCCGGGCGAGACGATCCGCACCCGGATCTGGCGCGAGGACGACGAACTGACCATCGCCGCCACCGTGGTCGAACGCGACGACGCAGCGGTCCTCGGCGACGTCAAGCTGCGATTCCGCTCCGCCTGAGGAATCACTACACAGCTTCATTCGAGCGGCCCCCGGCGGGGCGCGTCCGGCAGCACTCGCCCGAACGGTGGGCGGTCAACGGCACGCGAGCGTCTCACGTTTCGTCGGCAGGTCGCGTCGCGGCGCTGGGGAGGGTTGGCCCGGCCGCTGTCCGCGTATCACGCGGGATCCGTCGGCGGAAGGGAGATGCCGGCGGCACCGCAAGCACCACTGGGTAGTGGGAATGGTGCGCAGCAGGCGAACCGAGATCTCGGCGTCACAGCGGCGGCAGCGGCCGTAACGTCCGGTGGAGATGAGCATGAGAGCTGCCTCGATGTCCGCCAGCGCTTGCCGTGCTGCCGCGGCCAGTTTGCTGTCGACCTCGCGTCTGGCTGCGTCAGCCGGGTCGGCGGGTTCGCCTGCGCGGGCGATTGCGGCTTCGAGTTCGGCCAGCTGTTGCAGGCGGAAGCGGCGTTGCTGCAACAGGGCGGCGCGCAGCACGGGTAGCTGTTCGCTGAGGCTTGCGCGTGAAACGGGGTGTGCGTGGGTCATCGTCGACTCCAGGGCTGGTTTGGTGGTCAATACTCGGCCGCGGTGGGTGTGAGCGCGATGCTCGCGGTGCGGATGCCGGGCACGGTGCGGGTCAAGGCGACGGCGATGCGTCGTTCGGATTCGTCGGCGAATCGGCCGTAGACGGTGGCGTCGCCGTCGTCGACGGTGACCTGCCAGCGCCGCGCGCCGCGGTATTGATCGAGCAGGCGCTGCGCATCGGCCGCGAGCGCGTCGTCCGGGGTGAGCATGAGCCGCAGCGCGTCGCCGCGGCTGAACATGCCGACCACGCGGTCCTCGGCGTCGACGACCGGCAGACTGCGTAGTCCGTGGGTCACCAGCCTGCTCATACCCTCGGCCAGTGCCGCGGTCTGGGGCAGGGCGACCGCCGGCGTGGTCATCACCCCGCCGACAGCGTCGTCGAGTTCTCCGGACCGCAAGACGTCACCGCTGGTGAGCATTCCGATGAGGCGGTCGTCCCCGTCGAGCACGGGCAGCGCCGCGTACCGCAGTTCGGCGAACATCAGCGCCGCATCGCGCGCCGTATCCTCGCGCCGAACGGTGGTGACCGGCCTCCGCATCACCTCACGTACCTGCATGTTCCTCACTCCGATACCTCCTTTCCGGCTCAACCCCATGGTGGCGTGGCGGCGAGGCGATCGATTGCGCTGATCGGACAATCGGAGGGCGGAGATTTGTGGCGACGGCACAGCGGGCCGGGTCAGCCGGTGTCGGCGACGGCGAGTTCGATCATCATGGCGAGACGTTTGCGCGGATCGTCCAAGCCGAGATCGGTCACCTCCGCCATCTTGCGCAGCCGGTTGCGGACGGTGTTCTCGTGCACGCCGAGCTGCGCGCTCGCCTGGGCCGAGTCGCCCTGCGCCTGCAACCAAGCGCGCAGCGTAGCCACGTACTGGGTGGAGTGCGCGCGGTCGTGGCGCCGTAATTCCGACACCGGTCCCCGCGCCGGGGTGCGTCCGGAAAGTCCTGCGGTGCGCAATCGCTGTAGCAGGATCTCGTCCCACGACTCGTCGTAGGCGGGAGGCTCGGCCGCCGCGGGCCGGGCCTCGTGCAGCGCCAGGCACTCGTCGGCTTCTCGGCGCGCCGACGCCAATTCCGTGGCCCGTGCGAGACCGCTGACGCCGGCCGTCAATGTCATCCCCACGGGCAGCGCGGCCTGTAACTCACCGACCCAGCGGCGTGCCGCCGCAGCGGAATCAGCGGGGAGCACGGTGTAGACGGTGTCGCCGACCAAGGCGCTGCGGGTCGAACGCGACCAGCCGAATCCGGTCGTCGCTCGCTCGAAGATCAACAGCAGCGCGGCGTGCCGCTCGTGCGCGTCTCGATCCCGCAGCGCGATCACCCGCAAGTTCTCCGGCGCCAGCCCCAGTCTGCTGGCCACCGTCGCCGCGTCCGCCGCACCCTCCAGTAGACGAATGACCAGATCGGCTTCCACCTGACGCTCCAGGTCCGCGCTGGCTCGCGACCGCAACAGGTGCAAGGCCACCGTGCGCGCACCATCGGCCAAGGCCGTGCGCCGGGCCCCGCGCAACGGCGCCGGGCACGACACCCATATCGACCCCAGCAGTTGCCTGCCCACCCGCACGGCCACGACCATCCGCCCCGTCACACCGCGTTCGGCGTCCGCGGCGACGAACAACGGCTCATCCGAGGCGGCCAAATGCGCGAAGACACCGCGCGCGTCGAACAGGGCCCGCAACCACGGCGGCATCTCCCTACCGAGGATCGTCTCGACGCGGGCGGGATCGAGGTGCTGCTTCGGCTTCGAATACGCCAGCACCCGAGACCGCCGGTCCTCGATCGTCACCGCGCCCCCGACAGCGTCGGCCACGCTGTCGGCCAAGGCGAACAAATCGGTCGGGCCGCGACCGGCCTCGGTCTCGCGTCCTTCCAGCACCAATCCGTAAACCACCGCGGCAAGCTCGCTCCAGGCCACCGCGGGATCGACCACCAGCACCGCCACGCCATCGATATCCGGCTCGCGCTCGGTCTCCGCACCCCCACGAAGGACTGCGACGACAGCACCCGCCGAGACCGCCCATTCGACCACCTCCGACAGCGAGCGTGCCCCGATCCCCAGCAGCACGTCGCCCGCCTCCACGGGCCCCTGATCGGCCCCGTGGATCACCACGCTGCGCAATCGGGTGGACCGGGGCACCGAACCCAACCGCAAGCGGATTCCGTAGCCACTCAGCACGTTCGCCAACCGGTCCAATGTCACCACGAGCCGCTCCGAAGCCGAGCCGACAGCGCTGCGCGCCCAGGCGACCGACGCGGCCCGCACAAGGTCGTGGACGTGGCGGTCATTCGATCGAACTCGGCGAACGTCATAAGACCTCCCGCGGTTGTCCATCTCCCTCGATCACGCCTGCGGAGCCTCAGCGGGGGACCTCGTCCGTCGGGACCGCCCTAGCACTACCGAACGGTACGCGCACGACCGTGTGGCTTTCGCGGTTCATACCGGCACGGTCTCGGCGCCGAGGGCTGTCGCGTCCGCGTCAGGCTTCGCCCGTCGCCGGAAGTTCGCGATCGCCGCGCCCGCGCCGGGCCGCGGCGCCCTGGATCACCAGCGCGTACAAAAGCAGCACGAGCACCGGCGCGGCCAGCGGCGCCCAAGCCAAGCGCAGCGGGACGAGAGCGGCGACGACGGCGACCGCCGTGAAGCCGACCGCACCGGTCACGGACGGGATCGTGGTCGGCACCACGCCGTGCGGCGCGGTCACCGTGGCGGCGTTGAGCAGATAGGTCGTGGCCACCAGACCCGTCGCCGCGGAAGCGAGCACACCCGCGTCGGCGACCGCGAGCACGGCGAGCGCGAGCAGCACCGCGCAGACCGCCAGCGGCCGCAGCCACCAGCCGAGCGCGACGAAGACCAGGGCGGGAATGCCGATCCACGGCTCCAGCAGCGCCACCGACGCCACCAGCAGCACCCCGGAGAGAACGGCGAGGAATCTGGTCATCGGCGCACCCGTACGGTCCTGCGGTGCTCCGGCAGCACCCGCATGATCTGGTCCAGGCGCGCGTCTTCCGGCCACGCGACGATGTCGACGCCGACGGTGCCCATGTCCCGGTACATCGCCGCGCGCTCGAGCTGCCACATCTTGGCCAGGATCGGGTCGAGGTCCTCGCGGAACGGCGTGCCGCGCAGGACGTCCACCACGACCACCACGTGCCCGCGCTTGCGCAGATCGATCAGCGCGAGCGCGAACTGTGTGTCCAGCAGGGTGGAGAAGGCCACCACGATCGCGCCGAGCGGAACGGCGGAGTGCGGCGCGAGGGTGCCGGTGGTCGGGATGTGTTCGTCGCCCACGTCGAGCACGGTGTCCACGATGCGGTAGAACTGGCGCCGCCCGATGTCCGGCCGCAGCCAGCGCGGCGCCTGGCCCAAGCAGACCACCGCGGTCCGGTCGCCCGCCTGCAAGGTCGACTGCACCACCTGCGCCGCGCCGCGCACCGACAGCTCCAGCGAATCGGTCGCCGGTCCCGGCGCTTGCTGCGAGGTGTCCACCAGCACAACGACGTCCGCCGAACGATTGGTCAGCCGCTCGGTGACGTACAGCCGCCCGCGCCGCGCGCTCACCGGCCAGTTCACGATGCGCAACTGGTCGCCGGGGGCGTAGGCGCGGATGTCCGCGTACTCGACGCCGGGACCGTGCCTGCGGGTCAGGTGGGTGCCGAGCCGCTCGGGAAGTTCGGTGCGCGGCAACCGCATTCGCTGCGGATCGGTGATCGGGTACACGAACAGCTGCCCCGCGGGCAGCACCGCGGTGGCGACGGCGAGCCCGGCGGGGCTCAGCGCCGAGACCCGCACCGACATCGGGTAGCGCCCCCACCTGGCCGCCGAGAGCGCGAGCCGCAACCCGGCGGGCGCGATTCCGGAATCGCCGGCCTCCTCGATCTGGATCTCCAAGCCGGCCGAACGCTCCGGCTTCAAGCGCAGCAGCGCATGCCCTTTCTCCACGAAGGCGGCGACGGTCAGCGTCACCTCCTCGGTCTCGAAACAGCGCAGCGTGCCGCCGCCGTCGACCTGGATCCTGGTCGAGGACTGCTGCCACGGCGCGGTTGCCAGCACGCCGAGCAGCGGCGCGGCGAACACGAGCAGTTGCCACCGGCCGAGGACCACCGCGAGCACCAGGGCCGCGGCGGCGCACCCCGCGAGCATGAAGACCAGCGGTGCGGGTCGCCACCGCAATTCGGCGTCGACCGCGGAACTGGCGTCGCGGTGCCTCATGTCACGGTGGCGCGCGGTACCGGCAGACGGCGCAGCAGTTCGGTGATCACGTCCTCGCCGCGGATGCGGCGCACCCACATCTCCGGCCGCAGCGTGATCCGGTGCGCCATGGCCGGGATCGCCAGCGCCTTGACGTCTTCGGGAATCACGTAGTCGCGGCCGAGCAGCAGAGCCCGCGCCCGGGACATCTGCACCAGGTCCAGTTCCGCGCGAGGGCTCGCGCCGACCTCGACCTGAGGGTGCCCTCGGGTCGCCGACGCCAGCGCGACGACATAGCTCACCACGTCGGGGTGCACGGTCACGTACTCGACGGATTGCCGCATCTCCAGCAAACCGTTGGCGTCGACGACCTGGTTGACCTGCGGCACCTGCGCCCCGCGCTCCAGTCTGCGGCGGATCATCTGCGTCTCGTCGTGCTCGGACAGGTAGCCCAACCGCAGCTGGATGGCGAAGCGGTCGAGCTGCGCTTCCGGCAGCGGGTAGGTGCCCTCGTACTCGATCGGGTTGTCGGTGGCCAGCACGATGAACGGTTGCGGCAGCAGGAACGTCTCGCCGTCGATGCTGACCTGTCCCTCGGCCATCGCCTCCAGCAGCGCGGCCTGTGTCTTCGGCGGTGTGCGGTTCACCTCGTCGGCCAGCAGCACGTTGGTGAACACCGGCCCGCGACGGAAGGTGAACCGGCCCGAGGACATGTCGTAGATCGTCGAACCGAGCAGATCCGCGGGCAGCAGGTCCGGGGTGAACTGCACCCGGGTGAACTGCAACCCGAGCGCGGCCGCGAACGATCTCGCGATGAGCGTCTTGCCGAGACCGGGTAAGTCCTCGATCAGCACATGCCCACCGGACAGCACCGCGATCATGATCAACTGCAACTCGTCCTGCTTGCCGACCACGACCCGGGACAACTCCCGGAGCACGGCCTCGCTGCGCTGGATGGTCATGTCCATCGGCATGGTCATGTGTGTACCCGCACTTGCCTCAACCCATTTCACATTCTCTGCAGGCGGCTCAGGATCTCGTCCAGCGCCGCACGTCCCGGTGCCCTGCCGGCTTGATCACGAAGGGCCGAATTGGCCGGGTCCACCCAGCGCCACAGTTCCGGCCCGAACTGGTGGACACCCGCCGCCTCGACCGCTCTGCGGTTCTTCGCCACCCGCTGGCCGCTGGACAGCTCGAACTCCTTGGCCAGCAGAGGACGCAGGTGCCGGTCCCAATCGGCACGACTGCCGTCCGCCCGGTCGGCGAGCATCTCCGCCCTGGCGTGCCAGCGCTGCAACATCTCGGCCGGGCCGTTCTCCATGTCGTCGAACTCGTCGGCGTCCCCGGCCTCGGCGCGCTCGAGCAGCGACCAGATCAGCCAGCCCAGCGCCACCGCGACCGGGATGCCCGCGACGATCGGCAGCAGTCCGCGGGCGCGCTCGACGGCGACCAGCTCGATCACCGCGATGACGATCACCCCGGTGATCACCACCCCCATCCGATTCACGCGATGTCCTTTCTCACCCGGCCGGTCACGCGGGCACCTCCCCTTGCAGATCGGCGAGCACGATGCGCAGCAGTTGCTCGGCTCGCATGCGCTGCCATTCGAGCATGGCGTGCGGGCTGAACCTGGCCTCCTCGAACAAGGCGACCAGTTCGCGGGCGGACGCGTCGTGCAGCGCGCCGCGTTCGAACGCGCGGGCCAGCACTTCCATCGGGGTGTCCGAGGCGAGCGGAGCGGCGGCGCGGTCGGAGGCGAGGCCGCGCTCCATCGCGACGTAGCAGGCGATGATCGCGGTGCGCGGGTCCTGGCCCGGGGCGTTCATCGCGGCCAAGCCCAGCTCGGCCGCGCGGGCCAGCGAGTCGGCCACGGTGGGCGTCGGCGCGACCCCGGGCGCCTGCGCCGGGACGGGCTTGCGCCGGGACGACATCGCGACCACGACCAAACCGCTCATCGCCACCGTCACCAGGCCCGCGGCCGCGATTCCGGCCAGCACCAGCGCCGTTCCGGTCAACTCCGCCGACCTGGGCTCGCGTTCGGCGGGCGGCGGGGTCCCCTGCTCCGGCGCGGCGCCCGTGGTGGTGGCGGGGGTCGCCGGGCGCGCGGGTTCGCTCGGCCTGCCCGCGCCGATGAAGTAGATCGCCGTCACGGCCGCGAACAGCACGCCGAGCAGCGCGAGCGCACCGAGCACTGCCAGGCCCACGCGCCCCAACCGCCACTGCTTGCGCTCGTCCGCGCGTTCGGGCTCCGGCATGGCCAGCGGCAACCGGTGCTGGCTGGCGATGACGCCCGCCAGCAGGATGACGATCGATACGGTCAGCAACACGGGCATCAGAGCGACCGACAACGCGGACGGGACTTGCCTGCGCGACTCGCTCTCCGTGATTCCTGGGATGTATCCGTGCAATGCGATGGCGGCAAAAGCCAGCAGCGTGATCAGCACGATCACGCGCGATATCGGCGCTCGCGCCCTGGCCACTGCGTTACCCACCAAATCTGAGTACTCCACAAAACAGCCACATAGTTACATGCCGGGCGGTCCGCTCGGGATGGAATGGAATACTTCGCAGTCCTTCCTCCTAAACCGCAACTGTGCGGGGAGGCGGCGGGTCGGGCATCGCGACGGTGACTACCGGACGATTTCGGCCGAGGATTGGGACAATGCACAAAGCCGACTCGTCAAACGTGAGATATCCGGCACTTCCCGCACCTCCCGCACCAGCTCGCCGAGCGCTGCGGACGCGATGACGGTGAGTGCACGATCGGCGTCGTAGAGCACGTCGACGACGTTCACGAACCGCATCGTCCAGTCGGGCGGAACTGTGCGCAGCGGTGGTACATCCCGGATTTCCCAGCGCGGAAAACGTTGGGCCAGCGCAACATAATCCGCCGCGGAAGTTGGGGTCCCGCACAATGCGGCGAAGTCGATGACGAGTGCGCCTCCGTCCGCCGCAATCGCCCGCAAACTTCTGGCACCGAGGGATATCTCGACGATCGATTCGATTTCCTGTTGTGCCGCATCATTATTGCGGGAGGACGAAGCCGACAACGCTTCCACGGTCATGTGCCATCGGGGCGCCACGACGTATCGCCCGGCCGCGAATCCGGTACCGGCGCCCCGGGAACCGAGGGTCCGATAGTCGATCGCGCCGTCGACAGCGACCACGTCCATGTTCGCGAGAATTCGCTCGATCGTCGGCACGAACCGGTCGTGGAACAACGGATTCGGCAGCAGCTCGGCGGGCGGATAGTTCGACGTCACCACCAGCGCGACGCGGCGGGCGAACAGCGCGTCGAGCAGCCGGGCGAACAGCATCGCGTCGCCGATGTCGTGGACGTGGAATTCGTCGAAGCAGACCAGCAGGGCGTCGCCGAGCAGCGCGTCCACCGCGGCATCGATCGAGCCGGACGCGTGCGCCGCGGCGTGCAGGCTCGCGAAGAACTGGTGAAAGTGGTAGCGCCGCTTGCGTTCCGATGCCACCTCGGCGAAGAACCGGTCCATGAGCATGGTCTTGCCGCGCCCGGGCCTGCCGTGGAGGTAGACGCCACGGCTCCGTCGGCTCGGCCTGCCGCGCCGATCGACCAACTCGCGCAACCGCGCCGCCGCCCGCGCCTGCTCGGCATCCCACCGTAGTTCCACGGCACCTCCAAAGTCCTCTACATTTGTAGAGGACGAGGCCGCGCGGCGGCCAGGAAGGGTGATCATGTCCACAGGCGACCGGCGTGCGCTCCTCGTCGACACGGCCATCGAAGTGATCGCGGCACGCGGCCTGCGCGCGCTCACCCACCGCGCGCTGGACACGGAACTGGGCCTGCCCGCCGGTTCGGCTTCCTACTACTTCCGCACCAAACGCGCCCTCATCGAGGCCATCGTGGAGCGGATCACCACCCGCACCCGCGACGATTTCGCCGCTGCCGCGTTGACGCCGACCGCCGACCGGCAACCGGTCGCGGAAGCCATCGCGGCCTGGCTGGACCGGCTACTCGCGCAACGGCGCGGTCACCTGATCGCACGGCACGCTCTGCTGATCGATCTGCTGGACGATCCCGACCTGCATCCCCGGCTGGTGCGCAGCCTGTTCTCCGTCGACCGCGCCCGCGACCTGTTCCGCGCCATGGGCGCGCCCGATCCGGATATCCGGGCCGCGGATTTCGTCGCCGTCATCGAGGGAGCCGTCTTCGACCGCTTCGCGGGCAATCGCACCGCCCTGCGCCCGGACACGCCGGAGAGCGTCCAGCAGCTCGCCCGCGTTCTCGCCGCGCACTTGCGTGTGTGATCAGCTAGGCCAGCCCCGCTGGCTGTAGGTCACGCCGGTGAGGTAGCCGTGGATACCGGCGGCCGGATACGGAATGAGGGTTTCCGGAAGGTTCGCGAGCGAGAACCACCGCAGCTCGTAGGACTTGTCCGGCTCGCGGTTGACCGGCTCGCCCGACCAGCGGCGCGTCTCGAAGAACAACCCGACCCGGGCTTCCCGTTCGGACTCGACGACGTGCGCGGAATGGACGTGCCGCAGATCCGCCGGATCGATCACCACGCCGACCTCTTCGTGCGCTTCGCGGACCACCGCGGCGAGCACCGACTCCCCCACTTCGAGCTTTCCGGCGGGCAGGTGCCACAGCCCGTCGAACTCGTCCGCGCTGCGCCGCCTGCTCAGCAATAATTCCGCGCCGCGCAGCAGCAACACATGCACATCCACCAAATGCCTGGCCACCACTTGCCCCAAGCTACGCGCCACCCCCCGCACCGGCGGCGGTTCGCACACCCGTCAGCACTCCGGACCCACCATGACGGGTGCCGGAGTGCTGAAGCAGGCAGGCGCGGCCGACCTGATCAGTCCGCACTGAGGACGAGGCCGGAGGTCGGCACGCCGGTGCCCGCGGTGACCAGGATGTTGGTCAGGTCGGCGACCGGGTTGACCGAGACGCCGCGGATCTGGCGCACCGCCTCGGCGATGCCGTTCATCCCGTGGATGTACGCCTCGCCGAGCTGGCCGCCGTGCGTGTTGAGGGGCAGGCGTCCGCCGACCTCGATGGCGCCGTCGGCGATGAACTCCTTCGCCTCGCCCCGGCCGCAGAACCCGAGTTCCTCCAGTTGCATGAGGACGAACGGGGTGAAGTGGTCGTACAGGATGGCGGCCTGCATGTCCTCCGGACGCAACCCGCTCTGCGCCCACAGCTGCTCGCCGACCAGGCCCATCTCCGGCAGGCCGGTCATGGCGTCGCGGTAGTAGCTGGTCATCACGTACTGGTCGGCGCCGGAACCCTGGGCGGCCGCGGCGATGACGGCGGGCCGCTGCGGCAGGTCGCGAGCCCGCTCGACGCTGGTGACCACGATCGCGACGCCGCCGTCGGACTCCTGGCAGCAATCCAGCAGGTGCAGCGGCTCGGCGATCCAGCGGGAATTCTGATGATCCGCCAGCGTGATCGGCTTGCCGTAGAAGAAGGCCGCGGGGTTCACCGCAGCATGCTTGCGGTCGGCGACGGCCACGCGGCCGAAGTCCTCGCTGGTGGCCCCGTAGACGTGCATATAGCGCCGGGCGACCATCGCGACCTGCGCGGCCGGGGTGCCCAGCCCTTGCGGGTAGGACCAGCCCGCGTCGATGCCCGACGAGGTGGGCGCGGTGGCCAGCGCCGTGGAGAACTGCCCGAACCGCGACACCGACCGCTCGTTGAACGCGCGGTAGGCCACCACGACGTCCGCGACGCCGGTGGCCACCGCCATGGCGGCCTGCTGAATGGTGGCGCAGGCCGCGCCGCCGCCGTAGCCGATGTGGCTGAAGAATTTCAGCTGCGGAATGCCGACCGCCCTGGCCACAGCGGCCTGGGTGTTGGTGTCCATGGTGAACGTGGTCAGGCCGTCCACGTCGGCGGGCGTCAGGCCCGCGTCGGCCAGTGCGGCGGTGACCGCCTCGGCGGCCAGGCGCAGTTCGCTTCGTCCGGAGTCCTTGGAGAAATCCGTGGCGCCGATGCCGACGATGGCCGCACGGCCGGAAATCTTCTGCTCAGACATCGGCCCTCCGCAACGCGATGACGGCCGTAGCCGTGATGTGGTCGCCGAGGCTGTCCTTGCCGACCACGTCGATGTGTATGTCGTCGCCCTCCAGCGCGGTCACCGTGCCGGTCAGCGTCAGCGTGTCCCCGGCGTACAGCGGCACGCCGAGGCGCAGCGCGATCGACTTGACGACGGCGCGCGGGCCCGCCCAGTCGGTGACGAAACGCTGCACCAAGCCGGTGTCGGTGAGGATGTTGACGAAGATGTCCTTCGAGCCGCGGGCGACGGCCTTGTCCCTGTCGTGGTGCACGTCCTGGAAGTCCCTGGTGGCCAGGGCGGTGCTGATCACGAACGTGGGGTCGGCGCCGATCACCAGCTCGGGCAGCACCGTGCCCACGCGCACGGCGGCGCTCACGAGACCACCTGCCAGACCGGCAGTGCCGCCTCGTCGTCGAGCTTCTCGAAGCCCACCTCGACCGGCAGACCGATCCGCACCTCGGCCGGGTCGATGCCGCGCAGTTCACCGAGCATGCGCACGCCTTCCTCCAGTTCGACCAGCGCCACCACGAACGGCAACTGCCGCCCCGGCACCTTCGGCGCGTGGTGCACGACGTAACTGAACACGGTGCCGCGCCCGGAGGCGACGACGTAATCGGTCGGTTTCGACTTGTCCTGCCAGATGGCCGGAATGGGCGGATGCCGCAGCGAGCCGTCCGGCAGCCGCTGGATGCGCAGCTCGCCCGCTTTCGTTCCTTCCCAGAAGAATTCGGTGTCCCAGGAGACCAGCGGCTTGACCCGCGCGCCCTCCGGGGCTTTCGGCGCGGCGGTGCCGGGAGCGAATTTCAGCAGCCGGAAAAGCATCTCGGCGACCACTTCATCGCCGACCCGCCAGGTGGTCTGGAAGGTGACGAACCATCCCTCACCCAGCGCGGTGCGCTTCGGGCCGCGGATGTCCGACAGCGTGCTGGTGACCGAGACCTGTTCGCCGACCGCGAGGTAGCGGTGGTAGGTCTGCTGACAATCCGTGGCGACCACGGAGGTGTAACCCGCGGCGTCGAGCAGTTCCGTGGCCGACCCCATCGGGTCGTCTGCGGGACGAGAACCGTTGAGCCCGAACATGGTCCACACCTGGGCCATGGCGGGCGGCGCGACGATTCCTGGATGTCCCGCCGCGCGCGCCGCCTCCTCGTCGACATAGATCGGATTGGCGTCGCCGAGCGCCTCGACCCAGTTGTTGATCATCGGCTGGTTCACCGGATCGCGCCCGAAACGGGGCGCGCTCGCACCCGCCGCCTTGATGGCCTCGGCTGCGGCGACGATCGCTTCCGGAGTAGTGGTTTCCGGCACGCGCGGCTCCTTCACTCGTTATCGGGGTACTCGCGGCAACCGCAGACCGGACGAGGCGACCAGTTCGCGCATCACCTCGTTGACGCCACCGCCGAAGGTGACCACGAGGTTCTGCTTGGTCCTGCGGTCCAGCCAGGTCAGCAGCTCGCCGGTGGCCGGGTCGGCCGGGTCGCCGTAGCGGCCGACGATCTCCTCGGCGAGCCTGCCCGCCTCCTGGAGCGATTCGGTGGAGTAGACCTTGGTCGCGGACGCGTCGGCGATCACTTGCGCCTGGTCGCCGTCCACAGTCGCGGCGACCTGCCAGTTCAACAGTTCGTTCAACCGGACCATGGCGTGGATGCGGCCCAGCGCCCTGCGCACGTCGAGTTCGGCGAGCACGCCGCGCGGTTGCGCCCAGTCGCGCACCCGGTCGTAGAGCTGCTCGATCTTGCCGGACGGCCCCAGGCTCACCCGCTCGTGGTTGAGCTGCGTCGTGATCAGCTTCCAGCCCCGGTTCTCCTCGCCGACCAGCATGTTCGCCGGGACGCGCACGTTGTCGAAATAGGTCGCGTTGGTGTGGTGAGCGCCGTCGCAGGTGATGATCGGCGTCCACGAGTAGCCGGGGTCGGTGGTGTCCACGATCAGGATCGTGATGCCGCGGTGGCGCGACTCGGTCGAGCCGGTGCGGCAGGCCAGCCAGACGAAGTCGGCCTCGTGCGCGCCCGTGGTGAAGATCTTCTGCCCGTTGACGATCCAGTCCCCGGACTCGTCACGCACCGCCGAGGTGCGCAGCGAGGCGAGGTCGGTGCCCGCGTCCGGCTCGGAGTAGCCGATCGCGAAATGGACGTCGCCGGAGAGGATTCCGGGCAAGAACCGCCGCTTCTGTTCCTCGGTGCCGAACTGCTGCAAAGTCGGTCCGACGGTCAGCAGCGTCACCAGCGGGAGCGGGACGTCGGCCCGGACCGCCTCGTTGAAGAAGATCTGCTGCTCGACCGGCCCGAAGCCTTGGCCGCCGTATTCCTTGGGCCAGCCGACGCCGAGCCAGCCGTCGCGGCCCATCCGGCGCACCACGGCGCGATAGGCGTCACCGTGCCGGTTCACCGCCATCTCGGCCTCCTCCTCGGGAGTCACGAGATCGGCGAAGTAGGCACGCAATTCGTCGCGCAGCCCGCGTTGCTCGGTGGTCAGGTCGATGAACATCTCGCCCCCAATCGGTCGAGCCGGAACGACGCGCCGCCGAGCCAGCGAGCGATGTCCTTGGCTTGTGAGTAGTAGCGATGCATCGGGTGGGTCACGTCCACACCGAGGCCGCCGTGCAGGTGATGGCACTTCTGCATGGCCGCGGGCAGTTCCGCGGCGACGGTGTAGGCGAGGATCTCCAGGTCGTCGTCGGTGCGCTCGCGATGCTCCCGGCTCGCGTCGGGCTGCGCCAGCGCCCAGTTCGCCGAGACCGCGGCCACGTGCAGGGTCCGCGAGACGACGTACAGGTCCGCGATCTGCTGGGCCACCGCCTGGAACTCGGCCAGCGGCCTGCCGAACTGATGCCGGGTGCGCAGATGCTCGGCGGTGAGCGTGATCGCGCCTTTGAGCAATCCGTCGGCCACCGATCCGATCGAGGCGAGCGCCAGCCGGTGCAGATCGGCGAGACCGACCGGCCACAGCTGGTCGGCCGGAATCTGCACCTGGTCCAGCCGGACCGTGTACTCGGGAATGCCGCCGGAGACCGGCGTCGGCGTGCGGGTCAGGCCGACGGCCTGCGCGTCCACCACGGCGATACCGGCGTCGGTCGGCACGAGCAGCCAGCTCGCCTCCTCCGCGTACGGCACCGCCACCTTGTGCCCGGTGATGCGCACCGTGTCGCCGCTGACGACGGCGGTGGTCTCCGGCTCGCGGACGAACGGCGCCCCCGGTTCGCTCAGCGCCGCGGTGAGCACCGCGCCCTCGGCGACCCCCGGCAGCACGAGCGACTGCACGCGCTCCGGCGCGCAGGCCACCAGCGGCAGCACGCCCAACCCCAGCGTCGACAGCGCCGGCACCGCCACCGCGTCGGTGGCCAGTTCGGTGAGCAGCGCCGACACCTCGAGCAGCCCCATCCCATCGCCGCCGAACCGTTCCGGCAACGCGACGACGAGCAGGCCGGAGTCGGCCAGCTTCGGCCACAATCGCATGTCGCGCGCCGGTTCGCGCTCCAGCAAGCTCACGACGACCTCGGCCACCGCGTCCTGGCCCTCGTCCCTGGTGAAGTCCACGCTTGTCTCCCGATTGACTGTAGGGCTAGCTGTCCGCGTCACGAGGCAGCCCCAGAATCCGCTCCGCGGCCACGGTGAGCAGGATCTGCTCGGTCCCGCCCGCGATCGACAGGCAACGCGTGAGCAGGAACTCCTTGGTCACCTCGGAGTCCTGCGCGCCGAGCGGGCCCGCCGCCTCCGCGGCGAATTCCGCGACCGCTTGGCGGTGGCGCACGCCGACCAGCTTGCGCACGCTGCTCTGCGCGCCGGGGTCACCGCCCGCGAGCATCTTCACCGCGGCGCGTTGCTCGAGCAGCAGGCCCGCGATCGCCTCGGCCACGAATCCACCGAGCCGGTCGTTCACCAGCTCCGCGCCGGGGCCGGTGGCGGGCGATTTCGCGATCAGCTCTTCGAGTACCGGACCGATGCCGTTGCCGCCCATGGCGACTCGCTCCGTCGACAGCGTGGAGCGGGCGATCTTCCATCCGTTGTTCAGCGCGCCGACCACGCAGTCGTCCGGCACGAACACATCGTCGAGGAAGACCTCGCTGAAACGCGCCTCTCCGGTGATCTGCACCAGCGGGCGCACCTCGAGCCCGGCGCTGTGCATATCGACCAAGAAGTACGTGATGCCGCGGTGTTTGGGCGCGTCAGGGTCCGTGCGCGCCAGGCAGATCGCCCAGTTCGCCTTGTCGCCCAGCGATGTCCACACCTTTTGCCCGCGCAGCACCCAGCCGCCGTCGGTCTTTTTCGCGGTGGTGCGCAACGCCGCCAGGTCGGAACCCGCCTCTGGTTCGCTGAACAGCTGGCACCAGACCACTTCGCCGCGCAAGGTGGGCCAGGCGAAGCGCTCGATCTGTTCCGGCGTCCCGTGCTGCAACAGCGTGGGGATCGCCCAGCCGCCGATGGCCAGGTCCGGCGCGGTGAGTCCGGCACGGCGCAGTTCCTCGGAGATCACCAGGCCGGTCATCGGGTCCGCGGCGCGTCCGTATGGCCGCGGCCAGTGCGGCATGACCAGGCCCGCGTCCACCAGCGCGGCACGCTGCCGGTCGGCTGGCAGCGCCGCGATCCGCGCGACCTCGGCGGCGAGTTCGTGCGCGCTGTCGCCGTCCACAGCGGCCACGCCTTCCTCGGCGAAGACCCGATCGGCCCCGGTGGTGCGCCGCAGGCCCCTTCGGGTCAGTTCGGTGACCCGCGCCCGCCAGTGCGCCGAACCGCCGAGCAGTTGGCGCAAGGCCGTGGCCCGCCGCAGATACAGGTGCGCGTCGTGCTCCCAGGTGAAGCCGATGCCACCGAGCACCTGAATACAGTCCTTCGCGGTCTCCACCGCGGCGTCCAGGGCGATGGCGGCCGCGATGGCGGCCGCGATCGGCAGTTCGGCTCCGCCGTCGTCCACGGCCGCCGCGACGTCGGCCGCGGCGGCGCGGATGAGTTCGGTGCGGCACAGCATCCAGGCGCAGATGTGCTTGACCGCTTGGAACGAACCGATCTTGCGGCCGAACTGCTCGCGCACCTTCGCGTACTCGACCGCGGTCTCGAGGCACCAGCCCGCGAGGCCGGACAGTTCGGCGGTGACCAGCGCGACGAGCAGGTCCCCTGCCGCGTGCGGCGCGACGAATACGCGTTCGGCGGGCACGCGCAGGTCGGCGCAGTGCACCCGCGCCAGCGGCGTGCTCGGATCCAGCGGCGCGAGCGCTTCCACCCGCAGGCCATCGGCGTCGGGCGCGACCAGGCACCACCGCTGTCCTTGCGGTTGGTCGATCGGCAGCAGCACGGCGGTGCCGGGGGCGGCGCCGACGACGGAATCCCAGGTACCCGTGAGCAACACGCCGTCGCTCGCGACGGGTACGCTCACCGTCGAACCGACGACGAAGTCGAGCGCCACACCGCACGGCAGGTCCTCGTCGAGCTGTCCGGCGGTGATCAGATTGGCCAGAGCCGTCGCGAGTACCGGGCCGCCGACGAGATCGTGCGCCGCCTGTTCCACCAGCACGGCCAGATCGGAGACCGACCCGCCCGCACCTCCCGCGTCCTCGGCCACCGCGACCCGGAAGATCCCGATCTCGGCCAGCGCGGGCCAGTAGGCGCGCCAGAAGTCGGCCGCGCCGGCCCGCATTGTTGCAATCGGACGGACCGAAGCGGCCCATCCGCGCATCGACTCCTGAACGGC
Source organism: Nocardia sp. NPDC047038 (assembly GCF_040644075.1). Classification (NCBI taxonomy): domain Bacteria; kingdom Bacillati; phylum Actinomycetota; class Actinomycetes; order Mycobacteriales; family Nocardiaceae; genus Nocardia; species Nocardia sp. NPDC047038. Next base: position 119,718 of record NZ_JBEYVQ010000003.1, on the reverse strand, counting down.
TTTATGCTCGTCAGTGGTGGCGATGGTCACACTCCATACCGCCTTTCCGGCGTGACTCCCACACCTAGAACATGTTCTAATATCCTAGCCGGGCGGAAGTCAAGAGACCGCCGCGGCCACACCGCGCACGCAGCCGACGAAACGACGTTTCCGGAAAGGACTTTCATCGATGGCCAGTCCGTCCCGATCGCAGCCAGCCGACCCGAGCGCGGGACGGCCCGCCGCCACGGTCACCACGCTCAGCGAGGACGAGCTGAGCTCGGCGGCGCAACGCGAGCGGCGCAAGCGGATCCTGGACGCGACCTTGGCGCTCGCGTCCAAGGGCGGTTACGACGCGGTGCAGATGCGCGCGGTGGCCGAGCGCGCCGATGTCGCGGTCGGCACGCTGTACCGCTACTTCCCGTCGAAGGTGCACCTGCTGGTCTCGGCGCTGTCGCGCGAGTTCGAGCAGATCGAGGGCAAACGCAAGCCGCTTGCCGGGCAGTCCCCACAGGAGCGCATGCACCTGCTGCTCACCCAGATCACCCGGATGATGCAGCGCGACCCGCTGCTCACCGAGGCCATGACCCGCGCGTTCATGTTCGCCGACGCCTCGGCCGCCGCCGAGGTGGACCGGGTCGGCAAGGTGATGGACCGCGTCTTCGCCCGCGCGATGAACGACGGCGAGCCCACCGAACGCCAGCTGGCCATCGCGCGGGTGATCAGCGACGTGTGGCTGTCGAATCTGGTCGCCTGGCTGACCCGGCGCGCCTCGGCCACCGACGTGACCGAACGACTGGAACTGACCGTCGACCTCCTCCTGGGAGAACGCAACCAGTAAGCTCTAGCGGGATCTCTCAGCACACAGCGAGCGAATCAGCGCCCGGTCACCCCACCGGGCCCGAATAGCTCGTTGTGCTGCGACGAAGCTCACCCGCTCGGATCCCGTTGCCGTTAGCTGGGCAGATCTACCGGACACCGGTTCAGGTGCGCGTTATCGTGCGCACGCGAACCGGCGCGCTTCTGTGCGGCAAATTCAACACAGTATTGTTTTGCCCGCCCCCTGAAAAAACTCCTCCGATCACTAGGTTGGATGCGTGAGCGCACAGGATCTGCCACTGGAACTTCGCCGTGCACTGTCGACGGTCGCGCGCGTGCCACGGCTGTTGGTCGCATCGGACTACGACGGGACACTCGCGCCCATCGTGTCCGACCCGACCAAAGCCTTTCCCCATCGGGAATCGGTGAGCGCGTTACGAGCCCTCGCCGGCCTGACCGGGACCACTGCCGCCGTGATCTCCGGCCGCGCGCTGCGAGATCTCGCGGCGCTGTCCCGCCTTCCGGTCGAGGTGCAACTGATCGGCAGCCACGGCTCGGAATTCGACGTGGGCTTCGTGCACGCGATCGACAACGACGCCAAGCATCTGCTCCAAGAGGTGCAGACGGCCCTGAATCAGGTCGCCGCGGACAACCCCGGCGTCACCGTCGAGATCAAACCGGCCAGTGTCGCGTTGCACGTGCGCAACGCCAGCCCGGAGATCGGTCATCGCGCGCTGTCGCAGGTCCGGCTCGGTCCGGCGTGCTGGTTCGGCGTCCAGGTCACCGAGGGCAAGGCGGTCATCGAACTGGCCGTGGTGCAGACCGACAAGGGCACCGCACTGGACACCGTTCGGCATCAGGCGGGGGCCTCGGCCGCGGTGTTCTTCGGTGACGACGTCACCGACGAGAAGGCGTTCCGCGTGCTGTCCGGCCCGGACGTCGGCATCAAGGTCGGCGACGGCGAGAGCCTGGCCAAGTTCCGGGTGGACAGCACCGAGGCCGTGGCGTGCGCGCTGGCCTACCTGCTGGAGGAGCGCCGGACCTGGCTGGCGGGCGCGAGCGCGCCGCGCATCGAGCGGCTGACCATGCTGGCCAGCCCGCGCTCGGTCGCGCTGCTCACCCCGGACGCCACGGTGACCTGGTTCTGCCACCCCGAGCCCGATTCGGCCGCGGTGTTCGCCCACCTGCTCGGCGGCCCACAGGGCGGCCACTTCACCATCGAGCCGGAGCGGCCGGGCCTGCCGCTGTCGCAGCGTTACGTCGACGGCACGATGACCGTCGAAACCCGTTGGGCCAAACTGCAAGTCACGGACTACCTGCCGCACGACGTAGCCCCGACCCGCACCGACCTCACCCGGGTGATCACCGGCGACGCGAAGGCCGTGGTCACCTTCGCCCCCCGCCCGGAGTTCGGCCAGGTGCCGGTGAACCTCGAGGCGCAGGAGGGCGGCCTGCGGGTGTACGGCACCAACGACCCGATCGTGCTGCGTTCACCCGGCGTGCGGTGGGAGATCGTCTCGGACGGTACCCACGAGTCGGCACGGGCCGTCGTGGATCCGTCCAAGGGGCCGGTCGTGCTCGAACTGCGCTGCGGCACCGCCGATCTCGATCCCGCCCCGGCCAGTGAGGCGGAGCGGCGGCGGGAGGCGCAGCGGTACTGGTCGGATTGGGCGGGGACGCTCACACTGCCGCCGCTCAAGCCCGACCTGATGAAGCGCTCCGCGCTGACCCTGCGCGGCCTGGTGCACGCGCCGTCCGGCTCGATCCTCGCGGCCGCCACCACCTCGCTGCCCGAGGACATCGGCGGCGTGCGCAACTGGGACTACCGCTACTGCTGGCTGCGCGACGCGGCGCTGACCGCGCAGTCGCTGGTCTCGCTCGGCTCGCTCGCCGAGGCGGAGGACTACCTGGGCTGGGTGCACCGCGTGCTGGAGACCTTGCCCGGCCCCGAGCGGCTGCACCCGCTGTACACGCTGTACGGCGAGACGCTGCCGCCGGAGGCCTCGATCGACCAGCTACCCGGCTACGCAGGCTCCCGCCCGGTGCGCGTCGGCAACGCGGCCAACATGCAGGTGCAGCTGGACGTCTTCGGTCCGATCGTGGACCTCATCGCCACCCTGGCGCACGCCAGGGAGCTGCGCGGCGTCACCGATCCGGCGAACGTGCTGCCCGACGCCGACTGGGAGCTGGTGTGCGCCATGGTCTCGGCGGTGCAGCGGCGCTGGCAAGAGCCCGACCACGGCATCTGGGAGATCCGCGGCAACCCCCGCCACCACGTGTACTCGAAGGTGATGGGCTGGCTGACCGTCGACCGGGCGCTCACCCTGGCGCAGAAGTTCGATCGCGAGGCCGATCCGGCCTGGCCGGTGCTGCGCGACACCATCGCCGACGAGGTGAAGGCCAAGGGCTGGAACGACGAGGTGCAGTCCTACACCGCCGCGTACGACGGCACCGACCTGGACGCGGCGACGCTGCACATCGGGTTGAGCGGCCTGATCGACCCGTCCGACCCGCGCTTCGCGGCGACGGTCGTGGCGACCGAGGCCGAGCTGCGCAGCGGCTCGACGGTATACCGCTACCACCACGACGACGGCCTGCCCGGCGGCGAGGGCGGATTCCACCTGTGCGCGGCCTGGCTGGTCGAGGCGTACCTGCTGATCGGCAAGCGCTCCGACGCCGAGGCGCTGTTCGCCCAGCTGGTCGACGTGGCGGGCCCGACCGGGCTGCTCAGCGAGGAATACGACCCGGTGGCCGAACGGTCGCTCGGCAACCATCCGCAGGCGTACAGCCATCTGGGCCTGTTGCGCTGCGCGCAGCTGCTGGGGCAGCCGGTGGAGGCCGCGCTGGTCTGACCACGTAGGAGCCGAGGGCCCGCGAACGAGGAATCGTTCACGGGCCCTTCGCATTCGGTTTCCAGGTGGGCGTCGCATCCGAACGCTTGACGGCCCCTGCTAGAGTTAACGGGAACGATTTCCATTATGATCTAGAGCACGGCCAGGAGTACCCCACGTGAGAACCCGATTCGCCATCAGTTGCGCAGGTATCGCCGTGGGAGTCGTCTCCGCCCTGACGCTGACCGCCTGCGGCGGCTCCAACGACGACGGGCGCCCGACCGTCGTCGCCTCCACCGACGTCTGGGGCGATATCGCCGCCGCCGTCGCGGGCCCCGACGCCGCCGTCCGGTCGCTGATCACGGATCCGTCCGCCGACCCGCACTCGCACGAGACCTCCGCGGTCGAGTCGGCGGCGCTCAGCGATGCCGACCTCGTGGTCTACAACGGCGGCGGCTACGACCGGTTCGCCGAGAAGGCGGTGGCGGGCACGAACAAGCGCACCGTGGACGCGTTCGCCCTGCGGGCCGATCAGAGCGACGACAACGAGCACGTCTGGTACGACGTGCGCACCGTCGACGTGGTCGCCGACCGGATCGCCGCCCAACTCGGCGAACTGGATCCGGGCAAGGCCGCGGCCTACGCCGAGCGCGCGACGACGTTCAAGAACCGGCTCGCCGCGGTTACCGCCATCACCGGCGCACTCGCCGCCGAGCATCCGAAAACGCCGGTGCTGCAGACCGAGCCTCTCGCGCACTATCTCCTGGTCGCCGCCGGAGCCGACGACCGGACTCCGCACGAGTTCCAGGAAGCCATCGAGCAGGAGACCGACCCGGCCCCCGCGGCCGTCGCGGCGACGCAGGACCTGCTCGCCGGCAAGCGGGTCCGCGCCCTGATCTACAACGTGCAGACCGAGGACAAGATCACCAAAGACCTGCGCGCGACCGCGCGGAGCGCGGGCGTCGCCGTCGTCGAGGTGACCGAGACCCTGCCCGACGGCGTGGATTACATTCAGTGGCAGACGAAGAACGCGCAGGCGCTCGCCGCCGCGCTGGGCTGAGCAGATGAACAAGGGAGCCGCGCTGACCGCACACGCCGACGAGGTGGAACGGCGCTCGACCATCGGTGAATCGGCCGCGGTGCGACTGGAAGCCGCCCGCTTGTCGTTCGGAGACCGAACCCTTTGGGAGGGGCTGGATCTCACTGTCGCGCCGGGTGAATTCGTCGCGGTCCTCGGGCCGAACGGTTCGGGCAAGACCTCGCTGCTGAAGGTGCTGTTGGGCCAGGTCGGCCTGAGTTCGGGCGCGGCTCGGATCGCGGGCTCTCCCGCGCGCACCGGCAATCACGACATCGGCTACATACCGCAACAGAAGACGATCGACGCCGGGGTGCAGTTGCGCGGCGTCGATCTCGTCGGCCTCGGCGTCGACGGGCATCGCTGGGGGCTCGGGCTGCGCTCCCGCGCCGAACGCAGGCGAAAGGTGGCCGCGGCCATCGCCGACGTGGGCGCAGAGCGATTCGCCCACGCGCCACTGGAATCCATGTCCGGCGGGGAACAGCAGCGACTGCGGGTGGCGCAGGCGCTGGTCGGCGATCCGAAGGTGCTGCTGTGCGACGAACCGTTGCTCAGCCTCGACCTGGCGAATCAGCGACTGGTCGCCGAGCTCATCGATCGCCGCAGGCGCACTCACGACACCGCGGTGCTCTTCGTGACGCACGAGATCAACCCGATCCTGCCCCTGGTGAACCGGGTGCTGTACCTGGTCGACGGCAGGTTCCGGATCGGGACGCCGGAAGAGGTGATGACCTCGGCGGTGCTGTCGGAGTTGTACCGCACCCAGGTGGACGTACTACGGGTACGCGGGCGTCTGGTGGTCGTCGGCACCGGCGACACCATGGACGCGCTCGGCACCGCGGGCGGCCACTGCCACGGCCCGGCCGGCGACGAGTTCGCCCACGGCGATTCCGCCGGTAGCCCCGCACCGGACGATGACGCCACCTCGACCACGGGATCCGTCGAAGAGCCGGTCCCCTCAGCACCGACCTCAGCGCATGCCGCCGTCGCCGCTACCTCGACCGACACGGAAACCGGCACACGAACCAGCCGCTCGGCAATCAACGGCAGCGCCCCGGCCGAACGAACACCGGCAGTCCCGACGACCGCCGCCCCGGCTTCAGGCCGATCGCCGACCACCGACGAGGCACGCGTCGCCGCTACCTCGACCGACACGGGAACCGGCACACGAGCCGGCCACGCGGCGACCCGCGGCACCGCTCCGGCCGAACGAACACCGGCAGTCCCGACGACCGCCGTGCGCCCGAACTCGGGCCCACCCTCGACCATCGATGTGACGAGTGGTGGCTCGACGCCGATCGACCCGAAGACCAACGAACCGGCGGTGAGCAGTGCGCCGATGACCGAACCGACATCGAGCGGCCTGGCATCCGCGGTCGACACATCGCCCAGCCCGGCGAACGGCAACGCGGCAACGGGCGACGTGGCGTCCGGACACCCGATCCACGGCAACGGTTCGACGGCGGCCCACGCTTCGGCGGAGCGTGGCCAAGGCGACGGCGACCGTCCGACGGCGGATCCCGAGCAGAGCGGAGTGCGTTCGTGACCGACAAGCTCTCCAGCGTCCTCGGCAAGATGCTCGACTTCGGTACCACGGCGAACCTGCTGTCCTACGGTTTCGTCCAGCAGGCGCTGCTCGCGGCGGCCCTGCTGGGGCTGCTGTCCGGCGTGATCGGTCCGCTGATCATCAGCAGGCAGATGTCGTTCGCAGTGCACGGCACCAGCGAGCTTTCGTTGACCGGAGCCGCCGCCGCGCTGCTGGCCGGTGTCGGCGTCGGTTTGGGGGCCATCGCGGGGTCGGTGGTCGCGGCGGTGTTGTTCGGCCTGCTCGGCGCGCGGGCGCGGGAACGCGATTCGGTGATCGCCGTGGTGCTCTCGTTCGGGCTCGGACTCTCGGTGCTGTTCCTGTGGTTGGGCCCCGATCGCGCGGGATCGAAATTCTCCCTGCTGACCGGCCAAGTGGTCAGCGTCGGCAACAACGGGCTCGGCCTGCTCGCCGTCTGCACCGCCGGAGTGATCGCGGTGCTGGCCTTCGTCTACCGGCCGCTACTGTTCGCCAGTTCCGACCCGGAAGTGGCCGTGGCGCGCGGTGTCCCGGTGCGGGCGCTGTCCATCGTGTTCGCCGTCCTGCTGGGCATCACGGCGGCGTTCGGGGTGCAGATCGTCGGCGCGCTGCTGGTCCTCGCCCTGCTGATCACCCCGGCCGCCGCGGCCGCCCAGCTCACTGCGGACCCGGTTCGAGCGACCGTGCTCGCCGTGGTGTTCGCTGAGATCGCCGCCGTCGGCGGCATCCTGCTGTCGCTCGCGCCTGGCGTCCCCGTCTCGACCTTCGTCACCACGATCTCGTTCCTGATCTACCTCGCCTGCCGCCTGCTCGGCACCCGTGACCGCAGACTCGCGCACGCCCGCTGAAGGCGTCGCGCGCCGGTCTACTGACGCCGCACCGGCATGTCGAGAAGTTCTCGCGATCGACGTCCGGGTGATGGCGGTGACCTCATGGCGAGCGCAACGCCGAGCGGTGCCGCGACCGCCAGGCCAGCGGCTATCAGTGCTGATCAGCGCCTAGCTCGGAAACCGGACCAACTTGATGGCAGCCGCCTTCAGTCGTTGGCGAATGCTTTCGTATGCTCGACTCATCGCGCCCCCCGAACGAATGGTGACCAACGATGATCGACTTCGCGATTCCCGCCGACCTCGCCGCCGAACGCGACCGAGTGCGCCGCTTCGTCATCGACAAGATCGTCCCCTACGAGCGCGACCCGCGCCTGACCACGCACGGGCCGACCGACGAGCTGCGGCAGGAACTCGTCGAACTCGCCCGCGCCGAGAAGCTGCTCACCGTGCAGGCGCCCGAGTCGCTCGGCGGACGCGGACTGACCCACATCGAGCAGGCGGTGATCTACGAGGCGGCAGGCTGGTCCACGCTCGGCCCGGTCGCGATGAACTGCGCGGCGCCCGACGAGGGCAACATGTTCCTGCTGTCCAAGGTGGCCGATCCCGACCAGGTCCAGCGTTACCTGGCCCCCGTGGTCGCGGGCCACCAGCGTTCGGTCTTCGCCATGACCGAGCCCGAGGGGGCCGGCTCCGACCCGGCCCAGCTGGCCACCAGCGCCGCCTTCGACGGCGAGAACTTCACCATCAACGGCCGCAAATGGCTGATCACCGGGGCGAACGGCGCGAAGACCTGGATCATCATGGCCCGCCTCGCCGCCAACCCGCATCTGCCCGAGGGCCCAACGCTGTTCCTGGCCGACGGCGCGGAACCCGGCATCGTCATCGAACGCACGATGAACACGATGGACCGCAACTACGTCGCCGGGCACGGTGTGGTCCGCTTCGACAACCTGACTCTGCCCAGGGAAGCGCTGCTCGGCGAGGCGGGCCAGGCGCTGCGCTACGCCCAGCTCCGGCTCGCCCCGGCCCGCCTGACCCATTGCATGCGGTGGCTCGGCGCGGCCGAACGCGCCCAGAGCATCGCCGTCGAGCACGCGCGCACCCGCACCGCGTTCGGCAAGCCGATCGGCGAACACGAGGGCGTGTCGTTCATGCTCGCCGACAACGAGATCGCCCTGCACCAGTGCAGGCTGACCATCTGGCACGCGTGCTGGCTGATGGACAACGGCGAGAAGGCACGGCACGAGAGTTCGATCGCCAAATCGTTCGTGTCCGAGGAGTTGTTCAAGGTCGCCGACCGCTGCGTGCAGGTGCTCGGCGGCATCGGCATCAGCGACGAGACAGTCGTCGAGATGATCTTCCGGGACATGCGCGCCTTCCGCCTCTACGACGGGCCCACCGAGGTGCACAAGTACGCCATCGGGCGCAAGGTGCTGCGCGGATAGCCGAGGACTTTCGGCCCCGGGTCAGCTGCGCGCGCGTCGGCTAACATCCTGTGGCATGAGTTCGGAACTGCACGTCGACGTCTCCCGGGGCGTCGCCGTGCTCACGCTCAACCGGCCCGCCCAGCAGAATGCCTTCACTCCCACGATGGCCGCCGAGTTGGGCGCCGCGTTGCAGCGCTGCGATTCGGAAGACGCCATCCGTGCCGTGATCATCACCGGCACCCCGCCCGCGTTCTGCGCGGGCGCGGACCTGTCCAATCGGGTGGGCGAGGTCAGCGCCACCATCGATCCGCCGCCGTGGCGGGTGCGTAAACCGGTTATCGCGGCCGTCAACGGCCACGCGGTCGGCATCGGCTTGGCCCTGGCCTTGCAGTGCGATCTGCGGTACATGGCACGCGACGCGGTGTACGGGCTGAATCAGGTCCGCCGCGGCGTGCTGGCCGACGGCTACGCGCACTGGACGCTACCCAGGCTGGTCGGCATGGCCAACGCCGCCGACATCATGCTGACGGGGCGCACCTTCGACGGCGACGAGGCGAAGGCGATGGGCGTGGCCAACAGCTCGCTGCCCGCGGGCGAGGTGCTACCGACGGCGCTGGCCGTCGCGCACGACATCGCGAACGGCTCGGCGCCACTACCGGTGGCACTGTCCAAGCGGCTGCTCTGGGAGGGGCTCGGGATGAACCCGGCCATGGTCGGTCAACTGGAAACCGATCTCAACCAGCACGCGACCAAGAGCATCGACGGCGGCGAGGCCATGGCCGCGTTCCGGGATCGCAGGCAGCCCAGCTGGTCGGGCAGCGTCAGCACGGAATGGCCCGCCTGGGACACCGCCGGGCGCGAACGGCCCAGTCTGGACTAGGCGGCTCGCCCGGCTGAGTGCGATGCCGCGAATGTCACCGCCCGGCGGTAGCGCCCCTCCGCCCCACGCGGGACTCGGTCAGCGCCGCTCAAGCATTGCCGCCGAGCACGATGAACAGGAACAGCAGCGCGAAGACGATCATCAGGACGGTGCCGATGACGCCGAGGACGTAGCCGACCAGCACCTGGGCGCGACCACCGTACGCGCCGCCGGATTCCTCGATCTGGTCGAGCGCGCGCCGTCCCAGCGCCCACGCCACCGGCCCCAGCACTCCGCAGCAGAGGACGCTCGCCGCGCCGAGAAACAACACCGCCGTCGCATTCGGATGCTCGACCGGCGCGCCAATGGGCTGATTGGGTATCACCACCAGCCGAATTCTACTGGGCTCCTCGGCGTCTCCGGGTTTTTAGGCCGTATGGGTCGGGAGCCGCGAGATTTGCAAGCAGGTCCTGCGTTCGGTGGTACCCGGGTTCTGGGCGTGCCCGGTGAGTTACCCATGTTCTTGCGAGATCAGTTGTCGCGCTCCGGTTTTCTTAGTGAATTACGAACCCGCCCGCAGGCCGAAGACGTCCCGGCACGGCGTGGGATACCCGGAGCCCGGCAAGCGGCGCAACGGGAGTCCAGGGCGGGAACGTGCTCAGGCCCGACGTTGGCGGGCGACTTCGGACAGCACCACACCGGCGGCGACCGACGCGTTCAACGATTCCACCGGGCCCGCCATCGGAATCGACAAGATCGAGTCACAAGACTCCCGCACCAGGCGGGACAGTCCTTTGCCCTCCGAGCCGACCACGATCACGGTCGGCTCGCGACCGTCGAAATCGTCCAGCGTGGTATCGCCACCAGCGTCCAAGCCGACGACCTGAATGCCCTGAGCCGCCCAATCCTTCAGCGTGCGAGTGAGATTGGTCGCGCGGGCGACCGGAAGCCGAGCGGCGGCGCCCGCGCTGGTGCGCCAGGCCACCGCGGTCACGCTCGCGCTGCGTCGCTGCGGGATCAGGACGCCGTGGCCACCGAAAGCCGCCACGGAACGCACCACCGCACCCAGATTGCGCGGATCGGAGATGTTGTCCAGCGCCACCAGCAACGCGGGCTCGGCGGCGTTGCGCACCCGGTCGAGCAGATCGTCCGGGTGGGCGTAGCGATACGGCGGCACTTGGAGCGCCACACCCTGGTGCAAACCGTTGGCGCTCAACCGATCCAAGTCGGTGCGCGGCACCTCCAGGATGGAGATACCGGTGTCGGCGGCCAGCCGCACGCTCTCGGTCAGCCGGTCGTCGTTCTCGGTACCGACCGCGACGTACAGTGCCGTCGCGGGCACGCCGGCACGCAAGCACTCGACCACCGGGTTGCGCCCGAGCACCAACTCCGGCCCGTCCTCGGTCTTGCGTCCGGCGGGCCGTGCCGCCGCGCCACGAGCGGACGGACGGCCCTGCGCGGCTTTGGTTTTCGCGGCCGCGCGCTTGGCGGCGGGATGCTTGGTGCGCATCTCCGCGGGCGGGGTGGCGCCACGCCCCTCCAGTCCGCGCCTGCGCTTGCCGCCGGAGCCGACCACGGCGCCCTTCTTGCTGCCGCTCTTGCGGACCGCGCCGCGGCGCTGCGAATTGCCTGCCATCACTTGGCCTTTCCGGGTTGCGGCGCACCGAGCGCCCATTCGGGACCGCCGGCCGTGTCGGTGACCTCGATCCCCGCGGACTGCAGACGATCGCGCACGGCGTCGGCGGCCGCCCAGTCCTTCGCGGCCCGCGCCTCCTGACGGCGGTCGAGTTCCGCACGCACCAGCACGTCCAGCGCGCCGAGCGCGGCCGAGGAATCGCTCGGTGTGTACCAGTGCGGATCGAGCGGGTCGACACCGAGAATGGCGAGCATGGCACGCACCTGGCTCGCCAGGTCGCGCGCGGAGTCGATCGCGCCGACCTCCAGCGCCTTGTTGCCCTCGTGCACCGCGCGATGGATCTCCGCCAGCGCCTTCGGCACCGCGAGATCGTCGTCGAGTGCGGCGGCGAACGCGTCGGTCCACTTGCCCACCGGGATCTCACCGGCCCGGTCCACCACCCGGTTCACGAACGCCTCGATGCGCTGATAGGACTGCGCCGCGTCGTGCAGCGCCTTGTCCGAGTACTCCAGCATCGAGCGGTAGTGCGCGCTACCCAGGTAGAACCGCAGTTCGACGGCCCGCACCTGCTTCAGCACGTTCGGCACGGAGAGCACGTTGCCCAGCGACTTGGACATCTTCTCCCCGCCCATGGTCACCCAGCCGTTGTGCAGCCAGTACCTGGCGAAGCCGTCACCGGCGCCCTTCGACTGGGCGATCTCGTTCTCATGGTGCGGGAACACCAGATCCATTCCGCCGCAATGGATGTCGAATTCCGCACCGAGATAGAACTCGGCCATCGCGGAGCACTCCAGGTGCCAGCCGGGGCGGCCGGGGCCCCACGGGGACGGCCAGGTCGGCTCGCCCGGCTTGGCCGCCTTCCACAAGGTGAAGTCACGCGGATCGCGTTTGCCTTCGCCCGCGCTCTCGCCTTGATGCACGTCGTCGAGCTTGTGGCCGGACAGCTTGCCGTAATCGGGGTAACTGACCACGTCGAAGTAGACGTTGCCCTCGGAAGCGTAGGCGTGACCGCGATCGATCAGCCGCTGCATCATCTCGACCATCTGCGTGATGTGGCCGGTGGCCCTGGGCTCCGCGGACGGCGGCAGCACACCGAGCCGTTCGTAGGCGCGATCGAAGGCGCGCTCGTGCGTGGCGGCCCACTCCCACCACGGCCTGCCCGCCTCGGCGGCCTTGGTGAGGATCTTGTCCTCGATATCGGTGACGTTGCGGATGAAGAAGACGTCGATGTCATGCGCGAGCAACCAGCGTCGCAGCACGTCGAACGCGACTCCGCTACGCACATGGCCGATGTGCGGCTCGCCCTGCACGGTAGCGCCACAGAGGTACACCGAAGCACGGCCGGGGACCAAGGGCGCGAAATCGCGCACGGTCCGCGTGTCGGTGTCAAAGAGGCGCAGCGTCACGGCAGTCGATCCTAGCTGGTGTATAAGGTCGTTCACGGACCGGCTCGGGTCCGTCGGAGCTGGATCAACGACAGGCTTGCAGCAAGGCCGTCGCCACGGCGGCGACGCCCTCGCCGCGACCGGTCAAGCCGAGCCCGTCGGTGGTGGTGCCGGACACCGAGACCGGGGCGTCGAGCAGCTCGCCGAGTACCTGTTGCGCCTCGGCGCGCCGAGGCCCGATCTTGGGGCGATTGCCGATCACCTGCACCGCGGCGTTGACCACCTCGAAGCCCGCCTCGTCCAGCAGGCGGCGCACTTCCTTCAGCATGGCCGCGCCGGAGACGCCCGCCCATTCGGGGCGTCCGGTGCCGAATACCGCGCCGACATCGCCGAGACCCGCCGCGGACAGCAGCGCGTCGCAGAGGGCGTGCGCGGCGACGTCGCCGTCCGAGTGGCCCGCGCAGCCGTCGTCGCCGTCGAACAGAAGACCGGCCATCCAGCAGGGCCTGCCCGCTTCGATCGGATGGACGTCGCTGCCGATGCCGACGCGCATGGTCACGGCGTCACCGCCCGTCCGATGCCCGCGCCGTCGAGCACCGCGTCGGCGAGCCGGAGGTCGAGTGGAGTGGTGATCTTGAAGGCGAGCGGATCGCCGGGAATGGTGTGGACCGCGACGCCCAGCCGCTCGACCAGGCCCGCGTCATCGGTCGCCTGGATGCCCTCGGGCGCGTAGGCGGAGCGCAGCAAGTCGGCCGCGAAACCCTGCGGCGTCTGGATCGCGCGCAACCGGGCGCGGTCGGGCGTGCCGGTCACCGCGCCGACCGCGTCGACGGACTTGATGGTGTCGGCCACCGGGAGCCCGGGGACCACGGCGGGACGGCCCGCCCGCAGTTCCGCCGCGACCCGGGCGATGAGCTCGGGCGGCGTGAGCGCTCGGGCGGCGTCGTGCACCAGAAAGTAGGCGGCGTCGGGCGCCGCGGCGATACCCGCCCGCACCGAGTCGATGCGTTCGGCGCCGCCGACGACCACCTGGACCGAATTCGTGGGCGGCAGCAGGGCAACGGCGCTGTCGACGAGTTCGGCGGGAACCATCACGATGATCCGCTCGACCGCGCCGGAGGCGATCAAGCCTTCGACGGCGAGCCGGACCATGGGTGTGCCGCCGACCGGGACGAACGCCTTGGGTGCGGATTCACCCAGACGCACGCCACGACCGGCGGCAGGCACCAGAGCAACGACGGGTCCGTCGGCGGAACGGACACCGTTGTCAGGTGTGTTCACGGTCAGGAAGCCGCTGCGAGGACCTCATCGAGCAGGGTCTCAGCCTTGCCGTCATCGGTGCCTTCGGCCAGCGCGAGCTCACCGACAAGAATCTGCCGAGCCTTGGCGAGCATGCGCTTCTCACCCGCGGACAGGCCGCGGTCCTGTTCCCGGCGCCACAGATCGCGGACGACCTCGGCCACCTTGTTCACATCGCCGGAAGCGAGCTTCTCGAGGTTGGCCTTGTAGCGGCGGGACCAGTTGGTCGGCTCCTCCGTATGCGGCGCGCGAAGCACCTGGAAGACCCGATCGAGACCCTCCTGACCCACGACGTCACGCACGCCGACGTATTCGGCGTTCTCCGCGGGAACCCGAACAGTGAGATCGCCTTGGGCGACCTTCAGGACCAGATACTCTTTTTGCTCACCCTTTATGGTGCGAGTCTCGATTGCTTCGATCAGCGCCGCTCCGTGGTGGGGGTAAACGACGGTGTCTCCGACCTTAAAAATCATGTGTCCCGTGCCCCTTTCGATGTTCACAGTTTAACATGCGACTCGATAACGGCGCGATCAACTGTGCAGGTCAGGGCCACAACGAGGCAACCGTGGGGCTTGACAGATGCCAGGCTGTGTGCATTACGTTGTGCCAGAACGGGTTATCTCCCGGCTGGAGTCGGCGCCGCTCGCCGCCCACGCGCCGGCACCTTCGTGGCAACCTCCGAAGTTCGATCGAACCGTTATCGACACGCCGGGTGTCGGCGCGGACGCCCCCGTGGCCCCGTCGCATGCGCCCGGGCCGAACCCCGAGTTCGACCCGGCCCCCGCGCCCGGGCTCTCGAGGGAACTACTACGCTGCCTAGTTACTACGCTCCCGCGTTACTACGCTCCCGCGCGGAGCCAGAGCCCGGTCGACATGGAGGGACAACCCGTGACTGCCCTGAAAGCTGTGACCGCCCCGAAGGGGGCGCGACGTCGCATGGTGACGGTTGCCGCACTCGCCGCCGGAGCGGCGATCGCGCTGTCCGGCTGCGGCGCGGGCCAGATCGCGCAGACCGCCGAACAGGTCGCCGCCGTGAACGGCAACCACGCCGACGTGGGCCGCATCGCGCTGCGCAACGTGCACATCGTGTACCCGTCCGAGGGCACCGCGTACAACAACGCCAAGGGCGGCAAGGCGCTCATCGCGCTGTCCATCATCAACAACGGCGAGTCCGTCCCCGACGAGCTGACCAGCATCACGACCGACCTCGGCACCGTCAAGATCACCCCCGCCTCCGGCAAGTCGGTCGTCGAACTCGCCCCGCAGCAGACCGTCGTCGCGGCGAGCCAGCCGGTCAAGCGCGAGGCCGCGTCGACCACCACCAGCGCCGCGCCGACCACGAGCGCCGGTGCGCCCACCTCAGCGCCGCGCTCCGCCGCGCCGACCACCACCGCCGAGTCGCACGGCTCCCCGGCCGCCGCCGAGGACCCGGAGGCCAACCCGATCCTGATCGAGATCACCGGCCTGACCAAGGACATCGCCCCCGGCCTGACCTACAACGTCTCGTTCAACTTCAAGCAGAACGGCACCGTCCAGGTCCAGGTCCCGGTCGACGCGGGCCAGCACACCGAGCGCCACGAGTCCGACAAGTCGGGCCCGGCCGAAGCCGAGCACACCGGCGGTCACTGAGGCTGTGTCTGATTCGCAGCGCCTGCGGTACTCGTTCGCAGGCGCTGGAAATCAAACACTGTCGGCCCTGGTGCGTATGGTGCCGGTGTGGCAAAGACCAAGCCGACCTTCCGCTGCTCCGCCTGTTCGCATGAAGTCGCCAAATGGGTGGGCAAGTGCCCCGAATGCGGGGCTTGGGGCACCGTCGACGAAGTAGTCGCCGCGGCGGGTGCGGTCGGGTCTCCTGGGCGCAAGGCGATGTTGCCGAGCACCGCGGCCGCGCCGATTTCGCAGATCGATTCCAAGGTCACCAGAGCGCGGCCGACGGGCGTCACCGAGTTGGACCGCGTGCTCGGCGGCGGGGTGGTGCCGGGATCGGTGGTGTTGCTGTCCGGCGAGCCGGGGGTGGGCAAGTCGACGCTGCTGCTCGAGGTGGCGCATCGCTGGGCGGCTCAGCGCGACGAGAAGTCGCTGTACGTCACCGCCGAGGAGTCGGCGGGGCAGGTCCGGCTGCGGGCCGATCGCACCGGCGCGGTGCACGACCGGGTCTATCTGGCGGCGGAATCGGACCTGTCGATCGTGCTGGGACACGTCGAGCAGGTGCGGCCGACGCTTCTGGTGGTCGACTCGGTGCAGACCATGCTCGCCCCGGAGGTGGACGGCGTGATCGGCGGCGTCACCCAGGTGCGCGAGGTGACCGCCGCGCTGACCTCGCTGGCCAAGGCGAGCGGGATCGCGGTGCTGCTGGTCGGGCACGTCACCAAGGACGGCAACGTCGCGGGCCCGCGCACGCTCGAGCACCTGGTCGACGTGGTCCTCCAGTTCGAAGGCGACAAGAACTCCACGCTGCGCATGGTGCGCGGCATCAAGAACCGCTTCGGCAGCGCCGACGAGGTGGGCTGCTTCGAGCTGCACGAGGACGGCATCGCCTGTGTCGACGACCCGTCCGGCCTGTTCCTGCACCATCGAACGGATTCCGTGCCGGGCACGGCGGTGACCGTCGCGATGGACGGCAAGCGTCCACTGGTCGGCGAGGTGCAGGGCCTTACGGTGAAGACCGAGATTCCGCAGCCGCGCCGCGCGGTGAGCGGTCTGGACTACAACCGCGTCGCCATGGTGCTGGCCGTCCTGCAGAGCCGCGGCCGGGTGTTCCTCGGCAAGAGCGACGTCTACGCCGCGACGGTCGGCGGCATGCGCCTGGTCGAGCCGTCCGCCGACCTGGCCATCGCGCTCGCCATCGCCAGCGCCGAGTCCGACGTCCCGATCCCCCCGGGCTGGGTGATCCTCGGTGAGGTCGGACTCGCCGGTGAGGTCCGCAAGGTAACCGGCCTCAACCGCAGACTGGCCGAAGCCGAACGCCTCGGCTTCACCACCGCCCTGGTACCCCCCGGCCTCTCCCCGGTGAAAAGCACCATGAAGATTCACGAGGTCACCGACCTCCGCTCCGCCATCCGCATAGCGGGCCTGCGCAAACTACGCGCCGCCCCTGAGGAGGCCGCCAGCTGACCTACCCTCTTCAAGCGATGTTGAACGGCTCGGCCATGCTGCGTACCGAACCCAATTGCGCGACAACGCTGTACGCACCCGGTGGGACTTGGACGCGTTCGCCCGCGCAGTTGGGCTGGGATGTGGTGCCCGACCAGGTCACCGTGAACGCGGCCTGCTCGCCGCGGCTCATCGTGCGGACGTCGGGCTGGCCGTCCGGGTAGCAGTCGGTGCTCGACCACAGGCGCCGCTGGCCGTCGAGCGTGTGCACCGACACCTGTTGCAGACCGGAACCCATATCGCGGGTGCAGGCCATCGCCGAGATGTTGGTGATGACGATCCCGAACACCGGCTGCTCGCCCGTCTTGTAGGTGGGCTGCTCGACGGTCACCTTGATCGCCAGCGATTGGTCCGGGCACGGCCCTGCCGCGACGCTGGTTGCCGCCGCGGAGGACTTCGGCGCGCCGGACTCGCCCGACGGCTTGGCCGCCGCGTCGGCGGACTTGGTCACGACCGAGCTGGTCCCGGCGGCCGCGGTGTCACCGGGCGAGTCGCCGCCACGCGCGACCGCGAGCACGACCCAGATCACCAGCGCCAGGGCCACCACCAGGATCCCGATGGCGAACACGCGTCGACGCCAGTAGATCTCCGGTGGCAGCGGTCCATTCGGTTCCAGCACGCCTCAACGGTAAGGGCACCATCGGGCGCATCGTCTCAGGGGCACGGCGTGTCGGCCGCCCGCACCCGCGGGCGACGAGTACATTCCGCCGGCACGCTGGGGCGATGGCGGGCGCGCGGCAGCCTCAGACCACCTCGCCGATGTTGCCGACAACCCGGTGCAACTGCACTTTGCCCTCGGCCAGTTTGTAGGTCACGCAGGCGATGGCGCACTCACCGGTCGCGACCCGCTGCGAGATGATCATCGACCGCTGCATGAGCAGGCGGCTGGTCTCCACAACGTGCCTGGCCTCCATCTCGTCGACGGTGGACAGGCCTTCGCGCCGTCCGACCAGAATGGACGGCGCGACCCGCTCGACCACGCTGCGAATGAATCCGCCTGGCACCTCGCCGCCGTCGAGCGCGTCGATGGTGGCCTTCACGGCTCCGCAGCTGTCGTGCCCGAGCACTACGATGAGCGGCACGTTGAGCACCTGCACCCCGTACTCGATCGAGCCGAGCACCGAGCTGTCGACCACATGGCCCGCGGTACGCACCACGAACATGTCGCCGAGGCCCTGGTCGAAGATCAATTCGGCGGCGACCCTGGAGTCACCGCAACCGAACAGGATCGCGTGCGGGTGCTGGCCGCTGACGAGTTTGGCCCGGTCTGCGGCGCCCTGGCTAGGATGCAGCAGCGCACCGCTGACGAAGCGCTCGTTGCCTTCGCGCAGGGACTTCCAGGCACTGATCGGGTTGGAATCCGGCATACCGACCATTGTGCAGGACAGTTACGGTTACCAGCGAGTTCGGCCGGTTACAGGCGGGCAAATACCGTCTGGCGGCAGTAGTACGGGGATGGTGAGGACAGTGCGGAACGGCGCACCGAACGGCATCGACGCCGACACGTTGCTGGACTGGTACGAGGAGACCGCCCGGGATCTGCCGTGGCGCCGCCCCGGCGTCACCGCGTGGCAGATCCTGATGAGCGAGATCATGCTTCAGCAAACGCCCGTGGTCCGGGTCGAGCCGATCTGGCGGGAATGGGTGGCGCGCTGGCCGGTCCCTTCGGCGATGGCCGCCTCGTCGCAGGCGGAAGTGCTGCGTGCCTGGGGCAAGCTCGGGTACCCGCGCCGTGCGCTGCGGCTGCACGAGTGCGCGAGGGTGCTGGCGAGCGAGCACGGCGACGAGGTGCCCGCCGACGTGGAGGTACTGCTCGGGCTACCGGGCATCGGCGCGTACACCGCGCGCGCCGTCGCCTGTTTCGCCTACGGACAACGCGTTCCGGTGGTGGACACGAACGTCCGCCGGGTGGTTGCCAGGGCGGTGCACGGGCGCGCGGAAGCGGGCAACCCGTCGTCGCGCGATCTCCCCGAGACCGAGGCGCTGCTGCCGCTGCGGATCGATCGCGCGGCGGTGTTCTCCGCCGCCCTCATGGAACTGGGTGCGACCGTGTGCACCGCCCGCACCCCCGATTGCTCGCGCTGCCCGCTGCCGAGCTGCGCGTGGGTCACCGCCGGGCGACCGGTGAGCGAAGTGGTCCGCCGCACGCAGAAGTACGAGGGCACCGATCGCCAAGCGCGCGGTCGGCTGTTGGACGTGCTGCGCGCCGCGAGCGGCCCGGTGGAGCGGGTGCGCCTGGATCTGGCCTGGACTCGCGACCCGGGCCAGCGCGACCGCGCGTTGGACTCGCTGCTGGTGGACGGACTGATCGAACAAACACCCGGCGGGTTGTTCGCACTGGCGGGCGAGGGCGGGACTCCTGGGGCCGACAGCTGAACGCCGAGATGGACTCCTGCCCTAGCTGCCAAGGACTCGCCGCAGGAAGCGCTCGACCTCCGCTCGGTAGCGCTCCGGTTGGTCGTCGTGCACGAGGTGTCCCGCGCCGGGCACCAAGACATAGTCGGCGCCCGGATGGGCGGCGGCCATCTGCCGCATCTGCCCCGGCGGTGTGATGCTGTGCTCGCCCTCCAGCAGCAGGGCGGGCACTCGCACCGCATGCCAGTGCTGCCAGAAATCCCGCGTCCCCCACTCCTCGGAGATATCGCGGAAAGTGGTGACCGACCCGTGCAGCCGGTATCCCTCCGGCCCGCGTTCGAAAGAGTTCAGGAAATATCGCCCGGCGACCGGCCCGAAGAAGGACAGTACGGCTTCGTCGTCGGGGAATGGCTGCGGCCAGGCCTCGATCATCGCCGCCCAGTGCGTCGCGGTGCGGCCGGTGAAATCCGGCGCGATGTCCTCGATCACCAGCGCCCGCACCCGGTCGGGGTGAGTCGCCGCGAACACCCAGCCGTGCAGCGCACCCATCGAATGCCCGATCACCACCATCGGTTCCGCGATCGCGGCGGTGCCCGCGGCGAGGTCCGCGATGAAGGCCTCGGTCGTCAGTTCCTCGGGTGCGGGCCTGCCGTGCCCGGCGGCGTCGAAGGTGTAGACGTGGCCGTGCTCGCGCAGCCAGTCCAGCTGATCGCGCCAGGTGCGCGCGCTGCCCATCAGGCCGTGCAATAGCAGGATCGGCGCGCCTGCTCCGCCTTCGTCGTGCAACATCGGTTCGACAATACGAGGCACCGAGCATCTGCTCGGCATCAGCCGCTAGCTTGGACACATGGCTGTTGTGAAGATCAACGCGATCGAGGTTCCCGAGGGCGCGGGCCCCGAGCTGGAGAAGCGGTTCGCCCACCGTGCGCACGCGGTCGAGAACTCCCCCGGCTTCCTCGGCTTCCAGCTGCTGCGCCCGGTGGCCGGAGAGAAGCGGTATTTCGTGGTCACCCAATGGGATTCGGAAGAGTCCTTCGCGGCCTGGCGGGACGGACCTGCGCGCGAGGCGCACGCGGGCGAGCGGCAGAAGCCGGTCTCGACGGGTGCGTCGCTGCTCGAGTTCGAGGTCGTGCTCGACGTGGACGCGAAGCCCGCCGACTGAGTCCGAGGCCCACCGCCGGGCAGGCCCGCCTGCCCGGCGACTCGCCCGACGCCGTGGTACGCCCGTGCCGGACCCGGTTGACGCCGGGGGTGTGCGGGTGTCACAGTTCGAAGGACAAACGCGAGGGTGACGCGGTAATTCCGGTGCGATTCCGGAGCGGTCGCGCCACTGTGTTCCACGCACCGAGTCCGGTGCCGGAAAGCCAGACACCGGCACCGTCGCGCCACCACCCTACGGGACGCGTATCCCAAGGAGGACTCGAATGGCCATCGCGCATTCACCCAGCCGGGCAACCGATTCCCTGGCCACCGTGCTCGTCACGGTCGGTGTCGTTCTTCTCGCACTGCTCACGCTGTACCTGGTCGGTTTCGACCAGGGCGTCATCTCGCGCAGCGGGATGTATCTGCATGAGCTGATGCACGACGGACGCCACCTGCTGGGGCTTCCGTGCCACTGATCGGTTCACTCCGAACACTGCTGTTGCGCGGCCTGCTGGCCGGTCTGATCGCCGGGCTGCTGGCCGCCACAGTCGGTTATTTCGTCGGCGAACCCAAGGTGGAAGCGGCCATCGCCATCGAGGAAGCGCACAGCGAACACGCCGGAGCCGCTGACGGGCACTCTCACGGCGAGCACGCCGAATCTCCTGGCGGGCATTCCCACGGTGACGAGGAAGAACCGCTGGTGAGCCGCGGCGGCCAGAAGTTCGGACAGTTTCTCGCCCTGGGGTTGGCCGGTCTCGCTCTCGGCGCCATCTACGCCTCGGTCGCGCATTTCGCGCGGCGCCACACCACGCTGTCCGGGCCGCGGCTCGCGCTGACGCTCGGTGTGGCCGGTTGGGCCGCGATCGTCGCGGTGCCTTTCTTCAAGTACCCGGCCAACCCACCGGCGGTGGGCGACCCGGACACCATCAACGAACGCACCCTGCTGTGGGTGGCGGCCGTCGTGCTCGGCATCGTGGCGGTCGGTGCGGCGGTGGCGGCGTTCACCGCGCTGCGCGCGCAATTGCCCACTTTCCGGCTGATCGGTGGCGTCGCCGCGTTCGTACTGGTCACCACCCTCGGCTACGTCCTGCTGCCCGGCGTGAACGAGGTGAGCGCGGATTTCCCGGCCACCCTGCTGTGGCAGTTCCGGGTGGCGTCGCTGGCCGAGACCGCGACCCTGTGGGCCTGCCTTGCTCTCGGTTTCGCGGCGCTCACCGAGTTCGCGACGCGTACCGATACCCGGGTACCGGTAGCCGCCGCTACCGGGGAGTGATTCGCGTCCGGAAACATTCAGGCAGTGTCGGTCCCATGACCGGCACTGCCTTTTCCGTCTGGCCCGCTTCGCCGCGTGTCCACCCGGGTGGACCGCCGCACGCCGTCCGCGTCGCGTTCGTCGCGCTGGTCGTCGCGTTGGTCGCGGGTGGCGCCGAGGCGATCACGCGAGCCGTCCGCGCGTTGTCGACTGCCGACCCGGCGAGCCTCGCGACGGGGTTGGGGTTCCGTGCGGCGCTCTACCTTCTGGTGCTGGCCGTCGCGGTGCGCATGACCTACGGCGACCGCTGGGCCCGCCTGCTGATCACCGTCGGCATCGGCGTGTTCGGCCTGCTGTCCCTGATCATCGAGCCGCTGGCCGCGGCCATGTCCGCGAACCAATTGCGCGATCTGGTCCGGGACGCCGCACCCGCGTCCTTGCTACTCGCGACGTTCCGCACCGTGCACGTCACAGCCGTGCTGATCGCCATCCCGGCTCTCTACACCCGCCACGCCCGGCGCTACTTCCGCAAACGCTGACTGCCCCCAACGGTTTCGTGCCCCGCACCTGTCCCGGTGCGGGGCACGAAGCCTGCGCGGACTACGCGAGTGCGGCGTCGAGGGTGATGTGGTCGACGCCGGCGAGGGCCTTGCTGACGGGGCAGCCCGCCTTGGCGGCTTCGGCGGCGGCCTGGAAGGCGTCGGCGTCGATGCCGGAGACGCGACCGCGAACGGTCAGCTTGATCCCGGTGATCCTAAAGCCGCCCGCCGGATCGGGGCCGAGGGTCACGTCGGCGGTGACGTCCAGGCTGTCCGGGGTGCCGCCCGCGTTGCCGATCTGCGCCGACAGCGCCATCGCGTAGCACGAGGAGTGCGCGGCCGCGATCAGTTCCTCCGGGCTGGTGGTGCCGTCGGCCTCCTCGGCGGAGCGCTTGGGGAACGACACGTCGTACTTACCGACCCCCGAACTGGCCAGTTCGACCTGGCCCGAACCCTCCTGCAGGGTGCCGGTCCAGGCGGTACGCGCGGTACGTGTGGGCATCACGGTCCTTTCGCCGATGATCGTTTCACGATTCAGCACGAACCTACCCCGGCCGATTCGTCCCGGCCCACCTGTTCGCCGATCGGGTTCGCCCGATGTCCCGGGCACGCGCGCCGCGCGGTAAAGCAGCGGCGCGCCAAACGAATCCGCGCGGAGTTCTACTCCGGATTCGTGATCCTCGCCAGCACGATGCCGCCGAGGATCAACGCCAGGGCCAGCAAGCGCCCCGCACCGAGCGGGTCCTTGTGGATGACGATGCCGAGGGTGATCGCGCCGAGCGCGCCGATGCCGGTGAACACGGCGTAGGCGGTGCCCACCGGCAACGTCTGCATGGCGCGCGACAGCAGATACACGGCGGTGACGCCGAGAACGAAGCAGATCAGGGTCGGGACGAGCCTGGTGAAGTTCTCGGTCGGTTTGATGCTCTGCGACCAGACGATTTCCACCACTCCGGCGGCGGCGAGGACTACCCAGTTCACGTCAGTGCTCCCCGGCCAGAGCGCGCGCGGCGGCCAGAGCGCGGACGTAGGACGTGTCGTGCTCGGCACGCAGGTGTGCCAGCGCTGGGTCCTGGCGGGAATTGGCTAGCTCCGCGTGCACGAAAACGGTGTCGGAAACCGCGAAATGGCCCGCGAAGAAGTCGCGCAGGAAGCGCTCTTGATAGTCGTAGGCCGCTTTCGGAGCGCCGGGCGAGTAGGCGCCGCCGCGTGCGCTGGTCACGACGAACTTTCGGTGGCCGAGCGACATTCGCGGAAATGTCACCTGGTCCAGCCAGGCCTTGAGCGAAGCCGGAATCGAGTAGTTGTACATCGGGGTGCCGATCAGGATCACATCCGCCGCAAGCAACTCGGCCAGCAGGGGCTCGACGATCTCCCACGCGGCGGCATGTTCGGGAGTGCGCACCAATTCACCGATACGTTCGACATCCGTGTTCGGCAGGGTGAGCACAGCGTCGCACAGCTGAGTCCACCCCTCCCCGATGAACGGCACCGGCTCGGCCGCGAGGTCACGGTAGTGGTAGCCGCCGTCCGGATGCCGTGCGCGCCACGCGTCCGCGAAGGCGGCGCTCAATTCCCGGCTGATCGACCGTCGCCGGGCGCTGGCATCCAGATGCAACAAGGTTCTCATGACCGACCTCCGATTAAGTGGACATAGCGTCCGATTCCTCCTGGATCGACGATACGGTGAATGTGGACATATTGTCCACTTATCGCCGAATCGGCTACAGTCACGGACATGGAACCCCGATCCGACCTGCTCGCCGGTCACGGGCCGGGCCGGTCGGCGACCCCGCCGGAACGCGCGGACGCCGCACGCAACCGGGCCAAAGTGCTCGCCGCCGCCGCGGAGTTGTTCGCCGCCCGAGATCCCCGCACGGTGACGATGGACGACATCGCGAAGGCCGCCCGCGTCGGCCGAGGCACCCTCTACCGGCGTTATCCGGACACCAACTCGGTGGCGGTGGCCCTGCTGGACGAACACGAACGAGCGTTGCAAGAGAAACTGCTTTCCGGTCCTCCGCCGCTCGGCCCCGGAGCTCCCCCCGCACAGCGGCTGGCCGCGTTCTACGCCGCGATGGTCGAATTGCTCGACACACACGCGCATCTGGTGCTGGGCGCCGAGATCGGCGGCGCACGCTTCACGACCGGTGCTTACGGCTTCTGGTACGCGCATGTACGAGGACTGCTGGTCGCGGCGGGCATGCACGAACCGGACGCATTGGTCGACCCGCTGCTCGCGCCGCTGGCAGCGGAGGTCTACCGGCAACAACGTGAGCGCGGCTTGACCTCCGGACAGATCGCCCACGCGCTGCGGATGATCGCCGAAACCGTTCTCGGTCCAGGGTGATTCCACGAAAACGAAACCGGCGGTGGACAACCACCGGTTTCGATACCCCTCGTCGCTCACACCAGATCGCGTCTGCGCATCAGCCAAACCGTGCCGACCGCGAACAGCACCGAATAGACGGCCAGCACGACCAGCGATTCCGTCCGCGAAAGAATCTGCAGCACACCGGGCGTGGCGGGACCGTCAACGGTGCGCATCGCTCCGGCCAGCGACCCGGCCGCCGTGCCGGGCAGATGATCGGTGACCACCTCGATCGGCGCGAAGATCCCGGCCACGCCGCGCAACAGGTTCTCCACCACCAGCACCCAGACCAGACCGAGCCCCACCGCGAGCGCGGGCCCACGGGCGATCGCGCCGATCAGCGCCCCCGCCAACGTCCACATACCGAGAATCGCCACGCCGGTGGAAATTCCGAACAGCGACCGATCCAGTGCGGGCATGGTGAGCGCCTGCGACTGGGACGCCGCGATCAGCGCGGCGACCGCGATGTCGACGACGAATGCCGCACACACCAGTGCCACCACCACAGTCGCGAGACTCACCACCACCGCGGCGACGGCTTGCATGCGCGAAGGCCCTTGGGTGTAAACGGTTTTCCAGGTTCCCCAGCCGTATCCGCTACCCACGGTCAGCGCGCCGAGGACGAGCATCAGCGCGCCGCCGAACATGGCCATGCCTTGGGTGAATACTTCGGGGACCGCCGCGGGCAGCATCTGTCGCAGCAATGCCTCGCGCGGCAGCCCGTTGGACATCCGGCTCGATTCCCCGGAGGTGTAGGCCAGATAGTTGAACAGATACGCGAACGTGAGGTTCAGCAGAATCCAGGTTCCGAGAACGATCCAGAATGCCGGCCACTTTCGCAGCCGCAGCATCTCGGCATTCGTGCTCGCGATCAGGTCCCGGATCGCCATGCCGTTCATCGCGCCGTCTCCCATCGCGTCATCTCGAAGAACACTTCTTCCAGGGACTTCTCCTCGACCCGCAGCTCCAGTAGGTCCGCGCCCGCCGCCACGACCGCACGCGCCACGGCGGGCGCGGTGACGGTGTCCGACTCGATCCGAATGCCGCTCGCGGTCAACAGCGCCGAACGTCCACCCACCAGCCCGCGCACCGCGGGCAGGGCCACCTCCACCGGCTCGGCTCGCACCACCAGCGACGAGTTGCCGCGCAACTGCGCGACCGTCGCTTCGGTGCGCAGCCTGCCCTGCGAGATCACGCCGACCCGGTCGCAGATCGCCTGGACTTCGCTGAGCATGTGACTCGACAGCAGCACCGTGCGCCCCTCGGCGGCCAAAGCGGTGATCAGCTCCCGCATTTCGGCCATACCGGCGGGGTCGAGGCCGTTGGTCGGCTCGTCCAGGATGAGCAGGTCGGGGTTGCCCAGCAATGCCGCGCCCACGCCGAGGCGCTGTTTCATGCCCAGCGAGTAGGTCCGGTACTTGTCCTCGGCACGGCCCGCCAGCCCGACTCGCTCGAGCGCGTCCTCCACCTCCGAGCGCCCGAGCCCGCGATATTCGGCGAGCACGCGCAGGTTGTCCCGGCCGGAAAGGTAGGGATAGAACCCGGGACCCTCGATGAGCACGCCGATCCGGCGCACCACCGCTGGATCGCCGGGCCGATGCCCCGCGACGGTGGCCGTACCCTCGCTCGGACGGATCAGCCCGGCCAGCATCCGCAGGGTGGTGGTCTTGCCCGCACCGTTCGGGCCGAGGAAGCCATAGATCTCGCCGTACGCGACGCTCATGCTCACGTCGTCGACAGCGGTGTGCTCCCCGTAGCGTTTGGTCAGCCCTCGGGTGACCACGATCGAATCTGCCATGCACCGAGAATCCGCCGCCGACACCCTGCGGACATCCGTCGCCGGGCGACGATCCGCATACGTAGCTGGAACGACGGATCGATCCGTGGCCAGTGTCGGATCAGCTGGTGCGGAACCGCTTACATGGTCTGCGAACACCCGAATCGGTGCAATTTCCGCGAAATACGTTTCCAGGCGGACGTCGAATCACGACCGAGCCGCATAGGCTACGTGGGTGCGGGTGGCAGGGATGACAGATCGGAGTTCGGTCGGCTGGGATTGGGGCGTCGCGCTCGTCGTCGCCGCGGTTCAGTTGGTCGGAGGCACTTTCGCGAACATGCGGCAGACCGGAGTGCACTCCCTCGACGCGCTCGGTTACCTGCTGTTGCTCGCCGGCCCGGTGGCGCTGATCCGGCGCCGCGCGCAGCCGCTGCCCGTGCTGATCGTCGTGCTCGCCGTGTGCCTGGCGTACTTCCTGCGAGGCTACGGATACGGCCCGATCTTCGTCTCATTGGTCGTCGCCTTCTTGACCGCCGCGAGCAGCGGATCACGATGGTGGACTTATCCGCTCGTCCCGCTCGGGTACCTGGCGCTGGTCTGGCCGCTGCCCGCACTGCTCGACCGCCCCGCGAACCTGTGGCAGGTGTTCGCGCTGATGGCGTGGCTGGCCGTGCTGCTGCTGGTGGCCGAGGGCATCCGGCAGCGCAAGGCCGTGCTCGTCGCGCGCGGACAGCGCGCCGAGGCCGCGCGCCGGGACGAGGAAGCGCAGCGTGAGCGGCGGGCCAGCGAAGAGCGGCTCGCCATCGCCCGCGAGCTACACGACGTGCTGGCGCACAGTCTGTCGATGATCAACGTGCAGTCCTCGGTGGCGCTGGAACTGCTCGACAAGCGGCCGGAGCAGGCGGAGACGGCGCTCACGGCGATCAAGAACGCCAGTCGCGACGCCCTCGCCGAGGTGCACGCGCTCCTGCACACGATTCGGTCCGGAAGCGCACCCGCGACGCCCAGCGAGCAATCGCCCACAGAAGAGGCGAACGCCGAGGAGACCGGCCGCACGGCCGAGGCCGAGCCGCCACCCGCCCCGCGTACCCCCGCGCCGAGCATCGGCGATTTGGACGACCTGTTGCAGCGCCCGCGCAGCACCGGACTGACCGTCACCACGCGAGTGACCGGCACCCCGCAGCAATTGCCCAGCGTCATCGACGTGGCAGCGGCGCGAATCATCCAGGAGTCGCTGACCAACGTGCTCCGGCACGCACCCGGCGCCGACGCAACGGTGACCGTGCGCTACACCCCGGACTCGGTCGACATCACCGTCGACAACAGCCGCCCGACCAGTGCCCCGTCGCGCTCCGGCAACGGCGGCGGCAACGGCATCATCGGCATGCGCGAACGCACGCACGCCCTCGGCGGCGCCCTCACCGCGGGCCCGCGCCCCAGCGGCGGGTTCCGGGTCGCCGCCCGGCTGCCCACACGAACACCCGGACCCGACGCGGCCACGGCGTCACCGGGAGTGCGAGGCGCCGAGGCGGCAGCAGCGAGCCGGAACAACGCGGCAGCACACGCACCGGATCAGGACACCGCGACGACGAGTACGCCGAGACGCGGCGTCGCGGCCGCGACGAAAACCGAACAGAGCGGCACGACATCAGACGCCCCCGAATCGAGCGCCGCGGGATCGAAGCCTGCCGGGAGATCGCGCTCGACGACCACGGCCACATCGAGCACGACCGGCCCGAACGAGAGCGAGTCGCGTGCCACACCGGACCGACCCGCTGATACGGCCGAACGACCGAGCACCTCGGCCGGTCGCGCGCAGCGCTGACGGGATCGCCGGCCGACGGCAGAGGAGATCCGATGCACGACCACCACGATTCGGTTCCAGCCCACTCTCCCTCCGGCGGCATCCGGGTGCTGGTGGCCGACGACCAGGCGTTGGTGCGTGGCGGGTTCGTGGCGTTGCTGGATGCCCAGGACGGCATCGAAGTGGTCGGCGAGGCGGACAACGGGGAGCAGGCCGTGCGCATGACCCGCGATCTGCGTCCCGACGTGGTGCTGATGGACATCCGCATGCCCGTCCTGGACGGTTTGGCCGCCACTCGCGTGATCGCCGAGGACCCCCTGCTGGCCGCGGTGCGCGTGGTCGTGCTGACCACTTTCGAACTCGACGAGTACGTCTTCGAGGCGATGCGCTCCGGCGCGACCGGGTTCCTGGTGAAGCACACCGAACCGGCCGATCTGGTTCGTGCCGTCCGAGTGGTCGCCGCCGGCGACGCGCTGCTGTCCCCCGGCGTGACCCGCACGCTGATCGCGGAATTCTCCACACGCGCGAAAACGCCGCCGACGGCCACGCTCGCCGAACTCACCGACCGCGAACGCGAGGTGATGACGCTGGTCGCCGAGGGTCTCACCAACGCCGAGATCGGCGAACGGCTGTACATGAGCCCGGCGACCGCCCGTACCCATGTCAGTCGCATTCTCACCAAACTGCACGCCAGAGACCGCACCCAACTGGTGGTCATGGCTTACGAATCCGGACTCGTCCGCCCAGGCTGGCAGTGAGCGGCCGATCGTTGCCCAGGAGCCGGACTGCTTCGCCGCACTGCCATGGGAACCGGAATCAAACGACCCAGGCACCCATCCTCCCAATAAAGACGCAGGACGGCGACCAGTCAGTGGGCAAACCCGCGCCGAATTTTGATTCGCGGTCGGACCAGTCGGCAGAATGAGCGTCCCGCCCCTTCTTGCGCGTTCTTCGGCGCGCGACTACGGCCGGGACCAGGCACAGCCGCAGCCCAGCCCGAGATTCTTCCTCCTCGCGCGGCGCGCCAGCGCAGTGCGACATGGTCCGACTTCTCCCGTTATCAGCCAATAGCAATTTCTCAGCGAACTCTAATTGTCCGGCCTGCTGCCGCTTAGCAAATAACTGGTAAATCACCGCGGGGAGAGCCTTCGGGCTCTGGGCGTACGTATCCAGGCGTATTCCGAGTGCCGACGCGCGACCGATGCCCCCGGCGTGCCCTTCGGCGCAGTCTTTCGTCATGAATATTTTCACTCGACCCGACGCCGTGAGTTTTCTGGCCGATCACTACGACGGCGGATGGCACCCCTGGCCGTTCTTCTGGATTTTCCCGCTGTTGTTCTGGCTGACCGTCGTCACAGTGCTGGTCTTCGCCCGGAGGCGGTTCATCGGACGTGTGAGCGGTATCGGCGCGCTGCGCACCGCGTTCGCCCGTGGCGAGATCACCGAGGAGCAGTACCGCAGCAGGCTCGCCGTCCTGAGCGAACCGCGACACAAGCCCTGACCGGCCCGCCTGCACGATCGGGAGATCCCACCATGAGCATGACCTTCGGCATCGTTCTCACTCCGCGTTCGGGAGCGGACTGGGCGCGCGAGGCAGCCGCCGTCGAACAGCAGGGCTACCGGACCATCCTGTTGCCGGACACCCGGTTCACCCCCTCGCCGTTTCCGGCCCTCGCCGCGGCGGCCGCCGTCACCACCACCATTCGGCTGCGCCCGAACGTACTCGCCGCACCGCTGCGCACACCGGCCGCCACGGTCAGGGAGACCGCGGCATTGCAGCTGCTGTCGGACGGACGTTTCGAACTCGGAATCGGCTCGGGACGCCCGGACGCCGCCGCCGAAGCACAGTGGCTCGGCACGTCCTGGGGTTCGCCCGCGCAACGGCGCGCGCAGCTGGTCGCCACCATCGCCGCCGTGCGGGCTGGAGTGAACCCCGCCCCACCGGTCGTGGTCGCCGCCAACGGACCCAGAATGCTGGCGACGGCGGCGGAATTCGCCGACCGCATCCTGCTGGCCGCGGCACCCGGGGCCACCGAGTCGGAGCTGGCCGAGCTGGTCCGCACCGCACGGGACGGTACCGACCGCACCCTGCGCTTCACCCATCAGGTGGTCGGCATCGGGCAGCGGCTACCGATCTGGACCGCGACGAAGCTCGGCCTGACCGCCGCCGCCCTCGCGGACGCGGGCGCAGCGGGCATGATTCCCGCGGAACCGTCCGCCGCCGCCGAAATCCTCGAGCGACGCCGGGAAAAGTACGGCATCGACGAGGTGATCGTGCCCGCTGAACTCGCCGCTGACTTCGCACCGATCCTCGCCTACTTCGCCGACCGCGATTCCTGACCCGGCGCAGCGGGCGACGCCGAATACGAAAAAGCCCATGCCCACAGGTGGGCACGGGCTTTTCGGTTGCGGCTTACTCGCCCGAGGCGGCCTCGGTGGAGCCTTCCGTCGCGCCCGTCAGCACGACTTCGGGCTTCTCCTCGCTCGCGGCCTTGGTCAGCTTCGCCTTACCGGTGAAGGTGAACTTCGCGTCTTCGCCGGAGCCCTCGCCGTCCCAGCCCTCGACGTCGACCTCGATGGTCTGGCCCGGACCGATCTCGCCGAAGAGGATCTTCTCCGACAGCTGGTCCTCGATCTCGCGCTGGATGGTGCGGCGCAGCGGCCGGGCACCGAGCACGGGATCGAAGCCACGCTTGGCCAGCAGGTTCTTGGCGTTCGGGGTGAGCTCGATCGCCATGTCCTTGTTCTTCAGCTGCGTGGCGACGCGGCCGATCATCAGGTCCACCATCTCGACGATCTGCTCGTTGGTGAGCTGGTGGAAGACGATCACGTCGTCGATGCGGTTGAGGAACTCCGGCCGGAAGTGCTTCTTCAGCTCGTCGTTGACCTTGAGCTTCATCCGCTCGTAGTTCGAGCCCTCGTTGTTCGACTGGGTGAAGCCGAGACCGACGGCCTTCGAGATGTCCGAGGTGCCGAGGTTCGAGGTGAAGATCAGCACCGTGTTCTTGAAGTCCACGGTACGGCCCTGGCCATCGGTCAGGCGGCCGTCCTCCAGGACCTGCAACAGGGTGTTGTAGATCTCCTGGTGGGCCTTCTCGATCTCGTCGAACAGCACGACCGAGAACGGCTTGCGGCGCACCTTCTCGGTGAGCTGGCCGCCCTCTTCGTAGCCGACGTAGCCCGGAGGGGCACCGAACAGCCGCGACGCGGTGAAGCGGTCGTGGAACTCGCCCATGTCGATCTGGATGAGCGCGTCGTCGTCGCCGAACAGGAAGTTCGCCAGCGCCTTGGACAGCTCGGTCTTACCGACGCCGGACGGGCCGGCGAAGATGAACGAGCCGGACGGACGCTTCGGATCCTTCAGGCCGGCACGAGTGCGGCGGATGGCCTTGGAGACGGCCTTGACCGCGTCCTCCTGGCCGATGATCCGCTTGTGCAGCTCGTCCTCCATACGGAGCAGACGGGTGGTCTCCTCCTCGGTGAGCTTGAACACCGGAATACCGGTCCAGTTCGCCAGCACCTCGGCGATCTGCTCGTCGTCGACCTCGGCCACGACGTCCAGATCACCCGAACGCCACTGCTTCTCCCGCTCTGCCCGCTTGGCGACGAGCTGCTTCTCCTTGTCGCGCAGCCGCGCGGCCTTCTCGAAGTCCTGCGCGTCGATCGCGGACTCCTTCTCC
Source organism: Nocardia sp. NPDC047038 (assembly GCF_040644075.1). NCBI lineage: Bacteria > Bacillati > Actinomycetota > Actinomycetes > Mycobacteriales > Nocardiaceae > Nocardia > Nocardia sp. NPDC047038. The sequence goes on along the minus strand of NZ_JBEYVQ010000003.1, from coordinate 87,940 downwards.
CGGCGCGCCTCGGCGATCTTGTCGTCGAACTCGCGCAGGTCCGGCGGAGCGGTCATGCGACGGATGCGCATCCGCGCGCCCGCCTCGTCGATCAGGTCGATCGCCTTGTCCGGCAGGAACCGGTCGTTGATGTAGCGGTCGGCCAGGGTGGCGGCGGCCACCAACGCGCCGTCGGTGATGGAGACCCGGTGGTGCGCCTCGTAGCGGTCGCGCAGACCCTTGAGGATGTTGATGGTGTGCTCGACGGTCGGCTCGCCCACCTGCACCGGCTGGAACCGGCGCTCCAGGGCGGCGTCCTTCTCGATGTACTTGCGGTACTCGTCGAGGGTGGTCGCGCCGATGGTCTGCAGCTCGCCGCGGGCCAGCTTCGGCTTCAGGATCGAGGCCGCGTCGATGGCGCCCTCGGCGGCGCCCGCACCGACCAGCGTGTGCAGCTCGTCGATGAACAGGATGATGTCGCCGCGGGTGTTGATCTCCTTGAGCACCTTCTTCAGGCGCTCTTCGAAGTCACCGCGGTAGCGGCTGCCCGCGACCAGGGAGCCCAGGTCGAGGGTGTAGAGCTGCTTGTCCTTCAGCGTCTCGGGGACCTCGCCGTTGACGATGGCCTGCGCGAGCCCTTCGACGACGGCGGTCTTGCCGACGCCGGGCTCGCCGATCAGCACCGGGTTGTTCTTGGTACGGCGGCTGAGCACCTGCATGACCCGCTCGATCTCTTTCGAGCGGCCGATGACCGGATCGAGCTTGCCCTCGAGCGCGGCCTGGGTCAGGTTGCGACCGAACTGGTCGAGCACGAGCGAGGTCGACGGTGTGCCCGCCTCGCCGCGCGAACCGGATTCGACCGGCTCCTTGCCCTGATATCCCGACAGCAACTGGATGACCTGCTGGCGCACACGGTTGAGATCGGCGCCCAGCTTCACCAGCACCTGCGCCGCCACGCCCTCGCCCTCACGGATGAGGCCGAGCAGGATGTGCTCGGTGCCGATGTAGTTGTGGCCGAGCTGCAGCGCTTCGCGAAGGCTCAGCTCCAGCACCTTCTTGGCGCGCGGGGTGAACGGGATATGACCGGACGGGGCCTGCTGGCCCTGGCCGATGATCTCCTCCACCTGGCTACGCACGCCTTCCAGCGAAATGCCGAGCGACTCGAGCGACTTGGCCGCGACGCCCTCACCCTCGTGAATCAGCCCCAGCAGGATGTGCTCGGTGCCGATGTAGTTGTGGTTGAGCATCCGGGCCTCTTCCTGGGCCAGGACAACGACACGCCTCGCGCGGTCGGTGAACCTCTCGAACATCGCTCCCTCACTCTCCTGCTCCGACATTCTGGCAACAGACGCCGCAGTGTGCTGTGTACAACAACCGTGGGCGTCAGCCTGCCATGAAGCCCGGGGGTTGCGGCCCCCGCCTCCACTCTAGTTGGCGGGGGATGCCACCGCCGCCGGTCCACCCTATTGCCGACCGGCGACAGCACGGTCATTCACTCATAACGTGGGCGTCGCGGGATTCGTTTCCGGCCGGGTTTTGCCCTCAGCGAACAAATCGTCCGCCGACCGGATCTGCGCCGCACACGTACGACCTCGGCCGCCTACCCCGTGTACGGGTCGACGAAACCGCAGGGCACCGGGCGTTGATGAGCGGGATCGAGCGCGTTGAGCACGTAGGTCGCGGCCCTCTTGCTGCCCGCTATGCCCGTATGCCCAGAGTAGTCCGTCGCGCAGCCGTCCTGAACCACGATGTTGGTCACATGGGGGCCGGTGACCAGGCCGGAGGTATACGGCACCACCAGTTCGTCCAGCTGGGTCGCGATATTGGTGTACGTCACGTCGGGGTGGTAGACGCCGTCCGCGTTGAGTTCGCGCACGAACTCCGACCCTTGCAACACCTGCCTGCAGGCATTGCACGGCGATCCGGCCACGGCGTCGAACAGCGGACCGAGGCCGAGGCGTGTGCCGAACGCGTTCAGGTCCGCCATGCCGTACGCGTTCGAGCCTTGCCACGGCGGGGCCAGACCGACCATCTTGTCCACCTTGCCCGCGCCCGCGAGCCGTTTGACGAAGTAGTTGCCGATGAAGTTGCCCTGGGAATGGCCGATGAGGTCGACCTTGTGCGCACCGGTCGCGGAGCGCACCCGGTCTACGAAGGCGGCGAGCTGGGCCGCGCTCTGCTCGATCGGGAGCATGCCCCCGATGGCCGACGCGGGCCACGGCAGGTCGTAGGCGCCGAACGTGGCCGAGTACACGCAGTAGCCCTCGTTGGCCAGCAGCGGCGCGTACACGCCCCAATTCGTCTGTGCGCCACCGCCCGTGCCGTGCACGAGGACCACGGGGTTCGGATGCTCGGAGTTCGGCCGGCACGACCAGTCGTTGGTGCCGGGCAGCGAACCACCCGGATTGGACAGTTCGGCGGGAATGCCCGCGAAGAAGTTGAACTCGACCGGATATCGCTCCTGCGCGTGCGCAGCGCCCGCGGTGGCGCACACCGCGGCGAGCAGAACGATGAACAACGAAAAGCCTGGGACACGCCGCACGATAGCCTCCCGGTCCGGATCGTCTCCGGGGAAGCTACCGCACGGAGTGGCCCAGACGGCGCAGATTCCGGCGGGTCGTTGCGGAAACTAGCTCTGACCGAAGGCCGACGCGCCGGACGGGTAGGGCGCCGCGTACTCGCCTGCGGCGATCCGGCCCGGCGCCGCCGCGGCGGATGCCTTCCCCTGCTGGATTCCCGCGACGAACAGCGCACCGCAGAGCACCAGGAAGGCCAGCGTGTGGAAGACGCCACGCACGATGTTCCAACGCACCCAGGCGGATTCGAAATCGGCGCGCACCGCCGCCGGGTCGGCGATCGACGCCGGGTCGCCCGCGGCGGCCAGTTGATCGTTGAGCGGAACATTCAGCCCGGAGGTCACCGCGAAGGCGATCACGTTGAGCACCAGAGCCAGGCCGATCCAGATCAGCGTGCTCCGGTGCTCACGTCCCAGATGCAGCGCCGCGGCCAGGATGGTGAACCCCACCGTGCCGAGGAAGCCGATCATGAACCAGGGATTGATGATCACCACGTTGATCTTCTGCATCGCGTCGATCATCGCGCGATCGTCGGTGCGGGCCAGCGCGGGCATCACCGAATTGGCGTACGCGTAGAAAAGGCCCGCGACCAGGCCCGTAGCCAGTGTGGCGAGCACCAGTGCGGCGATACGTGTGGCGGTCATGACTTCCTCCTGCTTCGGAAACCGGCCGGAGCCATCGCCCCGGTCGCTCGTCTCCGAGTCAAGCCGTCGCCGCCGTGACTCTCCATGGTCGAGAAGCTCGATCGGATGAGCGAGCGTCTACGGTGGACGTCTCACAGGTCCCGATCGGAAATGAGCCCACTCTGCATGGCCAGTCCAGCCAGCCGCACCCGCTTCTGGTTCTGCGGCAGATCCTCCACCCCGAACTTGGCGAACAGCGCGCGTAGATGGGTCTTGATCGCGTCGACGCTGAGGAACAACTCCTCGGCGATCTGCTGATTCGAGGCGGGAGTGGCGAAACCCGCGCCGTGCTTGTACGGGCGGCACAGCGCGACCAGGACCGAGCGCTGCGTTTCGGTGAGCGACCGCGCGGTGGGTATCGAGCCGGTGGAGGTGCGGGTGATGTCGTCGGATACGCCGCCGAAGTCGTGAAAGGACACCCGAGACGTACCGACCCGGATGACGTCGCCCGCCATCAGTCTGCGGCGGCCGACCAGCCGGTCCCCGTTGACGAAAGTGCCGTTGCGGGAGAGGCCGTCGTCCACGATGGTCCAGTGCGCACCCAGGTATTCGACCGCCGCGTGTAGCCGGGACACCTCCGCGTCCCAGCTCAGGGCGAGATCGGCATGCGGGGAGCGACCGATGGTGACGCGGCCGCGGTCGGGCGTGAGCGTGAGCTCCTGCTGCCGACCGGCGTCATCGGTGAACCGCAAGAATGATCCGACGAATCCTGTCACTGCGCCGATACCTCACCTCTCCATACCGCCAGTGACCTTCGCACGCTTCCATGGTGCCGCTTCCCGGTACCACGAGCAAGATCGATTCATCCGCCGTGACGGGCCACCGGGCGAACCGGTCTCGCTGCTATATCGAAGCCCTATCACAAACAAGACCGCCGTCCCGACGTCGCACGATTCGCCGGGACGGCGGCCGGAAAAAGAACTATCCCTTCGCGGCCTTGTTGTACGCGTCGGTGATGTCGGCGGAGATGCGGCCCCGCGCGGACACCTTGTGTCCATTACGGCGCGCCCACTCACGAATTGCGGCGCTTTGTTCCCGATCGATCGAGACCCGGCTCTTCGGAGTGCCCGTTGCGGCCGCGGCGGCCTTGACCCGGCGCCGGCCGCTGACCCGGCGCGCATTCGAAACCCACTCCTCCAAACCGTCGCGCAGCTTCGCCGCATTTGCCGACGACAGGTCGATCTCGTACGACACACCGTCGATCGCAAACTCGATGGTCTCGTCTGCGATGGACTCACCGTCGACATCGTCGATCAGGCTAACGGTGACCTTCTTTGCCATGAGATGAACGTCCTCTCGAAATCGTGCGACCCGCATACTAGGCCGATTACCCGAGGCAAGAATACCTCGAATTCCGGAAATTCCAAGACGGAGCCGCTGCTTTGCAATCCAGTGGTCACCTGGTGACCGGACGCACAATTGGGAACAGTATCGTTTCTCGGATTCCCAAACCCGTCAACGCCATCAACAACCGATCGATTCCCATACCCGTTCCGGTCGTCGGCGGCATGCCGTGCTCCATCGCGGCGAGGAAGTCCTCGTCCAGCACCATCGCCTCGTCGTCGCCCTGCGCGGCCAACCTGGCCTGGTCGACGAACCGCTCCCGCTGGATCACCGGGTCGACCAACTCCGAATAGCCCGTGGCCAACTCGAAGCCGCGCACATAGAGGTCCCACTTCTCCGTGACGCCGGCGGTGCTGCGATGCTGCCTGGTCAACGGGGATGTCTCCACCGGGAAGTCGCGCACGAAAGTCGGTGCGTACAGCTTGTCACCATACTGGTGTTCCCAAAGTTCCTCGACGAGTTTCCCGTGACCGTAGCCCTTGCCCTCCGGAATTTCCAGACCGACCCGATCCGCGAGTGCGCGCAATTCGGCGACCGATGTTTCCGGAGTGACCTGCACACCCAGCGCATCGGACAGCGACGGGTACATCTCGACGGTGGCCCACTCGCCACGGAGATCGTATTCGGTGCCGTCGGCCAGGGTCACCACCTGCGTGCCGAACGCCTCCTGCGCCACTTCCTGCACCAATTCCCGGGTCATCACCGCCGAGTCGTCATAGGTGCCGTAAGCCTGGTACGTCTCCAGCATCGCGAACTCGGGGGAATGCGTGGAGTCCGCCCCCTCGTTGCGGAAGTTCCGGTTGATCTCGAAGACCCGCTCCAAGCCGCCGACCACGCAGCGCTTCAGGAACAACTCGGGCGCGATGCGCAGGAAGAGGTCCATGTCGAGGGCATTGGAATGGGTGACGAACGGCCGGGCCGCTGCGCCGCCGTGCAGCGTCTGCAGCATAGGCGTCTCCACCTCGAGAAAGCCCCTGCGCTCGAGCGCGTTGCGCAGCGCGCGCACCACGGCGATGCGGGTACGGGCCATCTCCCTGGCCTCAGGGCGCACGATCAAGTCGACATAACGCTGCCGGACCCGCGACTCCTCGTTCATCTCCTTGTGCGCCACCGGCAGCGGCCGCAGGGCCTTCGCCGCCATGAACCAGGAATCGGCCATGACGCTCAGTTCCCCGGTTCGCGAAGAGATGACCTCACCGTGCACGAAAACGAAGTCACCGAGGTCGACGTCCGCCTTCCAGGCGGCAAGCGCGTCCGCGCCGACCCCGTTCAGACTGATCATCGCCTGCAGCTTGGTGCCGTCGCCTTCCTGCAGTGTCGCGAAACACAACTTGCCGGTATTACGCAGGAATATGACGCGCCCGGCGACGCCCACCTCTTGTCCGGTGGAGGTGTCGGCGGCCAGGTCCGGATATGCGGCCCGAATTTCCGCCAGGGTATGCGTACGCGGCACGACGACGGGATACGCCTCGCCACCGGCCGCGAGCAGCCGCTCCCGCTTCTCCCGGCGAATCCGTATCTGCTCCGGGGCATCGTCGGCGGCGGGTGCCACAGCGGGCCGCGAATCCGATGTCGATGCGGTCGAAGAGGCAGAGTTCGGGGTGCTCACATCGAACAACCCTAGCGTGCACCGGAAATCGTTTTGCGCGCCGCCCGGACTCCGACCCGGAGTAACGAAACGGTATCGCTGCGGCGCACCGCCCGGGACGTCCCGGTCCACGTCCCGGAGACGCGAAATAGCCGGTGCGCATCATAGTGTGTGCGAAAACACCTGCGCGCCCGGCTATTTCGAGATGGAAGTGTTGGCGGGGAAATTACAGCGAGGCGAGCGCCTCGGCCTCACGCACGAAGTGCGACGCCCCGACGGCGACGTTCAACAGCCCGGCCGCCTTCAACGCCTGGTAACCGCCCACCAGATCGGTCGCCCGGTGCAGCCCGAGTTGCTGCAGGGCGGCGGCGGCCAAGCTGGAGGTATAGCCCTCGGAGCAGACGACGATCCATTCCACGTCGTGATCGGCGGCCAGCGCCAAGCGGGCCGAACTGGTGGGGTCCAGCCGCCATTCCAGGACATTGCGCTCGATCACCAAGGCGCCGGGCAAGGTGCCCTCGCGTCCGCGTTGCGCCTGCGGCCGGATATCCACCAGAATGGCGCCCCGCTCGATGGCTTCCGGCAATTCGAAGGCATAGATCCGGTCGAGTTGCGCCCGTGCGTTCTCGAGCATCTGATCGATGGTCAAACGGGTCATCACATGTCACCTTCGGGCTGGTCGGTGAGGACGGTTCGGGTGCGCCGCAGGGTGCCGTGGCCGGTCACCTCGTAATACGACATGGCGGTGAGCGGCGGGGAATAGGCGTGCACGCTGAGCGTCGGATCGAGCGGGCCCGCGGATTCGACGGCGCCGGGCACGTCGGCGGGCGCCCGCATGACGTCGTGCACCCAGCCGATCGGGAACGAGGCCTGGTCACCCGCCGCGAGCGTGCGGCAACGCAATTCCGTCCCGTTCCAGCGGTATTCGGATAACGCGCCGCTGAGCACGGTGAGCGCGCCGAGCGACCCGGCATGGTCGTGCAGCTCGGTCGACTTGCCCGGCGTCCAGCTGATCAACCAAACGTCGACTTCGTCGTCGGAGAGCAGCCTGGTCGCCCAGCGCTCGTCGTGCGGCCATGTCCCGTCAGCTGGAAGCAGGTGGTCATAGCGACCGGCGAGCACGTCCTCGGCGCCCTCGTCGGTCAGCCGCAGCAGATCGGCCGGGCGCAGCCGAGTGGGCAGAGCGGGTGCCACCGAGCGTTCCACCGGCGGAGTAGCCGACAGCGCCGTACGCGCGGAAGAAAGGGAAAGAACAGAAGAACGCATGAGCGAATCTCCAGGAGGAAGGTAACGGTCGAGGGCAGGAACTCAGCCTCGATCGGTCGAGGCACGTCAGCCTCGACAACACTCCTGGGTGCTCACGAAGAAAGTCACGAGAGGGAGTTTAACAGCATGCGACGCGGTGTCGACAAGTCCCTGGCCTGCGACGAATCCAACACCGCGCATATCAGACATTTCCCTTGCGCCGCTGGTTGCGTTCGTATACGAGCCGCAGGCCGGTCAACGTGAGATGCGGATCGTGGTCGTCGATCGTTTCCGATTCCGGGACGATCAGCGGCGCGGTCGCGCCGGTCGCCACCACCGCCACATCGTCGCCGGCAAAGGCGTCGAACTCGTCGCGAATCCGATCGATCAGGCCGTCGACCAGTCCGGCGAAACCGAATACCGCGCCGGACTGCATGCATTCCATGCTGTTCTTCCCAAGCACCGACCGTGGCCTGGTCAACTCCGCCCGCCGCAGCGCACTGCGTTCTACCAGGGCTTCCGTGGCGATCTCCACACCGGGTGCGATGATCCCGCCGAGAAACTCGCCCTTCTTCGACACCAGATCGACGCAGATCGCCGTTCCGAAATCGACGACGATCGCGGGCCCGGAATACCGCTGGTAGGCGGCCAGGCAATTGACGATGCGGTCGGCGCCGACTTCTTTCGGATTGTCCACCAGCAGCGGAATCCCGGTGCGCACACCGGGTTCCACCAACACGTGCGGAACATGAGCCCAGTATTGACCGAGCATGCCGCGCAGTTCGCGCAGCACGGGCGGCACCGTCGAAAGCGCCGAGACGCCGATCACCTCGTCCAGTTGCGCGCCGACCAACCCGCGCACCTGCATGGCGAATTCGTCGGCGGTCAGCAACGGATTGGTGTGGATACGCCAGTGGCGCACCAGTTTCGAATGCTCTCCGGAACCGGAGAACAAGCCGAGTTCGATACTCGTATTGCGGACATCGATGGTCAGCAACATGTCCGGTCGCCGCTGTTCAGACGAACGACAGCGAGCGCGGCGAGGTCAGGCCCGAGCCCTCCGGTGCGTGCGCCGGGTCCGAACCGAGCTCGACCGGGCGGTTGCGCTCGTCGACGAATACGACCTTGGGGTCGTATTCCTTCAGCTCCTGCTCGTTCAGCTGGCCGTAGGCGATCAGGATGACGAGGTCGCCGGGATGCACCAGGTGGGCCGCGGCGCCGTTGATCCCGATCACCCCCGAACCCCGCTCACCGGCGATCACGTAGGTCTCCAGGCGGGCGCCGTTGTCGATGTCGACGATGCAGACCTGCTCGCCTTCCAGCAGATCGGCGGCGTCGAGCAGGTCCTGGTCCACGGTGACCGAACCGACGTAGTGCAGGTCGGCGTGCGTCACGGTGGCACGGTGGATCTTCGACTTCATCATGGTGCGCAGCATTGCGTCGACCTTTCTAGTTCGCGGGAGGAAGCGGGGCGGGATTCGACACCGCCGGAACGGACCGGGGGTCCACGGCGGGCCGCGAACCGGAGACGTTGGGATGGCCGTCGATCGGAGCGCCGAGCGTGACGGCGATGTTGTCGATGAGCCGGGTAGTGCCCACCCTGGCCGCGATCAGCAACCTGGCGTTGCCCGCGGCCGGGGCGGGGCCCAGGGTGGCCGAGCGCAATTCCAGGTAGTCGACGTCCACGCCGGGCACGGCGTCGAGCACCTGACGGGCGGCCGCGAGCACCGCGTCGCCGCCGAGCCCGCCCGCGTGCTTGCCCGCCGACAGGGCGGCCGACAAGGCGAGCGCCGATTCGCGCTGCACGGGGTCGAGATAACGGTTCCGTGAGGACATGGCCAGGCCGTCGGCCTCACGGACGGTGACCACCGGCGTGATCTTCACGTCGAAGTTCAGATCGCGGACCATCTGCCGGATCAACGTGAGCTGTTGGTAGTCCTTCTCGCCGAAGAACGCCTCGGTCGGCCGCGCGATCTGCAGGAGCTTGGCGACCACGGTGAGCATGCCCGCGAAATGGGTCGGGCGGCTCGCCCCTTCCAGCTCCGCGCCGAGCGGGCCCGGCTGCACCGTGGTCCGCGGGCCGTCCGGATACATGTCGGACGCGCTGGGCGCGAACACCAGCTCGACACCCTCCGCGCGCAACAACTCGACGTCGGCGTCCAGCGTGCGTGGGTATTTGTCCAGGTCTTCGTTCGCCCCGAACTGCAACGGGTTGACGAAGATCGAGACGATGACCACCTGGTTGGTCCGCTTGGCCAGCCGCACGATCTCCAGGTGGCCCTCGTGCAGCGCACCCATGGTCGGCACCAGCGCGACGGTACGGCCGACGCCGCGCAGCGCGGCGGACACCGCGCCGAGCACGGCGGGATCGTGGTGGACGGTCAGCGCACCGGGCCGGTAGGCGCCGCGCAGTTTCGGGTCCAACATCAGCGTCCTTCCAGCAGTTCGATGACGGCGGGGGCGGTGCCCGCGCGTTCCGCCGTGCGCAGCGACAGCGCGCGATACGCCTCGGCCAGCCTGGCGTCGACCGACGCCAGCGCGGTCAGATGCGCGGCCACCGCGCCCGCGTCACCACGGGCGACCGGGCCGGTCAGCGCGGACTGGCCGCGCCGCAACGCGTTGTCCAGCGCCGCCGATGCCAGGGGCGCGAGCAGACGCTCGGCCAGGCCGTTGGGCTGCTCGTCCACCAGCTGCTGGCCCATCAGGCCGGGGCCGGCCAGGGCGGCGCGCAACGCGGCCACCGCGTCGACGATCACCGTGACCAGGTGGTTGCTGCCATGCGCGAGCGCGGCGTGGTACAGCGGCCGGTTCTCCTCCGGCACCCGCACCGGCTCGCCGCCCATCTCGATCACCAGCGACTGCGCGATGGCGTAGCCGACCTCATCGGCGGCGGTGATGCCGAAGCACGCGTTGCCGAGGCGGTTCACGTCCTCGTCGTGTCCGGTGAAGGTCATGGCCGGGTGGATGGCCAGCGGAAGCGCGCCGATCTCGGCCAGGGGCGCGAGTACGCCGACGCCGTTCGCGCCGGACGTGTGCGCGACGATGGTGCCGGGACGGACGACTTCCGCACCGGCCAGACCGCGAACCAGGCCGGGAAGCTCGGCGTCGGGCACGGCCAGCAACAGCAGCTCGCTGCGGGCGGCCACCTGTTCGATCGGCAGGATCTCCGAATCGGGCAGCCGGGTCCGGGCACGCCGCACCGACGCGTCGGAGATCGCGCAGACGCCGAACACGACGTGTCCGGCGCGCTCGAGTGCGACGCCCAATGCCGAGCCCACGCGTCCCGCCGAGACGATTCCCACCGTCAGGCGTGCGGGCGCGGGGTCGTAGCCCGAATCAGCGTTGTCGGAATTCACGCTTCTCGAGGTCAACGTTGTCCTCTCGATGTCGTTCCAGTCCCGCCATGCGGGTACCGGACGGTACGCCAAGAGGATATCTACAGGTGCTTCGCCGCCGCCACGGGGTGCCCGCGTGATCTAGGCCGCAGTGCCGGGCCGGGCCCCGGCTCCACTCACCGGCGGTCCCGCTCCTCCGATTGCAGGTTGGCCATGATCTCCGCGACCGAGAGACGACGCGACGGCGTCTCGTCGTCGCTTTCCGCCCGGCGGCGCCTGCGCGCGCTCGGCGTGCCCATGGCGGGTGCTGAGGCCGACCGAGAGGCCGGTTCCGGCGTCGGCTGGGGTCGTGCGGCGGGCTGGGTGGGTGGCTCGTCCAGCGGCTCCTCGTCCACCGTCTCGGTGAAGGCGTCGGCCCAGCCGCGCGGCTCGGCGTAGCGCGCCCGCTCCGCGTCGGCCTGGTCGGTGTCGTCGAGGGAGACGACGGCGGTCTCCGCGGTGACCGGATCATCGAAGGGGCTGGCGAAGACCGGTGGCTCGGGATGGTCGGGCTCGAAGATCGGCGTCATACTGCTACGCGGTTGCTGGTCGGCGAACATCGACCACATCCCGGCATTCGCGGAGCTATTGTTCCCCGATTCCGTGCCGGAGCTGGTCAGCTCCTGGATCCTGGTCGCGTCGGCGCGCAACGCGGGGCGATCCATCGGCAGATCGCCGTCGAACAGCCGCTGCAGGCTCTGCCGCAGCACGGTGAGCTCCGCGCGCAAGGCCGCGAGTTCGGTCGCGTCGACGCCCACCTCCTCGCGGACCCGCGCCTCCACACCGAGCTCGTACTCGCGGCGCGCGGTGACCTCACGCTCCAGCTGCAACGCGTAGACGGTTTGCAGATCGCGGACCTTCGCCTTGTCGATCGTCGCCTCTTTGCGGTACTTCGTCGCAGCAAGAGCCCCGATCGCCGCGGCCCACAGGGCCGCGACCAGACCTACCCGTACGAACTCGACACTGTTGCTGAAGATCAGGAAAACACTGGCAACCAGACCGAGCACGATCAGGACGCCGACGAATAATTTTCCCGCGTCGTCCCGCCGTCCACGGGAAGTGCTGCTACGGGAGGGTGAAACCATGCCAGCCAGGGTAGCCAATAGCTTCGGCCACGCCCAGATTCCGGTTTTGTGATTAAGTTCGTGAAACTAGCTATGTAGTTGCCGCATCGTCGGTGGGATCCTCCGGCGCCCGGCAGCAGTACTCCAGCCAGAGGGCCGCAGCAACCAAAGCGAAGCCCGCCAGCATCCCGACGATCGCGCCGGGGCTGTCGGCCGCGGCCGCGCGCAAGGTGCCGCGCTGCGGGAGGACCCAGCACAGGAATCCGAGCCAGATACCCGCGGCGATCGAACCGACCTGCGCCGACGCCTTGGCCAACGCGACGGCGCGGGCCGCCGTGATCGGATGCAACTGGTGACGTCCATCGCCGATCTGGTGGTCGTTGACCCGCGCCCGGATGACGAACGCGAGCACAGCTTCGATCGCGGCCACCGGATACAGCGAGGCGCCCGCGAAGATCGAGATCGGCGGGAAGCTGTCATAGGCCACCCGGGTGGCGATCCACGCGACGATCGCGGCGATCAGCACGTTCGCCACGAGGTCGAGTATGCGAGTCGGCTTCAGTTTCACGACGGCGCGCCCGTCAGCGAGAACGCGGTGCGACGCACCCCGGCGCGTTCGTCCGGATCGAGCCCGGCCAGCAGATCCGCGACAGCGTGCGGCACGCCGTCGACCTCGAGCACCGCGTCCGGCATCACGTCCAGCCACGGCGCCAGCACGAAGGCGCGCCGATGCGCCTGCGGGTGCGGCAGGATGAGATCCGGGTCGGCGCTACGGCACGCGACCGGCTCACCGCCGCGCAGTTCGGCGCACCACACCACGTCCACGTCGAGCGTGCGTGCGCCCCAGCGCACTTCACGCACCCGTCCCGAGGCCTGCTCCAGCTCCTGCCCGCGACGCAGCCAGTCGGCGCAGCCGAAGGCCGGATCCTCTACCAGCACAGCGGCATTGAGATAGTCGCCCTGCGGGACACCACCCCAGGGCGCGGTCGAATACACGGCGGAGACCGCCAGCACGCGATGGCCGAACCCGTCCAGGACGCTGCGCAGATGCGCGAGCCGATCACCCAGATTCGAACCGATGGACAGCACGGCACGGGTCATCGGCGCACCTCCGCGGCGCCCGGCACGGTGAAAAACACCGCGCCGCAGTTCCGCTCGCTCATCCGACGGGCTCCCCCCGGTGACGCGAGGTGATCACCCGCACATCGGCGAACGTGTGCGGGATCGGCGCGGACGGCTTGTGCAACACCACCTCGACCGACCGTATCCGCGGATCGGTCATGACATCGTCGGCGATCTCCGAGACCACCGTCTCGATGAGATTGCGCGGCGGACCCTGGACGATGCGCACCGCGCGTTCGGCCAACGCGCCGTAGTCCACGGTGGCTGCCAGGTCGTCGGACGCCGCGGCCACGTCGAAGTCCACCCATACCGTCAGGTCGACCAGGAACTCCTGGCCGTCGCGGCGCTCGTGCTCGAACACGCCGTGGTGCCCGTAGGCGCGCAGGCCGCGCAACTCGATGCGGTCGGCGCCGCGCCGGATCGCCGAATCACCCGGCGGCGCTTCGTCTTCGGCGTGGATCGGGGACCGGCTCATCGTCGAGCTCCTTGCGCACTGGATCGGGCGGTGTCGTGCTGTTCGGCGCGCTGCCGTGCGGCATTCTGCCACGCGTCGGTGACCGTGATGGCGTCCAGCGAGGCGCGCACGTCGTGCACCCGCACACCCCACGCGCCGTGCACCGCGGCCAGTGCCGAGATGGTCGCGGTGGCCGTCTCCCTGCCGTCCGGTGGACGCGGCCCCGCCTCGTCGGCGAGCAGGGAGCCGAGAAAACGCTTGCGAGACGCCCCGATCAGGACCGGGAGCCCCTGCGCGACCAATTCCGGCAGCGCGCCGAGCAGAGCCCAGTTGTGTTCGGCGTTCTTCGCGAAGCCCAAGCCGGGGTCGAGAATCAGCCGGGACGACTCCACGCCCGCGGCGACGGCCGAGTCCACCTGCGTGGTCAACTCGGCGAGCACCTCCGCGACCACGTCGTCGTAGTGGTCCGCCGGTCCGGTGTGCCGGTAGTCGGCGCCCGCCCGCCAGTGCATGAGGATCCACGGGACCCGCGCGGAGGCGACCACGCGCACCATGTCGGCATCGGCAAGGCCGCCGGAGACGTCGTTCACCACCGACACCCCGGCTTCGATCGCGGCTTCGGCGACGGCGGCGCGCATGGTGTCCACGCTGGTCGGCACCCCCGCCGCGACCAGTCCGCGGATGACAGGTGTCACCCGTGCGGTCTCGGTCGCCGCGTCGACGCGGACCGCGCCCGGCCTGGTCGACTCGCCGCCGACGTCGATGACGTCCGCGCCCGCGGCGTGCAGCCGAACGCCGTGCGCGATGGCCAGCTCGGGATCGAGGTATCGCCCGCCGTCGGAGAACGAATCGCTGGTGACGTTCACCACACCCATCACCACACAGGAGCGCCCGTCGCGGGCGGCGAGGCTCTCGAAGCGCCTCGGTTCGGACACCGCGGGCCCGCTCACTTCCGCAGGATCAGATCGAGCGCCTCGGCGCGCGAGGCGGCGTTGGACTGCAGCAGTCCACGCACCGCGGAGGTGGTCGTGCTCGCGCCCGGCTTGCGGATGCCGCGCATCGCCATGCAGAGGTGCTCGGCCTCGACCACGACGATCGCTCCCCTCGGGTCCAGCTTGCGCATCACCGCGTCGGCGATCTGGCTGGTCAGCCGCTCCTGCACCTGCGGGCGCTTGGCGTACAGGTCGACCAGGCGGGCGAGTTTGGACAGGCCGGTGACCCGGCCGTGTGGACCGGGGATGTACCCGACATGGGCGACACCGTGGAAGGACACCAAGTGGTGCTCACAGGTGGAGTACATCGGAATGTCCCTGACCAGTACGAGTTCCTGATGGCCCTCGTCGAACGTGGTGTTGAGCACCGAATCCGGTTCCACATAGAGCCCGGCGAACGTCTCCCGGTAGGCCCGCGCGACCCGGGCGGGCGTGTCGAGCAGGCCGGGCCGGTCCGGGTCCTCACCGACGGCGATCAGCAACTCCCGTACCGCCGCTTCGGCTCGCGCCTGATCGAACGACCTGCCCGTTTCCAGTGCCACGAGGCCCGGCTCCGACAGGCCGATGTCGATGCCGTTGTGCTCCGCACTGTCCAGTTCGGCGACGGTGTGACCACCGCCATACTCGTTGGCCGACAATCGAGGACACCTCCAAACTCCCCGGGCGCCGGCAATCTCTCGGCACCCCAGATGGTCGAGCCTAATCGTCACAGGTCAGTGACGACCGTTCGGTCCATCCCAATCACCGTCGCCCTCGCCGTTCGGATTCGTCCGGCGCGGCTCGTCGTAACCGCCGTGGTCGCCGTACCCGTCCCTGTCATAGCCGCCTTCGGGCGAACCCTGCGGACCCCACGGCTGATAGCCGTGCCGCGGCTGCTGCGGGTCGCCCCAGCCGGGCTGACCCTGCTGCGGCTCGTCGCGCGGCGGCCAGCCGGGAGCGGACCAGCCCGCCGGAGCGCCGTAGTCCGGCCGCGAACCGTGCGTGCCCTGGCGCGGATAGGCCGGAGCGGGCGCCTGCGGCAGCGGGTAGCCGGGCGCGGACGGGCGGGGGTACTGCGGCGGAGCGCCGTAACCGCTCTCGTGCGGCGGATACCCGTTGGCGGGCTGCGGCTCGCGCTGCGCGGACGCGGCCACCGGCTTCACCACCGGCTCCGGCGGCCACGACTCGCCGCGCTCGGCGGCCAGCTCGCCCGGGGTCTTCACCGGCGGCTTGTCCGAGGGGACCCGCTCGCCGAAATCGTTGAACGCGGTGATCCGCGGGCGCTTCTGCACGGAGGCGAGGATCTGCTCGAGATCCTTGCGGTGCAGCGTCTCCCGCTCCAACAGCGCGGTGGCCAGGTCGTCGAGCACGTCGCGGTACTCGTTCAGGATCGCCCACGCCTCGGTGTGCGCGGCCTCGATCAGGTTGCGCACCTCCACGTCGATCGCGCCCGCCACCTCGTGCGAATACTCCGAACCCATGCCCATCGAGCGGCCGAGGAACGGGTCGCCCTGCTCCTGGCCGTAGCGGACCGCGCCGAGCCGGGCGCTCATGCCGTACTCGGTGACCATCGCCCGGGCGATCTTGGTTGCCTGATCGATATCGGAGGACGCGCCGGTGGTCGGCTCGTGGAACACCAGTTCCTCGGCCGCGCGGCCGCCCATCGCCATGACCAGGCGGGCGATCATCTCCGAGCGGGTCATCAGGCCCTTGTCGTCCTCGGGCACCGTCATGGCGTGGCCGCCGGTGCGACCGCGCGCCAGGATGGTGACCTTGTAGACCGGCTCGATGTCCGGCATCGCCCAGGCGGCCAAGGTGTGGCCGCCCTCGTGATAGGCGGTGATCTTCTTCTCGTGCTCGCTGATGATCCGGCTCTTGCGGCGCGGGCCGCCGATCACGCGGTCGACCGACTCCTCCAGCGATTCGCCGGTGATCACCGCGCCGTGCTCGCGGGCGGTGAGCAGCGCGGCCTCGTTGATGACGTTGGCGAGGTCCGCGCCGGACATGCCGACGGTGCGCTTGGCCAGGCCGTCCAGATCGGCATCCGGGGAGATCGGCTTGCCCTGCGAGTGCACCCGCAGGATGGCGCGGCGACCGGCGAGGTCCGGATTGCCGACCGGGATCTGCCGGTCGAAGCGGCCGGGACGCAGCAGCGCCGGGTCGAGGATGTCGGGGCGGTTGGTGGCGGCGATCAGGATGATGCCGGTGCGGTCGCCGAAGCCGTCCATCTCCACCAGCAGCTGGTTGAGGGTCTGCTCGCGCTCGTCGTGACCGCCGCCGAGGCCAGCGCCGCGCTGGCGGCCGACCGCGTCGATCTCGTCGACGAAGATGATGCAGGGGCTGTTCTGCTTGGCCTGCTCGAACAGGTCGCGCACGCGGGAGGCGCCGACGCCGACGAACATCTCCACGAAGTCCGAACCGGAGATGGTGAAGAACGGCACGCCTGCCTCGCCCGCGACGGCACGGGCCAGCAGGGTCTTGCCGGTGCCGGGCGGACCGTAGAGCAGGACGCCCTTGGGGATCTTGGCGCCGAGGGCCTGGTAGCGGACCGGGTTCTGCAGGAAGTCCTTGATCTCGTAGAGTTCCTCGACCGCCTCGTCGGCTCCGGCCACGTCGGCGAACGTGGTCTTGGGCATGTCCTTGGACAGCTGCTTGGCCTTCGACTTGCCGAAGCCCATCATGCCGCCGCGGCCGCCGCCCTGCATGCGGGCCATCACGAAGATGAACAGGCCGAGCAGGATGACCATCGGCAGCACGAACAGCAGGATCTGGGTGAACCAGCTCTCCTGCTTGACCACGGTGTTGTACGGGGCGCCGGAGTTCTTCACGGCCGAGAAGATCTGGGCGGAGGTCTCGCTACCGCCCGGATACTTCGCGATGATCTTGTTCTGTCCGCCGGTGGCGTCGTTGCCGTCCTTCAGCTCGATGCGCAACTGCTGCTCGCGATCATCGATCTGGACGTTCTGGACGTTGCTCTTGTTCTCGAGCTGGCTCAGGGCAACCGATGTATCGACGCTCTTCCAGCCCCGCGTGTCGTTGCCGAAGTAGCTGAACGCATAGATCACGAGCAAGATGCCCGAGACTATGGCCAGGGTGCGAAACACTGTCTTGCGGTTCATAGAGCGTCGGCCGGGGCGGCCAGTCCTTTCCGGTGTCTCCGGTTCTTGCCTAGCGATGCGTCTGGCGCGTCCGGTTCCGCAGGGGTTCGGATGCGGACAAGCCACGTTACCGCGTACGGTCTACTCGATACATCGCGTAGTTCGGCTGCAGGTGCAGTTAAAGAGGTAAACGGCCGGGGATCGACGGTGGTTCCCGATGTCTCCGGTTCGGCTTCCTCCAAGTGGCAACAATCATGGCATGTTCGGCCTATCGTGAGCGACGACACAACATCGCGGCGCGAGCGACGGGCACGTAGGCGGTAGCTCGCACACCACGAAAGGCCCCGGGAGCGCCGCAGACCAGACACGAGCGCAGGGGGTATGGACATAGTCGAGTTACGAACACCCACAGCGATACTGCGTCACGGCCGCGGCAGGTTGATCGTCTTGCGGCCCGGGTCCGACGGCGAGCGCGTGCTCGATGTCCCGGTCTCCGACCTGCTGAAGGTCCGGCTGAACCGGCGCGCGGACGACGCGGTGGTGATCGAGATCTATCTGCGCTACCCGACGCCCGTGCTCACCGGCGTCCCCGCGGACCGCACGCCCCTTCCGGTGATCATCGCCGAGCACGACGTTCCCGCGGCCACCGAGATCGTCGACCGCATCAACGCGCACATCCTCGCCACCCAGCGCATCGACGTGGCGGCGCCGGACCTGCGCCCGCCTACCCCCACCTGGGGACGTGGCGGCCCCACCCGCGCGGACGTGGAACGGGCGACGCGCAGGATGTCGCCGCGCCGTGAGGCGAAGCATGCGATAGCGGCTCTGCATCGTTACGTGACGCCGGACGAGTACGTCCTGGAGACCGCCGTCGCGGTCGCGCACCCTCCGGCGGGCAGCGGCTCCGGCCTGCTCGCCGCCACGACGACGCGGCTGCTGTTCATCGCGATCGGCGACAGCCGGTACGCGTACGAACTCCCGATTCCCGTGGTCGTATGGGCTCGCGTGACCGATACCCCCACCGCGGGGCGCGGCGAGATCGGCCCCGGACGCGGCGCGACCGGCGCCGAGGTACACGACGGCAGCCGCACGCTGCAATTCGCGGGCGCCGACCGCGCCGACACCGATCGGGTCATCTGCGCGGTGAACTTCGCGGTACGCCGGGAGTCCGCCGACGGCGCCGCTGGCCCCGCGGATCCCGGTGTGGCGCAGTTGTATTCGGAGTGGGAACTGCTGGTCGAGCGACACTCCCTCGGCATGGTCGACGACGCGCAGTTCCAACGTTACGGCCGCGGAATCCTGCGTTCACTCCCCGACGGGAGCTGAGTTCAGCGCGATCCGCCGCCACGGGCTGGTCGGACGCAGCCACAGCCGCAGCAGCTCCTTGCGGCGGTCGACGCCGCCGTTCTTCAGCTCGGCCAAGTCCTCGCAGGCCTGCCAATAGGTCCAGCCGGTGAGGTAGGCGTCGCCGAACTGGCGCCAGTTGCGGTACTTGCTCTGGGCCAGCGGCAGGGCGCGCGCCAGATAACTCCAGGCCACGTCGGCGTCGAGGTACCCGGCCGTGTAGGCCATCCTGGCCACCGCGACGACCCTGGCCAGATCCCAGGCGTGGATGTCACCCGGCAGCGGCCGGGCCAGATGGTCGGTGAATCCGATCTTGATCGCCTGCGACCAGATGTCGTAGTCGCGGACCAGCGCCTCGGGATTGTCCATCCCCCGGAACGCTCCGACCTGCCGCAGGAACGCCCGGTGCCGGTCGGCGCGCTCACCGAAGCGATCGCGCTCACTGGCGTTGATCGAGGCCGTCACCAGCGGGTGCACCAGCGCGTAGAGCGGGGCGTGCATGCCGTCGAGCAACTGCTCCATCGACGCCTGCGCCTCGGTGCCATCGGTGATGCCCCACGCGCCGGTGAGTGTGTCGATGGCCAGTTCACGCCGGTCACCGAGCGGATGCGCGCGTTCCGGGCCGAGCAGCAGCGCGTCATGGAAGGCGTCCCAGCGCGCGGAATAGAAGGCGCCGAGGGCCAGCGCCCGCAGTTCGTCGTCGGATACCGCGGCGCCGGACCAGTGGTCTTCCTCCCGCTCGTCCAGCTCCGCGTACGGAAAGGTCGTCAAGGTGGGTACGCCGCGCGAAGACATGCCCCGATTGTTCCCTATCCCGCGCGGGGTACGCGCGGGATTCGCGGACGGCCACCTCTGTCGGTCGCGACGCCGGACCGCGGGCGCGTCCGCAGGGCGAATCGATTTCGGACTCCGTTGGTTCTTGCGCTGACGCATGTCGTGATCTGGGGCTAGTGTGCTCGCATGTGTAGAAACATCACCGTCCTGCGTGGTCTGGAGCCTGCCGCAACCGAGCAGGAAATCTATGCCGCCGCACTGCAGTACGTGCGCAAGGTCGGTGGCGTGTCCGGCCTGAGCTCGACCACCAAACCGGCCGTCGACAAGGCCGTCGCGGCCATCGCAAGCGCGACCACCACCTTGCTCGCCGAGTTACCCGACCGCAGGGTGGCCCCGACCACCGAACCGCCGCTGCGCCGGATCGCCGCACGGGAGGCCGCGGCGGGAGAGTAGACAGGCGGCCGGTTCAGGGCAGTGCGTCGGCGCCGTAGACGGCGACGCACACCAGCGCGATCTCCAGCGGCAGACCGCGTTCTTCGATCGGATATCCCAAAAGCTGTTCGATCCGCTGCACGCGGTAGCGGACCGTGTTCTTGTGTACGCCGAGCACCTTCGCGGTGGCCTCCGGGCTGCGTTGGCTGCGCAGATAGGCGTGCAGCGTCTCGCGCAGACGTGCGGCGTTCCCGTCGCGCGCCGCCAGCGCGCCCAGTTCCCGCTCGACCAGTCCTCGCATGGCCGCTTCGTCCGCACCGGCCAGATAGGCGATCTCCACCGTTCGATACCCGGTGACGCGCCGCCCGCCCGCGGGTGCGCGCTCCGCGACCTGCCGCGCGGCGACCGCTTCGCGATGACTGCGACGGAAACCGGCGATCCCCGCGGCGGGCACACCGAACGCCACCCGTACCGGCGCCTCGACCTGCGCCGCGGTCAGCCGCTCCGCTTCGCCCGGCACCGCGAGTTCGGCGCCGTGTTCCCCGTCGTCCGATCCGGCCCACGCCCACATCGCGCTGGCGCCGGAGGGAACGGTGAGCAGCCGCGCGCTGCCCAGTGCCGCGGCCAGCCGCGCCGCGACCCGATCCAGCAGTCCGGTCGCCTCCGCCTCCGCGCCTGCGGGTTCTCCGGTCGGCTCGTCGGTCCACAGCACGAAGGCCAGGTGCCGCTGGGAGAGCCGGTAGCCGAGCCGCACCGATGCCTGATCGACGTCCACGTGCTCGCCGTCCAGCAGCGCTCGGACGGTCTCGGCGCGACGGTTGAAGGCGGCGCGCAGCACCTGCTCGCGCTCCTCCATGTAGGTGTCGGTGAGCAACTCGACCGACGTGCTGATCCACTTGGTGGCCCGCTCGAACAGCCGCAGCAGCACCATGCGTTCGAGTTCCGGCGTCGCCCGCCGCTGCTCGACGACCTCGGTCATGTAGTCCAGCACCGCCTCCATGCCCACGTGATAGACCCGCAGCAGCAACCGCAGCTCGAAACCACGCCTGGCCACGCTGCGCGCGAACGCGTGCGCCTCCTCCGGGAGCGAGAACTCGAAGGTATCGCTGGCCAGGCGGCTGAGCACGATCCTGGCGTGCGCCCTGGTGCTGGCCGCGAGGTCGCGGCGCATATCGCGATCGGCGAGTTCGGGAATGCGCGCGATGATCACGTCGTCGAGCCGGGTGACGATGCGTTCGAGCACTTCGGCGCGCGTCGTCTCGTAGACGTACTCCGCGAGCCAGTCGCGCACTTCGTCGGGTGCGGGGCTCGGCCCGGCCGCGGCGCCCGGCGAAGGCCCAACGGTCATCGCCCTCTCCTTCGGCTCGGCGGATACCGAACCACCACTTGTCTCACGGACACAAAATCACCCGTTTTCCTTGACGATCTGGGCCAAGAAAGTCTGTTCGGATTGTGTCACGATCATAGTTCAGTGGCCTGCCTCACAGCAGTCAGCAGACCGCGGTTCAACACGACGTCAGTGGGAGAACAGCAGTGACCAACACCGAACCAGCGCCCGCGACCGAGAAGGCGCGGGCACGCGAAACGACCGCGAAGAAGGACGGTCCCGCCGTCATCGAAGTGCGCAATCCCGGCACGGGCGAGGTCGTCGGCACGGTGCCGGACGAGACCGCGGACGCGGTCGCGGCCAAGGTCCGCGAACTGCGGCTGTACCAGCCGGAGTGGGAGGCGATCGGCCCCGAAGGGCGCAAGGTCTGGCTGCTGAAGTTCCAGGACTGGTTGATCGACAACACCGACCGCCTTGCCGCCGTGCTGCAATCGGAGACCGCCAAGCCCCGGGTGGACGCCCTGATCGATCCGGGTTTCGCGACCGATCTGATCGGCTACTACGCCCGCCGCGCGGCGAAGTTCCTCGCCGACGACCACCCGTCACCGCACAGCCCGCTGGCCCGCGTCAAGCGCTTGACCACGGTCTACCGGCCCTATCCGGTGGTCGGCGTCATCACGCCGTGGAACTTCCCGCTGGCCATGCCGGTGATGGACGTGATCCCCGCGCTCGCGGCCGGGGCGGCCGTCATCCTCAAGCCCTCCGAGGTGACCCCGCTCTCCGCGATCGAACTGGCCAAAGGCTGGGCGGAGATCGGCGCGCCGCCGATCTTCGCGGTGGTCACCGGCGCGGGCGCGACCGGAGCGGCCGTGGTGGGCAACGCCGACTACATCCAGTTCACCGGTTCCACCGCGACCGGCCGCAAGATCGCCGCCGCGTGCGTGGAACGGATGGTGCCCTACAGCCTGGAACTCGGCGGCAAGGATCCGGCGATCGTCCTGGCCGACGCCGAGCTGGATCGCGCCGCGCACGGCATCGCCTTCGGTGGCATGTTCAACTCCGGCCAGGTCTGCATCTCCGTGGAGCGGGTGTACGTCGAAGCGCCGGTGTACGACGAGTTCGTCGCCAAACTCACCGCCAATGTGCGGGCGCTACGCCAAGGCCTGGACGGACGCGAGTCGAAATACGACGTGGGAGCGCTGGCCAACGAGAATCAGGCGGCCATCGTGCAGCGCCACGTCGACGAGGCCGTCGCGGCGGGCGCCAAGGTGCTCACCGGGGGCAAGCGGGCCGGATTCGGCACCGCCTTCGAGCCGACCGTGCTGGTCGATGTCGACCACACCATGTCCTGCGTCACCGAGGAGACCTTCGGCCCGACGCTGCCGGTGATGAAGGTGGCCGACGAGTCCGAGGCGATCCGGCTGGCCAACGACTCGGTGTACGGCCTGTCGGCCTCGGTGTGGACCGGCGACAAAGAGCGCGGCGAACGGGTCGCACGGCAGCTGAACGCGGGCGCGGTCAACATCAACGACGTCTTCGCCAACCTGTTCAGCTACGCCCTGCCCATGGGCGGCTGGGGGCTGTCCGGCGTCGGCGCCCGCTGGGGCGGCGCGAACGGCGTGCGCAAGTACTGCCGCCAGCAGGCGATCACCACGCCGATCCTGCCGACGCAGCAGAAGGAACTGTTCTGGTACCCGTACTCGATGCCGAAGCTGCTGTTCGCGCTCGGCGCCATGCGCGCGGCAGGCGCCCGCGGGCTGCGCCGCCTCGACCTTCCGGCCCTGCTGAAGCTCAAAGGGGGCGACAAGTGACCGAAGCGAAGCAGATCCGCGGCAAGGTCGTGGTGATCACCGGTGGGGCACGCGGCATCGGACTCGCCACCGCGACCGCGCTACAGGCTCTCGGCGCGCAGATCGCGATCGGCGATATCGACGAGACCACGGTCAAGGAGTCGGGCACGGCACGCGGTTTCGAGCTCTACGGCAAGCTCGACGTTACCGATCAGGAGTCGTTCGACGGCTTCCTCGACGAGGTGGAGCGGACCCTCGGCCCGATCGACGTGCTGATCAACAACGCGGGCATCATGCCGACCGGCAAGCTGGTGGACGAGCCGGACCCGCTGACCCGCCGGATCCTGGACATCAACGTCTACGGCGTGATCCTGGGCTGCAAGCTGGCGCTGCGCCGGATGCTGCCGCGCGGCGGCGGGCACATCATCAACATCGCCTCACTGGCCGGCGAGACCCATATCCCCGGCCTGGCCACCTACAACGCCAGCAAGCACGCGGTGCTCGGCTTCACCGACACGCTGCGGGAGGAGTACCGCGGCACCGGCGTGCGCTTCTCCTCGGTACTGCCCACGCTGACCAACACCGAGCTCGGATCCGGCGTCACCGCGCCCAAGCTGCTGCGCGCCGCGGAGCCGGAGGAGATCGCCGACGCCGTCGCGAAGCTGATCGTCGCGCCGAAGTCGAAGGTCAGGGTGACCGCGGTGGCCGGGTTCATCGCCCAGTTCGTCGGCCTGCTGCCGGAATCGCTCGGTGACGGCATCGGCCGCGCGCTCGGATCCGGCCGCGCCTTCCTCGACGACGTCGACGCCGAGAAGCGCAAGGCCTACGAGGAGCGCGCGCGGCGCGTGAGCGCGGCGGGAAGCAGGGGCGCCGCGGCTGGGATTCGTCTCGGCCGCGGGGCCCCGTCGTGTTCGGGGGCACATCGGGAGCCCCACACACCGACGGCATTGTGATGAAAATCACGCGGGCACTCGCTGACATCGCGAAGCCGGTCAGCGGCAAATTCTCAGCCCATACTCGGCGGCCACAAACGCGTCCACAATCCGCCACAAAGACTCCCGGTTCACTCTCGTTCATGCTGGTCAACTGCCCAAATCGAAGAACCCGACGGTAAACGGCCACGGCATGCCGAAAATTCGCTATCCGCCTGGTGCGCAGCACCATCGCAGGCAATATGCTGTCCCTAACAAACCTGCCGACTGTTTCGGCGCCCGTATCCGAACTTTTCGGCCTGATAAGGCTGGAAATTCCGGACCGATTCTGATAGCAAGGGGCTATGGACCCGCATTTGCGCGACCTGCGGTATTTCGTCGCCGTCGCTGAGGAACTGCATTTCACCAACGCCGCCCAGCGGCTGCACATCGCTCAACCCACCCTGTCGCGTCAGATCCGGCAGCTGGAACGTCAGCTCGACGTGGTCCTGTTCGACCGCAACCAGCGCAGTGTCGCGTTGACCGTCGCGGGCAAGGAACTGCTCGAAGGCGCACGCAAGATCCTGGAGTTGTGGGAGGTCACCAACGTCTCGCTGCAGGAGGCGGGCGAGGTGTTGCGCGTCGGCATCCAATCCACACTCGGGCGCGGTCTGCTCAGCGATCTGGAGAGCGCGAGCGGACATCGTCTCGCACTGCACGCGGCTTCCTGGACCGATCCCTCCAGCGGCCTGGCGGGTCGGCAGGCCGATCTCGCTCTGGTCTGGCTGCCGTTGCCGGACCAGAGCCGCTACCGGTGGCAGGTGCTGCGCACCGAACCGCGCTGGGTGCTGCTTCCGGAAAACCACCCGCTGGCGATCTCGGAGACCATCGAATTCGCCGATCTGCTCGACGAACCGTTCGTCGCACTGCCCACCGAAGCCGGTGCGGTGCGCGATTTCTGGCTCGGCAACGACGGACGCGGCGGCCGTCCGCCGAAGATCGGCGCCGAAGCCGCGACCGCGGAGGACAAGCTGGAAGCCGTGAGCCTCGGCCTCGGCGTGTGCCTGCTCGCCGAGAACAACGTGCCGATGTACCGCTGGCCCGGGCTGACCGCGCGTCCCGTGTCGGGGTTGGCGCCGTGCGAGCTCGCCGTGGCCTGGCGGGCCGACGACAACCGGCCGACAATCCTGGAGTTCGCCGGACGAGCCGTCGATGGCGGGTTCGCGGCGCAGCAGTCGCCGGTCAGCGTCTGAACCGGCCCGGCGGGGTCTCGGGGGCGGTGCGCTGCCACGGACGGCGCGTCTCCAATTGCGCGGCCAGCCGTAGCAGGGTGGATTCGCTACCGGGTGGTCCCGCGAGCTGAGCGGCCACCGGCGTACCCGACCACGAGTGCATGCCCATGGGAACGGAGGCGGCGGGCCAGCCGACCAGATTCCACAGCGGAGTGAAGGGTGCGAACCGCGCGCCGGCGAGCAGAGTGGCCGGACGATTGCGGAAGTGCCAGGCCCGCGCCGTCGGCGGCGGGGCGGCGAGCGTGGGAGTGATCACCACGTCGTAACGCTCGAAGAACTCCAGCAGTCGCGCCTCCACCCGGTCGATCTGGGCGGGACGCGCGAGCCTTAACCGATGCACCGTCCGGCCCAGAGCCAGGCGGTGCCGGGCTCTCCGCGATAGTCGGCCGGGTTGGAGTAGCGCGGGGGCCTCACGGGCGCCGAGGGCCAGCCAGCGTAGCGAGGCCGCGAGCAGGGCGTTTCCGTACGGTAGCGCGGTCGGTTCCACCGAATGGCCTGCCGCCGCGGCCACCGAGGCCGCCCTGCGGGCCGCGGCGGTCCAGCGGCGGTCGACGCGCAACAGGCGAGAAGGTGGATCCACCGCCAGCCCGATACGTAGTCGGCCGGGTGGATCCACCTCGGCTAGGTCCGGTCGCGCCGCCAGGACCGACAACGCCAGCGCGGCGTCGTCCACGCTTGTCGCGAGGACACCGTGCTCGACCAGGCTCGACCACGGGCCCGCAGCGGGGACCGTGTACTGCCCGGGCTTGATCCCGAAGATTCCACAGCACGCGGCCGCGACCCGCACCTCCCCCAGGCCGTCGCAGCAGTGCGCCACCGGCACCAGTCCGGCCGCGATCGCGGCTCCGGCCGCGCTACCCGCGTAGCGCGTGGGGTTCCACGGATTGCGGATGACACGCTCGGTGCCCGCGCTGGTCACCCACCGACTCGGCTCTGGAGCCGCGACGAGGCCCATGACCACCGCTCCCGCGGCGCGCAGCCTGGCCACCACGGGGTGATCCGCGGCGGCCACCGGCCCCCACGGCATCGGCTCGCCCGCGAGGGGAACACCGTGCTCGACCACGACCGGGACACCGGCCAGGGGCAGCACGTCGAGGTCGTCGCGTTCCATCAGGCCGACCGACTCGGCCGTCGCCTGTTCGGCACGCAGGACGCTGAAGGCATGTCGTTTCCGGTCCGCCGCCGCGATCCGCGTCCCGGCATCCGCGGCTACTTGCCCGGGGTGCAGCAGGCCGTCTCGCACGCACGCCGCGATCGTCGCGGCCGGGCCGCGTTCGAGTGCGGTCTCGGCTTCCGGAGCTCCGTCGGGCCGCGCGTCTGCGACGGCTCCCAGCAGTCGGGCGGGCATCGGCTCGCCGGTCTTCGCGTTCGGAATGGCGGTGTGCGGAGCGGCGTTTCCCGCTGAGATCGAGCCGTCCGCCATGATTGCGGCCTCGTCGGACATGTGCTGGTCATCCCCCGTCGCGTCGTTGTCGAAATCGGGTGATCCACTGTCGAGCCGCAAGTTATCATTTCGAATACGGCACGGGGGATGATGGTGTCGGGTGTGGCGGAAATTTTCGGCACATCGGACAACAACCGGTGCGGATTCCGCGGCGTCCGCCGAGCCACTAGGTCCGAGCATGAGTGCGAACTCTGAGAGAAGGTCCGACCCCGACACGGGTATTTCCACCCGGCCGAGGAGTGGCGACCTGTCGCGTGCCGAATCCGACGCGGTGGCCGCGTTCACAGCGGAGTGGGAATCCACCCGGCGCCCACCGGCGATCGCCGAATATCTACCGGACGCCAGTACCTTGCGACGTGAGGCATTGCTGGAGCTGATCCGCGTCGACCTGCGCCATCGCTGGCTGCTTCGCCGGGGTAAAGGCGCGGGCACCGCGCCGGAACCGGCCGCGCGCATGCGCCTGACCGATTACTGCGCCGAATTCCCCGAACTCGCTTCCGACGATATTCCGGCCGGCTTGGTGTACGAGGAGTTCGTCATCCGCCGCCAGAGCGGCGAGCGGGTCGATCCGCGCGAATGCCTGCGCGAATATCCGCGGCAGGCGGAGCAACTGCGCGAGTTGCTGAACGCCGACGAAATCGACCAGAGCACCCGTCGCGCGACTCCGGAGGATTCCGTCTTGACCGCGGTCGCGCACAGCGACTCCGTTCTCGCCGACACCGTATTGAACCGAACCGCGGGGTCTGCTCGTGATTCCGAGGTGACCAGAACGACCGCCTCCGATCTGACGGGTACGGCCACCGCCGTGCCCACGACGATCGGGACCGGGCCGGGCCGCTCCGACCCGCTCGACCGGATCGAGATCGGTCAGCGGATCGACGACTTCGATCTGCTGACCGGTCTGGGCAGCGGTGCGTTCGCCCGGGTCTTCCTCGCGCGGCAGCGCTCGCTGCAACGGCTGGTCGCGGTGAAGATCTCCAGCGATCACGGCACCGAGCCGCAGACGCTGGCCCAGCTCGACCACGACTACATCGTGCGGGTCTTCGACCAGCGGCTGCTGGACGACGCCGAGGGCGCCGCGCGCCGGCTGCGGCTGCTCTACATGCAGTTCCTGCCCGGAGGCACGCTGCTCGGCGTGCTGCGCTGGGTGCGCGCGACCCCACCCGAGGAGCGCAGCGGCAGGCTCCTGCTGGACGCCGTGGACGCGGCCATGGAGGAGAAGGGCGAGATCCGGCCGACCGACTCCAGCGTGCGCGCCGAGATCGCGGCGCTGAGCTGGCCGGAGACGGTGGCGTGGCTGGGCCGCAGGCTGGCCGAGGCGCTGGACTACGCCTCCTCGCACGGCGTGCTGCACCGCGACGTCAAACCGGCCAATGTCCTGCTCACCGCCGAGGGCGTGCCGAAACTCGCCGACTTCAACATCAGCTTCAGCCGCAACGTGGAGGGCACCAGCCCAGTGGCCTACTTCGGCGGATCACTGGCCTACATGTCACCGGAACAGCTGGAGGCCTGCCATCCCAGTTTCGGCCGCAGTGCCGCGGACCTGGATACCCGCGCCGACATCTATTCGCTCGGCGTGGTGTTGTGGGAGCTGCTCACCGGTGCGAAGCCGTTCGACGACCGCACGGCGGGGGCGGGTGACCAAGGCGACGACACCACGCTGGAGGCCATGCTGGAGCGGCGCAGCAGCGGCGTGGACGAGGCCGCGCTGCAGCGGGTTCCGGCCGACTGTCCCGCCGCGTTGCGGCGCATCCTTGTGACCTGCCTCGCCCCCGAGCGGGCCGACCGGTGGTCCAGCGGCGCGATCCTGGCCAGGCAGCTGGAGATGTGCCTGGACGAACGCGCGCGAGAATTGGTCGACCCCGCGCCGAACAGCTGGCGGCTGCGGCTGCGCCCCTACATCGTTCCGGTGGCGCTGGTGGCGATGGCGCTGCCGAATGTGCTCGCCTCGCTGTACAACATCCAGCACAACCAGCACCTGATCATCAGCCGGATGACCGAGGAGGCCCAGCAGACCTTCCTCATCATCACCGGCGTGGTGAACGCGATCTTCTTCCCGACCGGCATCGCGCTCGTGCTGTATATGGCGAGATACGTGCTGACGGTGCCGCGCGGCCTACGCAAAGGACGAAGATACGATCCGGGAACCCTGCGGCGTGCCAGACGCGACGCGTTGCTGATGGGCGATCGGGCCGTGGCCGTGGCCTTCTCGCTGTGGGTGCTGGCCGGACTGATCTTCCCGATCGCGCTACAGGTGTCGACGGGAGATATATCGGCACAGGCCGTGGTGCACTTCTTCTCCTCGTTGGTGGTGTGCGGCGCGATCGCGGTCGCCTATCCCTTCTTCCTGCTGACGTTCTACCTGGTGCGGTGCGTCTATCCCTTGTTCCTCCGGCACGGCGACATCAGCCCCGAGGACGCGGTCTGGCTGCGCGGCCTTGACCGGCGCTGCAACGGCTACCTCGCGGTGGCCGCCTCGGTGCCGCTGCTCGCGGTCACCGGGGTGACCTTCCTGCCCCCGTCCGACATCCCCTCGGTCATCGTCGCGGTTCGGCTGCTGTGTGTGGGCGGCATAATCGCGTTCGTGGGCACCTATCTGCTGTTCCGTGCGCTGGAAGCGGACCTACGGGCGCTGGAGCGGGTGGTCGATCCGGAATCCGCCGAATCGGGGGCCGCCGAGGGCCGACCCGCCCGATCGACCGCGACCGCCGTGGAGACCGACACGTGAGTTTGCCCCGCACCGACGCCGTCGCCCGCTTCTCCGCCGACTGGCAGCGCAGTCTCCATGGTGATCGCTTGCCGCCGCAGATCCGCGACTACGTACCCGACGGCACGCAAGTTCGCCTGGGGGTACTCGTCGATCTGATCCGGGTGGATCTGCGGCGACGCTGGGAGCGCGAAGGGCTCGGCAAACGGATCGCCGACTATCGCGCGGAATTCCCCGATGTGGAGACCAGCCCCGAGTTGGTCGACCTGCTGTGCGAGGAATTTCTGGCGCGTCGCGGACGCGGACCGCTGCCGCTGGAGGACTTCCTAGCCGAATACCCGGACCTCGCCGGCGCGGTCCGCGAGCACCTCGCCGATCTCGCCGCCGCCGACGACGCCCACCCGGACGCCGACTCGAGCGAAGCCCTCGCCGCGCTCGCCGATCTCGCGCCGGGCCTGCGGATCGATGACTTCGACCTGCTCACCGACCTGGGCGCGGGACTGCTCGGCCGGGTCTTCCTGGCCAGGCAGCGTTCCATGCAACGGCTGGTCGCCGTCCGGTTCTCGGCGGGCCGGGCGGGCGCGGCGCACACGATGGCCCAGCTCGACCACGCCCACATCGTGCGGGTCTTCGACCAGCGAGTACTCAGCGCCGACGCCGCACAGACTCTGACCGTCGCCGGTCCCCCCGCGAACGGCCGCCACACCGCGGCGAATGCCACCGTCGCCGCGCCACACCCGGACCTCGACGCCACCCTCGCGGCCGTCCCATCCAGCTGGACAAGCCACCCCAGCGACGACGAGACCATCGTGGCGCCGACAACCCGAACGACGAGCCACCCCAGCGACGACGAAACGGTCCCCGGCCCGCGCACGCACAGCGCCGAGAGGCGCGCCCCGACCATCACGGGTGACGCGACAGCCACCGCGCCAGAAGGTATCGATGACGAGACCGTGGTCAGCGCGCCCGACACGACCGCTGCGGTCCGCCCACACAGTGCTCTGATTCCCTGTTCCGGACGATCGGCCGAACCTCGTGACGCCGCCGCGGTTCCGGCTCATCCGGACGCGGTGACCGAGCGATCGAGCGATCCGGACGACATCGCATCCGCGCCCCCGCGACCGCCCCTCGCACCGGAGTCCAGGACGACCGCCCTCCCGCGTCTGGTCTACATGCAATACCTCCCCGGCGGCACGGCGGTCGACCTGCTCGAGCAACGCCGTCGCGGCCCCGTGACCGATGGCGGCGCCCTGCTGCTGCGCGCGGTGGACACCGCCATGGAGGCCAAGGGCGAGATCCGGCCGTCGGATTCGAGCGTGCGCGCCGAGATCGCGCGGCTGAACTGGCCGGAGACCGTGGCGTGGGTGGGCAGGCGGCTGGCCGACGCGCTGGATTACGCCGCACACCATGGCGTGCTGCACCACGACATCAAACCGGCGAACGTGCTGTTCACCGCGGAGGGCATTCCCAAGCTGGCCGATTTCGCCCTCGGTGAGGTACCTGGGCGCACCGCGCCGCACGGTCCCGGCGGGACCGACGCACTGGTCTACCGCTCCCCGGAGCAGCTGAGCCGCTACCTCGACCCCGACGCGCCCGCCCCCGGCGACGCCAGCGACGTCTACTCCCTCGGTGTGCTGCTCTGGGAAATGCTCACGGGCGCAACCCCCTTCGACGATCCGCCACTGGAGCAGAACAGCCCCGGCACCGAGACGTACACGCGGATGCTCGCGGAGCGCCGCGGCGGCGTCTCGGCCGCGGCGCTCGCGCGCCTGCCGGAAGACACGCCGGCCACGCTGCGCCGCGTACTGCTGGACTGTCTGCACGAAGACCCGCAGCGGCGCTGGCGCGGCGGCGCCGAACTCGCGGGACAACTCGACCTCTGCCTGGACACCCGCGCGCGCGACCTGGTCGATCCCCCGCCCGGCAGCCTCGCCCACCGCGCCCGCGGGTGGTTGCTTCCGGTCGCGGCGCTGTGCGTCGGCGTACCGAACGTGCTGGCCAGCTTTTACAACATCCAGCTGAACCAGACCCTGATCATCGACCGGATGTCGACCGCGGACCAGGAGAAGTTCACGGCGGTCGGATTGATCAACAACCTCATCGCGTTCCCGGTCGCCGCGCTGCTGCTGTTGTTCATGACCCGGCGGCCGCTCGCCATCTCCTACCGCCTCGGCCGTGGCGACGGCTACTCCGCGCGCACACTCGCGAAAGCACGCCGCGACACCTTGCTGATGGGTGACTGGGCGGTGTGGATACCCTTCGGCTTCTGGCTGGTCGCGGGCATCGTCTGGCCGCTCGGGCTGGCCTTCTCCGGAGTCGACCTGCCGCGTGGCACCTTCTTGCACTTCTTCGCCGCGCAGATCGTGTGCGCGGCGATCGCGCTCGCCTATCCGTTCTTTCCGATCATGGTCTACTCGGTGCGCGCGATCTATCCACAGCTGCTGGTGCGTGGCGGTATCGGTCCCGACGACGAACGCCAGCTCCGCGCGCTGGCCAGGCGCGGCAGCTTCTACCTCGGTGTGGCGGCATCGGTTCCGCTGCTCGGCGTGGCGAGCGCGACCTTCGTCGAGGCCGACGACCTGGAGCTGGTGATCGTTCCGGTGCGTGTGCTGAGCGTGGGTGGCATCCTGGCATTCGTGCTGACATATCGACTGTTCCGGCTCCTGGAAGCGGATCTGCTCGCTCTGGCCAGGGCGATTCCCCAGCGGACGCGATGACCACACCCCGCCCGCTGGGACGGCTGGTGAACCTGTCGCACGTCCACGATCCGGTCACCACACCGCTGTACCCGGAGGATCCGGAATTCCGCACCGACATCGTGGCCACGATCGCGAACGACGGCTACCTCCTGCGCTATATCCAGCAGGGCGAACACACCGGAACCCATTGGGGTGCGCCGATTCATTTCCGCGCGGACGGACTGGCCGCCGACGAACTCGACCTCGACGATCTGCTGCTGCCCGCGGTGAAGATCGATCTCCGGCAGCGCTGCGCGAACGATCGCGACTACGCGATCACGGTCGACGATCTGAAGCGGTGGGAGGCCGAGCACGGCCGGATCCCGGACAGCGCCGCGATCGTCGCCTGGACCGGGTGGGACGCCAAGTGGGGCACGCCGGAGTTCGTCGGCACGGGCGAATCAGCCGGTCGGCAACCCGGTTTCGCGGTGCAGACGGTGGAATGGCTGCTGCGCGGCGGCAGGCTCGGCCGCCGCGGCGCGCTCGGCATCGACACGTTCGGCCCCGACGTGGGCACCGACGAGACGTACGCGGTGTCGAAGCTGCTCTACGGCGAGCACCGGATCAGCTTGGAATGCTTGGCGAACCTGGCGGCACTGCCCGCAACCGGGGCGTGGGTGCTGGTGGGCGGACCGCTCTATCGCGGCGGTTCCGGTTCGCCGGCAACGATTTTCGGCATCCTGCCCGGATGAGGTCTCAGCCGCCGTAGACCTTGGGGTTGAGGGTGCCGATGTAGGGCAGGTCGCGGTAGCGCTCCGCGTAGTCGAGGCCGTAGCCGACGACGAATTCGTTCGGGATGTCGAATCCGACGTGCGCGACCTCCACCGGCGTGCGTAGCGCGTCGGGCTTGCGTAGCAAGGTGACCACTTCGAGCGAAGCCGGGTTACGGGTTGACAGGTTGCGCTTGAGCCACGACAGCGTGAGCCCGGAGTCGATGATGTCCTCGACGATCAGGACGTTGCGGCCCGCGATGTCCTTGTCCAAGTCCTTCATGATGCGCACCACACCCGAGGACGAGGTCGACGACCCGTAGGACGAGACGGCCATGAACTCCATCTGGGTCGGGATCGGCAGAGCCTTGGCCAGGTCGGTCATGAAGAAGATCGCGCCCTTGAGCACGCCCACCAACAGCAGATCGCCCTCCGGAGCGTCGGGTGGATACCGCTTGGCGATGAGTTCGGCCAGCTCCTGGGTCTTGGCGGCGATCTGTTCCGCGGTGATCAGCACCGACGCGATGTCATCCCCGTACACGTCAGCTGGATTCCCTTCCGTGGTGGTGAGCCCGTTCGGCCGGTTCGGTCTGCGTCATCGGTCCGATGCCAGCCTCACCCAGCCGCAGTGTCAGCCTGCCATGTTCGCGCCCCGCGACCAACCTGCTACCCGGCCTGCCGCCGCCGACCGCGACGCCGCCCTGTCCGCGCCAAGCCGTAACCAGTTCGTCGACTGCCTGTAAATGCTTGGTGGTCAGGGCTTTCGCACCGTGCTCGAGCAGCCATGCCCGAATCGCCCGTTTCCGCAGAGCCGCGGGTGCAGTGGCGAGGGTCTCGATCACCAGCGCCCGCCCATCACCGGCGGTATGCCGCAGCTCGGCGGCGAGCGCGTCGAGAACCGCCCCGTCCTCCCGCAGTTGTTCGGCCGTACGCGCCAGCGCCGGGGCCACACCGCCGCCGAGGATCTGCTCCAACAGCGGCAACGCCTCGGTGCGTAGCCGGACCCTGGTGAACTCCGGCGCCACGTTGTGCGGGTCGTCGTGCGGCGTCACGCCCAGATCGGCGCACACGCGCCGGGTGGTTTCCCGGCGCACGCCGAGCAACGGCCGCCCCCACGGCTCGGCGCACGCGGACATCCCTTGGATCGAGCGGCCACCGGAGCCGCGTGCGAGCCCGAGCAGCACCGTTTCGGCCTGGTCGTCGAGGGTGTGCCCGAGCAGCACCGGAAGACCGTGGCGCGCGGAGTCCAGCGCGGCATAGCGCGCCCGGCGCGCGGCGGCTTCCACACCGCCCTCGGTGCCGACCTGGACCGCGAGCACGCGCGCGGACCGGCAGCCGAGGGCGAGTGCCTGTGCCGCGGCCTCGGCGGCGACGGCGCCGGAACCTGGTTGCAGGCGATGATCCACCACCAAGGCGTCGACCGCGCCCGCCTCGACCACTGCCGCCGCGGTGAGGGCCAGCGAATCCGCGCCGCCGGACAGCGCCACCGCGACCGCCTGCTCCTCGGTCTCACGCGGCCCGAACCTGCTCAGCCAATCCCGGACCGCTCGACGAACGGCCAGCACAGCGGCGGTCTCGGGCAATCGCCGGGCGGCGGACGGCCGCCCGGATCCGGATGTCCCGCTCGCCGGCCCGAAGCGCCCGGGTGTCGTTCCTGGCGCACGCCCCATGGGCGCAGCCTACCGGCCGACCGCGCACGGCGAGTCGCCGCCGAGCCGGGAACCCTCGTTCAGTCCAGTACTCGTTCGATCCAGCGCTGCGGCTGCTCGATCTCGTCGGTGCGCGGCAGCGTGTCGGCTTCGGTCCACACCGTGTTGAACCGCGTCATCCCGACGGTGGCGACCACCTCATCGACGAATTTCTTGCCACGCACGTACTGGGCGACCTTCGCGTCCACGCCGAGCAGCGCGCGCAGGAGTCGCTGCACCGGGTTGGTCGGACGCCTGCGGCGCTGGTCGAAAGCGGTGCGGATCTGCTCGACCGACGGGACGACCGCGGGACCGACCGCGTCCATGACGTGATCGGCGTGCCCCTCCAACAGGGTGCCCAGCATGAGCAGGCGGTCCAGCGCCGCACGCTGCGGCGGCGCCTGGGTAGCACGCAGCAGCCCGACCACACCGCGCGCGGCCGGATCGTCGGGGGCGGTTCCGCGACGGCGGTCGCGCACCTCTTCGACCAGCCGGGACAGCATGTCGCTCACCGGCTCGTCACCGGCCTCGCCGAGTACCTCGACGTTCGCGCGCATGTATTCGCCGAGCCAGGGCGCGGAGGAGAACTGCACCCGGTGGGTCACCTCGTGCAGGCACACCCACAGCCGGAAATCGCTCGCCGACACCCCGAGCGCCCGCTCCACCGCGACGATGTTCGGCGCGACCAGCAACAGAGTGCCGTCCGGCCCCGTGAACGGGTCGTATTGACCGAGGATCGCGGTGGACAGGAAGGCGAGCATGGCGCCCGCCTGCACCCCGGCGGGTTTGCCCGCGAGGAGCTTGCGGTCGGCCTGCGCCTCATCCGCCCCGGTGAGCTGGGCCATCGAGTCGGCGGCGGCCGTGATCCACCCCGGACGGTCGACGATTCTGGCCGCCGGGACCGGCCGGTCGTCCAGCAACCCGCTGACCTCGCGCACCGGCGCCTCGGCCCGCACGGAGGCATCGGCGAGCTCGGCGACCACCTGCTCGGCCGAATAGCGCGACGTGCGCGGACCCGCGGGCACCAGAACGGAGCCGGTCCGCGCGGCCAAACGCCAATCGACCACGCCGGACAAGCCCGAGCGCGGTTTTCGCCGCTCGACCGTGCCGGCGGAGCCGAAATCGGCTGTCTCGGAACCTTGCTGGGTCATGATCAACCACCCGTCACGAGCATCCACAGTTTCGCAGCGTGCCTGCGATCGCGTCCAACGCGGGCCTGCTCACCTCCGGTGGTCGATCGTTCGACATCAGTGCGAAGGTCAGCACCCGCCCATCGGCGTCCAGCACATATCCGACCAACGCGCTGGAGACCGACAGAGTTCCGGTCTTGGCTCGCACCCAGCCCGCCGCCTGACGATCCCGGGTGACGTAGCGGCTGGTCAGCGAGCCCGTGGCACCGGCGACCGGCAGGTTGTCGAGCATCGGCGTCAAGGTCGCCGCGACCCGGCCGTTCTCGGGCTTGGCCTTGGTGCCTGCCGGTCGCACCGCCGTGGCGCCGGTGGGCTCGGCCGCGGTCGCCACGACCCGGTCGAGCAATCGCGCGGGAATCCGGTCGTCTACCGAAAGCCCGCTGCTGTCGTGCATATCCAGGCCGGACAGATCGAAACCGGCCTTGCTCAGCGCCGTGCGCACCGCGGTGACCCCGCCGGTGAACGAGGCCTCGCCGCCGGTGGCGGTCGCGATCTCCCGTCCGATCGCCTCGGCGAGCACGTTGTCGGAGTAGACCATCATGTCGCGCAGCCGGTCGCGCAGCGGCGCCGAACGCACCGAGGCGACCTCGGCCGCGCCCGCGGGTGCGGCGCCCGCCCGGACCCGCGCCGGGTCGAGCCCCAGTTCGGTGGCCAGCCGCCGTCCCGCGTCCAGCGCGGGCGTCGCGGTGCGCGGCGAGTACTCGACGAGCGGTTGCAACCGGCCGCCGTCGATCATCACCGGCTCGATCGGGGCGATGGAACCCTCGGGGATGTCGACCGGGTCCCAGCCCTGCGCCATGGTCGGGCCGGTGTAGGCGGAGAGGTCGACGACGATCGTGTCCACCGCGCGGCCCGCGGACTTGATCTGGGTGACCAGATCGGACAGACGCGGTCCGTTCGGGTAGTACCCCTTGCCGTCCGGCTGCGCGGTGAGCGTCGGATCGCCGCCGCCGACCAGCACCAGTTCGTTCGGCGCCGCACCGGCGACCACCTTCGTCGTCACCCGTTGCTCGGCAGGCAGCGTGAGCAGAGCGGCCGCGGTGGTGAGGATCTTGGCGGTGGACGACGGGATCATCGGCCGGTTCGCGTCGCCGCTCCACAGCACCGTCCCGCTGTCGGCGTCGGTCACCTGGCCCGCGAACGCGCCGAGGTCCGGATTGGCGATCACCGGGGCCAGCGCGGCGGCGATCCCGGCGGAACTCGGCGCGGAACCGGTGGGCTGGGCCGGGACGACCTGCCCGGACGGCTCGGTCGGCGCGGGCGGGGCGGCGATGGTCAGACCACCGTGCCGGAACTCCTCGGTCCACGGCCGCACCGCGAGCAGTGCCACCGCGGCGGCCACGGCCAGCACGACCAGCACGGTCGAGATCAACAGCCATCTGTTGCGGCGCCGCCGGGCGGCCAGCCCACCGATGTTCTCGTTGCCACCAAACACGTCGCCGCCGCTCTCCTGACCGATTCCCGCAGCAGCCGCCTGCCGCACCCATGTCCCCGACGACCACACTATCCTCGTTGCGCAACCGTTCCCCTGAACAACCTGGCGAGTCGGCGCACTCCGCAGCGGCCGAGTCGGCAGTCGCCGAATAGCAGCCGAGTCGCAGAACTCGGCACCGATGCACGAAGGAGATGGCGTGGAGTTCGACGTCACGATCGAGATCCCCAAGGGTTCCCGGAACAAGTACGAGGTCGATCACGAGACCGGCCGGGTCCGGCTCGACCGGTTCCTGTACACGTCCATGGTCTATCCCGCCGACTACGGCTACATCGAGAACACCCTCGGCGAGGACGGCGACCCGCTGGACGCGCTGGTCCTGCTGCCCGATTCGGTGTTCCCCGGCGTGATCGTGGAGGCCAGGCCGGTCGCCATGTACAAGATGACCGACGAGGCGGGCGGCGACGACAAGATCCTGTGCGTGCCCGCGGGCGACCCGCGCTGGGACCACATCCAGGATCTGAAGGATGTCCCGGAGTTCGAGCTGGCCGCGATCAAGCACTTCTTCGAGCGCTACAAGGATCTCGAGCCCGGCAAGTTCGTCAAGGGCTCGGAGTGGGTCGGGCGGGCCGAGGCCGAGGCCGAGGTGCAGGCGTCCATCCAGCGGTTGAAGGACCAGGGCGGGCACTGAAGCCCCTCGGGCACAACGAAAGCGGGGAGTCCGGCAGGCACCGGACTCCCCGCTTCGCGGTCATGGTCACGAAAGGCGAAAAGGGACACCCGGAATCCGGATGCCCCTTCTCTGTGACAGGTGGCTCAGTAGTAGATGTACAGGTCGTAGCCGTCCCAGGTCTCGATGCACTCCCAGTAGTAGCCGCCGGTGCTCGGCGACTCGCCGTCGGCCCGGCACGCGCTCAGCGTGGCGTAGGTGCCGACGTAGGTGCCGCCGTAGGCGACCTCCTGGTAAACCGGTGCGGCGGAGGCCGAAGCGGCCGTCGACACCCCGGCGACGGCAGCGGTGGCCAGCAGACCAGCGGCGAAGAAGGACTTGATACGCATCGCTCTTGCTCCTGAATGCGAGATGAAATTTTTGACGCCTCAAACGATATGGGCGATCGGCATCTCGCACAGCCACCCCTAGGGTGAGGGCAACGCAACCCTGAGGCGAATCACCTTGCCCACCCTCGATACCCACCCTTGGGGTCGGTGACGGCGCACCCGCCCGGATGCGAGCGCGCCGCCGGTGTCAGTGGCCGCGGAATTCGGGCGCGCGCTTCTCGAAGACGGCCTTGACCGCCTCGGCGAGGTCCTCCGACGGCAGGAACGCGGAGTTCCACGCGGAGACGTAGCGCAGGCCCGCGGCGATCTCGTCCTTGCGCCGCTGCTCCAGCACGTCTTTGACGCCCTGCACCACCAGCGGCGGGTTCGCTGCGATCTCCCGCGCGGTGGCGTGCGCCGCGTCCAGCACCGCCTCTTGGTCAGGGAAGACGTCGTTGACCAGGCCGATCTTCTCCGCGCGCGCGGCGTCGATGTCCTTGGCGGTGTAGGCGAGTTCGCGCAGGTGCCCCTCACCGATGATGCCGGGCAGCCGTTGCAGCGAGCCGACGTCGGCGACGATCGCGACCTTCGCCTCGCGCAGACTGAACTTCGCCTCCGCGCTGGCGTAGCGGATGTCGGCCGCCGCGATGAGATCCAGCCCGCCTCCGATGCACCAGCCGGACACCGCCGCGATCACCGGCTTGCGGCAGTCCGCCACGGCCGTGATCGCGGCCTGCATCTTGCGCACGTCGACGAGGAAGTCGGTGCGAGGGGCGGCCAGCGCGCGATCGGCCAGCAACGGGCCGAACGTGCCGCTCATCGCGGGCAGGTCCAGACCGTAGGAGAAGTGTTTGCCGGAGCCGGTCAGCACGATCGCGCGCACCTCCGGATCGGCGTCCAGCGCCTGGAACACTTCCGGCAGCTCGCGCCAGAAGTCGGGACCCATCGCGTTGCCCTTGCCGGGGCCGATCAACGTCACCTGCGCGACGTGATCCTTCGTTTCGACGGTGAAAGCCTGCCAATCTGTCATTTGTACAGCGTATCGAGACAAATCGGAGCCCGTGTCCCGACCCGGTGATGCGCGACTCGGACAGAAAACCTCGCCGCGTGTAAACCCTGCGCAAATTCGCAATGGTGTACTGGTCCGCGGTGGACAGAACAGCGGATCATGAGCAAGTCAGCAAACCTCATTCACCGGCTTCGGAGGACGTCATGCTGATGCATCGCGGGATCGGTCTCGACCGCTTCAACGAAATGCCACGCGGCCGCGCGGTGCACGCGCTGTACGAGTGCTGCTGCAACGTCACGTGGGCCGCGACACTGGCCGACGCTCGACCCTATTCCGATCGGGACGCGCTGCTGAGCAAGGCCGATGTCGAACTGCTCGCGCTGTCCCAGCGGGACGTCGACCGCGCCTTCGAAGGGATTGCGCACGAACCGGTCTCGGCGCGAGACGTGACCGAACTCGCGCGGATAACCCGTGGGCGGATCGCCGGGATGCTCGGCCCGGCCGAGGGCTATCCGGAATACTGAGCCGACCGCGTGACTTCCCCGGCGTCCCGACCGCAATCGCTCTACCCTGGTGGGATGCGCAGGTCGTCATTGCCACCGGTCGCCTGCCGGGTCGCGGACACCCTCATCTCCCGGGGCCATCACGGTCTCATCGTGGCCCAGCCGGAGCCCACCCACACCGCCGACGACGCCGCGCGGGCGCTCGGCGTCGACGTGGGCGCGATCACGAAGTCACTGGTGTTCCTGCTCGACGACGACCCGGTGTTGCTGCTGGTCTCGGGGGCGCACCAGGTCGACCTGGAGAAGACCGGCGCGCGTCTGGAAGGGACGCTGACCCGCGCCCCCGCCGATATGGTGCGCCAGGTGACCGGTCAGCCCATCGGCGGCGTCGCGCCGGTCGGCCACCCGACCAACCTGCCCACTTGGGTCGACAACGCGCTGGCGCACCATCGGGAGGTATGGGCGGCGGGCGGGCATCCGAACACCATTTTCCGCACGTCGTTCCCGGAATTGCTGCGGATCACCGCGGGTCTTCCGATCGACGTGGACTGACCGGCGCGAGCGTCCCAAGATCATGGGCCACGAGACCGGGCGTAGTTTCGTGATGTGACCGAAGCGGATCCGAGCGGCATCACCGCGGAGCAATATCGTGCGTCGATGCGCCACTATCCGGCCGGAGTCACCGTCGTCACGCTGCGTTCGCCGCAAGGGCCGGTCGGCTTCACCGCGACTTCCTTCGCCTCGCTGTCGCTGGACCCGCCGCTGGTGTCGTTCAACATCGCGCACACCTCCTCCAGCCTGTCCGGCATGCTGGACGCCGAGTCCGTCGTCATCCATTTCCTCGGCGAACACCAGCAGCACCTGGCCCACCGGTTCTCCCGAACCGCGGAGGAGCGTTTCACCGACCGATCGCTGTGGACCGCCCTCGACACCGGCGAACCCGTCCTGCACGGCACCCCCATCTGGCTGCGCGCCACCGTGCACCAACTGATCCCCATCGGCGACCACACCTTCGTAGTCGGGTTGGTCACCCGGGTACACGACAACACCGACGAGAAGCCGTCCGCCGCGCCGCTGCTGTACTACAACGGGCGCTACTACCGGCCGACCGCCCTCGGCGAGTGATCCGAGTTCGCTACGCCACCCTCGGCCGCACCTGCACCACCAACTCGGCGTCGAGCGCACGGGCCAGCCGCTCCAGCACAGGAAGGCTGGGCACCGTCCCACCCGCCTCGAACCTGGCGACCGCGGACTGGGTCATACCTGCGGCATCGGCCAGCCCGGTCTGACTCCAGCCCCGCTCCTCGCGCATCCGCCGAATTGTCCGCCCCAGTTCATAAGCCAACCGAGCCGCTTCGTAAGCCTCCGCAGCGCCGGGTTCCTTCATCCGGCGGTTCCTGATTTCCGCCCAATCACCACGCTCAGCCATTGATCTCATCCTCCTCGGCCGTATGCCGCTCCGCGATGCAGCGGTCGAGCGCTCGTCGCGCTCGCTCGACCTCGGCATGCTCCCGCATCCTCGTCTTGACGAATACGGTCAGCATCACGATCCGACGACCAGGTGCAATCCAGTAGGTGAGCCGGACCGCGAAACTGTCCAAATAGAACCGCAGTTCCCGCAGCTTACCGTCCAGCTGCCGGGTATACGGCTCGCCGAGCAGCGGTCCCTTGTCCCCGAGCAAATCGATGTAGAACGCCACCCGGGCGAATGCGACCGAGGGGAGCCTTTCCACCCAATCGCGCACCTCCGGTTCCAACTCCACAATACCCCAACCCATAGCATCAATGCTATATCGGCTGGGAGCCTTAGTACCCTTTTCGACGAGATCGAGGAACAAGCGTCGTTTCAGCCGACTAGGCAGGGAGCCGCGCCGGTGGGGGCGGTGGAGGTGAAGGGGCGCGTTTCCGGGGTGGGGTTCCATACGCCGTTCTCGGCGGCGTAGTTCCAGGTGGGGCCCGTCGCCACGAGGGTGGCGATCGCATCGATCAGGCGGTCCACGTCGGCGGAGGTGGTGCCGAGGCCGATGCTCGCGCGCAGGGCGCCGTCCAAGCCGAGGCGGGTGAGCAGCGGGTGGGCGCAGAAGCGTCCGTCGCGGACGCCGATACCGTGTTCGGCGGAAAGAAAGGCGGCGACCTGGCCGGGGGCGAAATCGTCCAGGGTGAACGCGACGATGCCGACGGAGTCGGGGCTGTCGGTCCAAATGCGCAACAGCCGAACGCCAGGAATCTCGGCCAAGCCGTCGCGGAGACGGTCGGCGAGTCGATGTTCGTGCGCGGCAAGGGTTTCGGCGTCGATGGCACAGAGCGCGTCACAGGCGGCGGCCAGCGCGGCGGCGCCGAGCACGTTCGGCGACCCGGCTTCGTGCCGCTGCGGAGCGGGCGCCCACTCGGCCGCGTCGGTACTCACCTCACGCACCGCGCCCCCGCCCGCGAGGTAGGGCCGCGCCGCGTCGAGCCAATCCCGTCTGCCCACCAGCACACCCGAGCCGAACGGCGCGTACAGCTTGTGGCCGGAGAACGCCAGATAGTCGATTCCGCTGGCGCGCAGGCTGATTCGACGATGCGGAGCCAGCTGGGCCGCGTCGACCAGGATTCGGGCGCCGCACTGGTGCGCGACGGTGGCCAGCCGCTCCAGCGGAAGCACCTCGCCGGTCACATTCGACGCACCGGTCACCGCGAGCAGTGCGGCGGGCCTACTGCACAGTTCGGCGACCAGCCTGCCGATGGTCTCCTCCACCGTGTCGGCGGCCTGCACGACCCGCCTGCCCTGCCTGGTCCAGGGCAGGAAGTTGGCGTGGTGCTCGATGTCGAGCACCACGGTGTCGCCGGGCACGCAGGACGCGAGCAGGTTCAGCGAGTCGGTGGTGTTGCGGGTGAATACCACCACTTGATCGTCGGCGGCGTCGAGGAACCGGGAGACCGACCCGCGGGCGGCCTCGTAGCACTCGGTGGAGATCCGGGAGGCGTAGCCCGCGCCGCGATGCACGCTCGCGTAGTACGGCAGCAACTGCTGCACCCGGTCGGTGACCTGCGTCAACGCCGGCGCGCTCGCCGCGTAGTCGAAGTTGGCGTAGGTGGCCGTTCCGCCTTGCACCAGCGGAACGAGCAATTCGTCGCCGGAGACCCGGGCGAGAGCGGCACAGGTGTTGTCGACAGTGGTAGTCATCACGTGAATCCCGTCGGCTCAGGGACCCGCAATCGCATGATTCGTCGAGTCCGCGCTTGCCGCGCCCGGTCGGGCGGCGGCCGGGTCGTCACCCGGAGCACCCCACCGCGGAGGAGGGTTGCCGGCCAGCAAGCCGGGGCTTCGCGCTGGCACTCATGACCTGACCCGAGGGTGGCAGAAGCGCCCCGGCGCTGTCAACCACGTTCGACCCCGAGTCCCCAGGAGCACCGCGTGGAGATAACCACCAGGCGTGAGCCTTTACAAGCATCCCGACCACAGCACGCGAGCCGCTGCCTCGGGATCCCACGCGCCCCTCGGCAACTGACGCCTTCGACCGCGCTCCGAGGCGGCGGACCGGTCGCAGGCGCCACGAGCCTCGACGCCGCACGCGCCCATCCCGAGGTCCGCACCGCTTCGATGAGCGGAATCACACCCGCACACGAGCGATCTCCCGGCGAACCCG
Organism: Nocardia sp. NPDC047038; assembly: GCF_040644075.1. Classification (NCBI taxonomy): domain Bacteria; kingdom Bacillati; phylum Actinomycetota; class Actinomycetes; order Mycobacteriales; family Nocardiaceae; genus Nocardia; species Nocardia sp. NPDC047038. Next base: position 44,484 of record NZ_JBEYVQ010000003.1, on the reverse strand, counting down.
AGGGTCGACGGACCGACCAGCGATTGCCCTGTCGCGGCGGCGAATATCGATCCCACCTGCAACAACGCGCACGGCGCCCGCCGATCCGGCGCCCGCTCGGGTGAACAACGAACGACGACAACCCCGGGTACCGTGGACAACTGGCCATCGTGGCGTTTGCCCTTTGGTAACCCAGCTATGACACAACAACGGGAAAGTGTGAGGCGAGTCGATGGGAGGTGCGCAGAGCACCATGCTCGAGATAGACGTCGACGCGCCCGCGGGCCCGTTGTCGCGCGGTGACCGCGCGCCGGAGGCCAGGACACTGGTCGACATCCTGACCGCGACGGCGCTCGCCCACCCCGACGCCCCTGCCATCGATGACGGCCGAGTAGTGCTCTCCTACCTGGAGCTGGTCGTCGAGATCGAGAAGACCATGGCCCGTCTCGCCACCGCTGGTGTGCGACCGGGCGACCGGGTCGGCGTACGCATACCCTCGGGCACCCGTGAGCTCTACGTGACCATCCTCGCCGTCCTGTACTCCGGCGCGGCCTACGTGCCGGTCGACGCGGACGACCCGGACGAGCGCGCCCAACTGGTCTTCGGCGAGGCGCAGGTCACCGCGATCGTGACCGCGGCGGGCATCGAGACCACCGCCGCGGGCATCCGCGCGGCGGAAGAGCAGCGCGAGGAAAACTGGTCGACGCTGCCGACTCCCCGCGACGACGCCTGGATCATCTTCACCTCGGGGTCCACCGGCACCCCGAAAGGCGTTGCCGTCACCCACCGCAACGCGGCCGCCTTCGTCGACGCTGAAGCCGACCTGTTCCTTCAGGACGCCCCGATCGGCCCGAGTGACCGTGTACTCGCCGGATTGTCGGTCGCCTTCGACGCGTCCTGCGAGGAGATGTGGCTGGCCTGGCGCAACGGCGCCTGCTTGGTGCCCGCTCCGCGTGAGCTGGTGCGCACCGGCGCCGATCTCGGTCCCTGGCTGGTGCGGCGGCGGATCACCGTGGTCTCGACCGTCCCGACCCTGGCGGCGACCTGGCCGGTCGAGGCGCTGGAGGCGGTGCGCCTGCTCATCTTCGGCGGCGAGGCCGTCCCGCCGGAACTCGCCGAGCGTCTCGCCGGAAACGGTGATGTGGCGCGCGAGGTGTGGAACACCTACGGCCCCACCGAAGCCACGGTCGTCGCCTGCGCCGCGCGGTTGGACGGCCAGTGGCCGATCCGAATCGGATTGCCGCTCAACGGCTGGGATCTGGTCGTCGTCGATGCGGCGGGTAACCCGGTGGCCGAGGGGGAATCCGGCGAACTGGTGATCGGCGGCGTCGGGCTGGCCCGCTACCTCGACCCGGCCAAGGACGCCGAGAAGTACGCGCCGCTGGCCTCCGTCGGCTGGGAGCGCGCGTATCGCAGCGGCGACCTGGTGCGCAACGACAGCGCCGGTCTGGTCTTCCTCGGCCGCGCCGACGATCAGATCAAGCTGGGCGGGCGGCGCATCGAACTCGGCGAGATCGATAACGCTCTGCAACGCCTGCCCGGAGTCACCGGCGCCGCGACGGCCATCCGCACCACAAAAGCGGGCAACAAGCTACTGGTCGGCTATCTGACCGGACCCGGACCGGATTTCGATGCCAAGGCCGCGCGCGCGGTCCTCGCCGGACAGTTGCCCGCGCCGCTGGTGCCCCGGCTCGCGGTGGTCGACGAACTGCCCACCCGCACCTCCGGCAAGGTCGACCGCGACGCGCTGCCCTGGCCGCTGCCCAACGCCGCCGAGGACGACGACGACAACGACCTGACCGGCACGGCCCTGTGGATCGCCGGACTCTGGGACGCCATCCTCGGCGCGGAGGTCGGCGATCTCGACGCGGACTTCTTCGACCTGGGCGGCGGTTCACTCGCGGCGGCCCAGCTGGTCACCGCCTTGCGCGAACGGTATCCGCAGATCGCCGTCGCGGACGTCTACGACCATCCCCGCCTGGGCGCGCTCGCCGAGCTGCTGGAGCAGACCACGCCCACCGTGGCCGTCGCCGACCGGACGGTGCGGCCGACGCCACCGCTCGCGCAAGCCGCGCAGGTACTCGCCACCATCCCGCTCACCACCCTCACCGGCCTGCAGTGGCTCAGCTGGCTGGCGATCGTCGGCAACATCGCGGCCTGGTCCGGGTCGCTGCCATGGCTGCCACAGCTGTCCTGGTGGTGGACGCTGGTCGCGTTCCTGCTGTTCATCTCGCCGCTCGGCCGGATGACGATCTGCGTGGCGGGCGCGCGGCTGCTGCTGCGCGGCGTCCGGCCGGGGCGCTATCCGCGCGGGGGCTCGGTGCATCTGCGGTTGTGGGCGGCCGTGCGCCTGTCCGAGGCCAGCGGCGCGGAGAATCTGTCCGGCGCCCCCTGGATGGTGCCGTTCGCCCGCGCGCTCGGCGCGAAGATCGGCAAGGGGGTCGACCTGCACAGCCTCCCGCCGGTGACGGGGATGCTCGAACTTGGCGACGGTTGCAGCGTGGAGCCGGAGGTCGACCTGTCCGGCTACTGGATCGACGGCGACGTGGTGCATCTCGGCCCGATCACCGTCGGCCCCGGCGCGGTGGTCGGCTCGCGCTCGATCTTGTTGCCCGGCACGAAGATCGGCAGGAACGCCGAGGTGGCGCCCGGCTCCGCGGTGGCGGGCAAGGTGAAGGCGGAACAGGAGTGGGCCGGTTCGCCCGCGGTGAAGGTGGGCAAGGCCCAGCACCGCTGGCCCGCGCACACGCCGGCTCGAGCCCGCCGCTGGGTCGGCGTCTTCGGTGTCACATCGATGGCGCTGGCCGCCATGCCGATTCTCGGCATCGGCGCCGGTGGCGCGTTCCTCGCCTGGTTCGTTCGCGACACCCGCACGCTCGCGGGCGGCGTCGCGCGCGCATTCGCCGTGCTTCCCTTCGCGACCCTGCTCAGCCTGGGCGTCTACGCCGCGGCGACCATCGTCGCGGTCCGGCTGCTGAGCATCGGCCTGACCGAGGGCTATCACCCGGTGCGCAGCCGGGTCGGCTGGCAGGCATGGGCCACCGAGCGCCTGCTGGATTCCGCACGCACTTTCCTGTTCCCGCTGTATGCCAGCCTGCTCACCCCGCTGTGGCTGCGCTTGCTCGGCGCGAAGGTGGGCAAGAGCGTCGAGGCCTCCACGGTGCTGCTGCTGCCGAAGTTCACCACCGTCGCCGACGGGGCGTTCCTGGCCGACGACACCATGATCGCCGGTTACGAACTCGGCGGCGGCTGGCTGCACATCGGTGCGGCCAAGGTCGGCAAGCGCGCCTTCCTCGGCAACTCCGGCATGACCGCCCCCGGGCGACGGGTCCCGAAGAACGGGCTGGTCGCGGTGCTGTCGGCGGCGCCGTCCAAAGCGAAACCCGGCTCGTCCTGGCTGGGCAGCCCACCGGTCCGGCTGCGCCGCGCCACGGAGAACGCCGACACGGCGCGCACCTTCGATCCGCCCGCCCGCCTGCGCGTCGCCCGCGGCATCGTCGAGACGTGCCGCTTGATCCCGGTTCTGGTGACCTTCGCGATCGGTCTCGGCGTGCTGTGCACCCTCGCGTGGCTCGCGCAAACCTTCGGCCACCTGACCGCCGGGCTGCTCAGCGGACTGGTGCTGCTGGCGGCGGGTGGCGTCGCGGGGGCGACCTCGGTGGCCGCCAAGTGGTTGCTGGTGGGGCGGATCCGCGCCGAGGAGCATCCGCTGTGGAGTTCGTTCGTCTGGCGCAACGAGGTTTCCGACACGTTCGTGGAAACGGTTGCCGCACCATGGTTCGCGCGCGCGGCGACCGGGACGCCCGTCCTGAACCTCTGGCTTCGCGGTCTCGGCGCAGGCATCGGGCGCGGGGTATGGTGCGAGTCCTACTGGCTACCGGAGGCGGACCTGGTGACTCTCGGCGACGGCGCGACCGTGGAACGCGGATGTGTGGTGCAGACCCACCTGTTCCACGACCGGATCATGGCCATGGACACCGTCACCCTCGGCGCGGGCGCCACCCTCGGTCCGCACTGCGTGGCACTGCCCGCCTCGACGCTCGGCGACGGCGCGACCATCGGCCCGGCTTCCCTGGTCATGCGCGGCGACGCGGTGCCCGCCTCGACGCGCTGGTGGGGCAACCCGATCGCGCCCTGGTTCACGGGCGATCCCGGGGCACGCTGATGGCGGGCAAGTTCTACGAAGCCCCCATCGACGAGTACCTCCCGCAGAACGGCAACCGGGGGTATCGCGTTTCCCGGTACGAGCTGGAACTGGCCTATCGGGTGTCCGCCAACCGGCTCACCGGGCGCGCCGAGATCACCGCCGTGACCACCGAGGCGCGCACTCGGTTCGCACTCGATCTCGGCCAAGCGCTGAGCGTGTCGAAGGTGTCCGTCAACGGGATCAAGGCCGCGAAATTCGCCCATCAGCACGGCAAGTTGGTCGTCACGCCGCAACAGCGGATTCCGGCGGGCGGCGCGCTCGCGCTGGTGGTGCAGTACGGCGGCACCCCGAAACCGGTGCGCGGGCCGTGGGGCGAGGTCGGGTGGGAAGAACTCACCGAAGGCGCGATCGTGGCCAGCCAGCCCAATGGCGCGGCGTCCTGGTTCCCGTGTGACGACCACCCGAGTTCCAAGGCCAGCTACCGGATCTCGATCACCACCGATTCGCCCTACTACGCGGTGGCCAACGGCACCTTGCTGCGCAAGCAGACCAAGTCCAGTCAGACCACATGGGTGTACGAGCAGGCCGAGCCGATGTCGAGCTACCTGGCCACCATCCAGATCGGTCACTACCGCAAGCACCGCATCGGTTCTTCGCACGCGGTGCCGATGCAGGCGATCCTGCCTGCGCGGCTGCGCGCCAACTTCGACCACGACTTCGCTCGTCAGCCGAGGATGCTCGAGGTCTTCAGCGAGAAGTTCGGCCCCTACCCTTTCGCGGACTACACCGTCGTCGTCACCGACGACGAACTGGAGATCCCGATCGAGGCGCAGGGCATCTCCATCTTCGGCGCCAATCACTGCGACGGCCGCCGCGGCGCGGAACGACTGGTCGCGCACGAGCTGGCCCACCAGTGGTTCGGCAACAGCCTGACCATCCGGCAGTGGCGGGACATCTGGCTGCACGAAGGCTTCGCCTGCTACGCGGAATGGATCTGGTCGGAGGCCGCGGGCGGGCCGACCGCCGATCAGCTGGCCCGCGCCGCACGGCACAACCTGGCCCGCGAGCCCCAGGACATCGTCATCGGCGATCCGGGACCGCAGCGGATGTTCGATGACCGCGTCTACAAGCGGGGTGCGCTCACCCTGCACGCTTTGCGCCTGGAACTCGGCGACTCGACCTTCTTCGACCTGCTCCGGGAATGGACCATTCGCTACCGCCACTCGTCGGTGACCACCGAGGAATTCACCGACCTGGCCGGGCACTACAGCCTGGTGTCGCTACGCCCACTGTGGGACAGCTGGCTGCTCGCCGAGCGACTACCGCAGCTGCCCCCCTACGGCGGCGCATCGACGGCCTGATCAGAACACCAGATAACGCGCGGCGAGTTCCTCGACCAGCGGATCGTCCTCCGGCACGTTGGCCAGCGCGTCCAGATCGGTCTCCACGGCGATCTGCCGGGGGTCGTCGTGCTCGGTGTCCCGGGGGTCCTCGATGAGCTGGCGCAGCAGTTTCTGCTGCACCCTGGTCTTCAGCGAATCTCTCATACCTTGGGGCTGCCCGTACATTCGCGTGTTACACCGGTGTGAACAGGGTTCCCCACGGCGTATTGCGTACCACCGTGTAGATCGCCAGCAACGCGAAGAACGTCCACATGGTCGTCCGGCTGATCGACGGCAACCGCATCTTCCGGCCGCGCCACCCCTGAACCGTCCAGTCCAGCACCCACACCGCGAACGCGAGAACCAGCGGAAGCGCGAGCAAGTTGCTGTGCAGAGCATCGATGACATGCCCGTCGGTGAGGTTGTGCACGGCGCGCATCCCGCCGCAGCCGGGGCAGTAAAAGCCGGTCAGCGCGTACACCGGACAGGTGCCGTAGGAACCCTCGACGTGCGGATCGCGCAGGTGCAGCAATACGCCGACGCCCACGCCGACACCCGCCACCAGCAGCGGAAGCGCCGCCCCGCGCCACCCGGTCTTCGGCTCGGTTCCCGGGTCCGTCACGGGCCCGGATGCAGGGTGCGCGATGTCCACGAGTCAACCGTAACCGGGCGATGAGGCGCGCCGCCACGGCAGCGCCCCGATCGTGGCATCGCGGTCCGACAGCCCAAACGAAGCGCGTCTGACTTTTTCTTTCGAAATGATCTTTTGCCGTACCGAATCCGGGGGTACTCCCCGATATAGACCAGGAATACCGTCGTACAGCGCTAACACTAGCAAGCACCGCTGCTTGCACTGTACGGTGACGGTGGACACAAAGGAGTGCCTGATGCTGGTGAAGTCGATGAGGACGCTGGCGGACGCGCATAACGGTGCGCTCACCGCCGATTACCGTGCCGGACTGCGGTCCCGCACCTTCCGTACCGCGTCGTTGAACGCGCCGACCGCTCGCCACGCGGTCATTCCGGTCACCACCCAAGACGGCGCTCGCTTGCGAGTACACGCGTACGGTCCGGCCAAGGGCGATGTCATCGTCCTGATCCACGGCTGGAGTTGCAGCATCGAGTACTGGAACCCGCAGATCAACGCGTTCGCCGACCGGTACCGCGTGGTCTGCTACGACCAGCGCGGGCACGGCGCGAGCGAACTCGGCAAGTCCGTCCCCAGCAAGGAGTCGCTGGCCGACGATTTGTCGGCCGTGCTGAACGCCACGCTGCGCCCAGGACAGCGGGCCGTGCTCGTCGGCCACAGCATGGGCGGTATCACCGTGCAGGCGTGGGCCGCTCGCTATCCGGAGCAGGTCCGCAAGCAGGCCGCGGCCGCCGTCCTGTTGAACAGTACGTCGGGCAACATCCGCTACGACACCGATCTGCTTCCGCTGCTGAACAAGCCGTTGACCTTGGCGGACCGCCCGATCACGGTGTTCGGCGCCACGGTACGGATGCCCATGATCGTGGCCGAGACGCTGCTCACCGCCCCCGTCCCGCTGCCGGGCGGCTGGCCGACGAGCGCGCTGCTCAAGGCGCGCGTGATGAACCCGCACGCAACCGCGGACCAGGTCGAGTTCGCGCTCGGCATCGTGCGCTCGTGCCGACCGCTCACCCGAGGCAGGCACGCCGCCGCACTCGCCGACATGGATCTCGCCGAAGCGGCCGCCTCCCTCACCGTGCCCACCACGGTGATCGCGGGCGCCCACGACCGTTTGCTGCCCGAGCGCATGTCGCGCCGCATCGCCGACGCGCTCGCGGAAGCCGGTCATTTGGCCGCCTACCACGTCTGGCCCACCGGACATCTGGGCAATATCGAAGCCGCCGACCGCTTCAACGCGGAATTGGCCGCCATCGCCGAGCGCGCCCACCTGCGCTCCGCAGCCGCCGGCTGACCCCGGAGAACGTTCTCCTGGACCGGTCAACGGCGCCCGGTCCAGGAGCGGCGTTTCCCGAAGCGCGGTCGGCGATCCTGTCCGCTTCGCGGCGACGGCTCCATTCAGTTTGCTAATGCGTTACCAAACCGATGGCGCCCGCGAAAAACGCTGTCGCTCATCGTGAATTTCTGGCGCGCCGACGCCGAATCGCCGCCGCCCACCGCACCCTTCGTACGCTCCCGTTAACACTCAGCGAACTCATGTCGACACAGCAGGCAGACAGTTCGAGTCCGACGAAGGGAGCAGCGGTGGATGTCCGGCATGGTGTAGCGGTCATAGCTCTGGCCATCGGCACACTCGGTGTGACCGCCCCGGTGGTATCCGCGCTTCCGCTCGGCGTCCCCCCGGCACGAACGCTCTGCGACGGTGGCGGCGCGGGCATCGGCATGATCGCCGCCTACTACGACCCCGACCGCAACTACTCCGGTCTGCCCACGCTGTGGATCCGCCCCGAGTTCGTCTTCGCGCCCGACCGGCCCGGCGGCTCCTGCGGCGTGGAAGTCACGGTTTCCTGGCGAAATTCCGACACAGGCGTGTACGGCACCCTGCCACCGATCCGGGTCGACGACAGCACACCGGCCGAGGAGAACGTGGCAGGCTCATGGATACCGGTGCCCATTCCCTCCGGTCTGGGCCGCGTGGAAGTCCTGATCGCGACGGACGCTCCCCACGTTCCCGGAAAGGGAGTCTTCGTCGTGACGTAGTCGGCGGCTCAGCCGGTGCCGCGGCGTGACTTCATCATCCGAACCCATTGGGCGATGGCCGCCACGGCCGAGAACATCGCCGTCGCACCGGCGAACAGCGCGGTACCGGTGAGTTTCGCGGTCTCGAACTCGACCTTTCGCAGCCCTGGCAGCGGATATTGCCCGTTGCCTGAAGCCCATCGGATCACGTAGCCGACCTGCGTGCCGAGGTCGGTGGGCGGACCGGAGCCGATCATGGAGCGCAACTCCGGCCCCTTGCTGTTGAGATAGACCAGCGTGAAGGCGATGAAAAGCGCCACCGCCACCGCCGAACCGGTCGTCAAACGCGCGAGTGCCTCGGTGCGGGACCAGAGATTGGCCAACGCCGCGAGCACCGTGAGGAATATCGCGATGGTGGCGAAAATGGCCCATGTGCCGCTGAGATTGGAGTGCGCGGGCGGATTCTTCGACCAGAGCCCCACGAGCGTGGTGGTGATGTGGGTCTGGCCGAAGGCGTTGCTCCAGATCGTGCCATCCGGTCCGCCGGTGGCGAGCCACGGCTTGAACAGCAGGGTGAACGTGATGATGCTTCCGCCCGCGGCACACAGATAACCCGAGTTGTCCCGGAGCAAGACCACCAGCGGTTGCGCTGCCGCCCGGATTTGCGGCAAGCGGGTCTGGAGTTTCGGCGGCCGCCCCCGAAGTTTCGGCAACCGCGACCGGAGTTTGGCGACGTCTACCCGGCGTTTCCGAGTACTGCCCGGCGAGCGGCTCGTCGCCCCCGCCTGTTGCTGCCGATCTCGATTCGCTCGCCAAGGAGTTGGCTGCACCATGTCGCTAATCGCCCTTCATCGATTCGACAACTGATGGGCCGCCAGATATCGGCTCGCTGATCAGCGGCTCTCGCCCAACTGGCTCCTCGTGTCGACCGTCGACGGCCACCCCGGGGGCAGTTGCCGTTGGTTTCGCCACGGACAGCGGATCCGCGATGTCCTCCAAGGACTGCCCCTCCGCGTTCACTCCGAAGAACCAGGCGACCAGGCCACCGAAGATCATGAACCCGGCGCCGATGAGGTACCCCACCGTGAGCGGGAACCGGTCGGGGCTCGGGTTGTCCGCGCCGCCGACAAGATGCCCGAAGAGGAACGGCGCGACGACCCCGCCCGCGCCCTGCGCGATGGCGAAGAAGAACGAGATGGCCTGACCACGCAGTTCCAGCGGGAAGATCTCGCTGACCGTGAGATAAGCAGACGACGCCCCCGCCGAGGCGAAGAAGAAGATGACACACCAGAAGATGGTCTGGGTGGTGGCGTTGAGAATGCCCGCATTGAATGCCCACGCGGAAACGAAGAGCAACAAACCGGAGCCCACATAGGTGGCACAGATCATCTTCCGGCGGCCGATACTGTCGAAGAGCGGGCCGAGTACCAGTGGGCCGATCAGATTGCCGACCGCGAACGGGAAGAAATAATAGCCCGTGTGATCAGCCGGCACGTTGTAGAAATTGATCAGCACCAGGCCGACGGTGAAGAAGATCGCATTGTAGAGAAAAGCCTGCGTAGCCATCATCGTGAATCCGAGAAAGGAACGCGATGGATATCGTCCGAAGAAGATCCGGGCCATCTGCAGGTAGGACAGCCGATCCGCGTCCACGATGTCCAAGGCTTTGCTCTCGTCGACCGCGGGGAGCTCGATCCCCCTACTCCGCAACTGCCCTTCGATCTCGTCGACGGTCCGCTCCGCTTCCTCGGCCCGCCCGTGGGTGAGCAGCCAGCGCGGGCTCTCCGGAATGTGCCTGCGCAGGAAGATGATGATGAAGCCGAGGACGGGTCCGATGAAGAATCCGATACGCCATCCCCAGCCGGTCGGGATGAATCGCTCGTTGAACAGGATCAGGCTCGCGGCCGCTCCCAATGCCGCGCCACCCCAGTAGGTGCCGTTGATCGCGATGTCGACGCGGCCCCGATATCTGGACGGCATGATCTCGTCGATCGCCGAATTGATCGCCGTGTATTCGCCACCGATTCCGGTGCCCGCGATGAAGCGGAACAAGTACAGCGACCATGCGTTCCAGGAGAAACCGGCCAACCCACTACCGATCAGATAGATCGCCAGGGTCAGGATGAACAGCTTCTTACGACCGAGCCGGTCGGTGAGCCTGCCGAACACGAGTGCGCCGACAACCTGACCGGCCAGGTACCACGAGGCCATCGCACCGACCTGCCCGGAGGTCAGATGCAGCGTTTCGACGTCTTGCAGCGGTCCACCCATGCTGCTGACGATCTGGATCTCGATTCCGTCCAGGACCCAGGAGACCCCGAGCCCGACGACGATGAGCCAGTGGAACTTGGTCCACGGAAGCCGGTCCATCCGAGCGGGAACCAGACTTCGTACGACCTTGGTTTGCGTTTCCAGCACTTGACGGATCACCTCGATTTCAGAAGAAGGCCGGACCGTCGAGGGGCCTGCGCCGAGCCCCCGACCGAGCGCCACACAGGGATCACCTCGCCCCCTCACGAACTCGACCAGTAGGCGGGACCGACGCCCGGAACGCGGAAGCCCCAGCACAGCGCGGGCGTGAGCCGGGATCGCGCCTCGACATCTGCACTGGTGTCGCTCCTCAACGGCCTGAGCGGAACACGGTTACGCCCGATTTACCTAAATATTGGATCGTTGTGAATTGTGCCACTAGTTGGCGGCTCATTAAAGCCCGGCATCCTTCCCGACCCCAGGCGACACTCGGCGCAGCTTGCCGAGCGGCGGGTCAGGCGGGGGATCAATCTTCGGGCAGTGGCGATCAGTCCGCCGAGCGGTGGGATGGTGGCCAGGTGTCGCCCCATTCCGCGTCCCTTGCTTCGCGGTAAGCCTCGCCCTGTCGCTTCGAGACGAGGGTTTGCCGCACGCCGTCGTCGGCCGTGCAGACTTCCAGCGTGACCAGGCCCTTACGTTTGAGCGGATGTCGCAGGATTCGACCCGCGGCGGGGCCGTGCGCGGTCCGAGAGGCGATCACATAGGAGAACTTCTCGTCTTCATGGCCGAGTTCGCCCCCCTTCAACCGCCGGTGCAGGGACGTCCGGTTGATTCGCGTGCTGAAATGGCACCAGTCCGTCCCCGCGGCGAGCGGGCACATCTGTTGGTGCGGGCAGGGGGCCACGACCGTCAGACCGGCTTCGATCAAGACGTCGCGGGCGGAGAGGATTCTGCGATGGCCGTCCGGAGTTCCCGGCTCGATGACGGCCACCACTTCCGCCCCCTCGGCCGCCCTGGCCACCAGATCGGCTTGGTCTGCCTCGGAGAGTTCGCTCAGCACATAGGAAATCGTGACGAGGTCCGCTCCGCCGAATGCTTGCTGAGCGGCGAAGGAGGTCCGCCGCCACACGGCGGAGCGCATCGCCGCGGAGGTGGCGTCGGACGCGAGCTTGCGCCCTAAAAGCAGTGCTTCGTCCACCTGATCCAGTACGGTCGCCTCGGCCAAGGAGGGGAACAGTTCGCTCGCTGCCCATAGCGCCGCGCCGGTGCCCCCGCCGACGTCGAGCAGTGTCTCCGGCCGAAAGCCGGGCGCCTGCTCGGCGAACCGCTCGAGCGCACTGTGCACAGCGGCCCACGTCGCGGGCATGCGATAAGCGGCGTAGGCGGTGACGTCGGCGGTCGTAGCGAGAATCGGCGCCGCCGCCGGGCGCGGGTCCCGGTAGCGCGAGATCAGCCGGTCGACCGAGGTGGCAAGCTGCCGCTGGGGAACGCCCGCGCATGCCCGGTCGAGGGCCTCGACAAGTTCGACGGGCAGTTCCACCCGGGATAACTCCTCTGGTCTGTAATGGCCGGCCCGTCATTCTGTCACTGCGGTGCCGACCCTACTTTCCTGGCGCTGTGCGGCAGCGTTCCAGTGCGTCACACCTGGGGCGGAGGTAGCGCGTGGACGGCGAGGAGGGCGGTGTCGTCCTCCACCCCTGGTCCGAAGGAGTCGAGCAATTCCCGGATGGCTTCGATACCGCCGGATGCCGTCACGGGCGCCAGCGCGCGAGCGAATTCGAGGAGGGCTCGATCGCCGTAACGACCGCCGTTCTCCGTGACGCGAGCTTCGGTGAGGCCATCCGTATAGAGCAGCAGCGTGTCCCCGGCCTCCAGCCGGAAGCTTCTGGTGACGATCCGGGCGTGCGGGATCGCCCCGATCAGCTGGCCACCCTGGGTGTGCATCTCTTCCACGGCGCCGTCGGAACGCAGGAGCAGCGCCGGCGGGTGCCCGCCGCCTGCCAATGTGATGTCGCAACCGCCGCGATCGGCAGTGGGACGGATGAGCCCGAAGATGATCGTGCAGAACCGGGGCCTGTGACCGTGGTATCGCTCGGTGAGCGTGGTGTTGAGCGTGTCCAGCACTGCGGCTGGGTCGTGGGTGTATGCGGTGGCCGTGCGCAGTGTGTAACGGGCCAGTGAAGTGAGTGCCGCGGCAGGAGCTCCTTTGCCACAGACGTCGCCCAGGAACATTCCCCAGGTGTCGGCAGTGATGGGGAACAGATCGTAGAAGTCGCCGCCGACCTCGTCGGCAGAGGCGATGTGGTAGTACGCGGCGACTTCGACGCCGGGAACCTGAGGCAGTTCGGGTGGTAGCAGGGTGGTCTGCAAAGTGGCGTTCAGACGCTGGAGGCGTTCGCGCTCCTCCTCGGCTTCGCGTCGTGCCCGCAGCAACTCCGTCTCGTAGGCCCGGCGCTCGCGGGCGTCGAAGACGGTGGTGCGAATCAGTAGCGGTTGCCCCTCCCTGCCGGTTTTGACGTGCGAGCTCACCAGGACGGGTAGTCGCCGACCGTCGGCGGTCTTCATTTCCAGGGCAATGCCACGGATGTCGCCCTGCATCCGCAGCAGAGGTGCGAAGTGGGTTTCGTGATAGAGGCGACCGCCCACGGTGAGCAGGTCGGAGAAGTGCTTGCGTCCCACCAGTTCGTCGCGCCGCCAGCCCAGCCAGTCCAGCAGTGTGGCGTTCACTTTGGCGATGCGGCCGTCCAGCGAGGTGGAGAGGTATCCGCAGGGGGCGTTCTCGTACAGGTCCTCGGCGCTGTCCTCCAGTAGCGCGGCGAACACCGCGTCGTCATCGGCCCCCGCTCCGAGAGCGCTGGCGCCGTCTCGGTCGCCCGCCGCGCTCGTCATCCGGTTTCCGCGGCGAAGGCGGCGATGGCGGCGGCGGTCTCGTCGGGAGAACTGAGCTGCGGGCAGTGTCCGGTCGCGGCGAGCGTGACCAGCCGACTGCCCCTGATCCGTTCATGGACGAACGCCCCGACCTCGGGTGGGGCGATGGCGTCGGCCGAGCACTGCAGAATCAGCGTGGGTACACCCACCGCGTCCAGATCGTCCCGGTTGTCGGAGAGGAACGTGACGCGCGCGAAGACGCGCGCGATCTCGGGGTCGGTGCGGCAGAAACTATTGGTGAGTTCCTCGGCCAGCTCCGGCCGGTCCGGGTTGCCCATGATGACCGGCGCCATCGCGCCCGACCAGCCCAGATAGTTCGCATCGAGCGCCTCCAGCAGTTCCTCGATGTCGGCGGCGCTGAAACCGCCTCGGTACCCGGTGGCCGGATCATCGATGAAACACGGCGAGGGAGTCACCAGTACCAGTCCGGCGAATGCCGCGGGCTCGCGTGCGGCGGCCAGCACTCCCATCGTCGCACTGACCGAATGTCCTACGAAGACCACCGGCCCCAGTTCCAGCTCGCGAAGTAGCGCCAGCACATCCTCCACGTAGCCGTCCATGCTGGAGTAACGCGACGGGGTCCACGCCGAGAGATCCGAGCGGCCCGCACCCACGTGGTCGAACAGGACGACGGTGAAGTCACGCTCCAGAACCGGTGTGACCAGGCGCCACATGTGCTGGTCACACCCGAATCCGTGGGCGAGCACGACCACCGGTGCGCCGATCTTGCCGCGCACGATCACATGGTTCCTGCTCAACACCGCCACACAGACACCTTCGCAGAATATCTACGCTGACGCCCACCACCGATATTTTGCCAGGTTGCCCCCTCGGGTGAGGCTCCCGGGCAGCAGCGGAGTGGATGACATCCGGCACGGCGGACCGCCGCCTCGCGCACTGGCGCGATCGGCCGCTTTCTGACTGATCAATCGATCAAAACGGGACAGGGTGAGCGCCCCGGAAACCGTCGCTCGAGGCGCCTTGGGCGCGAGTTCTGTTGAAGGAGTTGAGGTGGACTGTCAGCTCGGTTCCCGCGGCGACGACCCGATGTTGGCGGAAGATGGTCTTGCCAAGTCGTTCAGGGGGTGGATAGGACTATCGGCGTGGTTGATCAACAGAACGTAGCCCGCACTGTCATGGCGGTTTCCTCGGCCGTGGTCGCCGTCTGCGCGGTGGCGGTGACGGTGAAGCTGATGGGCGCCGATCTCGACCCGGTCCAACAGCCGCGGGTGTTCGATCAGACAGCGTTGGAGCAGCAGGTGGCGAACAGGCTGCAAGGCGTGGGGGACCAACCTGCCGGTCGAGTGACCTGCCCCGGTTCTGTTGTGGTCCAGGTAGGCAACCAGTTCAAATGTCAGGCCTGGACGTACCTTCACTCGAAGGATGTGCTTGTCGAAGTGATCAGCGACCAGGGCGAGATCTCGGTGACCCGTTCGTAGCACCCGAGGCCCGGCCCGCACCTGCGGTCCGGTGTTCAGCGGCGGAACCTACGTTCCAGAATGCGCTGGGCTTGGTTGCGGTGGACGGCAGACCAGGCTTGGACCCGGATCGCCCACCAGGGGGCGATGTCGCGGGGTTTGGTCGTGACGGCGTGCGAGACGAGGTCGGAGGCTTCGTCGACGGTCAGACCGGGGGTGCGGCTGAAGTCGGTGGGGGCGCTCATCCTGGTGTGGACCAGGGGCATGTAGATCGATGTAGTGGTGACATCGTCGCAGGCGATTTCGGCGGCCACGCTGCGCAGCCAGACGTCGAAGGCCGCTTTCGAGGCGATGTAGGCCGACCAGCGTGGACTCGGCGGCAGGAGCACGCCCCAGGTGGAGATATTCACGATATGCCCCTGCTTGCGTGCACGCATATGGGGCAACAGAGTAAGCAGCAGCCGCACCGGGCCGAGATAGTTGATGTCGATGGTGCGGGTGAAATCGTGGAAACGATCGTAGGACTCGGCGATGGGCCGCCGAATCGACTTTCCCGCATTGCTGATCACGGCATCTATGTGTCCGTACTCGGCCAGCAGTGACCGGCCGAGCAGGTCGACGGCATCCAGGTCGGTCAGGTCGGTCGTGTACGCGTGGGCCGTGCCACCGTCAGCCGCGATGTCGGCGGCCAGCTGTTCCAGTTCCGGGCGGGACCGAGCCACCAGCGGCACCACCGCGCCCGCCGCGGCCAGCTTCCGCGCACTGGCCTTGCCGATGCCGTGCGAGGCCCCGGTCACCAGCACCACCTTGCCTGCGACAGCCGCCCGCAGTGCTTCCTCGGTGGGCCGGGCTGTCGGATACAGCAACCGGATCGCCAGCCGTTCGGCGAGTGACCGTCCACTGTTCGTGGCCGGAGTCTCGTTCACAGCTCGACTGTATAAGGGCTGATCCGAGAACTCACGTGCCATGGCGAACTGGACCCGAGTCGGCGTCGATAGGCCCGCTCGCCCACTACCCCCCGGAACGAATGATCTGTTCGATATTGCGCTCAGCCAGCGCGCTGATAGTCAATGAAGGATTCACTGTTCCGGTGCTACCCGGCACAGCTGCTCCGTCCATCACGTACAGGTTCCGATAGCCACGCACCCGGCCGTATCCGTCCGTTGCGCGCCCGATCACCGCTCCGCCCAACGGATGGGAGGTGAACGAGGCGTCCGCGTCGAAGGCGGGTCGAGAGATGGGCTGACAGTTGCAGGCCGCGTTGTTGTTGACTTCCCTCGCTCGCGCGAGATAACCGGCAGCGCCGTCGGCCGGCCACCGCAGCTCCACGCGCCCATCGGCCGGGTCGCAGACGAACCGGCCGCGGGTGTCGTCGAGCACGATGCCCAACGATGCGAGAAGGGTGGTGTCGAAGGGCGTCGTGCCGGGGATGTACCAGTTCTCCAGCGACACGGGTGTGCCCGCCTCGTCCAGAATCCGGCTCGCCGACGGTGTGCCCTGCGTGCCCACCTCGAGCGTGCTGAGCGGCCGCGCCAAGGCGACATCGCCGTTGCTGCCCCAACCTTCCCCGACGTGCTCGTTCAGGTTCGGCAGCGCGCCGGTTTCCCGCGCACGCACCAGCAGTTCGGAGGTGCCGATGGAGCCCGCGGCCAGGAACAGCATGTCGCAGGTCAGCGTCCGGGTGCGGAGCACTTCACCGGTCGGGTCCAGTTTGGTCACGGCGACGCTATAGCGACCCGACGCTCCCGGTTCCTCGGCGATGGCATCCACGCGATGGCCGGGGTAGATCCGGGCACGGCCGGTGCCCTCGGCGTAGAACAGGTAATTCTGGTTCAGATCGAATTTCGCGCCGTTGGAGTTGCCCAGGTTCGAGCAGCCGACCGTCGCCGACGGCCTCGATCGCCCGGCCAGTTCGGCGCGGATGACATCCCAATTCCAGGTGCCGTCGATGCGTTGCGGCGTATAACCGGCCACGCGGACCTGTTCGTCCCAGGCCCGCGAGTGCACGAACGCGAAAGAGTTGTAGATATCGTCGGGTATCACGCTGGGCCGCAATACTTCTCGGACCTTGGGGTAATAGACGTCGTGCATCTCGCGATAGTCGACCACGCCGCGGAACACATGGTCGAAGAATCGCTGCTCCGGCTCGATCATCACCCCGGTGAACACCACCGAGCCACCGCCCACACACGCACCGCGCCACACGTCGATGCCCGGATAATTCGTGACATCGAGGACCCCGCCGAACGGATCGATCTGCAGCGGAATCCGGTTCACCCCGGTAAAGGTCGTGCGATGCCAGAAGCCGCGGCCATCGGGAATCGTGTCGGTGGCGAAGATGTCACGCCACGGATCATTCGGCCAGCGCGACCCGCGCTCGAGCACCGCGACCTCGATCCCCGACTGCGCCAGACGCAGCGCGGTGACCGACGCCCCGAACCCCGATCCGATGACGATCGCGGGCACATGGTCGGCGGGATCCGGCAGCGGCGCGAAGATCTCCGGCACCAACATGCGGTACATCGATGTTCTCGGGCTCGGGCTGAAATCGTCGGCCCACGCCGCAGACGCGGCCGTGCTCGCACCGGCGACACCGAGCATCGTCGCGGCCAAGCCGGCACTCTTGACGAAACCACGCCGGTCCATCGTGCCTCTCGTTCGATCCGAACGTCGCTCCACAACACTTCAGCACCCGCATGGACGACCATGCGTAGTACCTTCCTGGCCCAGCTCATCGGCACCGCCTAGTCGGCGACATCCGTTAACGCTAATAGTTCAGCAATGTAATAGCTACTCTTATCATGAGGAGTGGGTCGGGAGTGAGGAGGCGGCGATGTTGACTCGCGCCTGGATTCGGTGGCTATTCACTCATGGCCTGTTACGGACCTATCTCCGATGGGCGGCACGCCGGGGTGACCCGCTCGGGCAAATCGCTGTCGGCCAGGATCGCTTGCTCGGCTCATCGCCATATATCGAGGAGATCCGGCGGCGCGGCCGTATTCCCAGCATGTCGGGCGTACACGTGACGGCAGACTACGAACTGTGCCGACTCATCTTGCGCGATCGACGCTTCGGTGTGGTCACCCCATTCCATCCAGCCCTGCCGAAGCCGATCCGCCGGGCGCTGGACAAAACGGATCTGGGTCTTCCCAACCTCGGGGAGCCGCCTTCGATGCTCGTGACCGATCCGCCGGATCACACCCGGTACCGACGCCTGGTCCGGCACGCATTCGGTCCGAAGGCGATCGCGGCGCTGGAGGGACGAGTCACCGAAGCGACCAACGACTTACTCGATCGCCTGGAATCGAAGCCTCGCCCTGATCTGATCGAGGACTTTTCCGCACAGCTGCCCGTCACGGTCATCGCCGAGATCCTCGGATTGCCCGCCGACATGCATCCGACCCTGCTGAAATGGGGAGACACGGGTGCGCCACTGCTCGAGCGTGGCCTGAGCTGGACCACCTACCGCCACGCCATCGAAGACTTGGTCGAGGTCAAACAGTACTTCGACCACTACCTCGACGAACTCGCCGCCGAACCGAACAACGACGTACTCAGCATGCTGGCGACAGACGGCGAAACCACCCGTCGCGAGCAGGTGGCCAACGCGGCCCTGCTGCTGGACGCCGGCTTCTTGACGACAGTGAACATGCTCGGCAACGGAATCGTCCTACTGACAGGCCATCCAGACCAGCTGGAATCGCTCATCGCGCAGCCGGACTTGTGGCCTAACGCAGTCGAGGAAATCCTGCGCTACGACGGTCCCGTGCGGATGACCGGCCGGGTCGCGAACTGCGACGTCGACATCGCCGGTGAGCGCATCGAATCGGGTTCCCTGGTCCTGCTGTCGTTGGCCGGCGCCAACAACGACCCCGCAGTCTTCCCAGATCCCCACCAATTCGACGTGACCAGGGACAACGCCACGGAACATCTCGCGTTCAGCAGCGGGATACACGGCTGCCTGGGAGCCAGGCTGGCCCGGCTGGAAGGCGCCGTCGCGCTGCGAACCCTCTTCGAGAGGTACCCGAATTTGAGCCTGGACGGTCCGCCGGTCCCCCATCCCTTGCGGAATCTGCACGCCTACCGCTCCATGCCCGCCAAGCTCCTTGCCGACTAGATACCGGGTTCTGCGACGGCGTCGGTCCGGTCCGGCGGGGTCGTCGAAGGAGTGAGGTGCTTCGGCTTCTGGTCGGCGTTGGCCGGTCTGGGGTCAGCCGGCCTGGAGTTTCACCACCGGATCGAGGCCCAGATCGGTGATGTATACATTGCCCGCCGAGTCGACCGCCACACCCTGGGGATTCTTCAAGCCGGTGAACGGCAGTGGGGTGGGCGTCGACGCGCCGGCCGCCAACCTCACCACCCATTTGTTACCCCAGTCCACGACGTACACATCTCCCGCCGTGTCGACCGCCAAGCCCTGGGGATCTTTGAGCCCGGTGAATGGCAACATGGTCGGCGCCGACGCGCCCGCGGCCAACATCCTCACCTGCTCGGTACCCAATTCGGTGACGTATAGGTTGCCCGCCGCGTCGACCGCCACACCATCGGGACCTTGGAGCCCCGTCAACGGCAGTGTCGTCGGCGCCGCCGCGCCCGCCGCCAATTTCAGCACCCGATCATTCCCCCGGTCGGCGACGTATACGTCGCCAGCATTGTCGACCGCCACACCATGGGGATCCTTCAGCCCGGTGAACGGCAGCGGGGCAGGTGTCGACGCGCCCACCGCCAATTTCAGCACCCGATCGTTACTCGTGTCGCTGACGTATACATTGCCCGCCGGGTCGACCGCCACATCCTGGGGATTCTTCAGGCCGGTGATAGGCAGCGGGGTCGGCGTCGACGCGCCCGCCGCCAATTTCAGCACCCGATCGCTACCCATGTCGGTGACGTATACGTTGCCCGCCGGGTCGACCGCCACACCGGTAGGCAGGCTGACGCCCGTGAACGGCAGCGCAGTCTGTGCTGAATAGCCCGGGGCGATAAGTGTGGGCGAGTTGCCACCGCCGCCTGATCCCCGTTGGACACCGACGACGACAGCTACGGCGGCCACCACCACCGCGACCGCGACCGCGAGCAGTCCGGCGGTCTGGCGCGAGAACCTGATTCGCCGCCCATGGCGCGTAGCCACGCCCACGGTGGGACTGACGGGCGAATCGCCCAGCGCGGCGCCGGCGGCCGCGGCCAGTTCACGCACAGTCTGGTAACGATCGCGGGGGTTCTTGGCCATCCCCTTGGCGATGACCGCATCGAACGCAGTCGGTACGTCGGGTGTGGTGGCGCTGGGACGCGGCGGCGGGCTGTGCAGGTGATGGGCGATCACACCCTGCATCCCGAATTCGCTCGCGAATGGCGGCCTGCCGGTCAGGCATTCGAACAACACGCACGTCAACGCGTACACGTCCACTCGGGCGTCGGCCTTGACCTCGGCGTCGATCTCCTCCGGCGCCATGTAGGCGAGGGTGCCGATGGTCTCGCCGGTCGCGGTCAGCGTACGGTCATCGGCGGCGTGGGCGATCCCGAAGTCGATCAGGGAGGCGAACTCATCGGTCCCCAGCAGGATATTGGTGGGTTTGACATCGCGGTGAACCAGCCCGGCGTCGTGAGCCGCCTGCAGCGCACCGGCCACCTGGACGATGATCGCCACTGCCCGCCGCGGCGACAAGGCACCTTCCCGCGCGATCAACGTGCGCAGGTCGGTGCCCTCGATCAGGCGCATATTCAGATAGAGCCGACCGTCGATATCGCCGAAGTCGTGGATGGGGATCACATGCGGCTCGGTCAACTGCGCCACCGCCCGGCACTCCCGGCGGAACCGCTCGCGCAGCTGCTCGTCATCGGCGAAGCGCTCGGGCAACACCTTCAGCGCCACCACCCGATTAGTCAGCGAATCATGCGCCCGCCACACCTGGCCCATGCCGCCCTGACCCAGCAGCGATAACAGCCGATAGCGCCCGAACACCTCGGCTGGCCCCGACCCCCGGGCGGTGTCCCCGCCATTCACTGACGTGTCATCCATGATGCCGTCCCGTGACCACTTGTCTGGCTAACGGCGTACTCGCTTGCAGTTGCACCTGCGAGCAGGTAGCTCCACACTAGTCGATTCAGCCAGGCCGAGGCTCCATAGTCAGGCGGTATCGTCGGTGTACCCGAGGTTGTTCGGCGGCTGCTCGGTACCCGCAGCAGGTGGCTGCTTCCTCACCCCGCACTGCGCAGAAGCTCGACGTACGGCGACGACCGAACCAGGACCACAACGGTTCTCGGGCAACGAGACCGTGTTGACTGCGGCACTGCCATTCGGGTCGAGGCAGTCAGGGTTGATCCCGCAAGCGAAGAAACGTCTTGTACCAGGAATGATGGAGCCGCCTGGGGGAATCGAACCCCCGACCTTTTCATTACGAGTGAAGCGCTCTACCGACTGAGCTAAGGCGGCGTGCCTTTCGGCCAGGGAAGTCTATCGTCTCGCAGGCCCGATCGCGAAAACGGGTGGTCACGGTCACTGGGCGCGGGCCGCGATGAGGGCGGCGGCCATGGCCGCGAGGGCGAAACGGGGTTTGACGTTCTGGTCGAGCGCGGTGCGGCAGGCCAGAACGGCCTCGATGGACTTCAGCAGACCCTCCGGGCGCACGCGGTCGGCCAGATCGTGAATCTCGTCGGACAGGTCGGGGTGGGTGAGCGCGACGCCGGAGCCGAGCCGGGTGGCCCCGAACCGCACGGCCAGTGCGTCCCGATAGACGCCCGCGACATCGATCAGGGCACGATCGAGGGCGTCGCGGCCGGTGCGGGTCGCGCGGGACTTCTGCCGCCGCTCGAGGTCTTTGAGCACGCCCGCGGAACCGCGGGTGGCGCTCGCCGCGCCCTTGCCGGTACCGCCCGCGCCCAGCGCGGTCGCGAGTTCCTCGCGCTCGCGTTCGTCGCGGGCCGCGCTCATCTGCTTGGCCTCGTCGTCGGCCGCGCGCACCAGTTCGTCGGCGGCGGCATAGGCCGCACCGGGCTTGCCGGCCGCGGTGACCAAGGCCAGGGCACGCTGACGGCGGGCGCGTGCCTCCTCGTCGGTGGCGAGCCTGCGGGCACGGCCGACATGTCCGCCGCTGATGGACGCGGCCCAGGTAGCGGTCTTCTCGTCGAGGTTGTCGCGCTCGCGGAGCACTCGCGCGATGGCGGGCACCGATGGCGTCACCAGATGCACGTGGCGGCAGCGGGAACGCAACGTGATCGAGATGTCCTCCGGGTCCACCGAGGGTGCACAGAGCAGGAACACCGTCCGGTCCGGCGGCTCCTCGACGACCTTGAGCAGCACGTTGCCCGCCGCCTCGGTCAAGCGGTCGGCATCCTCGATGACCACCACCTGCCAGCGCCCCGTGCTGGGCCTGCGCGAGGCCACCTGCACGATCTCGCGCATCTCCTTGGTGCTGATGCTCAGCCCCTCCGGCACCACCCGGCGAACGTCGCCGTGCGTGCCCGCCATGGTCGTGGTGCAGGCATGACACCTACCGCACCCGGGCGTCGCCGGATCCGTGCACTCCAGCGCCGCCGCGAAACACAGCGCGGCAACGGATCTGCCCGATCCCGGCGGGCCGGTGAACAACCAGGAGTGCGTCATCGCGCCATCGACCACGCCCCCGCGCGCAGCGACCGCGGCAGCCGTCAACTCGGACTCGACCGCCTCCTGGCCGACCAACCGATCGAAGACTCCCGCCACGTCGTACACCCTAGCCGCCCCTCCCGACAGATCCCGGACGGTCTCGGACACCACGCTCGCCACCGTCGACGGCCCACATACACCAGGCCCGGACGCACCGTCCGGCTCGCCCGCGCACGGCCCGGCCAGCCCACACCACCCGACTCCGCCACGCACCGCTCGGCCGGTCACACGCTGTCCGACTGAGCCGTGCACACGCAGCTCGGCGGGAGCGGGCTGAGTCGGACCGCTATGGATCTTGTCAGCCCATGCGGCCGTAAGCCCTGTTCCGGAACTAGGAGACGCGCTGCTGCGTGCTGTTCGCCCCGTCCAGCTCCTCACGGATGATGTCGGCGTGCCCGGAGTGATGCGCGATCTCCCGCAAGATGTGCAGCACCGTGTAACGCACCGACTGCCAGATCCGCTCCGGAGTCCACGGCGTCGTGGGAGTGGGGATCGAGGTGTCGAGACTGTCCACCGAACGGATCAGCTCGGCCGTCTCCGCCGCCACCTCGTCCCAGTCGGCCAGCAGGCCGGTCAGGGTCTCCTGCTCCGCCATGACGTACTCGCCGCCGAACTTCGAGACATCCAGCTCCGCGTTCTCGTCCCGTCGCACGATCACCGAGGTCCAGTGCCGTTCGCAGCTGACCAAGTGGTGCAGCAGCCCGCCGAGGGTCAGCTCGCTGACCGTGGTCCGCCGCCGCGCCTGCTCGTCATCGACGCCGCGCAGCGTGATCCGGAAAAGCTCGCGCTGGTCGGCGAGCATCGCGATCAGATCCTCGCGCTCCTGTTCGGTACTCATGGCGCTCAGGCTACGGCTGTGGCCACGAGCCGGGAACTCACGACTTCCCGACGCCGGTCTTCTTCGCCGCCGCCTTCTGCGCCGTGGTCTTCTTGGCCACCGTCTTGGTGGTGGTCGCCTTCTTGGCGGCGGTCTTCTTCGCCACGGTCTTCTTGGCGGGCGCCTTCTTCGCCGCGGCCTTCTTGGCGGTCTTCTTCACCGGTCCGCGCGCACGCCGGTCGGCGAGCAGTTCCATCGCCCGCTCCGGGGTGATCGATTCGATCTCGTCACCCTTGCGCAGTGTCGCGTTGGTCTCGCCGTCGGTGACGTACGGGCCGAAGCGGCCGTCCTTGATCACCATCGGCTTGCCGGTGGCGGAGTCGTTTCCGAGTTCCCGCAGCGGAGCGGCGCTCGATGCCTGCCGTCCACGGCGCTTCGGCTCGGAGTAGATCTTCAGCGCCTCGTCCAGCGTGACGGTGAAGATCTGATCCTCGGTGTTCAGCGAACGCGAGTCGGTGCCCTTCTTCAGGTACGGCCCGTAACGTCCGTTCTGCGCGGTGATTTCCTCGCCGCTGGCCGGATCGGTGCCGACCACACGCGGCAACGACAGCAACTTCAGCGCGTCGTCGAGTGTGATGGTGGCCAGATCCATGGACTTGAACAGCGAACCGGTGCGCGGCTTGGGCGCCGCGGCCTTCTTCGCGGTCTTCTTAGCGGGCTCTTGTCCCTCCTCGGCCTGCGGTTCGGGCAGGACCTCGGTGACGTACGGACCGAAACGTCCTTCCTTGGCGACGATTTCGTGCCCCGACTCGGGATCGACGCCGAGCGAACGGCCCTCCTGCGGAGTGGCGAACAGCTTCTCGGCGACCTCAGGGGTCAGTTCGTCCGGCGGGAGATCGTCGGGGAGATTGGCCCGCTGAGACACCGCATTGCCTTCGGGGTCATCGGGATCGGTGACCATCCGCTCCAAATAGGGACCGTACTTGCCGACCCGGACGACGACGTCTCGATCGGCGGCATCGCTGAACAGCTTGATGGAGTTGATCTCGCGGGCGTCGATGTCATCGAGCCGCTCCCCCACCATCTTCTTCAGACCGCCGGACCGTGCGACCGAGCCCTCCACGCCGTGATCGCCACCGAAGTAGAAGCTGGACAACCAGTTTCCGCGCTGCTCGCGGCCGCCGGCGATGGCGTCGAGGTCGTCCTCCATGGCGGCGGTGAAGTCGAAATCGACCAGTCGGCCGAAATGCTCTTCGAGCAGGCCGATCACCGCGAACGCCACCCACGACGGCACCAGTGCGCTGCCGCGCTTGTAGACGTAGCCGCGGTCGAGGATCGTCTTGATGATCGACGAATACGTCGACGGGCGGCCGATGCCGAGCTCTTCGAGCGTCTTGATCAGCGACGCCTCGGTGTAGCGCGCGGGCGGATTCGTGCTGTGCCCATCGGGATTCAGCTCGACCGCGGTGACCGCCTGGCCTTCCTCGAGTGCGGGCAGCCTGGACTCGGCGTCGTCGGACTGGCCGCCCGCCTCCTCGTCGACGCTCTCCACATAGGCCTTCAGGAAGCCGGGGAACGTGATGGTGCGGCCGGAAGCGGAGAAAACGCACTCTTCGCCGGTGCCGGCGACGCCGGTTATGCGCAACGTCAGCGTGGTGCCCCTGGCGTCGGCCATCTGGGAGGCGACCGTGCGCTGCCAGATGAGTTCGTAGAGGCGGAACTCGTCGTTGTCCAACCGCGCGTGCAGTTGGCCGGGCGTGGCGAAGGTGTCGCCCGCTGGACGGATGGCCTCGTGCGCCTCCTGCGCGTTCTTCACCTTGCGGTTGTATTGCCGCGCGGTCGGGTGCACGTACTCCGAGCCGTAGAGCTGGGTCGCCTGCGCGCGCGCCGCCGCGATGGCCGACTCCGACAGCGTCGTCGAGTCGGTGCGCATATAAGTGATATAGCCGTTCTCGTACAGTCGCTGCGCCACCCGCATAGTCCGCTCGGAGGTGAAACGGAGTTTGCGCCCCGCCTCCTGCTGCAACGTCGAGGTCATGAACGGCGGATAGGGCTTGCGGGTGTACGGCTTGGCCTCCGCCGAGGAGACCACCAGGTCGGCGCCGTCCAGCGCCTCGGCCAGCCGCCGCGCGTAGCCCTCGTCCAGCACGACGACGCCGTTGGTGGACTTGAGCCGTCCGTCCGATCCGAAATCGCGTCCGGTGGCGACCCGTGCGCCGTCGACGGTGACCAGTCGCGCGCCGAAGGTTCTCGGATTGGTGGCGTCGCTCGCCTGGCCGTTGCCCGCGTCGAGCTTGGCGGCGATGTCCCAGTACTCGGCCGAACGGAACGACATCCGCTCGCGTTCACGCTGCACGATCACCCGGGTGGCCACCGACTGCACGCGACCGGCCGACAGCCGCGGCATGACCTTCTTCCACAGCACGGGACTGACCTCGTAGCCGTAGAGCCGGTCCAGGATGCGGCGGGTCTCCTGGGCGTCGACCAGATCGTTGTCGAGGTCACGGGTGTCCGCGGCGGCGGCCTGGATGGCGGGCTCGGTGATCTCGTGGAACACCATCCGCCGGACCGGCACCTTGGGTTTGAGCGTCTCCAGCAGGTGCCAGGCGATCGCCTCGCCCTCGCGGTCGGGGTCGGTGGCCAGGTAGAGCTCGTCGGCGTCCTTCAGCAGACTCTTGAGCTCGGTGACCTTGGCCTTCTTGTCCGGGCTCACGACGTAGATGGGTTCGAAGTCGTTGTCGACGTCCACGCCGAGACGCGCCCAGGACTGGCCCTTGTACTTGGCCGGGACATCGGCCGCACCACGCGGCAGATCCCGGATATGGCCGACCGACGCCTCGACCGTGTAGTTACGACCGAGGTACGGCGCGATCTTGCGGGCCTTGGTCGGGGACTCGACGATCACGAGACGACGCAGGGGACGGCCCTGGTCGGCTGCACCGAGGTCTCGTGTTGCCACCGGCGAATACACCTTTCCTGATCGACCCGCGCTGCGTCTTTTCCCGCTGCGCGCGGCTGGGGTGAGCGGCTGCGACGGCTGAACATCGCACCAGACACGTTTATACCGTGACGCCGCGTGTGGTCGAGTGCTTGCGACTCGAACCACCGAGCGTACGCCCGTGAGTTCGAATCAGTATGCCTTGCCGTTTCGCCACACCTGCGCCGCGGCATGCTCGGCGGACCGTTCCGCCGGCGCACGCGGGCCGTGACTACCCCAGATATAGCTCGTCCCTCACCCCGTTGCCGGTGGTGAGGGACGAGCTGTGGATCCTTGCGCCGCTCAGCTGAGCGCACGCACTCCGGTGGCCTGCGGGCCCTTGGTGCCCTGGCCGACCTCGAACTCGACCTTCTGGTTCTCCTCGAGGGTGCGGAAACCCGAACCCTGGATCTCGGAGTAGTGGACGAAGACGTCAGCGGAGCCGTCCTCCGGCGCGATGAAGCCGAACCCCTTCTCCGCGTTGAACCACTTCACAGTTCCCTGTGCCATTCTGTTCCTTCTCTTTTCTTACCGGAACGGCGGACAACTGGGTTCGTCCACCGGGTCCGTTGTGACCGCTGTACTGTTGGTTCCCCCTGCAGGAAAGCACCAAGCACACCGTTCGCAACATCGATCCTGCTGACGGTTTGGACTTTGGATCCGTCCCTCGAACACAGAAGCTTGCGACCAGGAACCAGTGAACCATGTCTTCGGGCAATTCAACAGTCGAGTTACCGACAATTTGCAAAAAAGTTGATCTTGCGAATGCGCAGGTGAGGGACACAATGGCGGAATCCAGACTTGGGGTTCGTTTGCCTGGTGATAACCGAGTCGACGTTCAGCAAAGAAGCTGTGACCCAGGTCGCTATTTGGTATCGAAAAGGCAGGTGGAGGTTCCCGGACACACACGTTTCACACTCCCCGAGCGTGTTGCGGGGTTCCGATCGTGAATCCGCCCGACTTCGCGCTGCGCGGGCGGCCGGGAACCGAGCTCGGCTACGGGACATCGTTGCTGAATCGTGTCCTAGCCGGAGGCCTCGATGGCGACCCCCGGCTCACGCACGTGGCCGAGTTGCCCGCACGAGCCGCCGAACACTCCGAATGGCCCGTCTGGGCATCGCCGGAAGTGATTGCGGCATTGCGTGAGACGGGCGTGGCGGCGCCATGGCGGCATCAGGTGGACACCGCGGAGCAGGCGTTCCGCGGACGGCACGTCGTCGTGAGCACCGGGACCGCCTCGGGCAAATCGCTCGGCTATCAGCTTCCGGTGCTCACGACGCTGCAAGCCGATCCGAAGGCCACCGCGTTGTATCTGTCGCCGACGAAGGCGCTCGGCGCCGATCAGCTGCGCGCGGTCGGCGAGCTCACCCACGAAGGTCCGTTGCGCGATATACATCCGGCCACTTACGACGGCGATACGCCTGCCGAGATCCGGCAGTGGGTACGCGCCAACGCGCGCTGGATCTTCACCAATCCGGACATGCTCCACCTCGGCATACTTCGATCGCACCAGCGCTGGGCGCGGGTGCTGCGCAGGCTGCGTTACGTGGTGGTCGACGAATGCCACGCCTATCGCGGTGTTTTCGGCTCGCACGTCGCGCTGGTGTTGCGCAGGCTGCGGCGGATCGCCGCGCGATACGGCGCCGATCCCGTGTTCGTGCTCTGCTCGGCGACCTCCGCCGAACCGGCGGAGGCCGCGTCGCGTCTGATCGGAGCGCCGTGCACCGCGGTCACTCGGGACGGATCGCCGCAGGGACCGCGGACGATCGCGCTCTGGGAGCCACCGTTGCTCACCGCCGTGACCGGCGAGAACGGTGCGCCGGTGCGCAGGTCCGCCACCGCGGAGGCGGCGCGGATCATGGCGGATCTGGTGGCCGAAGGCGCGCGGACCTTGACCTTCGTGCGCTCCCGCCGCGCCGCGGAGCTGACCGCGATGGATGCCAAAAGGCTCTTGGGCGAGGTCGATCCGGACCTCGCCGCACGCGTGGCGTCCTACCGGGCGGGTTATCTCGCGGAGGATCGGCGTGAGCTGGAAGCCGCTTTGTCGGACGGATCGCTGCTCGGCGCCGCGACGACCAGCGCACTGGAACTCGGCGTCGACATCGCGGGACTGGATGCCGTGGTCATCTCGGGTTTTCCCGGAACGGTCGCGTCGTTCTGGCAGCAGGCCGGGCGGGCGGGACGGCGCACCCAAGGGTCACTGGTGCTGCTCGTGGCGCGGGACGATCCATTGGACACCTACCTGGTCCATCACCCCGAAGCGCTGCTCGGAAAGCCCATCGAGGCCACCATCACCGACCCGCGCAACCCCTATGTGCTGGGTCCGCAACTACTGTGCGCCGCGCTCGAGTTGCCGCTCACCGACGCCGAGGTGGACGAACTGGGCGCCCGTGAAGTACTGGCCGAGCTGACCGTGAAAGGACTGATCAGGCGGCGTGGAACGGGAGATCGCGCGCGCTGGTACGTGACCGCGGAGACGCAGCCGCACGACGCGGTGGACGTCCGGGGCGGAATCGGCGCACCGGTGGCCATCGTGGACGGCGAGACCGGCAGGCTGCTCGGCACCGCCGATGCGGGGCGGGCCAGGGCGACGCTGCACCCGGGCGCCGTGCACCTGCACCAGGGCGAGACCTATGTCGTCGACGAGCTGGATCTCGTTGACGGCGTGGCCTTCGTGCACACCGCCGAGCCCGGGTGGACCACCAGTGCGCGCCAGGTGACCTCGATCGTGATCGACGCGGTGACCGAGCACCGCGCCCACGGTCACGTGACGGCCGGCCTGGCCCGGGTGCGGGTCACCAGCCAGGTGATCGGCTATCTGCGCACGCTGCTCACCGGCGAAGTGCTCGACCTGGTGGAACTCGACCTGCCGCCGCAGACACTGCCGACCAGGGCGGTCATGTACACGGTGACACCGGAATTGCTGGCGCTGGCGGGGATCGCGCCCCAGGACGTCCCCGGGGCGCTGCACGCGGCCGAGCACGCGGCGATCGGGCTGTTGCCCCTGGTGGCGACCTGCGACCGGTGGGACATCGGCGGTGTCTCCACCGCCGAGCACCCGGATACCGGACTGCCCACCGTCTTCGTCTACGACGGCCAAGCCGGCGGGGCGGGATTCGCCGAGCGCGGGTTCGCCCAACTGCGCCAGTGGCTTACGGCGACCTTGTCGGCCATCGAGTCGTGCGGCTGCGTGGCGGGCTGCCCCTCCTGCGTCCAATCACCCAGGTGCGGCAACGGGAACCACCCACTGGACAAGGCGGCAGCGGCGCGCCTGCTCACCGCCGTACTCGCCGAACTGTCCGCTGGTGCGGACGCGCCGCTCGATTCGTGACGGCGTAGAGCCGGACACGTGACCAATTGTCGACCTTGCCAGCGCACACGCTGGGAGGGCTGGGAGACCTCCCAGTGGAATGCCGCCGCTTCACCCCGGTCGAATAAAGAGGATTAGATTCATGTTAACTAGACTATTGCCACTTCATCGTTTGTGGACATGCGCATTCCTCCCTTTTAGATATCCCGGGTCCGCGCGGGCATTTCCCTGAGTCCGCTTTTAAACCCGCCAGTTAAGTTTCCGATTTCCGCCACTGGAAGCGACGCGGGGCCGACTGTGTATCGAACTCCATCACTCTTCAACCGGTCCGGCCCGTGCGCTCGCCCGAACGATCCGATCGCCGTACAGACCTATTGGTACATTCCTTTCCACAGCCACCGTGGCGTCCCACTCCACCGCCTCGCAAACACGGATTCGCGCACCCATCCGCCGTGCCACCTGGTCCGCCTCAGCACATGCGACGTCGACGCCATCGACCAAGGCTCCCGCCGCGGTCAGTGCCGCCGAATCGGCGGCCGCCTGCGCCCGATGCCGCGCCACCACCACGGCCCCCACCTGCGCGATCAATAGCGTCACCGCGATGAGGGCCACGAGCGCCAAGCAAGCGAACACGGTGGCCAACCCCTGTTCGTCACTCACCCGAACCCGCAGCATGCGAGGGACACGCCGCGGGCTGCGCTCGCTGATCGAAACCCGCTCACCGTTCCCTGTCACGTCTCGCTCCGGGCAGCGTCGCGAACCGGAATCCGACCGTGACGGGCACCGCCGCCCGCGAGAAGCCAGACCACCATCGGCACCGCCTTCATTCGGTGGCTCCGGGCTCGAGGGTCGCGACCGCCTCCGCGCGGAGGGTGAGCAGCGGCAGAAGTGGGGTCCGCGCGGAAACCACGGCGATCACACGAGTGCCCTCGGTGCGGAGTGCGATGTCGGCCGACGGCGGGGCGATGCGCTCCGCCGCCGGGCGGGCGTTCGCGTGATCGCCCCGCGCGGCGAGGCGGGCGGCCTCGCCGGCGGCATCGACACAGCGGACCTGGGTCGATGCCGCCAGCAGGGCCCCGAGAC
The DNA here is from genome assembly GCF_040644075.1 of Nocardia sp. NPDC047038. Taxonomy (NCBI): domain Bacteria; kingdom Bacillati; phylum Actinomycetota; class Actinomycetes; order Mycobacteriales; family Nocardiaceae; genus Nocardia; species Nocardia sp. NPDC047038. Next base: position 13,886 of record NZ_JBEYVQ010000003.1, on the reverse strand, counting down.
AGAGCACGACGGTAGCGACGACCGAGGTCAGGGCGAGCGCGGCTTCGATCGTCACCCCTCCCCGATCGTCGGCGAGCCACGGTGCGGCGACAGCTACACCGATGTGTTCAGTGCCCGGTCGATGATCTTCGTCAGCGCGTTCACGATGCTGTCGCCCGTCACCACCCCGTACAGCACGGCGCCGAAGGCCGCCGCCGCGATCGTGCCGATCGCGTACTCCGCTGTGCTCATGCCGTCCTCCGCGACCATCGCCCGCAGCGCCCGCGCACGCAGGCTTATATATACAGCCCGCACCCTGCAGCCCACGGACCTCACAACCCCCTGGATACGCACCCGATTCCTCCTTTCCGGCCCGTGCGGCCGGTCCGCACGAGCACGCTTCCTCCGATGCAGTGCGCGAGGCTGCCAGCCGAGCACGGTCGCTTTCGCTTCGGTCCACGACGAACCGCCGACGGGTGCCGATCAGCGGCAGCGACGGGTTCCATGAGCGACCGAACGCTGGATACGGCTCAGCACGCAAAGCAGCCACCGAAGCGCCGAGTGCGTGGCACACCGCCGAGCTGCCGGGCCATAGGCGGACCGACCAGCCCCGCGACGGCCTTCCCGACCGGTGGCGGCAGCGACGGTGCGGGGGCTCCGAGCGACCCACCTGACGCGCTCTCGTGAACGACGTGGGCCCGGCCGTCCGCTGTTCTCCCGATGCGATTCCAGGCGGGTCCGCGAGCGCGGGCCGCCCGGTCACGGTCCGCCGAACCTGCGCAAAAACCCGGCGTGAACGCTTCCGTGCGGACACCATGGGCGGCGTGGCCACTGCCCGGTGCGGAGTTACAGCAGCCCACCGCCTAGGACTCGGCTCGCCAAGCCGATGACCACCGGCACTATGCCGAGGCAGACGAAGGCCGGGAGGAAGCACAGCCCCAAGGGGCCGCCGATCAGGACGCCCGCGCGTTCCGCCTTCGCGGCCGCGATGTCTTCCACCGCGGCCCTGCGCTGCTCGGCCAGTTCCATGACCGCTGCCGCCAGCGACGATCCGGACCGCGCCGAACGGCGCGCCATCCGGGCCAGCGACTCGATCTCGTCGGCTCCTGGGCGCCCCTTCGCATCCCGCGCCACTTGGTGCCAGGCCGTGGCCGCGTCGGCACCGAGCGCGAGCAGGTCCGCCGCCCGTCGCAGTGCTTCGCCGAGTGGTTCCGGCGCCTCCTGCGCCACGGCGCGCGCCGCCCCTGCCATGGGAAGCCCAGCACGCAGGCAGGCGGCCAGCAGGTCGAGCACCGAGGCGACAGCCAGCGGATCGGTCTCCCGGTTCACCCGGCGCGACGTCTCGGCCGGTGCGTTGCGCGTCCGGCCGAGGGCATGCAACCGCCTGCTCACGGCCACTCGTCCCGGCAGCGATGCGAGTGCGGCCGCCATCAGCAGCAACGGCAGTGCCGCACCAGAAGTGAACGCCATCAGCAGCCTTCCTGAGCGATCCTGTTGTGCGATGACCTCGTGCACGGCCCACAGTCGGGCCATGCGACGGCACACCACGCGTCACCTGCGTGCCGTCGCCGAAGAGCGGACCGATGAGGCTGACCCGTCGTCGCTCAGCAGCGCGACCGTAGCTTCGGCCGGTCTGCGGGTAGTCAGGGTTGAACGCGCCGTCGAGGTGGTGTGCATCCGCCGTGCGCTGCAGTCCGATTGGATCGCCGACCGGGCGGCGGCTTCGCAGGGCCGCACCGCCTGCGACTACGGCACACACGACCCTTGGAACCGGCGTGCGCGCAAACCGCCTCTCCCCGCCGATCGCAACCGGCTTCGAGTTCGACAACTGCTTTGGCCGGCCGCGACCAGCCATCGAAGAAGACTTCATATCAGCACCTTTCGGGTGATGGCATCGGTCCACAGCAGGCCCGCGCAGGCCAGGCCCGCGCCTACCGGCAACAGCACCGCCCCCGCGGACGAGGCGAACAGGACGTGCAGCGGCGCGGCGCCCATCATTTGGCCGAGGGCGATGCCGAGGAGCGGCAAACACGCCAGGACACCGGCGGTGGCCCGTGCGCCGGCCAGCGCGGCGGTGGTGCGGCCGTGGAATCGGATGCGTCCCGCGAGATCCGTTCGGGCCGCGGACAGCAACTCCGCCAGTGCCAAGCCGTGCTGCTCGGCCACCTGCCACGCCCCGGCGACCCGGGCGAGTTCCGCGGCGATCGGGGAATCCGGCCGGCGCAGACCCTCGGCCGCCGAGCCACCGAGTCGGCTGCGGGCGGCGCCAACGGTGAACGCGCGGGACGACTCGCCCCACACCTCACGTGCGGCGGCCTCGGCGGCGGCGCTCGGATGCGCCCCCACTCGCAATTCCGCGATCACAGCCTCCAAGGCATCGAGTAGGTACCCTTGCTCGGCTTTCCCGCGCCGGTCCCGTACCGCCCGGCGAGCCCGTAGCCCGACCGTTCCGGCGACCAGGCCTGCCGCGAGGAAAGCACCCGTACCGAAGACGGCGAGCACGATCACCACGCCTACGCAGGCACAGACGCGGAACAGCCTGCCGCGCTCCGGTATTCGGTACTCGACGCGTGCGGTGAACAGCTGTCCGAACCGGCGCTGCCACCGAGGCGCCGGAACCAGGACCAACGCCAGCGCGAGACACAACAGCGCGCCGCTCAACGGTCGAGCCGTTCGGCGAGCAGGCTGGTCAGGTCCGCGGCGGCGGGGGCCGCACCCGTGGTATGCCAGGCGGGCGTGATCCGCACGCCCCCATCGCCGTTGCGGTGCACGAGGCCGACCTCGCGCAGCCCTCGCGAGCCGTCGGATCGGCGGTGCATGTGCAGGACGACCTGTACCGCGGCGGCGAGTTGACTGTGCAAGGCCGCTCGATCCATGCCGCCCAGAGCGGCGAGGGCTTCCAGCCGGGCGGGGACTTCTTGCGGCGAGTTGGCGTGCACGGTGCCCGCCCCGCCGTCGTGTCCGGTGTTCAACGCGGTCAGCAGGTCGACCACCTCGGCGCCCCTGACCTCGCCGACCACGATCCGGTCCGGCCGCATGCGCAGCGCTTGACGGACCAGGTCACGGACGGTGACCTCGCCGACGCCTTCCACATTCGCGGTCCTGGCCACCAGCCGGACCACGTGGGGATGCGGTGGCGCGAGCTCCGCCGCGTCCTCGACGCAGACGATCCGCTCGGACGGACCCACCGTGGCGAGCAGGGCCGACAGCAGCGTCGTCTTCCCGGCTCCGGTGCCGCCGACGACCAGGAACGCCAGCCTCGCCCGGATGATTCGTTCCAGCAGGAGTTTCGCGTCGGCGGGCACCGAGCCCGCCACGGCGAGCGCGGACAGCCCCTGGGTGGCCGGACGGAGTACCCGCAACGACAGACAAGTGCCGCCGTGCGCGACCGGCGCGAGGACCGCGTGCAAGCGGACCCCGAACGAATCCCCTGATGCCGCAGCGATTCCGGACAGCCGACCGTCCACCCATGGTTGTGCGTCGTCGAGTCGGCGGCCCGCCGACAGTGCCAGGCGCTGCGCCAGCCGCCGGACCGCGGCCTCGTCGGAGAAGGTGATCGAGGTCTTCTCCAGACCGTGCCCGCGATCGATCCACACCGCGTCCGGACCGGTCACCAGGACGTCGGCCACTCGCGGATCGTGCAACAGCGGTTCGAGTACACCCGCGCCGGTGAGTTCGGTCTGCAGCAGTCGCAGAGCCCGCAGCAGGTCGGTGTCGCCGAGCACCCCGCCCGCTTCGGCCCGGATCGCGGCGGCGACCTGCGCCGGATCCGGGTCGCCGGTCTCGCCCGCCAGGCGCTCCCGCACCCGGTCCAGCAGCTCGCTGGTCAGTATCGCGCTCATCGCCCCCTCCTCACCGCCGTTGTCCCGGTGGTGCACTCAGTACGCCGAGGACGGCGTCGGCCGCATCGCGCAGCGGCCCGCGGCGGGCTACCGACATCCCGCCGCGCTCCAGCCGGTGCGCGAGACCGGGCTGGGCGCGAACGGCGGCGAGCAGCGGGAGATCGAGCACCTCGGCGACCTCGGCTCCGCGCAGGCCGCCGGGCGCCGGACCGCGAACGATCAGGCCCTGGTTCGGGTTTCGCCGCGCGATATGGGCGGACACCGCTTCGGCGGCGGCGACCGCACGCAGCCGCGCCGGAACGACCAGAACCACGAGGTCCGCGCAGTCGAGCATCTGGTCGGCATGCGGCCCGCGCTCACCGGAAATATCGCAAACTATGAAATCGCCTGCGACACGGCCTGCTTCGATGACAGCGCGGACCGCGGGCGCGCCGAGCTCACGTGGCAATCGTCCCGCACCGCAGCGCCCACAGGACAGCACCGCGAGCCCGGGCGCCGCGACGGGTAGGGCGCCGTGCAGCGCGGTCGCTGAGACGCGCCCGTCCTCCACCACCAGGTCGGGCCAGCGCAGGCCCGCCGCGTTCTCGACACCGAGCAGCAGGTCGAGACCCCCCGCGAAGGGTGCGCCATCGACCAGCAAGGTCTCGCGCCGGAACCCCTCCGCGGCGGCGCGCAGCGCGACCGCGACGGCGAGGGTGGACGCGCCGGCCCCGCCGCCCGCGCCGACGACGGCGAGCACCACGCCGTCACCCGCACGCTGCTCGCCGTATTCAGCAAACATCTCGATGAGCCCCACCGCCGCGCCGGGCAAGGCGATAGCCCGCTCCGCGCCGACCGCGGCGGCGGCCTGCCAGTCGAGCAAACCTGGCTCACCATCGGTTACCACCACGACGCCGGCGCGGCGCAGGTAGCCCGCGGCGGCCGCTTCGCGTGCGGTATCGGTGTCCAGGATGACCAGTGGAGCGCCGGTCCAGGCATGTCGGCCGACGAGTCGCGTCCGCTCATCGAGTGGCCGTTCGGCGGCCGCCGCGATACGCCGGACTTCGTCGCGCAGACGGTCGTCATCGATGAGCACAAGAGCGGGCGCCGGCCCGCTCGGCTCCGATGCATCGAGGTTCATGCAGGTCAGCGTCGCGGAACGGGAGCAGGGACAGAAGGGGCGATATGCCGAATGTGGACAACTCCGGGGTTGTGGACAGCTATCCGAACCCGATGTCGTACCGCACTGTCCCTGAAATAGAGGACGGCCCCAGCCGGGGGGGGAGGAGGCTGGGGCCGTCGGGGTTCAGCCCCGGGGGGTCGGGCTGAACGCGCCTGGACCATGTCCAGGTGCCAGCAATACTACACCTAAGCCCCGGCCACCACGCAAGTCTGCCGACGGACATCTTTGTGGCCGTCGTGGCTTCGGCGTCTGCGGGGCAAACTTCATCGCCGCACCGGCCGCAGCCGCGCCACGGCGGGGAACACGCGTGCCGACCAGCGGCAGCCGTGGTGCAGCCGCCGCCCATCCGCGGCCGATCGAAGGCAGGACGGCCACACAACAGGCGCGGTGGCCGGAGAGCGCTGCCACAACCCGCGGTCGGACCGACCACGGGGACACAGCAGCCGCACCACACCTGACGCCTGGCCGAGCGGAGACCATACCGCCGCCTATCCTGGTCGGGTGGACAAGTCAGCCACTGCAGGTGGACGCGTCGCGGCCTTCTTCGATCTGGACAAGACCGTGATCGCGAAGTCGAGCACGTTCGTATTCAGCAAGCCCTTCTACGCGCAGGGGCTTTTGAACCGCCGCGCCGTACTGGAAAGCAGTTACGCCCACTTCCTGTTCCTGCTGTCGGGAGCCGATCACGATCAGATGGAACGGATGCGCGCCCACCTGACCAGCATGTGCGCGGGCTGGGACGTCGAGCAGGTGAAATCCATTGTGGCGGAGACGTTGCACGAGTTGGTCGATCCGCTGATCTACGCGGAGGCGGCCGACTTGATCGCCGACCACAAGATCCGGGGGCACGATGTGGTGATCGTCTCGGCCTCCGGCGAGGAGATCGTCGGCCCGATCGCCGAAGCGCTCGGCGCCTCACATACCGCCGCCACCCAGATGGTCGTGGCGGACGGAAAGTACACCGGCGAGGTCGAGTTCTACTGCTACGGCGAGGGCAAGGTCGCCGCCATCGAGAAACTCGCCGCAGACGAGGGGTACGACCTGTCCCGCTGCTACGCCTACTCCGACTCGATCACCGACCTGCCGCTGCTCGGCGCGGTGGGCCACCCCACTGCGGTCAATCCGGATCGCAATCTGCGCCGTGAGGCCACCACGCGGGGCTGGCCGATCCTGACCTTCTCCAACCCGGTGTCGCTGTGGGCGCGCTTCCAAGCGCCGTCCTCGACGACGCTCGCGGCCACCGCGGCGGTCGGCTTGAGCGCGGTCGTGGCCGGCGCGATCAGCTACCGGATGCTGCGCCGCCGACGCTGAGATCGGACGCTCGAGCAGCCCGTCCCATCTGGGTCGCCAGCGGCTTGCCGTTAACTCAGCCAACTTGACCGATGGCGCTGCGGACCAGGCATTTAACCACGAAACGCCGAGAAAAACGCCGATTGTTCAATGTTCTCGCATCCCTTGATGTGAGTGCAGTCACAGGTGTAGAAAGGTAACTACGGAAGGACGGAAGGCCAAGGCAGCACCGGAAGAGAAGGCACTGTCTCCCGACCCTTCTTCCCAGCACGGGCACCAGGCACCCACGCGGAGCGCGCCGCGACAAGGGCAGAAGCGTTGTGGGCCTGCGAAATTCGGATAGTCGACGGCGAAGGCCTCGCACAGGTTGCGGGGATGAACCGGCCGATGTCCGGATTGTCGCCGAGGCCGCAGAACACAACCCACCTAGCACGCTTGGTAACCGGGTAGTCCGTGCTAGCGGGCGGTGAGGTCGAGAGACAACGCCGCCCGCTTTGACGTGTACGGGGGTTATCCCGCCGCCGAGTCCGCGATCGACGTGGCCTCGCGCGCGCCGTCCTCGAACGCCCCGCAACAGAGGACCACCCAGCCGCCGACCGCCTCCGCCTCCCCGGTTCCGAATCCCGCGGCCGCGTCCAGATACGCCTGACGCCTGCGCAACCAGAACACCTCCGGTACGCCGAGGCTGTGCGGATCCAGCCCACTCGACACCGCGACCAGCCGGGAGGCCGCCCGCGCGACTACGCCATCGGCCGTGCCGAACGGCCGCAGCGCCAGTAGCTCACCGTGTACTACGGCGGCGAGCACCGGCGCGGGCGCTCGCGAACCGAGCACCGTCTGCGCCAGCAGATCCAGCCGCTGCGCGACGCCCGAGTCGCCGCGCGGTCTGCCGAGCGCCTCTTGCTCCGGGATCAGATCGGCCGCGGCGAGCAGATGCAGCCGCGCCAGCGCCTGCAGCGGGGCACGCTGCCAGGTGCCCACCAGATTCCGCAGCGCGTCCCCGTCCAACGCCTGCCCGACGCGCAGCGAGCCGGCCAGGATCGGGTCCGCAACCCGGCCGTCGGCGGGAATGTCCGTGCTGCCGCCGTCGATGGCCGCCGAGGACCGGGCCGCACGCACCGCTGCCTCGGCCGCCGTGGTGGGCCACCCACGCCGGTTCGCCTTGTGCCGGTGCACCTCGGCGAGCGCGTCGCGGGCACGGTCGGCCGCGTCCCGGACACCGGGAAGATCGACGAGGGGCTGTAGCGGATCGGTCACGGCATACGAGGCTACTTGCGCTCGCGCGGACCGATCCGCGCGCCCGGCTCGCTATCCGGCCAGCAGATCGCGTCCCGGTATCGCGTCGAGCAGTTTGCGCGTGTACTCCTGCCGGGGATCGTCGAACACCTCGTCGGTCGTCGCCGCCTCGACCACCTTGCCGCGCTGCATGACGAGCACGTCGTCGGCGATCTGCCGCACCACGGCCAGATCGTGGGTGATGAACAGATACGCCAGCCCGAGCTCGGCTTGCAGCTCGTTGAGCAGGCGGAGGATCTGGGCCTGCACCAGCACGTCGAGCGCGGACACCGCCTCGTCGCACACCACCACTTCGGGCCGGAGGGCGAGTGCCCGCGCGACCGCCACGCGCTGACGCTGCCCACCGGACAGTTCGTTGGGGTAGCGCCGCAGCACACCGGCAGGCAGCGCGACCTTGTCGAGCAGTTCCCGCACGGTCGCCTCCCTTTCCTCGGCGGTACCGATCCGGTGGGTGCGCAACGGCTCCTCGATGGTGCGGTAGATCGTGTACATCGGATCGAGCGAGCCGTAGGGATCCTGGAAGATCGGCTGCACCCGGCGGCGGAAGGCGAAGGATTCCTTACGGTCCAGGGTGGTCACGTCCTTGCCGTCGAATGTCACGGCGCCGGAGGTGGGCGCGAGCAGTCCGAGGACCATCTGCGCCACCGTGGTCTTGCCCGAGCCGGATTCGCCGACGATCGCCGTGGTCGACCCGCGCCGCAGCCGGAACGACACATCGTCCACCGCGACGAACTCGGTCGACTTCCACGGCGTGCGATCGCGAATGTGAAACGTCTTCGTCAGATGCTCGGCTACCAGCACGTCGTCCGGCACCACCGTGTCGGCTGCCGCCACCTGCGCGGCTTGCGCGTGGATCTCGGCCCGGCGCCGCACCGCCGACCGCCGCTGCGCGGCCAGCGACGGCGCCGAACTCACCAGCCGTTTGGTGTACAGGTGCTGCGGATCACGCAGAATCCGCAAAGCGGGCCCGGACTCCACGACACGGCCGCGATACATCACCACCAGGTGTTCGGCACGCTCCGCCGCCAGACCCAAGTCATGGGTGATCAGCAGCACCGCGGTGCCGAGTTCGGCGGTGAGCCGCTCGAGATGGTCGAGGATCTGCCGCTGTACGGTCACGTCGAGCGCCGAGGTCGGCTCGTCGGCGATGAGCAGTTGCGGTCGGCAGGACAGGCCGATCGCGATCAACGCACGCTGGCGCATGCCGCCGGAGAACTCGTGCGGATACTGGTTCACCCGGCGTTCGGCGTCGGGCATGCCCGCTTCCTCGAGCAGTTCCACCGCTCGCTTCTCGGCGGCCTTGCCCTTCGCGATGCCGTTGGCTTCGAGCGTCTCGCGGATCTGGAAACCGATCTTCCACACCGGATTCAGATTCGACATCGGGTCCTGCGGGACCAGGCCGATGCCGCTGCCGCGGACCGCGACGATCTCTCGTTTCGAGGCCGCCGTGAGTTCCTTGCCGTCGAACCTGATCGAACCGGAGGTGACCCGGCCCGTGCCGGGCAGCAAGTCGATGATCGCGTGCGCGGTGGTCGACTTTCCCGAGCCCGATTCCCCGACGATGGCCACGGTCTGCCCCGGATACACCGACAGGCTCACGTCCCGGACCGCGGGCACCGGCTTGCCGTCGGCGGTGAAGCTCACGTTCAGATCGGTGATCTCCAGCAGCGGCCGGTCGGCCTCGCTCATCGCTTCCTCGCCTTCGGATCGAGGGCGTCGCGCACGGCGTCGCCCAGCATGATGAAGCTCAGCACGGTCAGCGCCAGCGCCGTCGCCGGATAGAACAGGATGGCGGAGGTGCGGATCTCCTTCTGACCCGTGGCGATGTCCGCGCCCCAGGACACCACGGTGCGCGGGAGACCGACACCGAGATAGGACAGCGTCGCCTCGGTGACGATGAAGACGCCCAGCCACAGCGTGGTCACCACGATCAGCGGTCCCGCCGCGTTGGGCAACACGTGGCGCACAAGCGTCTGCGGTCGAGAGACGCCCAAAGCTTTCGCGGCCGTGACGTAATCACTGTTCTTCGCTTGGATCACCGCGCTACGGGCGATCCGCGCCGCCTGCGGCCAGGTGAACGAGGCGAGGATGACGATCACGGTCCAGATCGTCCTTGCGTCCAGCAGCTGCATGATCACGATGGCGGCCAGCATCAACGGAATCGCGTAGAAGACCTCCGCGACCCGCGAGACGATCGAGTCCAGCGGCCCGCCGTAGAAGCCCGCCAGCGCGCCGAGCGTTCCCCCGATCAGCACGAACAGCAGCGTCGCGCCGACTCCGGCGAGCACGGAAGCCCGCGCTCCGTAGACGGTGCGGGCGTAGATGTCGCACCCCTGCTTGTCGAAACCGAACGGGTGCCCCGCGCCGCGCGGGTCCATGCTGAAGTCGCCGTTGCAGTACCGCGGGTCCTGATCGGTGAACAGCCCCGGCCAGATCACCACGATCAGCACGAACACGATCAGCACCGCCGCGACGATGAAGATCGGGTTGCGCCGCAGCTGCCGCCACGCGTCGCGCCAGATGCTGGTCGGCGCGCCCGCATCCAGCACGGCGTCGGTGGCGAGCACCTCGACCTCGTCGGGCGGCGCGACGAAATGCTCCTGGCCGCGGCGCGGACTCGCGGCCTCGGTGCGGTCAGGCATAGCGGATCCTCGGGTCGAGTGCGGCGTAGAGCAGGTCCACGAGCAGATTGGTGAGCAGGAAGATGACGATCAGCACCGTGACGAAGGAGACGACGGTCGGCGGCTCCCCCCTGGTGATGGCCTGGTAGAGCGTGCCGCCCACGCCGGGAATGTTGAAGATGCCCTCGGTGACGATGGCACCGCCCATCAGGGCGCCCAGATCCGCGCCGACGAACGTGACCACCGGAATCATCGAGTTGCGGAGGATGTGCACGGTCACCACGCGTGGCCTGCGCAGGCCTTTGGCGGTCGCGGTGCGCACGTAGTCGGCGGACATGTTCTCCGCCACCGAATTCCGGGTCAAGCGCAGGACGTAGGCGAACGACAGCGAGCCGAGCACGATCGCGGGCACCAGCAGTTCGCCGACGGTCGCCTTCCCGGAGACCGTCACGGGCGCGATGCCCCACTTCACGCCGAGCAGGAATTGGGCGAGGAAGCCCACCACGAAGACCGGGACCGCGATCACGACCAGGCTGATCACGAGCATCGCGGAGTCGAACAGCTTGCCTTTGCGCAGTCCGGCGATCAGGCCGAACAGCACGCCGAAGACCGACTCGATCAGCACCGCCATGAAGGCCAACTTGATCGTGATCGGGAACGCACGCGCGAGTTCGTCCCGCACCGGCCTGCCGGAGAAGGCCGTGCCGAAGTCCAGCGTGACGATGCCCTTCAGATACAACAGGTACTGCACGAGGAACGGCTCGTCGAGGTGGTAGCGCGCCCGCAGTTGCGCCTCCACCGCAGGCGTCATGGGTTTGTCACCCGCCAGCGCGTGGATCGGGTCGCCAGGGACGAGGAACACCAGTGCGTAGACGAGCAGGGTCGCACCGAGGAACACGGGGATCATCTGAAGCAGACGCCGCCCGACATACCAGGCCATTTCGCCTCCTGAACAGGACCGCCGAGCGTCACCCGGACGCCCGGCGGCCGGCGGCTACTTCTCGATGTTCTCGAAGTCGAACAGTCCGTTCCAGGCGAGTTCGGCCTTGCGCACCCGGTCGGAGCGGCCCGCGGCGGCCACATAGTCGAACACCGGGACGTCGGCCAGGTCCTTGATCAGCAGGGACTGGGCCTGCGCGATGATCTTGTAGGACTCGTCCTGGCTCGGCGCGGCCAAGGCGGCATCGAGCAGGCGGTCGAATTCCGGGTTCTTGTAGTCGACGTTGTTGGTGTCGGAGTAGCTGTAGTACTGCGAAGTGAGGAACTGCAGCATGGTCGGGTAGTCACCCTGCCAGCCGTAGCGGAAGGCCTTGTTGATGGTGCGCGCGTTCACTTCGTCGCGGATGTTCTTGAAGGTCGGGTACGGCACGCCGATGGCGTCGACGCCGAGGGTGTTCTTCACGCTGTTGGCCACCGCCTCCACCCAGGCCTGGTGGCCGCCGTCGGAGTTGTAGGCGATCTCGTAGCGGCCCGACCACGGCGAGATCGCGTCGGCCTGTGCCCAGACCTTCTTGGCCTCGTCGGGGTTGTACTTCAACACCTCCGAGCCGGGCAGGTTCGGGTCGAAGCCGGGCAGCGTGCTCGCGGTGAAGTCGCGCGCCGGGATCCGGGTGCCGTGGAAGATGTTCTGCGCGATCTGTTCCCGGTTGATCGCCATCGAGATCGCCCGACGCCGCAACAGCCCTTCCTGGCCGGCGAAGTGCGCGACGTTGGACTGGATGCCGATGTGCTGGTTCTGGGCGGTCGGCTTGGTGATCGCGCGGTCACCGAGATCCCGTTCGTAGGAGGTGAGCGCGCTGTCGGGCACGGTGTCGAGCGCGTCCAGATTGCCCGCTTGCAGATCCGCGTAGGCGGTGTCGAAGGACTGATACATCACGAACCGCAGCCCTTTGTTCTTGGCCGGGCGGCCGCCGGGGTAGTCCGGGTTGGGCGCCAGATCGATCTTAACGTTGTGCTCCCACGCCCCGGACCGGGCGAACTTGTAGGGGCCGTTGCCGATCGGGTTCTCTCCGAACGCTTTCATGTCCTTGAACGCGGCCTCCGGCAGCGGATAGAACGGCGCGTACCCGAGTTCGGTCTCGAAATCGATCGAGGGTGCCTTCAGCTCGATGGTGAAGGTGCGGTCGTCGATCACCTTCAAGCCCGACATCGTCTGTGCCGTAGGCTTTTCCGCAGACACCTCGTCGAAACCGACGATGGGACTGAACACATAGCTCTGCAACTGGGCGTTGGTGCCGAGCGCGCCGTAGTTCCACGCGTCGACGAACGACTTCGCCGTCACCGGGGTGCCGTCGGTGAACTTCCAGCCGGGTTTGATGGTCACCCGGTAGCTCTTCCGATCCGTGGTCTGGATCGACTCCGCCATCTCGTCGTGCGCCTTGCCGCTCCCGTCGTAGTACTTCAGGCCCGCGAACAGCCGGTCGACCACGCGGCCGCCCATATTCTCGTTGGTGTTGGTAGGCACCAGCGGATTCTGCGGCTCGCCACCGTTGACCGTGACGATGTCGGCATCGGCGCCGTCGCCCGAGGAACATGCGGACAGCCCGAGGCTCGTGGCCAGTACGACCGCCGCGGTCAGCGCCATCGCTCTGTGGAATTTCAACGCGTCCTCCCGGTGCGAGAAGGGGGTAGCCGATCGGCACCCGCAGGAGGCCCGTCAGCGCATGCCGACGCGATCCCCCTGTGTGGTTGGCAGAGTAACCACCGGCGCGGGCACTGTCACCTGATTGATCCGAGTTCGTTGTACTTGTTACCGATCCGGCAACATCGCCGAAACACCCCGAGTTTCGTGCGGAAACGGCCGCGCGGCCGGAGCATCGCGTTCGCCGCGGGAGGCAGGCGCGGCGGCGTGACGCGGGCGAAACCCGATCGACACACCGCACGCGGCATGGGTCACAGTTGATTACTGTCGAACTCGGCTGCGTCGAATCGTGCGCTCAGGCTACGTGGAAAGAAGAGACGAGATGACCGAAACCAGCGCCGAACACAGGGACTCGTATCCGCCGAACGCGGAGTTCGCCGCCCAGGCGAACGCCGACGCCGGACTCTACGAGCGGGCGGCGGCCGATCGCGACGCGTTCTGGGCCGAACAGGCCGGGCGGCTGCACTGGCACGAACCGTTCACCCAGGTGCTGGACTGGAGCGGGGCTCCGGTGGCGAAATGGTTCGTCGGCGGAAAGCTCAACGTCGCCTACAACTGCGTGGACCGCCACGTCCTGGACGGACACGGCGACCAGGTCGCCATCCACTGGGAAGGCGAACCCGGCGACTCGCGCGCCATCACCTACCGCGAACTGCTCGACGAGGTCTCCCGCGCCGCGAACTACCTCACCGAACTCGGCCTGGAGACCGGCGACCGGGTGGCCATCTACATGCCGATGGTGCCCGAGGCCATCGTCGCCATGCTGGCCTGCGCTCGCCTCGGGCTGACCCACTCCGTCGTCTTCGCCGGATTCTCCCCCGCCGCGTTGCGCCAGCGCGTCGACGACGCCCGAGCCCGCCTGGTGATCACCACCGACGGGCAGTGGCGGCGCGGCAAAGCCGCCCCACTGAAGGAAGCCGTCGACGAGGCCCTCTACGCCCACGGCGACACCCCATCCAGCGTCGAGCATGTGCTGGTGGTGCGCCGCACCGGCATCGAAGTCCCCTGGACCGAAGGCCGCGACCTGTGGTGGCACGACACCGTCACCACCGCCG
>NZ_JBEYVQ010000002.1:657852-1169670 GCF_040644075.1 Nocardia sp. NPDC047038 | reverse complement strand
CCCCAAAACCCGCAGCGGCAAAATCATGCGCCGACTCCTGCGCGACGTCGCCGAAGGACGCGAACTCGGCGACACCTCCACCCTCGTCGACCCGAGCGTCTTCGAGGCGATCCGGGCGGGCAAGGGCTGATCACACAGCGCTGAGCGCGGCCGGTGCCGGGACCCGGTACCGGCCGCACCCGTTAAGATTGCGTCAGGTGTGCCGGGAAGTCTGGTCGGCGAGTGGTCGCGCACCCGTTCAGCCGACGCCGGTGGGTGCCGCGTCCGCGCCGCCCGACCACCGGCCGAAAGGTTTCCCGTGATCACGCGAGTGCGCTCGGAACTGTCCCGCTACCTCCGCACGGAAACCTTCGGCGGCGCACTCCTCCTGATCGCGGCGGCCGGAGCGTTGCTGTGGGTGAACTCGCCGTGGGGAGCCAGTTATCTGACGATCACCGAGACGGTCGTCGCGATACCGCCGCTGCATCTGGAACTGACCCTGGCCGAGTGGACCGAGGACGGTCTGCTCGCGGTGTTCTTCTTCGTCGCAGGCCTGGAGCTCAAACGCGAACTGGTCGTCGGCGAACTCGCCGACCGCAGATGCGCCACGCTGCCGGTCATCGCGGCGATCGGCGGCGTGGTGACGCCCGCGCTGATCGCGGCGGTGGTCGGGTTCGGGATCCCCGGCATGGACCGTGGCTGGGCCATCCCCGTCGCCACCGACATCGCGTTCGCGCTCGCCGTCCTGGCGCTGACCGGTTCACGCATCCCTACGGGCGCGCGGGTCTTCCTCCTCAGCCTGGCCGTGGTCGACGACCTGATGGCCATCGTCCTGATCGCGGTGCTGTTCACCACGACGGTGTCGCTGCTGTGGCTGCTCGTCGCCGCCGGATGCTTCGCCGGGTGGGCATCGGGGCAACGCGCGCGAATCCGCACTCCGTTGCTCTACGTGCCGCTGGCGTTGGTGTCCTGGTACGCGCTGCACGAGGCGGGCATCCATCCCACCCTGGCGGGTGTCGCCCTCGGCCTGCTCACCCGGGTGCGTGCGGATCCCGGTGAATCCGAAGCGCCTGCCACCCGGCTCGAGCACATCTTCCAGCCGGTCTCCGCCGGGTTGTGCGTTCCGCTGTTCGCCCTGTTCGCCTCCGGAGTCCCGTTGAATCCCACGGTCTTCGGTGAGTTGTTCACCGACCGGCTCGCGCTGGCCGTGATTCTCGGCCTGCTGGTGGGCAAACCGCTCGGGATTTTCGGGATGAGCTGGGTGGCAATCCGGTTGGGCGTCGCGACGCGGCCCAGCGGACTCGGCTGGCGGGACATGTTCGCCCTCTCGGTGCTCGGCGCGATCGGCTTCACGGTTAGCCTTCTCGTGGCGGAACTCGCGCTCGCCGATGTCGCGGACGGGTCGGCCGTCGAGTTGGCGAAGGCCGCTGTGTTGGTGACATCAATGGCGGCGTCGCTCGCCGGTTCGGCGCTACTGTTGCGGCGTGGGCGTGTCCACCAGGCTCGGCGGGACGCCCGTGCGCTACAACGTGAACAATACGGCGGCGCGAGCGATCCGCCCGGAGGCGGTAGCCTGCGTGACCACGGAGGGCACCGGGAGCACCGCCGATCGAACGGGAGTTGAAGCAGTGCCGGGACAGGGAGAAGGGTCGACCAAGTGAGTTTCAACCACGGCGGTAACGGGAGCGACGCGGAGCGCGGTCGTACGGTCACCTCCATTCCCCTCACGGATGCCGATCCGCTCGGCAACGCCAGTTTCGGGACGCTGGTACGCGACGCCGCCGAGCAGATGTCGACCCTGGTCCGCGCCGAGGTCGAACTGGCCAAGGCCGAGGTCACCGGCGAGATCAAGAAGGGCCTGCAGGGCAGCGTCTACTTCATCCTCGCGCTCACCGTGCTGCTGTTCAGCACGTTCTTCTTTTTCTTCTTCCTCGGCGAACTGCTCGACGTGTGGCTGGCGCGCTGGGCGGCCTTCCTGATCGTCTTCCTGCTCATGGTCGTCGCCACCGCGGTACTGGCGTTCCTCGGCTACCGGCGGGTGAAGAAACTGCGCGCGCCGGAGAAGACGATCGATTCGCTCAAGCAGGCGCGCACGGTGCTGCCGCACGGCTTGGGCGCGGCCGCGCACGAGGACCGCCTCGCCCTGGAGAAGCAGACTTCCTAGGCGCGCGTGCGCGAGCCGGTACGGCGGCTACTAGGCTCGATCGGCGTGTCGGCGAACTTGCTCCCGGATCCGTCCAGCGTCCGTTACGACGGACCGTGGACGCATAGGGACGTGCACGCCAACGGCATCCGCTTCCACGTCGTGGACGCGGCGCCCGAACGGTCCGACGCACCGCTGGTCGTGTTGCTGCACGGCTTCGGCGACTTCTGGTGGTCCTGGCGGCACCAACTGACCGGCCTGGCCGAGCTCGGCTACCGCACCGTGGCCGTCGACCTGCGCGGCTACGGCGACAGCGACAAGCCGCCGCGCGGTTACGACGGCTGGACGCTCGCCGGTGACGTCGCCGGGCTGATCCGGGCGCTGGGCTACACCGAGGCGACGCTCGCCGGGCACGCCGAGGGTGGTCTGGTCTGCTGGACCACGGCGGTGCTGCATCCGCGCTTGGTTCGCTCGATCGCGCTGGTGGGCTCGCCGCATCCGTCGGCGTTGAAAAGCTCCGTGCTGCGCAACCGCCGCCAGCGCGCGGCCTGGCTGCCGAACTTCCTTCGCTACCAGCTCCCCCGGTACGGCGAGCACTTGTTGACCACCGCCGACGGCTTCGAAGTGGAACGGCTGCTGCGCCAACGGGTCAGCGCGGGGTGGGCGAACACCGCCGAATTCGTCGACACCGCACAGCGGATGCGGTCGGCGATCCGGATCCCCGGCGCCGCGCATTGCGCACTGGAGTACCAGCGCTGGGCCTTCCGCAGCCAGTGGCGTCCGGACGGCCGCCGGTTCATGGCGACCATGCGCCAACCCATCCGCATCCCCGTCCTGGCCATGCGCGGCGAGCTGGACCCGTACGTACTGCCGGGCACCTTCCGCCGCGACCTCCATCTCTCGCCGGAGCGGCGGCTGGCCGGTATCCCGGCGGCCGGGCACTTCGCCCACCAGGAGAACCCGGACGCCGTGACGAAGGAACTGGTCAAACTCCTCGGCTGAACGCTTCACGTTCCGGCCCGGCCACGGGTTCGCGGCCGGGTCTCGATTCGATGAAAGCGCGTACCCACACCGATCCCGCGCTTCCGCCTTCCCACGTCGCGACCAAGCCCTGCAGCGGAACGAGTTCCGCGACATCGGAATACCACGGCTCCGTTCCGGTGGTACGGCCGACCCGCGTCGCGGATCAGCTCAGCACACAGGCCCCCGTGGCCACCGGCCCATCGGAACGCTGCGAAGCTTCGAGTTCCGAGCGGACTTCGTTGAGCGTCAGCACATAACCGGTGTCGTTGTCGGTCACCGCGGCGCCGAAGACGACCCCGAGCACCTGCCCTTCGGTATCCACCAGCGGCCCACCGGAATTGCCCGCTTGGACGAGCCCGCGGACGGTGTACACCTCACGCTTCACCGTTCCGTCGCGGTAGATGTTCGGGCCGGTCAGATCCAGAGTCTCGCGGATCCGGGCCGCGCTCGCGGTGTACCGGCCACCGCCCGGGTAGCCGAGCACGATGGCGCTGTCGCCGGTACGCGCGGGCGACGGCGCCTGCGGCACGACCGGAGCGGTGAGTCCGGGTACCGAGAGCACCGCGACGTCGGTGAACGGGTCGAACAGCACCACCGAAGCGGGCAGCGAGCCGTAGGCGGTGTCCACGTCGACGCTCGTCGTGCCCGCGACGACGTGAGCGTTGGTCATCACGCGCTCCGGGGCGATCACGAAGCCCGAGCCCTCCAGCGCCCGCTGGCAACTCGGCGCGACACCGCGGATCCGCAGCACGCTCTGCTGCAGCGAGGCGGCGACCGGGCTGGCCAGCACGCTCGGATCCGGTGGTTCCACCGCGGCGATCGGCGCCCGCCCGAACGGCCCGATCACGTCCGGCAGACCGGAGGTGTTGAGCAGCTTGGAGAATTCGTTGGGCAGCTTGCGCAGCCAGTTCGGCGCGACGTCGTTGACGTCGGCCAGCACCCGCGAGCCGTTGATCGCGGTCGCGATGGCCGGCTGTGACGAGGTGGCCAGCGGCAGTGCCAGCAACCACGCGGTGACCAGCACGGCGACCGCCTGCAGCCCCGCGCCGACCACGCTGTCCACGCTGCGCGTGAACGGATGACGCATGCCGCTGCGCGCCGCGCGCCCGAGCACCATGCCCGCGACTTCACCGACGATCACCAGCACCACGATGAGCAGCACGCCGGTGAGCACCCTGGTGCGGCCCTCGTCGACGTGCACCAGGATGTGCGGCGCGATCAGGATGCCCGCGACCGCGCCGAGCACCACGCCGAGGAAGGCGAGCGCGGAGGCCACCGCGCCCTGCCGCCAGCCCGAAGAAGCGGCGAGCAGGGCCAGTAGCACGACGGCGATGTCGAGCCAGGCCGACGAACTCATAACGTCATCCCCACGGCGGCGAGTGCGGTCTGCAGATCACGGACGTCCGCGTGGTCCCACTCGCGATCCCAGCCCGCGGCCTTGCTGATCCCGGCGAGGATGCCGCCGGTCAGGCCCCAGACCAGCATCCCGTCCACCTGGAACGCCGGGCTCTGATAACCGAGGGGGCTGCGAACCAGGAAGCGGTTGGCCGGATCCAGCAGCTGCGCGAGCGGCACGCGCACGACCCGCTCGGTCTCGCTCCGGTCGACCACCTGCACCGCACCCGGCGTACGCCAGTACGCGAGCACCGGCGTCACGTCGAAACGAGAGACCGGCACGAACAGCTTGGGTTGTACCGCGAACGGTTCCACGCCGGAACGGTCGAGGCCGGTTTCCTCGCACGCCTCCCGCAGCGCGGTATCGATCGGCCCGGCATCGCCCGGGTCCGCGGCGCCACCGGGGAAGGCCACCTGGCCGCGATGCTGACGCAGGGTGGAGGCGCGCTGGGTGAGCAGCACCTCCGCGTCGGCGGGCAGTCCGCCGGGGGCGTCCGGGTCGGGCTCCGGCGAGCCGCCGAACAGCACGAGCACCGCCGCTTGACGCGGCTTCGAGGTCACGGTCATGGCGCGGCGCAGCGCACGCGCCCTGGTCGCGGTGTCGGCGCTGTCGAGGGCCGGTTCGGCCGAGCGGGTCAGCCAGTTCGGGATGCCGGGGGGCATTTCGATGGTCATCGCGCACCTCCCCCGCGCATTCGCCCACCGACCCGCGTGCACGCCCGCACCGTCACCTCCACCATTGATTCGTCCACCCGCATCGTCATGCGGCCACTCCGAGCTTGCCCGCGACGGTATTCGCGATGTCATCCACCCCGTCGAAAGCGCGCACCTCGACGTCGGCTATCGAGCCGTCGGCACGCACAAGCACCGAGATCGGCAGCACCGAGGGGGCGCCGACGACCGTGCGCACTCGCGCGTCGGCGTCGAGCACGCCGGGCAATCTCACGTCCAGTCCGCGCAAACGGGACAGTGCCTTGGCCTCATCAGGGTCGCTGTGCACGGTCAGCACCGTAATCGCGTTTCCGGCGCGTTGGGCGTATTGCTGCAAATACGGCAACTCTCTGGCGCACGGTGCGCACCAGTAGGCCCAGAGATTCAGCAGGGCGGGCTTGCCCGCCAGCGCGGCGGCCAGGTCGACCGGTTCGCCGTCCGCCAGACATCCCAGCGTTATCCCGGCCAGCGGACCGTTGCCGGGGGCCGCGCCGCTCGGGCAGTCGGGCAGATGGGCGGCGGCGCGCAGGTCATCGGAGACGCCGGAGGCAACGGGAGCCTGGTGTTGCTCCTCGGTCCGGTCGTCGCCGCGCGGCCACACCGCGACCGCCAGCGCGACCACGACGATCAGACCGGCAAGTGCCCAGCGCCACGCATGTCCCGCACTCCTTCGGCCCGAGGGCTCAGAACTCACCGGCCCACCAGCTCGAGCAGATGCTCCCGCTCCGGCCCCTTCACCAACTTGGCCGCGGCCTCCGGATCGGTCGGCCCGATCCCGAACGACGGACAGTCTTTGACCAGGACGCACGCACCGCACGCCGGCTTGCGGGAATGGCAGACGCGCCGTCCGTGGAAGATCACCCGGTGCGACAGCATCGTCCATTCCTTGCGCTCGATCAGCGCGCCGACGATGTGCTCGACTTTGACCGGGTCCTCCTCGTCGGTCCATCCCCACCGGCGCACCAGGCGACCGAAATGGGTGTCGACCGTGATGCCGGGGACCCCGAACGCGTTACCGAGGATGACGTTGGCGGTCTTGCGCCCGATGCCGGGGAGCTGGACCAGTTCGGTCAGGGTGTGAGGCAATTCACCGTCGTGACGTTCCAGCAGCGCTTGGCCGAGTCCGATCAGGGAGGAGGTCTTGTTCCGGTAGAACCCGGTCGGCCGGATGTATTCCTCCAGCTCCGCGCGATTTGCCTCGGCGTAGGCCCGCGCGTCCGGGTAACGGGCGAACACCGCGGGCGTGGTGAGATTCACGCGCTCGTCGGTGCATTGTGCCGAAAGTATTGTCGCCACCGCCAATTCCAGCGGTGTGGTGAAATCCAGCTCGCAGTGCGCGTCGGGGAAGGCGGTCGCCAGTTCACGGTTCATCCGGCGCGCGCGGCGGACCAGCCCGAGCCGGGTTTCCGCCTGTCGTGCCCTGGTTTTCCGATTCGGAGCCGCGGCGGCGACCGGCGGCGTTCCGGAGGGCTCGGAGCCGGGCGGAAGCCCGTTCCCGGAGGCGGTGGAGGGGGAGACGCGCACGCGTCCACCATACGGAATCGGCAGACAACGTTGTCCTTCCAGTTCAGTTGCCGTGTTCCATCTGAGACCTCGACCGTGTTTACTGCTCGTCATGCAAGGACTCGCTGTGGTGCTCTTCCCAGTGGTGCTGATGCTGTTCGCACTGGGTATGGAGCGGGTCGAGAACCGGCTCCGCAAGCTTCTCGAACCCGACGAAGAGGTTCAGCAGTACCTGGACAAGGCAAGCAACGCCGAGGTGAAGGAGCTGACCAAACTCGGTCTGCCCGCCGCCGTCGCCCGGATGCGCAAGCGCCGCTCCCGCGGCGATGAGATGGACGTGGCCCGCGCCAGCTGACGCGGCGCAAGTGTCGCGCAATCCACTCGTTACGTGGTGTCCGTCACTACGCTGTAGTGAGGCCGCGTAGACTGCGCTGTTGGCCGAGTCGCTTCGGTCCGGTACAGAGCCATTTCCCTAAGGAGCACATTCGTGGACGAGGCCCTCGCCAGAGCAGGCATCTTCCAGGGCGTCGAGCCCACTGCGGTGGCCGCCCTCGCCAAGCAACTTCAGCCGGTTGATTTCCCGCGCGGTCATGTCATCTTCAACGAGGGTGAGCCGGGTGACCGGCTGTACATCATCACGTCCGGCAAGGTGAAGATCGGACGCCGTTCGCCCGATGGGCGCGAGAATCTGCTGACCATCATGGGCCCGTCCGACATGTTCGGCGAGCTGTCCATCTTCGACCCAGGTCCGCGCACTTCCACCGCCACCACGGTGACCGAGGTGCGCGCGGTGACGATGGACCGCGACGCCCTCAAGACCTGGATCGACCAGCGGCCCGAGATCGCCGAGCAACTGCTCCGCGTCCTCGCCCGCCGCCTGCGCCGGACCAACAACAACCTGGCCGACCTGATCTTCACCGACGTGCCCGGCCGCGTCGCCAAGGCGCTGTTGCAGCTCGCACAGCGCTTCGGCACGCAGGAAGCCGGCGCGCTGCGGGTCACCCACGACCTGACCCAGGAGGAGATCGCCCAGCTGGTCGGCGCCTCCCGCGAGACCGTGAACAAGGCGCTCGCCGACTTCGCGCATCGCGGCTGGCTGCGGCTGGAGGGCAAGAGCGTGCTCATCTCCGACTCCGAGCGCCTGGCCCGCCGCGCCCGGTAACACGCCCCGAACGACGAACGCCGGGTTCAGCGCTCCACTGAACCCGGCGTTCCGTTGTTCCTGTCAGCCGTGCACGCGCAGGTAGTCCAGCTGCGCCTGCACCGAACTGCGCGCCGCGGGCCACAGCCGCTCGTCCACATCGGCGTACACGCGCCGTACGACCGCCATCGCGTCCGCATCCGAACCGAGCACCCGCAACGCTTCCCGCACCTGGCCGAGGCGCTCGTGCCGATGGGCGATGTAGTAGCGGGCCACCGGTTCGAGATCAGGATGATCCGGGCCGTGCGCGGGCAGCAACGCCTTGCCCTTGCCCGCTTCCAGCAGCCGGTCCAGCGAGGACAGATAGTCGGCCAGCGCACCACTGCCTGACCCGAGCACGGTGGTACCGGCGCCGAGGATGGTGTCGCCGGTCAGCACCGCGTCATCGAGGACGAAACTGACCGAGTCGTCGGTGTGGCCCGGCGTTTCCAGCACGGTGATCCGCAGGCCCGCGGCCTCGATCACCTCGCCGTCGGCGAAGGCGGCAGCCGAGCCGCGCAGAAAGCCGGAATCCTTGGCGCGCACGGATGTCCCGGTCAGTTCGACCAGATGATCGATCCCGCCGGTGTGGTCGTGGTGGTGGTGGGTGATCAAGGTGAGAGCGACCCGGCCACCGGTGGCCTCGGCGATCGCGGCGCTGTGCGACTCGTCCTTCGGACCCGGGTCCACCACCACACAGTCCGACCGGCCCGCCGCCCGCAGGATCCAGGTGTTGGTTCCCTCCAGGGTCATCTGTCCCGGATTGTCGGCGAGCAGCACCGCCGCCGTCTCGGTGACCTGTCGGAGCTGCCCGTAGGCGGGGTGTGTCAACGTCATCGCAAAACCTCGGATAGAAACGGAGCCGACAGTTCCGGTCTAGCGCACCTCGGCGATCAGTTCGACTTCGACCGGAGTATTCCGGGGAAGTTCGGAGACGCCGACGGCCGAGCGCGCGTGCTTGCCCGCGTCACCGAAGACCTGACCGAGGAACTCCGACGCACCGTTGATCACCACCGGCTGATCGCCGAATCCGGGTGCCGAAGCCACGAATCCGACCACCTTGACGATCCGCACCACCGCGTCCAGCCCGACCAGGTCGTGCACCGCGGCCAGCGCGTTGAGCGCGCACAGCCGAGCCGCTTCCTTGGCCGCCTCCACCGAAACCTCCGCGCCGACCTTGCCGACCGCCGACAGCTCGCCGTTCACGAACGGCAGCTGACCGGAGGTATAGACGAGCGACCCGGTGCGGATCGCGGGAATATAGGCCGCGACCGGTGCCACGACCGGGGGCAGGGTGATTCCGAGCTCGGCGAGGTTCTTCTCCCACTGGGTCACTGCGTCACCCTCCTTCGCTACTTGGGCCGCTTGAGATAGGCGACGTGCTGCTCACCGGTAGGGCCGGGCAGCACGGTGACCAGCTCCCAGCCGTCGGCGCCCCACTGATCGAGAATCTGCTTCGTCGCATGCGTCAGCAGCGGCACGGTCGCGTACTCCCACAAGGTCGTATCACTCATGTGCGAGAGCGTAGCTGTGTCTGATTTGCAGCGCCTTCGGCGCTGCGTGTTCGCGGCCCCTTTGTGGCTCGCGTTTGCGCGACCGCCGCTGGCGACTTCGTCGCGGACGCGGCGGCCGCGCAAACGCGAGCCGGGCCGCGAACGGAACAGGCTCGGTCTCGCTTCGCTCGAAAGACGTGGTTGCGGTGCGCTGGGCGCGTGGGGAGTGGAGCCGCACTACCTCGGTTCGCGGTTGCAATCACCCCGGATTCGGGGTTGCGGTCTCCCGGGGTTTCGCAGTGGTTTTATGGACTGGCGGGGGCATTACTCGACCTCGCCACAGGCGCGGCGGCCGGGCGGTCCGAGGCGCACCGCGAATGAGTGGTCTGTCTCACCTGGCGCGGCGCAGTCGGAACGTATGCCGACTACGGACAGGCTCGGTCTCGCTTCGCTCGAACCTGTGGTTGCGGTGCGCTTGGCGCATGGGGAGCGGAGTCGCATAACACGGATTCGCGGTGGTTCTATTGCTTGGCCGGAGCGCTTTTCGACCCCGGCGCGGGCACGGCGGCCGGGCGGTCCGGGGCGTACCGCGAATGAGTGGTCTGTCTCACCCGGCTCGGTGGGGTCGGCACGATCGCCCGCTACCGGCGCCTGTGTCGGTGAGGGGAGATCTGCTGGTTCGGCGACTGATTTCGTGTGGTTATCGGCGGCTCGCGGAGTGTGCCCGCAACTTATTGCGGTGGCGGGGGCAGGGCTGGGAACCGCTTTTGGATCAGCCCGTCTGGTACGGCCCGTGCCCCGCGGCGGCGAACCAGTTATAGGCTCGCGATCGTGGGAGTACCAACAGCAGTGCCGCTTTCGGAGGAGCCGGAAGTGGGCGCAAGGTGGCCGAAGCGCGCTGAACAGGCCCGCTTGCACTACGTCTCCGGCAAGGGAGGCACGGGCAAGTCGACGGTTGCCGGGGCGCTGGCCTTGGCGCTCGCCGCGGGCGGGCGCCGGGTGCTGTTGGTGGAGGTGGAGAGCAGACAATCGATCGCGCAGCTGTTCGATCTGCCGCCGCTGCCGCCGACCGAGACACGCATCGCCACCGCGGACGGCGGCGGCGAGGTGGTCGCGCTGGCGCTGGACATCGAGCACGCCTTCCTCGAATACCTGGACATGTTCTACAACCTCGGCTTCGCGGGCCGCGCGATGCGCAGGATGGGCGCCATCGAGTTCGTCACCACGATCGCGCCCGGTCTGCGGGACGTCATCCTGACCGGCAAGATCAAGGAGTGCGCGGTTCGCGTGGACAAGTCCGGCAAGCGGGTCTACGACGAGATCGTGGTCGACGCACCGCCCACCGGCCGGATCGCAGGCTTCCTCGACGTCACCAAGGCGATGGCCGAGGTGGCCAAGGGCGGGCCGATCGCCTCGCAGGCCGAGGGCGTCTCGCAGTTGCTGCATTCCGACCAGACCATGATCCATCTGGTCACGCTGCTGGAGGCGCTGCCGGTACAGGAAACCGCCGACGCCGTCGCCGAGCTCACCGCCGCGGACCTGCGCATCGGCACCGTCATCGTGAACCGGGCGACCGAGGGCCAGCTCCCGCCCGAGCTGCGCGCCCGCGCCGCGCAGGGCCACCTGGACGCCGACGCCGTCCGCGCGGGCCTCGACTCCGCGGGGATAAACCTCCCCGACAGCGACTTCCAGGGGCTGCTCACCGAAACGATCGAGCACTCCGCGACTCTGCAAGCACAGGACGACAGCGCCGAAGAACTGGCGAAGGTCGACATCTCCCGGCTCTACCTGCCCGCCCTGCCCGACGGAATGGACCTGGGCGGCCTGTACGAACTAGCCGAACACCTCACCGCACAGGGAGTCCGATGAGCATGCCGACCCATCCCCCGGCTGCCCCGCTGAATATTTCGCGGATCATCGCCGACCCGTCCGCGCGCGTGGTGGTCTGCTGCGGTTCCGGCGGCGTCGGCAAGACGACCACCGCCGCCGCTATCGCCCTGCGCGCCGCCGAAGAGGGGCGCAAGGTCGTGGTGCTCACCATCGACCCGGCGCGCAGGCTTGCGCAGTCACTGGGCGTCGCCGACCTCGGCAACAACCCGCAGCGGGTGGCCCTGGGGCCGGAGGCCAAGGGCGAGCTGCACGCGATGATGCTCAACATGCGTCGCACGTTCGACGACATGGTGCTCGAGCACACCAGCGGAGAGAAAGCGGAGCAGATCTTCGCCAACCCCTTCTATCAGACGGTCGCCTCCTCCTTCGGCGGCACACAGGAATACATGGCGATGGAGAAGCTGGGTCAACTGGCCCATCGCGGCGAGTGGGACCTGATCGTGGTCGACACCCCGCCGTCGCGCAACGCCCTCGACTTCCTGGACGCCCCCAAGCGACTGGGCAACTTCCTCAACGGCCGGATGATCCGGGTGATCATGGCTCCCGGCCGTGGCGTGACCCGGCTCGTGACCGGCGCGATGAGCCTGGCGGTGCGCGGTGTGTCGACCGTCGTCGGAGGACAGATGCTCAAGGACGCGTCGAACTTCCTGCAATCCTTGGAGTCGTTGTTCGGCGGCTTCCAGGAGCGGGCCGAGCGCACCTTCGCGATGCTGTCGAAGCCGGGCACGCATTTCCTCGTGGTGGCGGCGCCGGAGCCGGACGCGCTGCGCGAGGCCTCGTTCTTCGTCGACCGCCTCTCCACCGAGCGCATGCCGCTGGCGGGTCTGGTGCTCAACCGCACCCATCCCGTGCTGAGCTCGCTGTCGGCCGATCACGCGCTCACCGCCGCCGACCAGGTGGCGGACTCCGATCCGCTCACCGCGGCGGTGTTGCGGGTGCACGCCCGCCGGGTCGCCACCGACAAGCGGGAACAGCATTTGCTGCACCGCTTCACCGGCGCGCATCCGCGGGTGCCGATCGTGTCGGTCACTGCGCTTCCGTTCGAGGTGTCCGATCTCGACGCGCTGCGCGTCGTCGGCGATCAGCTCACCGGCACGGCCCGCGCGACCGCCTGATACTTAGGCGTATCCGCTATTGCTCCGAACGGAAATAACAGTCCTGAAACGAAACTGAGCCCGCTTCCGCGGGCTCTGTTTCGATTTCGCCGGGGCTACATCGCCACTTGATGCTGGCGCTGGGCCTGGAAGAAATCGGCCCACGAGGTCACTTCCGGATGCTGCTTCAACAGGGCGCGACGCTGCCGTTCCGTCATGCCGCCCCACACACCGAACTCGACGCGATTGTCCAGCGCGTCGGCACCACACTGCATGAGCACTGGACAGTGCCTGCAGATCGTCGCCGCTTTGCGCTGCGCCGCGCCGCGGACGAACAACTGATCGGGGTCCACTTCCTTGCATCGGGCCTGGGCTACCCAGGCGATCCTTGCTTCGGCCTGCTCCACGTCCAATCGAGCGATGGGGGTTGTCATGTGCATTTGGTGTGCCCCTTTGCAGTCCGAACACCGGGTCAACGGCGCTCCAGAATCGCGTTGTCACCGCGCAGCACCCAAACCCCGCTGCGAAGTGCACCACATTCCACTTTGAGTGTTAGCTCTATCACACTGGGTTCTCAATCTAGGTAAAGGTATGGCGCTTGCGCAAGACCACCTCGAGATTTTTTGGTACGTCCGTCCCTGCAAAGCCCTGCGCGCACTGGACGGGCAGGCAGATTGCGTTCGCGCCCTCCCGCGACACGCCGCGCACGATCACGCGACACGCCCATTCCGGTTCGTGAACAACCAGTTCCGCGCTCCGGACAAATGCCGCCAAGAACGCCGGAATGGCAACCCGTAGTCTTGATTCGTGCCGATCACACATACGCTCGCGCGGCTGGCCGGTAGCTGCGTGCTGGCCTCCGTGCTCGTCGCCGGGTTGTTGTTCCCGCTCGCCGGCGGCTTCGGGTTCGTCTCCAACCGTGCCGCCGACGCTGTCGACAACGTCTCCTCGGAGCTGGTCGAGGGAACGGTGCCCGCGGTCTCGACCATGGTCGACGCGGCGGGCAATCCGATCGCCTGGCTGTATGAGCAGCGCCGCTTCGAGGTGCCCAGCGACCGGATCTCCAACGACATGAAACTGGCGATCGTGTCCATCGAGGACCGCCGCTTCGCCGAGCACGAGGGCGTCGACTGGCAGGGCACGCTACGCGCGTTCCTCACCAACTCCGCCAGCGGCGAGGTCCAGCAGGGCGCCTCGACGCTGGACCAGCAGTATGTGAAGAACTTCCAGCTGCTGGTGGTCGCCAAGACCGACGCCGAGCGCCGCGCCGCCATCGAGACCACTCCGGCCCGCAAGATCCGGGAGATCCGGATGGCGCTGACGCTGGACCGTCAGCTGACCAAGGACGAGATCCTCACCAGGTATCTCAACCTCGTCCCGTTCGGGAACTCGTCCTACGGCATCCAGGACGCGGCGAAGACCTATTTCGGCGTGGACGCGGCCGAACTGAACGTCTCCCAGGCCGCGATGCTCGCCGGCATGGTGCAGAGTTCGTCCAAACTGAACCCCTACACCAACCCGGACGGCGTGCTGGCCAGGCGCAACACGGTGCTGGACACCATGATCCAGAACATTCCCAGCCGCGCCGAGGAGTTCCGCGAGGCGAAGACCAAGCCGCTGGGCGTGCTGCCCGAACCCAAGGGCCTGCCGCGCGGCTGCATCGCGGCCAACGACCGCGGCTTCTTCTGCGACTACGCGCTGGAGTACCTGGCCAACGCCGGGATCAGCCGCGAACAGATCGAGAAGGGCGGCTACCTGATCAAGACCACCCTCGATCCGGCCGTGCAGGACTCGGTGAAACGAGCGGTCACCGACGCGGCGAACCCGAACCTGGACAACATCGCGGAAGTCATGTCGGTGGTCGGCCCCGGGCACGACACGCACCCCGTGATCGCGATGGCCAGCAGCCGCACCTACGGCCTGAACCGGGACGCGAACGAGACCGTGCAGCCGCAGCCGTACTCGATGGTCGGCGACGGCGCGGGCTCGATCTTCAAGATCTTCACCACCGCCGCGGCCATGGAGAAGGGTCTCGGCATCGACGCCCAACTCGACGTGCCAGGGCGGTTCGAGGCCAAGGGGATGGGTAACGGCGGCGCACGCGGGTGCCCGGCCGCCACCTACTGCGTCGAGAACGCGGGCAAGTACAAGTCGCCCATGTCGGTGACCGAAGCGCTGGCGACGTCGCCGAACACCGCGTTCGTCAAGCTGATCCAGGCCGTGGGCGTCACCCCGACCGTCGACATGGCGGTCCGGCTCGGCATGCGCTCGTTCACCGAAGCGGGCACCTCCGGCCACGGCAACCAGAGCCTGGCCGACATGATCAAGGAACAGAACCTCGGCTCGTTCACCCTGGGACCGGTCGCGATCAATCCGCTGGAGCTGTCCAACGTCGCCGCGACGCTGGGGTCCGGCGGCCGCTGGTGCCCGCCGAACCCGATCAAGGAGGTCGTCGACCGTCAGGGCAAGCAGGTACCGCTGACCCAGCAGGCCTGTGAGCAGGTCGTCGAGCCGGGCCTGGCCAACACCCTGGCCAACGCCATGAGCAAGGACGACATCTCCGGCACGGCGGCGGGCGCGGCCCAGTCGGTGGGCTGGAACTTCCCGATGTCGGGCAAGACCGGTACCACCGAAAGCCACCGTTCCTCGGCCTTCCTCGGTTTCACGAACGCTCTGGCCGCCGCGGTCTACGCCTACGGTGACAGCCCGACCCCGGGTGAGATCTGCTCGTTCCCGCTGCGCAATTGCGGCGACGGCAACCTGTTCGGCGGTAACGAACCCGCGCGCACCTGGTTCAACGCGATCAAGCCGGTGATACCGCTGTTCCCGCCGCCCGGGTTGCCCCCGTTGGACAACAAGTACGTGCGCGGCGCGAACAACGCGCAGGTGCCCGATGTCGTCGGCATGACCCAGGGCGAGGCCACCTCGGCGCTGGTCGCCGCGGGCTTCCAGGTGTCGCCGGTGACCGGGGCGGGCGATCGGCCCAAGGGCACCGTCATGGGCACCGCGCCCAACGGGTCGGCGATCCCCGGCTCGGTGATCACGCTGTACATCAGCGACGGCACCGTCCGGGCGGCGCCGCCGCCGGGGCCGCCCGCACCGCCGCCGGGCATCCCCGGGCTGCCCGTGCCGCGGCTGCCACCGATCCCCATCCCGATCCCGATCCCGCGCTGAGCAAGCGAAAGGGGCCGCGAACCTCACGGTTCGCGGCCCCTTTCGCGTCGCCGTCCTACAGCCGCGCTTTCACCGCGGCCGAGATGCGCGAGCCGTCGGCCTTGCCCGCGGCGAGCCCGGTGGCGATCTTCATGACCTGCCCCATCTGCCGCATGCCGGGACGCTCCCCGATCTCCTCGGCGACCTGCGCGATCGCGGTGTCGGCGAGATCGGCGACCTCGGCCTCGGTCAACTGGGTCGGCAGGTACTCCTCGATGATCTGCGCCTCGGCGCGCTCGTTCGCCGCCAGTTCGCCGCGCCCGGCCTGCGTGTAGACCTCGGCGGATTCGTTGCGCTTCTTCGACTCCTTCTGCAGCACGGAGACGACCTCGGCGTCGGTGAGTTCACGGGCCGCCGAGCCGGCGACCTCGGCGTTCTGAATCGCCGACAGCAGCATCCGCAACGTGGAAAGGCGCAGCGTGTCCTTGGCTTTCATCGCGGCGGTGAGATCCGTCCGCAGCTGCGATTTGAGTTCCGACATGCCGCTCACGGTAGCCGCTGGGACGCGGCGGTCCCACTACATTTGCCGCGCGGCCCGATTTCCCGCCGGAAAAACGGGCGCCTGTGCGGAAACACACTCGGCGCTCCTGAGCGAGGTCACCTATGCTGGGCAAATGCCCGTGATCTCGACCTCTGCTGTACGCACGACCGCGCTGGGAGCCGCCGGGGCCGCGGTGGCCGGAATCGGCTACGCCTCGCTGGTCGAACGCAACGCCTTCGTCCTACGGGAGGCGACCATGCCCGTGCTGGCGCCGGGGTCGTCGTCGCTGCGGGTGCTCCACCTCAGTGACCTGCACATGATGCCGGGACAGAAGCTCAAGCAGCAGTGGCTACGGGAGCTGGATCGGCTGGAGCCCGACCTGGTGATCAACACCGGCGACAACCTCTCGCATCAGAAGTCGGTGCCCGCGGTAGTTCAGGCCCTCGGCGGATTGCTTTCCCGCCCGGGCCTTTTCGTTTTCGGCAGCAACGACTACTTCGCGCCGGTGGCGAAGAACCCACTGAAGTACTTCAAGAAGGACCACCGCCGCACCTACGGCGCTCCGCTGCCGTGGAAAGACCTGCGTGCGGCTTTCACCGAGCGCGGTTGGCTCGATCTGACGCACGTGCGCCGCGATCTCGAAGTGGCAGGCATCCGCATCGCCACCGCCGGTGTGGACGACCCGCACTTGCAGCGCGACCGGTACGACACTGTCGCGGGGGCCCCGAATCCCTTGGCCGACCTGCGGCTCGGCCTCACCCACTCCCCTGAGCCCCGAGTGCTGGACCGTTTCGCCGAGGACGGGTACGACCTGGTGCTCGCCGGGCACACCCATGGCGGCCAGTTGTGCCTGCCCGGCTACGGCGCCCTGGTCACCAACTGCGGGATCGACCGGTCCCGGGTGAAGGGTCCGTCGAAGTGGGGGGAGCACACCCAGTTGCACGTCTCCGCGGGTGTCGGCACCTCGCCGTGGGCGCCGTACCGGTTCTGCTGCCGCCCGGAGGCGACCCTGTTGACGCTGGTAGCCGCGCCGCCGAAGCGGCCGGGCGCCGACACGGGCCAGGGAGTGTCGGCATCGGAGGCCGTCGCCCGCTAATGTCCCCTGCCGAGACGTGTGGCAGGTAGGGGACAACTGTGAGTGGATTCGACGACCGGCGCGACCCGACGACTCCGGGACGGCCCGCCGGGCCGCCGACTCCTCGGCAACAGCCCTACCCTCCATTACGTTCCGTTCCCGCCTCGGCGGACGGTAACGACGCTCGACCACCGCACAGCGGAGCGCATCCCGGCGGAACCGACGACTCGGGACGCCCCGCCGGCACGCCTTGGCAGCGCGGCGCTCGGTCGCCCGGCCTGATCCCGGGGCAGCCGCATTCGGGCCCAGCCGAGCACGGCGCGACGCCTCAGTGGTGGCAGCCCGACCCGGCCACGCAGTGGCAGCCGTACCAAGAGCCCGCACCCACACTCCAGTGGCAGCCGGGCGGGCAGGGCGATCCCGCACCGGCTCGGCCGCAGGGCACGCAGGACGACCCGACCTTGCTCGCTCCGTCGTCGGGTGGTCACGCGCAACCCGGACCGTCGGGCCACAACGATCCCACCATGCAGGCCCCGTCCCTCGGGCAGACGCCCTCAGGGCAGTGGCCGCCACAGGGCGGTCCCGGCCCCGGTACAGGCGGGCGCAACGATCCGACCATGCTCGGTCAACCGCTGGGCGCGCTCGACCCCTTCGGCTGCGGGGGGCCGGGTCCCGCGCCGGGCTCCGGCGATTCGGCACCGACCTTGCTCGGCTATCCGAGCGCCGATCGATTCGGCCAACCGGCACAGGCCCCACAGTGGCAACCGGGCGGCGGGCCCGGGCAATACGGCACGGCACCGGATGGCCGATATCACCCGGGCTATGGTCCACAGGCCGGAGGGCCGCCACCGAACCGTCCGAGCGGGAGCGGCCGAGGGAAGGTCCTTCTGTCGGTTGGCCTGGCGGTGCTGCTGGTAGCCGGTCTCGTTGCCGGTGCAGTGGTCCTCACCCGCATGAAGACGAACGATCCCGCCGAGGGCACCGCGCCATCGATGGTGAACGCGCTCAACACCACCACAGCGAGCGCGCCCGCCCGGACCACGACCAGATCGGCCCCGACGACGACCGCGCGAGGTTCCGGCGACAAGACTCCGGTCGTCCCCGGCTATCAGGTGGTCCGAGCACCCGACAGCGGCGCCGCCTACGACGTGCCCGCCGACTGGACGGTGGCGCCGCAGGGCACCATCGGCGGCTTCGGCGAGCCACCGAATGCCGTCGCGGGGAAGGGCTTGGCCAGCGAGGGCAAGGGCTACTGCCCGGGCTCGACCCGGACCGTAGCTTTCCTGACCGGCTCGAACACATCGGACCCGGGGAAGGCGGCCACCGAACTCGGCACGAGGACCGCCACGCTCGCCTACACCGGGACCCAGGGCGGCACACCCGGCCTGCCCATGCCGCTGGCGTCGCTGGACGGATCACAGCACGGCATGTTCGTGGAGACCAAGGGCACCGTCTCCGACGCCAAGCCCGGCTGCGCGAAGGCGTACTCCGTCTACACCGCCGCGTTCCCCAACGATCAGGGCAACTTCGTCATGGTGATCGCCGCCGACACGGGCGTCCCGCACGCGCTCGACGCCGAGACCGCCAAGAAGATCTTCACCAGCATCCGCCCCCTCGCAGGGTGACTGACCTGCCGGTTTAACGTCTCGGGCACCCCTGTTGTAAGCTACTCCAGGTTCGCTTCACGGGGTGTGGCGCAGCTTGGTAGCGCGCTTCGTTCGGGACGAAGAGGTCGCAGGTTCAAATCCTGTCACCCCGACTCGTGGTTGAGACGACGGGAAGGCCCCTGACCGGTTCACGGTCGGGGGCCTTCTCCGTTGTGCGGCCCTTCGTAGGTTGGTCCGCTCGCATGCGGGAATATCATCGCTGAAACCGAATTCCCGCAATCGACGAAAGGTCGGCAGATGAGCAAGCCCGTCGACAGCGTGCCCGCGGACAGACCGCTGTCCGGGAAGACCGCCCTGGTCACGGCGGCCTACACCGGAATCGGCAGGTCGATCGCGAAAACTCTTGCCACGCAAGGCGCTCAGGTCGTGGTGCAGCATCCGCACTTCCCCGAGCCCGCCGCGGACGTCGTCAAGGAGATCACCGAGGCGGGCGGCGCGGCGCTGGCACTCGCGGCGGATATCGCCGATCGCGACGAATACGAGGAGCTGGTGCAGGCGCTGCTCGAGGATTGCGGCGGGTGGCACGTGCTGGTCAACACCGCGGCGGTGCCGGAGTCCGAGCCGTTCCCGAAGCTCAGCTCGGAGGCGTTCGACAGCAATTTCGCGGCCACGGTGAAGGGCGTCTTCCACGGCCTGCAACTGGCGTTGCAGCACTTGGCCGACGAAGGCCGGGTCATCACCGTCTGCGATCCCGCCGACCCGGGCGGCGCGGTGCACGAAGCGGTGCGCGGCGCGGTCGAGCAGCTCGGCCAGGCGGTGGCCCCGGACTTCGGGTCCCGGCGGATCACCGTCAATACGGTCAGCTACGGCGCCGGGACGACCGACAACGCGGAACTCGAGACCGCCCTCGCCGCGATGCGGCCGACCGAGCCGGGCGCGGTAGTCGCCTATCTGGCCGGTAACGCGGCGAGCACGGTGAACGCACAGATCATCCGGCTCGACGGCACGGGCGGCCGGTAGCAGGCGCGGTTGCGGCCGACGCGCCCGCGGTCAGCGAGCGCGCCGGCCGGACGCTCAGGCGGTGACCGTACCGCCGTAGGAACTGAATCCCCGGCCCAGTGCCTGGCAGGTGAAGCTGCCGTGGAAGCCGACCTGGCACGACGCTCCGGCGTGCTCGATGATCGGACCCCACTGGCCCGAGCCGGTTTTCACGTCGTTGATGCTGGGGTTGCCACCCGGCAGCGTGTACGGCGTGGCCGGGTCGAAGGTGGGATGCGCGGGCAGCCAGGCCTGGTCGATCACGATCTCGTTCACCGTCACCGGTACCGGGATGTAGGTGCCGCCGACGTAGTAGCTCATGTGCTGGGGATAGCCGAAATCACATCCGACGGAGCCGTCCGCGAAGATCGCGCAGTTCGTGCTGCCCGCCGAGAAGTAGACCGTGCCCGGATCGGCTTGGGCGTTGCCGGCCGCCACAAGGGTCGCCATCGCCGCGGCGGCGAGGGCTCCGGCGATCTTCGTGCTGCGCTTCATACCTTCTCCTTGATGCTTCGCTGTTGGACAACCGACTCGATGAGACTGTCGGGGCTGCCCGGGATTTCGTTTCGCTCCGAGTACCCCGGACGGCGGCCGAACATTGCTCCGACCGGCGCGGTGAGCAGACGCTAACGCGGCGATAACTTACGGTCACTCCATCGAAACGCGAGGTCAATAGCGTATACAGCCATGTCGACACGGATAGCGACACTGGCCGACGCGGCGGGCAAACCCCTGCGCGACGTGGTGTACGAGAAGCTGCGCAGCGAACTCATGAACGGGGACATCAAGTTCGGCGAACGTCTCACCGAGCCGAAACTCTCCACCCGCTTCGGCATCTCGCGCACGCCGATCCGCGAAGCGCTGACCGTCCTGTGCTCGGACGGACTACTCCAACGCGAAGAATACGGGTTCAGTCCGGTCCGGCCGAGCATCCCGCTGATCCGCGACCTGTACGAGCTGCGGATCACGCTGGAGCTGGGCGGTCTCCAGCGCGCGATGACCAATCCCGCGGTCACGCACGATCGGGCGCTGCTGGAGGCCGAGCGCGCCGCCTGGCTGGAACTGCGCGCCGACCCTCCGGCCCAGGAGCCCGGCTTCGTGGTGCGTGACGAGGAATTCCACGTCACGCTGCTGACCGCCGCGGGCAACACCGAGATGGTGCGCGCGCTCAAAGCGGTGAATTCCCGCATCCGGCACGTACGCATGTACGACTTCATGGTCAACAACCGGATCGAGACCACCATCGCCGAGCACCTCGGAATCCTGGACGCCGTTCTGGCGGAGGACCTTTCGCTCGCGTATCGGCTGCTGCACACGCACATCGGTGAATCGCTGGACGTCGTGCTCGAGCGGGTCACCCGCGCGATCGCGGCGATGTCGCTGGCTACGGAATAGCAGGGAGCGGTAGTGAGTCTGGAATTCGATACGGTACTCGTCGCCAATCGCGGCGAGATCGCATGCCGCATCATGCGCACAGCCCGGGAACTCGGGCTGAAGACGGTGGCCGTGTACTCCGATGCCGATGTCGGCGCCGCGCACGTCGAAATGGCCGATGTCGCCGTGCACCTGGGTCCGGGACCGGCCGCGCAGTCCTACCTGCGTGCCGATTCGGTGGTCGAGGCGGCACTGGCGACCGGAGCGGGAGCCATTCATCCCGGCTACGGATTTCTCTCGGAAAATGCCGATTTCGCCGCCGAGGTGGAGAAAGCGGGCATCGCCTTCGTCGGACCGACCCCACAGCAACTGCGCGTCTTCGGTGACAAGCACACCGCACGCACCGCCGCACGCGCGGTGGGCGTGCCGCTCATCCCGGGCAGTGACCTGCTCGAATCGGCCGAACACGCGGTGGCGGAAGCGGAGCGGATCGGTTTCCCCGTGATGCTGAAGGCGGTCGGCGGCGGTGGCGGCATCGGTATGCAGGCCTGCTTCGGCCCGGACAAGGTGCGCGCGGCCTACGAGCGGGTGCAGCGCATCGCCGCGGCGAACTTCGGTTCGGCGGGCGTCTTCCTGGAGCGTTTCGTCGCGCGCGCCAGGCACGTCGAGGTGCAGCTGTTCGGCGACGGCAGCGGCCGCGTTGTCAGCCTCGGCACCAGGGACTGCTCGCTACAACGCCGCAACCAGAAGGTGATCGAGGAGGCGCCCGCGCCGGGACTCACCGCGGAATTGTCCGAACACCTGCTCGCCGCGTCGCGGGAACTGGCCCGCTCGGTCGGGTACCGCTCGGCCGGGACGGTGGAGTTCGTCTACGACACCGACAGCGGCGCCGCGTCGTTCCTGGAGATGAACACTCGCCTTCAGGTCGAACACCCGGTCACCGAGGCGGTCACCGGCGTCGACTTGGTCGAGTGGATGCTGCGCCTGGCCGGCGGCGACACCGCGATGGTGGACGAGCAGCCCGAGAGCGGACCGGCGATCACCGGCCATGCGGTGGAGGCGCGGGTCTACGCGGAAGATCCCGGCCACGATTACCGTCCGAGCGCGGGCCTGGTCACGGCCGCGCACTTCCCGGACGACGTCCGGGTCGACACGTGGGTCGGCACCGGTTCGGCGGTCAGTTCGTATTACGACCCGCTGCTGGCCAAGGTGATCAGCGCGGGCGAGAGCCGAGCCGACGCCTTCGCCGCGCTGCGCACCGCGCTCGGCGCGACCCGCGTCTACGGTGTGCAGACGAATCTGCCGCAACTGCGCCAGGCCGCGGCCGACGGCCGGGTCCTGCGCACCGAGCACACCACGACCACGCTGGCCGAGATCCGCCCGGTCGGCCGCCGCATCGACGTGCTGCGCGGCGGGACGATGACCACGGTGCAGGACCATCCGGGCCGGATCGGCTTGTGGGAGGTCGGCATTCCGCCGTCCGGTCCGATGGACGACCTCTCCTTCACCCTCGCCAACACAGCGGTCGGCAACCCGGTCGGCGTTCCCGCGCTCGAATGCACCTTGCAGGGACCGCAATTGCGCTTCTCCGACACCACGGTCGTGTGCGTGACCGGTGCGCAGGCTCCGGTGACGGTGGACGGCCGCCCGGTGGCCATGTGGGAGCCGGTCACCGTGGCCGCGGGCGCGGTGCTGGACATCGGCGCACCGGCCGACACCGGCCTGCGCACCTATCTGGCGGTACGCGGCGGCATCGACGCGCCGCTCTATCACGGCAGCGCGTCCACCTTCACCCTCGGCGGATTCGGAGGTGTGACCGGTAAGGCGGTGGCCACCGGCGACGTGCTCGGAATCGCCCCGGCGCCCGCCGACACGCTCGGCGCGCCGGCCGCGGTACCGCCGGGTGACCGGCCCGAGTTCACCCACGAGTGGCAGCTCGCGGTCGGTGTCGGTCCGCAGACATCGCCCGCGTACTTCACCGACGCCGACATGACCCAGTTCTGCACGCACCCATGGCGGGTCGGCAGCCACGCCAACCGCACCGGCATCCGGCTGGAGGGCCCGAAACCGGCCTGGTCGCGCACCGACGGCGGTGAGGCCGGGCTGCACCCGTCCAATCTGCACGACAACCCCTACAGCGTGGGCGCGTTGAACGTCTCCGGCGACACGCCCATCCTGCTCGGTCCCGACGGCCCGAGCCTCGGCGGCTTCGCCTGTCCGCTCACCGTGGTGTCCGCGCATCGCTGGCGGATGGGCCAGTTGCGTCCCGGCGACTCGGTGCGGTTCGTGCCGGTCGACGACGACAAGGCGGCCGCGTTGCGCGCGTCCAACGGCAGCCGCGTGCCGGATCTGGTCACCGATACCCGCGCCGCCCTGCGTGATCGCGGCGTACTCGGCAGTGTCGAGGCGTCGCAGGACCGCCCGCGCGTGCGCTATCTGCGCGGCGGGGACGACAACGTGTTGGTCGAATACGGGGAGATGGTCCTCGATCTGGGGCTGCGCATGCGGGTGCACGCACTGGCCGAAGCTCTCGCGGCCGTGCGGCTGCCCGGCATTCTCGACGTGACTCCGGGCGTCCGGTCGCTGCACGTCCACTTCGACCCGGAGGTGCTGCCGCAGCATCGGTTGCTCGGGACGTTGGCCGAACTCGAACTCGACCTGCCCGCCACGACCGACCTGGTGGTGCCGAGCCGCACCATCCGGCTGCCGCTGTCGTTCGACGATCCCTCCATCGCCGAAGCGATCGACCGCTACCGCAGCGGCGTGCGCGACGCCGCGCCCTGGCTGCCGTCGAACATCGAGTTCATCCGCCGCATCAACGGGCTCGACAGCGTGGACGATGTGCGCGCCACCGTTTTCGACGCCGAGTATCTGGTGCTCGGCCTCGGAGACGTGTATCTCGGTGCGCCGCTGGCGGTTCCGCTCGATCCGCGGCACCGCCTGGTCACCACCAAGTACAATCCGGCGCGCACCTGGACTCCCTCCGACGCGGTCGGCATCGGCGGCAAGTACCTGTGCGTCTACGGCATGGCATCACCGGGCGGTTACCAGCTGATCGGCCGCACCGTGCCGATCTGGTCCAGCTACCGGCAGTCCGCGCCGTTCGAACCGGGCACGCCCTGGCTGTTCCGGTTCTTCGATCGCATCGTCTGGGAACCCGTCGGCGCGGAGCAGTTGCTCGAACACCGTGCCGCGGCCGAGGCGGGCAGATTCGACGCCGAGGTCAGTGAGGGTAGTTTCGCGCTCGCCGACCATCTGCGGCTGCTGCGCACGGAGGCCGATTCGATCGCCGAGTTCGAGACCAGGCAGGCCGCCGCGTTCGAGGCGGAGAAGGAAGCCTGGCGGGCGGCGGGTGAGTTCGAACGCGGCACCGTCGCGCCCGTCGCCGCGCCGATCGAAGACCCGTTGGCCGGGCTGCCCGCCGACGCGACGGTGGTGTCCGCGCCGATGATCGGCAATGTGTGGCGCGTGGAAGTCCAGCCGGGGCAGCGCGTCACGGCCGATGCGCCGGTTGCCGTCCTTGAGGCGATGAAGCTCGAACTACCTGTGCACAGCCCGAGCGCGGGCACCGTGCTGAAGGTATTGACCGCGCCCGGCGCCAAGGTGGAGCCGGGCACGCCCCTAGTAGTGATCGGAGTCGACTGAATGCCCGTTCCAGGCAACACGGCAGCCGACCCCGTCGAACGCGTCGCGGCCGCCTATCGGCGGATCGTCGAGGTCGATCGGCCGGAGGTGTGGATCACCCTGCGACCGGAGCGCGAGGTCGCCGCCGAAGCGGCCGCCCTCGCGCGACGGCTCGCCGCCGGAGAGACCTTGCCGCTGGCGGGAGTCCTGGTGGCGGTGAAGGACAACATCGATGTGGCGGGGCTGCCGACCACCGCGGCCTGCCCCGAGTTCGCCTACCAGCCGGAGGTGACCGCGGCGGCGATCGAGCGGTTGCTCGCGGCCGGGGCGCTGGTGCTGGGCAAGACGAATCTGGACCAGTTCGCCACCGGGCTGGTCGGGACGCGCAGCCCGTACGGCGCGGTGCGCAACGCTTTCGATCCGGAGTTGGTGTCGGGCGGGTCGAGTTCCGGTTCCGCGGTGGCGGTCGCGCTCGGCATCGCGGATATCGGAATCGGCACCGACACCGCCGGATCCGGCCGCGTGCCCGCCGCACTGCACGGGATCGTCGGCATCAAAGCCACGCTGGGCGTGATCCCGGCGCACGGGACCGTGCCTGCCTGCGCGGACTACGACGCCGTGACGGTCTTCGCCGCCGACCTCGCCTCGGCGGTGGCCGCGGCGGCGGTGATGGCGGGCCCGGAGCCGCGTGACTCGCGCAGCCGAAGCTGGCCCGCCGACGTCCGGTTGGCCGCCCCGCTCGCGCCGCGCATCGCCGTGCCGCGCCCCGAGGACCTTGCCGCGCTCAGCGAGCCATATCGGGAAGCGTTCGCGCGCACCGTCGCCGCTGTCGGCGAAACCGGTGCGAAGACCGAGGAGATCGACATCTCCGCCCTGCTCGACGCCGCGCTGTTGCTCTACGACGGCGCGCTCGTCGCCGAACGCTATGCCGCGGTGGGCGCGTTCCTGGACACCGCCCCCGCGGGCGCCGATCCCACGGTCGCCGCCATCATCGGCGCGGCGCGGCACAAGACCGGTTCCGCGTTCGCCGCCGACCTCGACACCCTCGCCCGCGCCAAGGCGGCGGCCGCCGAACTCCTGCACGGCTTCGACGCACTGCTGTTGCCGACGACCACCGAGCACCCGAGCATCGCGGCGGTGCGGG
Organism: Nocardia sp. NPDC047038; assembly: GCF_040644075.1. NCBI lineage: Bacteria > Bacillati > Actinomycetota > Actinomycetes > Mycobacteriales > Nocardiaceae > Nocardia > Nocardia sp. NPDC047038. Next base: position 1,143,703 of record NZ_JBEYVQ010000002.1, on the reverse strand, counting down.
CCGATCCGATCGGCATCAATCGGCGAATGGGCACGTACACCAACTTCTGCAACCTGCTGGACATGGCCGCCGTCGCCGTCCCCGGCGCCCCTACCGCCGAGGGCGCGCCGTTCGGCGTCATGCTGGTCACTCCCGCCTTCGCCGATCAGGTGGCCGTCGATCTCGCCGCCCGTCTGGTCGGTCTCGACAGCGCTCCGCTGTTCGTCGATCGCGGTGTCGACCTGGCCGTCTTCGGCGCGCACCTGCGCGGGCAGCCGCTGCACTGGCAGCTCGAGCAACTGGGCGCCCGCTTCCTCGGCGACATCCGGACCACCGACGCCTACCGCCTGACCGCACTGGACACCACGCCGCCCAAGCCGGGCTTGGTGCGACACGGACCGGGCCGCGGCGCTCCGATCGAAGGGGAACTGTTCCGCGTCTCCCCGGCGGGGCTGGGTGGCTTCCTCGCCGATTTGCCGGCTCCCATGGCGCTGACCAGCATCGAACTCGCCGATGGCCGCGACGTCGTCGGGTTCGCCTGTACCTACGACGCCGCGAGCGCCGCAACCGACATCACCCACCACGCGAGCTGGCGCGGATACCTCCGACACCGCGCCTAGCTACTGCGATCCACCAGTGGCCCATGGCCGCGAGAACTCCTCGCCGCCATGGGCCTTTCTCATACGGGGCCGTTTAGACATTTGTACTAGACATTCGTGCAAGTGCTGTGTTAGACATATGTCTAAGACATTTGGACAAACCCTATGGGAGTCGAGGAAAGTCATGAGCGCCAAGTCCGTAAGCAGCCAGCTCCGCGTGCTCGTCGCCGGCGGCGGCATCGGCGGCAATGCCGTCGCGCTGCAACTGCTCCGGTCCGGCATCCGGGCCACCGTGGTGGAGCGCGCCGCGGCGCCGCGACCGGGCGGGCAGGCCGTCGACCTGCGCGGACCCAGCCGCGAGGTGGCCGAGCGGATGGGCATGATGCCCGGCATCCGCGATTATCAGCTCGACGAGCGCGGCATGAAGTACGTCGACGACGCGGGCCGCGAAATCCTCCGCATGCCCGCCGAACTCTTCGACGGCAAGGGCGCCGTCGCCGAAATCGAGATCACCCGCGGGGACCTCAACCAGGTGCTGCTCGACCTGCTCGACGCCGAAGGCGGCGTCGACTACCGCTACGGCGAGTGGATCACCGACATCCGGCAGGACGACGCGGGCGTCGACGTGACCTTCGCTTCCGGAGCGGCCGGGCGATTCGACATCGTGATCGGCGCGGACGGGCTGCACTCCGCTACCCGCGGAATGGTGTTCGGCCCCGAGGAGCAGTTCGCGACGTACCTGGGCGGATACATGTCGTTCTTCACGCTGCCGCGACCGGAAGACCTGGAACCGCACTGGTTCACGATGCATTCGATGGTCGGAGCCACCGGCTTGGGCATGCGCCCCGACGCCGACCCGGCCACCTGCAAAGCGCTCGTCGTGATCCGCGCGACGGCGGATCCCGCGCTGCGCCGGGACGTCACGGCACAGCAGCAGTTCATCCGCGAGCGCCTGGCCGGCGGCGGCTGGGAGTCCGCTCGCATCGCGGCGGCGATGACCGATGCGCCGGACTTCTACTTCGACGAGCTGGCCCGCATCGACATGCCGAGCTGGGTCCAGGGCCGGGTGGTCCTGCTCGGCGACGCCGGGTACTGCGGTTCCCCGCTCACCGGGCAGGGCACCGCGATGGCACTGGTGGGCGCGTACGTGCTCGCCGGTGAACTCGCCGCGCACGCCGACAACCCCGGACAGGGCCTGGCCCGCTACGAGGAGGTCCTGCGCCCCTTCGTGAAGACGGCCCAGCAGTTGCAGCCGGGCGGCTTGAACGCGATGACGCCCAAGTCGCGCTTCGGTATCCGCGCGGGCCACACCCTCAGCAAACTGATGATGTCGAAGGCGATGCGACCGGTCATGATGCGGATGCTGAGCAAGACCGAGACCTACGACCTGCCCGACTACTCGGCAGCGACCGTCTGAACCCGTGGCCCGCGCTTCGACCGGAGTCCCGTAGGGCTCCGGTCGACGACCGGCGTCAGTCGATCACGGTCCGGTCGTCGAGCAGGAACGGCAGCACGAAGGTGCGCAACATCGCTCGTTCCTCGTCTTCTCCCGCGCCGGGCAGCGTCAGCAACGACACCATCGCGCGCACCACCCACCGGCCGACGCGCTCGGCCGCGAGCGGGGGCAACCCAGGACGGAATCCGGCGACGAAATCCGTGGCGAGCGCGTCGACCACACCCGGCGAATTGGCCAGCTGCGCCACGATTCCCGCGTTGGACGGTTCGAACCAGACCGCCAGATGCGGCGTCTTGCGCACCTCGGCCAACAGTGCGGTCAACGTGTCGAGCAGTTGCTCCCCCGGCTCCGCGCTCGCGGACTCCGCACGGTCCCGCCAGACCCGCTCGACCAGCTGCCGGGCCTCCCGGCCCGCGAATGCCACGTAGAGCGCCTGCCGATTCTCGAAGTAGCGATACAGCGTCGCCCTGGAACAGCCCGCGGCGTCGGCGACTTCGGCCATGCCGACCCCGCTGACGCCCTTGTCGATGAACAGCGCGCGCACCGCGTCGAGAATGCGCTCACCGGCCAGTTCGGCGCGACCGTCGGCCAGCCAATCGCCACTCATGCCGTGTCCCTTCCGGCGCGAACGAGGTCTTCCGTGGTCACGCCCCGCACCGGAACGGCACAGTAGTCGGCCTGCGGACGTACGGACCGCTCGCGTACTCGACCGCGTCGACGTCGACGACGTACTCCGGGAAGCGATCGAGCAACTCTTCGAGCGCGACACGGGCTTGCATCCGCGCGGCCGCCGCGCCGAGACAGTGATGCGGCCCGTGCCCGAAGGTGAGGATGCGCTGCGGATTCCGGTCGATATCCAGCTCGGCGGCGTCGGCGCCGAACGCCCGCTCGTCCCGGTTGGCCGACCCGAACACCAGTAACACCTTCCGCCCCGCGGGCACCGTCTTCCCGGCCAGTTCCACATCGCGCGTCGCGGTCCGCGCCAACCCTTGCACCGGTGCGGTGAGCCGGGCGAACTCCTCCACCGCGACGCGAATGCGATCGGGTTCCGCGGCGAGCGCAGCGCGCTGGTCCGGGTGCTGTTGCAGCAGTTGCACGGCGCCGCCGAGCAGGCCCGTGGTGGTGTCGTTGCCGCCCGCGACCATCGTCCAGGTGTAGGCGAGGATCTGGATCAACCCGCGCACGTCCGTGTCTTCGGCCGCCATTCCCGCCTGGACCAGCAGGGACACGGTGTCGTCGCCGGGGTCGGTGCGCCTGCGTTCGATCAGCTCGGCGAAGTAGCCCATCATCTCCGCCGACGCCGCCTGCGCCTTGGTGTTCGTCCGGTCGAGGCTGCCCGCGACGACGGCATCGGTCCAGCCGTCGAACCTCGCCCGGTCCTGTTCCGGCACCCCGAGGTAATACGCCACCACCATGCTCGGCAGCGGCTTGAACAATTGCTCGACGATGTCCCCGCCGCCCTGGGCCGTGATGGCGTCGAGCCGGTCGCGCACGAAGCGGCGGACCACCGGCTCCACCTCCTCGACCTGGCGTGGGGTGAATCCGCGAGCGACCAGTTTGCGGAAGTCGGTGTGCTGCGGCGGGTCCTGCATCACCAGCGGAGGGTTGTCGGTCAGGCCGAGTTCGTCGAGTTCGCCGTATTCCACCGTCAGCCCGTCGCGGGAGGAGAACGTGTCGCTGTCCCGCGCCGCCGCGTAGACGTGCTCGTGCCGGGTGAGCACCCAGTAGTCGTTCTCCGGTCGCGCGGCCGGTACGACGTGCTGCACCGGATCGTGCTCACGCAGTGCCGCGTACATCTCCCACGGCGAGGCCCAAGTAGGACCGGAACGAAGTTCGAAAACCGGAGCCGTCCGATACGCAACATCCGCCATGTATCGACCGTAAGACAAATTAAGCAATCTGTCTAGAACTGGTTTCAGGTCGGCCGGCCGGTCACCATTCACGACCAGCCCAGCCGCGCCTGCCTCGCGTCGGGCCCGGCGCCGCACACTCGTGGGTTACCTTCGGCAGCGGCAACACCGTCTCGTTGCCGGTCAGCTCCAGGAAGAGCCAGCGCGAGCGACCGCTCCGCGTCCCGCGTCCGCCGGGCCGGCCACCCCTCGTAGACCGGCCCGGCGGACACCACCCCCGAGTTCCGACCTGTCACCCCTCGAGACAGGTCGTTCCTCGGTTCGCACCTGCGGTGCTGGGTATGTCCCTCCCGCGAGACAAAGAATGCAGGGGCGGGCTTGGCGCGCACTTAAGAACACCTTGCAAGATCGAAATCGCAGATGAGCGGGTTGACCGAGCGGTGACCCCGCTAGCGCCTATCGCCCGGCCCCGGATCGCGGGATGATGGTCATAAGTGCGCCAAGAAGATTGGGAGCGACGATGGAAACCGTGGTGGTCTGGATTCTGGCGACCCTGCTCTACTGGTGGGGCCTGCTGTAGCTGACCGGAGCCTGGCCGCCCGATCCGGCCAGGTCTACTACAAGTCGTCGTAATCTTCGTCCTCCGGACGCCACCGAGTTCGTCCTCGACGAGCCGAGGGTGCCGCCCCCGCCACGGTCCCCGGCCTCGCTATCGGCGTCCGCTTCGGCCGACACACCCGGCGAGTGTCACCGGAGCCGGTCTACGGCCACCTTCGTCACTTCCGCCAGCAGGTCGTTGTTCACCTCGGCGTCCTCGGCCGGTTTGCGGCTCATGATCGCGATCACGATCGGCGCCCGCCCGCCTTCGGGCCAGACGATCGCGACGTCGTTGGCGGAACCGTAGGAGCCGGTGCCCGTCTTGTCGCCGGTGACCCACTCGGCGGGCAACCCCGCCCGGATGCGCTTGCCACCCGTCGTGTTCGCCTTCAGCCAGACGGCCAACTGGTCGCGTTCCCGGGCGCCGAGCGCGTCGCCCAACGCCAAGACGCGGTAGTCCGCGGCCAGTGCGGCCGGAGTGGTGGTGTCGCGCTCGTCACCGGGGATCGCGGTGTTGAGTTCGGTCTCCCAGCGGTCGAGCCTGCTGGTCGGATCACCGAGCGTGCGAAGAAACGCCGTGAGCCCCGCCGGGCCGCCGATCTCACGCAGCAACAGGTTGCCCGCGGTGTTGTCGCTGCGGGTGATCGCGGCCTCGGCCACGCGCGCCAGCGTCATCCCGTCGGCCAGTTCGGCGCTGGTCACCGGCGAGTTGTCGACCAGATCAGCCTCGTGGAAGCGGATCACTTGATCGAAGTATCCCGTGTCGAGCGGATGCGCTCGCAGCACCGCGGCCGCCGCGAGCGTCTTGAAGGTGGACAGGAACGGGAAACGCTCGTCGGCGCGGTGGGTCACCGTCCTGCCGGTGCCGGTGTCTACCGCGAACAGCCCGATCTGCGCCCCGTACCGAGCCTCCAGATCCGCCACGCGCGCGTTCGCGGCGGGACCGGCCTCGACGCTCGTCGTGATCGGCTGCGTCGCATCGGTTTCGGCACCGCAACCGGCCAGCAGCGCCAATGCGGCGGCCAGCGCCACCCGGTAGTCGCGTGTCAGCCGAGACATGTCTTCACTCTGACATCCGAGCACCCACCGGGCAAACAGGATCGGCCGGACACGCCGAAGGCAGGTGCGCGACGCCACGCACCTGCCTTCGATGCGGATTTCTCAGCTCTGCGAGCCGTCGAGCCCCGCGCGCACGCCCTCTTCGACACGCTTGCCGAGATCGGCGTCCACGTTCTTCCAGTACTGGAAGACCCGGCTCAGCACCGGCTCCCGGACACCGCCGAGTACGTGGCCGACGATGTTGTCCACCAACCGCTTCCGCTGCGCGTCATCGAGTACCTCGCGCACGAGAATGCCCGCCTGGGTGAAATCGCCGTCCTCGGCATGCTGGAGGTAACCGGCTCGCACGATGGCCGGATCGAAGTCCCAGATGCCGTCGTCCTGAGACTTTTCCGGGTCGGCGTGCGGTCCACCGAACGAATTCGGTGCGTACACTGGCACATTCGGTTCGTTGTAGTAGTACCGCATGGCGCCCTCCTTGGAATAGGAGTTCACCTCCGCCGCCCTTGCCTGGTTCGGCGGCAGCTGCGCGTAGTTCGTGCCGATGCGGTAGCGGTGCGCGTCCGCGTAGGCGAAGACGCGGCCGAGCAGCATCTTGTCCGGCGAGAAGCCGATGCCGGGAACGACATTCGAGGGCTCGAACGCGGCCTGCTCGATGTCGACGAAGTAGTTGCGCGGGTTGCGGTTCAGCGTCCACTTGCCGACCTCGATCAGGGGGTAGTCCTTGTGCGACCACACCTTGGTCAGGTCGAACGGGTTGAACCGGTAGCCCTCGGCCTCCGCGACCGGCATGACCTGCACGTAGACCGTCCAGCTCGGGAAGTCGCCGCGCTCGATCGCCTCCCACAGGTCCTTGCGGTGGTAATCGGCGTCCTCCCCCGCGATCCGGTCGGCGTCGGCCTGGGTCAGGAACTCGATGCCTTGGTCGGTCTTGAAGTGGTATTTGACCCAGAAACGCTCGCCAGCGGCGTTGATCCACTGGTACGTGTGCGAACCGTAGCCGTTCATGTGCCGGTAGCTCTTCGGGATGCCGCGATCGCCCATCAACCAGGTCACCTGGTGCGCGGTCTCCGGACGCAGGGTCCAGAAATCCCACTGCATATTGTGGTCGCGAAGCCCGTTACCGGGCAGGCGCTTCTGCGAGCGGATGAAGTCGGGGAACTTGATCGGGTCCTTGATGAAGAAGATCGGCGTGTTGTTGCCGACGAGGTCGTAGTTGCCGTCCTCGGTGTAGAACTTCACCGCGAATCCGCGCGGATCACGCCAGGTGTCCGGGCTGCCCTGCTCACCGGCCACAGTGGAGAACCGCGCCAGCGACTCGGTGCGCGCACCGGGCTGGAACAGCTTCGCCTTGGTGTATCGGCTGACGTCGTTGGTCACGACCAGCTCACCGTATGCGCCCGAGCCCTTCGCGTGCACGATGCGTTCCGGCACCCGTTCGCGGTTGAACTGGGCCAGCTTCTCGATGAGGTAATGGTCGTGCAGCAGGATCGGGCCCTGCGCGCCCGCGGTGAGCGATTCGTCGTCGCTTTCGACCGGGATGCCGGTGTTCGTGGTTGTCGGTTCGGTCACAGGAGACTCCTCGGCTGGTGAACATCGTTTCCCGGGATGGGACCGACCCGGGTGTGTGGACCGCTACTCGGAACGGCAGGACGGGCACCGTCCCCAGAAGACGACCTCGGCTTCATCGACAACGAATCCGTGCGCGTCCGAAGGGGCCAGGCATGGGGCTCGGCCCACGGCGCAGTCGATATCCACGACCGCACCGCAGCTGCGGCACACCAGATGGTGGTGGTTGTCGCCGATGCGGGTCTCGTACAGCGCGGACGAACCCGCGGGCTCGATCCGCCGCAGGATTCCGGCGCGCACGCAAGCGTGCAACACGTCGTAGACAGCCTGAGTGGATACCGAGCCGAGCTTTTGCCGGACGGTGGCGGCTACCGCGTCGGCATCCGAATGCGGGCGTGCCGCGACCGCGTCCAGTACCGCGAGCCGCGGGGCGGTGACCCGCAAACCCGCTGCTCGCAACCACTCGCGGGGAGCAGTGCCGTTGGTGTGCATACTTCGATTCTGGCCGCTTTCTGGAATCAGTCAAGAAAAGCGATTGGAATCACTCCAGAAAATTCCTCCACAACGGGTCGCACCGCGCGGCACACCACATCGACGCATCGAGTGGCGAGCGTCACAAAATTCTCCCGGAATAGCTTCCGCGAGTGCGTGGTTGAACCCCCTGTCGGCGTCCGGACAGCCCCGGGCCGCACCCTTTGTCGCTACGAGCGACCACCCGCCGAGAGGCGCTTGTGGGACGTCGACACCCACCGTCGGCGTCCGGACAGCCCCGGGCCGCACCCTTTGTCGCTTCGAGCGACCACCCGCCGAGAGGCGCTTGTGGGGCGTCGACGGTTACAGACACCAGCACGGTGTCCCAGCCCACAGCGCCGCCAGGTCATTCCGACCTGGCGGCGCTGTCGCTTCCAGCGGTCTGCACCCCACGAGTGGGACATGGTTGTGCGGGCTTCTCGCGTTCTGCCGCGGCCATGTGCCCACTCGCGGAGTCGCGCTGCGAGGGCGGGGGTGGTGGGGGAGGATGCGGTGATGGCGTCGCGAGATGGGGTTTTGCGTCGACGACTCGGGCTTGCCGATTCGGTGGTCATCGGGTTGGGGGCGATGGTGGGTGCGGGGATATTCGCGGCGCTCGCGCCTGCGGCCGCGTCGGCTGGGAGTTGGTTGCTGGTGGCGCTCGCGGTGGCGGCGGTGCTGGCGTATTGCAACGCGACGTCGTCCGCGCGGCTGGCGGCGCGATACCCCGTTTCCGGCGGCACCTATGTGTATGGGCGGGAGCGGCTCGGACCGTTCTGGGGATATCTCGCGGGGTGGGGGTTCGTCGTAGGGAAGACGGCCTCTTGTGCGGCGATGGCGCTGACGGTCGGTAGCTATGCCTGGCCCGAGCAGGCGCACGCCGTGGCGGTGGGCGCGGTGGTGGCGATCACCGCGATCAATTACACGGGCGTGCAGAAGTCGGCGTTCGCGACTCGGGTGCTCGTAACGGTAGTGCTCGCGGTGCTCGCCGTGGTGGTCGTGATCGGGCTGTTCGGATCGCATTCGGCGGCAACCGCCTTGCCCGGCCGAGTCGGTCCGCGCGACGTGCTCACGGCGGCGGGACTGCTGTTCTTCGCGTTCGCGGGGTACGCGCGCATCGCCACGCTCGGTGAGGAGGTGCGCGAACCGCAACGCACCATCCCCCGCGCCATCATGATCGCGCTCGCACTCGCGCTCGCGGTCTACACGCTGGTCGCGGTCGCGACGCTGAGCGTGCTCGGCTCCGCCGGACTGGCCGAGGCGGCCGACCCGCTGGCGCGAATGGTCAGCGCGGCGGGCGTTCCCGCTGCCGCGCCGGTGGTGCGCATCGGCGCGGTGCTCGCGGCGGCCGGATCGCTGCTCGCCCTGATCCTCGGCGTATCCCGCACGATGCTGGCCATGGCGCGGGACCGCTATCTGCCGGGGGCGCTCGCCGCCGTGCATCCGCGGTTCGGGGTGCCGCACCGCGCCGAACTGGTGGTCGGCGCGATCGTCGCCGTGGTCGCCGCGCTCTTCGATGTACGCGCGGCCATCGGGTTCTCCTCGTTCACGGTGCTCTTCTACTACTTGATCGCCAACCTCTCCGCCGCCACACTGACCGTCGAGGAGAATCGGCCGCCCCGGTGGATTCCCGTGGTCGGCGCGGTGGGGTGCGTCGTCGTCGGATTCGCGCTGCCCCTCGGCTCCGTTCTCTCCGGGCTCGGCGCGCTCCTCGTCGGCGCGGCGCTGTATGTGTCGGGCAAGCGCTACCGCTGAAGATCGGGCCGTCCACCGAGCCGCTCGACTGGCCCACCGACCTCCCTTGGCCTTGCGCTGTAGACATCGGGTGAGCACCACCGCCGAAACGGCCGCACAGCGGGCCGTCGTCGCCCAACCATGGCGAACGGCGCGATATGCCAGTCCCCTACCGATAGCTTGCCGACCGGAGAGACGCGACGCAGTCGACCGAGCCATCCGACCGACAACGGCTCCTCGCGCCCGGCTCGGCAGGCTCCGCTTGTGCCGCGCCCCATCTGTTCGGCACCGACGCGGCAAGCGCCCCTGTCCCGTCAGCGTCTCGTTGCGAAGATCAGATGTCCAGTTCCCCGCCTGTTTACCGCGTGAACAGGCCAAAGGGCGCTAGCCTTTTGCACATGGGGCGTTTCGGTGGATTCCTGGCGGGAATCGCGGCGGTTTCGCTGGTGGCTGGCAACGTCTTCGCCGGAGGCGCGGCCGCCGCGACCGGCGACGAGGTGCGGTGCGCGGTCACCTCGGGGCGCGATCTAGAGCGGGCGGCACCCGAACAAGTCGGTTTGGATTCCGCGAAACTGCGGGATGCGCTGACCTTCGCGAACGGCCGAAACCGCTTCAATGTGCAGGTGTTCCGGCACAACTGCCTCATCGGCGAGGGACCGACGAACGACCAGACCGGCAACGTGGCGTGGAATATCTGGAGTGCGACCAAGAGCGTCATCTCGCTGCTCGCCGGAATCGGATGGGACCAAGGAAAACTCGATCTCCACGCGCCCATCGACCGCTATCTGCCCGCCGGGCTCGGTGATGCGGAGCACCGGTCGATCACCGTCGAGAATCTGCTCACCGAGACCTCGGGCATGCGGGTCGGCGTGCTGACCGAGGGCGTCACCGGCGTGATCCCGGTCGACCCGGACAGCGCGGTGCAGGCGCTGGGCGTGCCGCTGGACAACCCGCCGGGCACCGTCTTCACCTACAGCCAGCGCAATGTCGATCTCTTGGCCTACGTGCTGGAGCTGGCCGTCGGCGAACCTCTGCAAGATTTCGCGCAGCGCGAACTGTTCGATCCGCTCGGAATTCCTCGCGGGGACTATTACTGGGCTCAGGACCGATCCGGGCACACCTACGGCTACGCGCACTTGATGATCCCGCCGAACGATTTCGCGAAGCTCGGACTCCTGGTGAGCAACGACGGGCACTGGGGAGCGCAGCAGATCGTCTCCCGCGACTACCTGCGCAAGGCGCGCACGCCCTCACCCACGAACGCGTGCTACGGCTACCTGTTCTGGCTCGGTGGCGGTTGCGCCGAAATCGCCGACTTCCTGCCCCACGACGTGTACGCGATGGCCGGCCTCGGCATGCAGAACGTCTTCGTGATACCCAGCCTCGACCTCACCGTGGTGTGGACCGGCGTCTTCGGGAACGTCAGCAGCCAGGGCGTGTCCGGAGTCGTGCAGAACACCCAGGAATTGCCCTACGAGTTCTTCCGCAAAGTGTTCGACGCGTTCTACGACCGGCCGGTACCCGACCCGGGACCGTACGTCGAGCCGCCGCTGCGGCTGGACCCACGCCGTTTCGTCGACACGGACATCCTGATCGCGGTATTCGGCCTCGGTCCCGCCGCCTATCCGGGCTGCAACGTCTTCGCTTGCCTGAGCCACCCGCTGGATCCGCCGTTCGCGGACGTCCCGCCGGGCTGCGCCATCCTGGTCTGCCTGGGACCCGACCCGCGCACCCCGGCCATCCGCTGAACGAGCCGCTACCTGGTCGCGGACAGATCCGTGACCCAGCCGTGCACCTCGTCGGTGCGCAATGCCGCATGGTGGCGTTTGCGCAGCGCCTGGGAGATCGGGCCGGGGACGCCCTCGGCGACCAGGCGGCCGTCCACCTCGACGACCGGCGCGGCACCGGATGACGTGCCGGTGACGAACACTTCGTCGGCGATGTACAACTCGGTGAGATCCACGGTGCGTTCCACCACCGGGATGCCGTCCTCCGCCGCCAAGGTGAGAACGGTCCTGCGGTTGATGCCGTCGAGGATGTCGCAGGAGACGTCGGGCGTGATCAACGTGCCGTTGCGGACCAGGAAGATGTTCGCCGCGCTGAGTTCGCAGACGTGCCCGTTGCCGTCGAGGAAGACACAGTCGTCGTAGCCGCTGTCGATCGCGTCCTGCTTGGCCAGCACCGAGTTCACGTACGCGCCGTTGACTTTCGCGCGGGAGGGAATCGCGTTGTCCGGAATGCGCCGCCACGGACTGGATTTCAGGCGCATACCGTCCTGCGGCACGATGGGCACCGCGTCGTAGACGAAGATGCTGACCCGAATGGCGCAGCCCCGCACCCGCGTGCCAGGAATGGACTCGACCACGTGCACCGTCGCACGCACGAAAACGTCCTCACGCGGAGCATTCGCGGCGATCAGCTCCACGACGGCCGCACGGAAACGCGCGTAATCCCACTCCTGCGCGAATCGATCGATCCCGATGATCTTGCAGGACTCCTCGAGCCGACGGAAATGGTCGTCCAAACGAAACGCCGTACGCGCTGCCCCATCCACGTGCACCGGGAACACGGTGTAGACGCTGAGTCCGTACAACACCGCCGACGATGCGACGCCCACCGTGGCCGCTTCGGCCGCGACGATCCGGTCGCCGAGATACACGTGAGGATGAGGATTCGCCATCGGCGCAGGCTAACAGCCCCGCCCCGCGCCGAGCGAGGCCATTTTCAGTCCGCGGCCAGGCGGGCGAAGCGGGCGGTGTCCATGTAGTCGCGGAAGAGCACCACTTGGCCGTCGCGGACCCGGACGACGTTGACGGAGGTGCGCCTTCGGGCGCGGCCGGATCCAGGGATGGTCATGTCGACCTCGTTCTCCACGAGCAGCACTTCGGGATCGGTGGTCTCGTAGACCTGCGGGTGGATCGCGTGCACTTCGATTCCGGACAGGCCCGACCATCGTTGCGCCAGGTGCTCGCGGATCGCTTCGCGGCCCTCCAAGTGGGTCGGGTGGCCGGGGATCGCGAACGGGATTTCGAACACCGCGTCGGGCGCGAGCAGCGCGACGAACGCATCGGGGTCACGGGCCGGTAGCTCACCGAACAACCGCTCGACCAACTCGCGCGGGCTTCGCACGGACGAATCAGCAGCCATCACAAACCTCCAGATAAGCGGAACGCAGGACCCGCTTATTTTTCGGAACGGACGCCCCGTTTGTCAACAGTAGACTCGGTCCTCGTGACCGAACCCGAGCGCCGACCGCTGCGCGCCGACGCTCGCCGTAACCGCGAGCGGGTCCTGGCAGCCGCGCAGGAAGCGTTCGCGGCGGAAGGACTCTCGGTGCCGCTGGACGAGATCGCGCGGCGGGCCGGCGTAGGCGCGGGCACCGTCTACCGACACTTCCCCACCAAGGAAGCGCTGTTCGAGGCGGCGATCGTGGATCGGGTCGACCGGATCATCGCGCTGGCCAGGGAATCGGCCGACGCCGCGGAACCGGTGACCGCGTTCTTCGACTTCCTGGCCCGGCTCGTGGCGGAGGGCAGCGTCAAGCGTGATCTCGCCGATGCCGTAGGCGGGCAGGACGCCCCGGAATATCTCCGGCCGGTGCACGAACTGAATTCGGCCATCGGCACGCTGCTCACCCGCGCGCAGGAGGCGGGCGGCGTGCGCACCGACATCGAGGTCGAGGACCTGATGCGCCTCATCAAGGGCGCCTTCCTCGCCACCCACGGCACCGCCGCTACTCCAGCGCAGCGCGAACGCACCTTCGCCGTCGTCTTCGACGGACTGCGGGCCCGCTGATCCGTCGCCGAAGCGCCTCCCGGCGGCAGGCCGCCCGATCGGCGACCAGGACAGCGCGGATACCAGCGACATGAAGCCGCCAACAGCACCGGCGGCATCATCCACGCTGGGCGCGCTCGCGCGAATGCGGGAAACGACGAACGGGCCGCGGAAAGTCCACGGCCCGTTCGATCGAGAAACGTCTCAGCGGTCGCTGAGCAGTACCTCGGCAATCTGAATGGTGTTGAGCGCAGCGCCCTTTCGCAGGTTGTCGCCGGAGATGAACAGCGCGAGCCCGCGACCGTCCGGCACGCCCGGGTCCTGGCGGATGCGGCCGACGAGCGAATCGTCGACGCCCGCCGCGGCGAGCGGGGTAGGCACGTCGACCAGCTTCACGCCGGGAGCCTTGGCCAGGATCTCCTTGGCGTGCTCGACCGAGAGCGGCTCGGCGAATTCGGCGTTCACCGAGAGCGAGTGGCCGGTGAAGACCGGCACGCGCACGCAGGTGCCGCTCACCGCGAGATCCGGGATGCCGAGGATCTTGCGGCTCTCGTTGCGCAGCTTCTGGTCCTCGTCGGTCTCGCCAGAGCCGTCGTCGACCAGCGAACCGGCCAGCGGAAGCACGTTGAACGCGATCGGCGCGACGTATTTGTTCGGCGCGGGAAAGTCGACGGCGCGGCCGTCGTGGGTCAGCTTCTCGGCGTCATCGATCACCGCGCGGGCCTGGCTCGCCAACTCTTCGACACCGGCCAGCCCGCTGCCGGAGACCGCCTGGTAGCTGGAGACGATCAAGCGGCGCAGACCGGCGATGTCGTGCAGCGGCTTGAGCACCGGCATGGCGGCCATCGTGGTGCAGTTCGGGTTGGCGATGATGCCCTTGACCAGGTTGCGCGCCTGCTCCGGGTTGACCTCGCTGACCACCAGCGGGACCTCGGGATCCTTGCGCCACGCCGAGGAGTTGTCGATCACCGTGACGCCCGCGGCGGCGAAGCGCGGCGCCTGCACGCGGGACATGGTGGCGCCCGCGGAGAACAAGGCGATGTCCAAGCCGGACGGATCGGCGGTCTCGGTGTCCTCGACGACGATATCGCGGCCGCGCCAGGGCAGCGTCTTGCCCGCCGAACGAGCCGAGGCGAAGAACCGCACCTCGTCGGCCGGGAAGTTGCGCTCCTCCAGCAGTTTCCGCATCACGGCGCCGACCTGCCCGGTCGCGCCGACGACTCCTACGCGAATACCCATGACCTATCGCCCCGTTCCCGCGTGGACCACCGCGACCTCGTCGCCGCCCAGGTCGAACGCCCTGTGCAGCACCTTGACCGCCTCGTCCAGCTCGGTGTCCTTGACCAGCACGGAGATCCGGATCTCGGAGGTGGAGATGAGATCGATGTTGACGCCCGCCTTGGCCAGCGCCTCACAGAACGTGGCGGTGACGCCGGGATGGCTCTTCATGCCCGCGCCGACCAGCGACACCTTGCCGATGTGGTCGTCGTAGAGCACCTGGGAGAAACCGATCTCGGACTGGCGCTTGGTCAGCATCTCGACCGCGCGGGCGCCCTCGGTCTTCGGCAGCGTGAAAGTGATGTCGGTCTTGCCCGTCTCGACCTTCGAGATGTTCTGCAGGACCATGTCGATGTTGATCTCCGCGTCGGCCACGGCGCGGAACACCTTGGCGGCGTAGCCCGGTTCGTCCGGCAAGCCGACCACGGTCACCTTGGCCTCGCTGCGGTCGTGCGCGACGCCAGTGAGGATTGCTTGCTCCAAGGGGATGTCCTCCATCGATCCGTAAACGTAGGTGCCCTGCTTGTCGGTGTAGGACGAGCGCACATGCACGGGCACGTTGTAGCGGCGGGCGTATTCGACGCAGCGCAGCATCAGCACCTTGGCCCCGCAGGCCGCCAGTTCCAGCATCTCCTCGTAGGAGACCTGCTCGAGCCGCTGCGCGTCGGGCACGATCCGCGGGTCGGCGGTGAAGACGCCGTCCACGTCGGTGTAGATCTCGCAGACGTCCGCGTCCAGCGCGGCGGCCAGCGCGACCGCCGTGGTGTCGGAGCCACCGCGGCCCAGCGTGGTGACGTCCCTGCTGTCCTGGCTCACGCCCTGGAAGCCTGCGACCAGCACCACGAGGCCCTCGTCCAGTGCGTCGCGGACGCGGCCGGGGGTCACGTCGATGATCTTCGCGTTGCCGTGCGCGCCCGTCGTGATCACGCCCGCCTGCGAGCCGGTGAACGAGCGGGCCTCCGCGCCGAGGGAGTGGATGGCCATGGCGACCAGCGCGTTGGAGATGCGCTCACCTGAGGTGAGCAGCATGTCCATCTCGCGGGCAGGCGGCGACGGCGCCACCTGCTGAGCGAGATCGAGCAGCTCGTCGGTGGTGTCGCCCATGGCGGAGCAGACCACCACCACGTCGTGGCCTTGCTTCTTGGTCTCCACGATCCGTTCAGCGACGCGCCGGATCCGCTCGGCGGTCGCTACCGAGGATCCTCCGTACTTCTGAACCACGAGAGCCACGACAGGGTCCTCCAAGATCGACAACAAACTGGTAACAGTCATCCAGGGTACCGGCCGGGGCCAGCGGTTTTGCCGCTACCTACCCGGCTTGTGGAAAAGCACACAGCCGCATCCGATCCCGATCGCGCCGCGCGGGCCGCCGCGGATGGGGGACGATGGGCGCATGAAGAGCACGCTGCTCGAGGTGAGAACGGGCCACAGTGAAGTGGTACAGGACATCACGCCGCAGTGCGCGACATTCGCGCGAGAAGCGGGCGGTGACGGGCTGCTGCACGTCTTCGTGCCGCATGCCACCGCAGGAATCGCGATCATGGAACTCGGCGCGCGCAGCGACGACGATCTGCTGGCCGCGCTGCGTGATCTCCTACCCGCCGACGACCGGTGGCGGCACGCGCACGGCTCGCGCGGACACGGGCGTTCGCACGTGATGCCCGCCCTCATCCCGCCCTACGCGACCGTTCCGGTACTCGGCGGAAAGCTCGCCCTGGGTACTTGGCAGTCGATCGCGCTGGTCGATCTCAATGTCGACAACCCGGACCGGCAGGTGCGGCTGTCGTTCCTCACCGACGCGAGCTGAACCGGGCCCCTCCGGCCGAGGCGACGAATGTCCGGGGCAGACCGCGGCCCGGACAAGCCCAACCCCGGCGTGATGACCCGGCCCGACTCCGCCGGGCCGACGTGTGGCCGCGCGGGCGTGGGCAGCGTCCTGGGGGGACTCGGATGGAAATTCGGGCCCTCGTGAGCCGGGCGACCTGCGCGCCGTTGCCGAACTCTTCGCGCCGCACCGGGGAAACCAGCGTTGCGCTCCCGCCGCAGCGCTTGACACGTAGTACTACAAGCGGAGTGCTTTCAGCTGCCGAGCGGTCCGCCGGGGTCACCACGGAGCGGAGCCGGGCACTGATAGAAGCCGCGGTCGACCGCGTGATGAGCGCGGATGACCGTGATCGGATCCCGTGCGCCTTCGCGGAGTGGTTGTGACGCGCAGCACTCCGTTCGATAATGGGGCGATGATCGCACATGTAGGAGATCGACTCTGCGTGCACGGACACGTGGTGGGAGAAGTGGATCACCTGGCCGAGATCATCGAGGTCCGCGGGCCGGACGGGACGCCACCCTACGTGGTGCGCTTCTCCGACGGTCACGAGTCACTGGTGTATCCAGGGCCCGACGCGATCGTCGAGCCCGCCACGTCGGAATGACCGCCGCGCCGGACCGAGCGCTGGGCGGCCTCGCCCGCGCCCGGCCCGGCGCTCACCGACGGGGAACTGCGCCCGCCTCGCTCAGGCGCTTCGCTTGGCGCGCCGGGCCAGCGCGAAAGCCAGGATGGCCGCGATCAGCACCTTGCCCGCCGTCTCGATGATCGCGTTGACGTCCACGGCCGGATGCCAGGTCAGCCGACCATCGCGCAGCACGTAAGCGCCGACCGGCTTGGCGCCTACACCGAACGCCACGCCTTCGCCGGAGCCATCCCCGTCGGCGCTGTTCCCGGTACCGCCGCCGCCACCGCCACCCCCGACCGAGGCGGCGGGAATGACTATCGCGCCGCCGGATTCGTAGGGGTCGCCGTAAACCCGGCGCACCGTGATCGCGTCGCGCGCCTGCGCCAGCAGTTCGGCGTATTTCATGACATCCTCCCGCCCGTACCGAAGGCGCCGGATACCGGCGCCCATTCGGATCCGATCGTAGGCGCGCGAACCTCGGCCGAGCCCGTCCTTCCGGACGGAAGTTGTTCCGGCGGTTGCCCGATCGCCGATCTCGAGCAGATAACGGCACGTTATCCCGGTAACCGAGATGTGGTCTGGCACAGTCAGGTTGACGAACCGGACAAATCACGGAGACAATCGGCCGGACTTGTCCATCCGGGTGTCGGAGGTATGCCATGCGCACCAAAACGGATATCCGATTCTTCGTCGACACCGATCCCGGACAGGTCATGGACGCCCTGACCGACGTCGAAGCGCTTCCGGAATGGTCGTCGTCCTACAGCGACGTCCGGGTCGCGACCCGCGACGCACGACGCAGACCCCGGCGGGTCTTCCTCAAGGCGGAGCTGCTCGGCAGCTCGGATTTGCAAGTGCTGGAATATGATTGGACCGACGACCGGTCCTCCTGGATCGTCGCCGACAGCACCAGGGGCGTGCGGGGCGGCGGTTTTTTCGAGGTGACCGACAGCGTCGACGGCACGCACGTCTGGTACCACGTCGAGCTCTATCTGCCCCTCCCGGTTCCCGGATTTCTGCTCAAACGCACTTTCCGCAAGGCCAACGAGGTGGTCGTGGAGTGCTTCATAGATTTCGCCGAGCGGTTCCCCGAAACGGAGACCTATCAACCCGTATAGCGCGGACGGCTGCGCTCTGCGCGAAATCGGCCGCCGGGCGAAGCAGCGGACCGGCGCGGAATCGGCCGGGGTGCGACGATGAGCGCATGATCGGTTCCAAACGGGTGCGGTTCCAGCCGATGGCCGAAGGCGCGTCGGTGACCCAGCTCGAGTTGTTCTTCGACCTGGTGCTCGTCTTCGCGTTCACCATGGTCACCGGCTTGGTCGCGGAGGAGACCAGCGCGAAGAACATGCTGCGCGGGCTGCTGGTGCTCGCGGTGATGTGGTGGCTGTGGATCGCCTATTCCTGGCTCGGCAACGTGGTCCGCGCCGACGAGGGCATCGCGCGGGTCGCGATGTTCGCCGCGATGGGCGGCGCCTTCCTCGCCGCGCTCACCATCCCGGAGGCGTTCCGAGATCTGGCCGGAGGATGGTTCGGTCCGCTGGTCTTCGCCGTCGCGTACCTGATCGTGCGGTTGGTGCATTTCGGGATGTTCTGGCTGGCCAGTTCCGAGGATGCGCAATTGCGCGGCCAGCTGCTGCGCTGGGCGCTCGGGTCGATCACCCTCGGCACCACATTGCTCGTCGTCGCCGCCATGACCACCGGTCGCGTGCAGATCGCGCTGTGGATCGCCGCGATCGCGGGCGACTACCTCTGGACACTGTTCGCGGGCACCGATTGGCGGTTGAATTCGGCCACCCATTTTGTCGAGCGATACGGGCTGATCATCATCGTCGCGCTCGGTGAATCGATCGTCTCGATCGGTATCGGGGTGGCCGGCCTGCCGATCTCCTGGCCGATCGCGCTCGGCTCGCTGCTCGGCCTCGCCATTTCCGGTCTGCTGTGGTGGGCGTATTTCGACGTCGCGGCCCTGGCGGTGGAGCACGAACTGGTCCACGCCGAGGGCAAGCGGCAGATCAAGATCGCGCAGGCGTCCTACACCTTCTGGCATTTCCCGATGATCGTCGGGATCATCGCGCTGTCGCTGGGGCTGAAGAAGGTCCTGTACTACGTCGGGGATTCCGCACACCACACTTTGAAGGACGCGCTGTACGGAATTCCGCTCTACGCCCTCTACGGCGGCGTCGTGCTGTATCTGATCGCGCTGGTGGGTTTCAAGCACTACGCCACGCGCACCGTCACGGCGCCGCGCGTGGTCGCCATCGTGGTGCTGCTGGCGCTCATCCCGTTGGCCTGCGCCTTGCCCGCGCTGGCTTCGCTGGCCCTGCTGTGCGGCGTCATGGTCGCGCTGATCGCTTGGGAGACTGTGCGTTTGGCACAGCCGCGGGACGCGATCAGGCACGCGGTACCTGATTGAGCCGATGCCGCACGCAGTCCTCGTCGGGCGTGGGCCCGTACGCGGACGGCGGCACCCGCACACCGTCGCGAACCGCGTCGCGGATCTGATCGATGTTCTCCCGCAGCACGTCCGCGACGAGTTCGTCGGTGCGCGGATCCTCCAGCACCTGGAACACGATGCGGAACGTGGTGTCGGCGATCAGCCGGATGATCTCGTCGTGGAACGGGATGTAGCGCACCCGTCCCGCCTGCGGGTCCTTCTTGATCAATTCCACGATCATCTCGTCCAGCTCGGCGCGGTTCTCCTCCAGGGCGGCCGCGATGTTGCGGGTGTAGTGGCCGGTGCGCAGCACCTCGGCCACCTCGTCCATCACCGCGATCGTCATCGGACGGCGGATGGTGTCGACGATGGTCGCCACGAACCGGTTCACCACCGCGGCGGTCACCCGGTCGCCGAACACCCGGTCGGCCACCCGGGCCAGCCGGACGCCGATCACCACGACCCGCAGCAATCGGAAGCCGCGGAAGAACGGGCTGGTCACCGGGATCATGCCGACGACCTCGTACCAATAGATGAACGGGAAGGTCCACGGCCAGCCCGCGCGGCGCCAGCGCCACAGGAACTCGATCGCGAACACCCCGCACAACGTCCAGTCGACGACCACGACCACGTGGTAGGTGTGCCCGGAGACCGGGAAGAAGGTGATCCAGGCGACCAGCGCCACGGACACGATGGCCAGCGCCAGCATCAGGAAATCGGTCCAGAGCATGGGCGGCTTGCGCGGATAGTCCTGCGGCTCCGGCGCGTCCCGCAGACCGTATCGCTCGACGGAGGAGCTCTCGATACCCGAGCTGGGAGCGGACACTGCGGTTCCCTTCGACGCCGAACGGTGCCGCCGACATTAGTACGCGGAAAGCACGCTCGGCACGGTTGGCGATACCCCCGGGAAAGACGCCGGGCGAACGCTTCGCCCGGCGCAGGCGGATTTCAGCGACCGGTGCGAACGATCGCCTCGATATTGCGTTCGGCCAGCGCGGCGATGGTCAGCGACGGGTTGACCGTTCCGGTGCTGCCGGGTATCGCGGCGCCGTCCATCACGTAGAGGCCGGGGTGACCGTGCACCCGGCCGTAGCCGTCGGTGGCGCGCCCGAGCACCGCCCCACCGAGTGGATGCGCGGTGAACAGCGCGTTCGCGTCGTAGCCGAGGGCGCTGTACTCGACGAGGGCGTCCGCGCGTTCGGCGATCCGGTGGTCGACCGCGCGGGCCAGCGCGACCGTCTCGTCCCGGTTCTTGACCGACCAGCTCAGCCCGACTCGGTTCGTGGCCCGGTCGTAGCCCAACCGGGTGCGGGTCGAGTCGAGCACCATGCCGAGCGAGGCGAGCGCGCCGGTCTCGAACGGGATGCCGGGGATGTACCAGCTCTCCAGGGTCAGCGGCACGGCGGACTCGTCGAAGATCCGGCTCGCGCTCGGCACGCCTTGACCCTGACCGGCCAGCGCGCTGGCCCCGCGAGCCAGGACCACGTCACCGTTGGTGCCCCACCCGTCGCCGACGTGTTCGTTCAGGTTCGGTAGCGCGCCGGTGGCCTGCGCACGGACCAGCAGTTCGGAGGTACCGATCGACCCGGCGCCGAGGAAGAGCCGATCACAGGTGAGGGTGCGGGTGGACAACACGTCACCGGTCGGCGACAGCTTCGCCACGGTGACCGCGTAGCGGCCGCCGGATTCCTGCGCGATGGCGTCGACTCGGTGGCCGGGGAAGACTCCGCACCGGCCGGTGCCCTGTGCGTATGCCAGGTAGTTCTGATTCAGGTCGAACTTGGCGCCGTTGGAGTTGCCCAGATTGCTCCTGGCCGCCGTCGCGGAAGCCCTTGACGCTCCGGCCAATTCGGCGCGCAGGATGTCCCAGTTGAAAATCGAGTCGTTGGCCTGGGGTTGATAGCCTGCCTTGCGCACCTGGTCGTCCCAGGCGCGGGAGTGCGCGAACGGCGAGGAGTTGTAGATGTCCGCGGGCATCGGGCTCAGCCGCAACATCTGGCGCACGCGCGGGTAGTAGACGCGCTCCATCTCGCCGTAGTCGACGCCGCCACCGAAGACGTGGTCGAAGAAGCGGCGCTCCGGGGCGATCATGGCGCCGCTGAAGATCACCGAACCGCCGCCGACGGCAGCCGCGCGCCAGACGTCGATGCCCGGATACTCGGTGCAGTCCAGCACGCCGCCGAAACTGGCGAAATGCATCGGCACCTTGGTGACGCCGGTGAAGTTGGTGCGGTGCCAGAAGCCGCGACCGTCGGGGAGGTCGTCGCCGGTGAAGATCTCCCGCCACGGGTCGTTCGGCCAGCGCGAACCGCGCTCCAGCACGGTGGTGGCCACCCCGGCCTCGGCCAGGCGCAACGCGGACACCGCGGCGCCGAAGCCCGAGCCGACGACGATCGCGGGCGAGTGCTCCGGCGGGTCGGGAATCGGGGCGAAGATCTCCGGAACCCAAGCGTGGAACAGGGCCTCCCACATCGGATCCGCGGACGCCGCACCGGTCCCCGTCATCGATCCCACAGCACCGAGCAGGGCGGCCGTGCCAGCCGCCTTGAACAAGGCACGTCTACGCACCGGTCACCTTCCATCATCAGGCTTAGCGTGCGCAGATTACCGGTATTCCCGATTTGTGAACAGATATCCGTTTTCGCTATCGCTCGAACGGCAGCTCGTCCGCGCGACAGGTCGCTCCCGGGGCGGGCAGTTGCAAGTCGACGAGATAGCGCTCGCGCAGTTTGCGTGTGCATTCGCCGAGCACAGCGTGCCCGTAGCCGCCTTCGACGACGACCAACCGTGCGTTCACCAGTTCCCGCTGCGCGCGCCGCGCGGCGCTGAGCGGGGTGACCGGGTCGAATCGGTTGTTCACCAGCACGGCTGGGGTGTCCGATCGCAGGATCCACGGCCCGGCGTATCGCTGGGCATACCCCTCGGGCGGCGACGGCCAAGAGGCGCAGGCCTGGTGCAGCCACAGCCAGAGCGGGCCGTAAGTAGAGCTGACACGCGCCAGATCCATTGCAAGCGAAGGCCATTGGGCCGAGTCACGGGGAAAGTTGTTGTCCGCACAGGAGATCGCCGTGAACGAGTCGAGGAAGTCATACGGTTGCGTTGTGGCCGAGAGGATCCGGCCGACCGTGTCGGGATCGCCCGACGGGCCGCGCTCCAGTTCGGCGAGCAGTTGAGCCAGGGCGGGCCAACCCTCGTCCGGGTCGTACAGCAACAGCGCATGCGACGACAGCGCCTCGGCGTAGGTGACCGTGCGCGCTCGCTCCCCGGCCCCCACCACCAGCGGCGCGTCGCGAAGACGTTGCAGCACAGCGTCATTGCGAGCGCGAAGGTCAGTGGAGCGGCCGGTATCACCCGCGCCGCCGTCCGGCGCCGCGAAGGCACAGCGCTCCCGGCCCGCGTCCGCGCACAACCGCAGGAATTCATCGAGCACTTCCTCGGTCCCGGCCGCGGTGGTCTCGATGGCGCTGCGCGTGTCGTTGGTGTAGGCGTCCGGGTCGATCATCGACGCCAGGTGCAGAGCGCGCACCCGATCGCCGAACAGCGCGCCGTACACCTGGCCCAGGTAGCTCGCGTAGGAACCGCCTTCATAGGTCAGCTGGGGGTCGCCGACGGCCCGGCGCAGCAGGTCCAGGTCGCGCGCCGCGTCGACGGTGGTCAGGTGCCCGAGCAACGCGCCGCCGTGCGCCGCGCAACCGGCGGCCAGTTCGCGGCTCGCCGCGTCGGCCGCGCGCTCCTGCTCCGGACGCACGGGCGGCAGCGGGGCGCCGGACCAGAACCGCCGCTGCTGCTCGGCGTCCGCGAAACACCGCACCTGCCCGCTGCGGCCGACGCCGCGCTGGTCGAAGGTGACCACGTCGAAGCGGCGCGCGAGTTCGCCGCCTAACAGTTCTCCCTTCGCCGCCCAGCGCAGCCCCGAGCCTCCGGGACCGCCGACGGCGGAGAACAGCGTGCCGATCCGCCGCTGCGGGTCGGCGGCCTGCTGACGCACCACCGCCAGCCCGAGGGTCGGGCCGTCGGGGTGCGCGTAGTCCACCGGAACTTGCGCGGTCGCGCACTGGAATCGGCTCAGCTCCGGCTCCGCGCACCCCGCCCACTCCAGCCGGGGCGTCGGCGCGGCGTCGGCCTGGGCGACCAGGTCCGCGACCGCCGACTCGTGTCGGCTCGGCGGGCCGCCGCAGCCGCTCACCACGGGCAGCAGCGCGGCGAGCGCGGCGACGATGACGATTCTCCAGCTAGGCACGGCATTCATCCTGGGCTCCGTGCCCGGTGGCCGTCGTCACCCTGAGGATTGACATCCGGCTCTAGGACGTCACCAAACGGATCACCGCGATCAGTCCGACCACGACGATGACCGCCCGCAGCAAGGTCGGCGGCATCCGCCTGCCCAACCGCGCGCCGAGTTGCCCGCCGATGATCGAGCCGAGCGCGATCAGCACCACCGCGCGCCAGTCCACGTCCGCAACGACGATGAAGATCAGCGCGGAGACCGCGTTCACGATCAGGGCGAGCACGTTCTTCGCCCCGTTGAGGCGCTGGATGTCGTCGTGCACGAAAACGCCGAGCAACCCGATCAGCAGCACGCCTTGCGCGGCCCCGAAGTACCCGCCGTAGACACCGGCGGCGTAAACCGCGGCGAGCAGGATGGGCCCCCCGTGCTCCGGCACCGGGGCGCCGTCGTTCTCCCGGCGGCGCTTGACCCAGCTCGCCAGCCGTGGCTGCACGACGACCAGCACCAATGCCACCATGATCAGAATGGGCACGATCGCCTTGAACGCTTCGGCGGGCAGCACCAACAGCAGCACCGCGCCGGTGATGCCGCCGAGCAGCGAGGCGGTGCCCAACCGCAGCAGCCGATCGCGCTGCCCCGTCAGTTCGCGGCGGTATCCGTGCACGCCACTGATCGAGCCGGGGACCAGACCGATGGTGTTGGACACATTCGCGGTCACCGGCGGCAGGCCGAACGCGAGCAGAATGGGAAAGGTGATCAGCGTGCCGGAGCCGACGATCGTGTTGATGCCGCCCGCCGCGATGCCCGCACCGAAGACGGCCAGTTGCTCCAGCCAGGTCATTGCCAATCCTTCGACGTCCCGTCGGACCCTGGGCCCGTACAAGCGTGGTTCACTGCCGGACCGAACGGTAGCGGGGTCGTCGGATCACCCGACGACGGGACCACCCTTCCCGGCAGTATCTCCGCACGGTAAACTCGCGGACATCATGCAGCGGGCACTTCTTCTCGACCGCCGCGACGGGGTCTGATCGGACCGGCTCCCGTCGCGGGGTTTTGCCGCGCCGGTCGACCAGCCCCATTGGGAAAAACGACATCCTCGGGAGAACCGCCCATGTCCCCTGCTGACGCATTTGTGTCCGGCGCGCGCACCATCACCGCGCCGAGCAGACCAGCCCCCGCCGACCAGCCCGGCTGGAACAAACAGAAGAACTCCTCGATGCCGACGTTCCGTTACCGGCCCTTCGCCGAGGAGGTCGAGCCGATCACGCTGCCCGACCGCACCTGGCCGGACAAGGTCATCGACCGGGCGCCCGGCTGGTGCGCGGTCGACCTGCGCGACGGCAACCAAGCGTTGATCGACCCGATGAGCCCGGCCCGCAAGCGCCGCATGTTCGACCTGCTGGTGCGGATGGGTTACAAGGAGATCGAGGTCGGCTTCCCCTCGGCCAGCCAGACCGATTTCGACTTCGTCCGCGAGATCATCGAGGACGGCGCGATCCCCGACGACGTCACCATTCAGGTGCTCACCCAGTGCCGCCCGGAGCTGATCGAGCGCACGTTCGAAGCCTGCGCGGGCGCGCAGAACGTCATCGTGCACTTCTACAACTCCACCTCGATCCTGCAGCGCAAGGTGGTCTTCCGCGCCGACCGCGACGCGGTGAAGAAGATCGCCACCGACGCCGCCGCGTTGTGCCTGGAGATCGAGCAGCGCTACCCGGACACCAATTGGCGTTACGAGTACAGCCCGGAGTCCTACACCGGCACGGAGCTGGAGTACGCCAAGGATGTCTGCGACGCGGTCTCGGCGATCATCGCCCCGACGCCGGAGAAGCCGCTGATCATCAACCTGCCCGCCACCGTGGAGATGGCGACTCCGAACGTCTACGCCGACTCGATCGAGTGGATGAGCCGCAACTTGGCCCGCCGCGAGGCGATCGTGCTGTCGCTGCACCCGCACAACGACCGCGGCACCGCCGTGGCCGCCGCCGAGCTGGGCTACCAGGCCGGCGCCGACCGGATCGAGGGCTGCCTGTTCGGCAACGGCGAGCGCACCGGCAACGTGTGCCTGGTCACGCTGGGGATGAACATGTTCTCCCGCGGCGTCGATCCGCAGATCAACTTCTCCGACATCGATGAGGTCCGCCGCACCGTCGAGTACTGCAACCAGTTGCCGGTGCACGAGCGGCACCCGTACGGCGGCGACCTGGTCTACACCGCGTTCTCCGGCAGCCACCAGGACGCCATCAACAAGGGTCTGGACGCGATGAAGACCGCGGCCGACGCCGCCGAGGCGGACGTCGACGACATCGTCTGGGAGGTGCCCTACCTGCCGATCGACCCGAAGGACGTGGGTCGCACCTACGAGGCGGTCATCCGGGTCAACTCGCAGTCCGGCAAGGGCGGCGTCGCCTACATCATGAAGACCGACCACGGGCTGGCGTTGCCGAGGCGGCTGCAGATCGAGTTCTCCCAGGCGATCCAGAAGATCACCGACGGCGAGGGCGGCGAGGTGACGCCCAAGGAGATGTGGGACGTCTTCCACGAGGAGTACCTGAGCCCGATCCGGCCGCTGGAGCGGATGCGCCAGAAGGTCACCGCGTCGGAGACCGACGGCGGGGTCGACTCGATCGTGGCCGTGGTGAAGGTCGACGGCGTCGAGCAGGAGATCACCGGCAAGGGCAACGGACCGCTCGCGGCGTTCGTCGACGCGATCGCCGCCGTCGGTTTCGACGTCGAGGTGCTGGACTACTCCGAGCACGCCATGTCCGCGGGTGACGACGCGCAGGCCGCCGCCTACGTGGAGTGCGCGATCGGCGACAAGGTGGTGTGGGGCGTCGGCATCGCCACCTCGATCACGACCGCGTCGCTGCGCGCGGTGGTGTCGGCGGTGAACCGGGCGCACTGACAGCGTATCTCGGCAAGTACGCGGACGGGCGCCGCGCGGGTTCCACCGCGCGGCGCCCGATCTCGCTGGGACAGACCATTTGTCGCGGGCATTCGGCTCCCCAAGCCCGGCATGCCTACCGCGACACGGGGTAGCGAACCCCGTGCTAGCGTTGGATTCGCACTCCAAGCGCCGAGCTCTCTGCTCGAACTCCCGAGCAGATGGGGGAACCGTGACAACAAACGACCACAATCCGACCTCTCCACCCTGGCTGCAGAGTCATTCCGTGGATACGGCCGAAGTCAGCGACGTGGAGTCATCGGCCAAGGACCCGTCGGCCGAGCCGGCCGGCGGCACGGAAGCGAAGGAAACCGACGTGTCGGCCGGGTCGGCCCAGCCGGACGCCCAACCCGAACAGCCCCAGCCGCACGGCTCGACGGAGCAGACCACGGCCTACCCGCAAGCCGCCCCGGTGGCGCAGGCATGGGCTCCCCCGCAGGCCGGACCGGCCGAGCCCTACGGCTCGTACGCCCCGCCGAACGCGGGCGCGTATCCCCCTCCGTCACCCTTTCCGGGAGAGCCGTTCACTACCGGCGCCTTTCAGCCACCGTCGGGCCATAGCGGTAGCCACCCGATAGCCCCGCCTCCGGACGGACCTCATCCCGGTTACGGGGAGTACCGCCAGGAGATCGGCGGCGACGGCCTGACCCGGCATGTGCCCATGGATTCCGCGCAGCCCGAATCTCCTGCGCCGCAACTCGATCAGCCCAGCGGCCCGATCTACAGCTGGGCGCCGCCGCCTCCGCCGGTGACGCACCAGCCTCCGCCGCCCGCCTATCAACCGCCGCCTCCGCCGCCGCTCGGGCAACCGCAGGGGCCGGGCTGGCAAGGCGGGCCGGGTCCGCACCAGTCGGTACCGCCGTTCCAACCGCAGCATGTGCCGCAGCCCGGCCAGCCGGGACATTCGGTGAACGACCTGAATCTGCTCCGGCGCGCTCGCAGGGCGCCGCGCAGCGGCTGGCGTCGTGCGGTGCACAAGGTGTCCGGCGGCATGATCAATCCGGGCGAGTCGGCGGCCGACATCGTCTACCAGGACCTCGCCGACCGGGTGAACCAGCCGGTGCGCGGTGACTACCGGATCGCGATCCTTTCGCTCAAGGGCGGTGTCGGGAAGACCACCACCACGGTGGGTCTCGGCTCCACCTTCGCTTCGCAGCGCGGCGACCGGGTCATCGCGATCGACGCCAACCCCGACCTGGGCACGCTCGCGCACCGGGTGCCACGGCAGACCCGCTCCACCGTGCGCAACCTGCTCGAGGATCAGCACATCACCAGGTACTCCGACGTGCGGGCGCACACCTCGCAGGCGCCGAGCCGCTTGGAAGTGCTCGCCAGTGAACAGGATCCGGCGGTCTCCGAGGCGTTCAGCGAAGCGGACTACCGCAAGGCGATCAGCATTCTGCAGTCGTTCTACAACATCATCCTGACCGACTGCGGCACCGGCTTGATGCACTCGGCGATGGCGGGCGTGCTGGACATGGCGAGCTCGCTGGTGCTGGTCACCTCGCCCGCCATCGACGGCGCGCGCAGCGCGTCGGCCACGCTGGACTGGCTCGACCACCACGGCTACGGCAAGCTGGTGGAACGAACCGTCGTGGTGGTGAACGCTTCCCGGCGCGGCGCGTCCACCGTCGACCTCGACCAGCTGCGCAAGCTGTTCCTCGATCGCACCCGCGCGGTGCAGGTCGTGCCGTTCGACGATCACCTCGCCGAGGGCGCGGAAATCGATCTGGAACTGGTGAGCAAGCCGACCCGGCGGGCGCTGCTGGAGCTGGCGGCGATGGTCGCCGACGACTTCGGCTACGTCAGCTCGCAGGCCCAGCACCCCTACCGGCACCAGCCACCGCACGGATTCTGATCGTCGCGCGGAATCATGCTCCTGCGGCGGAACCCTTTCCGTGCGCGGAGTCGGCCGTCGCGAGTGCGGCGGCCGACTCGAACGCCGCGAGCACGGCCGCGATCGCCGGACGGGCCTCGGCCCGGGGCCGGGTGGCCAGTTCGTATATCCGAGCGGCGCGCACGCCGGACAGCCGTAGCACCGCCAGATCAGGGTGGCCGACCGCGTAGCGAGGCATGAGCGCGACACCGTAGCCGGTGGCGACCAGCGTCTCGATGACGCGGAAATCGTTGAGGCGCTGCGCTATACGCGGCTGCACGCCGGTCACGGTGGCGATCGAGCGCAGTACGTCGTCGACGGGAAAACCGCCCCGCACGCTGAGCCAGGTCTCGTCGGCCAGTTCCTCCGGCGCGACGGCCGAACGGCCAGCGAGCCGATGCGTCGGCGCCGCGACCACATCGATCGGCTCGCGCATGAGCACCCGGGTCGCGACGCGCGGGTCGGCGATAGGTGCGGCCCGCTCGTCGCGATGGGTCAGCACCACGTCGTAATCGGCGAGCAGTCGCGCCACTTCCGAGGGCGGCACGTCTTCGTCGCGCGCGATCACCTCGACTCCGCTGTCCACCATGCCGGGCAGCACATGCGGCAGCAGCAACGCACCGCCCGAGGGAAACACCGCGACGCGGACCCGTCCGCGCGGCGAGCCGCGATAGTGCGCCATCTCGGCGACCGCGCGATCCATTGCGGCGAGCACTTCGTCGGCGCGCACCACCAGTGCACGACCCGCGTCGGTGAGCCGCACGCGTCTGCCGTCCGGTTCGAGCAGGGCCACGCCCGCCTCCCGCGCGAGCACCTTGAGCTGCTGGGAAACGGCGGAGGGCGTCATGGACAGTGCTGCCGCCACGGCGGCCACTGTGCCCCGATCGGCCAGCTCACGCAGCACACGCAACCTCTCCAGCGCCATGGGCGGGCCGGCCACGACCGGTTCGGAACCGAAATTCATTAAGTGAAGCTACATCATTGATCCATAATTATTCGATTGTTCTGATCTTTAGCAGACCGCACGATGGAGGCGTGACCAACCGCGACCGCCTGCTCGGCCTGACCGTCGTCCTGCTCTGGGGATTGAATTTCCTCGCCATCCGGGTCGGGCTCGACCACTTCCCCCCGTTCTTCTTCGCGGCGCTGCGCTTCGCCGTGCTCGCGGTGCCCGCGCTGCTTTTCATCCCGCGCCCTCCGGTGCGGATGCGGTGGATCCTTCTGTACGGCACCGGTTTCGGCATCCTGCAGTTCGCGTTCCTGTTCACCGCGATGCGGGTGGGCATGCCGACCGGGCTGGCCTCGCTGGTACTGCAATCCTCGGCGCCGTTCACCGTGCTGCTCGGCACGCTGCTGCTGGGCGAGCGGATCCGCCCGGTGCAGATCGCGGGCATCGCCGTCGCGGTGGCGGGCATGGCGGTGATCGGCTGGGACCGGCTCGCCCACGCCACCCTGCTTCCGGTTCTGCTGACCTTGGCGGGTGGGTTGGGCTGGGCGTTCGGCAATATCGGCGCACGACTGGCCGGTACCGAGACCCCCGGCGTCAACCCGCTGCACCTGATGCTGTGGACCACCGCCATCCCGCCGGTGCCGCTGTTCGCGCTGTCGGCGTTCGCCGAGGGGCCGACCACGGGAGCGCGGGCTTTGGCCGAAGCGTTCACACCGGCGGGCCTGCCCGCTCTGCTGGCGCTCGCCTATATCGCCGTCCTCGCCACTGTGGTCGGCACGGGGTTGTGGACCTATCTGCTCGGTCGCTATCCGGCCGGCCTGGTCGCGCCGTTCTCCCTGCTCGTTCCCATCGTCGGCATCGCCGCGGCGTGGACTTTCCTGGGCGAGACTCCGACCACGTTGTCGCTGATCGGCGGGGTGGTGGTGCTGGCGGGAGCGTTCGCCGCCACGTCGAGCAGGCCACGCGCGACTACGGTGAACGCCCGCATCGAGCCATCGGGAACACCCGCGATGGCAGGTACCGGTCGCGCGGCCTAGCGGGCCGTACCCACGTTCGGTGTGCATTCCGTCACGAAATTCGCATTCCGCACCGGCCGCTGTACGGGGTCGGTGCGAATCGATCGGCTTGCCGCTTTACAGTAGTGCCCGGCGTGGAAGTTGGTCCCTAGGCTAGGCAGCAGAGCGGCGCATGGCAGACAATCAGTGGACCGTATCGCGAAGAGCACTGCTTCGTAACACGGTCGCGGCGGGGGTGGCTACGGCGGGGGCACTGACGGCGGGTGCGCTGAAACCCACGCCTGCCGCAGCGAATCCCGGCGGCAAAAGGGTCGCGGTACTCGGCGGCGGTGTCGCGGGCCTGACCGCGGCACACGAGCTGGCGGAACGCGGTTTCCAGGTCACCATCTACGAGAAACGGGCGTGGGGCGGCAAAGCCCGCAGCGTCGGCGTGCCCGGCACCGGAACGGGTGGACGGCCGGATCTGCCCGGCGAACACGGCTTCCGTTTCTTCCCCGGCTTCTATCAGCACGTGCCGGACACGATGCGCCGAATCCCGTTCCCCGGCAACGCGAACGGCGTGTGGGACAACCTGGTCGCGGTGCCGGAAGCACGATTCGCCCGGCACGGCGGCGACGACTTCCGCGTCCCGCTCGGTCCGCGCGCCCGTGCCGAGTTCTCCCCGGACAGTTTCCGCGAAACGCTCGGCGCGGCGCTGTCGACCGCACTCAAGATGCCTTCCAACGAGGGCGTCTACTTCGCCGAACGCCTGCTGGTCTTCAACACCAGCTGCGACGCCCGCCGCCTCGGCCAATGGGAGCGCACCTCATGGCACGATTTCGTCGGCGGCCACGCGCGCTCGCACGAGTTCCGCGCGCTGCTGTCGCGCACGCTGACCAGCATCATGGTCGCCGCGAAAGAGAACATCGCGAGCGTGCGCACCATCGGAACGATGGGCGAGCAGTTCCTCGGCAATCCCTTGGGGATCGGCAACGACGGCAGCCTGGACCGGGTACTGAACGGTCCGACCAACGCGGTCTGGATCGAGCCGTGGACGCGGCGGATCCGCGAACTCGGAGCGGATTTCGTGCTCGGCGCCGAGGTGCGCGAGCTGGAGGTGCGCGACCGCAGGATCGTCGCGGCCCGGGTCGTGGACGAGACCGGCGCGCAACGCACGGTCGAGGCCGACTACTTCGTCGTGGCGTTGCCCGCCGAACGGGCGCGCACGCTGTGGTCGCCGCAAGTACTCGAGGTCAGGCCCGATTTGGCCGGGATGGACAACCTGTTCACCGACTGGATGAACGGCATCCAGTTCTATCTGCGCCGACCGGCCGACATCTCGCGCGGTCACACCGCCTACATCGACGCGCCGTGGTCGCTCACCTCGATCAGCCAGAACCAGCTGTGGCGCCGCAAGCTGACCGAGTTCGGCGACGGCGGCGTGCAGGACTGCCTTTCGGTGGACATCTCCGACTGGAACACCCCCGGCATCGTGTTCGGCAAACCCGCCAAGGAGTGCACCCACGAGGAGATCGCTCGGGAGGCGTGGGCCCAGATCAAGGCCCATTTGGACGATCGCGGCGAGGTGCTGCGCGACGCCGACCTGCACTCCTGGTTCCTCGATCCCGGCATCACCTGGCAGGAGGGCGAGCGGCGCAACGCCAACGCCGACCCGCTGCTCATCAACACCGCCGGGTCGTGGGAGTACCGTCCGCAACCGCACGGCGCACTGGAAAACCTCTTCCTGGCAGGCGATTACGTGCGCACCAACGTCGACCTGGCCACCATGGAGGGCGCCAACGAGTCCGCGCGTGCCGCGGTGAACGCCCTGCTGGACGTGGCCGGTTCGAACGCGGAGCGCTGCCGGATGTACACCCTCTACCGCGCCACCGAACTGGAACCGCTGCGCCGCATCGACGCCGACCGCTACGCGGCCGGCCAGCCGAACATGTTCGACGTCCCCGCGTGAATCGCGATCGATCCGCGCGGCAGGGTGATAGGTCTGGCGTCATGCCCGGCTCGGACGGAGCGGCCCGCGCCGCCACCACTGTCGTCCCAAAATCGATAGTCTTTGACTATGCATGGGGAAGAAGGGGCACTCAAAACGCGGGGGAAGATCTGGCGATGGAACCGCAAGCGCGCGACAGGAATCGTCGAGTCTTTTACTGGAGATCACGTCTGGTTCGGACTGGACTCATTACGCGGGAGGAATTTCGACGACATCTCGATAGGTGACAACGTCGAGGTGGAGTATGAATTCGCTCAACAAGACTCCCACACTCTGCGCGCGATAAGAATACACTGGCTGCAGGACCGCACCCTTCCATGGGACGAATAAGTGATGCAGCCCGAAATACGGACGCGGCTGTCTACTCGATCGCCAGAAATCCGAACTCTTGGCATAGTCGGACTTCTCCGGGGAGCGACCGATCGGCGATGGCCTGATGTCGTTGCGCTGACCGCTACATAGCCGAACAGTCCCAACACCTTCGACGTCCTGTCTGCGTGGATGTGATCGATCTCCCTTCGCCGGAGCCGAATTCGATCGCCATCCCCCAGGCCGCGGTGCTTGAATCGAACTATGCGTGAGAGCACCGCCTCCGACGAGATCACCGACCCGGCAGACCTGCGGGCATTGCTCGGCGAGGTGGCGCCGCGCGCGGCCACCAAGGAGCGCCCCGTCCTGCATGCCAGGGACCGGGAGTGGATCGCGCTCTCCCCGTTCCTGGTGATGAGTACAAGCGACGCGGACGGCAACTGCGACGCCTCGCCGAAAGGCGATCCGGCGGGGTTCGTGCGGGTGCTCGACGACACCACCCTCGCCATCCCGGAGCGCCCCGGTAACCGCCGCGCCGACGGCTACCTCAACATCTTGGCCAACCCGCACGTCGGCCTGCTGTTCGTGATCCCGGGACGCCGCGAGACGCTGCGGATCAACGGCCGCGCCCGCCTGGTGCGCGACGCGCCGTACTTCGACGACATGGTGGTGCGCGGGCACCGCCCCATCCTCGCTGTCGAGGTGGAGATCGACCAGATCTTCTTCCACTGCGCCAAGGCGTTCATGCGCAGCCATCTCTGGGAGCCGGAGCAGTGGCCGGAGGACACCCTGCCGAGTACCGCCTGCCTGGTCAAAGAGGTGCAGACGAACGTCGCGGAGACGGTGGAGGAGCTGGAGCGCTACTACTCGCCGGAGAACTACGCGGCCAAGCTCTACCGCGGCTGACCCGCGTGGCCCACGCCACCCGACCGCGGCGCGCCCGGATCGCGCGTCGAACATAGACTCGCGACGTGGCAGAACTATCGGTGCGCGGACGGCTCGCGCTGGCGGCGGCGGCCGCGGCGTCCTGGGCCTCGCAGAAGGCGGGTCGTGGCAAAGGGTCGATGATCGGCGGACTGATCGCGTTGAAGATCGATCCGACCGTCATGGACCAGCTCGGGCAGCGGCGGCGCACCGTGCTGGTGACCGGCACGAACGGCAAGTCGACCACCACGCGGATGACCACCGCCGCGCTCAGCACCCTCGGCGCGGTCGCGACCCAGGCCGACGGCGCGAACATGGACGCGGGCATCGTCGCCGCGCTGAACGCGCACCGGCGCGCGCCGCTGGCCGCCATCGAGGTCGACGAACTGCACCTGCCGCACGTCACCGATTCGCTGAACCCCTCGGCGGTGGTGCTGCTGAACCTCAGCCGCGACCAGCTCGACCGGGTCGGCGAGATCAACATGATCGAGCGCAAGCTGCGCGCGGGCCTGGCGAAGCACCCGGCCACCGTGGTGGTCGCCAACTGCGACGACGTGCTGGTCACCTCCATCGCCTACGACCATCCCAACGTGGTGTGGGTCGCCGCGGGCAGCGGCTGGGCGATGGACGCGACCAGCTGCCCGCGCAGCGGCGAGCCGATCGTCTGGGAGGGCGCGCACTGGCGCAGTACCGGAGCGGATTTCCAGCGTCCCGAACCGGACTGGTGGCTCGACGGGGACGATCTGGTCGGGCGGGAGGGCAAGCGTTTCCCGCTGCGGCTCGCACTGCCGGGCCGGGCCAACCGCGGCAACGCCGCACAGGCGGTGGCCGCCGCGGTCGCGCTGGGCGCCGACCCGGAGCAGGCCGTCGCGGCCGCGGGCACGGTCCGCGAGATCGCGGGCCGCTACCGCACCGTGCAGGTCGGCGAGCACGACGCGCGTCTGCTGCTGGCCAAGAACCCGGCCGGCTGGCAGGAGGCGCTGTCGATGATCGAGCCGACCTCGGCGGGCCTGGTGATCGCGGTGAACGGCCAGGTACCCGACGGCGAGGACCTGTCCTGGCTGTGGGACGTGCGCTTCGAGCACTTCGAAGGCGTGCAGGTGGTGGCGGCGGGCGAACGCGCCACCGACCTGGCGGTGCGACTGACCTACGCGGGCGTGGAGCACACCCTGGTGCCCGATCCGGTCCGCGCCATCGCGTCGTGCCCCGCGGGCCATGTGGAAGTGCTGGCCAACTACACCGCCTTCCGTGATCTCAACCGTGACCTCGAGGAGCGGGCTTCATGACCGAGTCGACCTTCCGCATCGGCCTGGTGCTGCCGGACGTGATGGGCACCTACGGCGACGGCGGCAACGCGCTCGTGCTGCGGCAACGACTGCGCATGCGCGGCTACGACGCCGAGATCGTCGAGATCACGCTGTCGGAGCCGGTGCCCGATTCCCTGGACGTCTACACCCTGGGCGGCGCGGAGGATTCCGCCCAGCGTCTGGCCACCCGGCACCTGCAGCGCTACCCCGGCTTGCAGCGCGCCGCCGGGCGAGGCGCTCCGGTGCTGTCGATCTGCGCGGCCATCCAAGTCCTCGGCCAGTGGTACGAGACCTCGGCGGGCGAGCGAGTCGACGGCGTCGGCCTGCTCGACGTCACCACCTCGCCGCAGCACAAACGCGCCATCGGCGAGGTGACCACCACTCCACTGCTCGACGGGCTCACCGCACCACTCACCGGCTTCGAGAATCACCGGGGCGGAACGAAACTCGGCGGCGACGCGCAGGGTCTGGCCCGTGTCACCCGCGGCGTCGGCAACGGCGTCGGCGACGGGCTGGAGGGCGTCGTCCAGGGTTCGGTGATCGGCACCTACATGCACGGCCCGGCGCTGGCCCGTAACCCCGAACTCGCCGACCTGCTGCTGATGCGCGCCCTCGGCGTCACCGAACTGGCGCCCCTCGACCTGCCCGAGGTCGACCAGCTCCGCCGGGAGCGCCTGCGCGCCTGAGCCTGTTCCCGCCGGTCAGGTCGCCGGAGTAGCTGATTCGCGGCAATCCGGATCGAAGCGATGAGTTCGGGCGTGTTCGCCGGTACATACCGGTGCACAGCCACACCATCGAAAGGAATCCGGTCATGAGCGTCATCGTCTGCGAGTTCGTCACCCTCGACGGCAGAGTGTCCGATCCCGACGGCCGCGGCGGCACCGCGACCGGCGGGTGGGCCTTCCGCTACGGTCCCGAGAGCGTCGGCGGTGACAAGTTCCGCCTGGCGCATGCCCTCGATGAGGGCGTGCTGCTGCTGGGCCGCCGCACCTGGGAGTTGTTCGCCACCATCTGGCCCGGTCGCGACGATCCCTTCGCCACGCGCATGAACAAGGCCGCGAAACTGGTCGTCTCGCACACGCTGGCGGACACGTCGAGCTGGACGAATTCCACGCTTGTCGAAGGCGACCTCCATACGGCGGTGGAGAACGCACCCGGCGACGTCATCGTCACCGGCAGCCTGAGCATCGTTTGCGCATTGCGGGAAAAAGATCTGATCGACGAGTACCGACTGCTGATCTTCCCCACGGTCCTCGGTAGCGGTGACCGTTTGTTCGCCGATGGCGAGCCGCCCGCGGACCTCGAGTTGCTGTCGGTCGACACGGTCGGCGCAGCCGTGCTGACCCGCTACGTCCGAGCCGGGCGCTGACGACCGACGTCCGGCGGACGGCGTCAACCGGACGGTCCGACCATCCGTCACCCCGCCACGGGCCCGAGCCGATTTGCCTGGGTGGTTCGCCTCGCCACCGTGCCAGTCGGCGCGGTGGGCGCTCGATCTCGTCGGCGTTCCGGGACCATGCCTTCACCGTCCGTATTCGCGAGCCACGAGTAGATGGCCTGGTACACCCACCTCGGTGACGTCGACGGAGACGGTGATCGTGCTGTCCTTCGCATCGGTGTAGATGATGCCGCGCAGCGGAGGGACGTCGGCGTAGTCGCGGCCCCAGGCGGCGGTGATGTAGCGCTCGTCGCCGAGTTGGTCGTTGGTGGGGTCGAGGTCGATCCACCGGCCCGAGCGGTCGGGTCCGTCGGCGCCGGGCACCCATACCGCCGCCCAGGCGTGCGTGGCGTCGGCGCCGACCATGCGCTCCTTCCCTGGTGGTGGATCGGTGGCCAGGTAGCCGGACACGTACCGGGCGGCGAGGCCGTGCGACCGCAAGCAGGCGACCGCGAGGCGCGCGAAGTCCTGGCAGACGCCTGCCCGGGCCGCGAACACGTCGGCCACCCGGGTGGACACCGTCGTGGCGCCGGACCGGTAGGCGAAGTCGGTGTAGATCCTGGTGTTCAACTCGGCCACCGCGTCCAGCAGCGGCCTGCCCGGCCGGAGGGATTCGGCCGCGTACGCGACGATCTCCGACGTGATCTCCTGCGGGTGCAGGTCGAGGGCGAACTCCACGGCGAACGGCCCGTTGGCCCCCGTCGGGCGCGCGCGTTCCCACGGCTCGGCGGCCGAGCCCGCGTCGTCGCGGGCGGGCGCGTCGACTTCGACCAGCGATTCGCCGACGACCGTCAGAGCACGATGCTCGGTGGTGACGTGGAAGTAGGACGTGATGTTGCCCCACACATCCGCGCCGACCGACCGGTCCGAGGGGGCGGGGTCGATCCGGATCTCGTGCGCGAGCAGACGCTGACCGGGGAGATCGCGCGGCGTCAAGTACGCGCGCCCATAGGAGTTGATGACTTCGCCGGAGTACGAGTACTTGGTGCGATGCTCGATCCGGTAGCGCCGGACCGCACGGCCGGTCATCCGACGACCTGCGCGCTGCCCCACAGCGGCTGGATGTCGACCGGGAGCGACAGCGTCGTGGTCTCGAAGGACTCGGATACCTTGCGCAGGCGCACGTGCACTCCCTCCAGCAGCTCCGCCAGTTCGGTGCGCCGTTCGTTCGCGTCGGTGACCTCGAGATCATCGGGATCGAGGCGGCGCAGCATGCGCCGCGCGTCCGCGAGCAGCCGCTGCGGACGCGACGAGCCGGACGCACCGGGCAGCGCCTGGAAATCGGCGTGCAGGCGGCCCAGCTGATAGGCCAGCGATCGCGGATTGGCGGTGTCGAACAGCAGGAGCTCGGCGACGTTCGCGATCCGCACCGAATCCTGGTGGCGCCGACGGTAACTCACCGAGGACTCGGTGGCGCGCAGCACCCATTCGGTGACCTCGCGTTCGATCTCCTCCGGATACCGTTGGGTCAGCGCGGCCGACAGCAACGCGGTCAGGGCGAGACCGCGCTCGATCCGCTTACCGATGTCCCTGACGTGCCACCCGGTGTCGCGGATCAGCGACTCGCCGTCGATCCCGGACAGCGCGAGCAGCCCGGCCAGGGTTCGCGAATGCACATCCGACAACTCCGCCTCTTGGTCGTCCACCGCGGCGGGGTAGCACGCCAGCGCGCGCTCGACCGAGCCGAGGATCATCCACGTGTCCACCGACAACTGGTCGCGCACGGCGCGCGCGGCGCTGCCGTACCGGTCGATCGCGAAGGCCAGCGATCCGGGCAGCTCGCGGTCTATCGTCAGTGCGACGAGGTAGTCGTGGCCCGCGCGGGACGCGCCCGGCACCCGGTGTGCCGCCGGAGCGCTGTCCTGCGCCGCACCGGTGGCCACGCCGTCGTCCGCCCCTTCGGCGACGGCCTCCACACCAGCCGTAACCTTTTGTCGCGCCCCGGCTCCGGCCATAGCTTCGTTCCTGGGCACGGCAGCGTGGTGCTCAATGTGATCCGAACCACCTTCTCCCCCAATGTCTTCCGGCGTCCCCGGCCCGGATGGCGCGGCAGTCGAGGATTTTTCGTCTGTCCCGTGGCCGGAAGATCGTGACCGGACCGGCACCGAAGTCCCCTGCGCGCACTCGCCCGCACCGGGCGATGCCGGAGCATCACCAGAATCCGGAAACGATCCGGCCGCAGCGTGCGACCGCTCGTCGCCGTACTGCGCGACACCTTCGTCGACGCCGGCACCCGACGGAGCGAGCAGGCCGCGATCGACCGAGCTCTGCTGCGGCGCAAAGGCTCGCACCTCGGGACCGAACAGCCCGTCGGTCGGAGCCGCGGTGGCGGTGGTCCGTCCGAGGGCGGCCAAGAGGATCGGTAACGCGCCCGCGCCTTCCAGCCAGGGGCGATACCGGAACTCTTGGTAGCGCTCGTGGGTGGCGATCAAGAGACGGGCGGTGTCCTCCGCGCGCTCGCCGTAGCGGCCGATCCAGAACAGGTCGTTGAGCACGCGGGGGGAGCTGATCCCCGCCACGACCGGAGCGGTGCGCCGCGGCTCGCGCGACGGCTCGGTGCTGATCGCGGCGGCGGCCGTCGGCGCGGCCCGCACCCAGATGTCCTTGGCGGCGACTTTCCGCGCGGCGCGATCGGTCGTGCGCTGACGTAGCTGCCCGAGACCGCCGGACATCACGGTGTAGCCGCGCCGATGGGCGAGCGAGAACAATCGCATGCCGACCGGAGCCGCGGCGAGTCCGTCGTGCTCGCGGATGGCGGGCGCGACGGAGAACTGCGCCGGTTCCTGGCCAACCCATTGCCATCCGTGCGCATCGATCCGCGCCTTCATCTCGTCGCGCTGCCGCCGACTCAGTTCAGGGCCGAACAGCGTGGCGCCGTCGACCGCCGAGCGAACGATCAGCTTGTCCAGATTCGCGATCAGATGTCCGCGCTCCCGTTCATGACCACCCCAGTACGACGGCGCGTTCTCCAGCAACAGGTCCGCACCGAGCAGTGCGCGCGACAGGGCGGGCAGGAATCCGGCCAGCGCGGGATTCTCCAGCAGCCCGCTGCCGAGCGTGTTCACCACCGTCACCGCGCCGCGGCGCAGCACCTCGACCAGTCCCACCACGCCCAGCCGCGAATCCGGCCGCAGGTCCAGCGGATCGGAGAATTCGGCGCCCACCCGGCGCAGCACCACGTCCACCCGCTTCAGCGTGCCGAGCGACCGCATCCACAGCGCGCCGTCGCGCACCACCAGATCGGCGCTCTCAACCAGCGGAAAGCCGAGTGTGGAGGCGAGATAGGCCTGATCGAACGCGGTCTCGGAATGCACGCCTGGACTGAGCACGACGACCACCGGTTCGTCGTCGTCGGTCTGCGCGGATTCGATCAGCATCAATCGCATCGCCCTGGCGAAGGGTGTCAGCGGACGCGGATTGGCGTGCTCGAACGCCTCCGGGATCGCGGTCGACACGACCCTGCGGTCGGCCAGCGCGTATCCGGCGCCGGACGGCGCCTGCGCCCAGTCGGCGAGCACCCGGAACCGGCCGTCGCCCCAGCGACTGAGATCGCAGGCGTGCAGGAAGAGTTGGTGCCGCCCCGGCACGGTGATGCCGTGCGCGGCTCGTACGTAGCCGCGATTACCGAACACGACTTCCGGTGGGAGCAGTCCCGAGGCGAGCGTCCTGCGTGGACCGTAGATGTCGGTGAGCACCTCGTCGAACACGCGGGAGCGCTGTTCCAGCCCGGCCTCCAGCCGGGTCCAATCGTCCGCGGCGACCGGCAAGGGAATCGGATCGAGGCGCCACGGCGCAGGCGTGTTCTCGGCCGACGCGCCGGCCTCGAGGTAGGTGATGCCGTCGTCGTCGATCAGCCTGCGCACCCGGCTGTCCAGCTTGCCCAAACCGTCCCCGCCGAGTTCGGCGAAGTCGGCGGACAGTTGCGACCACACCCGGCGCACCTTGCCGTCGGCGTCGACCAATTCGTCGTAGTAGCCCGCGACCGGCGCGCCGCACTCGTCGTAGGCGGCGGTGGCAGAAGCATCTTCGCGGTAGCGCGCGACCTGTTCCCGCACGGTGGTCGCGGTATCTTGCCGCTCATCGCGCAACGTCACCGCCGACCTCACTTCCGCCATCCATGCCCAACGGTCGCCGAATGCTTCCGGTGCGGTCCGGAAACCTTGTGCCGGACACCCGCATCAGTGGTCTTTGCGGCCATTTTCGCATGTAGCAGGGGTCATAACGGGTAAAACGCTGTGCGGCGACAACTGTTTGCTCAACATTTGCTCAACATCGGCGCAGCGACACACGGTCCCGCGTCCCACCGTGGCGCCCGCACCGGTGGTATCACCGAACGACGACAACGATCTCGTCAGGAGGTCATTATGCGTAGATCAGACTGTTCGTCTTGCGAATCCGCGTTCGACCACTGCCACGGAACCCTGATCGTGCACGTGAGCCGGATCGCCGAATGCACCGACGAACACTGCCTGGAGCTCAGCCACGCCAGGCACGCCTTCGTCCTCGATTGCCGAGACCTCGCGGGCGGCTGCCGGTGTGGCGACGGCGAGACGGCCCGGCGCCGCGCCTGAGCGGTTCCGTACCCTGGCCCGGTGAGCTATGACCACGTGTTGCTGCCGTCCGGTGTCGCATCGTCGATCGCGGAGGTCGACGCCTACCTGAGCACCCAGCAGGGCGTCCCCGAGTCGGGGGCGGTCGCGCAGATCGCGGCCGAACTGAACAGACGCAACGCGGAACTGCCCGAGGAGGACAACTTCCTCAGCACCGTGCCGGTCGGCGGCGCGGCCACCGGTGCGGCACTGCACGTGCCGTGCCCCTACGACGCGGTCGGCTTCGTCCGCCACTTGCTGTTCGAACTCGCCACACCGCTGAACTATGCCGTCTACGATCCGCAACTGGCCTGGCTGATCGATCCCGCCGAGCACGTCGAGGCCATCGTCACGCACGGCGGCGCGGGCGAGTTCCCGTACCTGACCGAAGCGCTGGTCCAGCAGTGGATTCCGGAGCTGGCCCCGCCCAACCCGTACCTCGTCGTCGAACGCGGCGAGCAGTTCTACATCCAGACCTACCGGGAGAACTCCGGCGCCTACACCGTGGAATACCGGGACGGCTCCCCCGACAAGCATTTCGGCACAACCATCTCCGATCCCGCCACCGTAGCCGCCCTCATCTGGGGCTGGGCCAACGACGACCGCAGCCGGTTCCCCGGCCTGCCCTGGTCGCGCGTCGACCTCTGAACCCGGTCACTGGTTCTGGGTGGCCAACCGGCCCGCCAGCGCGAGGAACGACGCGCCGAAGACCCGGCGCATCCAGGTGACCACGACGGGACGGGAAATGACCTGGTCGCGGACGGCGGCGGCACACGCGCCGTACACCGCGAACACCACCAGGGTGGCGAGCATGAAGATGCCGCTCAGTTCGAGCATGCGCGCCAGTGCGTTCGGCGCGCCGCCGGGCACGAACTGTGGCAGGAACGCGAAGAAGAAGATGGTCAGCTTGGGGTTGAGGAGGTTCAGCAGCACCGCCGAGGTGATCACCTTCCGCGCCGAGGGTGCGGTGCGCCCGGTCTGTTCCGGCACGGCGAGCGCGCCCTTGTCCCGGAACGTGGTCCAGGCCATGTACACCAGATAGCCGACGCCGAGGTACTTCAGCGTCTGGAACGCGACCGCGCTGGCGTTGAGCAGCGCGGCCAGACCCGTGATCGCCGCGATCATGTGCGGAACGATGCCGAGCGTGCAGCCGAAGGCCGCGATCACCGCGGCTCGCACACCGCGAGACAGCCCCGCCGCCAACGTGAACAGCACACCGGTGCCGGGGGTGGCGACGATGACGAGCGTCGTCAGCACGAATTCGATGCTCATCCCCGACACGGTAACGCACGCCCGGCGCGGCGCAATCCCCGTCGCGGGAGGCGTTTTCGCAAGCTATAGCGCGCGGCGGCCGGACAGCGCGCGCCCGAGGGTGAGCTCGTCGGCGAATTCGAGGTCGCCGCCCATCGGCAGGCCCGAGGCCAGCCTGGTCACGCTCAGACCCGGAAAGTCGCGCAGCATCCGGACCAGGTAGGTGGCGGTGGCCTCGCCCTCGGTGTTCGGGTCCGTCGCGATGATCACCTCGCTGACGTCGACGCCGTCCTCCTGGTTTCCGATACGCGCCAGGAGTTCCCGGATCCGCAGCTGGTCGGGGCCGACACCGCTGAGCGGATCGAGCGCGCCGCCGAGCACGTGGTAGCGACCGCGGAACTCCCTGGTGCGCTCGATCGCCTGCACGTCCTTGGGTTCCTCGACCACGCAGATCATGGTCCGGTCCCGGCGCGGGTCGGCGCAGATGCGGCACAGCTCGCCGTCGGACACCGTTCCGCATGTCACGCAGAACTGCACCCCGTCACGCACCTTCTGCAGCGCGGCCTGCAGCCGATCGATCTCCGGCGGCTCCACCTGGAGCAGATGAAAGGCGATGCGCTGCGCGCTCTTCGGACCGACGCCGGGCAGTTTGCCCAATTCGTCGATCAGATCCTGGACCGGACCCTCGTACAACTGCTGCCTCGGCTCAGAAACCGGGCAGCGAACCGCCGCCGCCGAAGCCACCGGACAGGGGTCCGAGCCGTTCGGCGGCGATGCGCTGCGCGTTGGCCATCGCGTCGTTGACCGCACCGATGACCAAATC
This sequence comes from Nocardia sp. NPDC047038, assembly GCF_040644075.1. Classification (NCBI taxonomy): domain Bacteria; kingdom Bacillati; phylum Actinomycetota; class Actinomycetes; order Mycobacteriales; family Nocardiaceae; genus Nocardia; species Nocardia sp. NPDC047038. Next base: position 1,100,770 of record NZ_JBEYVQ010000002.1, on the reverse strand, counting down.
CTGCAATGTCTCGACATCGTCGGGATCCACGGCCTTCGGGTCGATGGTCAGCGACACCACCTCACCGCTCGCCTTCAGCCTGACCTGCACCAAGCCACCGCCGGCAGCGCCGTCCACCTCGGTCGCCGCGATCTCGGCCTGGGCTTCCATCACCGCCTGCTGCATCTGCTGCGCCTGGGCGAGCAACTGTTGCATATCGAACTGGCCACCTGGCTGCACGGGAGCGTCCTCTCTGAAGAAGGTGTCACCGGCCAGCCTAGTCCTGCCGCGGCCGGTCCCCGGCGCGGCCCGACGGTCCCAGGTCCGCGGCGCAGGACGGATAACAGCGCGCATGGCGGATAACAGGTTGGGTAGTTCCGATCGGAACCGACCATGCGCGCCTTACCATCGACACCGAGTCGGAAAGCGGTGTGCAAATCTGGAGCCAATGATGATCGCAGTTCGTGCACGTTTCCTGAGCACCCTGGTGCTCACGCTCGGTGTTCCCAGCATCTTTCTCGGCGCAGCGGCGTCCGCGGATACGGAGATCACCGACACGCCCGGAGTGATCGACGCGCAAGGGGCAGACGAGCCCCAGACGACCCCGGCGGCCGCCGACTACGGGGGCGGCTGCGTCCTCTACCCGGACGACAAGGCCGCGACGCTCGATTCGCTGCGTTCCCGGTGCTCGCCGGAGCAGCAGGACGCGATCTTCCGCGCCGCACCGCTCGGCGCCGTTCCGGTCGGCGTGAAATCGGGCTGGGTCACTCGCCCGCCGGTCATGCAGGCCATCGCGCCCCCGCTGTGGATCGGCAAGACCTTCTACACCGGCCCGGACGGCGGCTTCCTGATGAACCGCCTCACCGGTGCGGGCTTCGAGGCCTGGGGCGCCGACGTCTACGTCGCGCCCGCCCTGACCGATGGGCAGCCGACCTGGGCACTGAACTACGCGCCCTCGCCGACGCCGCAGGTCTACGACGAGATCCGGGAAGTCACTCCCGGTGTGTGGTTCGGCTACTCGTGGTGGCGCGGCATGTTCCAGACCACCCTGCTGCTGACCTTCGCGCTCGCCTGAACAGCGGGTGTCGTTTGACCCTCCCGTCACTGGAGGGTGTTGGCTGGTGCCATGACGGCCACCGTCCCCATCGGGGAATTCTCCAGGCTGAGCAATCTCAGCGTGAAGACGTTGCGCTACTACCACGAGATCGGTCTGCTCGCTCCGGCCGGCATAGACGCGAATTCGGGCTATCGGCGGTACGCGACGGCGCAGGTGACGCAGGCACAGTTGATCCGGCGGCTGCGCGAGCTGGACATGCCGGTTCCGGAGATCCGCGCCGTGCTGGCCGCGCCGGACGAGAACACCCGTGACGCCACGCTGCGGGCGCATCTGGAGCGCATGGAAGCCGAGCTGACCCGCACCCGCGCGGTCGTGGCCTCGTTGCGCGCGCTGCTGACGCCATCGGCTCCGATCGCCGTGGAGTATCGCGTGGTCGGGGCGTTCCCGGCGGCGGCGATCGGCGCGACGGTGGCGCGCGAACACATCGGCGAGTGGTGCGCTTCGACGTTCCAGGCGTTGTACGAGTCGCTGGCCGCCGCGAGCATCGCGCCTGCGGGCGTCGCCGGCGCCACCTACAGCACCGACTTCTTCGAGCAGGACGAAGGCGAAGTAGTCGCGTTCGTCCCAGTCGCCGACACGGATGTGGTGCTGCCGGCAATGCTTTCACTCATCGAGCTACCCGCGCGCCGTTTCGCCGTCGCCGTGCACGAGGGCCCGTTCGACGATTTCGACCGGACCTACGGCGCACTGGGCAGTCACGTCGCCGAACACGCTGTCGCGCTGCCCGAGCCGATCCGCGAGATGTACCTGCTCGGACCGGACACGTCCGATGAACCCGCCGGCTACCGGACCGAAGTGTGCTGGCCCGTCGCCCAACCATAAAAGGAGATATCCATGACGATCTCGATCGCCCACGTCACCATCGATTGTGCGAACGCGGGCGCGCTCGCCGAATTCTGGTCACAGTTGCTGGAGACGCCCGTCGATCCCGACCCCACCCCGGAGTTCGCCACCGTCGGCCGGACCGCGAACGCCGCGACCCCGCTGATGTTCATCCGCGTGCCCGACAAGAACCCCGGCAAGAACGTCATCCACCTCGACCTGCTCGCTTCCGGCCGGGACGAGGTTGCGCGCGCGATCGATCTCGGCGCGAAGCACGTCGCCGACTTCGACGAGTGGGGCATGAAGTGGACGACGCTGGCCGATCCCGAGGGGAACCTCTTCGACATCGCGGCCGAATAGACCCAGCAGACCGCGACGACGGCCATGGCCGTCGTCGCGGCCGTACGATCAGGCCAGTTCGCGCTGGAGGTTGCCGAGCACCTCGGCCTGGATCTTCTTCAGGCCGAGCGGCGCGAAGATGCCCTCGAAGATGCCCGCGACGCCGCCCGCGCCCTTCCACGTGGTGCGCAGCGTGACTCGCGCGCCCGCGCCCTCCGGGGTGACGGTCCAGGTGTTCACCAAGGTCGAATTCGAGTCGCGCTCGGTGACAATGGAATCGGACACCGAGACGACCGCGTGCACGTTGCGCGAGCGCTTCTCGGTGGCCTGCAACGTCCATTCCGCGACGGTGCCCGCGCCCTTGCCCCCTTCGACCACCTTGTAGTCGCGGTAGTGCGACGAGAGGATGCGCGGACGCACCGTGTCGTAGTCGGCGATGGCCTCCAGCGCGCGCTGCGGATCCGCCGCCACGTCGATCGAACTACTGGCGCTGACCTGTCCCACAATGAGCTCCTTGTCCGGATGCGGTGTCTCGACGGATCTCCATCCTGCCCTGTCGGCCCCGGATGATAACGGCGAGGGCGGAGCGTGTGGCGAACTTCTCCGGACGATTCGGTATTCCGTTTCGCAACATATGCGTGACATTTCTCCACGACCGAGACCTCGCGGTGGCCCCGCAGTATGGTCCGTACTAGCGTCGAGGGGTGGCAGTGAGTCTGTTGGGGAAGGCCGGACACGCACCGGCCGCACGCGAATCAGGATTTGCCGCGCATCGAGCCGGCGTGGATCGCCTTCTGGCGAGTTACCGCGCCATACCCGAGCACGCCAACGTCCGTTTGGCCAAGAAGACCTCGAACCTTTTCCGCGCCAGGGCGAAGAACACCGCGCCCGGCCTCGATGTCTCGGGGCTGACCAGGGTGATCGCGGTCGACCCCGTGGCGAGGACCGCCGACGTCGCTGGCATGACCACCTACGAGGAGCTGGTCGCCGCCACCCTCCCGTACGGGCTCGCGCCGCTGGTCGTTCCCCAGCTCAAGACCATCACGCTGGGCGGAGCGGTCACCGGCCTCGGCATCGAGTCCACCTCCTTCCGCAGCGGTTTGCCGCACGAGTCGGTGCTGGAGATGGACGTGCTGACCGGCGCGGGCGAGATCCTCACCGCCACGCCGGACAACGAGCACGCCGATCTGTTCCACGGCTTCCCGAATTCCTACGGGACGTTGGGTTACACGGTCCGGCTGAAGATCGAGCTGGAAGAAGTACAACCGTACGTCGCGCTGCGGCACGTTCGCTTCCGGGACCTGCGCGAACTGGAGGCCACCCTCGCGACGATCGTCACGGATCGGGTCTATGAGGACGAGCCCGTGGACTACCTCGACGGCGTCGTCTTCTCCGCCGAGGAGAGCTATCTGACGCTGGGCCGCCGCACCGACGAGCCGGGCCCGGTCAGCGACTACACCGGGATGGACATCTACTACCGGTCCATCCAGCACGAGGGCGAAACGCCCAAACGCGACCGCCTGACCATCCACGACTACCTGTGGCGCTGGGACACCGACTGGTTCTGGTGCTCCCGCGCCTTCGGCACGCAGAATCCGAGGATCCGCCGGTTCTGGCCGAAGCGCTATCGGCGCAGCAGCTTCTATTGGAAGCTGGTTGCGCTCGATCACAAGTACGACATCGGCGACAAGCTGGAGGCCCGCAAGGGCAACCCCCCGCGTGAGCGGGTCGTGCAGGACATCGAGGTGCCGGTGGACCGCACCGCCGACTTCGTGGAGTGGTTCCTGCGCGAGATTCCGATCGAGCCGATCTGGCTGTGCCCGCTGCGTTTGCGCGAGACCGGCCGCACGCAGCGGCCCGGCGAACGCGCTTGGCCGCTGTATCCCCTGGAGCCGGACCGGACCTACGTGAACGTCGGATTCTGGTCGGCCGTGCCCACCGCTCCCGGGCAGCAGGAGGGCGCGGCCAACCGCGCGATCGAGCACAAAGTGACCGAATTCGACGGTCATAAGTCGCTGTACTCGGATTCCTTCTACGACAAGGATGAGTTCGCGGCGCTCTACGGCGGAAACACCTACACCGAACTGAAAAAACGCTACGACCCGAACCAGCGCCTGCTGGATTTGTATTCGAAGGCGGTGCAACGCAAATGACGACATTCAAGGACCGTTCCGATGTCTTCGCCGATCTCGGAACCAAACTCAGCATTGCCGAGATCTTCGAGACCCTCGTCGAGGGCGAAGTCCCGATCCGGTTGACGGCCTACGACGGCAGCGCCACCGGACCGGAGGACTCGGAGTTCGCGCTGGACATCCGGACTCCGCGTGGCATCAACTACCTGGCCACGGCCCCCGGCGACCTGGGCATGGCGCGCGCCTACATCGCAGGCGACATGACCGCCAGCGGGGTGCACCCGGGTGATCCGTACGCGATCCTGAAGGCGATGGACAGCTTGAAGTTCCGCCGTCCGTCCGCGCTGGCCCTGGTGACCATCGCGCGCTCGCTGGGCTGGGAGCGGCTCAAGCCGGTCGCCCCGCCGCCGCAGGAGACGCTGCCGCGCTGGCGGCGGATCGCCTTCGAGGGACTGCGCCACTCCAAGACGCGCGACGCCGAAGCCATCCACCACCACTACGACGTCTCGAACGCCTTCTACGAGCACGTGCTCGGCCCGTCGATGACCTACACCTGCGCGACCTACGGCGACGAGAGCTGGACGCTCGAGCAGGCGCAGGAGAACAAGTACCGCCTGGTGTTCGAGAAGCTGCGCTTGAAGGAGGGTGACCGGCTGCTCGACATCGGCTGCGGCTGGGGCGGCATGGTGCGTTACGCCGCCAAGCGCGGCGTCAAGGTGATCGGCGCGACGCTCTCGGCCGAGCAGGCGGATTGGGCGCAGAAGAAGATCGCCGAGGAGGGCCTGGCCGAGCTGGCCGAAGTGCGGCACTCCGACTATCGCGACGTGCCGGAGGGCGAGTTCGACGCGGTGTCCTCGATCGGGCTCACCGAGCACATCGGGGTGCACAACTACCCGTACTACTTCGACTACATCAAGAACAAGCTGCGCGACGGCGGCCTGTTCCTGAACCACTGCATCACCCGCCCGGACAACACCCGCACCACCAAGGCGGGCGATTTCATCGACCGCTACGTGTTCCCGGACGGCGAGCTGATCGGCTCCGGCCGGATCATCTCCGAGATCCAGAACATCGGGCTCGAAGTGCTGCACGAGGAGAACCTGCGCGAGCACTACGCCCTGACTCTGCACGAATGGTGCAAGAACCTGGTCGCCAACTGGGACGCCTGCGTCGCGGAGGTCGGCGAGGGCACCGCGAAGGTGTGGGGCCTGTATATGGCGGGCTGCCGACTGGGCTTCCAGCGCAACGTGGTGCAGCTGCACCAGGTGCTCGGCGTCAAGTTGCCCGCCGACGGCGACTGGACCGTACCGCTGCGCCCGTGGTGGCAGCCGTAGACCGGGACGTTCAGAAGGCGTTGCTGCCCGCCTCGTTCAGGAGTTCATCCAGGAACGGGGCGGGCAGTTCGACGTCGCCGACCTGGGCGGAGGCGGGCAGGTCGGCGCGCAGCACGCGCAGGATGCCGACCACGCCGGGGCCCGCGTCCAGCAGCGGCCTGGTCCAGCCGAGGTCGGCGCAGGTCGCGACGGCGGGCAGCAGCAGGTTGGTGGCCTCACCGACCCAGCCCGCGGTGGCCAGACATTCCGCGAGGAGCAGCGCGGCGTCCAATTGAGCGCGCGGGCGGTGCTTCTGGCGGGTGTGGTCGGACAGCGCGCGGGCGCGGCGCACCGCCCGGTCGTCGGAGCCGAGCCGGCGTTCGGCGAGCAGTGCGCGGATGGCGGCGAGTTCCTCGGCTTCGGCGGTGAGCAGGGCGGCGCCGGTCAGCCGATGCGCCGCCTGGAGCGGCGTGGATTCACTGAGGTCGGTGTAGCGGCGATCCGCGGACTCCAGCGCCATGCCCAGACGCAGCCGTTCGGCCCGGATGTGGGCGGCCAGCCGGGGCAGTCGGTTGTCGGCGGCGATGCGCGCGCCCTCGTCCAGCCGCGTTGCCGCGGTGAACAGATCTCCCCCGACCGCCTTGACCCGGGCGCCGACGACGAAGGTGGAGATCAGGAAGTCCACCGGACCGACCCGGGTGACCAGCTCGTGACTTTCGTCGAGCAACCGGTCGGCGGTCGCCAGATCGCCCCTGCGGTAGCTCATCTCGCCCAGCAGCGCCGCGGCGACCCGCACCGCGTGCGAGCGCGGTCCCGAGCGTTCCCGCGCGAAGTCCCAGGCCTGCTGGAAACAGCGCGTGGCGGTGTCCACGTCGAGTTGCTCGTAGGCGGCGGCGCCCTGGCCGCAGCGACCGAACACCAGGCCGAGCGAATCCTTCGAGCGTTCGTGGTACTCCTCGGCCCACTCCTGGATGTTCCTCGCGCCCTCGAAGTCGAACTCGCACAGGCGCACGAAGGATGTCAGGTTGGCCGCCGTCGAGACCGTCCACACGGGTAGATCGTCCGGCTCCCGCAGGCAGTCGGCGACTCGATCCAGCACGCCATCGGTGTGGTCGCGCGCGATCTGGTCGGAGGCGGCGAGCACGGCCGCCTGGCAGCGCTGCACCCGCACATCGGCGTCGCCGGTGGACCCGCGGGCCAGGATGTTGGACAGCCTGCCCAGGGCGTTGCGCGCCGCGCCGGACTGCTGCAGGTTGACGTTCGCCCTGGCCACCGCCATCAGCAACTTCGAGCGCGACGCCACCTGCTGCATCGGCAGCTTCGACACGCTGCCCAGCAGCGTGGCGAGCCGGGAACCGTCGATCAGGTCCATCCCGCCACCCTCGAGCAGGTCCAGCGCCATCTTCAGATCGGTCGCGGCCAGCGCATGGTCGACCGACTTGCGCAGCAGCTGGTGTTCGGCGTACCAGCGCGAAGCCTTGCGGTGCAGCGACTTCAGCTTCCCCGGGTGGACGCGGTCGAGCCGGGTCCGCAGGTGCTCCGCGAACAGCGGCTGCATCCGGAACCACTCGGGGTCGTGCTCGATGCGCCGCAGGAACAGCTCACGCTGCTCGGCCTGCTCGAGCAGCTGCTCGGCATCCGGCTCCCCGGACAACGCCGCGGCGAGCGAACCGCACACCCGCTCGGTCACCGCGATCGACATCAGGAACTCGAGCATCTTCGGTTCCAAAGTGTCCAAGACGTTTTCAGCGAGGTATTCGCGAATGCCGTGGTTGCCTTCGGAGAGGGTGGCGATCAGCTGAGCTGGGTCGGCGTTGCCGCGCAAGGACAGGCCCACCAATTGGATGGCCGCGGGCCAGCCGTCGGTGGCGGTGTGGATTTCGGTGACCTGTTCCGGCGTCAGGTCGAAGCCGTTGCGCTCCACCAGGATCTGCCTGGTCTCCGCCTCGTTGAGGCGCAGCGCGGCCGAGCCGATCTCGACCAGTTCGTCGTGCACTCGCATGCGGCTGGTCGGCAGGCCGGACTGTTCCCGGCTGGTCACGACGAAACGCAGGTGGTGGCAGCAGTTGTCCAGCAGAGCTTCCATCGCGCGATGCGCGCCCGCGTCGGTGATCCGCTGCCAGTCCTCGACGATCACCACGACCGTCCTGCCCGCCGCGTGGATCTCGTCGATGAGGGTGGGAATCACGAAAGCGGCCGCGTCGGCGGGCCGTTCCTCCAGTACCTGGTCCAGACCGGCGCCGACGTCCGGATGCACCCGGCGGATGGCCTGGATCAGATGGGCGAGCAGCCAGATCTCGTTGTCGTCGTCCCGGTCGATGCCGATCCAGGCGACCGCGGTGTCACCTTCGCTGAGCTCGGCGCGCCACTGCGCGGCCAGCGTGCTCTTGCCGAAGCCCGCGGGCGCGTGGATCACTGCCAACCTGCGCCGCCCGCCCGCGCGCAGGATGTCCAGCAGACGCGGCCGTGGAATCGGCTCTCGCGTGGGCGTGGGCGGCCAGAACTTGGTCACGGCCGTCGGCGGCGTCGCCGGCACGACCGCCGGATGCTGGGAGACGGCGGGCCGTAGCGTCAACGGCCAGCTGCGCCGCGCGGTGACCGCGGGACGGGAGGCGGTCCACACCGCGGTCGGTTCGCCCACGGCGGCCGGGGTGGTCGTTTCGGGCTCCGGCGTGGTCTCCAGCAGCGCCATCTCGTCCGGCAACTGATCGTGGCCGCGCTGCACCGCGCGCAGCATTTCGCCGAACTCGTAGGCGCTGGCCGGGCGATCCCGCGGATTCGGGGACATGGCCTGTTCGATGACGCCGGCGACATCCGGCGGAATGTCCTGTTCACGCAGATCGGGCACCGGCTGGGTGGTGATCCGCAGGAACTGCGCGACCACCCGCTCGCCCGCCTGCCGCTCGAAGGCCGCGTGCCCGGTGAGCAAGGCGAACAACGTCGAGCCGAGGCCGTAGACGTCGGAGCGGATGGTCGGCTCGTCACCTTTGAGGACCTCCGGCGCGGTGAACGCGGGCGAGCCGGTGATCATGCTGCTGGACGTGCGGAACCCGCCCGGGATGCGGGCGATGCCGAAATCCGTCAGCTGCGGCTCGCCGTAACCACTGAGCAGCACATTCGCCGGTTTCACGTCGCGGTGCAGGATTCGGGCGCGGTGCGCGCTCTCGATGGCTCCTGCCAGCTTGACGCCTGCTCGTAGCGAGTCCGCCCAGGTCAATGGGCCTTGATCGCGAATCAGCTTTTCCAGCGACCCGTGGGTGCAGTACGGCATGACGATGAGCGGCATTCCGGTCGCCGTCACGTCCACCTGGAGTATGTCGACGATGTTCGGGTGGCCGGAGAGCCTGCCCATGGCCTGTTCCTCGCGCAGGAACCGCTCTCTGCTCTCCTGGTCGATCTCCGAGGGAAGCACCTTCACCGCGACCACCCGGTCCAACGCGGTCTGGATGCAGCGATACACCACCCCGAATCCGCCGCGGCCGATCTCCACCGCACCGGACAGGCCCATCGCCTCCAGTTCGTCGGCGATGTCGACGGGCGGCTGCCGCTGCGTCTTCGCCTCGGCCGCAGGGGATTCGGGGCGCACCCGGCCCGAACGCGTCTGTGGATTCATGTGATCACCTCGAACACTCACATCGAATCGGCGACATCGGCGACCAACTCCGCGCCGACCGCCGGACGCCGTGTCCGATATGCCTGCGCATACTCCAACGTAGCGCGGTGCGGTATCACGCGGGTGACGTTTCCGAACAGGTCGGGTGTGTTCCGAATCCGCGTGTTTCGCGCCGCTGAGCGGTTTCGGCGCCGATGCCGCCTTGGTTGTGACCACCGCCACTTCAGATCCACATGAGCGGATACCCCGAGGCGATTCGACCAACCACCTCGGTTACGGGAACCCGGTCGGCGCGGTGGTGACCTGCCGTGATATTTTACTTCTTCAGAGAGCTTTCTTCTTTGTAGAACTATCTTTATATGAGCAGACATTAGGTGCGGAGGAATACCCGTGTCGACACCTGAACCCGACCGCGAGGCCACGGCGCCCGGACTCCGCGCCGACGCCCGCGAGATCTACCGGCGCTACCTGAGCGCGGTCATGCTGCACGGACAAGCCGGGGCGCGGGCGGTCGATCTGGGCGCCACCGATCTGTACGCGCTCAACATCCTCGAACTGGCCGGGCCGATGACGCCGGGCGAACTCGGCGCGCGCAGCGGCCTGACCACCGGCCCGACCACCCGGCTGATCGACCGCCTGGAGGACGCGGGCTACGTGCGCCGCGCGCCGGTCCCCGGCGACCGCCGGAAGGTGATCGTCGAATTGATCGGCAAGCCAGCCGATCTCGACGAGGTGCTCGCCCCCGCACGGCAGCGCATCGGCGAGATCATCGGCGGCTACGCACCCGAACAGCGCGAGGTGCTGTTCGACTACTTCACCAGGGCGGCTGCCGCGTACCAGGCCGCCGCCGAGGAGCTGCGTGGCACGGACTAGGCCACGGCGAGGGCGATGATCTGGGTGATCTGGCGGCTGTCGAAATTGTCGTCGCTGACCAGAACCAAGGTGCGCTCACCGGAGGGCAGACGCGGCCCCCAGGTCATGCCCTCCACGTTGTCGACGGCGGCGAGCCCGACGTCGTCGAGATCCACCAGCAGCCGCTTGGCCACCGGGCGGGCAGCGCCGATCGAGCCGTCGAGGATGTTGGTCGCGGCGCTCAGATCGGCCTCGTAGACGCGGATCTTGTTGGGCGTGCCGGGCGAGAAGGACCGTTCCAGCACAAGAAGTTTCGTGGGGTCCAGCGGATCGGCGGCGAGGATCGACGCGATCCCGTTCGCGCCGCGGCCGGGCTGCGGCCGCGACTCGGCGAAGACCGGATCCAGCGGATACGCGTACTGGGCGAGCAGTGGCCCGGATCGCGCCTGGACGGTGATCCGGGTAAGTGCCCCGCTCGTCGTGGTCGCCGCCGGCCCGTCCTGCAGCAGCGGCCCTTCCGTGGCGGTGGCGAACAACGTGCCGCCCGCGAGGAAGGTCGCGGCCTCCAGTGCCTGGTTCTGTTGCGGCCCGGAGTCGGGGCGCATCCGCTCGTTCTCCGGGATCGGCAGGTCACCGACATAGGAGCCGTCCGGGTGCGCGATCCGCACCGACGGATCTTGCAGCAGGGCGCCGTCCCGCTCGCCTTCCTGCGTCCAGTAGTAATCGCCGGTCCACGGGTCCACCCGGATCTCCTCCGGGTCGACCGACATCGGCGCGTAGGGCGCGCCCGCCACGGTCAGCAGGGGGTGCGTGCCGGTGAAGGTCACCGGTCCGACTCCGCGCTCGCCGACCTCGAAGCGCGCGGTGTAGTACCGCGCGGGGTTCTTGTTCGAACGATCGTCGCTGATCAGCACGAATTCACCGGTGCGCGCGGAGTAGTCGATCCCGGACAGGCCACCCACGGTGGTGCCCGCGAAGTCCAGGCTCGACGCGACGACTTGCTCGCCCAGCAGACGCACCGATGGCGTCGTCACCGGATCGGCGGCCGCCACCGGGGCCGATGCGAGCGCGAGGGCGCAACTGGCGATCAGAACATGGCGACTACGTCTCGGCACGGCTGCCAACCTATCGCGCCGAACGGACGCGCAGGCGAACGGGCCGGAAAACGGCCGAAGCCCGCCACCGCGAAAAGCGATGGCGGGCTTCGGCGTTGCGTCGCGGCGCGCGATTACTTACGCAGCGAGGCCGGAACCTCGAAGCGCTCGCCGTAGGTCTTGGCGAGGTAGTCGGCACGCTCCACGAAGGCCTCCTGGCCACCCGGGTAACCGACGATGAACTGGTGCACACCACCGGTCCAGGCCGGGAAGCCGATGCCGAAGATCGAACCGATGTTCGCGTCGGCGGTGGAGGTGAGCACGCCCTCGTCGAAGCACTTCTGGGTCTCGATCGCCTCCGCGAACAGCATGCGGTCGATCAGATCCTGCAGCGGGACGCCGAAGCCCGCAGTGGTCTTGAAGTGCTCACGCAGGCCCGGCCACAGACCGGTGCGCTTGCCGTTCTCGTCGTACTCGTAGAAGCCCGCCTTCTCCAGGCGGCCCGGACGACCCTCGGACACCATGTAGTCGATGACGTCCTGCGCCGGGTGCCGCTTGACGCCCAGGGTGGTGTCGCCCGACTGCGCGGCTTCCAAGGTCTCCTTGGCGATCTTCTGCATGAGCTTCATGTTCAGCTCGTCCGACAGCTGCAGCGGCGCGGCCGGGTAGCCCGCCTGCAGACCGGCCTGCTCGATGGTGGCGGGCTCGATGCCCTCCTTGAGCATGGCGATCGCCTCGTTGACGAAGGTGCCGATCACGCGGGAGGTGAAGAAGCCGCGGCTGTCGTTGACGACGATCGGAGTCTTCTTGATCGCGAGGGTGTAGTCGAACACCCGGGCCAGCGCCTCGTCCGAGGTCTTCTCACCCCGGATGATCTCCACCAGCGGCATCTTGTCGACCGGCGAGAAGAAGTGGATGCCGATGAAGTCCTCCTGGCGCTTCACGCCGGTCGCCAGACCGGTGATCGGCAGGGTGGAGGTGTTCGAGCCGAGCAGCGCGTCGGGGGTGACGACGTCCTCGATCTCCTGGAACACCTTGTGCTTCAGCTCGGTGTTCTCGAAGACGGCCTCGATGACGAAGTCGACGCCGGCGAAGTCGGCCGCGTCCGCGGTCGGCTTGATCCGGTCCAGCAGCGCCTTGGACTTCTCCTCGGTGGTCTTGCCCCGGGAGAGCGCCTTGGCCTCGATCTTCTCGGAGTAGTTCTTGCCGCGCTCGGCCGCCTCGATGGAGACGTCCTTCAGCACGACGTCGTAGCCCGCCTTCGCGGAGACGTACGCGATGCCCGCGCCCATCATGCCCGCGCCGAGCACGCCGACCTTCTTGATCTCCTTCTTCGGCACGTCCTTCGGACGCGAACCGCCGTTGTTGATCGTCTGCAGGTCGAAGAAGAACGCCTGGATCATGTTCTTCGCGACCGGGCCGGTGAGCAGGTGCACGAAGTAGCGGGACTCGATCAGCGACGCGTTGTCGATGTCGACCTGCGAGCCCTCGACCGCGGCGGACATGATCGCGCGCGGCGCGGGCATGTTCGCACCCTTGATCTGCTTGCGCAGGTTCGCCGGGAACGCGGGCAGGTTGGCCGCGAAGGCCGGGGACGACGGGGTGCCGCCGGGGATCTTGAAGCCCTTCTTGTCCCAAGGCTGCACGCCGGCTTCGGGGTTGGCCTTGATCCACGCCTTGGCGGCGGGGACCAGCTCCTCGACCGAACCGACCAGCTCATCGATCAGGCCGATCTCCTTGGCCTTGGCCGGCTTGTTGCGCTGACCCTGCAGCAGCACCTGCATCAGGGCGTTCTGCAGGCCAAGCATGCGCACGGTGCGGATGACGCCGCCGCCCGCGGGCAGCAGGCCGAGGGTGGCCTCGGGCAGACCGATCTGCGAACCCGGCACGTCCGCCGCGATGCGGTGATGGGTGGCCAGCGCGATCTCCAGGCCGCCGCCGAGCGCCGCGCCGTTGATGGCGGCCACGACCGGCTTGCCCAGCTGCTCCAGGCGACGCAGGGCGCTCTTGATCTCGGTGAGCTCCTCCATCAGCGTCTGGGCGTCGTCCGGACCGACCTTCATCATGTTCTTCAGGTCGCCGCCGGCGAAGAAGGTCTTCTTCGCGGAGGTCAGGACGACACCGGTGATGTTGTCCTTCTCCGCCTCGAGCCGGTCGACGGTGGCCGTCATCGATTTCTTGTACAGCTCGTTCATCGTGTTGGCGCCCTGGTTCGGGTCGTCCATCGTCAGTACGACGATGCCGTCCGAATCCTGCTCCCAACCGATCATGTTGGTTTCGCTCACAGCTCTGTGTCTCCTTGGTGAATTAGCAGCGTTCGCGGCCCTACGTGGATACGCAGGCTGCCGCCTCCGGGCCTGACGCTCACGCCGCCGTGAATTCTCAGCTGTCGGTTGGGGTTCAGACCCGCTCGATGATGGTGGCCACGCCCATGCCGCCGCCGATGCACAGGGTGATCAGGGCGTAGCGGCCGTTGCGGCGCTCCAGCTCGTCGACCATGGTGCCGGTGATCATCGCGCCGGTCGCACCCAGCGGGTGGCCCATCGCGATCGCGCCGCCGTTGACGTTCAGCTTCTCGTCCGGGATGCTCAGGTCCTTCTGGAACTTCAGCACCACGGAGGCGAACGCCTCGTTGATCTCGACCAGATCGATGTCATCGAGGGTAAGACCCGCCTTGGCCAGCACCTTCTTGGCGGCCGGAGTAGGACCGGTGAGCATGATGGTGGAGTCGGCGCCACTGGTGGCGGTCGCGACGACACGCGCGCGGGGTGTCAGGCCGGAGGCCTTGCCCGCCTCTTCCGTACCGACGAGCACGAGCGCGGCGCCGTCGACGATGCCGGAGCTGTTGCCGCCGTGGTGCACGTGGTTGATCTTCTCGACGAAGTGGAACTTCTGCAGCGCCACCGCGTCGAAGCCGCCCATCTCACCGATCACGGCGAAGGACGGCTGCAGCTTGGCCAGGTCCTCGGCGGTGGTGCCGGGACGCATGTGCTCGTCCTTGTCCAGCACGACGATGCCGTTCTGGTCCTTGACCGGCACGATCGACTTGGCGAAGTAGCCGCCGGTGGTGGCCTTGGCGGCCAGCTCCTGCGAGCGCACCGCGTAGGCGTCGACATCGTCGCGGCTGAAGCCCTCGATGGTGGCGATCAGGTCGGCGGAGACGCCCTGCGGGACGAAGTAGGTGTCGTAGTTGGTGGCCGGGTCCAGTGCCCAGGCGCCGCCGTCGGAGCCCATCGGCACGCGCGACATGGACTCGACGCCACCGGCGAGAACCAGGTCGTCGAAGCCGGAGCGAACCTTCTGGGCGGCGAGGTTGACCGCCTCGAGGCCGGAGGCGCAGAAGCGGTTGAGCTGGAAGCCGCCGACGGTGTCGGGCAGGCCTGCCACGGTGACCGCGGTACGGGCGATGTCCGCGCCCTGATCGCCGACCGGCGCGACCACGCCGAGGATCAGGTCGGAGATCCGGTCCTCGTCGAGGTTCGGGAAGCGCCCGCGCAGCTCCTGGATCAGACCGACAGTCAGGTCGATCGGCTTGACCGAGTGCAGCGAGCCGTTCTTCTTGCCACGGCCGCGCGGAGTGCGGATGGCCTCGTAAATGTAGGCCTCTGTGGTCATGGAGTGTTCCTTCCTCAATGTGCGGCGGCCGGACGTTCGTCCGTCCGAGCGCTCCTTGCGGTCGGCCGGTACGTTCGTCCGTCCGAGCGCTCCTGGGCGGTCGGGCGGACTTTCGTCCGTCCGAGCGCTGGGGTGCGGCGACACCGCGGGTGCGGCATGGCTGCGGCTGACCTCGCCGACCGGCCTTGCGACCGACCGTTCCTAACGCTGTACAAAACCAGGCAAGACAGGACGAACGTACGGCCAGGTCGCCCGTACGCCTGGGCATACCATAGAACGTCGGCGTACCGAAGCTCCCGGCTACCCGTCCATACTACCGTGGAGTGCGAACTCCGGTTAACTTAACGTTGCGAGAACGGTGGTTGTCAACCATCCAATCGTGTGGCACCCAGCTCACTCTTCAGCAATTCGAGGGCGACCTCGTCCGGGTCGCGACGGTCGCCGGGAGCCACCGGATCGGCCGCGGCTGCCATCATCTCCTGCTCCTCTTCCGGGGTCGAGGCGGGAATGACCCGGGCCCCGTCCCAGTCCAGGTCGGCCGACGCGTCGCCCGCGCTCGGCCCGGCGTCATACCGCGGATAGTCCGCGGGGCCGGGGTCGTCGGGTAGGTCGGGGTAGTCGGGCGGCGGGATATCGTCGTCCGCAGGATACGGGCGCTTGTCGGCGCCGCCTGCGCCGGAACGCCCCGCGCCGCCAGCCTTGTCGGCGTTCGCGTTCTTCGCCTGACTCGGGCGGGAGAAGCGCGGCGCTGGCGCGGCCGAACCACGGCTCGCCGCGTTGCCGGATTCACGTCCCGGCTGGTTGCCCGCCTGCCCGCGGGGTCGGTTCGCGGCACCGCCCGATCTCGGCGCGGCGGCGGGCCGTGGCGCGGCGCCGCCCGCTTCCCAGCGCACCTCGTGGTCGCGGCCGAGCACCGCCCGTACTGCCGACCGGACCGCCTCCAGGTTGCGCGGATCGGACAGGCGCTTGGCCAGCGGCGCGTGCTGGTGCGCGAAGACGATGACCTCGCCCTCCACCCGGGCGACCGACGCACCGGCGAGCATCGCCTGCACGGCCGCACCGAACTCACGCACTTTGGCGCGAATGTCCGCCCAGGCGGCTTCCACTTCCCGCAACAGATCAGCGCTCGGTGTGGCAACAGGACCGGCGGCGAACTCCTGCGCGGACGAACCGGTCGCATGAGACGCCGGCGTGGCGGACCGAGCCTGATCGCCGTGCCCGACGGTCCGCTCGGCAGCCGAATCAGCCCCGCGCTCGCCCCCGGCAGCAGAACCCCGCCCGGCAGCTTGCTCCCGCCCGGCAGCAGATCCCTGCTCGGCAGCCGCATCAGCCCCTTGCTTCCGCCCCGCAGCAGAACCCCGTCCGACAGCCGCATCAGCCCCCTGCTCCCGCCCCGCAGCAGAACCCCGTCCGACAGCCGCATCAGCCCCCTGCTCCCGCCCCGCAGCAGAACCCCGTCCGACAGCCGCATCAGCCCCTTGCTCCCGCCCGGCGGTAGAACCCTGTCCGGCAGCCGGATCGGTCCCTTGCTGTCGCCCGGCGGCCGGATCGACGACCGACGAGGCCGCCCGCGCATTCGTTTCCTGCTCAGACGATCCGCGCTCAGACGTCGCCGTAGGGTCGGAAGGCCTTCGTGCCTCTTCGGTTTCGGACGAGAGATCGCCCGGCATCGCGCTCGCATCACGCGCGGCGGCGGATGACGCAGACGCCGAGCCTGCCGTCCCGCGTTGCGGAGCACTCGATTCGATGGTCGCACTCGCCTCTCGCCGCGGCGTCATTCCTGCCGCACCACCGGATTCGGCGAAATCCGGTTCGGCCACCCGCACAGGGCGATCCGTACCCCCTCGCGCAGGCGAACCCGGCGCGACCGACTCGCCAACGACAGGCTCCGTCGGACGCCCGCCTCCGGCACCCGGGAATTCCGCACCGGCACTGGAGCCCGCCGTATCGGCAGACGGATTCTCGGCTCGCACACCACCGACCGGCGTCGTGTCATCGACATTCGCCGCACCCGCGGATGCGCCTCCGGCGCGGTCCCCTGCCCCGACATGCGCCGAACCACCGGTTTCCGCAGCGCTTCCCGAGCGGTCACCCCCGCGGTTCTCGCGACGAATCGCGGCCAGCGCCTCGGCACCTCGGCGACGAGGCGGGTCCGACGGCGAACCAGCCGCAGGCGACGGCGCGGGAGCCTGCGCCGACGACGCGGCGGGCGCCGGGGCGATGGAACCACCGGCCAGACCGCGCTCGAGCCGTTCCAACCGTTGCAGGGTGGCGGATTCCGCGTCGGACACCGAGGGCAGCAACATGCGCGCGCAGACGACTTCCAGCAGCAGTCGCGGCGCTGTGGCGCCGCGCATCTCCCCGAGACCTTCGTGCAGCAGCTGGGCGTAACGGGTCAAGGTGGCCGAACCCAATCGCTCGGCCTGATCGCGCATCCGGTCGAGCACGTCGCCGGGGCCGGTGACCAGGCCGCGTTCGGTGGCGTCGGGCACCGCCCGCAGGAGGATCAAGTCGCGGAAGCGATCGAGCAGGTCGACGGCGAAACGGCGCGGATCGTGGCCCCCCTCCATCACCCGGTCGACGGTGCCGAACAAGGTTGCGCCGTCGTCGGCGGCCAGCGCTTCGACCGCGTCGTCGATCAGCGCCACGTCGGTGACACCGAGCAGCGAGACCGCGCGGGCATATGTGACGCCCTCGGGGCCTGCGCCGGCCAGCAGCTGGTCCAGCACGCTCAGGCTGTCGCGCGGTGAACCGCCACCTGCGCGAATCACCAAGGGGTACACGGCTTCTTCGACCGGCACGTGCTCCTGCTCGCAGATCCGCCCGAGCAGTCCGCGCATGGTGGCGGGCGGCAGCAGCCGGAACGGATAGTGATGCGTGCGCGAACGGATGGTCGGCAGCACCTTGTCCGGCTCGGTGGTCGCGAAGATGAAGATCAGGTGCGCTGGTGGCTCCTCGACGATCTTGAGCAGCGCGTTGAACCCTGCGGTGGTCACCATGTGCGCCTCGTCGACGATGAACACGCGGTACCTGGACTCCGCGGGCGCGTAGAAGGCGCGGTCCCGCAATTCCCTGGTGTCGTCGACACCGCCGTGGCTCGCGGCGTCGAGTTCGATGACATCCAAGTTGCCCGGGCCGCCCGGCCCGAGCGCCACACACGACGGGCAGGTGCCGCATGGCGTCGAAGTGGGCCCTTGCACACAGTTCAACGATCGGGCGAGGATGCGCGCGGAAGACGTCTTGCCGCAGCCGCGCGGACCGGAGAACAGATAGGCATGGCTGATCCGGCCCGTGTCGAGCGCGGTACTCAGCGGGTCGGTGACGTGCTCCTGACCCACCACCTCAGCGAATGTTGCCGGTCGGTACTTCCGGTACAGAGCCACGGCCAGAGGTTACCGGCGACCACCGACAACGCGCATGCCCGCCTACCGCCCGGATCAGCGGCACACGGTCGCCGATAAATGTGATCCAAGTCACAACATGCGCGTCGCCTTCTTCGACGGCCGACCGGGACATACGCAACAGCAACCTCAGAGCTATCACTTATCCTGCACGTGCGAATACCGGACGCACCCGCCGCGGCATCCCGCCGCGGCCGGAAAAGATGGACTCCGACCCCGATTTACCTCCACTTTTTGGAAATAACGAAACCGTCACCATGGGTGACATCGATGCAATCGTCTGGCTAACGTGGCAGACGGCAACTTCGGTAGCCAAACCTTCATCAGGTTGGTGACCCCGGCCGGTCCCTCATCCCGACCGGGGCACAACCAACAAAGCTCCGCCAACGGGTGACCAGCGCCAATCCCCACTTCCACCGGAGGACCGTCCACGTGTCGTGTGACGACATCGCCGCCGCCTGGCTCTCCAGCACCGATTTCGCAGGCGACCGCTCCGCCGTCGCCCTCTTGAGCCGCGCCATCAGTCCCCAGGAGTTCGCGATCAAGCGCGACTCGCTGCCGGTGACCGCGGCCGCGGATCCGGCCACCGCCGCCGCCATCCTCGAACTTCTCGAACGCGGCCAGGTGCCAACCATGGCGGCGATCCGCACCCTGACCGCGCAGAACGAGATGCGCCGCGAGGCCGAGCGCATCGAACGCCTCGGCCGCCGCGCCCAGCGCAGCATCGACGACTTCGGCCGGGTGCTCGCCAAACTCGCGGACGCGCACTGGACCGCGCACGGCTACGGCCCCACCCGCCGTGACGTGCTGTGCACCGAGCAGATCATGACGCTGATCCGCACCCGCGTCGGCAATATCGCGCCGTCGGCGGTCAAACACCTCTGGCTCATCGAGCGCGCGCAGCGCGCGGGGTGGATCGCCTCCAACGCCAATCCCCGGTCCCTGTGCGCGGCGCGACGTTTTTACGCGGCGCAGTACGGCAACCGGGTCTCGCTGCGTCCCGTGAACACCATCGGCACCGCGATCGCGACGTATCTGGCGGACTACCAGGCCGAGCACGGCCGCCCGCCGCGCTGGTCGGTGGTCGCGCAAGAACTGCGCGACGACCGGGGCCGCCGGATCTTCCACAACACAGCCGATGCCCGCGCCCAGCAGCTGTGGCTGACCACCGCGGAATGGGTGGAAATGTGCGACGACCTTCCCGTGCCCGGCCGAAGGGGCTTGCGGGCCATCCGTAAGTCCCGCGGTTGACCTCGGGCGCGTCGTGCGGGTTCGACAGCATAGGTTAACGGCGTTACTCTAACGCCGTTAACCTAGCGAGCGGAGCCGCGATGCTGACCCGGATGGCCCGATTCATCACCCGATCTCCGCGTACCGTGCTGGCCGCGGCGCTCGCGGTAGCCGTGCTCTGCGGCGTCTTCGGCGCTACCGCGCCCGCGCACTTGAAATCGGGCGGTTTCACCTCCGCCAATGCCGAGTCCGCTCGCGTCGCCCAGTTGATCGCGGACAACTTCGCCGGGGCGGCGCCCAATTTCGTCCTGCTGGTCAGCTCGGACGGGGGCGCGGACGATCCGGCCACCAAGGCGGCGGGCACAGTGCTGGCCGACTCGCTCAAATCCCGCACGGACGTCCAGGGCGTCCAGTCCTACTGGACCACGCCGCAGCCGCTGGCGAACGCGTTACGCAGCACCGACGGCAAGAGCGCCTTGGTGGTCGCCTACATCGAAGGCGACGAGACCCAAGTGCAGCAGACCGCGAGCGACCTGGAACGGCAGTTCGCGGGCGTCTCCAACGGCATCACCGTGCGCCAAGGCGGCATCGCCGCGATCTATCACGACGTCACCGAGCAGACCACCCGCGACCTCGCGCTGGCCGAGGGCGTCGCGGTGCCGCTGTCGATGATCGTGCTGATCCTGGTGTTCGGCAGCCTCGTCGCCGCGTCCCTCCCGTTGGCCATCGGGGTGTTCGCCATTCTCGCGACGCTGGCGCTGCTGCGCATGTTCACGCTGTTCACCGATGTCTCCATCTACGCGCTGAACATGACGACGGCGATGGGGCTGGCGCTGGCCATCGACTCCAGCCTGTTCATCGTCAGCCGTTTCCGGGAAGAACTCGCCAACGGCTTGGATCCAGCCGCGGCCACCATCCGGTCCGTGCAGACCGCGGGGCGCACCGTGCTGTTCTCCGCGCTCACCGTCGCACTATCGATGGCCGTCCTGAGCGTGTTCGACCTGTACTTCCTGAAAAGCTTCGCGTACGCGGGCGTCGCGGTGGTCGCCGCCGCGGCGATCGCGTCGATCGTGGTGTTGCCCGCGGCGCTGGTGCTGCTCGGCCATCGGGTGAACTCCCTCGACCTGCGGGCTCCGCTGCGCCGCCTGTTCGGTCGCGGCGCGCCCGCACCCGGTCCGCAGGCGCCGGAAGACACCGCCTGGTACCGGCTGGCCGGCGTGGTGATGCGGCACGCCGCGCCGGTCGCGGTCGCGATCATCGCGCTGCTGCTCGCGTTGGGCGCGCCGTTCCTCTCGGTCAAGTTCGGTTATCCAGACGATCGGGTGCTGCCGGACTCCGCCGCCAGCCGTCAGGTCGGCGACGCCCTGCGGACCGAGTTCCCCCAGGCCGATCCGGTCGCCAGCACCACGATCGTGCTGGACGGCTATCGCGGCGACAGCGCGGCCCTCGGCGGATACGCCGCGCAACTGTCCAAGGTGGACGGCGTGCCCGCGGTGCTTTCGGCCGCGGGCGTCTACGTGACCGGCGCGCGAGTCGCGCCGCCGCCGCCCGGAATGAGCAACGACACCGGGACCTACTTGAGCGTCGCGACCAAACTCGACCCCTTCTCGCCCGCCGGTGACCGTCAGCTGAAAGCGATCCGGGCGGTCCCCGCACCGGGTGACGCGCTCTACGGCGGCGCCGCGGCGGCCAACGCCGACTCGCTGCAGGCATTGGCCGCCCGGCTCCCGCTCGCCACCGCCTTGATCGCGCTGACCACGTTCGTCGTGTTGTTCCTGTTCACCGGCAGCGTCGTGCTGCCGATCAAAGCGCTCGTGCTGAACACCTTGTCGCTGGCCGCCGCGTTCGGCGCGATGGTGTGGGTGTTCCAGGAAGGCCACCTGTCGGGCCTGCTCGGTTTCACCGCGGTCGGATACTTGGTGCCGACCATGCCGATCCTGATGTTCTGCCTGGCCTTCGGCCTGTCCATGGATTACGAGGTGTTCCTGCTGTCGCGGGTGCGCGAGGAATGGCTGGCCACCCACGACAACACCCGCGCGGTCGCGATCGGCCTGGCGCGCACGGGCCGGATCTTCACCGCCGCCGCCGTGCTGATGGCCATCGTGCTCGGTGCCCTGGTGACCGCGAAGGTGTCGTTCATGCAGCTGCTCGGGCTCGGCCTCACGCTGACCGTGCTCGCCGACGCCACGCTCATCCGCGGCTTGCTCGCGCCCGCGCTCATGCGCCTGCTCGGTCCGGCCAACTGGTGGGCGCCCGCACCCCTGGCCCGCCTGCACGCCAAGATCGGGTTGACCGAGGGCGAGGAGGACACCGCAGCACGCCCGCTGGAAACCGCGGGACGCGCATGATCGGTGGGAGGCGTCCGCGGTCGCCGCGCGGTTCCGGAGCCCAGTTGCGCGACGAGATCCTGCGGGCCACGGCCGAGCTGCTCACCAGCACCGGGCACGCCGACGCCGTCTCGATCCGGGCGGTGAGCAAGCTGGTGGGGGTGAGCGCGCCGTCGATCTACCGGCACTTCGCCGATAAGGACGAGCTCCTCGAGGCGGTCGTGGCCAAGGTCTTCGAAGACCTCGCCGACGCGATCCGGGCCGCCACCGACCCCGCGACCTCCCCGTTGACCCAGCTGCACGACCAAGGCATGGCCTACGTCCGTTTCGCCCTCGAGCATCCCGAGCAGTACCGGCTGGCGACCGCGCCCACCGAGACCGGAGGAGCGGTGGATCAGGTCCTCACCAGCGGGGCCTTCCAGCATTTCGCGGCCACCGTGCGCAAGTGCATGGACGAGGGGACGATCGCGCCGCGCGACCCGCTGCCGATCGTGCTGGAGCTGTGGTCGGTGGGTCACGGCATCGCCTCCCTCCTGCTCGCCAAACCCTTCCTACCCTGGGGTGACGCGGAAGCGACCGCCTCACGCGTGATGGGCGCGGCATGCATCGGCTACACCGTGCTCGACCTGGTCGGCGCGGACCCGCCCACGCCGGACGCGGTCGCCGCGTGGCTGCGCGGTGTCCGGAAGGATCAGCCCTCCGCCTGACCCGGGAGTCACACTTTCCCGATCTGTTGTCGGCCCGCGAGCGACCATTCGGTAACTTCCTCGCAGCGCATTCGCGCGGAAGGAGTAACCCGTGTCCCCGACCATCGACCCCGCGGCCACCGCTTGGCTGCTGATCAGCACGGCCCTCGTCTTGCTGATGACCCCCGGCCTGGCCATTTTCTACGGCGGGATGGTGCGCTCGACCGGCGTGCTCAACATGCTGATGATGAACTTCATCGCGATCCCGCTGGTGACCGTGGCCTGGCTACTTTTCGGCTACAGCCTGGCGTTCGGCGCGGACGCGGGCGGCGGCCTGATCGGCGGCCTCGATCACCTGGGCATGGCGGGCATCGATCCGGGTTCGGTGCACGGCTCGGTACCGGAGTTGTTGTTCGTCACGTTCCAGCTCGCCTTCGCCGTCCTGACCGCAGCGCTGATCAGCGGCGCCATTGCCGACCGCGCCAAATTCTCCGCGTGGATGATCTTCGTGCCGGTGTGGGCGCTGGCGGTGTACGCGCCGATCGCCCACTGGGTGTGGGGCCCGGACGGCTGGCTCGCGCGGTTCGGCGCGCTGGACTACGCGGGTGGACTGGTGGTGGAGATCGCCTCCGGCGCGTCGGCCCTGGCCCTCGCGCTCGTGCTCGGCCCCCGCATCGGATTCCGGACCGACGCGATGCGCCCGCACAATCTGCCCTTCGTGCTGCTCGGCGTCGGCCTGCTGTGGTTCGGCTGGTTCGGCTTCAACGCCGGTTCGGCGCTGGCGGCCAACGGCCTCGCCGCGGCCGTCTTCCTGAACACCCTGGTGGCGGGCTGCCTCGGCATGCTCGGCTGGCTGGCGGTCGAGCAGATCCGCGACGGCAGGCCGACCACCTTCGGCGCCGCCTCCGGCGTGGTGGCGGGCCTGGTCGCCATCACGCCCTCGTGCGGGTCGGTCAACACCCTGGGCGCGGTGCTGGTCGGGCTGGCCGCGGGCGTGGTGTGCTCGTTCGCGGTGGGCTGGAAGTTCAAGGCCGGTTACGACGATTCACTCGACGTGGTCGGCGTGCACTTCGCCGGTGGAGTCGTCGGCACCGTGCTGATCGGCTTGCTCGCCACCGCGGTGATGACCGGCGGCGCCGATGGGCTGTTCTTCGGCGGTGGACTCGCCCAGCTCGGCAAGCAGCTGGTGGCGGTGCTCGTCGTCGCGGCCTACGCCTTCGGCGTCTCCTTCGCGCTCGGCAAGGGCATCGACCGGCTCGTCGGCTTCCGCGTCAGCAAGGAGGACGAGACCGCCGGGATCGACTTCGCCCTGCACGCCGAGACGGCATATGCGGAAGGGGTGCACGGACACGCGCCCCGTCGCCTCGGCGAGGGGCATTTCGGACGTCCACATCCCGATCGCACGCTCGACGACGATCCGAAGCTCTGATCGATGGGGCCACTCCCCGCAATCGGCACCGGGCTCGGGGCGGTATCGCGGACTATCTCACCGGAGAGCGCTGCCGCCCTTCGCCCGGCCTGAGCCGGACCGGATGACCACCGCAGGGCCCGTGCCCGCTCGGCGCGTCAGCTGACCGAGCCCGCCGACGCGGTGAACGTATTGCACTGGGCCGCACGGTTCTTGTTCAGTCCGGTCTCGAACCACTGACCGCCGTTCTCGGCGGACCCGTGGTCGCGCATGTCCCCGGCTTGATCGCCGCGCCCATAGGCGTCCTTGCGGGCCACGGTGATCTGCGGATCGGTCAGCGAGCCGCCCTTCGACGACGAGGACAGGTACATGCCGTCGAAACAATTGGCCTGCAATTCGACTCGCCGGGACAGTTCCAAACCCTTGGCGGTGCGCGGCCCGGCGTCGGCCCGATCGCTGTTGGCCTTGCGCAGGATGCCGGACATCGCCTGCACATGGTGTCCGTACTCGTGCGCGAAGACCGAGAGGTAGACCACCCAGTTGTCCTTGAAGTAGTCCGTCTGCAACTGGCTGATCGGCATGTAGATGGTCTTGTTCGCCGGGCAGTAGAACGCGGCGAAATTGCTGGTCGAGCCGGTGCACGGCGTGGTTATGCCCGACGTGGTCGCGCTGACGTTCAGCGACGGCGGCTGGAACGGCAGGTTCGCCTCGCGCAACACGGGTTTCCACGCGGACTCCAGGCACGACGCGGCGCTTTCGAAGAACTTGCGGGCGGCGTCGACCTGGGTGCCCCACGGCGAGTAGTCGCATCGCGCCGGAACGAGTGTCGTGCTCGGATCGGTCAGCAACGGGTTGGTTCCGGTTTCCGACGGTCCGGTCGAGCCGTCCGGCTGGGCGTCGAACGTGAAACTCGGTCGCGGGCCGGACGCGTCGTTGTCGCCGCGTCCCACCGAGATCGCGTTGCGCACCAGCCCCGCCGCGACCAGGAACACGATGACGATCAGCAGCACCACCCATCCACCGCCACCGCGTTTGCGCCGCGGCGGGTAAGGAGGCCGCCCGGGCGGACCATAGGGCATCGGCGGAGGGACCGGAGAGCCGTAACCCGCTGGCGGGCCGTAACCGGGCTGGGCATACCCCGGCGGCTGGCCGTAGCCGGGTGGCGGGCCGTATCCAGGTGGCGGACCGTAACCGGGGCGTGGTCCATAGGGCGCACCGTAGCCGGGCGGCGGAGGAACCGGACGCCCCCTGTGCGGGACCGGTCCGTGTCCGTACGGTGGTTGTGTCACGCCCCCGTACCCCCTCGTCTCAGTGATCGCCGACAGCCGCTGACGCAGAATAGCAAGCTGTCTAAAGTAGGCAGCCATGCTGACTTTTCGGGGGGCCGCCCTAGGCGCGCTGCTTCTCGCCATCGCGGCAATGTTCGCGGCGGCCCCGGTCGCCCAAGCCCAGCCCGCACCCGACGGCGTGACCATCACCGCCGATCTGAAGCTGAATCGCGAGGGTGTCCTCGAGGTCGTCGAACAGATTTCGGTGCCGACGGACGGATCGTTCCGGATGTCGCTTCCACTGCGGCTGAAGGTGAGCGACGACGCCGAGCGCGTCTTCCGGGTCACCGATGTGAACACCGAAGGCCCTGGCACCGCGACGGTCGCGAACGACCAGTTCACCATCGAGGCACGGCCGGGCAAGTCCACCTTCCAGTACTCCGTGCAGAACACCGTCAGTGACGCGCCGGGCACCCAGGTGTTCCATTGGCTCGGCGTGCTGGGCGCCGACATCGCGTCCATCAGCGCCTCGCTGATCAGCCCGAGCTTCGAAATGGGCATCGTAGACTGCAAACTCGGGCCGCCCGGGAACACCCGCCCGTGCGCCGACGTCAAGATCGAGTCCGACGGCGTCCTCTTTCTCGAGCAAACCGACCTGCACAAGGGCGACGCGATCGACCTGACGCTGCAATTGCCGCCCGGCACCGTGCCGAGCAACGCCGACTTGCGCGGCGGCGGCGACGCGGGCCCCTTCGCGATCACCGCCCCGGTGCTCGTGGCGTTCGGTGTCCTGCTGCTCGCGCTGGCGATTTTGGTCGTCTTCGTGCTGCGCGCCCGCCGCCAGGACGCGACGGTGGGCGGCGGCACGGACACGATCGACCCGCTGCTGCGCGAAGGCGATCGAGTGCAGTTCACCTCACCCGAGGGCGCGCTGCCCGGCGAGGCCGGCCTGCTGCTGGACGGGTATGTCGATCCGGTCGACATCGCCGCCACGGTGGTGGATCTCGCGGTGCGCCGGTACATCCGGATCACGCCGCTCAGCGACAGCGACTGGCGGATCATCCGGGTGAATACGCCCGACGATCAGCTGCGCGACTACGAGAAGGCCGTCTACCAGGCACTGCTGCCCGCTGGCGCCGACGCCGTGACACTGGGTGAGCTGCGCGCGCCGGGGCGGATGACCTCCGGCCCGGTTCGCGCCGCACTGATCGCCGACGCCGTCGCCCGCGGCAACTTCCTCGATCGCCGACGTCCCGGCATCGCGGTGTGGCTCGGTGGGGCACTGGTGGTCGCGGGTATCGCGGTGACCGTAGCGCTCGCGCTCACCTCGGGGCACGCCTTGGTCGGTGTCGCCATCGCGCTCGGCGGTGTCGCGACTCTGCTCTCCCCGAAGTACCTGCCGGTGCGGACGACCCGGGGGCTGGAACTCGCCCGGCAGATCCGCGCGCTCCAGCGCGGCCTGGAGACGACGCGGCGCGAACATATCCCGCCGATCGACCAGGAGACCGTGTTCTCTCGCGCCCTGCCGTTCACGGTGCTCGGTGCGCGGGCCGACAATTGGATCCGGGCCTTCCGCGACCTCGATCCGTCGGCCGACGCGCAACCGGGCCTCTACTGGTTCGGCGGCTTCGAACGCGACCGCAACTTGCAACGCTTCGCAAGCCACTTCCCGTTCTTCATCACGGCGTTGGAAGGCTTGTTCGCGACCGCGGGCGACCCGCATCGGTAAACGCCCCACACGCACGAAAAGGGCGACCGGACAGCACGTCCGGTCGCCCTTCGTCGTATTGCTCAGTCGGTCAACGCGGTTCGCCGGACTGCGGCCAGCGGATCGGCGTAGAGGACGCTCAGCGAGGTCACCACGGCGGCGTATTCCTGTACCTTGCCGCCGAATCCGCTGATGCGGATATCGGTGGGCGGCAGCGTCGAACCCTGGTTGAACGCACGCGCCACATGCGCTACCGCCGGGCGATAGCCGGTGAAGGCCTGGCCACCGAGGATCACCCGATCAGGGTTGAGCATGTCGCGCACCATCGCCACGGTGTGGCCGAGGATGGTGGCCCGCTCGGCGAGCAGCTCGCGCGCGGATTCCGAACCTGCCTCCGCCGCGCGATACAGATCCGCGATGGTCGAGCCCGCGGTTCCGTTGTGCGCCGGGATGATGCCGCGACCGACGGCCCTGGAGTGCAGCGACCGATCACCGACGGTCACCTCCAAGCAGCCACGCCGTCCGCAGGTGCATTCGACGTCCGAACCGGTGGGCAGGTGCGCGATCGATCCTGGACCGTTGCTCGGCGTGTGCACGCGACCGTCCAAAGTCACCGCGATACCGGCGGTTTCACGCACGTAGAAATACAGGCTGCTGCCCCGCTCGACGCGGGCCTGGTCTTTGGGCTCACCGGTGGGCAGCAACAGCTCCGAGCCTGCCATCGCCTCGACGTGCGGCGCGACCGAGACGGGCAACTCCAGCACCTCGCCGAGCACCGAACCTACCTGCGCGCCACGCCATTCCAGCTTCGGGTGGTCGACGACGCCGGTCAGCGGGTCGACTCGGCCACCGATCGCGACACCGGCCCACAGCGCTTTGCGCCGGTGCCAGCGCTGCAGGAACGCCTTGGCGCTGCGGGCGACGGTGGTGGTGGCGAATTCCTGGCCGGTCTGCGGCGTCGCGATGGCCAAGCCGCCGAGGATGCGGCCGCGCAGATCGGCGGCGACGATCTTGGTGACCGCGGCGCCGATGTGGATGCCGATGGTCAGGTAGGCGTCGTGATCGATTTCGAAGGGGACGCGGGGGCGTCCGACCGCACCCGATGCCGTCAGGTCGGGACGTTCCCGCAGCAGGCCGGCCGCGAGTAGTGCGGAGACCTGGCGGTTGACCGTGGCGATGCTCAAACCCGTTGTGCGCGCGGCATTGTCGCGGGAGACGGGGCCACCGGTCGCGGAGCGCAGCACCGCGGCCGCCGGATTGTCGCCGATGCGGAGTTCAGGGGCGACAACCGGGCGCTGGACGCGGGCACGGCTGCCCGCAACCCTGGAGACGGATCGTTCAAGGGTGGGAAGGGACATTGTGCAGATCCTTGCTGAAGTCCCGTAATCGAACGGGACATGCCTACATGGGCGGCGAGGCAGCAAACGAGCAGGAAAAACAGCTCAGCTGCAGCAAGAGAGGCGACACAGTTCGCGTGTCAACGGCAGCCGCAGACCCAACGCGGCGGTCACGTAAGTGACGCGCAGGAGGTTCCATCGGCCGGCAGACATGTCATTAAAATTAACACCGATTTGCCCGACGCACCAACCCCCGACGCGCCGCTGTGTGCACACGCACATTGTTTCCCCAGGTCGCGAGCACGCGAAAAAGACCCCGCTCACCCGGAAGACGGGCAGAGCGGAGTCTTTTCACGCGGAAGGATTACTTCGGTGCGACGAACGGCTGATTGATCGTCGTGAAGTACTGGATCGCGGCGCCGATGGCGACCGGGGCGGTGATCAGGATCTGGCCCGCGAGGGTGCCGAGCGCGCCGACGGCGATGATGCCGCCGAGGCATCCGATGGCCGCGGCCGGGATGAACGCGCCGAACAGGCCGACGATCGCGGCGGAGGCGACGGTCGCGCCCGCGATGCCGCCGAGCACGCAACCGATGGCGCCGCCCGCCAGGCCGCCGACGAGCGTGCCGATGGTCGCACCGGCGGCGATCGTGCTGGTCAGACGGGTCCAAGCGGCGACCTCACGGTCGTACTCGGTCTTCCACGGCGCCTTGTCCTCGTACGGCAGAGCGACCGGCTTGTAGACCGCGTGTTCCCGGTCGAACACCGGCGTCAGCGTCGCGGTGCGACCGGAAATGGCTGCGCCGATCGGGAATTCGAAGTCGTCGAGCTGAAACCGCAGCGGCTGCGCGGCGAGCACGGTACCGTTGGAGGCCTTCACCTCGAGCACCTCGTTCTCGACCACCAGCGAGCCCGCGTCGATTTCGATGATCGACTGGGTATCGGTCGCGTGCGCGGTGAAATTGATTGCGCTTTCCGCGTTTTCTTCTGCCGGGGCGGCACCGGACGTACCAGCGGCCACTCCGGTCGCAATGGTCACCAGCGCCGCCACCACGGCGAGCTTCCTCATCCTCATGTCCTGCAATCCCTCATCTCAGGTGGAGCCATACCAGCCAAAAGCATCGGGCACCGACTCTGCGATAACGAGGAAAAAACGCAGGGCGATTTCAAATAGGCAACCGGGGAGTTACGGTCACCGGACTACTTCGCTTTGGCTGCCGCTTTCGCCTGCTTCTTGAATTCCCTTACCTGCGCGAGGGATTCGGCGTCGGTAACGTCGGCAACCGAACGGCGCGAGCCCTCGTCGCCGTACGCGCCCGCCGCCGCGCGCCAGCCTTCCGGCCGCACGCCACGTTGCTTGCCCAGGAGGGCCAGGAAGATTTTCGCCTTCTGCTCGCCGTAGCCGGGGAGGTCCCGCAGGCGGCGCAGCACCTCCTTGCCGTCCGGGTCTCCCGCGGTCCAGATGTTCTCGGCCTTGCCGTCGTAGTGCTCGATGACGTAGCGAGCCAACTCCTGGGCGCGCCGGGCCATGGACCGCCCGTAGCGGTGGATCGCGGGCGGGGTGGCGGCGAGATCCTCGAACTCCTGCGGATCGGCCTCGGCGATGCGCTGGATGTCGAAGCCGCCCATCCGGTCGGCGATCTTCTTCGGGCCGCGGAAGGCGTGCTCCATCGGATATTGCTGGTCCAGCAGCATGCCGAGCAGCGTGGCGAAATGGTCCTCGGTCAGTAGCCGATCCGCCTCGGCGTCCTGCGCCAGGCACAGCGTGCGCGTCACTGTCCCGCCTCTCCGTCTATTCGGGCAGTACCAGACTAGTCATCGACCATAGTGACCCACCTCACATCCCCTACGCGCGGGTAGATGACCTGCCGCGTAGGCTCCAGGCCATGCCTCAGACGACGGCGACACCGACCAAGACGACGGCAACGGCCAGGGATGGACACGGGCCCATGAACACCTACGCATTGCGCCCCGATCGGTTCGACCGGGCAGGCCACGACCAGCTCGTCGACGTGCGCGACCTACAGGCCGCGCTGCCCGGTATCCGCCGCTTGCGCACCTGGGCGCACGAAGCGCTCGCGCTGCGGCCCGGCGAACACGCCGTGGACATCGGCTCCGGCACCGGGTCGGAGGTCATCACCTTCGCCGAAGCGGTCGGCCCGAACGGCAGCGCGGTCGGCGTCGAGCCGGACCCGCAGCTGCTCGCCTCCGCCGAGCGCCGTGCCGCTCAGGCCGGCTCGACGGCCAAATTCCACTCGGGGGATGCCTACGGCGTGCCGTTCGGCGCGGACTGCTTCGACGCCGTTCTGTGCGAGCGCGTCTTCCAGCACCTCACCGCCCCCGCCCGCGCGGCCAACGAGATCGCCCGCGTGTTGCGTCCCGGCGGCCGCGTGGTCGTGGTGGACAGCGATTGGGGCACGGCGATCGTGCACCCCGGTGACCGGCGGGTTGTCCGCGAGGTGATCGACACACTCGTGTCGGCGACCACCAATCCGCTGTCGGGCCGTCGCCTGCCCGGCCTGCTCACCAAGGCGGGCCTGGTGGTCGACGACATCGGCTCGGAGGCCCTGGTGCAGGACCGCAGCGTGGGCGCGGGCTCGCTGATCACCAGGATCTCGGCGATGGCGGTCGCGCGCGGCGCGATCACCGAGGCGGAGCGCGATCGCCTACTCGCCGACCTCGACGCGGGCGCCGCCAATGGCGACATCCACCTCTCGGTGACCATGTTCGCCGTCCTCGCGCACAAACCCCGCTGACCCGGCCGATGGCCGTCGACGTGCTGACCGACGTCGTGATCAACCGATCGCGCGAACTGGTCGCCGCGTATTCGGCCGATCCGGGGCACGCTCCGGCCTGGTACTCGCGCATCCACAGCGTCACGTGGGAGACGGAGCCGCCGCTGCGCGTGGGCTCGCGGATGACGTTCGTCGCCCACTTTCTCGGCGGCAGGCTCACCTATACCTACGAGGTGGCCGACTACGCGCCCGGCCTGCGGCTGGTGATGCGTGCCGTGACAGGTCCGTTTCCGATGGAGACCACCTACACCTGGGCCGATACGTCAGAAGGCGGTACCAGCATGACGCTGCGCAACCAGGGCGAGCCGAGGGGTCTGCGAAGGCTGGCCGCGCCCGTGCTGGAAGCAGCGATCCGGCGGGCGAATCGCGCGGACCTGGCGCGGCTGAAGGAACTGCTGGAGACCGGGTAAGCGTCGGGCCTCGGTCAGGGTCCCGTTCGCGGCGCGGTTTCCGTCAGTGCTGCCAGCTGTGCGCGCGTCGCAGCACGGCTCGAAGCGGGCTCTTCGGCGGCGCAGCCAGCCGTCCCGCCTCGATCGGAACACTGTCTCCTTCGTTTCGGCCGCGCCTCCGGCGTTCGATACAGACGGGAACGCCCGGCACGAAATCCGTGCCGGGCGATCAATCGTCGGGGTCTGCTCCTACTTGCCGAGCAGCTTCTCGGTGGCCGCCAGCAGCACGCACGTGGCCAGCCCGTCCATCGCCTTCTCCAGCTCGGGCAGCTTCGGGAAGCTCGGCGCGATCCGGATGTTCTTGTCCTCCGGATCGTTCCGGTACGGGAAGGCCGAACCGGCCGCGGTGAGCGCGATGCCCGCCTCCTTGGCGAGGGCGATCACCCGCGCCGCGGTGCCCTCGAGCACGTCGAGGCTGATGAAGTAGCCGCCCTTGGGCTCGGTCCAGGAGGCCACCTTGGAGGCGCCGAGGCGGTCCTCGAGGATCTTCAGCACCAGGGCGAACTTCGGCTCCAGGATGGCGCGGTGCTTCTGCATGTGCGCGCGCACGCCGTCGGCATCGCGGAAGAAACGCAGGTGGCGCAGCTGGTTGATCTTGTCCGGGCCGATGCTCTTCTTCGAGGCGTGGCTCAGATACCAGTCCAGGTTCGCGGTGGAACCGCCGATGAAGCTCACGCCCGCGCCCGCGAAGGTGATCTTCGAGGTGGAAGCGAACACCAACGGGCGGTTCGGATTTCCGGCGGCGGCGGCCAGCCCGAGCACGTCGATCACCGGGGCCGCGGTGTCGGTGAGCGGGTGCACCGCATACGCGTTGTCCCAGAACAACCGGAAGTCGGGCGCTGCGGCGGGCATCGAAACGAGTTCGCGGACAACCTCTTCGGAGAAGACGACGCCGGTCGGGTTGGAGTAGTTCGGCACCGCCCACAGACCTTTGATCTGCGAATCGCTCGCCAGCAGCTCGGCGATGGCGTGGGTGTCCGGGCCGTCGTGGCGCATCGGGATCGGGATCATCTCGAAGCCGAGCGCCTCGGTGATCGCGAAGTGCCGGTCATAACCGGGGGCGGGGCACAGGAACTTCAGCGTGTCCTCGGCGGCCCAGCGGCGCTCGGAATCATTCGTGCCGTACAGCATCGCGTAAGTGATCACGTCGTGCATCAGCTCGAGGCTGGCGTTGTTGCCCGCGAGCAGGTTGTCCACCGGGATGCCGAGCAGCTCGCCGAAGATCGCGCGCAGTTCCGGGAGACCGTGCAGGCCACCGTAGTTGCGGCAGTCGGTGCCGGTGCCGTCCCGGAAATCGCCGTCGCCGGGCAGGCGCAGCAGTTCGGCGGACAGGTCGAGTTGCTCCGGCGAAGGTTTCCCCCGGGTCAGGTCCAGCGTGAGCTTCTCGGTCTTGAGCGTCGCGTAGTTCGCGGTCTGGGTGTCGTGCTCGAGCACGAGCTCCTCATGGCTCATCAAACCGATCTGCGTTTGCCGGGGCATCCTGGGCAGCCTTTCAAGCAGCGGGGGGACGATGGGTTTGGCCGGACCGATGTGCGGCGGCGACCGAACAGTTGTCCGCGCAGACGCACGTGCACCCGCGGACGGTGTTCACGTTACCCGTGCAGCGGCCGGAATTGGAGGCGTTATCCGAGGGCGGGATGCAGAGGCGAAACCGAACCGCGCCCGCACCGGCCGGGCACCGCACGAGGCCAATGAAAGGGGACCCCGCGCACCCGGCAGAGCCCGTTGACCCTTGCTGCCTTCCGGCCCTGGGGGGATTCACAGGATGCGCGCCGCGCGGGATCCGTCGGCCAGTGTAGCGCCTCCGGCCCGCAAACCCATCTTCCGGGTCCACCACCCCCGACCGACCAGG
This sequence comes from Nocardia sp. NPDC047038, assembly GCF_040644075.1. Lineage (NCBI taxonomy): Bacteria > Bacillati > Actinomycetota > Actinomycetes > Mycobacteriales > Nocardiaceae > Nocardia > Nocardia sp. NPDC047038. Next base: position 1,067,433 of record NZ_JBEYVQ010000002.1, on the reverse strand, counting down.
CACTTCCCCCACGTCACCCCACCTATTTGGCGACCGACCGGGGGCTACCGGTATGCTGCTCCACGGAGGATTCGCCTAGTGGCCTATGGCGCTCGCCTGGAACGCGGGTTGGGTTAACGCCCTCAGGGGTTCAAATCCCCTATCCTCCGCTGAAGAAGGGCCTAGTCAGGACGGTTTTACGCCGTTCTGACCAGGTCTTTTCTCATTAGTGGCCGAACGCATCGGCGAGATGCCGACGGAACAGTTCTGATGGTCGTAGCACCGCTGGACGGCGACCCGCCGGGGGCAGGCGCCCACTCCATGCCCTGGTCGGTCGGCCTGCCCGATGAATAACGCACCCCTCCTCCGTTAATTCGGAGACGGGGTGGGATTCGTTGTGTCCGGTGCGCCGGTCTACTTCTCCAGCTTCTCCAACATCCAACTGCCGACGGCGTACATGTCGTCAGCGGGGATGGCGCGCGTGTAGTACAGCGGTGGGGTTATCCAGCGGATCCGACGCCATCCCATGGATGGACGGATGACCCATCCGCCGTATTCGCGGCGAGAATTCCACTGGAGTTTCCTGGTGTAGCCGGGTGGGCGGGAGAGACCCCGGAACCGGAGGTACAGGGTTTGGCGCAACCAGAGCCAGCGAGTCGACAATGTGACAGGGCCGCTACTGATATGGAGCAGCTTCACGGCGTCAACCTAGCACGGGATGATGGTGGGCGTGGTCTCCTTGCGGGCCTCGTTCGACCCGGTGTCCCAGGTAGCCCGCATGACGATCTTGCCCTGCCACATGCCGGGTACGCAGTCCAACGCCATCGTCGCGACGTGGAGGTTCGGGTTGGGGATCTGGGTGACCACGACGTGGTCACCCTTCGGCTTCGGGTTGCTGGTGCCCGACCGGTGCCATAGCTGCAACTCGATGCGCAACTCGAGCGGGGCGGGGTCGCATTTCACTGTTCCGCCGACGACGACGGCCTTGTGCAGCAGGTAAGGCTCCTTGTTGAAGGCGAACGTGCAGGCACGGTCAGCGGTGGCCTGGTATCCGGGGTCGGCGTACGCGGCGACGGGGGCGACTCCGGCGAGCACCGCCGCTGCGACATACCCCGCGAGCACGTCGCGGCCGATTCGTAACTTCATGTTTTTCTCCTCCTAGGGTGGGCGTGCCGACCGCCTCGCCGGGCCGGGGCCGTCGATGTAGCGTCGAAAGGTGGCGCGACTCCGGCCGCGCGCAATATCCGCTGGATCTCCCGCTTGCGGGCACAGCCGCCGAGGCGGCAACCGAGATGACGGGCCCACTGCTGGCGCGCCTGCTCGACCGTCAACGGCCGGGGCGGCGGTTCGTGGCAGAGGCGTTCGTCGATCTCGGTGAACCGCAGCCCGGTCGCCGGTGCTCCGATCAGCAGCCAGGCGGCGACGAATATGCAGGCGATGACGGCGGCGGCCATGGCGGCGACGATCAGCATCGGCCCGGCGGGCATGGCTGTCCGTCCGCCACTGCGGCGACGAGGTCAGCCCACTGGGTGGCGAGGTAACCCACCTGAGACCACGCCGAATGCAAGGTCTCCTCGGTAACCTCGTCCCGCGCCATCAGCAGCGACTCGGCGTCGACGTATGCGGCGACGAGCGCGTCAGCCACAGGCCCGACCGCATCGGCATGGGCACGGGGCGGCGCAAGGTGCGTGGCGACCCACTGGTTGATCAACGTCACGAGTTCGACTCGACGCCGGTCTATCTCGTCGACGCGTTCAGGGCTGACGCGACGGGTGCGATGTAGCAGCGCGAGCGCACGCGTCCACCGAGTGACCAGGTGATCGCCCGGCTTATCGCCGGTGACGCAGCGGATCGCCGCGCATACCTCATGCCAGTCCGGCAACCCGTGCCGGGATCTGCAGCCTGGGTCCATAATCGCGCTACCCCTGCGATCCAAACGAGAAAGCCATCGCCGCGAGGTATTGCAGACACCAACCGCAGTGGCCGGAGTGAGCGGCCAGAATGAATCGAGCGCGGTCCAGATCGAGATCGGCGGGCTCGGTACCGCAGTCGCGGTAGTTCGCGTCCCACAGGTCCCGCGTGTCTCGCGAGATACGCATGACAGCCTCCGTGACAAACGATTCGGGTACACCGGTGCAAAAGTCGACCCACCAGGCAAGCTGGACGACTGCCGCTCGGTCGGGTGCGTATCCAGCCCTGACGAAGCGTCTGCCTCCGATACCGGCGTGCTGTTTAAGCGTTCTCGCTGCGAAGGCCGACGAACAGCGCAAAACTGGAGGCAAACAAGCGGTTTCGGCCGTAGGGGGCGAAGACGAACGAGCTGTTCAGATCTCTCAGGCTGGCTCGCGGCTGGACACACAGCGAGTTGGCGGAATTGGTGTGCGCCGAAGTAGAGCGAGCCACAGGCCGTCGGTCGGCGGTCGATGCCCAGGCAATCGGCAGACTCGAGCGCGGCGAGATTCGATGGCCTCGAGCTGCGACGAGACGGGCACTTGTGGCACTGTTGGGAGCAGCTTCGGAATCCGAGATAGGGCTGTACCCGAAGCGGACCCAGCGCGACGCCGAGAAGGATGAAGCCACGAGACGCAGGGATTTTCTGGCAGTGGCGGGAGTATCGATTCCGCTTGTCGGCGCTGGCTCACCTGGGCGGGTGGGCGCGGCGGACCTGAATGAGATGCGTGACCGGTTTGCTCGCCTGCAAGATCTCGACAACGTCGTCGGAGGCGGTGACACCTTCCACCTGTACTTCTCCGAGTTGACATGGACTGAGCAGGTGTTGCGGCACGGCAGTTACAGCACCGCGATACGCATAGGGCTGACCGAACTCGCGGGCGAACAAGCCCAGCAAGCCGGTTGGGCCGCTTTCGACGCCGGGTTCTCCGAGCACGCAATACGCCTGTATCGGTACAGCCATCGCGCCGCAAACGAGGCCGACAACCCTGAACTCGCGGCGAACGCGCTCATTCAAATCGCCTATGCCACACAAGATCGCGAAGCGGTGGTAGCAGCCGACGCTGCTTGTTCAGCCATCGGGCTCGATGCTCCCGCACAGGCTCGGGCCCTGCTCGAATCACGTCGAGCCTGGTCGCTGGCAACGATTGGTGAGCGCGACAGAGCTGCTCGCGCTTTGGATATCGCTGCACGCGCGCTCGACGACACCACCTCCCGTCCGGCGGCGAAGTGGTTTGCGTGGATGAACTGGGACGAGTTGGACATCATGACGGGCCGCGTGTGGTCGGTTCTGCGCGATCCCGACAAGGCGACCGCACCGCTCAACCGCGCGCTCGATTCATATCCGGATCACTGGTTCAGGGACAAAGCCCTGTACCTGACTTGGCTGGCCGATGCTCACCTCGACGCGGGTAACTTGGAGGAGGCGCTCGCGATCACCGAGAACGCCCTCGCTTCTGCCGAAAAGGTAGCGTCAGTCCGGCCGCTGGCTCGCGTACAGCAGGTTGCACAACGTGTCACCGCGGTACCTCGTGGCGCCCAGCTGTGGGCACGCGCCAGAGCGGCAAGGGTTCCTACTCCGACGCGTTTGTAGAGCGGGCCACCCAGCTCCCGTATTCCTCCGGATGCCACTCGATGGGCTGGCCCACCAATTCGGGGTTGTCCCAGGGATGCAGTTGCTTGATTCGTTCCGCAAGCTTGTCTCGCGTAGCGTCAGATGTGCGGAGCTCGACGCGCCACTCTTGTCCGTCACCGAGTTCGCCGAGATGCCAGAACACCGACTTGATCGGGCCCGTGATAAATGCCCCGGCCGCCAACCGCTCGCTCACCACCGCGCGAGCGATCTCTTGGGCTGCTTCCTCGGTCGGGGTGGTCGTTGTCACGGACCAGACACTCGGGATTGCCATCACGCCAGCCTAAGCGACGGTCGCACGCTCGGATTTGGTCCTTGATGCAAATTCGCCGCAGGACTCGACATGGCAGGTCCCGGTGCCGAGCTTCTACACGGCTCCGACCAGGTGGGCATAGACCGCCCGGCTCATCAGGTTCGAAGACGCGCGCCATGTCGGTCACACCGAACCTCGTGTCGTGGAACAGGCGGCGTCATATCATCTCGCCAAGAATTCGGCGAGGGTGTACAGCCGCACCGGCCATTACGTGACCGTGGGTGCGGTGGTCGAACTGCGAGAGCGGATGCGGCCACTGGTTGCCGCGACAGCATAGGAGCACATCGGGATGGTGCGGATCGGCGTCACCGGGCATATGAACATCACCGAGGCGACGGCACCTTTGGTGTACGACGCGGTGCGTGCGCTGCTCGAGGGGCATGATTCGCGCGAACTCGTTGGAGTGAGTTGTATTGCGCGCGGGTCTGATTCGGTGTTCGCACGGGCGGTCCTCGCTGCGGGCGGGCGGCTGGAGGTGGTGTTGCCGTCCCGGAATTACCGCGAGCGGAAGGTGAAACCGGATCACGCCCAGTTGTTCGACGAGCTCGTGAAACGCGCGACCGCCGTGCGTGTGATGGATTTCGACGACGCGGGCCCGGAAGCGTACGAGGCGGCCAACGATGTCGTGGTCGGGTCGGTCGATCGACTGGTCGCCGTGTGGGATGGCGATGCCGGGCATAAGGCGGGCACCGGGGCGGTGGTCGAGCTCGCGCGTGAACGTGGCGTGCCGGTCGATGTCGTGTGGCCGAACGGCGCCGCACGGGACTGACACCGGTCGAGCTTTCGGATTCCCCTCGGAGTTGCCGGACGAGCCCAGTTCGTCCGATCTGGGCTGTGCGACTGCCCATTCCGGTGGAATGATCTTCTCCGTGACTCAGTGGCTCCCGCTCTTCGGTTCTCTCATCGTTGCCATTGCGGCATTGGTCGGCGTGCTGGTCAACAACCGCACGAACCGTGCGGCGCTCACCGCCGCGGACGAGCGGAACCGGGTCACCTTGGACGCGGCGCAGCGCAATGTGGAGTCGACCAACGCGGCGGCCGAGCGGCGCGAGCACGACAAGTGGCGGCGGGAATCGGTGCTGACCGCGGTCTCGTCCGTGCTGTCCATCTCGAGCGACGTCCGCCAGCAGTTGCTGCATTGCGAACTCTGGGAGGCCGACGAGCTCGATGAGGTCGATACGGAGATCCGGCAGATCATCACCGGCTCGCGAGGCTACATCAGCAACCTGCGCGTCGTGTCGCATCGCAAGATCCCCAATCGCTGCGAGGACCTGATGCGCACGCTCACCGCGGCGCTCAACATCAGTTTGCAGCGCCGCCGGATCGAATTCGACGGCGAGGCCACCGCCGAAGAGATCACCGAGATCCAGGCGCTGTGGTCGCGGGCGATCGAGAACACCGTCGAGGAGGAGCGCTCGGTCATCAACGCAACCCGGCTCGAGCTGGACATCAAGATCTCCGCCGAAGTGCACCAGGCCGCGCCGCAGCCGGCCCTCGCCCGTTCTTGACCGGCGGGCTCGTCACACCGATGGCGACGCCGGAGCGGAGTCGACCCGCGTGAGGTGCGCTTCGAGCAGCGCGGCACGCAGGTGGGCGGCGTAGGCGTCGAGGTCGGGCAGCACCGCCGGGTCGGCGTGCAGCGAGATGGTGACGGTGTCGCCGAGTCCGTGCACGCCGTGGGTGAGATGCATGACGGAACCGAGAGCCGGGAACCCGGCCGTGAACCGTACCGCGCCGCCACCGAACGAAAGATCGGCTGGACCACGGTCGACACTCGAGACGACGGTGTGGCCCGCGATCGAGTCGGGCACGGCGTCGAGGGGGTAGCGATCCACGTCGCGGCGCAGCAGCGGGGCCGGCATGGCCGCGGTGACCCGGCCCTGCGCGGACAGCAGCGGGTGCTGTGCGCGGACGCGCCGGTCGGCGAGCGCCGCGGCGATCTTGTCGGCGCGCAGGCGCAGATCGGGCTCGTCGATGAACAGGTCGACGCCGAGACCGCGATAGTTGTTGCGTGCGCGGCCGGCTTCGGGAAGCGCCATCGGCACCTGCGCACCGAGCCGCTCCACCGGCTCGCCCACCTCGGCCAGGTGGCGGGCGAGCGCCAGCGACACCGCGGTCAAGACGACCACCGTGACGGTGCGGCCGGGCACCCGCAAGTCGGCGGAGGGGAACACCAGCATTCGAGCTTCGTGCCGCGAGATGCCTTGCGGTGAATACCGATTCAGTACACTCGGCGGGAAACCGGCTGCGGGTGGCGGCACTTCACCCGATTCGGTCAGTTCCGCGAGCCGCCGCTGCGCCCGAAATGCCTGGTAGCCGCGCACCGCGGTCGCCGCCACCCGGACCGGCGTGCGCAGCACACCCACCGCCGAGTCGACCAGCACCCCGGCCGCCGACACCGCGTCACCGATCGTCCGCGCCCGTGCCGTGACCTCCGGCCACCGCGCGAGGGTCTCCAGCCGCGATCCGGGCGCGGTCCTGGCGTCCGCCGCCGAACCCGCCGCTTCGGGCGCCGCCGACGCCATCCGGCTTCCGTCTTCGACCGCGGGAGTCTCCGAGAACAGCGCACGCGCGATCGCTGAGGACCGCCGCCCATCGGCCAGGGCATGGGACATCTGGAGCACCGCCACAAGCGCGGGCTCGCCGCCCAGCCCCGGCGCGTCGGCGATGGCACGGAACACGTGCAGCCGCCACGGGTGCACGGCGGCATCGACTCCGGTGCCGAGCAGATCGCCGAGGACCTCCAGCAGGCACGACCAACTGCGCTCCGGCAGTTCGTGTTCCACGAATTGCTCGGCGCCGAATTCGCATCGGGTCCACATCGGGTAATCGATGTCCGCGGGCAGTTCGCGCAGCCGGACCCCAAGGTCGTCGATCCGCGCGCTCCGTTCGGCGACGGCGGCGCGCAGTTCAACCGTGGGCAGCCCACGATCGGCGAAGCAATACAACAGAAAAAGGTCGTTGCGCGTACGTTCGGACAACCAATACATCGTCGCGTCCTGCGGTGCCATCGCGCTCACAGGTAAAACGATATCGACTCGGGCCGGATCGCCTCCGGCGGGCCGGAGCAATGTGAATGATCTTGTTCCACAATTCCGTCCGGAAAATCCCATCGATTCCGCCACGCAGCTCTGCTACCGTCTGTAGTAGGAACGGATACCACTCACCCAGGCGGGGTGTCGGCCATGGCTATAGATCTAGCTCGCAGAATCGCCAACCAAGCCGATGAGGCGGACGAGCGATATAAGGCCGCCGCGTTCGTCAAGCGGTCGATCAACAAGGTGTTCCCGACGCATTGGTCGTTCCTGCTCGGCGAGATCGCGCTCTACAGCTTCATCATCCTGCTGCTGTCGGGCGTCTACCTGACACTGTTCTTCGACCCGTCCATGACGGAGGTCGTCTACAACGGCTCCTACCAGCCGATGCGCGGCGTGACCATGTCCCGGGCGTACGAGACGGCGCTGAATCTGTCCTTCGAGGTTCGTGGCGGCCTGTTCGTGCGGCAGGTGCATCACTGGGCGGCGCTGCTGTTCGCGACCTCGATCATCGTGCATCTGTTCCGCATCTTCTTCACCGGTGCGTTCCGCAAGCCGCGTGAGGCGAACTGGGTGCTCGGTTCACTGCTGCTGATCCTGGCGATGTTCGAGGGCTTCTTCGGTTACTCGCTGCCCGACGACCTGCTCTCGGGCACCGGCCTGCGGGCCGCGTTCTCCGGTATCACGATCTCGATCCCGATCATCGGCACCTGGCTGCACTGGCTGATGTTCGGCGGCGACTTCCCCGGCGACATCATCATTCCGCGGCTCTACGTCGCGCACGTGCTGCTGTTCCCCGGCATCATCCTGGCGTTGATCGCCGCGCACGTGGCGCTGGTGTGGTACCAGAAGCACACCCAGTTCCCCGGCCCAGGCCGCACGGAGAACAACGTGGTCGGCGCCCGGATCGTGCCGGTGTTCGCCGCCGACCAAGGCGCGTACTTCGCCTTCACCCTCGGCATCGTGGGCCTGCTCGGCGGCATCTTCCAGATCAATCCGATCTGGAACCTGGGTCCGTACAACCCGTCGCAGGTGTCGGCGGGTTCACAGCCGGACTTCTACATGATGTGGACCGACGGCATGGCGCGATTGATGCCGCCGTGGGAGCTGTACCTGGGCCGTTACACCGTGCCCGCCGTCTTCTGGGTCGCCGTGATCATGGGGCTGGTCTTCGTCGTCCTCATCGCCTATCCCTGGATCGAGAAGCGGCTCACCGGCGACATCGGCGCGCACCACAACCTGCTGCAACGCCCCCGCGACGTGCCCGTTCGCACGGCCATCGGCGCGATGGCCATCGCGTTCTACACGGTGCTCACACTGTCGTGCGTCAACGACATCATCGCGTACAAGTTCCACATCTCGCTCAACGCGACGACCTGGGCCGGACGCATCGGCCTGCTGCTCGCGCCCCCGATCGCCTACTTCCTGGCCTACCGCATCTGCATCGGCCTGCAGCGCAGCGACCGGGCCGTGCTCGACCACGGGGTGGAGACCGGCGTGCTCGTGCGCCTGCCGCACGGCGAGTACATAGAGGTCCACCAGCCGCTCGGCCCGGTGGACAAGCACGGCCACCCGGTTCCGCTGGAGTACCAGGGCGCGCCCGTGCCGAAGAAGATGAGCAAGCTGGGCGCGGCGGGCAAGCCGGGCACCGGCAGCTTCCTGCGCGCGGATCCGCGGGACGAGAGCGCGAAGCACTTCGAGATCGAGCACGAAGAGGAACGCAAGCAACTCGCGGTGCTGCGCAAGGTTCAGGAACGGGCGAACGGCGACGGAAACGGTTCCGCCCACTGAACATTCGGCACCCGACCCGCCCGGAAAACCGCGAAGGCCCCGAGTCCGATACGACCCGGGGCCCGCTTTGCCTTGTTCAGGCGATTCCGGAGCAGTTCAGCCGCACCGGAATGCTCCCGTCGAGACCCCCACTAGGAATGCATCCCACTCACCCGGCGCAAACGCCAAGACCGGTCCACGTCCACTGGCTTTGGTGTCACGAACCGCGACACGGCCGTCGACGAGAAAAGCTACTTCCACACACGCGCCATCCGGACCGCTGTATGTGCTCTTGCGCCATACAGCGCCCGTCCAACCAACCTCCACGGTACTAGCTCCTTTGCTGCGTCGAGAGCGAGATTTCTCCTGACATCGTTCCAGCTAGCAGCGGTATCCGACTGGAAAGCCGAATCCCGTGGTGCACCTTTTGCCGGAGCCCACTTTCCCGGTGCGTCGATATCGCACATCGAGTTCGAGAGGAAATTAACCTCGCGCGGGGCCCGTCCCCGCGCGGTAACACTAGCAGGTCCTTCGAAAGTTTGCCCGGCTCTTGCCTATTCAATCATCGCAACCACACACGTTTGCGAAGCAGCAGGGTTGCGGGAACATTGCCGACCCTAGGTATTCATTCCAAACACTGGCGTACCACAATGTTTTTAACGGATGTGATTGCTCTGTTATCGGCCGACAATTCCCCTCCGGCCGAGGGCCGCGTCGACGGCGGCACAGCGGCCGTGCATGATGGAACCTATGGTCGAACGCGATCGAGACGACGCAGGTCGCGCCCGTAATGCCCGTCCGCGCGACCGCCTCGGGCGTCCGCTGCCTCCCGGCAGTACCGGAGTTGCCCGAATTCCGGATGATCTCGATCTTCCACCCCAGCAAACCTTGACCTTCGCCCAGCAACTGCTGGACGAGGGACTCGCATTCAATGCACACGAGGTTTTAGAGGCCGCATGGAAGAACGGATCGTTCGCCGAGCGGATGCTGTGGCAGGCGCTCGCGCAGTTCGCTGTCGGTCTGACGCACATACAGCGCGGAAATCCCAAAGGGGCGCGTACACTGCTCGCCCGCGCAGTGTCGCGGATGACGGCATACCGACCGGAGAGCGGGCAGGCGCCCTACGATATCGACCTACCCGGATTGATCGCCCACGCCGAAGCTCTGCTCGCGACGCTGGAAGCGGGCGGCGAACCGGCGGACGCCGACCTGCGGCCGCGTCTGCGCGGCTGATCGCCTCGCCTCTACCATGGCCGGGGTGCGCTTCTCATCGTCCATCAGACGAGCCCGTGCCTGAGCCGGGTGCGGGCCGGTATGCGCCGAGCCCGTCCGGGGACCTGCATCTGGGCAATCTCCGCACCGCACTGCTTGCCTGGGCATTCGCTCGTTCCACCGGCCGCCGCTTCCTGCTCCGGATCGATGACCTGGATCGAGTGCGGTCCGGTGCGGAGCAGCGGCAGCTCGACGATCTCGCCGCGATCGGCGTGGATTGGGACGGGCCCGTGGTACGACAGTCCGATCGGTTGCCGCAGTACGAGGCGGCCATCGAACGTCTCACCGCCGCCGGGCTCACCTACGAATGCTTCTGCACGCGAAGGGAGATACAGAAAGCAGCGACGGCGCCGCACGGACCGATGGGCGCCTATCCCGGAACCTGCCGCACCCTGATTCCCTTGGAGCGCGAGCGGTTGCGCGCGCAGGGCCGCACGGCCGCACTCCGGCTGCGCGCCACGGCCACCGAGTTCGAGGTGTACGACGAGTTGCACGGTCGCTACCGGGGCCCGGTCGACGACGTGGTGCTGAGGCGCGGTGACGGCATCCCCGCCTACAACCTCGCCGTCGTGGTGGACGACGCGGCGCAGGGCGTCGACCAAGTGGTTCGCGGCGACGACCTGCTGCCATCGACCCCGCGACAGGCATACCTCGCGACGCTGCTCGATCTGCCTGTACCGCACTATGCCCACGTGCCGCTGGTGCTCAATTCGGAGGGGCGGCGGCTGGCGAAACGGGATGGGGCGGTGACACTCCGCGAACGATTGGCGCTCGGCAACACGCCGGAGGAAGTAGTCTCGGCACTGGCCGCTTCGCTCGGCTTCACCGCGACATCGTCGTCCGAGCTACTCGAGCGTTTCGACACCCGGCGGCTACCCCGTGAACCGTCGGTATTCGACGTGGACGGGTTGTTGCGAAGCAGCCCATGTCCGTAACGTACGCATCGTCCAACTACTGATCAATCGACGAGGACAAACAACTATGACAAGCGGTGGGTACGACCCCAACCAGTATCCGCAGGGCGGGCAGCCGTACGGCCAGCCGTACCCCCAGGGGGGCGACCAGTACGGCCAGCAGCCGCAATACGGGCAGCAGCCCCAGTACGGCCAGCAGCAGCCGCAATACGGGCAACAGCCCCAGTACGGCCAGCAGCAGCCGCAATACGGACAACAGCCGCAATACGGCCAGCAGCCCCAGTACGGGCAGGAACCCTACGGTCAGTACCCGCAGCAGCCCGGGTTCAACAACTACAGCGGACAACCCGGCGACCTCTTGACCCGGTTCGGAGCACGCGTCCTCGACGCCATCTTCAGCGGCATTCCGGCAGGCATCGTCTACTGGCTGGTCGCGTACGGCATCGGCGGCTTCATCGGCGGCATTCTCGCCACCGCCATCGCCTACGTCGTAATCGTCGGCTACTACGTGCTGCTGGAGACCTCCCAGGGCGCCACCTTCGGCAAGAAGATCCTCGGACTGAAGATCCTGGCTCCCGGTGGCGCGGCGAAGATCGACCCGCAGACCTCGCTCAAGCGCAACCTCTTCGTCGCCCTGAACATCATCTACTGCATCGGCGGCCTCGCGTCGTTCGGCTTGGCGATCTACATCGCGATCACCATCGAGCAGGACCCGAACAAGCAGGGCTGGCACGACAAGTTCGCCGGCGGCACCCAGGTCGTGAAGGCCTGATCCGCCGAAGGCCCGGAACCGCGAAGCGGGTGTGCGCTGAACCAGCGCACACCCGCTTTCTTTGTTGCGGGACAAGCAGGATCACATACCGCTCACACCTGATTCGTTCTGTCCGACAGATAATTACGTCTACATCGACTCGATAATGCCTGTCGTTGTCCGGGTTGTGAAAGTAGGATCCCACTAACCCACTCCGGCCACGCGGCCGCGTAGTGAGGTCAAGGGGGGATTCGCCAGATGGCAGCGCGTGACTTCGTGGACCTGTTGGGTCCGGTCAGCCTGCGTACGGCCAGGCAACCGAGTAGCGCCTCGAGTTCCTCGCGCGGGCCCCGTCAGCAGCAACAACAGAGAGTCTCGGCATGAACATCATCAGATCAGCGGCAGCCGCCACCGTTCTCGTCGGCTCGGTGCTCGGTATGAGCACCGTCCTGCCGGCAGGTGCGGCGGGAGCACAATCGACGCAGGGCGATTGCGGGAACATCACTTGCACAGTCCGGCTCGATCGCGCGCAGACACGTAGCGCGAGAGACAAGAGCTGGCTGGTAGGTGCCGGTTCCGGCCTGATATGCGCTCCCCTCAATGTGGCGGGTACCGTCTGCGCGGGAGTGATCGCGCTCGTCGCGACCGACATCGCGGTCGACGCGGGTACCTACTACGAGAACGGTAACTGCATCGGCATCCGGTTCATTCCCCATGGCCTCACGTTCGCGGGGACGACGGAAGTCACACGCGGGACCTACAACTGCGCATGAGCCGGACGAGGTGCCATTCGTTCGCGAATGGCACCTCGATGGCTCGACTCGTACGGTGAACTACGCGCTGGTCGTCCCCGCGATGATGACGACGACGAACCACAGGATGGCGAGCACGATGGCGCCGACGCCGATCCAGATGCCCGCGAGCGCCATACCGCGGCCCTCCTGGCCGTTCTGCTTGATCTGGTTCAACGCGATCACGCCGAGGATGATGCCGACGATCGAGCCGAGCCCGCAGGTGACGAACCCGACCAGCGACGAGATCAGCGCACCGATCGCCATGCCGTTGGTGCCCTGCGCCGGGACTCCGTAGGGCTGGTACGGAGTCTGGTAGCCGTATTGCGGCTGCGGATACGGCTGCGCGGGCTGTTGATAGGAGGGGTACTGCGGCTGCGGAGGCGGCGTCATCGGCTGCGAAGGCGGCTGCACCGGGTACTGCGGCGCCGACGGGTAGCCCGACGGCTGCTGCTCCGGGCTCGGGTATTGCGGGACCGAATTCTGTCCACCGGACTCCGGCGACACGCCTTGGCCACCGTACTGCTTCCACCACTCGTCGGAGTCCCCGGGATTCGTCATTGCTACAGCGTATTCCACAACCTGGTTGGATGATGCGGGTGAGTGAGTCGAAAACCACACAAGAGCACGGCGGGCCTGGACGCCCCGCGGACCACGCGGCATTTGCCCAGGTAGCGCGGGGGTACTACGCACCGATCGTGGCCCTTTTCACGGCAACCCTGATCATTTCCAACATCTGCGCCACCAAGGGGGTGGAGTTCTTCGGCGACCGATCGGTGTCGCTGGGGCCGCTGCAAATCCTTCCGATCGCCACCGACGGCGCATTCTTCCTGTTCCCGCTGGCCTACATCCTCGGCGATGTGCTGAGCGAGGTGTACGGCTTCCGCGCCACCCGGCGGGCCATCTACTACGGCTTCGCTGCCCTGCTGCTGACGGTCGTGTGCTTCGCCATCGCGATCCGGCTGCCCGCCGCGAGCTTCTACGACAACCAAGAGGCGTTCCGCACCGTCCTCGGGACGACGCCTCGGCTCGTCATCGCGGGCCTGGCCGGGTACTTCGTCGGCCAGCTGCTGAATTCCGCGACGTTGGTGCTGATCAAGGAGCGGACGAAGGAAAAGTACCTGTGGGCCAGGCTGATCGGATCGACCATCGTCGGCGAGTTCGCCGACACGCTGATCTTCTGCTCGATCGCCGCGGGCGCCATCGGCATCGATACCTGGCAGCAGTTCATCAACTATGTGATCGTCGGCTTCATCTGGAAGACCCTCTGCGAGGTGTTCGTGCTCCCGATCACCTACCGAGTGATCGCGTTGCTCAAGAAGCACGAACCGAGCTACTCGCCGACCGAAGTGGATCCGCTGCACACCTGACGAAATTCCCGGCAGACCCGAGAGGGCGCGGGCCACGAGAGACGATCGAAGACTTCGCGGAGTTACCGATCCACTTCGTGCCCCGCGCCCTTCTTACTTCTCCAGCGGCCCAGTGTCTGCGCCTTGTGTTCATCGAAGTAACCGCCCTCGATGCTCTCGCGGATCCGGTCGACCAGGCGAATCGTGAACCGCTCGTTGTGAATCGTGCACAGCGTTGCGGCGAGCATCTCCTTGGCCTTGAACAGGTGATGGAGGTAGGCGCGCGTGTAGTTGGCGCAGGTGTAGCAGTCGCAGTTCTCATCGATCGGGGTGAAGTCGCGACGAAAGCGGCTGGTGTTGATGTTGAACCGGCCGGTGTCGACGTAGATCGCGGCGTTGCGGGCGACCCGGGACGGGTTCACGCAGTCGGAGGTGTCCGCGCCGTTCTCGATGGCGGTGAAGATGTCCTCCGGCTCGCTGATGCCCAGCATGTGGCGCGGTTTGTCCTCGGGCAACTCGTCACAGCACCACCCGACGATGGCGCCCAGATTGTGCTTCTCCAGCGCGCCGCCGATGCCGTAACCGTCGAATCCCGTTCCCGCGTTTCCGCGAATCGACTCGAGTCCGCGGCATGCCTTTCGGCGCAGGTCCTCGTACTGCGCGCCTTGAATGACGGCGAACAGCGCTTGATACGGACGGTGCGTGCGCGCGGCGGTCAGCCGCTCGTGCTCATCGATGCAGCGCTGCGCCCACTCGTGGGTGCGCTGCACCGATTGTTCCTGATAGGCGCGGGTGTTCAGCAGCGTGGTGAGTTCGTCGAACGCGAACATGATGTCGGCGCCGAGCTGGTGCTGGATGTTCATCGACACCTCGGGCGTGAAGCGGTGCACCGAACCGTCGAGGTGGGAGCGGAACGTGACACCGTCGTCGTCCACGGTGGCCAGCCGCTCTTTGCCGGGTGCGATCACGTCGTCGCTGCGTACGTTGACCGCTTCCATCGCGAGCACCTTCTTGAACCCGACGCCCAGTGACATCACCTGGAACCCGCCGCTGTCGGTGAAGGTCGGCCCCGGCCAGTTCATGAACGCGCCGAGCCCGCCCGCCTCGTCCACGATGTCGGCGCCCGGCTGCAAGTAGAGGTGGTAGGCGTTCGCCAGCAGCGCTTGGGCGCCGAGTTCCCGCATGGTCTCCGGCAGGACCGCCTTGACCGTCGCCTTGGTGCCCACCGGGATGAAGGCGGGCGTGGCGATCGGCCCGTGCGGCGTGGCGATCACACCGGACCGGCCGTGCCGCCCGTCCAGGCGCGTACCGACGGTGAAGGAGAAGGATTCGGGACCGGACACCCCGCTATCCTCGCAGTTCGGCAGACGCCGCCCGAACCAGGCCACCGCTCGCCCCAGCCCTCGGCCCCGGTCAGTCGGATTCACCGAGACGCGACACTCGCTCGGTCTGCTCCTGGTGCACGCGCAGTGCGGTGCGCAGGAAGTCGAGCGCGATGTGCAGCTCGTCGGTGTCGAACCGAGTGAGAGCGTCGGCCCCCGCCATGCCGACGGGCTCGAAGATCTCTCGCGCCACCTCCTCGGCCCGCGCGGTGCCTTCCACCAGTATCCGCCGCCGATTGCCGGGATCTTGTGCGCGCGAGACGAATCCGGCCCGCGCCAATCGGTCGACGACGGTGGTGGTGGCAGCGGGACTCAGTCGCAGCGCGACGCTGAGCTCCCCCGCCGCCAGCGGCCCACGGCCGAGCACGATGTCCAGGCAGCGCAGGTCGGTGCGATTCAATCCCAGGCGCACCGCCGCGGCCTCGTCGAAGGCGTCGAAACTCTGCTGCAGCAGCCGCAACTCCTGCGCGATCGCACCGATCAATTCATCTTTCGACATTCGAAACTTTCGTCTATCGTACATTTCGATCTCCGAATCTTAGCATCGAAAGGCACGCCCGCATGAACACGACACTCGACCAGCGCCGCGCCGACGATCTAGCCCTGCGCGGCCTGTTCGACAACCTCATGCAAGCCTGGACCGATAACGACGCCGCCGCCTACGCCGCGCTGTTCACCGAGGACTCCGACTACGTCTCCTACGACGGCACCCGAGCCATCGGCCGCAGCGAGCATCAGGCCAACCACGCCAAGCTCTTCCGCGGCGTCCTGGCCGGTTCGGCACTGGTCGGCGATCTCGAGTCGCTCCGCTTCATCACCCCCGACGCGGCGATCCTGCACGGCACGGCATCGGTCCTGATGCCCTGGCGTTCCCGGCTGCCCGAACGCCGCCTGTCCCGCCAGACACTGGTGACCGTCCGCACCGACCAGGGCTGGAAGATCACCGCGCTGCACAACGGCCGCGTCCGCCCGGTACGCATCCCCGAACCGGATTCCTTCCCGTCGAGAATGTCCCAGCTCATGGCCCGCCTGGCGCGACGCCTCGGTTTCGGCCACAAGCGATCGTGAGAGAGACACCATGCCCGTAATAGGTCCCAGATAGGCCCCGACAGTCAACTACCACGCGCCGCGTGCGCCTGATGCCGAGCTTTGATGCATAAGTGCGCAGCGCACCGCAACCACGTCTTTCGAGCGAAGCGAGACCGAGCATCCGCGTTCGCGGCCCGGCTCGCGTCCGAGCGGCCGCCGCGTCCGCGACGAAGTCGCCAGCGGCGGTCGCTCGGACGCGAGCCACAAAGGGGCCGCGAACACACCGCGCCGAAGGCGCGGCCAAATCACACAGCGCCTGCGAACTGGGCGTTGTACAGGCGGTAGTACGCCCCGCGCTCGTCGAGCAAGCGTTCGTGCGAGCCGTGTTCCACGATTCGGCCCGCTTCCATGACGACGATCAGGTCGGCGTCGCGGATGGTGGACAGGCGGTGGGCGATGACGAAACTGGTCCGGTCGCGGCGCAGGGCGGCGGTGGCGTGCTGCACGAGCAGTTCGGTGCGGGTGTCCACCGAGCTGGTCGCCTCGTCGAGGATGAGGATGGAGGGTTTGGCGAGGAACGCGCGCGCGATGGTGATCAGCTGTTTCTCGCCGGCGCTGACGCCGGAGCCCTCCTCGTCGATGATCGTGTCGTAGCCGTCGGGCAGCGCGTGCACGAAGCGGTCGACATAGGCGGCGCGCGCCGCGGCGAGGATCTCCTCTTCGCTCGCGTTCGGGTTGCCGTAGGCGATGTTCTCCCGGATGGTGCCCTTGAACAGCCAGGTGTCCTGCAACACCATGCCGATGCGCGAGCGCAGGTTGTCGCGGGTGATCTCGGTGATGTCGACGTCGTCGATGGTGATGGTGCCCGCGTCCAGTTCGTAGAACCGCATGAGCAGGTTCACCAGCGTGGTCTTGCCCGCGCCGGTGGGGCCGACGATCGCGACCACGTGCCCGGGCTCCGCCACCAGCGACAGCCGCTCGATCACCGGCTTGTCGGGTTCGTACCGGAACGAGACGGCCTCGAACTCCACCCGGCCGCGGTCGACCGGGCGCGCGTCGGCCATCACCGGGTCCGGGCTCTGCTCCTCGGCGTCCAGGATCTCGAAGATCCGCTCGGCCGAGGCGACGCCGGACTGCAGCAGGTTGGCCATCGCACCGAGCTGGGTCAGCGGCTGGCTGAACTGGCGGGAGTACTGGATGAACGCCTGCACCTCGCCGAGCGAGAGGCTACCCGTGGCCACCTTCAACCCGCCGACGAGCGCGACCAGCACGAAGTTCACGTTCCCCAGGAACATGATCGAGGGCATGATCAGGCCGGAGATGAATTGCGCTTTGAAGCTCGCCTGATACAGCTGCTCGTTGCGCTCATCGAATGCCTTGCCGACCTCGCGGTTGCGGCCGAACGCGGTGACCACCTCGTGCCCGGTGTACGCCTCCTCGACCTGGGCGTTGACCAGGCCGGTGTACTTCCACTGGTCGACGAAGTGCGGCTTGGACCGTTTCGCGATCTGCGCGGTGACCACGATGGCGGCGGGCACGGTGAGCAAGGCGATCACCGCGAGCTGCCAGGAGATCCAGAACATCATGACCAGGATGCCGAGTACCGAGAACACCGAGATGAGCAGCTGGCTCATGGTCTGTTGCAGGCTCTGCGAGACGTTGTCGACGTCGTTGGTCACCCGGCTGAGCACGTCACCGCGCGGCGCGGAGTCGAAGTAGCGCAACGGAAGTCGATGGATCTTGTCCTCGACCTCGCTGCGCAGCCGCTTCACGGTCCGGTTGATCACGATGTTGAGCAGGTACCCCTGCAACCACCCGAAGACGGCCGCACCGATGTACAGCGCCAGCACCAAGGCGAGGACCCGCCCGACCGCGCCGAAGTCGACCCCCACCCCTGGCACCACGTCCATGGCGCTGAGCATGTCGGCGAAAGTGTTGTCGCCCTTGGCTCGCAGGGCTTCGATCGCCTGGTCCTTGGACACGCCGGGCGGCAGCTGTTTGCCGACCACGCCGTCGAAGACCAGGTTGGTCGCCTTGCCGAGGATGTACGGGCCGACGGTGTTCAGCACCACCGAGACGATGACGAGCGCGATGATCAGCGCGACCTGTAACCGCTCCGGCGCGAGCCTGCGCAACAGTCGTTTCAGCGAGGGCACGAACGATTTCGCCTTGGTTCCCGGCGCACCGGGCGTTGGCATTCCGGGTCTCATCGCGCCTCCTCGGCACTCAGTTGCGACTCGACGATCTCCCGGTACTCCGAGCACTCCCGCAGGAGCTGCTCGTGCGTGCCGATGCCCGCTATCGCGCCGTCTTCGAGCACCACGATCTGATCCGCGTCCCGGATGGTCGCGATGCGCTGCGCGACGATGACAACCGAGGCGTCCGCGGTCTCCGGCTTCAGCGCCTCCCGCAGCCTGGCGTCGGTCGCCACGTCCAGCGCGGAGAACGAGTCGTCGAACAGATACACCCGGGGCTTCTTCACCAGCGCTCGGGCGATGGCCAACCGTTGACGCTGGCCTCCGGAAACGGTGGTGCCGCCCTGCGCGACGGGGGTCTGCAGACCCTCCGGCATCTCGCGGACGAAGTCGGCGGCCTGCGCGATCTCCAGCGCGCGCCACAGCTCCTCGTCGGTGGCGTGCGGATTGCCGTAGCGCAGGTTGCTCGCGACCGTGCCGGAGAAGAGGTACGCCTTCTGCGGCACCAGGCCGATCTGCGAGCGCAACACCTCCAGGTCGATGTGGCGCACGTCGGTGCCGCCGATATAGACCGCGCCGTCGGTGACGTCCATCAGCCGGGGTATGAGGTTGATCAGCGTGGTTTTGCCCGCGCCGGTGGACCCGACGATCGCGGTGGTGGTGCCGGGGCGCACCTCGAATCGGATGGCTTTCAGCACCGGCTTCTCCGCGCCGGGGAAGGCGAACTCGGCGAACCGGAAATCCACGACAGCCGGGTCGTCGGTGAACGGCTGCGGCAGGCGCGGCGGGTGCACCGAGGACTCGGTGTCGAGCACTTCACCGATCCGGTCGGCCGACACCGCGGCGCGCGGCGCCATCATGGCCAGGAACGAGGCCATCATCACGGCCATCAGGATCTGCATGATGTAGGACAGCATCGCGGTGAGCGAACCGATCTGCATGTGCCCGGCGTCGATCGCGTGCCCGCCGAACCAGATCACCGCGACCGCGGTGACGTTGCTGATCAGCATGACCGTGGGGAACATCAGCGCCATCAACCGGCCGACCCGCAGCGCGGTGTCGGTTAGTTCGGTGTTGGCCAGGCCGAACCGCCAGGTCTCCTGCCGTTCCCGCACGAAGGCCCGCACCACGCGAATGCCGGTGATCTGCTCGCGCAGTACCCGGTTCACCTCATCGATCCTGGCCTGCATGTCGCGGAAGCCGGGCACCATCTTGGAGATCAGCACGGCCATGGACAGGCCGAGCGCGGGCACCGCGATCAGCAGCAGCCAGGACAGGCCGAGATCCTCGCGCAACGCCATGATGATGCCGCCGACGCACATGATCGGCGCCATCACCAGGATGGTCGCCGACATCACGATGAGCAGCTGAACCTGCTGAATGTCGTTGGTATTGCGGGTGATAAGCGAGGGCGCGCCGAACATGCCCACTTCGCGCGCGGAGAAGGTGCCGACGCGGTGCAGCAGCGCGCCACGCAGATCGCGGCCCGCGCCCATGGCCGCCTGCGCGCCGAGATAGACCGAAGCGGCCGACGCGACGATCTGCACGCCCGTGACCGCGAGCATCCACAAGCCGGTGCTCCAGATGTAGCCGAGATCACCTTTGGTGACGCCGTTGTCGATCAGGTCCGCGTTGAGGCTCGGCAGATACAGCATCGCGATCACGGAAATCAGCTGAAGCACAACGACCCCCGCGAGCTGGGTGCGGTAGGGGTACAGATGCGTGCGGAGCAGTTGGGTCAGCATGATGAATCGCAGGCTACCGGCTGTCGGCGCGATACGTCGTGAAGATTTCTGACCTGCATGAATGCTCTCCCGTCGGGGTCTGCGGAGCTAGCGGCGCGCCCAGGCGCCTGGGTCTTCGGTGAGCGTTTCGACGAATCCGGGCAGCCGGTTGCTCGCGATGTCGGCGATGGTGACGTTCTCCAGCACCGCGCGAATATTGACCCGCAGCGCGATCCACACCCGCTGCAACGGCTCGGCCGCACCGGCATAGCGGACGTCCTCCGGCCGCGCGCCGCGCACCGACGCGAGCGGGCCCTCGATCGCGCGGATCACGTCGGCGATGGAGATGTCGGCGGCCGGCCTGGCCAGCCAGTAGCCGCCGTCCGGGCCGCGCCTGCTGATCACGAGTTCCGCGCGGCGCAGCTCGCCGAGCACGGACTCGAGCACCTTGGGCGGAATCCGCTGGGCGGTGGCGATCGCTTCGGCCTTGACCACCGGCGCGGCCTGCACAAGGGGTGCGCCGAGTCCGACCGCCGACTGGTCCAGCCGCGGCGCACT
Source organism: Nocardia sp. NPDC047038 (assembly GCF_040644075.1). Classification (NCBI taxonomy): domain Bacteria; kingdom Bacillati; phylum Actinomycetota; class Actinomycetes; order Mycobacteriales; family Nocardiaceae; genus Nocardia; species Nocardia sp. NPDC047038. Next base: position 1,046,788 of record NZ_JBEYVQ010000002.1, on the reverse strand, counting down.
GGCGATCTCGAGCAGCGTCCGCACCGCGTAATCGACCTTCGCGGTGATGTGCACAGCGGCGACTCCTGGCGTCGAGGGGATGGCTCGAATCTACGCGGCGCCGCCGCCCGCGAGCACACAGGTCGCGGCGTCCAGCAGTGACGATTCCACCAGCGAGTCGTCCGCACCAGGCACGAGTTCCTTGGACACCAGCGCAACACCGATCACCTCGAGCGCGGCGCAGGCGCGCAGGTGCGCCTCCTCGGTGGCGTCCGGTCCGGCCAGCCACTCGCGCAGCGCCTTGCTGGTGTTCATCAGATCGGGGTAGCGGTCGGCCATGGCGTTGATGATCGCGACCGTGTCGCGCACGACCAGCGCCCCGGCGTCACGGTGATGGATCAGACCGCGCAGATACGTCCGCAGCACCTGGCGGATGCCTTCGGCATCGTGCGGCACCCGGTCGAGATCGTCCACCACCGAACGCATGAGATCGACGATCGGATCGATGATCGCCAATAGCAGATCGAGCTTCGACGCGTAGTGATAGTAGAGCGACGCCTTTGTGATTCCTACCGCATCCGCGACCTCGCGCAGGCTCGTCTGCTCGAATCCTTTGGCTCCGAACAGCTTTACCGCAGCGTCCCGAATCGCGATTTTAGTGCTTCCACCTGCGGCGACAGCGCCGGGTGCGTCACGCACGGCCATTCGACGATCCTCTCATCACCTTCGCATCGAGCGAAGATCACCCGTAAAATTGAGGTTGTACCTCCGCTTAGCTCCTGGGTAGTCTACCTACCGCACGGTAGGCAGAAAGCGTCAGTGGAGGCGGAGGCAGGCAGGGCACCTCCGCGAGTGCTGTCTACACGCAGAACCAGCACGATCCCAGTCATCGCTAGGAGTAACCAGTCGTGTCCGTTTACCTGTACAGATGGGGGAAGTTCGCCTTCCGCCGGAAATGGATAGTGCTTCCCGTCTGGCTCGTCTTGTTCGTGCTCCTCGGTGGCTTGGGCGCTCAGCTCAGCAAGCCGATGAGCAACGACTTCAGCATGCCCAACCTGCCCTCGGAGCGTGCCAACGAAATCCTCGACAAACACTTCCCCGGCGCCTCCGCCGCGTACAAGTTCGACGCGGTCACCGGCACCTACGTCGCCGCCGCGCCGGAGGGGCAGACGCTGACCGATCCGGCGAACCGTGCGGCGCTGGACGCGTTCATCGCCAAACTCGGCCGGCTCGACATCGTCGACCACGGCAAACCCATCACCAACCCGGTCGAGGCGACCGAGAAGATGGGCTGCCTGAGCAATCCCGATCCCGCGCAGTGCAGCGCCGCCCCGCTGAACGTGCTGAGCAAGACCGCGCCCGCGACCGTGGCTGTGATCAACGTCCCGTTCACGATCGCGAAGGTCACCGACGTGACCGACGCCCAGCGGGAAACGGCCTACGACGTGGCCGCCGACGCGCGCAACGCCGGGCTGACGGTCGAGATGAGCGGCTCGATCGCGCAGAAGCAGGAAGCGCCCAGCGGCAAGTCCGAGATGATCGGCATGGCCGTCGCGCTGGTCGTGATGGTCGTGGCGTTCGGCGCCATCGTCGCGGCGTTCGTGCCGATCGTCACCGCGATCATCGGCCTCGGCGCGGCCACCTCGCTGATCATGCTCGGCACCTCGGTGATCGAGATCCCCAGCTTCACCACCTTCCTCGCCTCGATGATCGGCATCGCGCTGTCCATCGACTACGCGCTGTTCATCGTGTCCAGGTACAAGCATGAACTCGCGGTGCAGGATTCGCCGGAAGAGGCCGCTGGCACCGCGCTCGGTACGGCCGGTTCCGCCGTCGTGTTCGCCGGTCTGACCGTCATCATCGCGCTGGCGGGCCTGAGCATCGTCGGTGTCGAGTTCATGACGTTCATGGGTCTGGGCGGGGCCATCGCCGCCGGTTTCGCGGTGCTCACGGCGATCACGCTGATGCCTGCGCTGCTCGGCGCGTTCGGCCGGTTCCTGTTCAAGCCGAAGCTGCCGGTGGTCGCCCAGCACGATCCCGAGGACGAGAACTCGGTCACCAACGGCATGCGTTTCGGCCGCCTGATCGGCCGCGCGCCGTGGGTCGCGCTGATCCTGAGCGTCGTGGTGCTCGGCGCGCTCGCCGCCCCCGCGGCCGGCTTGAACCTGGGCCTGCCCGGCGAGGACAGCATGCCGAAGACCTCCACCATCCGGAAGGCCTACGAGCTGCGGACCGAAGGTTTCGGCGAGGGCAGCAACGGCGTGCTGAACGTGGCCGCCGACCTGAGCGCCGTCCCCGCCGAGAACCGGGACGCCGCGGTGAAGGCGCTGCGCGACAAGCTCGCGTCCTACCCCGACATGGACTACGTGACCGAGCCGCAGTGGAGCCAGGACCAGCAGGGCGCGCTGCTGAACGGCGTGCCCAAGTCCGGGCCCAACAACCAGGCCACCAAGGATCTGGTGCGCGACGCCAGGGAGGCCGAGGGCCAGCTGAAGGCCGAGTACGGCATCGAGTACGGCATTACCGGCACCACGGCGATCTTCGCCGACGTGGACCACGTGCTGCTCAGCAAGATCGTGCCCTACCTGGCGATCGTGGCGGGCGCGGCGTTCGTCCTGCTGATCCTGGTGTTCCGGTCGATCCTGGTGCCGCTCACGGCGGCGCTCGGGTTCCTGCTGTCGATGGCCGCGACCTTCGGCGCGACCGTGCTGATCTTCCAGGAGGGCAAGCTCGGCCTGATCGAGGACCCGCATCCGCTGGTCAGCTTCATGCCGATCATGCTGATCGGCTTGGTGTTCGGCCTCGCGATGGACTACCAGGTCTTCCTGGTGACCCGGATGCGCGAGGAGTTCGTGCACGGCAGGTCGGCCAGGGACGCGGTGGTCGCCGGCTACCACCACGGCGCGCGCGTGGTGACCTCGGCGGCGATCATCATGATCTCGGTGTTCGGCTCGTTCCTGCTGGAGACCGACGTGACCGCGAAGTCGTTCGGTTTCGCCCTGGCGGTTGGCGTGCTGCTGGACGCGTTCATCGTCCGCATGGTGCTGATTCCGTCGCTGCTGGTGCTGATGGGCAAGTGGTCGTGGTGGATGCCGAAGTGGCTCGACCGCATCCTGCCCGATATCGACGTCGAGGGTACGAAGCTGCGTGAGCTGCAGCGGCGTTCCGCCGAGACGGCGAAGGTGCCGGTCGGCGTCAGCTGATCCGAAGGCCATGGCTCGGCCCCGCATCCGGACTCCGGATGCGGGGCCGAGTGCGTTTCACCGGCTCGGTTGCGGCAGTTCGCAGTCGCCGACCTTCGGATCGACGCCGACATAGTTGAGCGGGCCCGCGAGGGCGGTGAGACCGATCGTGCCCCAACCGGCGCAGTTCAACGGCGGCCCGCTGTCGAAATAGTGCCGCTGCCCGGCCGCGAGCAGGCCGATCGCCAGCCAGGCCAGCAGCAGGAACCCGAGCACCCGGGAGCCTATGCCCGGGCCGCGGCCGGCACGCGCACGACGTTCGTAATCACGCTCACGACGCCCGTAATCACGCATCTCCTCGGCTCCTTCCGTGCTCCCCGTCGAGGGGGGATACCCGGCCACACCGACAGTTACCCAATCAGCCCGAGGTAGTGTGGATCGAATCGCGTCTCAGCAAATGTTTGGTTCACGGCCCGCGCAGACGAAAAGCGGACAGCCGGGCGGCATACCCACCCGGCCGTCCGCGGTTACTCGATCGAACTACGGGCTCGGTTGCGGGACATTGCAATCCGCGACCTTCGGATTGACGCCCATGTAGTTGAGCGGTCCCGCGATCACCGTGACGGCGATGGTGCCGAAACCGGCGCAGTTGACCGGCCCGCTGTCGAAATAGTGCCGTTGTGCTGCGGCGACCACGCCGATCAGCAACCAGATCAAGACGATTACACTTCCGATTCTCATGTTTCTCTCGCGCATCGTTCCCGCGCGGATTGTCCGACGGCGCATCTGGCATCGCGTCCTTCCCCGCACTTGCGTATCGGGCGTATACCCGCGATCGCGTCGGTTACCCGTCATGAAAAGGACAATTTTCACTCCGGTTCGGTGGGACTCCGGCTGGTACCTTCGGTGGCATGGCGGCGCTGTTCCAGTGGACGATTCCAGGCTGGGTGATCCTGCTCGTGCTGGTGGCCGTCTACGAGCTGACCGTGAACAAACGCCGCAGGCGCCGCCGCACCCCGATCTCCGGCACGTTCACCGACGAATTCACCGCGCTGTTCTACTCGACCAAGCGCATGGAGCTCGACCATCGCGAATCGGTGTCGATGTTGCGCGACGAGCAGGACCAGGGGGCACCGCCGCTGATCGGTGTCGACCTGGCCGGTCGCAAGGTCGTATTGCGCAGGGACGGTAACGAGTAGCGCTGCGCGCCCGTGATTCTCAGCGAAGGTGACCGTCGTCGGACAGAATGAGGCCCATGCGCGGCTCGATGAATGAGAAATGGCAGCTGTTCGGCGAGCATCTCGAATCCGCCCCGGCGCGGCTGTCGAGCCGGGTCCGCCGGGCGCTGAGAGCCAGAGCCGCCGGGACAGCCGACTCCGGCCAGGACGTTCCCGCTGAACTCGCCACGTTCGCGGACCTGGTGGCCGACCGCTCCTATCGGGTCACCGAGCAGGAGATCACGGCGCTCAAAGCGGCCGGGCACACCGACGACGAGATCTTCGAGGCGACCGCCGTCGCCGCCTACGGCGCGGCCGACCGGCGCCTGCGCGCCGCGCGCCTGGCTTGGGAGGGGTACTGAGATGTGGCTGGAGGCAGTGCGTTCCGGTCACGACCGGCCGACCAAACTCGTGTTGTGGACCATGCGGCGGTTCAGCGGCGTGGAGGTTCCCGCCGTGCTCAAAGTGTTGTTCTACCGGCACAGGTTCTTCGGGTCGCCGCTGTCGGAGCTGATCCAGGACATCATGCGCGGACCGTCGTACTGGACCGTCGCCGAACGGGAGATCTTCGCGACGCATACCTCGCAGGCCAACGAGTGCCCGTTCTGCGCCACCTCGCACGAGGCGATCGCGGGCGCCTACGTCGACGCCGACGTGGTGACCCGCGCCTTGGCCGGCGGCGCGGACTCCCCGCTGCGTCCCGAGGCGCGCGCGATGCTGGCCTTCCTCGCGAAGATGGCTCGTGACCCGGGCGGGTTGACCGCCGAGGACGCCGCGCTGGTCCGGCTGGCGGGCGTCTCCCGGGAAGCGTTCGACGAGGCCGTCTGGGTCGGCACCTGCTTCAACGTGATCAACCGGATGATGAACACGGTCGGAGCGGGCCCGCTGGAGGACGCGCAGCGCAGCGTGAGCGCCCGATTCATCAAACTCGCCGGCTACCGTATGCCGCCTCCGGTGACATTCTTCTCGCGCGGCGTCTGACCGCATTTCACCCGATCCGCTCGCATGCCGGATCCATGTGTGTTTTCCTCGAATGGTGAGCCAAGTCCACTTGGGGCACATTTTCCACATCGCCGGAAGTCCCGCAGCCGGCGATGCGGCCGACGCGATGGCCGACCTGCCGGACGGTGCGCTGATAATCGGGGAAAGCGGCCGGATAGTATTCTGCGGACCGCGCTCCGATATCCCGGCCGAGCACCGCGCCGGAGAAGTGTTCGATCATCGTCCAGGATTCCTGCTTCCCGGATTCGTCGACACGCATATCCACTTCCCACAGACCTTCGCGGGCGATGCCTACGGCGGCGGCCAACTGCTGGAGTGGCTCGAATTATGTATGTACCCCGCGGAATCCCGTTATGCCGATCCAGAATTCGCGCTATCGGCGGCCACCGAGTTCTGCGCACGGCGCATCGCAGCGGGGACCACGGCGGCGATGGTCTTCGGCTCGGCGTTCCCGCATGCGCAGGACGCCCTGTTCACCGAGACCCGGCGGCGTGGTCTGCGGATTGTCGCAGGCCGGGGAATCCAAACGACCGGAGCGGATGCGGCGGCGCCGCTGATCACCACCGAAGACGACGCCATCCGATTGACGAGCGAAGAGATCGACAAATGGCATGCCGCCGACACCGGTGACGTGGACACGGCGCTGCTGCACGTGGCGGTCGTTCCGCGATTCTCGCTGGCGGTTACTCGCACGACGCTGAAAAACCTGGGCGATCTCTATGATTCGGTACGCGAACGCGGCGTCTATTTCCACAGTCACCTCAACGAGAACAACCGCCCTGGCACCGGCGAAGTCGACGCCACCAAGCAGGCGTACGACGTGGCGACCTATCTGGACACCTACGACGGGAAGTTCCTGCCCGGGTCGGCCGTGGGCGGCAAGAGCATGCTCGGCAAGCGCACCATTCTCGCCCACTGCGTGCACTGCAAGGACGACGAACTGCGGCGGATGGCCGAAACCGGCACGTCGGTCGCGCACTGCCCGGTATCGCAGCAGTTCCTCGGTTCCGGCACGATGCCGTGGAAGCGGACGCTCGCCTCCGGCGTCACGGTGGCCGCGGGCACCGATTACGGCGGTGGCGACGAATGGCTTATTCCACAGGTACTTTCCGCCGCGTTCAAAGTGCACATCTCCGAGCCGGGCGAGCAGGGCGTGTCGATGCATCCCGCGGAAATGCTGTTCACCGGCACCCTGGCCGGTGCGCGTGCCTTAGATATGGAGAACCGTTTCGGGAATTTCGACGTCGGTAAGGAAGCCGACTTCATCGTGGTCGAACCGGCGCGTGTTCCAGCGCTGGAAAGCACGCTGGCATACGGCGTTCGCTCCGACGACCCCGTACTGGCCCGGGATCAGACACTGTTCGCCTTGCTGATGGGTATCCGAGAGCCCGCGATCACCGAGGTCTACGTGCGGGGCCGTCGCGTCGACGTCGTGTAGCACCGATGAATGCCGCGGCGACCGTCGTAACGGTCTTTCACCGACCGGCGAACGACGCGGCCTTCCGGGACTGGCTGGCGCGGCTGACCGAAATCGCCCGCGCGATGCACGGGTTCACGCATTCCTCCGTCGCGGTGACCGAGAGCCCGATGCTCGAACCGGGATTCAGCGTCACATTCCGATCCGAGCCATTGCTGCACGAATTCCTGGACTCGGCCGAACGGGCAGCCACCGTCGCCGACGGTGAAGCGCGCGGCTTCCATTGCAAGAGCGCCGATCTGATCATCGTCGAGGGAGAGTCGCCGCCGCCGGGCGTCTGCGTGTTCCGGCACAGTGTCGCACGCGACAAGGAATTCGAATTCGAGGCGACCGAAGCGCAGCTCGTCGCGGCGAGTTCGAGATTTGCAGGATTCGAGGGCGCCGCCCTTTTCCCGGCGGACGGCGGCCGCTGGTTCTCGGTGCTCCGATTCCGGACACAACGGCAGTTGACGGAATGGCTGAGCTCGGACGAACGCGCCGCCGCGCTACCGGAATTGCGTTCGAAGCTGACCGAGGACTTCACCGTGGACGCGCACACCACGCCGTTCGGATCTACCGTCCGCACGGTCGACGGCGAGACCAGGATGACACCGACCTGGAAGACCGCCATGCTGGTGTTGCTGGTGTTGTATCCGACGGTGATGGTGCTGTCCCGATTCCTCGGTCCGGTGCTCGACCGGCTCGGCGCGCAGCCGTGGCTGGCGTTGTGGCTCAGCCAGATCGTGAGCGTGGGCGTGATGAGCTATTTCCTCTCACCCGCGGTCGCACGCCGGTTCCGCCGGTGGCTGGACCCGGTCGACGGCGCGAACCCCAGGATCAGCATCGTCGGGGCGGCGGTGGTCGTCGTCCTCTACGCGCTGACACTGCTGCTGTTCGCGTCGGTGCGCTGGCTGCAGTACTGGGACTACGACTGAAGATCAGGACAGGTCGAGGTGCCGGTTCATCGACATCGCCGCCTCGGCGAGGTCGGCGAGCTCGACCACCGTGACCCCCGCCTGCCGCAGTTTCTCCACTCCCACGCAGTTCGCCACGAATGTCGACGGCTCGCGCCACGCGATCACCACGACCGGAATACCGGCCCGCAGTATCCGGTCCGTGCACGGCAGCCGATCCTTCGACCCCCGCTCCGAGCAGGGTTCCAGCGTGCTGTAGATCGTGGCACGCGCCAGCCGGGGATCGGCCGGGTCCACCTTGCGGAGCGCGGCCTCCTCGGCGTGCTCCTTGGGATCGGACTCACGCGAATAGCCGGTGGCGATCTCCGCACCATCGGCGACGATCACCGCACCCACCGAGAACGCGCCCTCCGCCACCGGGCACAAGCGCGCGAGTTCGATGGCCCGGTTCATCCAGTAATGGGGGTCGGGCTCGGTCACCGGAATCAATCTCCTTCGACTCGTCCTGCGGTAGATGAAAAAAGCCCCTCACCTGTGCGAACAGATGAGGGGCTTTGGCGGTGGCGGAGGGATTTGAACCCTCGGAGGGGGGTTACCCCTCACACGCTTTCGAGGCGTGCTCCTTAGGCCGCTCGGACACGCCACCGCCGACAACGATACCGGACCGGTGCCGGATCACTAAATCGCCTGTAGACCTGGGGTGTGGGTGGGCTCAGCGCTGGGTGCGGAAGAACTCGTCGAGCAACGCCGCGCATTCGTCCGCGAGCACTCCGCCGCGTACCTGCGGCCGGTGGTTGAGACGGCGGTCACGCACCACGTCCCACAGCGACCCGACGGCGCCGGTCTTCGGCTCCCACGCACCGAAGATCAGACGGCCCACCCGCGCGAGCACCAGGGCACCAGCGCACATGGTGCACGGCTCCAGCGTCACGGCGAGCGTGGCGCCCTCCAGCCGCCACCCGTCGCCGTGGACCGCGGCGGCACGACGCAGCGCCAAGATCTCCGCGTGCGCGGTCGGATCGCCCAGCGCCTCCCGCGCGTTCGCGGCTCGCGCGAGTTCCATTCCGGCGGAGTCGAACACGACAGCGCCGACGGGTACGTCACGCTCCCCGGCGGCCGCCGCGGCGGCGATGGCCGCCCGCACCATATCGGCGTCGGCGGAGAACGGGTCGTCCGGGAGAACGCGCACGTCAGCGCGGCAGTTTATCCAGCACCGCGGCGAATTCACCGGCGAAGCCGAGACGCTGGGCGATCATGCCGAGCTGCTCATCCGGATAGAGATCGGTCTCGGCGAGGATGACGCTCAGCACCGGTTCGGGCAGGCCCAGATCGGCGAGCACACCGAGGTCGCCCTCCTCCCACGGCTCCACGTCGTCCAGTTCATCCGGATCGATATCGGGGATTTCCACGTTCAGGGCCTCTAGGACGTCCGCGGCGATGTCGTAATCGATCGCGGCCGTGGCGTCCGAGACGAGCATCCGGGTTCCGCTCGGCGCGGGCCGGAGCACGATGAAGAACTCGTCGTCGATGTCGAGCAATCCGAACACCGCTCCGGAGCTGCGCAAAGCCTTCAGTTCGTTTTCCGCGGCGGACAAATCGGTGAGCGCGTCCCGGCTCAGCGGACTGCACCGCCATTTGCCTTCTTCGCGGACAACCGCCACTGCGAACCCTTCCACGTCGTCGTAATCGTCCGACGCCGCCCTGTTCGTGCCCGAGCGCTGTGCTGCCATGGCCGCAACGGTAGTCTGCTCGAGCGGAAATGTTGAAGTCGTATGCCAATCTGTTCGGGTGACTTCGGCGAAGAAAGCACCCGTGTGCGTCCTCGGGACCGGTTTGATCGGTGGGTCGCTGTTGCGTGCGGCCGTCGGCGCGGGCTACGACGGCTGGGGATACAACCGCTCCGCGGTGGGTGCGCAGGCCGCCCGTGCCGACGGATTCGACGTCACCGAAGACCTACCTGCCGCGCTGCGGCGCGCCGCGGAGACCGACGCGCTGATCGTCGTCGCGGTGCCGATGCCCGCGGTGGACCACATGCTCTCGGCGATCGCCGACTACGCGCCGGAATGCGCGCTCACCGATGTGGTGAGCGTGAAAGGGCCGGTCGCGGCGGCCGTACGCGAACACGGACTCGCCGAGCGGTACGTCGGCGGCCATCCGATGGCCGGTACGTCCGAATCCGGCTGGGCCGCCACCGATCCCACGTTGTTCCGCGACGCGGTGTGGGCGGTCGGCGTCGACCAGGGCACGCGGGTCGACCCGTGGAGCCGCGTAGTGCGCCTGGCGCTGGATTGCGGCTCGGTGGTGGTACCGGTCGTGGCCGCGGAACACGATCGTGCCGTGGCCCGCATCTCCCACCTGCCGCATGTGCTCGCCGAGGCACTGGCCCTGGCGGGCGCCACCGGTGGTGAGCTCGCGCTGGGCCTCGCGGCCGGGTCGTTCCGGGACGGCACCCGCGTCGCGGGCACGGCGGCCGACTTGGTTCGTGCGATCTGCGAACCGAATTCCGCGGCGCTACTGGAAGTTCTGGACGAGACACTCACCGTGCTCGGCGCGGCGCGCGACAGCCTGCGCGACAAGCAATCCCTCGCGGACCTGGTCGAAGCCGGGCACGACGCGCGACAGCGCTATGAATCCGCGCGCCGCTGGGAGATCACGGACATTCGTCCCGGCGACCGCGGTTGGCTGGAAGAACTGCGGGCCGCAGGCGAGCGCGGTGGGGTCATCACCCGGCTGAACTGACCGCGCGAGAACCGTCCCCTCCCCGACATTCCAGAGTCGGTCCGGCCGCTGCTGATCGCGGGTGAACACCTCGCGACGTTTTCTCCGGCGGAGATCCATCCGCGTCGAGGTGCGCGAGCCTGGGCAGCTCCGACGACACTGCCTTCCGTCCAGTAGTCGCAGCGCCGAGAGACCGGCCGCGGGTGTCGACCCGGCGCGGCCTTCGGTGGCAGGCGCGTTCCCGGAGCTCCGGTGGCGATTCTGGAATTTCGGGGCTCGACGACCCGGTCCTCGGCAAGAAAGCCGCGACTCGCGCATGCCAGCTCGTGGGCCGTCACGCGGTGCCGCGTCAGATCCGTTCGGCCAGCCCCGGGTAGTCCAGCAGGAAGCCATCGGCGTCCACCGTGACCGTCGCGCTGGAGACCGGCGAAAGCACGCTGATGCCGTCGGCGGCGCTGCTGTAGATCAGCGTGGCCTCTTGGACGAGCAGGTCGGGCAGGCGGACGTAGACCACAGGGACCTGGACGTCCTCGACCGCGTGCTGCAGGTCGTAGCGGCGGATCGGCAGGGTGTTGAAGAACGGGCTGAGCACCACGTCCACGTCGAGTGCTCCGGCGAAGGTGGAGCGCACGTGGTTGCCGCCCGCGTCGACGAGCCAGTAGTTCTCCTCGTCGCGGGCGATGGAGGCGTGCCGCTCCCCGGCGGCCGTCGTGGTGCGCAGCGACAGCCGCTTCGTCACGCCGTTCTCGTCGGTGACCAGGTCGTACGACGCGCTGAACGCGGGGTGGTCGGCGCCGGCCCCGCCGATCATCCGCCCGGTGGCGCGGATGCGGTTGCCATTGAGCTGTACCCGCACCGACTCCATCCGGGTCGCGTCGTGGGCGCGCCAGGTGAGGATCGCCGGCCACCGGGATTCCTGCGTGTTCGCGGCGGGGCTCTCGGGGTCGGAGGCTGGGGTCGTCACGTATCTACCGTAAGCGACGTCCGGCCCCCGCCCGTAGAACCGCCGCTCATCACACGAGCGACTCCCGCCACGCCGCGTGCAGGTCGGCGAACCGGCCGGTCCCCGCGATCAGGGCATCCGGCGCGCCGTCCTCGACGATCCGGCCGGACTCGAGCACCAGCACCCGGTCCGCGATCGCCACCGTGGACAGCCGGTGCGCGATGATCACGGCCGTGCGGCCGCGCAGCACGGTCTCCAGCGCCCGCTGCACCAGCCGTTCGCTGGGGATGTCCAGGCTCGACGTGGCCTCGTCCAGCACGATCACGGCGGGATCGGCCAGGAACACCCGCGCGAACGCGACCAGCTGCCGCTGCCCCGCCGAGAGCCTGCCGCCGCGTTTGCGCACGTCGGTGCCGAAGCCCTCGGGCAACGCCTGCACGAAGTCGTACAGGCCGACCGCGCGGGCCGCCGCGAACACCTCCGCGTCGGTGGCCTCCGGCCTGCCCAACCGGATGTTGTCGGCCACCGAACCGGAGAACAGGTAGGACTCCTGGGTGACCATCACCACGTTGCGGCGCAAATCGGCGTCGGACAGCAGGCGCAGGTCGACGCCGTCCAGGGTGACCACGCCGCCGGACGGGTCGTAGAACCGCGTCAGCAGCTTCGCCAGCGTCGACTTGCCCGCACCGGTCGCACCGACCAGGGCGATGATCTGCCCGGCCGGGATGTCCAAGGTGAACTCCGGCAGCACCGGTCGCGTCCGGCGATCCGACCGCACCGGCGAATCCGCGGACGGTACCGGCAGGGCGTCGGCAGGCGCGTTCGACTCCGCCGCGACGGCGCTGCTCGGCGAGCGCCCGCCGACACTCGTGGACGCGCCGGGCACGACATGCGAACCGGCCAGCGGCTTGCCGGTCGCGGCCAGGCCTCGCACATCCGACGGGCTGTCCGGCTTGTCACCGGTCGGGGCGCCGCCCGGCCGGACCGCCGAATCACCCACCGCGCCGGCATGACGGCCGCCGTCGTCCAGCCGGACGGCATCCGACTTCTCGGATGCGCCGCTGTCGGCCGTCGAACCGGCCGCGTAGCCGAACCACACCTTCTCCATCCGCACCGCGCCGGACGCCTTCGCCAGGGCGACCGGGCGCCCGGGCTCCGGCACCGAAGGCTCCTCCTCGAGCACGCCCGAGATCTTCTCCAACGCGGCCGCCGCGGACTGGTAGGCGTTGAACACCTGCGCCAGCTCGTCCAGCGGCCCGTAGAACTCGTTGAGGTACAGCAAGTAGGCCGCGAGCACGCCGACCGCGAGATCGCCCTCGATCACGCGCCAAGCGCCGACCACGATGATGGTCACCGTGGTGAGGTTGCCGAGCAGTTTGGTCAAACCCGCGTAGTCGCCCATGCCGCGCATGGCCGCGGTGGTCGCCTGGCGGTATTCGGAGTCCTCCACCGCGAGCACCGACTCGTTGCGCTGCTCCCGGCGGAACGCCTGCACCGCCCGCATGCCGCCCATCGACTCGACGAACTGCACGACCACCTTGGCGATCGCGGCGCGCGTGCGCCGGTAGCCCGCTCGCTGCCTGCGCTGCGCCCAGCGGGTGACCAGCGCCAGGGGAACGAATCCGATCAGCACGATCGCGGCGAGCGCCTGGTCCAGGTAGATCAGCAGCGCCGCGATGGTCAGCACCGACAGGATCGCGCTCAGCGCCTGGTTGAGCGCACTCTCCAGCAGTTCCTGCAGCGTCTCGATATCGCCGGTGAGCCGCGCCACCACCTTGCCGGAGGTGTACCTCTCGTGGAAGGCGACGCTGAGCCGCTGCACATGTGTGAACGCGCGCACGCGCAGGTCGAACAACACGCTCTGGCTGAGCTTGCCGGTCACCCGCAGGAAGGAGTACGTACAGATCGAGCCGAGCAGGATCGAGCCGACGTAGCCGCCCACGGTCCTGGCCAGCGGCGCCCAGTCGCCCGCGACACCGCGCGCGATGCCGGTGTCCAGCGCGTGCGCGACGAACAGTGGCGCGGACACCTTCGCGATGTTGTCCAGCACGATGAGCACCAGCGCGAGGCCGGTGAGCTTGCGGTAGGGCCTGACCAGGTCGAGCAGCAGCCGCCGGGAGCGTCCGGCCAGCACCAGGTTCCCGGTCTCGGTGACCTCCTTGTCCTCGCCCGCGATGCCGCGCCAGTCGGCCGCGCCTTCCGCACGGGTCGGATCACTCTGCGGCGCTTCGTCTTCCGAGACAGTGGTCGTAGTACTCACAGCTACTCACCTCCCATCAGTTCGCGGTAGCTCTTACTGGTGCGCAGCAATTGATCGTGGGTGCCCTCCGCGACGACCCGGCCGTCGGCGAGCACCGCCACCCGGTCGGCCAGCGCGGCCGTGGACGGACGGTGCGCGACGAGCAGCGTGGTCGCGTCGGCCAGCACGGTGCGCAGGCGTTCCTGCACTCGCTCCTCGGTCTCCACGTCGAGCGCGGACAGCGGGTCGTCGAGCACCATGATCCGGCTGCGCCTGCCTCCGCCCGCGCCGGTGAGCACCGCGCGAGCCAGCGCGAGGCGCTGCCGCTGGCCACCGGACAGGCTCAAGCCCTGTTCACCGATCCTGGTGTCCAAGCCCCAGGGCAGGTCGTCGACGAACGCGGTGGCCTGCGCGACCTCGAGGGCGCGGCGCACATCGGCGTCCGTGGCGGACGGGTCGCCGAGCGCGACGTTCTCCCGCACACTCGCCGAGAACAACACCGGTTCCTCGAAGGCGACCGACACCAGCGATCGCAGGTCGGCGACCCGCATCGCCGCGATGTCGATGCCGTCGATGGTGATCGCACCGCCCGTCACGTCGTACAAGCGCGGGATCAAGTTGAGCAGCGCCGTCTTGCCGCTTCCCGTCGCGCCGACCAGCGCCACCGTCTCGCCCGGGCGCACCCGCAACGACACCTCGCGCAGCACCTCGTTCTCCGCGTCGGGAAAAGCGAAACGCACAGCCTCCAACCGCAATTCACCACGGATGCGGTCCGGCAAGCGCACCGGATCGGCCGGATCGGTGATGTCGACCGGGGTGTCGATGATCTCCCAGTATCGGTCGGCAGCGGTGCGCGCGTCGTTCAGTTCCGCGAGCAGGAAGCCGGTCCAGATGATCGGCCACTGCAGGAAGGTCGCCAGCGTGATGGCCGCGATCAAGGTGCCGAGCGTCATCGTGCCGTGCGCCACCGCGTACCCGCCGTAGCCGAGCGCGAACGCGATGGCCAGTTGCGGAATGCTCAGCATGCTCGACCACAATGTCGCGTCCAGGCGCGCTTTCAGCAGCTCGGTCTGCCGCAATACCTGCGCCTGGGCGGTGAAGCGGCGGCCGAAGAACACGCCTCGCCCGAACGCCTTGAGCACCCGAACGCCCTGCGCGGACTCCTCGGCCGTGGTGGCCAGGTCCCCGGACTGGTCCTGCGAACGCCGCGAGGCCACCGCGTACCTGCGCTCGAAACGAATGCAGATGAACACCAGCGGAATGGCGACCACCGCGAAGATCAGCCCGATCTGCGGGCTCAGCCCGATCAGCACGAGCAGGCCTACCGGAATGATCACGCAGTGGATGAGCAGGAACGGTCCCGCGAACGAGACGAACCGGCGCATGGTGGCCAGGTCCTCGATCGCGCGGGACAGCAGCTGACCCGACTCCCACGCGTCGTGCCTGCCGATCGACAACGCTTGCAGCTTCCGGAAGATCTCGGCGCGCAGCGTGATCTCGATACGCGTCGCGGGGGCGGCGATCAGCCAGCGGCGTCCCCACACGCCACCGGCCTCGACCAGGCCGAGCGCCAGGACCACGGCCACCGGCCCGAGCGCGCCCGCGAGATCGCGGTGGGCGACCGGGCCGTCGATGATCCGCGCGATCATCAGCGGGATGACGACGGCCGTCAGGCCGGACAGCAGCGCCAGTCCGCTGGCGGCGAGCAGAATGCGGACGTGCGGATGCAGGTACGGCCAGAATCGGCGCAGGGAATGCAAGCGGCCCGTGGCGGCGGGCCGCTCCGTTCTGTCGGCCTCCGATTCGGCCGACGAAACGTCCAGCGTGACAGACAAGACTCCCCCTGTAGGTATGTGACTGGCGGCGGAGAACGAGACCCACGGTGATGTTCGCAGCAGGGTCCGACATCTCAGGGTCGCACCGGAACGCGCGTCGACCAACCGATTTTCCGGCCGCCGCCGGACATCCACGGCTCGTCGCGGCGACGGATTCGGCACTCATTCGCCCAGTTCACAACCTCTAGCGAACTCGAGGTCAAGTCGCGCGGATCCAGGCTCCCGGCTGCTCATCGCCGGATACCCGCGGGTCACCGATCGCGACCGCTACTTCGAGACCTAGCTCTAGCCGACGCCCGCGGTCTCCGACTCCCACTCTTGCGGCGCGTCCGGGAAAGCCTGCTGCTGGTGGCCGCCGCGCAGCGTGCCCTCCAGATAGGCTGCCCGGCAGGCGCGGCGGGCGATCTTGCCGCTGGAGGTGCGCGGGATCGACCCCGCGGGCACCAGCAGCACGTCACGGACCATGACGCCGTGGCGGCGCGCGATCGCGGCACGCACCGTGTCGGCGACCGGCTCCGGCTCGAGCTTGCCCGCGCGGGCATTGCGCTCCGCGACGATCACCAGCTGCTCGGAGGTGTCCTCGGCATCGAACCTCAGACCGGACTGGCTGCCCTGCTCGAAGACCAGCGCGGGCAGTTCGTTGGCGGGTACCGAGAACGCCGCGACGAAGCCGGGGCGCAACGCCGTGCTCGATTCCTGGGCCGAGAACTCCAGATCTTGCGGATAGTGGTTGCGGCCGTCGACGATGACCAGGTCCTTGACCCGTCCGGTGATGTACAGCTCGCCGTCGAGGTACGCGCCGAAGTCGCCGGTGCGCATCCAATTGGCGTCCTGCGGCGTGCCCTCCGCGTGACTGCCCTCGGGCAACCGAGCGGTCAGCTCGGCACGGAAGGTGGCGGCGGTCTCCTCGGGACGGCCCCAATACCCGGTGCCCATGTTCTCGCCGTGCAACCAGATCTCGCCGACCTCGCCGTCACGCCTTTCTGTGCCGTGCTCCGGGTCCACGATCACCGCCCACTGCGACCGCGCGACGTATCCGCAGGACACCTGTGCGATCGCGTTGACCGCGTCCGCCGCGACCTCGACCATCCGCCCGGCGTTCAGCTCGGCCCGATCGACATAGACCACCTTCGCCTTGTCCTCGGCCCTGGTGGCGGAGACGAACACCGTCGCCTCGGCCATGCCGTAGCACGGTTTGATCGCCGTCTCCGGCAACCCGTACGGCGCGAACGCCTCGTTGAACTTCTTCATCGACGACACCGACACCGGCTCGCTGCCGTTGATCAGCCCGATCACATTCGAGAGGTCCAATTCCTCGCCGGGCTTGGGTCTGCCGCGCGCCGCGGCGTGCTCGAACGCGAAGTTGGGTGCGGCGGCGAAGGTTCCGGCGCCGTCCGACGCGGCGGCCAGTTCCTTGATCCAGCGATACGGACGGCGCACGAACGCGCTCGGCGACATGATGGTGATGAACCCGCCGCCGACGGTCGGCAGGATCACGGCCAGCAGACCCATGTCGTGGAACAACGGCAGCCAGGTGACCCCGCGCGAATTCTCGGTGACGCCGATGGCGTCGATCATCTGCAGCAGATTCGTGCCCACCGCGCGGTGGGTGATCTCCACGCCCGCGGGCGTCCGGGTGGAACCCGAGGTGTACTGCAGGTAGGCGACGCTGTCGATGTTGATGTCCGGGCGCACCCACGAAGCGCCGACACTGTCCGGGATGGCCTCCACCGCGATGATCCGCGGACGCTCCTGCGGCGGCAGGTGCCGGAAGAATTTCCGCACACCGCTCGCCGCCGAGCCCACCGTGAGGATCGCGGCGGGCTTGCAGTCGCCGAGCACCGCGTGCAGCCGGTCGGTGTGGCCCTGCTCCTCCGGATCGAACAGCGGAACCGCGATATTCCCCGAGTACACCGCGGCGAAGAGCGCAACGACGTAGTCGAGTCCTTGCGGAGCGAGGATCGCCACCCGGTCGCCCGGGCGCGTGACCTGTTGCAGCCGGGCCGCCACCGCGCGCAGGCGCACACCGAACTGCCGCCAGGTGAGCTCTAGATATTCGCCGTCCCGCTCCCGGGAGTAGTCGATGAAGCGGTAGGCGAGGTCGTCGCCGTTCTCCACGCTGTGCTTGTCGACGAAGTCGATCAGGGTCTTGTCCCCACGAATCTCGATATTGCCCTGATCGTCCAGATAGTCGTCGAAAGTTTCGTCGATCATCGCCTTATCCTTTTCCAGCGCACAGACACTCGGGCCGTGCAATGACACCGAACACAGGTCGATAACGAAGCGTCGGGAAGGCTAGCAGGTGTCCCGGCCACCTGGCCCTCAGTACCGGCCGAAGGCGAGCGCGACATTGTGCCCGCCGAAACCGAACGAATTGTTCAAGGCGTAATCGATACGGCCCGGCCTGCTTCCGCCGTGCACCACATCCAGATCGATCTCGGGATCTTGATTGTCCAAATTCAATGTGGGCGGGATGATTTCGTCCCGCACGGTGAGCACCGTGAGCACCGATTCGAGCGCGCCGACCGCGCCGATGGAATGCCCGAGAGCCGATTTCGGCGCGTAGACCGACGCATGGGTGCCCACGGCCTCGCTGATCGCACGCGCCTCCGCCGTGTCGCCGATGGGAGTGGCGGTCGCGTGCGCGTTGACGTGCGTGACATCGGACTTGGCCAGGCCTGCCGTCCGCATCGCCCGCGACATCGCGCGCGCGGCGCCGGTGCCCTCGGGATCCGGCGCGACCAGATGGAAGCCGTCGGAGGTGACGCCCGCGCCCATCAGCCGGGCGTGAATGGTCGCGCCGCGCGCTTTGGCATGCTCCTCGGTCTCCAGCACCATCAGCGCGCCCGCCTCACCGAAGACGAAGCCGTCGCGGTCGGCGTCGAAGGGACGGGAGGCGCTCTTCGGTGCGTCGTTCCTGGTGCTCATGGCACGCATCATGGTGAACGCCGCGATCGCGAGCGCCTGGATGGAACCCTCCACGCCGCCGGTGACCATCACGTCGGCGTCGCCCATGACGATCATCCGCCATGCGTTGGCGATCGCCTCCGCACCGGAGGAACAGGCCGAGACCGGCGTGGTCACCCCGGCCCGCGCACCGATCTCCAGCGCGACGCAGGCCGCCGCGCCGTTCGGCATCACGGCCTGGACCGTGTACGGCGACACTTTGCGGTAACCGCCGTTGCGCAGCTTGTCCCGAGCGTGGATGATCGCCTCCGCGCCGCCGAGCCCGGTGCCGATGGACACCCCGAGACGGCGCGTGTCCACCTCGGGGCTGCCCGCGTTGCGCCAGACCTCACGCCCGAGCACGACGGCCAACTGCTCCACGTAAGCGAGCCTGCGGGCCTCGGCGGCGTCCAGATACGCGGCGGGCGGCACCTTCAGATGCCCGCCGATGCGGACCGGCAGCTCGAATTCGTCGATGAACTCGTCTTCCAGGACGTCGATACCGCTGTCGCCGTTGAGCAAGCCTTTCCACGTGGAATCCACGTCACCCGCGATGGACGTGGTCGCCGCCAGGCTGGTGACCACGACCGAGGGAAACTGTCCGTTTTTAGTGGAAGGCATCTGCATGTTTCGCTCACTTTCCCTAGCGTCGCTCTGGAACTTCGTCGAGCAAAAGCAATGCGCGAGCGCGCCACCAGGATCGTGGGCGGCCCGCGCGGATGGCACTGGAGCGCAGGCGGATCGGCCGGTCATCACGTCCGGGTGCGACCACCCTTGTGCATTATTGGAAAAGCGCACCGATCGCACGGCGTGACACGCGGACCGTACCAGGTGCCGGGGACGATGGTCGCGATGTTCGGGGAACGCCTCGGACGACTCGAGTAACCTGCTCCCCGGGCACAGGACGCGCGGGCGGCGTCCGGTGTGGACGCGAGAAGGGAAGGTCGTTGACGGGCGCGCGGATGGTCGGGCTGTTCGCCGGGATCGGCGGACTCGAGCTCGGCCTCGGCAGGCACGGCTGGCACACCGAGCTGCTGTGCGAGATCGAGCCCGGAGCCCAAGGCGTGCTCGCCGCCCGTTTCCCGGACGTGCCGCTGCATTCCGACATCACCAGACTCCGCGCCATCCCGGCGGGAACGGAACTGGTCGCGGCGGGATTCCCGTGCCAGGACCTCTCCCAGGCGGGGCGCACCGCCGGTATCACCGGCACGCGCTCGGGTCTGGTCGACGAGGTGTTCCGCCTGGTCCGCCGGAAGCGGGGCCCACGCTGGCTGCTGATCGAGAACGTGCCGTTCATGCTGCAACTCGGCCGCGGCGCGGCCATGCGGCACATCACGGGCGCGCTCGACGAGCTCGGCTACACCTGGGCCTACCGGGTGGTGGACGCCCGCGCGTTCGGCCTGCCCCAGCGCAGGCAGCGGGTGCTGATGCTGGCGTCCCGCACCGAGGACCCGCGCGGGGTGCTGTTCGGCGAGGACGCCGGTCCCCGCGCGATCGGCGATCCCGAGATCGATCCGTGCGGCTTCTACTGGACCGAGGGGGTGCGCGGACTTGGCTGGGCGGTGAACGCGGTTCCGACCCTGAAGGGCGGCTCCGCGCTCGGCATCGCCAGCCCGCCCGCGGTGCGGCTGCCGTCCGGGGAGATCGTCACGCCCGGCATCGCCGACGCCGAACGTCTGCAAGGTTTCGACGCGGGCTGGACGGCGCCCGCGACCGACGTGCCCGGCATCAGGAAGGGCCACCGCTGGAAACTGGTCGGCAACGCGGTGAGCGTGCGAATGGCGGCCTGGGTCGGGTCCCGGCTGGCCGCTCCGCTCGCACCGATCTCCGGCGAGCAACCGCTGTCGCCGGGCACTCCGTGGCCGGTCGCCGCATGGGGACACAACGGTGCCGCCTATCGGGTGCCGGTTTCCACCTGGCCGGTGCACGAGCCGTACGAGGACCTGGCCCACTTCCTCACCGACGCGCAGTTGCTCTCCGCCCGCGCGACGGCCGGATTCCTGCGCCGCACCACCATGGGCAGTCTGCGCTTTCCGCCCGGCTTCCTCGCCGACGTGGAAAGCCATCTCGATCGGATGGGTGGATGGGCGGCATGACCCGCAGGCCCACGACCGACGCGGTGACCAGCGCGAGGATGGCGCGTCAACGGCGCACCGGAACCGATCCGGAGCTGGCGCTGCGCCGGGAACTGCACCGGCGCGGGTTGCGCTACTTCGTCGATCGCGCGCCGATCCGGGGACAGCGCAGGCGCGCCGACCTGGTGTTCCCGCGCAGGCGCATCGCGGTCTACGTGGACGGATGCTTCTGGCACCGCTGCCCGCAACACGCCACCGACCCGAAGAACAACGCCGAGTGGTGGGCGGCCAAACTGGCGGGCAACGTGGCCAGGGACCGGGCCACCGACGCGGCGCTCATCGCCGCGGGATGGCACGTGGTCCGCGTCTGGGAGCACGAAGATCCCGTCAGTGCGGCCGACCGCGTACAGGCCGCGCTGTCAGCGGTGTCGCACCCGCACGAGTGAACGCGGAGCGTGGGCGGCCAGATAACCGGACGCCACCATCACCGTCATGACCGCGATTCCGGCGGCGGCAGTCGCGAAACCGAGCATGGGGACCTCCTCGAGTTGCAGCTGTCGACCAGCGTGCCGGGCGAAGCTGACAAGACCCTGTGTGCCGGATGGTAATGACGTGTGCGGCCCGCCGCTGTCCGGCGCGCTCGAGCGACCAGCAGAATGAAGGCGTGACGAGTGGCTCGAAGATCGCTGTTCGGCGCGTACGACCGGCGATGGTGCTGGTCGCCGCGGCGATCGCGATCGCTGGGATCTGCTACTCGTCCTGGGTGCTGCAGTTCGTGCTCGGCATCGACCTCGACCCGGTCGACACGTTCCTCAGCGAACTGGACGCGGAGGGCAAGCCGTACCGGGAGGTGTTCGCGACCGCCGACCTGATCGTCGGGGTGGTCCTCGCGCCCGCGGCGATCGCGGGCCTGGTGTTGTTCCCGCGCCGCAGACTGACCAACGTCGGCTGGATCGCGTTGTTCTGCTTCGGCGCGGCGACCGTCGCCGATGTGCTGCTGCCGCTGCACGACTGCGTCCCCGGTGAGAGCGGGTGCGGCGGCCCGAGCGAACTATTTCCGCAACTGCATCAGCCGCACGCGCTGACGAGCACGCTGGCGGTCACCTCGATCGCGGTCGCCGCCTTCGCCTTCAGCCTCGCCGCGTTCCGCTATCGACGCTGGCGGGTGCTGCGCGAATCCGGGCTGGTCGTGCTGGTGATCGGCTCGCTGGCGACGGTGTGGATGCTGGTGGCCGACAACCTGCCAGGGAACTACGCCCTCGGCATCGCCCAGCGGATCCAGGTGGGCGCGATGTCGCTGTGGTTGATCGCGCTGGCCGCCGCGGTGATCGTGGAGGGCCGGGAGTCGAGCTGACACCTGGGGTCGCGACCTCCGCTCGTGCCTGTTCCAGGATGGCGAGAACGTCGTGGGCGGCGGCACCATCGCCCCCGCTCGACCGGGAGATTCCACGCGTTCGAGCCGCCCACCTGCGCTCGCTGCCGGTCCGAGTGCGGTCCGACGGGCATCCCGCACTCCACTGTCCGCCGAAGGCTCGTCCCGATTGCCGTGCGATGCTGTCGCGCATGAGTGATCGCGTGAACATCTCCTCGGGTTCGGAGTTCGAAGACATCGTCGGCTACTCGCGGGCGGTCCGGCTCGGCGATGTCATCGCGGTCAGCGGAACCACCGCTTCGGCACCCGGCGGCACGGCGGTCGGCGGCGACGACATCGGCGAGCAGACCAGGGAGATCTTGCGACGCATCGCCTCCGCCCTGGAAGAGGCGGGCGCGAGCCTGGCTGACGTGGTACGCACCCGCATCTTCGTCACCGACATCGCCCGCTGGCCCGAGGTCGCCAAGGCGCACGCCGAGGTCTTCGACGAGATCCGTCCCGCGACGGCGATGTACGAGATCAAGGCGCTGATCACCCCGGCCTTGCTGGTCGAGATCGAGGCCGACGCGATCGTCGGCGGGTAGACCGCCGAGCGGGCTTCCAGGCCGCCGTGGTCTGTCCGGCTACCTGGCGAGCCGTCATGCCGCCGAAGCGGATGGATCGTCGCGCGAAACGAGCGGCGATCGCACTCATCCCAGATCGGCCCAGCCCGCTGCCAGTCCTGGGCGGAATCACGGTTTGTCGCCCACGACGGCGGCACGCCGGAGGTTCACCGCCCTGCACCGAAACGCCCGGGGCCCGGCGATCTCCCCTCGAGTGCGACCACGGAGTTGTCGGATGTCGGTGCTGCGGGTTTCCATGTAGCGCCGGCGTTGAGCCCCTGTCGGAGCCGACGCCATCCGGTGTCTAGTGCGTCATCCAGCGCCGACGACACCGGTAAAGACTGACGGCACACACGCAGGCCCACAACAGTTCCGATGACAGGTCCGGCCCGGCGTTCGCGGCGGACCGGGTCTCGCATCGCTAGGGTCGAAACCGTGACCACCGCCTCGCAGACTCCCGTGCACCTCGACACCGTCGCCGAGGCGACCGCACGCCTGCTCGACACCATCCGCGGCCTCGACGAGCACGCCGTCACCGAGCCCTCCCTCCTGCCCGGCTGGACCCGCGGCCACGTCCTCGCGCACCTCGCTCGCAACGCCGACAGCTTGGTGAACCTCCTGCTGTGGGCGCACACCGGCGTCGAAATCCCGCAATACGCCAGCCCTTTCCTGCGCGACGCCGACATCGAGGCGGGCGCGCCCCGTCCACTCGCCGAACAGCTCGCCGACAACGAGGCCGCCGCGACCCGTTTCCTCGGCCTCGCACGCTCCCTCACCGACGACGCTTGGCGAGCACAGGTCCGCACCCGCCAGGGCCGCCCCATCCCCGCAACCGAAGTCCTGTGGATGCGCCTGCAAGAGGTGGAAATTCACCACGTGGACCTGAACGCGGACTACCACCCCGCCGACTGGCCCGCCTCCTTCGTAGCCCGCATCCTCCCCCAGGCCACCGCCGACCTCACCCGCCTCACCGCCGACAATCCCCTCCCCATCACCATCCAGGCCACCGACACCAACTTCACCGCCCCCCTCGGCCCCTCACCCACCCAAACCATCTCCGGCCCAGCCTCCTCCCTCGCCGCCTGGCTCCTCGGCCGCACTCCAGGCACCGACCTCACCGGCGACCTCCCACCCCTCCCGGCCTGGAAATGACCGCGAGTGGCACACCATTGCGGCATCGGCTGAGAACACCTCTCGATGGTGTGCCACTCGCGAGCGTCGGTGCGGGTACGTTGGGCTGGTGGGGCTTGGAAAGTTGGGGGCACTCGCAAGCGCACTATACGAGTCCTGGGCCGCAGATACGAGCAGTGCGGAGGGAGTGCCCGCGCAGGATCGCAGCGTCCCGAGAGGGTCAGGGGGCGGCCCGGGCTTGCAACCTGGCGCAACTTCGGGCATTCGCTGTCCGGTGTCGTTGCCGGTGGCTCGGAGGGAGGGGGCCGAAGCCCCCTCGGGGGGTCAGAGTTGGTCCTCGTACCAGGTGAGGGGGTCGCATCCGTCGTCGAAGATCGGGGCGCGCTTGGTGAGGGAGACCGGGGTAGTGGCCCGGAACTGGGCCAACTCGTAGTAGTGCGCGACCCACCCGTGTAGGTTGCAGGCGCTGACGCCATCGACGTCGTGGAGGTCGGTGGCGTGGCAGGTGGGGATGAAGCACTGGAACGTCAAGACTCCAGGATGTGCGTGTACGGATCGGCGTCGGCGCCGATGTGCTCGGGCATCGGGTAGTAGGTCTTGATCAGCAGGTTGCCGTCGGCGTCCCAGGCGAAGGTCTCGATGCTGTGGACCATGATCACGTCGTCACCGGTGCCGAAGCGGTTCTCGCACACCCAGGCCATCTCGTCGCCGTTGACCTGCACGGTCAGCATGGTGATCCGCAGCAGGCTCTGGAACAGATCCCACGCGTGGGTGGTGACGGTGTCGAAACCGGTCTTCTCCTCCGTGCCGACCGGGTCGAACATGCGCACTCCGGCCGGGATCATGGTGCGCCATGAGGCCACCCATTCGTCCTTGCGGCCAGCGTTCCACAACTCAGCATGGTGCGCGGCATGCGCCAAACGGGCTTCGCGGGTAGGCACTTTCGACACGATCTGCCCTTTCCGGCTTGACGGTCCACCCCTCCCGGGTGACGGGTCTAGACATCAATCTAGACAGCTGTCTGGTTCGGCGTCAACCGGTGATTTTGGACTCGACTCCGGCCGAAGATCATGTTCGGACGACCTACATGGACGTGATCGACGCCGTTCAGCGCGACGTGGTGACCGGGATGGATGCGCTGTTCGAGTGACATTGTCGTCAAATGGTGTCGTCAGAGATGCGAGAAGGCCCCTCCGCTGCTACCGGAGGGGCCTTCTACCTGCGTGCGCCCGAAGGGATTCGAACCCCTAACCTTCTGATCCGTAGTCAGATGCTCTATCCGTTGAGCTACGGGCGCATGTGTTATTCAGTTGTACCCGGTTTCCCGGGTGTGGCGGAGGCGAGAGGATTTGAACCTCCGGTCCCCGTGAAGGGACAACTCATTAGCAGTGAGTCCCATTCGGCCGCTCTGGCACGCCTCCTGGAGCCTTCTCTTCGAGGGCACCGGTCCTTTCGAACCGCCGAGCAGAAAGGTTACAGGAGCTACCGACCAGATCACAAAACGGCTGGTCAGCGTAGGTTGCTGTCGAACCAATCGAAGATTCTGGTCTGCGAATCGACCGCGTCGCCGTCGTCCGCCTCGAAGGTGTCGGCCCGGTGGTGCAGGCCGGAGTAGGTGACCACCAGGCTGGCGACCGCGGCGCGGGCGGTCGCGTCGCGTAGCTCGTCCACCTGGGCGGGCGGGGTGGATGGGTCGTCGACGCCGAACAGGCCGAGCCACGGCGCCTGCAGGTTGGGCGCGGCGCGCACGAGGGCGTCGGCCTGCTGGGTGAGCGGCTCGGTGATGCCGTGCGCCGCGACGCTCACCGCGGCGCCGATGGGGCGATTGGTCGCGACCAGGAACGCGGCGGTGCCCGCGGAGTCGAACCCGAGCACGCCGATGGTGTCGGGGAACACCCCCCGCCGGGTGAGCCAGTCGAAGCAGGCGTCGAAGTCCGCGAACAGCTCGTCGCCGAAGACCCCGGCGCCGGGTTCACCGTCGCCCCGATGGAAAAGTTTGGGCGCGACCACCGTCCAGCCCTCGCCGGCCAGCGCGTTCATCAGGTCGCGTAACGCGCCGGTGAACTCGCGCGACTCGTGCAGCAGCACGATGCCGCCGCGGGCGTTTCCATCCGGCTCCACCACCGTGATGGGCACCTGCCCACCGCTGGCCGGCCGCTCGTCTTCCTGGTCGCTCGCCCGCAGCGGGGCCAAATCGTCGTAGGTGCCCGACATGAAACCAGCGTAGGGCGAGTTGCTGAACTTCGGTAGAAGTTGCACGTGAGGGGCTATATCCCAAAGAATTTCCGGTACGCCGATCGGGCTTTTCCGGCGCCGATTAGGGTTGGAGTGTGACAGCGCAGATCCGGCCGGACCTCGAATCGATCCCGGCGTACACCCCCGGCCGCAGCAATCCCGGCGCGGTCAAGCTGGCCAGCAACGAGACGACCGTCGGTCCGCTGCCGGCCGCCGCCAAAGCCATCGCCGAAGCGGCCGAGCTGGCCAACCGGTATCCGGACAATCAGGTGACCGAGTTGCGGACGGCGCTGTCCGAGTTCCTCGGGGTCGGCTTCGAGAATGTCGCGGTCGGCTGCGGCAGCGTGGCGCTGTGCCAGGAGCTGGTGCAGATCACCTGCTCGTCACCGTCGGACGAGGTGCTGTACGCGTGGCGCTCGTTCGAGGCGTATCCGATCGTGACCAAGGTGGGCAACGCCACCGCGGTGCAGGTGCCGCTCACGGCCGGTCAGGTGCACGATCTGGACGCGCTGGCCGCCGCCGTGACCGAGCGGACCAAGTTGATCTTCGTCTGCAACCCGAACAACCCGACCGGCACCGCGGTCGGCCGAACCGAGCTGGTCCGGTTCCTCGACGCCGTGCCGTCGCACGTGCTGGTGGTGCTCGATGAGGCGTACTACGAATACGTCCGGCTCGCCGACCGCCCCGACGGCGTCGAGATCGGCCGGACCAGACCCAATGTGGTTGTGCTGCGCACCTTCTCCAAGGCGTACGGCCTGGCCGGGTTGCGGGTGGGCTACGCGGTGGGCGATCCGGCCGTGATCACGGCGCTGCTGAAGGTGCACATCCCGTTCAGCGTGAGCAGGCTCGCGCAGGCGGCGGCGATCGCGTCGCTGGAGTCACGCCACGAATTGCTGGATCGCACGGACGTTCTGGTCGTCGAACGCGAGCGGGTGCGCGACGCGCTGGTGGCGGCGGGATACCCGGTGCCGCCGAGTGAGGCGAACTTCGTCTGGCTGCCGCTGGGCGCGCGCAGCGCCGAGTTCGGCGAGGCCAGCGCGGCGGCCGGGGTACTGGTGCGGCCGTACGGGACCGACGGGGTGCGCGTCACCATCGGCGACCCGCACGAGAACGACCTGTTCCTGAGCTTCGCCAGCGCCCCGGAGGTGCTCGCCCGGTTCCTGGGTTAGCGGACGCCTATCGCGGGCGCGATCGTGGGCCAGGAGAGGGCGAGCTCGTCCTCCCAGTACGGCCAGGAGTGCGTGCCGGTGGCCCGGAAGTGCGCGGTGATCGGGATGCCGAGCGACCGCAGCCGGTCGGTGAGCCGCCGGGTGCAGGCGTTGGTGGCGGCCTCCAGCGGGCCGCCGAACGTGATGGCGCTGGGCAGGTCGACATTCGGCGTCCCCGGCACGTCGTGCACACCGGGCAGGCCGCTGCCGACCGACAGGTAGATCGTCTTGCCCCGCAACGCGTCCGCGTGCAGGGTGACGTCGTGCGCCAGCCAGTCCGGGTCGTCCTGCTTGCCGAACATGTTGTCCGGCTCGCCCATGTAGGTGGCCACCACCGCCCGCGCCTGCGCCTGGCCGATGTCGGTGCCCATCGAGAAGCAGCCGCTGTGCGCCCCGATGGCTTTGTAGAGCGTCGGCTGCCGGAACGCGAGCATCATCGCGGCCTCCGCACCCATCGAGACGCCCATCACCGCGTTGGTGCCGTTGCCGTCGAACTTCGCGTCGATCAGCGGAGGCAACTCCTTGGTCAGGAATGTCTCCCACTTGTTGGTGCCGAGCACCGGGTCCGGCTGCTGCCAGTCGGTGTAGAAGCTGGCCGGCCCGCCGACGGTGAGCACGACGTTGACGTCCTTGTCGGCGTAGAAACGGTCGGCGTGCCCGAGTTCGGTCCAGTTGTTGCTGTCGGGGCTCGCGCTGCGGCCGTCGAGCATGTAGACGGTGGGACGCGGGCGCGACTGGTCGCGTGGCAGCAGCACCTGCACCTCGACCACCCGGCTCATCGCGGGCGAGGCGACATAGACCCGCAGCCACCGATCGTTGATCGGTTCGATGCGCTCGATTCGTGGCGTCGAGGGCTGTTTACTGGTCGGCTCCGCCGGGCCGGGACCGTCCGACGATCCGGTGTTGACCGGCGGCGGATTGCCGGGCGCCGCCGTGACCTGGGGTGCACCGAATGACACCACACCGGAAACGAGTGCGGCACTGATCAGAGCGCTGGAAAGCCAACGCCGCACCCCGCGACACAGCATGCCGACCATCCTGCCAGAGATGTCGATGGTCGCAGGAAGGCCGTCGCCGTGTCGAAGACCACGAACTGTGCTCACCGTGCGGGCAGACCGTCCTGCCAGCGCCGCTCCACGCCGGCGAAACGCCACACCGCGACGGCGATCGCCCAGGTGAGCACGAACAGCCCGACGATGATGAACCCGAGATCACCCAGGTCGAGATTTCCGATCCAGGCGACGACGCCCGATTGGACCTCGAGCCGCTCGGCGAAGATCGAGACGATCTCCTGCCCGCCGATCAACAGCGCCACGGCCACCGACAGTCCGGTGATCACCAAGTTGTAGTAGATCTTCCGCACCGGCTCGGCGAAGGCCCAGTCGTAGGCGAAGCTCATGAACGAACCGTCCAGCGAGTCGAACAGCGCCATGCCCGCCGAGAACAGCACGGGCAGTACCAGGATGGAATACCAGGGCAGCCCGGTCGCCGCCGCGCCGCCCGCGATCACGAGCAGCCCGACCTCGGTGACAGTGTCGAAGCCGAGGCCGAACAGCACGCCCACCGGATACATGTGCCGCGGCCTGCGGACGAGGCCGAGCACCGGTCGCAGCAGCCGGTTGAGCAGGCCCCGGCTGTCCAGCTGCCGTTCCAGCTGCGCCTCGTCGAATTCGCCGCGGCGCATCTGCCGGAACACGCGCCAAATGCCGACCAGCGACGCCAGATTGAGCAGACCGATCAGGATCAGGAACGTGCCGGAGACGCTGGTGCCCCACAAGCCCGTCCAGCGTTGCAGGGCCGAATCCTCGTCCGCCAAGGTGGACGCCAGCGCCCGCACACCGAAGGCGAGCAAGGCCACGAGCACGAACACGACCGTGGAGTGGCCCAGCGCGAACCAGAAGCCGACTGTCCGGACCTTTTGCTTCCCGCTCTCCGCCACCAATTTTCGAGTGGTGTTGTCGATGGCGGCGATGTGGTCGGCATCGAACGCGTGCCGCATGCCGAGCGTGTACGCCGTCACCCCGAGACCGATGCCGAACACCGAACCGTCGATCACATAATGGTTCGGCGCGACGAACAGCAGCAGCGTCCCCCAGCCGAGGACGTGCAGAGCCACGACGGTGATGGTCATTCCGATGACACTGCGCACGAGCGAACCCCTCGACCCCCGAAATGCAGACACGTCAACGATACTCGACCGCGCCGACATCGGTCCGCGTCTCGGGGCGATCCAGCAAATCCAGCAAATCGCGGCACACCATCAGCACACCCGCCGTACGCTGAGCGCCGAGCCTTTTCCGGGTATCGAACTAGGACGGGCATGATCGCGCATCCACACTATCGGCGCCGAGGTCATCGCACTGCGCTGCACCGCACCGTGCAGACCGGCCGCCCGGTTCACAGTCGCGACGGCCCCGTGTCTCCTGAGTTGGCCTCGAATCAAAGCTAATCCGTGGCATCTGCCATGCGCGGGCCATCCCGACGAAGCGGTGCCCGCTGCGCTTCCCGCGCGAATTCTCTGCTCGATTCGTCTGTTTCATCGCAGCACCTATGCCCGACCGGAGAAAACCGTGAATCCAGTGTCGCCCGTCTCCTCGATCGAGAACGAACCGGACACAAATCCTTTCCCGCCCGATCTGGAACGCCGGATGCGGGAGTGCGACGAGTTCTTCCGGCTGCCCGAATTGGCGCACCTGAGCGCGCAGCGCCGACGCTGCGCGCTGGAGCAGCTCGAACAGACCGGCTCCTACCTCCAGACCGCCGAGGAGATCCTGATCGGAGCCAAACTCGCCTGGCGCAATCACGCCCGCTGCGTGGGCCGCAAGCATTGGCGCTCGTTGAAATTGCTCGACGCCCGGCGGGTCCGCTCGGCGCGCGACCTGGCCGAGGTCTGCTGGCAGCACCTGCACATGGCCACCAACAACGGCGCTATTCAGTCGATGATCACCGTCGGGCCGCCGCGGCAACCGGACGGGCGCGAGTTCCGCATCGTCAGCCCGCAGATCATCCGCTACGCGGGCTACCGCAACGGGGACGGGACGGTCACCGGCGACGCCGCCAACGTCGAGCTCACCGAATTCGCGATGAAGCTCGGGTGGCGCGGCGCCGGAACGCCTTTCGACATCCTTCCGCTGCTGATCAGTACGCCGGACGAGCCGGTTCGCTGGTTCGACATCCCGCCCGAACTCGCGCGCGAGGTGGAACTAGAGCATCCCGAGTTCGAGTGGTTCGCCGGACTGGGCCTGCGCTGGCACGCGCTGCCCGCGGTGTCCGACATGAATCTCGAGATCGGCGGCATGACCTATCCGTTCGCACCGTTCAACGGCTGGTATCTGGGCGCGGAGATCGGTGCGCGCAATCTCAGCGACACCAACCGCTACAACATGCTCCCGCTCATCGCGGAGATGATGTGCCTGGACACCCGGGCAGAGCGCAACCTCTGGCGCGATCAGGCTCTGGTCGAACTCAACCGCGCGGTGCTGCACAGCTTCCGCAAGGCGGGCGTGTACATCGTCGACCATCACACCGTCGCCAAACAGTTCTGCGATCACGTCGAGCGCGAGGAAGCCGCGGGCCGAGCCTGCCCCACCGACTGGTCCTGGATCAACCCGCCGATCTCCTCCGGCCTGACCCCGACCTTCCACCGCTACTACGACCCACCCGACATGGACATCCGGCCGAATTTCGTCCGCAGAGACTTCCGCGTGGGCATGGGACTATAACCAGCGGCGGTTCCAACGGGACAGTGCCGAGCCAACAACTGAAGGTCCAACCGTCAACGGCAACCCCGGCCATCAGCGGGTGCCCGGACCAGCAATGTGACCCAGCCAGCAGCGAAAGACCCGGCCCAACCCACAGCGGGGGTCCGGGGGCGAAGCCCGCCGGGAGGGGTGTGGGGGTTGCACCCCAACAAAGCATTGCGAAACGAGCCCGGCTCATGCTCTCCATGAGCATGAGCCAGCGACGAGTGGAGCGGAGACGGAGGGATTTGAACCCCCGGTCGCTCTCGCGACGCTCGCTTTCAAGGCGAGTGCATTCGGCCGCTCTGCCACGTCTCCAGGGACCTGATCGTAGCGGACGGCTCAGCCGGAGTGCTTGCCGATTTCCTCGTCGACGCGGCCGAAGACGTCGGCGATCACCTCGAGCTGGGCCGGAGCCAGCAGGTCGATGAAATGGCGGCGGACGGCTTCGACGTGGCCGGGCGCGGCGGTTTGCAGGCGGCGCAGGCCCTCGTCGGTGAGTTCGGCGAGCACGCCGCGGCCGTCCTCCAGGCAGGTGTTGCGGCGGACCATCTTCTGTGCCTCCAGCCGCCGGATCTGGTGGGTCAGCTTGCTGCGCGAGGACAGCACGCCGTCGGCCAGCTCGCTCATCCGCAACGAGCGGTCGGGCGCCTCGGACAGCAGGACCAGGATCCGGTATTCGGCGACGGTCAGGTCGCTGTCACGTTGCAGCTGACGATTCAGTGCTGTCATCAGGCGCTGGTGGCCGTCCATGTACGCGCGCCAGGCGCGCTGCTGGGCCGGGGTGAGCCAGCGGGGCTCGGCCACGACGCGACCGCTCGGTTCGGGATGCACGGTGGTCATTCTATGCGCGACGAACTGCCGAAATGGGCAACTCTCGCAGGTCAGCGCACCGTGGACAGCAGTGCGCGGTTCACCGCGGCCGGGCTGGCGCATCCGGCGAGGCCGAGGGTGGAGTCGAAATCGGCGAGCAACGTGCGCAGCGCGTGCCGTACCCCCGCGGCGCCCGCGAGCCCGAGGCCGTAGGCCCACGGCCGCCCGTACAGCACCGCCTTCGCACCCAGGGCCAGCGCCACGAGCACGTCGGAACCGGTGCGCAGGCCGGAGTCGAACAGGACGTCGGCGCGGTCGCCGATGGTGGCCACCACCGCGGGCAGCGCGTCCAGCGCCGCGATCGAGCCGTCCACTTGGCGGCCGCCGTGATTGCTCACCACCACCGCATCGGCGCCGGCATCCACTGCCTGACGCGCGTCGTCCGGGTGCAGGATGCCTTTCACCGCGATCGGGAGATCCGTCCATTCGCGCAGCAGCGCGAGGTCCGCGAGCCGCAGCGTGTGGTTGCCGAACAGGCCGACCCAGGTGAGGATGGCCGTCCGCATCGCCTCCTCGCTCTCCTCCGGCGCGGCGGGCAGCTTGGCCCGGAACACCGGGTCGGACAGGTAGTTCGCGATGCCCTTGCCGTGCAGGAACGGCAGGTGCGCCTGTTCCAGGTCGCGCGGCCGCCAGCCGAGGGTCGGAGTGTCCACGGTGACCACGATCGCCGAAGCTCCGGCCTGCTCGGCGCGCCGGACGAAAGAGCAGGCCAGTTCGTCATCCGCGGGCCAATACAGCTGATACCACCACGCACCGGCCGCCGCGCCGACGTCCTCGATGGTGGAGGAAGCGGCCGTGGACAGCACCGTGCCGAGGCCGAGTTCCTTGGTCACCTCCGCCACGATCACCTCGCCGCCCTCGTGCAGGAGTTCCAGGACGCCGACCGGCGCGGTGAGCACGGGCGCGGCCAGTTTCGTGCCGAGCACCTCGACGGACAGATCCCGGGCGCCGGGGCCGGTGGAGCCGCGCAGCATCCGCGGCAGGATGCGGTAGCGGTCGAAGGCGGATCGGTTGGCGGCGGCGGTGCGCTCCGCGGACGCGCTGCCCGCCACGTAGGCGAAGGCGGCCGGATCCAGCCGCTCCCGCGCCAGCGACTCCAGACCCGCTGCGGTCATGGGCAATTCGGGTCTCACGCCGCCCAGACCGCCGAGGTAGATCTCGTTCTGGAAATCGATGAAGCCGCCACTCATCACCGGAACGGTAGTCCGTGACGCCGGTCACCGCAGGCCGCTTGCCGGATCGGTCCGGAAAGGACGGCTCCGGGGGCCAGGGCGCGGCCGTCCGTCCGCGCGGAGCACTATGGCATGGTGCGCGCTATAGATCTGAACGGTTTCGGCGGTCCCGATGTCATGGTCTTGGCCGAAGTGCCGGAGCCGAAGCCGGGACACGGAGAAGTGCTGATCGAGGTGGCCGCCGCGGGTGTCAACCGGGCCGATCTGTTGCAGCGTCAGGGCTTCTACCCGCCCCCGCCGGGAGCCAGCCCGCTACTCGGCCTGGAATGCTCCGGCGTGATCGCCGGAATCGGCGACGGAGTGCGCGACTGGGCGGTCGGCGATCGAGTGTGCGCGCTACTGTCCGGCGGCGGCTACGCCGAGCGGGTCGTGGTGGCCGCCACCCAGGTGCTTCCGGTTCCGGACGGCCTGGACCTGGGCGCGGCGGCCGGGCTGCCCGAGGTGGCGGCGACCGTGTGGTCGAACCTGGTGATGACCGCGGGTCTGCGGGCCAACCAGCTGGTGCTGATCCACGGCGGCGGCAGCGGGATCGGTACGCACGCCATCCAGGTCGCCAAGGCCCTCGGCGCGCGCGTCGCGGTGACCGCCGGATCGGCCGAGAAGCTGGCGCGCTGCGCGGAACTCGGGGCGGACGTGCTGATCAACTACAAAGAGGACGACTTCGTCGCGGCCGTGCGTGCCGAGCGCTCGGGCGCCGGCGGCTCCGGCGCGGACGTCATCCTCGACAACATGGGCGCGGCCTACCTGGGACGCAACGTCGACGCGCTGGCCGAGCACGGCCGCCTCGTGGTTATCGGCATGCAGGGCGGAGTGACCGCCGAACTGAACCTGGGCGCCCTGTTGCGCAAGTGGGGCACCGTCCACGCCACCAACGTGCGCGCGAGGCCCGCGACCGGAGCGGGCGGCAAGGCCGAGATCGTGGCGGAGGTGCGCGGGCAGCTGTGGCCGTTGATCGCCGACGGCACGGTGGCGCCCGTCATCGCGGCCGAACTGCCGATCGAGGAGGCCGCCGAAGCGCACCGGCTGCTGGACTCCGGCGAGGTGGTCGGCAAGGTCGTGCTGCGGGTGGCGGAACTCTGAGCGGCGCTCACTCCAGCGCCAGCAGCGCCCTGCCGAGCTGATCGATCTCGAACTTGGTGGTGTAGGGCGCGAGCCCGATGGTCACCGCGCCGCCCTCGTCGTTGACGCCGAGCGCGTCCAGCAGCCTGCTGCCGCCGTGCACACCGCTCACCGTGCCGATCCGGTTGTCGGCGAGCTTCGCCGCGACCTTCTCCGCCTGCATGCCCGCGAGCGTGAAGCTGACCGTGGGAATGCGGGTGGACGCGCGGCCGATCACGGTGAGGCTCGGGATCGAGTCGAGCATGCTCATCAGGTGCTCGAACAGCTGGTCGTGGTAGTCCTGCAACGAGGTGATCGACATCTCCAGCCGCTCGCGCCGGGTGCCGTGGGCCCGCTCGTCCAGCCCGGCCAGGAAATCGATCGAAGTGGTCAGGCCCGCGAGCAGCGCGTATTGGTGCCCGCCGACCTCGAGCCGCTCGGCGCCCTTCGCATAGGGGTTGAGCGACATGGACGGGATCCGATCCAGGAACGCGGGGTCACGGAAGACCAGCGCGCCGATCTGCGGACCGCCCCACGCCGGTGCGCTCAACGCGACGACGTCGGCGTTCAGTTCCTCGATGTCGATGAGCGCGTAGGGTGCGGCGCCGAACGCGTCGGCCACCAGCAGGCCGCCCACCTCGTGCACCCGGTCCGCGGCAACCCGCACGGCGGGCGCCGAGCCGACGATGGGCGAGGCGGCGGTGAGGGCGACCAGCCGCGCAGTCGGTCCGATCAGCTCCTCGAACTGCCAGGACGGCATCTCGCAGGTCTCGATCTCCACCTCGGCCCAGCGCACGTGCGCGCCGTAGCGGTTGGCGATGCGCAGCCACGGCGCGACATTGGCCTCGTCGTCCAGCCTGGACAACACGATGCCGGTGCCGAGTCCGAGGCGGGAACTCAGCGATTCGGCCAGCCAGGCCAGCAGGACCGCACGGTCGGGACCGAGCACGACACCCGCCGGGTCACCGCCGACCAGGTCCGCGACGGCCTCGCGGGCCGCGTCCAGAATCGCCGCGCTGCGCACGGCCGCGGCGGTTCGGCCGATATGCGAGAAGGAAGAAGTTCGGAAACCCGTTGAAACAGCCCGGGATACCGCGTCCGGGATCAGCATGCCCGCTTGCGGGTCGAGATGGATCCAGCCGTCGCCCAGGGACGGTATCAGGCCCCGAACCCGCGCGACGTCGTAAGTCATGCTGGCCACTCTAAGGGCAGCAGGCGAGCCTGTGTAACCGCGTTCCCCTCCACATCGTGGCGAGAGCACAGCGACCTGGGACTCAGCATGGCGACCGACTTTCGACAAATCCGAATCACACGACCCGAACAGAATAGAACGCCGGCTCCCAGGGCGGTGCGTACCAGCGAGACGCGCCGCGCCCTGCCCAGTGTGCCCGTCCGCGGAACACCGGCTTAGCGCGTTCGGAGCGAACACGACATGATAGGGACCATGACGCACTCGGACGAGGCACCGGACCACATCGTCGTTGTCGGACCCGACGGCAGGCCGTTGGCCATCCCGGCGGCGGCCGGACCGGGGGCTCCCTTCACCGCGCAGGTCGTGACCGACGATAACAAGGACGAGTCGGGCGATCGGGACGACTCCGGCGAATCGCTCGCCGACATGGTCGAGCAGCCCGCGAAGGTCATGCGCATCGGCACCATGATCAAGCAGCTGCTCGAGGAGGTGCGCGCCGCCCCGCTGGACGAGGCCAGCCGCAATCGCCTGAAGGAGATCCACACGTCCTCCGTGCGGGAGCTGGAGCAGGGCCTCGCCCCGGAACTGCGGGAGGAACTCGAGCGGCTCACCTTGCCGTTCACCGACGACGCCGTCCCGACCGACGCCGAGCTGCGGATCGCGCAGGCCCAGCTGGTCGGCTGGCTGGAGGGCCTGTTCCACGGCATCCAGACCGCGCTGTTCGCCCAGCAGATGGCCGCGCGCGCCCAGCTCGAACAGATGCGCCAAGGCGCGCTGCCGCCCGGCCTCAACGCCGCCGACCCGCGCGGCGGTCAAGCCGGTCACGTCACCGGCGGTTCTGGCCAGTACCTGTGAGACCGGCGACGCGCGTGTGCCACGCGGCGGCGGGAAGCGGCCGGGGTAGTCTCGTGCACCGTGCCCGCCGCTGCCGCTCGCTCCGACTCGGTCTCCGATCCGAGTGCGGTGCGTCCTGAAGAGAGCTCAGTTGGTTCCGATGACCAAGCACGTTCAGATGACAGCTCGCCGACCCCCTCGGCCGAGCACACGGAGCGTTCCGGCGACGACGCACCGGAGGACCCGGTGAGCGCGGCAACACCGGAGACGGAGACCCTGCACGCCGGAGCCACCGTGGCGAAGATCGTGCCGGACTCCCAGACGTTCCGGCGCGCGTTCCAGGACTTCGCGGTCGGCTTCGCGCAGCGGGAGCTGTGGCTGTCGCTCGGCTGGCAGGACATCAAGCAGCGTTACCGGCGCTCGGTGCTCGGTCCGTTCTGGATCACCATCGCCACCGGCTTGCAGGCCGTCGCGATGGGTGTGCTGTACGCGGCGCTGCTCGGCCAGCCGCTGCGGGAGTACCTGCCCTACGTGACGGTCGGCTTGATCATCTGGAACGTGATCAGCGCGAGCATCCTGGAGGGCTCGGAGGTCTTCATCGCCAATGAGGGCCTGATCAAGCAGCTTCCTTCGGCCTTGAGCGTGCACGTCTACCGGCTGGTGTGGCGGCAACTGCTCTTCTTCGCCCACAACATGGTCATCTACGTGGTGATGCTCGCCGCGTTCGGCGTGTGGCGCCATCTCGGGGTGGCCAGCCTCATGGCGATTCCGGCGATCGCGCTGATCTTCCTGAATTCGATGTGGGTGTCGATCGTGTTCGGCATCTTCAGCACGCGCTACCGCGACATCGCGCCGATTCTCGGCAGCACGACGCTGATGCTGTTCGTGCTGACCCCGGTCATGTGGACGACCAAGACGCTGCAATCGCAGATGAACAACGGCGACCGCGCGAAGCTGGCCGAACTCGTGCCGACGTTCCACTATCTCGAAATCGTCCGGGCGCCCCTGCTCG
This sequence comes from Nocardia sp. NPDC047038, assembly GCF_040644075.1. Lineage (NCBI taxonomy): Bacteria > Bacillati > Actinomycetota > Actinomycetes > Mycobacteriales > Nocardiaceae > Nocardia > Nocardia sp. NPDC047038. The sequence goes on along the minus strand of NZ_JBEYVQ010000002.1, from coordinate 1,009,753 downwards.
GCGAACCGCAAGAACTGCGGCACTGGCTGGTCGTCGGCGTGATCACCCTGCTGGGCTGGATCGTGGCGATCCTCGCGATGAAGCAGTTCCGTTCGCGCGTACCGTACTGGGTATAGGAGCGCCCCGATGAGTCGTGTGAGTATCGAGACCCAGGAAGCCTGGGTCGAATTCCCGATCTTCGACGCCAAATCGCGGTCGTTGAAAAAGGCGTTCCTCGGCAAGGCCGGCGGCGCGATCGGACGCAACAAATCCGACGTCGTCGTGGTCGAGGCCCTGCGGGACATCAACCTGTCGCTGAAAGAGGGCGACCGGGTGGGCTTGGTCGGGCACAACGGCGCGGGCAAATCGACGCTGCTGCGCCTGCTCTCGGGCATCTACGAACCGTCGCGGGGCAGTGCGCGCATCCGCGGGCGGGTGGCTCCGGTGTTCGACCTCGGCGTCGGCATGGACCCGGAGATCTCCGGCTACGAGAACATCATCATCCGCGGACTGTTCCTCGGGCAGACCCGCAAGCAGATGCTGTCGAAGATCGATGAGATCGCCGATTTCACCGAGCTCGGCGAATACTTGTCCATGCCCCTGCGCACCTATTCCACCGGTATGCGGGTGCGCCTAGCGATGGGCGTGGTCACGTCGATCGATCCCGAGATCCTGCTGCTCGACGAGGGTATCGGCGCCGTCGACGCGGAATTCATGAAGAAGGCCCGCAAGCGGTTGCAGTCGTTGGTGGCGCGTTCGGGCATCCTGGTCTTCGCCAGCCATTCGAACGAATTCCTCGCTCAGTTGTGCGACACGGCGTTGTGGATCGACCACGGCCAGATCCGCTTGCGTGGCGGCATCGAAGAAGTGGTGCGAGCCTATGAGGGGCCGGAGGCGGGGAATCACGTCGCGACCGTGCTGCGCGAGATGGAAGCGGAGCGGGGCGAGAAATCAGATCGAGAATTGGAGCGGAATCAGGCATGAGCGGTCAGGCCCGGAGGCGGCAGCGAAGCGTGACCACGGAGGGCCCCGCACATGCCAGGAAGGCCACAGCATGAGTGAGCCGACCGGGCAGGAAACCCCGATCGACGAAGGGGCGCAGGCCCGGATCGGCTCCGCGCCGGAGGATGCCGTCGAGCTCGCCGATCCCGCCGCGGAATCCGCGGCGCCGGACCCGGATTCGCAGCCGCGCATCGTTGCCGTCGTCGTCACGCACAAGCGCCGCGAACTGCTCGCCGAGTCGCTGAAGGTCGTCACCTCACAGTCCCGGCCGGTGGACCATCTGATCGTGGTGGACAACGGCAACGAGACCGAAGTCGCCGATCTGGTGCGCGACCAGCCGGTGGAATCCACCTACCTGGGCTCGGCGCACAACCTCGGCGGCGCGGGCGGGTTCGCGCTCGGCATGCTGCACGCGTTGAGCATCGGCGCGGACTGGGTGTGGCTCGCCGACGACGACGGCAGGCCCGAAGGCCCCGATGTGCTGTCCACCCTGCTGGACTGCGCGAACCGGCACGGTCTGGTCGAGGTTTCGCCCGTGGTCTGCGATATCGACGAACCCGACCGCCTCGCCTTCCCGCTGCGCCGCGGCGTGGTCTGGCGCAGGCTGCGCTCGGAACTCGGCGACGACGACTTCCTGCCCGGCATCGCCTCGCTGTTCAACGGCGCGCTGATCTCCGCGCGGGCGGTCGACGTGATCGGCGTGCCGGACCTGCGCCTGTTCGTGCGCGGTGACGAGGTGGAGGTGCATCGCAGGCTGGTGCGCTCCGGGCTGCCCTTCGGCACCTGCCTGCAGACGGCATATCTGCATCCCAACGGTGCGGCGGAGTTCAAGCCGATTCTCGGCGGCCGGATGCACACGCAATATCCCGACGATCCGGTGAAGCGCTACTTCACCTACCGCAACCGCGGCTACTTGATGTCGCAGCCGGGTATGCGGAAACTCCTGCCCCAGGAGTGGGTTCGCTTCTCCTGGTTCTTCCTCGTCACCCGCCGCGACCCGGCCGGCCTGCGCGAATGGTTCCACCTACGCTCACTCGGCCGCCACGAGCAGTTCGGCAAGCCCGACTGAGCTCGGAAGGTCGCCGCACGGCGCCTCGGATCAGTCCGATGCGTGGCGCTTCCGACCGAATCGGTAATTCGGTTGTGCGGAGCCGGAGTCGAGTGCAAGAGTGGGCAGAACTGCGAGAGAGGCAAGGAGGTGTGGACCGTGACGAGGAACGTTCGGGTTGTCGTGTTCAGGCGAGCTGACGTCGGTCATGCCGCCACACGAAACTCCACCTCATTCTCCGCTCGCTGAACCCTTCGATCGGGTTCGGCGCCCGACGAAGGACTCCTTCCATCATGGTCGACCACGACCTTCTCGTCCCTTACGGCTGGACCGAAGCCGTTGCCACGCAGTACGCCTCGATGATCGAGGAAGACTGTGTGCCCGCGCGAGTGATCCGCATGGACCGCAGCGAATGCGATGTGGCCACGCCCGACGGGCTCGCCCGCGCTCGCTGCCCGCGCCCGGATTCCGAGGTCAGTGGGCTGTGCACCGGCGACTGGGTGACCGTCGACGCCACCTCGGCGGTGCGCCGGTTGCTGCCGCGCCGATCGGCGATCATGCGATCGTCGGTCTCCGGCCGGTCCCAGGGCCAGGTGCTCGCCGCCAACGTCGACACCGTGCTGATCTGTGCCGCCGCCGACGGCGACGTGGATCTCGGCCGCATCGAACGCATGCTCGCGCTGGCCTGGGAGAGCAATGCCCAGCCGATCGTGCTGCTCACCAAGGCCGACGCGGCCGACGACCTCCCGCTCGCCCAGGTACGCGCCGTCGCGCCGGGCGCTGCCGTGCTCGAGGTGAGCGCGAACACCGGCCTCGGGCTCGACGTGCTCACGGCGCTGCTCGACGGCACCGTCGCGCTGCTCGGACCCTCCGGTGCTGGGAAGTCGACTCTCGCCAACGCGCTGCTCGGCGCGGAGGTCTTCGCCACCAACGCGGTTCGCGACGCCGACAAGAAAGGCAGGCACACCACGGTGCACCGGGAGCTGCGCCCGCTGCCCGGCGGCGGCACCCTGATCGATACGCCGGGGCTGCGCGGCGTCGGGCTGTGGGACGCCGCCGAAGGCATCGAGAAGACCTTCAGCGACATCGAAACCCTTGCCGCCCAGTGTCGTTTCGGCGATTGCGCGCACCACGGCGAACCCGGGTGCGCGGTGCGGGAGGCGATCGACAACGGCGAACTCACCCAGCGCAGGCTCGACAGCTACGACAAGCTGGCCCGGGAGAACGAGTGGATGCGGGCGCGCACCGACAAACGGCTGCAAGCCGAACGCGAGCGAGCCTGGCGGGACATCAGCAAGCAGCACCGCAAGATGTTCCGGGAGCGGAACTCGCGACGCTGATCGAGCGGGGGCACGGTAGGGTGCCCTTCGCATCGTTCGCTATCTGGGAGGGATAGATGAGTCAGCCCGGCGGGTACCCGCCACCCGGTCAGCAGCCAGGCCAATGGCCCGGACAGCCGACATTCGGTCAGCAGCCGCCAGTCGGCCAGTACCCGCCTCAGCAGGCACCCGCGCAGTACGCGCCGCCCGCGGGGCAGCATCCGAGCCAACCGCATCTCGCCCAACCTCAGGTGGGCCAGTCGCCATACGGGCAGCCCGCGCCCCAATTCGCCCAGCCCGCACCGCAGTACGGGCAGCCGCAGCCCTACGGCCAGCCGCAACAGTTCGGTCAGCCGCAACCGTACGGTCAACCGCAGCAGTTCGGCCCGCAGGGCTACGGCAGGCCCGCCGATCCGCCGGGCATCACCATCGATGCCTCGTACTCGCTCTGGACGTTCATGCTCGGGCTGACCAAGCCGAAGATCCTGGTCAACGGACAGCGGGTGCCCAACACCCGTTGGGGCGCGAACCACATCCCGGTCGGCCCTGGCCAGTACCACGTCCGGGTCACCACCCCGTGGTTGTTCGACATGGGTTCGGCCAACGTGACCGTGCCGATCGCCGAGGGACAGGCCGCGCGGTTCTACTACAAGCCGCCGGTTGTGATCTTCCTCAACGGCGCGATCGGACCGGTTCCGCAGAAAGCGCCGGGCCTGCTGTTCCTGTACATCGTCTGGGCCCTGGTCGGCCTGATGTTCTTGCTGAACATCGTGCTCATCGCCGCCACGGCCTGAACCGGAAGAGGGCACCGGCACGCCGGTGCCCTCTCTTCGCACCACCTATGCAACTGGTTGCATAACGAGCGGGTTTACGCTTAGTCTGCAAGCGCGTACAGCCGCGGGCTGATGCCTGCGGCGGAAACGAAGGAGCAGGTCAGATGACGGAACCGGGATCCAAGCCGCTAGCGGGCCGGACGATGATCATGTCCGGCGGCAGTCGCGGCATCGGGCTGGAGATCGCCAAGCGGGCCGCGGCCGACGGCGCCAACATCACCCTGATCGCGAAGACCGATCAGCCGCATCCCAAGCTGCCGGGCACCATCCACACCGCCGCCGCGGAACTCGAGGCGGAGGGCGGGCAGGTACTGCCGTTCGTCGGCGACGTTCGCGTCGACGAGTCGGTGGCCGAGGCGGTGCGCCAGACGGTCGAGCGGTTCGGCGGCATCGACATCGTGGTGAACAACGCCTCCGCGATCGACTTGTCCCCCACGGACGCACTGCCGATGAAGAAATACGACTTGATGCAGGACATCAACTGCCGAGGCAGTTTCCTGCTGTCCAAGCTGAGCATCCCGCATCTGCGCGAATCGGCGAAGGCCGGGCGCAACCCGCACATCCTGACGCTGTCCCCGCCGCTGAACCTGGACCCCAAGTGGGCGGGCATGGCGCTGGGCTACACGATCGCCAAGTACGGCATGTCGCTGACCACATTGGGGCTGGCCGAGGAACTCAAAGGCGACGGCATCGGCGTCAATTCACTGTGGCCGCGCACCACGATCGCCACCGCGGCGGTGAAGAACCTGCTCGGCGGCGAGGAGATGGTCTCCACCTCGCGCACCCCCGACATCTACGCCGACGCCGCATACCTGGTGCTCACCTCGCCCGGCAAGGAAACCAGCGGCAACTTCTTCATCGACGACGATGTCCTGGCCGCCCACGGCATCACCGACCTGGACAAGTATCGCGTCACCCCGGGCGACGGCGAACTCACCACCGACCTCTTCCTGTAGGCCTCTCCGCGTCTCCAGGCCAGATTCAGCTGCCGCGGCAGCAGCGTTCGCGGCTGCAATGGGGGACGGGCTGGTCAGCCCGTCCCCGATGTACCAACGAACTCAGCGGTCGCGCTGACCTTCGATCCCGTACAACCGCTCCCAATTCTCGCGGCTGGTCAATTCCGGCATGGCCGCGCGGTACTGCGCCTGGACCGCGGGCAGCTCACGGCGCAGGCGACGCAGCACACGCACCATCCGACGCAGCAGCCGCAGCGCGCGGGCCTTGTCGCGCCGACGCACCCGGACACCGGACTGCGAGGCGTCGGTGACCACCACGTGGTCGAACAGCGAGACATGCCACCAGTAGGCGTCTTCCCTGGTGACGCCGATGATGCCGTGCTGGGTGCGGCCCAGCCACTGATTGATCGCGCGCTTGATCAGCACCAGCTTCGCGCGACTGGGTTCCCCACCGGCACGGCGCAACTGGATGTCCGCGGAACGGACCGGCGGCGTCGAGGCCGGATGCTTGATCGTCTCGGCGTAGTCGGCCCGGCTGGTCCGCGCGGCGGCCAGCGCCTCGATACCGCCGTCCCGCAATACCTTCGGGCCCTTCAAGAAGTCCTCGATGCCCTGCAGGGTGGTGTGCACCAGGCCGTACTGCATCGCGACCAGCTGCTCGGACATCTCCCGGAACAGCCGGCCCGAGATGTCCTTACCGTCCAGCTCGGTGTGCAGCGAGCCGACGATCAGCGAGTTGCGGGTGCTGAAGTAGCGCGCCCAGTCGTCGTAGTCCTTCCAGTAGAAGTCCGCGTGCCAGACCGCGGCGTTGGGGAGCGTGACGGTGACGAAACCGTGCTCGCGCGCCCGGATGCCGTACTCCACGTCGTCCCACTGGAAGAAGATCGGGATCGGCAGGCCGATCTTCGCGACCACCTCGGCCGGGATGAGGCAGGTCCACCAGGCGTTGTAGCCCGCGTCCACGCGGCGCTCCTGGTTCTTCTTCAACATGCTGGTGTTGCGCAGCGCCTTGGGCACCTTCTGGCCGTGCCGCAGCCGGTTCAGATGCACTTCCTCGGCGCCGACGTTGAGGTAGTCGGGGTTGAGCAGGAACAGCATCTGCGCGCCGACCAGGGTCGGTTCGACCGTCAGGTTGGCGAACGCGTTCAGGCGCAGCACCGTCTCCGGTTCGCACAGGATGTCGTCGTCCATCAGGATGACGTCGGCGTGCTCGTTGACCGCGGACACCTCATACAGCCCCCGGGTGAAGCCGCCCGCGCCGCCCAGGTTCGGCTGACGCAGGTAGCGCAGCTTCTCACCGAGGACCGGTGCGACCTCCTGGTAACGCGGCCGGTTCTCGACCAGATCGGTGCCCTGGTCGACGACGTACACCGCGTCGATCGCGGCGAGCACGGTCGGGTCGGAGGACAGCGCCGCGACCGTCTCGGCGCAGTCCTCGGCACGGTTGAAGGTGCAGATCGCGATGGCGACCGGACGGACGCGTTCCGGCGCGACGGCGGTCCAGCTCAACTCCGCGATGCCGAGCGCGCCGCCGATGGCGTCGAACTCCAGCCACAGCGCGCCGCCGTCGACGTACTGGTCCAGCGGGGCGGTCAGGGTGACCGAACCGCTCGCGTCGACCCGCTGGGTATCGATGATCCTGCGGTGACCGGCGATGTCGGAGGCCACCAGACGGATGTTCGCCTTGGCGGCGACGTCGAGCACCATGGTGACCCGCACATCGGTGACCGTGGTCCAGCGCTGCCAGTAGCTCGCGGCGAACCGGCCGAAATAGGTGTTGGTGTGCGCGGTCGCGCCCTTGTCCAAACGCAGGGTCTGGCGTTCCCGGTGCGCGCCACCTTTCACGACGGCGTACAGCTCGTCGCTCACCTTCGCCGACGGACCGGCGAAGATACCGCGCTGGAGCACGAGCCGGTCCGGCGCCCGATGGTCGGCGCGCAGCGCGGCAGGCGCCTCAGCGGCCGTCGAGCGATCGTTTGTTTCGGTAACGGCCTCGATAGCCGACTGATCCATGAAATCCTCGAAATTCTCATTGTGCCGGACGGGACAGACACGCCCCTCGATGCCTTCACGGCGGGGGTGAGGATATCAACCGCCCTGTGCGGCTGCCCGCCGTACGGCCACGCCGACGTGTGCTCGAAGCATTGCTAAACGTTCGCCGATTCGTTGTCGGTGGCGCTGCCGGTACCCGCTCGCGCTCCGGTGAAGACGAACTTGTCATAGGCCCAGTACCGGAACACCACGGCCACGATCTGCCCGATCAACGTACCGGAGATGTTGTCCGACAGCGGGCTGGACAGGTCGAGCACGTAGCGGGAGAAGCCGAGACAGCCCAGTTGCAGGCCGATCGCGACGACGTTGAACACCGCGTACAAGAGGTATTCGCGACCGGGATTGTCGGTCCGCTTGTGCGCGAAGGTCCACCACTTGTTGCCGAAATAGGTCACCACCGTGGCCACCGCGATCGCGATGATCTTTGCCGGCAGTGGGTAGTGATAGAGCACGCCCTCGCCACCCCAGAAGACCAGGAGGTTGTACGTGCCCGCGTCCACCAGGAACCCGATCGCGCCGACCACCAGGAAAGCCCCGCCTCTGCGCAGCGCGGTGAGCACCTTGCGAACGATCGCTTCGGTCTCCTGCGTCACTGGCTCGTCCGCGGGTGCGGTGGACTCACTGGATGGCACGGCCCGACGGTACCGCAGGAGCGCCGAAGCGCCCGCGCGGGGAAATTCCGCCTCCGCACACGGTGAGGTCGGCCACGCGCAAACTGTGAGTTCCCTGTACCCTCCCCGTGTTCCCACATTCACCACCGATCGCGAGGATTGACCCGGGTGGACTCCACCGAGCTCCGTATTGCCGCCGTGGTTCCGTGTCACAACGAAGAGGCCTCGATCGCCAAGGTCGTGGCCGATCTGCAGGCCGCCGTGCCGGGAATCGTCGTCTACGTCTACGACAATCTGAGCACGGACAAAACCGCCGAGCGCGCACGCGAGGCCGGAGCGATCGTGCGCCACGAGCACACCAAGGGCAAGGGCAACGTGGTGCGCCGCGCCTTCGCCGACATCGAGGCGGACGTGTACTTGATGGTCGACGGCGACGACACCTATGAGGCGTCCGCCGCGCCGCTGATGATCAAGACGTTGCTCGACGGCCCCTACGACCATGTGCTCGGCGTGCGCAAGCAGGACGAGGGCGCCTCGGCCTACCGCGCGGGCCACGAGACCGGTAACAAGGTGCTCAACGGCGTGGTCGGGAAGGTGTTCGGCGAGAACGTCGAGGACATGCTCTCCGGTTTCCGGGTGTTCTCCCGCCGGTTCGTGAAGAGCTTTCCGGCGGTGTCTCGGGAGTTCGAGATCGAGACCGAGCTCACGGTGCATTCCCTGCACCTGCGGGTGCCGCGGACGGCGGTGCCGGTCGGCTTCCGTGATCGCCCGGCGGGCAGCGAGAGCAAGCTGCGCACCTATCACGACGGATTCAAGATCCTCGCCCTGATCATCGGGCTGGCCCGGCACGAGCGGCCGGTCGCGTTCTACGGCCTGTTCGGCACGCTGAGCTGGCTGGTCTCGATCGTCCTGACCATTCCGATCGTCGTCGAGTTCTACAACACCCACACGGTGCCGCGGTTCCCGACGCTGTTCCTCGCCTTCACGCTGCTGCTGCTCGGCAGCCTCGCCTGGACCGCGGGACTGATCCTCGACGGCATCCGGCGCTCCCGCCACGAGGCCGCGCGCCTGGTCTACCTGCGCTACACCGCGGTGGGCGCGGAGGACCCGCGCAGCGCGGGCAACGGCGGAGCCGGGCGTTGACGACCTCGGCGGATCGGGCCGCGACGCCGGAGGAGAATCTGGGCGAGCGTTCGGACACCGCGCCGCTACCCGCAACCGACACCGCCCCGCTACCGGCTGTGGACGCCGAGGCGGCGACCACCGGCACGGACCGGTCGGCGAAAGGTCTCGCGGAGCGAGTGGTGACGCGCCTGGGCGCGGCGACGATCGCCTTCACCCTGCTGGCGACGATCTTCGGTGCGCTGTTCACCGTTCTCACCCCGCCGTTCTGGGGTCATGACGAGATCACCCAGTTCGGTCGCGCCTACCAGGTCGCGCACGGCGGGTTCCTGCCGCAGCGGATCCACGACGATCGCGGCATCGCCTACGGCGGCGACGTCCCGTCCAGCATCACCGAGCTGATGGGCTACGCGCTGCGGGACTACTCCACCAACCCGGACGAGCCGGATCCCATGGTGGCCGACCCGGCCCGCTACGACCAACTGACCGGCGCCGCGGTCTCGGACGCCACCGAACCGGTGTGGTTCACCAATACCGCGGCTTACTCGCCGATCCCCTACATTCCGGCCGCGATCGGCATCCGCCTCGGCGAACTCTTCGGGCTGAACGTGGGTGGCCTGCTCCTGCTCACCCGGTTCGCCGGACTGGTGGCCTATCTCGCTGTGGTCGGGTTCGGCCTGTACGCCTTGCGCGCGCACCGGGTGCAGTGGCTGGCGTTCACCGTCGCCGTGCTGCCGATCGCGGTGTTCCAGGCGGGCACGGTGACCGCCGACACCATGACCAACGCGCTGGCCATCTTGGTCTCCGCGCTGCTGGTGAAGGCCATGTTCCTCGGCATGCGACTGGGCCGGGTGGAGATCGGCGCGCTGCTGGCCGCGACGATCCTGCTGCCGGTGAGCAAGCCCACCTATGTGTTGCTCGCGCTGCTGGTCGCCCTGGTGCCCGCCGACCGATTCGGATTCAGCGGGTGGCGGCGCGGGATTCCGTGGGTGTTCGCCGCGGCGGGCGCGCTCGCGTTCGCGGTGTGGATGAAGATCGCGGCGCCGACCGGCGACGGCATGGGCCTGATGCGGCCGCCGCACCAGTGGCACTCGGTGCGTCCCGGCGACCAGCTCAGCGGCATCCTGCGCGATCCACCGGAGTTCGTGCACGTGTTCGGCGAGAGCATCGCCCTGCGCGACCAGCGCTGGTTCAGCCAGTTCTTCGGCGAACTCGGATTCGCCTACGTCGACGTGCCCGCCATCGCCATGCTGGCCTGCCTGCTCGCGTTCGCGGTGAGCATCGGCATCGCGGAACGGATGACCGTCCCGGCCTTCCGCCGCACCCTGATCGTCGCGCTCACCATGGCCGCGAGCGTCGCGATGATCTACGTGACGCTGTACATGTCGTTCACGCCGGTCGGCTACTACATCATCGACGGCGTGCAGGGCCGCTATTTCGTGCCGCTGGCGATCGTGACGCTCGCGGTGCTGCTGCGCTGGATGCCGCTGCGGCTCACGGACTCCGCGGGGAAGACCCCGACGGTGGGCCCGGCCGTCACCGTGCTGGTGGCGACGAGCGTGGCGCTGATCGCGGCGGCGGCGAAGTACTACACCATCGTCTGGGGCTGAGCGGCGCGGCGTCTCGGGTATCTCCCGGGGCGCCTTTCAGTCGCCCGCCGCGCTGAGAGTCCGCTCGCCCGCTGCGAGGTAGGCGTGCTCGGTGGCGGCCTTGTACGGGCGCCACCAGTTCTCGTTGTCCCGGTACCACTGAATCGTCGCGGCCAGTCCGGCGCGGAAGTCCGCGTAACGGGGGCGCCAATCGAGTTCGGAACGCAGCAACGTCGCGTCGATCGCGTAGCGCTGGTCGTGGCCGGGCCGGTCGGACACGTGGTCGAAATCGTCGGGGTCGCGGCCGAACTCCGCGAGGATCATCTGCACCACGGACTTGTTGTCGAGTTCGCCGTCGGCGCCGATCAGGTAGGTCTGCCCGATCCGGCCCCGGCGCAGGATCTCCCACACGGCGCGGTTGTGGTCGTCGACATGGATCCAGTCGCGTACCTGGTGTCCCGCCCCGTAGAGCCGGGGACGGACCCCATCGATCAGATTGGTGATCTGACGCGGGATGAATTTCTCCACGTGCTGGTAGGGCCCGTAATTGTTACTGCAGTTGGAGATCGTGGCGCGTACGCCGAACGAGCGGGTCCACGCGCGCACCAGCAGATCGCTCGAGGCCTTGGTGGCCGAGTACGGGCTGGACGGGTTGTAGGGGGTGGTCTCGGTGAAGGCCGGATCGTCCGGGGCGAGGTCGCCGTAGACCTCGTCGGTCGACACGTGGTGGTAGCGCACGTCGTGCCTGCGCACGGCCTGCAGGAGGGAATAGGTGCCGACGATATTGGTCTGCACGAACGGCCACGGCTCGGCGAGGGAGTTGTCGTTGTGCGACTCCGCGGCGAAGTGCACCACCGCGTCCATGCCGCTGACCAGTTCGTCGACCAGGTCGAGATCGGCGATGTCGCCGTGCACGAACTCGATACGATCGGCCACCGGGTCGAGCGAGGCTCGGTTCCCGGCATAGGTCAGGGCGTCGAGGACGGTGACGGCCGTATCCGGGTGGGCGGACACGGTCTGCTGGACGAAGTTCGCGCCGATGAATCCGGCGCCACCGGTGACGAGCAATCGCACCCCATGACTGTACGTGGGAGCCCGCCACACCGGCGACGGACTCGAAACCCGGTGCGGCCAAACCGAACTCCCAGGTTTTCGATCTGTGACATTCGTCTCATTGACTTCCCATCGATTGGAACCCTCAGATTGATATTGCACGGAAAAGCCCGGTCAGCGCCCCTATTTCCGCGACCCCACCAAGCCATGGGTCTCGATGGTGAACAAAATTTGAATAAACAGTCACAAGGGGTTCACCACGCGTTAGCTGGTCTAGATTTTGCTCGTCTAGTCCCCTCCGAACGCTTCAATCGAGGTTCCAAACAAAATGCTGATGAGGAAATTCGCCGCGACGTCGGCACTGCTGATCGCCGCCCTCGGCGTCACCGCCGGCACCGTGAACGCGGCTCCGGCCGCCGAGGCCGATGACGCGGTGAACTTCACCGCTCACGCGACCGACACCCAGTCCATCATCACGACCGATGCCGGTTCCATGGTCGTCGAGGATGGCGTTTTCAAGGTCAAGGCGGCCAACGGCAACGTGCTGACCGGCATGCCGATGACCTTCCGGGTGGATGACTTCGAGTTCCCGATCGCTGCCGAGATCGCGGACCACACCGCCACCCTGACCCCCCAGTTCGACATGGCGCACGCGACCTACAAGCCCGTCGCCCTGCCGTTCGAGGACAAGGCGCCCTGGAAGTCCGAGTACGACCGTGAGCAGGCCGCCTTCAACCGCATGAAGGACACCATCTCGACCGGCGCCACCATCGGCACCCTGGTCGGCGGCATCGGCGGCGGCGCCGTCGGCTGCGTCCTCGGCGGCATCGCCGGCGCGACCGTCGCCTCGGCGGCCATCGTCGGCCTGTTCGGCGCGTTCATCCCGGCCGCGGCCATCGGCTGCCTCGGCGGCATCATCGCCGTCGGCGCGCTGGGCACCCTCGCGGGCCAGCTGCTGATCACCGCCCCGGTCGCCATCGGTGCTGCGATCCAGTACTTCACCACCATCAACCAGCCGTTCGTCGCCCCGAAGTAATCCGCGACCGTACGGACAACTGAAAACGAATCGAAGCCCCCTCCGCGCTGTCCACGCGGACGGGGCTTCATTCATTGCCGCCGCGAACGAAAGTTAACTAATCCTGAACAAAAAGTGAAGCGCCAAGATTGCGACGTCGTGACCTCGGCTATCAAGGAGAGATAACTTCGATTCGGAAATAATTTCGCCCGGAGCAGCGCACCACCCCCGCACAGACGCGAGCCCCGTCCCGTCTGATGCGGGGCGGGGCTCGCCTGGGCAGGGCCCGACCGGTTACGCCGTCCGAGCCCGCTGGTCCCCTTCGATCCTGGCCCGCACGAACCGCGCGACCCGCGCCAGCGCCGCCCTGCTCTCCGGCAGATTCGGCGCGATGCTCATGAAGGCGTGGACCTGGCCGCGCCACAACTCCAAGGCGTTCGGCACGCCCGCCGCGGTGAGCCGCTGCGCCATCAGTTCGGAGTCGAAGCGCAGCACCTCGTCCTCGGCCGCGACCAGCAGCACGGGCGGAAGCGCGGACAGCACCGCGTTGACCGGCGACAGGCTCGGATCCAGCGTCCCGTCGACCTCCGCGCCGATGCGCACCACCGCTTCCAGCGCCGACAGCGGGATATACGGATCGCGCGCGACGTTCACGTAGTCCCGCTTCGCCGCGTAGTCCAGGTCGAGCAGCGCGCTCAAGCCGACCAACCCGGCCGGTGCGGGCAGCCCCGACTCCAGTGCCAGCAGGGCGGTCGCGAAGGTGAGGTATCCACCCGCCGAATCACCCGCGAAGATGATCCGCCCTGGATCCGCGCCATGGCGCAGCAGCCAGCGATAGGCCGCGAGGCAGTCCCCCACCGAATCGCTGATCCGCGTCCGGGGCAACTGGCGGTACTCGACGTTGATCACGGGCAGGCCGGTGCGGCGGGCCAGGCTCGCCGCGACCGGGCGATGACTACGGGTACTGCAGATCGCGAAGCCACCGCCGTGCATGTACAGCACCGCGCCGTGGCGCAACGCACGCGACGCACCGGCCGGGCGGATGATCTCCAGGCGGATGCCGTGCAGCGACACCTGCTCTCGATCGATCCCCTGCGGTCGGGGACGCAGCCGCGCCAGCCCGTCGACGGTGGCCGCGCCGACCGGGATGGTCGTCCTCGTCACCGGGAAGGTTCGCAGCACCGGGCGGACCACGCCCATGCAAGTGGCCAGCAGCAGACGCGATTGCGCGCTTGGGCCGTTCGGATTCATCACCGCACCGGGCTCGCCGTCTCTGGTCGACATCGCGCACCTACCTCACAACTGGCGCGCCGAATCACGACCGGACCGTGCCCAGGCGAGCTGTCGGCGCTGACATCTCACACAGTGTCTTTTCAGAACACCATGCGCATCGTGACCTACGCAACAGAATCGCTCGAAGCCCGCCGCCGCGGAACGCCCGTAACCGAATCGAGGACTACTCGGAACCTCACCGAATCCCGGAGCCGCGAAACTGGCAGACTCCAAGGCATGCGCGGAATCATTCTGGCGGGCGGCACCGGCTCCCGGTTGCACCCGATCACGCGCGGGGTGAGCAAGCAGCTGGTCCCGGTCTACGACAAACCCATGGTCTACTACCCCCTTTCCACGCTGATGCTCGCGGGGATCAGGGACATCTTGGTGATCACCACGCCCGAGGACGCGGCGGCGTTCCGGCGGCTGCTGGGCGACGGCACGCAGTTCGGGCTGTCCCTGAGCTACGTGGTCCAGCCGGAGCCGGACGGCCTGGCCAGGGCCTTCGTCCTCGGCGCCGACCACATCGGCGGCGATTGCGCCGCACTGGTGCTCGGCGACAACATCTTTCACGGCCCCGGCCTCGGCACCAGCCTCAATCGCTTCCACGGAATCGACGGCGGCGCGGTGTTCGCCTACTGGGTGTCCGACCCGACCGCCTACGGCGTGGTGGAGTTCACCGAGGGACGCGCGGTGTCCATCGAGGAGAAGCCCAAGACGCCGCGGTCGAACTACGCCATTCCAGGGCTGTACTTCTACGACAACGACGTGGTGGAGATCGCCCGGTCGCTGCGTCCGTCCGCCCGTGGCGAGTACGAGATCACCGACATCAATCGCGCCTACCTGGAACAGGATCGTCTGAGCGTGGACGTGCTCGCCCGCGGTACCGCCTGGCTGGACACGGGTACCTTCGATTCCCTGCTCGACGCCGCCAATTACGTACGCACCATCGAGGAACGGCAGGGCCTCAAGATCGGCGTCCCCGAGGAGGTGGCCTGGCGAATGGGCTTCATCGATGACGAGCGGTTGTGCGCGCTGGCCGAGCCGCTGGTCCGCTCCGGCTACGGCCGCTACCTGCTCGATCTGCTCGAACGCGGACGGGACTGGTGAGCATGGAGTTCCGGGAACTCGCGGTGCCGGGCGCGTGGGTGATCACGCCGCGCCAGCACGGCGACAGTCGCGGCATGTTCCTCGAGGGGTTCAAAGCCTCGGAGTTCGAGAAGGTGACCGGGCGGCCGTTCGACCTGCGACAGGTCAACTGCTCGGTGTCGGCCGCGGGGGTGCTGCGCGGGATCCACTACACCGAGGACCCGCCCGGACAGGCCAAGTACGTGACCTGCGTGCGCGGCGCCTTCCTCGACGTGGTCGTCGACCTGCGCCCCGGCTCGCCGACCTATGGCCGCTGGGACAGCGTGCTGCTCGACGACGTCGACCGGCGCTCGGTGTTCCTGTCCGAAGGGCTCGGCCACGCGATCCTCTCGCTGGAGGACGGCTCGACGGTCACGTATCTGTGCTCCCTGGAGTATCAGCCGGAGTTCGACCACGATATCGACGCGTTCGATCCCACGCTCGGCATCGAGTGGCCGCGGGTGGGGCGCGACGGCCGGGAACTCACTTTCGTCCGCTCCGCGAAAGACACCGCGGCCCCGCCGTTCTCATGAGCCGCATGAGGATATCGCCCGCGCCGAGCCGAGCGTGGTGAGACGCGCAGCAGACGCGGTCCGCGCCGAGCCGAGCGGCGCGAAGGCAGTCCGGAAGTCCGGGCTCAGCGAGGCCGCATAGCGCCGAGCGCCGCCACCCGATCCGGGTGACAGCGCTCGGCGGCACGGCAGTCAGGCGACGAGTTCCAGTTCCTTCACCTCGTCCGCCGCCTGCTCCCGGCCGCGGAATCGCGGCACGAAGGCCAGCAGGGCGACCAGCGCGCCGACGATGGACACGCCCGCGGCGAACTCCAGACCGGGACGGTAGGTGTCGAGCATCCCGGCGGCCGAGATGTCGGCGTGTGCGCCGGAGGCGATGATCGCCGTGGTCACCGCGAGCACGATGGCCGCGCCGACCTGCATGGACGTCTGCAGCACGCCGGCGGCGAGACCCTGCTCCTCGTCATCGATGCCGTTGGTGGCCTGGATGTTGATGGCGGGGAAGCCGACCCACCCGATGCCGATGAGCAGCACCGCGGGCAGCAGCATGGTCAGGTAGGAGGGTGCGGTGTCCAACCGCAGGAACAGCAGGTAACCGACGGCCATCACGGTCATGGTCACCGCGATCACCGGCCCGGTGCCGAAACGATCGACGAGTCGGTCGGAGAAGAAGGCCGACAGCACGACCAGCAGACCGACCGGCAGCAGCGCCATGGCCAGCTTCAGCGGAGACCAACCGAGAGTGTCCTGCATGTACAGGGTCACGATGAACTGCCAGCTGAAGTAGGAGCCCGCCACCGCCACGATCGCGAGACTGGCCCGGACCAGCGAGGACTTGCGCAGGATCCCGAGGCGCACCAGCGGGTAGCGCACCCGCTTCTCCACCGCGACGAATCCGGCGAACAGCGCGGCGACCGCGACGAACGAACCGATGGTGCGCGCGGACGCCCACCCGGCTTCCGGCGCGGCGACCACGGTGTAGACCAGCAGCAGCATGGCGGCGGTGGACAGCAGCGCCCCGAACAGGTCGTGTCCGCCTTCCTCGGCCGGCTTGTCCTTGGGCACCAGCACGTAGGCCGAGGCCAGCGCGGCGAGCGCGATCGGCACCGGGAGCAGGAACGTCCAGCGCCAGCCGACGCCCGTCATCAGACCGCCGAACAGCAGGCCCATGGAGTAGCCGCCCGCGCCGAACACCGTGTAGATGGACAGCGCCTTGTTGCGGGCGGGGCCCTCGGCGAAGTTGGTGGTGATGATCGAAAGGCCGGTCGGTGCGGTGAACGCGGCGGCGAGGCCCTTGACGAAGCGGGTGAGGATCAGCAGCGGACCGGAGCTGACCAGACCGCCTGCCAGCGAGGCGACCGCGAAGACGGCGAGCGCGATCAGGAAGACCTTGCGCCGCCCGAGCAGGTCGGCGGTGCGGCCGCCGAGCAGCAGCAGACCGCCGTACCCGAGGACGTAACCGCTGACCAGCCATTGCAGGGTCGAGGTGGACAGATCGAGTTCCGTGCCGATGGACGGCAGCGCGACGCCGATCATCGAGACGTCGAGACCGTCGAGGAACAACACGATGCACAGCGTGATCAGCATGCCCCAGAGCCGGGCTGACCATCTGGTCGGATCGGTCGCCTGAGCGGCCGAGAGCGTTGCTGGTGAAGTCATGCGGGGAACATTACATGCGCACGCATTAAATGCCAACACATTTAATGCGGTTGCATGTACATGCCGTGCCCACTAAGATGGGGCCATGTCGAAGCCGACCACCGTGAGCACAGCCCGGCGCGCTCCCGCGCCGGCCGGGCTGGTTGGAGAGTGGCGCGAGCTGCTCGACCGGCACGCGGCGGTGAGTTGTGCGCTCGAGAAAGCGCTCCAGAACGGTCATAACATCGGGCTCAGCGAATTCGAGACGCTGGACCGGCTGATCGACGCGAACTGTGGCGACTACCGGATGAGCGACCTCGCCAACGACATCTACCTCAGCCAGAGCGCGCTGTCGCGGGCCGTGGCACGGCTGGAGCGCGACGGCCTCGTTCAGCGCACCATGTGTGCGGAAGACCGCCGCGCCGTGTTCGTCTGCCTCACCGAGAAGGGCCGCGAGGTCTACGACCGGGCCCTGCCCACCCACCGGGCGGTATTGAGCGACACCTGGGAATTGCCGGGGCCGCCGAAGTGCTGATCAGCGCGGCCTGAAGCGTTTTACTCAGAGCGCTTTCCGTGCGTCCTCGATGTGCTCACGCGCGTCGATCGTCGCCGCCTCGATGCTCGCGAACGCCGCTCGGAAGCGCGCGATCTCGTGTTCCTTGTCCACGTAGACGGGTCCGGTGAACGTCTCCAGGTAGACCACCGGCGGTTCCGGCCGCTCGCCGGAACCCGCCTCGGCGAACTCCAACAGCACGAAACGACCCGACGCCATGCCGTCGTGATAGCCGCAATCCGCGGGCACCAGCCGGATCCGGACGTTCGGCAGCTGCGCCATGCGGAGCAGATGGTCGAGTTGCTCGGCGGTCACCGCCGGGCCGCCGATGCGCCGCCGCAGCACCGCCTCATCGATCAGCGCGTCCAGCCGCAGCGGCGCGTCGGCCCGGGTGACCAGGGTCTGCCTGGCCTGGCGCAAGCGCACCCGGCGGTCGATCTCGTGCGCGGCCAACTCCGGGTGCGCCGCCGTGCACAGCGCGCGAGTGTAGCCCTCGGTTTGCAGCAGGCCGGGTAGGAGTTCGTTCTCGTAGGTGGACAGCCTGGTGGCCGCCTCTTCCAGCCCGATATAGACGTCGAAGCCCTCCGCGATCACGTCGCCGTAGGTGGTCCACCAGCCCTTGGCCTTCGTGTCGCGCGCCAACGCGCGCAGCGGTTCGAGCAGGTCGGGCGGCGCGCCGTAGACCTTGCACATCGCCTCGACATCGAGGCCGCGCAGCGAGGTCTGCCCGGTCTCGATCCGCCAGATCTTCGCCTCCGACCACTCCAACTGCTGCGCGGCCACCCGCGTGGTCATCCCGGCCCGGTTGCGCAGATCACGCAAATGCCTGCCGAGCTGCCGCCGCGGCATGGTCGATCCGGTCGTTCCCTGCGGTAAAGCCATGCTTCCCCCCTGTTCGCCCTGCACCGCGCGCCCGTGAACCATCCTCGGTCTGCGACGCGGCACGCCCTCGGACACCCGAGGTGGATGCCGGGTATCCGAACAGCATTGTTCACAGTGAAGCTCGCAGCGGTCACGGCGCGTGTCCCAGCCAGGCCGGTGGCCCCTGCGAGTCAAACTACTTCCGCACGACGCGATTTCGTCCCTACCTGCGCGGGTTTCGCTTGCGGAAGCGCCAGAATTGCACCGCCCGAACGTCTTCGGACAGCTGGTTGACCGGCTCGGCCACGTCCGACAACGCCTGGAACAGGTCGTCGGCCAACTCGCTGATGTGCTCCACCCTGGTCGCCAGACGCGAGGCGTTCACCAGGAACTCGAGCATCAGGCGCACGGCGGCGGCGATGGTCAGGCCGAGCGGCACGCCCAGCACCGCGGCGAGCACGCCGAGCACCGCGGACACCCGCCACGCCGATACCGTCAACGTGATGGGCACGGCGAAGGCGAACACCAGTCCCAGGATGTAGGCCAGCGGCAAGAGAGTGCCGGTGGCCGGACGGTGGAACTGCACGTCGAGCAGGGCGCGCGCGGCCGCGGCGCTCCACTGCGCGAACGCGCGCGGGCTGCGGAACGGCTCGGCGGGCTGCTCTTCGTCGGGAGCGGACCTGGAGAACCGCTCGGCCGCCGACTCTTTCCACGTGATCCAGCGCGATTCGGCCTCGTACTCGTCGGCGTCCGCGGGCGCGCCGGGTCCGTTGGCTTCGTCACTCATGCCGGGTCCTCCTTCGAGCCTGACGCTCATGCCGAGAATCCTCCCTGTCCGGGGCGGGGGGATCCAGCCGGAAACACACGCCCCCGGTATGTTTTCGCACCCGCAACACCCATCACGCCCACCCCACAGCGATCTCACAGCTCCGGCGCAGCGAGTGGCCAGGTCCACGGCCGAAAGTAGCTGCGTGGCAAGCATGGCGAGCCACCTCGGGATGCCCGGCGATACCCGGACGAACCTTCCGGAAATGAGACGTAGGCGACACTCTGGAAATTCTTTCGGAGAACCCGTAACGCCCACGGCGTCCCCCGCCGATACGACCCATGAATGCAGGACCCAGAGATCTACCGGGGAATGGAGAAGACAGTGCGCACCACGTTTCCGACTTCCGTCACGGCGGCCGAGCTGACCGCCGCTGCGCAGGACTACAACCAGCGCGGGTGGACGGTCGCCGAAACGGCCAACGGTCTGAGCCTGATCACCGACGACGACCTGTCCGGCATCGAGGTCACCGGCGAGCTGGCCGGCGAGGTCCGCCGCTTCCTGCGGGCGAACAACCTGTCGGGTGCGGTTATCGAGATCCCGGGCACGGAGCGTCGCGAGATTCACCTGGTCACGGGCGTCCGCAAGGCGGCGATGGCGCTCGAGGCGCTGCGCGAGGCCGGAGCGACCGTGTACACCGACGGCGCGGGCATCCCGCTGCCGCCCACCCACCTCTCGGCCGGTTCGGCTTGCTGGGGCGTCGCGCCCGGCGAGGCCCGCTGGGTTCCGCCGGTCGTCGCGATCGCCGCGGCCGTGCGCGCCGCCACCACGTCGCGCCGCGCCAAGCTGACCATCGCCTGCTGAGCAACGCACCCCTGAGCGAGTTCACCTGCTGATCGCGGGCCGGGCCCGCGCTACCCGGCCTGTTTGCGACCGGTATCCGTCCCGGCGCTCCGGATCCCCACCCCGGAGCGCTGCCGGGTACCGGTCGTTCGGCGTCGCCGATATCAAGCGTTCTCTTTTCAGTTCCACTGCCGAACGCGAAGATGGGGTATGGCCCCGATCACGCAATCGCGCAATCTGCTGCGGACCTGCCCGCTCTGTGAGGCGGTCTGCGGCCTGGAAATCACCCTGGATCCCGACGACCACGTGACCTCGGTCCGCGGCGACCGCAGTGATCCCTTCAGCAAAGGCTTCATCTGCCCGAAGGGAGCCAGCTTCGGTCATCTCGACGAGGACCCGGACCGGGTGACCGACCCGCTGATTCGTGACCGCGCTACCGGTGCCTGGCGCACCGTGACCTGGGACGAAGCCTTCGATTACATCGCCGAGCGGTTCCCCGCCGTCGTGGCCGAGCACGGAACCCAGTCGGCAGCGGCCTACTTGGGCAATCCCAACGCGCACACCGTGGCGGGCACGCTGTACGTACCGGCGTTGCTACGCGCGCTGGGCACCAAGAACATCTACTCCGCCAGCACCGCCGATCAAATGCCCAAGCAGGTGGCCAGTGGGCTGATGTTCGGCGATCCGCTCACCGTGCCGGTGCCCGACCTCGACCGCACCGATTACCTGCTGATGCTGGGGGCCAATCCGCTGGAATCGAACGGTTCGCTGTGCACCGCACCGGATTTCCCGGGCAGGCTGAAGGCGCTGCGTGGCAGAGGCGGCCGCTTCGTGGTGGTCGATCCGCGGGTCACCCGCACCGCGAAACTCGCCGACGAGCACCTGTTCATCCGGCCGGGCAGCGATGCGTACCTGCTGTTCGGCATCGTGCACACGCTCTTCGCCGAGCAATTGACCGATCTGCGCGTCGAGGTGACCGGCCTGGACGAATTGCGCACCGCCGCCGCCACGTTCGACCCGGAGACGGTCGCGGCCCGCACCGGCGTACCGGCGTCCACGGTCGTGCGGCTCGCCCGTGAGCTCGCGGCGGCGCCGACCGCCGCGGTGTACGCCCGTATCGGCACGTGCACCGCCGAATTCGGCACCATCACGCAGTGGCTCGTCGACGCGATCAACGCGCTCACCGGCAACCTCGACTCCCCCGGCGGCGCGATGTTCGCCACCGCCGCGGCCGGCGGCATCCCCCGCACCAAGCCGTTCCGTGCCGGGCGCTGGACCAGTCGAGTCCGCGGGCTGCCCGAGGCGATGGGCGAGCTGCCCGTCGCGACGCTCGCCGACGAGATCACCACGCCGGGCGAAGGGCAGATCCGTGCCCTGGTGACGGTCGCGGGCAATCCGGTGCTGTCCGCGCCGAGCGGGGCGCGCCTGGACGAGGCGTTCGCCCAGCTCGAGTTCATGGTGAGCGTGGACCGGTACGTGAACGAGACCACCAGGCACGCGGATGTGATCTTGCCTCCCCCGCGTCCGACGCAATCCCCGCACTACGACTTCGCGCTGCTGCAATTCGCCGTGCGCAACTACACGCGCTACTCGCGCCCGCTGGTGCCGCTGGGTGACCGGCCTTCCGAACCCGCCGTCCTGGCTCGCCTCGCCGCCGCGCTGACCGGCAGGCCGCACGACGGCTCCGACGGGATCGATCCGCTCACCGCCGTGGACGAACTCGTCATCGCGGGGATGCTGCACAAGGCCGGTTTCCCCGAACGGCGCGGCGACCTGATCGGCGAGAACAGCACCGAGCAGCGCATCGACCTGATGCTGCGCCTCGGGCCGTACGGCGAATGGAACGGCGGCACACTCAATCTGCGAGTGCTCTTGGACAACCCGCACGGTATCGACCTGGGTCCGTTGCAGTCGCGCCTGCCGGGCGCGCTGCGTACGGCGAGCGGGCGGGTGGACCTGGCCCCGCAGCCGCTGCTGGACGACGTGGCACGGATGCGGGCGCGCCTGGCCGACGCCGCGCCGGAGATCGTGCTGATCGGACGGCGGCAGCTGCGGTCGAACAACAGCTGGATGCACAACATCTCGACGCTGGTGAGCGGATCGAATCGGTGCACGTTGCATATCAATCCGGCCGATGTGGAGCGACTGGGGCTAGGGGACGAGGCGGTGGTGAAATCGGCCGCCGGAACGCTGACGGTCCCGCTGGAGCCGACCGAGGCCATCATGCCCGGGGTGGTCAGCCTGCCGCACGGGTGGGGCCACGCCGACAGCGCGCAGACCGTGGCCCGCACGCACGCGGGCGTCAATGCCAATGTGCTCACCGATGATTCGGTGGTCGACGCGCCCTCCGGCAACGCCGTGTTCAACGGCGTCCCGGTGACACTGACTCCGGCCTGACATCTCTCCAACCGATCCCGCAAATCCCGACCGGCCGGATATTATTCCGGCCGGTCGGCATTTAGCTAACCGTCGGAAATACTTGCGCCGCAGCCGAATCAGGGGCATTCTCGACGGGGATTTCGACGTTTTGCCGCGTGGATCTCATCTAAAATGGACGCGATCTCGAGACGACCGCGGTTCAACGTCGAGCCTGGTGTAACCCGCATTCCGGCGACCGGAGGGGGCTGCGATGCCCGGTGGACACAGTGGCAGCGACGGAGAGCGTGAGCTGCAAGAACGGTACGGAACAGAAGATCGAGCACAGCGCTTCTACGACGATCAGGTGCTCGACCGGCTCAATCCGACGATGATAGATTTCATCGGCCGGATGGATATGGCGTTCATCGCCACAGCCGACGAACACGGCGAATGCGACTCGAGTTTCCGCGCCGGACTGCCCGGTTTCCTCCATGTGATAGACGACCGCACGATCGCCTATCCGGAATACCGCGGCAACGGCGTCATGGCGAGCCTCGGCAATATCCTGGAGAATCCGCACGTCGGGATTCTGCTCATCGATTTCGTGCGCGACCTCATCGGACTGCACATCAACGGCTCGGCCCGCATCGTCTCCGACCCGGCACTTCGCACCACCGTGCCCGACCTGCCCGTCAACCACAAAGGCCGCGCCGCGGAGCAGTGGGTGGTGGTCGATGTGCAAGAGGCATACATCCACTGCCGCAAGCACATCCCACACCTGATCCCCGCCCCGCGCGAACAACGCGAGTGGGGCACCGACAACATTCGCGCCAAAGGCGGCGACTACTTCGGGGCGAAGGCGGAGAAACGCGAGCTGGCCGACACGACGATCAGCGGCTCCTGAAGGGCGTGGCGCGGCGGATCACCGGCTGCGGCGAGGCGTGCCGGGCGCCGCCAGCGGTGGACCAGGCCCGTCAACCCCGCTGATGGTGCGCGAGCAGACGGGTGAGCAGGCGGGTCAGATCGTTTCTGTCCTCGGCCGATAGCGGTCCGAGCAGGTCGTCTTGCACCTTCTCGAGCGCTTGATCCATGCGCCGCAGTTGCCCTTTGCCCGCCTCGGTGAGGGTCACGATATTGCGCCTTCGGTCGTCCGGGTCCGGCGTCCGCTCGACGAAACCCTGGCCGGCCAGTTCGTTGATCGCCGCCACCACGTCGCTGCGGTCCATGTTGCACCGGCGCCCGAGCTCGGCCTGGCTCGCCGCCCCGAACTCGTCCAGCGCGGCCAGAATGCGGTAGTGGTACCCACGCGCACCCACCTCGCCGAAGCTGTCGGACGCCAACCGGTGGGCGTGCACGGCCAACTGGGTGACCAGCCAACTCGGCTTCGCGGCCAGGCGCGCGGGTGTCTCCTCCACAACAGCCACCATACATCGTTGGCACTGCCAATCAATCAGCCTGCCCGCGAGCGGCACGTCATCGAGACCTCTCGGGCAATGCCACAGCCGTGTGCCTGGACGACAGCAGGGTCTAATTGCTTGGTGCGCAACATACTTCGTAACGTCGGGGTGATTGCTACCGATCAGTCGGTTGTGCGGCCTTACGAACCGCCATCCAGAACCACGGAAAGAGGCCACCTGATGAAGAAGCTTGTCGTCGTCACCGCCGTGATCGCAGGACTCGTCGTTCCGGTGGGCTCGGCCGCCGCGGAACCTGTCGCCGCACCTGTCTCCACACCCGTTGCCACGATCTCGGCCGTGACCCCGGTGGGTTCCTGGTCGGAGGATCTGTTCTGCGCCGTCATCAAATTCCTGAAGGGCGGCTGGGCAGGCCGTCCCACCGACTGCTCGTTCTGACCGGCTGAGCGCGATTCCTCGACTCGAACCTCTCTCGACTGATCAATTCGGGGCGAGCCTTGGGCCACCGCTCCGCGGATCCGCGCCGGTATCGACCCGCCCCACGAAATACGGCTCGGCGACCGACACCAGCAACCTCCCAGACCGACGTGCGCGTTTCCGTCAGACCCGTGCACGGATCAGGTCGAGCGCGCAGCGGTCCACGCTTAACGTGAGTCCCGATCGTACAGATCACAGACCAGGACACCGGCGTTTCACCGTGTGCGGGAACATGCGACGCAGATCGGCCGCCCGCTCACTACAAGGAATGAGCACAGTCATGGACCGCAGGCATATTCATCTACCGACTCGGCTGGGGCTGCTGCATGTCGTCCTGACCGGCAGCGGCGATCCGATCGTGATGTGGCCGAGCCTTCTCATGGACGCTGCCCTCTGGGACGCCCAAGTGAACCATTTGGCCCGGGATTTCCTGACCATCGCGGTCGACCCGCCCGGGCACGGGCGGTCCAGCCGCCTCGAACGACCCTTCACCTTCGACGAGTGCGCGGCGTGCGTCGCCGACATCCTCGATCAGCTGGAACTACCGAAGACCCATTTCCTCGGGAACTCCTGGGGCGCCATGATCGGCGGCACCTTCGCCGCCGGTTTCCCTGACCGCGTCGAATCCGCGATCCTGATGAACGGCACGGCGTCATCGGCCCCGCTCGCTCAGCGGGCGCAGTACCGGATGCTGCTGATGGCGGTCCGGATACTCGGCGGGATTCGCCCGCCGCTCACCGGATCGGTGGTCCGGGCATTTCTCGGTCCGACGACCGAACGCACGCGCCCGCAGGTCGTCCGACAGGTTCTCGACGTCGCCCGCCGCAATGATCCGGCGTCGCTCGTGCACGCCGTCCGATCCGTGGTGACCGACCGCCCGGACCAGCGGCGCCTCTTCTCCTCGATCACCTGCCCCACGCTGGTCATCGGAGGTCGCGAGGACCGCACCTTCCCCGTGCCCGAGATCGAGGTCATGGCCGACGCCATCCCCGGCTCGCGGCTCGTGGTCCTCGACGGAGCCGCACACCTCGCGGCCGCGGAGGTCCCCGACGAAGTGAATCGTCTGGTCGGCGCCTTCCTGGCCGACCACGCCGCGACGAGCGGATAACTCAGCGGAGCTTGAAGATCACCAAGCGTTGGACGATGAAGTTGATGACGGTCGCGGTGCCCTGGGCGACGACGAAGGCAAGCGGCTGGCGCCACCACTCGTCGGCCAGCGAGAAGTACAGCAGGTTGTTGATGCCGACCTGCACCGCGAAGGTCACCGCGTAGAGAACGACCACCGCGAGGAAGCGGATGCGGCTGGGCGGAGCCTGGAAGGTCCAGCGGCGGTTGATCAGGTAAGCCGTTGTGGTGCCCGCCACGAAGCTGATCGACTTGGCGACGCCGACCGGGAGACCGACCAGGTTCAGCAGCAGGCTGTAGAGCCCGTAGTCGACGACGGCCGAGAACCCGCCGGTGAGGGTGAACCGGATGATCTGCGTCTTGAGGTCGACCTCGGTGCCGCCGGGCTCGTCGACCAGGGGCAACTCGGCCGGAAGCGGCAGTTGGGGTTCGGCTTGCACGCCGACGAGCGTAGCGCCGGACCGGGTTGGGCACTCATTTCGGTTCTAAACCGACGCGTTCGTCACTACCCATGGGTAGAGCGACCGCGTCCCCATCTGCCGTCATACCTGTAGCCTCTATGCCGATGTCCACGAAAGCTCCGACCGCCACCAAGACAACCGGGAACGACAAAGGCGCCGGCGTCGCGAACGACGGCCCGGCCGCGGGCACCGCGTTCACTCTTCCGACGCGCACCCGCACGTTGACCGGGTGGGGTCGCACCGCACCCACCTCCTCCGAAGTGCTCTCGACCAGCGATCCCGAACTGATCGCCAAGGCAGTCGCCATGGTCGCCGAGGACAACGACGGCAAGCCCGCCCACCTGCGGCGCGGCGTGATCGCGCGCGGCCTCGGCCGCTCCTACGGCGACCACGCGCAGAACGCGGGCGGTCTGGTCGTCGACATGACCGCGCTGAACAACATCCACCGGATCGACCGCGACACCCGCATCGTGGACGTGGACGGCGGCGTCAGCCTGGACCAGCTCATGAAGGCCGCGCTGCCGTTCGGCCTCTGGGTCCCGGTGCTCCCCGGCACCCGCCAGGTGACCATCGGCGGCGCGATCGCCTCCGACATCCACGGCAAGAACCACCACAGCGAAGGCAGCTTCGGCAATCACGTGCGCTCGATCGATCTGCTCACCGCCGACGGGCAGGTGCAGCACATCACGCCGAAGCGCAACGCCAAGCTGTTCTGGGCGACCGTCGGCGGCAACGGGCTCACCGGCATCATCCTGCGCGCCACCATCGAGATGGTGCCGACGGAGACGGCCTACTTCCTCAACGACGGCGTGAAGACCACGACCCTCGACGAGACCATCGCCGCGCACAGCGACGGCAGCGAGGCCGACTACACCTACTCGAGCGCCTGGTTCGACGTGATCAGCCCGCTGCCCAAGCTGGGCCGGGCCACCATCACCCGGGGCAGGCTGGCGAAGCTCGACGAGCTGCCCAAGCGGCTGCGCAGCAAGCCGCTGAAGTTCGACGCGCCGCAGCTGATGACCGTCCCGGACATCTTCCCGAACTGGACGATGAACAAGCTGACGCTGATGTCCATCGGCGAGGCCTACTACCGGATGGGCGGCAACTACACCGGCAAGGTGCAGAACCTGACGCAGTTCTACCACCCGCTGGACATGATCGCGGAGTGGAACCGCGGCTACGGCTCCAACGGCTTCCTCCAGTACCAGTTCGTGGTGCCGACCGAGGCGGTCGAGGAGTTCAAGCGGATCATCGTCGACATCCAGGCCTCCGGGCACTACTCGGCGCTGAACGTGTTCAAGCTGTTCGGCCCGGGCAACCAGGCTCCGCTGAGCTTCCCGATGCCGGGCTGGAACATCTGCGTCGACTTCCCGATCAAGCCCGGTCTCAACGAGCTGGTCGGCGAGCTGGACCGGCGCGTGCTGGAGTTCGGCGGGCGGCTGTACACCGCGAAGGATTCGCGGACCACCGCCGAGACCTTCCACAAGATGTATCCCCGGATCGACGAGTGGATCAAGGTCCGCCGTAGCGTCGACCCCACAGGCGTTTTCATGTCCGATATGGCGAGAAGGCTGGAGCTGCAGTGATCAATGCCGTTGGTAACCCGCAGTCGATTCTGCTGCTGGGTGGCACGTCGGAGATCGGCTTGGCAATCTGCGCGGAGTACCTGAAGAAGGGGCCCGCGCGCATCACCCTTGCGGCGCTGCCCGGTGATCCGCTGCGCGAGGGCGCGGTCGCCCAGATGAAGGCCGCGGGCGCGAGCCAGGTCGAGGTCATCGACTTCGACGCGCTCGACACCGATGGGCACGCCAAGGTGATCGACGCCGCCTGGGACGCGGGCGACGTGGACGTCGCGATCGTCGCCTTCGCCCTCGACGGCGATCCCGAAGAGCTGTGGCAGAACCAGGCCAAGGCCGTGCGAGTCGCCCAGATCAACTACACCGCCGCGGTCTCCGTCGGCGTGCTGGTCGGCGAGAAGATGAAGGCGCAGGGCTTCGGCCGGATCATCGCGATGTCCTCCGTCGCCGGCGAACGGGTGCGCCGCTCGAACTTCGTCTACGGATCGACCAAGGCCGGTCTGGACGGCTTCTACCTCGGGCTCGGCGAAGCGCTGCGGCCGCACGGCCCGCGTGTACTGGTGATCCGGCCCGGCATGGTGCGGACCCAGTTCTCCGCGCACGTCAAAGAGGCTCCGCTCACCGTCGACAAGGAAGACGTCGCGGCGCTGGCGGTCGCGGCATCGCAGCGAGGCAAGGAACTGGTCTGGGCGCCGGGAACCTTCCGCTACGTGATGATGGTGCTGCGGCACATCCCGCGCTCGATCTTCCGCAGACTGCCGATCTGATCGGCGACCGAACTCGGACATGGTGCCCGCGTGATCAGTGATCGCGCGGGCACCTATCGTCTGACGGAGTGACCCTGTGAACCCGGAGGCGCCATGCGAGTAATCCAGTGCGACGAGCGCGGAGCGGTCCGTTGAGCACGGTGACCGCGGCGGACGAAGCGCCGCCGCGTCCCGTCGATCCGGCCCCCGTGCCGGGGCGCGGGTCACTCGTGGCACGTCAGATCGCGGCCGGCGTCGGCGAGGCCGCGCTCGCCGCGGTGGTCGCCGCCGTGGTGGCCGTCGTCGGGCTCGTCGCGTTCTCGCTGGTGCAGTGGCCCGCGTTCAACTCCTCCAACGTGACGCGGGCGCTGACCACGGTCGGGCAGGTCGGCGCTGCGGTCGTGCTCGCGGTCGCGATCGCGCTGCTGCGGCTGCGCAAGTGGCCCTGGATAGCGAAACTGCTGTCCTGGGTGGGTCTTTCGACGTTCGTCACGTTCACGCTCGGCATGCCGCTGGCGGCGACGAAGCTGTATCTGTTCGGCGTCTCGGTGGATCAGGAGTTCCGCACCGAGTTCCTCACCCGGCTCACCGATTCCGCCGCGCTGCGCGACATGACGTACGCGGATCTGCCGTCGTTCTACCCCGCGGGCTGGTTCTGGATCGGCGGGCGGGTGGCGAATCTGCTCGGAATGGACGGCTGGGAAGTATTCAAGCCGTACGCGATCACGTTCCTCGCCGTGGCCGCGGTGGTCGCGCTGGTGTTGTGGTCGAAGCTGATCCGCGCGGACTGGGCGGTGGGCGTCGCGGCGGCGAGCACGGCGGTCACCCTGGCCTACGCCGCCCCCGAGGCCTACAGCGCCGTCATCGTGCTGCTGCTGCCGCCCGCGCTGGTGCTCGCCTGGGGAGCGCTGTATCGCCCGCTGGAGGGCGAGACGGAGGAGCATCGCACGGCCGGTGGCTGGGGCGCGGTCGTCGGCACCGGGCTGTTCCTCGGCTGGGCGGCCACGTTCTACACCCTCTACTTCCTCGTGGCGGCCTTCGCGGTGGCCCTGATGGGTCTGGTGGCCGCCTTGCTCGCGATGCGTGCGCGGCGCGCCGACCGTCCGCGCCGCGCACCCGCGGCGACCGGGCCGACCCGTCCCGCGTGGCGCGCGGCGGCGCCGCCGCTGGTGCGGCTCGTGGTGATCGCGGTGATCGCCGGGCTGTTCGCGCTCGTCGTGTGGGCGCCGTACCTGGCGAAGGCGCTGCGCAGCGCGACGGCGAGCTCCGGGACCGCCCAGCACTATCTGCCGGAAGCGGGAGCGGAACTGCCGTTGCCGATGTTCCAGTTCTCCCTGCTCGGGGCGTTGTGCCTGGTCGGCATCATCTGGCTGGTGCTGCGCGGCGCGTCGTCGCGACGGGCGCAGGCGCTGGGCATCGGGGTGGCGGCGATCTACCTGTGGGCGCTGCTGTCCATGGCCGCGACCGCGGCGGGCACCACGTTGCTGTCGTTCCGTCTGGAGCCGGTGCTGTTGGTGCTGCTGTCGGTCGCGGGCGCGTTCGGGTTCGTGGAGGGCGCGCGGGCGATCTACCAGGCGTTGAACGAGCCCGCCCGGTTCCGGCTGGTGGCGATCGTCGTCGCGACGATCGGCGCGTCGGCGTTCGCCCAAGACATCCCGCACGTGCTGACTCCGGAGATCACGACTGCCTACACAGACACCGACGGAGACGGAAAGCGAGCCGACAAACGGCCTGTGTCGGCCGTGTCTTTCTATGACGAAGTGGATGCGGCGCTCACCGCGCAGACCGGGCGGCCACGCTCGGACACGGTGGTACTCACCGCCGACACCAGCTTCCTGTCCTTCTATCCCTACTTCGGCTTCCAGGCGCTCACCTCCCACTACGCCAACCCGCTCGCCGACTTCGCGGGCCGGGCGGCGACCATCGAGAGCTGGAGCAAGCTGAAGACGCCGCAGGAATTGATCGACGCGCTCGCGGCGAGCCCGTGGCGCGCACCGGACGCGTTCCTGTTCCGGCGCAGCGGCGACACCTACACGCTGCGGCTGGCCAAGGACGTCTACCCGAACGACCCGAACGTGGCGCGCTATTCGGTGAGCTTCCCCAAGGAACTGTTCGCCGACCCGCGTTTCACCACCACCGACATCGGACCGTTCACGCTGGTCACCGTCCACCGCTGAAATCGCGGCGGTTGAACTCGCGCGCAGTGGATACCCCTCTCGTTTGTCGGTCCACGCACAGCGTGGTCGCAACGGAGGGCGCTGGCGAGGAGTGATGCGCAGGTGACACAGGCACAAGACGCCGAGACCGACCTACCGGCGGAATCGGCGACGGTCGCGATCGCGACGAAAGAGGCGACGGCGACCGGAGTGCTCACCACTCCCGCGCGTACCCGGCGGCTGCCCCGACTTCCGCTCGCCGATCTGCTCGTATGCGCCGGTTACCTGGCGCTGGCCGCGACGGTGCTGTCGGGCCAGTGGCGCGATACCGACAACGGATACCTGATCAAGAGCGGTCAGGACCAGACGATGTGGGAGTGGTTCTTCGCCGTCACCGCGCATTCGGTGGCCGCCCTGCACAACCCGCTCGGTACCGATCTGCAGAATTTCCCGGCCGGGGTCAACATGATGGCCAACACGGCCATGTTCGGTGTCGGCGTGCCGCTGACACCGGTCACCTTGCTTTTCGGGCCGACCGTCACGTTCGTACTCGTGCTCACCCTCGGTCTGGCCGGAACAGCGTTCGCGTGGTATCGCCTGTTCGTCCGCGAGCTCGTCCGGTCCCGGGTCGCGGCGGTGATCGGCGGACTGTTCTGCGGATTCGCGCCCGGAATGATCTCGCACGCCAACGCCCACCCGAATTTCGTCGTGCTGCTGTTGCTTCCGCTCATCGCGGGCCTGCTGATCCGGATGGCGCGGCGAGCGGCCGCGGCGGAACGGGAACGGCCGGGCGGGCGGGTACGGGATGCCGCCGTTCTCGGACTTCTGGTCGCGACGCAGATCGCGCTCGGCGAGGAACCGCTGTTGATCTTCGCCCTCGCGTTCGGCCTGTTCGGGATCGTGTATTACGCGCATGCTCCGCGCACCGCGCTGCGCGTGACGCGAGTGGTCGCCCCGACTTTCGCGCTGGCCGCGGTGATCACGTTGGCACTCGCCGAGATTCCGCTGTGGTGGCAATTCTTCGGCCCGCAGAGCTATCGATCGATCGACCACGGCCCGATGGGCAACGACCTCGAAGCGCTGGTGCAGTTTCCGTCCGAATCGCTGGGCGGCGTGTTCGCGCCCGGCGCGAACGTGGCGATCAATCCGACCGAGCAGAACGCGTACTTCGGCTGGCCGCTGCTGCTGTTGGTCGTGTTCACGGTGGGAATGCTGTGGCGCGACCGCGTGGTGCGGGCCGCGGGCGTGGTGATCGCGGTCTTCGGCCTGCTGTCGCTGGGCGCGGTCGCCACGATCGGTAAACAGCCGACCGGCATCGATCTGCCGTGGCGCTGGGCCGAACATGTTCCGCTGCTGAACACCGTGCTGGAGAGCAGGATGAGCATGGCCGCGATCCCGGCCATCGCGGTGGTGCTCGCGCTGGCCAGCGACCGCGCGGTGGGGACATGGACGCAATCGGCGGTGGACTGGAAGCCCCTGGCCTGGTTCGCGGCGCTCACCGGTGCGCTGCTGCCGCTGATCCCGACCATCCTGCCGGTGGTCGAGCGACCGCCGACACCGGACTTCTTCGCCGACGGCGCCGTCCGCCGTTACGTCGGCGACGGATCGGTGGTCCTGGTGCCGCCGCCCCGGCCACCCGACGCACGGGCGCTACGTTGGCAGGCCGACGCGGGTTTCACCTTCCCGCTGGCGGGCGGCTACTTCGTCGGCCCTACCGGTACCAGCAAGAAAGGCATCTACGGTCCCGAGGCCCGTCCGACCACCGCTCTGCTGGTACAGGCCCAGGACACTGGAGTCGTACCGCCGATCGACGCGGGCGTGCGTACCCGTGCGCTGGACGATCTGCGGTTCTGGCAAGCCGACGTCTTGGTGCTGCCCGCGACGAAGAACGGCGAAGTGTTGCGGGAGACCGTGACCCAGCTGCTCGGATTCACGCCGACGCGAGTCGAGGACGTCTGGCTGTGGGACGTTCATTCGCTGCGCGCGTCGGGGGCAGTCGGCATCACACCGGGCGGTAGCTAGCATCAACCACCGTGCGACCGGACCGATCTTCTCCAGCGTTCACCCGTATCCGCTTGATCGCCCTCCTCTCCGGGCTTCTCGGATTCCTGCTGGCCTTGCTGACCCCGCTGCTGCCGGTGCGGCAGGATCGGGCGAGCCTGGACTGGCCCGAGTCCGGCGCCAGGAGCGTGGCGGCGCCGCTGGTGTCCTACGAGCCGCTGCGGTTCAGTGCGACGCTGCCGTGCTCGCTGACCGGAGAGCTGGGATCGGGCGGCACGCTGCTGTCCACCGCCCCCGTGGCCTCCGGGCGGGCGGCTACCAAGGGCCTGGTGGTCTCGGTCGCCGACGGCGTCCTCTCGGTGGTGCAACGCGACATCCCGCTGTTGTCCGCGCCGCTGGCCGAGGTCGGGTCCTGCGCGACGATCCGCATCGAGTCGACCGCCGCCGCGACGACGACTGAACTCACCGGCGTCACCCGGCAGGACGGCACGCCGTTCCAGTCCACGGTCGGCCGGGACATCCGGCCGCAGCTGGTGGGCGTGTTCACCGATCTGAAGGCCGATCGGCTCGCCGGAGCGCAGGTGCACGCGGACATCGACTCGCGTTTCTCCTCCACGCCGACGCCGTTGAAGCTGGCCGCCATGATCGCCGCCGCCGTGTTCACGCTGATCGCACTCGTCGCACTGCATCTGCTGGACACCGCCGACGGGCGCCGACCGCGCCGGTTCCTGCCCGCGCACTGGTGGCGGGTCACCCCCGCGGACGGCGTCGTGCTGGGCACGCTGGCGCTGTGGCACGTCATCGGGGCGAACACGTCCGACGACGGCTACATCTTGAACATGGCGCGCGTCTCCGGGCACGCGGGCTACATGGCGAACTACTACCGGTGGTTCGCGGTCCCCGAGGCCCCGTTCGGGTGGTCGTACGAGGTGCTGGCGTGGATGTCGCGGATCTCCGACGCCAGTCTCTGGATGCGACTGCCCACGCTGCTGGCGGGCGTGATCTGCTGGCTGGTGATCAGCCGCGAGGTGCTGCCCCGCCTCGGCGCGCGGGTGCGCCGCAACAAAGTGGCGCTGTGGACGGCCGGCCTGGTCTTCCTCGCGTTCTGGCTGCCCTACGACAACGGCCTGCGCCCCGAACCGCTGATCGCGGCGGGCGCGCTGCTCACTTGGTGCTCGATCGAGCGCGCCATCGCGACCGGACGGCTGCTGCCCGCCGCGGTGGCCGTCCTGATCGCCGCGTTCTCCCTCGCGGCGGGCCCCACCGGCCTGATCTGCATCGCGGCGCTGATCGCCGGTTCACGGCCGGTGCTGCTGATCATCATCAAGCGCGCTCGCGGCGCCGTCCCGGCGCGGACCGGGCCCGACGCCGACGCGGCCGCCGCCGGTTCCGCCGAAGCCGCGGCCGCGGTGAACGCCCCCGCGAAGGTGCGCGAGCCGTCCCGGGCGGGCGCGGTGTTCCGGTTCGCCGCGCTGGTGGCCCCCGGCCTCGCCGCGGGCACGCTGGTGCTGGTGGTGATCTTCGCCGACCAGACCTTGGCGACGGTGCTGGAAGCCACCCGGGTGCGCACGATCGTCGGCCCGAACGTCGCGTGGTTCGACGAGCGCACCCGCTGGGACTCGTTGCTCATGCTCTCGCCGGACGGTTCGCTGGCGCGGCGGTTCGGCGTGCTGGTGATGCTGCTGTGCCTGCTCGTGTGCGTGCTGCAAGTTCTGCGCAAGGGCCGGATTCCGGGCACCTCGCGCGGCCCCTCGGTGCGCATTCTCGGCATCGTGTTCGCATCGCTGTTCCTGATGATGTTCACCCCCACCAAGTGGACGCACCACTTCGGCGTGTACGCCGGACTGGCCGGATCGCTGGCCGCGCTCGCGGCGGTCGCGGTGGGCACCACCGGTATTCGCTCGCCGCGCAACCGCGCGTTGTTCGCCGCCGCCGTGCTCTTCCTGCTCGCCGTGACGTTCACCGGCTCGAACGGGTGGTGGTACGTGTCCAGCTACGGTGTCCCGTGGTGGGACAAGGCGCCGTTGATCGCGGGCAAGGGGCTGTCCACGTTGTTCCTCGGGCTGAGTGTCCTCGCGCTGCTGGTCGCGATATGGCAGCACTATCGCGAGCCGTACCGGCGTGAGCGGCCTGGAGCGCCACGGCGATTCGACCGGTGGGCCTCCGCGCCGCTGACCGTGGCCGCCGCGCTACTGGTGATCTTCGAGGTCGCCTCGCTCGCCAAGGCCGCGGCCACGCAGTACCCCGCGTACTCGATCACCAAGTCGAACGTGCAATCGGTCGGCGGGGATTCGTGCGCGCTGGCGAACGAAGTGCTCGTCGAGACCGACACCGCCGATTCGCTGCTGCAGCCCTTCACCGGATCGCCTGCGGACGGCTTGGCCGCGCAGAACAAAGGATTCACCCCGAACGGGGTGGCGCGTGACCTCACCGCGGACGCGGAGGAGACGGTCACCGGCGGCGCGAACTCCGTGGACAAGGATTCGGAGAACAAGACCACCAACACCACCGGCGCGGGCACCGGCGGCGGCACCACCGAGCAGGCGGGCATCAACGGCAGCACCGTCGCGCTGCCGTTCGGTCTCGACCCGGCGAGAACCCCGGTGCTGGGCAGCTACCAGGAGGGCGAGCAACAGCAGGCGAAGCTGACCACCCAGTGGTACCGGCTCGACCTGACCGACAGCATGCGCAACGACCCCGCCTACCAGGTGCTCGCGATCACAGCGGCGGGCCGGATCCGCTCGGTGGACGCCGACGGTGTGCTCACCTACGGACAGGAACTGCACCTGGAGTACGGCGTCCGTGGCGCGGACGGCGAGGTGCGCACGCTCGGCTCGATCGATCCGCTGGACATCGGCCCCGCGCCGTCCTGGCGCAACCTGCGGGTGCCGCTGGACCGGCTGCCGGCGGAAGTCAACGCGGTGCGACTGGTCGCGATCGACAACGACATCACGCCCAAGCAGTGGCTGGCCGTCACCCCGCCCCGGCTGCCCAAGCTGGCCACGCTGAATTCCGTGGTCGGATCGCAGGCTCCCGTGCTACTCGACTGGCACGTCGGCCTCGCCTTCCCGTGCCAGCGGCCGTTCGACCACAAGGACGGCGTGGGCGAGATTCCGCAGTGGCGCATTCTGCCCGACCGGGTCGGCTCCGACGCCTCGAACGCCTGGCAAGACGACATCGGCGGCGGCCCACTCGGCTGGACCGGCCTGCTGCTGAAATCCCAAACCGTCCCCGCATACCTCGACCGCGACTGGGCTCGCGACTGGGGCTCCCTCGAACGCTTCACCCCCTACGACCCCACCGCCATTCCTGCCCCCATCACCACCACAACCCGAACCCGCACCGGCCTCTCCACCGACGACCCCATCCGCATCCGCTGACTCCGCGAGTGGCACATGGTGGAGCGGGCTTCTCGCGATTCGCCGCAGCCGTGTGCCACTCGTGGAGGGTGTCAGGGGGTGAGGACGAGGCGGCCGCGGAGGCCGCCGAGGGATAGGCGGGATTGGGCTTCTCGGACGGCGGTGAGGGGGTGGGTCGCCGCTACGCGGAGGGTTAGTTTGCCCGCGTCTACTCGAGTTACGAGGTGGTCGAGTCGGGTGCGGTCGGCGCGGACCAGGACTGTGTGGACCTTGGTGCCGCGCAACGGGATCGGGGTGTCGGGAACGCTGATCGACGCGAATCGCCCGCCGCCGCGCACCGCGGCGAGCGTCGCCGGGCCGAGGGCGGCCGCGTCCAGGGCGGCGTCGACGCCGCCGGGGACGATGGCGCGGACGGCATCCGGCAAGGATGCCTGGCGCGGAACGAAATCGGTGGCGCCCAAGGCGCGCACCGCGTCCTCGTCGGCGGGTGCGGCCGCGGCGATCACCCGGATACCCTGCGCCGCCGCGAGTTCGACCGCGAAGCCGCCGACAGCCCCCGCCGCGCCGGTGACCAGGAGCGTGTCGGTGGACACGAGATCCAGCGCGTCGAGCGCCTGGAGCGCGGTGAGACCGTTGAGCGGGAGGGTCGCCGCTTGCACCGGCGACACGGAAACCGGAGCGGGCGCGACGTTCCCGACCTCCAGCACCACGTAGTCGGCCTGCGCACCGAGCGAGACGTCGAGCCGGTCGCTGATGCCGATCACCGCTTGCCCCACCGTGAACTCCGTGACGCCCGCGCCGAGCGCGTCGACCGTGCCCGCGACATCCCAGCCGACGCCCCACTGATCGCGCTGCGCGGCGAACGGCGTGCCGCCCACGCCCGCCCGCACCATCAGATCCACGGGGTTCACTGCCGCCGCCGCGACCGCGATGCGAACCGTACCCGGGCCGGGCTGCGGAGTCGGCACTTCCACGATCTCCACCACGGCTTCCGGTCCCGGCCGGCGGACTACCACTGCACGCATGATGTTCCTTCCTGTCTGCTGCCGACCAATGTAGGAACGGTTACTATCCAATGGGTAGTAGTTACCCGAGAGTGCGTTAGAGGCAGCGAGGTGCTCCCGATGGCGACGAAGACCGCGGCGCAGCGCCGTGAGCTGGCAAAACAGCGGTACGACGCGTACATCGCCGAGTGCCCGACCCGGCAACTCCTGGACCGGATCAGCGACAAATGGGTGAGCCTCGTGTTGGCCGCCCTCGCCGACGGGCCGTTGCGCTACGGCGAACTGAACCGGATCATCGCGGGCGTGAGTCCTAAGATGCTCACGCAAACGCTGCGCGGACTGGAACGCGACGGCCTGGTGGAGCGACGGATCACCGCGGAAGTCCCGGTCCGCGTCGACTACGAACTCACCCCGCTCGGCCACAGTCTTCAGCCGGTCATGAGCGCGGTCAAAGCATGGGCGGAGACACGTATGGACGACGTGATCGCCGCGCGGGCGCGCTACGACCGCACCGTCCAATAAACCGGTTGTCCGGTCTGAAAAATATGCTCCCACCTGTGGCTATGCATCGCAGGACGAATCGGGCCGCTGGCCTTAATCTGAATCCATGACAACGGCATTCGATGAAATGGATCTGCGCGATCTTGTCGGACTGCTCAACGAAGAGGAACAACGGGAGCTGCGGCCTGCGGTGCTGCGCGTGCTCGGCCGCCTCCCTTCGCAAGAGGTGCTCCGGCGCGAGCTCGGCCTTCGGCTGAAGGTCTGAGCGCCCGGTAACGCACCGGCGACATACGGCAGGGCCGCCGCGCAGGATTCACCTGCGCGGCGGCCCTGTGTTCTGGGCACCTAGCCCGTGCCAGCTCGCTGAACGCGACGTCGGATATCGGCACGTCCAACCGGCCTGCCTTCATGAAAGGGCCGCCGCGCAGGATCGGTGCCCTGCGCGGCGGCCCTGGTTTCGGGTGGTTCACCCGATCAGAACACCCGCATACTGCCCGGCGACCAGAGGCCCGAGCGCGTCGCGGTGCCGGTGTCCAGCTTCGCCGGGACGGCGCTGCGGTCGTACTGCTCGTAGCGCTCCAGGGAGCCCCAGTCCCGCGCCCAGTCGTCCTTCAGGTAGGTGGGCACGGAGATGGACCTGGCCAGCATCTGCGTGAAGCCGAGCACGCCGCCGAACTCCTCGGCCTGCCAGGTATTCGTCGAGCTGATGGCCAGCGGGCGGTCCGGCAGGATGCGGTAGCCGGGCGCCTCGGCCACGCCGTTGCGGTGGTCGAACGGACGCTGGCACGGGAACTGCAAGCCCACCGCCCAGTCCAGCAGGATCGGCTGCTGGGAACCCAGCAGGCTGTTGAGCGTCTGCAACTTCGGCATCCGCGGCGGCGTGAAGGCCAGCCACTGGTCCCCGATCAGGATCGGGTCGTTGGCGACGATGCGCACCGCGTCGGCGTCGGGCGCGATCTCGTCCAGCGGCACCCGCAGGTTGCGCCAGGACGGGAACGGGCCGATGTCACGCGGCAGGTAGGTGCCGAGCTTCTGCACGCTGCCGTCGGGCTGCCGCTTGCCGTAGTCGACGGTCAGCGACTGGCCGTACTTCATCGCGCCGGTGTCGTCGAAGGAGAGGATGCGACCGGCGGCCGAGATCACCACCAGCGGCTTGTCCGCCGAACGCGCGGGCAACTGGTACCAGCTCGAGGTGACGTTCGCGGGCTGCTGCACGCCGTTCTGGTAGCTGCCGAGGATCGGTGTGGTCGCCGGATCCAGGCCGAACGGGAGGGCGACGGTGGAGCCGTTGACGCCGCGCGCGCCCTGACCGCCGCCGGTGCCCGCGCTCTGCCCCTCCGCGAACGCCGCGCCGACCGACTGCGTGGAAGTGTTCCCGGTGCCCGGCTTCACCTCGACGCTGTCGGCGGACAGATCATTGGGCACGCCGTTGGGGTCGAAACCGACCGGATCGACACCGGCGAGCGGATCGGACGGATTCGTCGGCGGGTGCGCCGGATCCATGATCGGCTGCAACTTGCCCGCGTTCGGGTCCGGCTCGACCAGCACGTCATTGGCCAGGCCGCAGGTGCTGCCGCTGAGCGCGTCGATGTTCGACCGGGCCAGCGAGTACGCCGGATACTGCGAGACCGCGCCCTTCACCAGCGAGAGCACCTCGAGCGCGACCATCAGCGCGGCGACCACGGTCAGCGGGATCGCCGCGAACCGGCGGATCCGCCTGCCACGTGCCGTCTTGGCCGACGGCTGCGGCGCGGTGTAGTCCTCCCGCAGCGCGTACCAACCGACCAATGCCAGCGCCACGCCGAACAGCACGAGCATGAGGGTGTTCGACTGGTAGCCGTGCAGCGAGACGCGCTTGTCGAACCACGGCACACCGAAGCTGGACACGTACCAGTAGCCGTTGATGCCGGAGAACGCGATCGCGAGCACGAACAGCAACCCGGCCAGGAAGATGGCCCGGTTCTTGCGGGCTCGCAGGGCGCTCGCCGAGACCGCGACCGCGGTGACCGCCGCCAGCGAACCCGCGATGCCCGCGTACGCGCCGAAGTGGTGGGTCCACTTGGTCGGGTTGAACATCATGAAGAAGATCGTCCCGAAGACCACGCCCATCAACCGCCAGGTCGGACCGCTGGAGATACCCGGCACCCGCCTGCGGCGCAGCAGCACCAGCATGGTGGTGAACAGGCACAGCAGCATCACCAGGAAGGCGAAGCGCCGCGACAGTGAGCCGTCGACAGTCTCCACGAACAGGTAGTAGTAGCGCAGGTAGTCCTCGTACCAGGCCAGGTTCGGCCCGGTCACCTGGCGAACCCGGTTGGCCTCCTGGATGCCCGCGAAGGTCTGGTCGGTGTAGACGGCCGTCAGCACGAGC
The DNA here is from genome assembly GCF_040644075.1 of Nocardia sp. NPDC047038. Classification (NCBI taxonomy): domain Bacteria; kingdom Bacillati; phylum Actinomycetota; class Actinomycetes; order Mycobacteriales; family Nocardiaceae; genus Nocardia; species Nocardia sp. NPDC047038. The sequence goes on along the minus strand of NZ_JBEYVQ010000002.1, from coordinate 970,050 downwards.
ACGCCCGCCGCGGCGATCGGTGCGAGCAGCGGCAGCGTCGAGCCCCACCGACCGGCGCCGAGCGCGGCGAACTGCCGGTGCTTGCGCACCACGATGCGCAGCATCGGACGGATACCGGCCAGCAGCGCGGCGACGCACATCAGGCCCGTCGGCGCGGCGGCGAGAGTGAACGCCGCCACCAGGACGGCCACCGCGGCGGGCAGCAGCCGCCCGGTCGCGATGGCCCGCTCGATCGACACCCAGGTCAGCAGCGCACCGAGCGCGACGATCGGCTCGGAGCGCAGGCCGTTGTCGAACGGCAGCCAGAACGCCAGGAACACCAGCCCGCCGGTCCACAGCGCCACCTTGCTGGTGCGCACCCCGCGACCCAGCCGGGGCACCACCTCGCGGCTGATCACCAGCCAGCACAGGATCGCGCAGGCCAGCGCGGGCAACCGCACCCAGGCACTGGCGGTGGAGATCTCCGAGAAGACCTGGATGACGTAGTAGTACCAGCCGAACGGCGCCTCCGGCACGCCGTACCAGCGGAAGTAGTTGGCCATGTACCCCGCGTGCGGGGCCACCCGCACCATGCTGAGGATGTAGCCGTCGTCGGAGGTGTTCGCGCCCGCGAAATGCCACAGCAGCAGCGTGCCGACCACCGCGCCGTCCGCCCAGGTCGGCTTCAGCCAGTTCGCGGGCAGGAACCGGCGGTGCCCACGCCCGTCACTGCTGTCGAGCCGGGCCAGCGCCGCCAGGGCGATCAGCGTGCACAGCACCGCCGCGATCATCGCGACCAGCTTGATCGCCGTCGGGCTGGAGGAGAAGCGGGTGTCCACCGTCATGGTGAACGACAAACCGGTCGGCGCCGCGCCCTTCAGATCGGAGAAAACCCCGACCACCTGGGGCCGCAGATCGCCGCCGAGCTGCCCCTCCACCGGCACGGTGACCGACTCGTTCGCCCCGGGCGCCCCGCCCTCGATCGGCCGCTCCACCTGCCTGGTGAGCCCGTTGAACACGCCGTAGGTGCTGTCGCTGTCCGAGGCGATGCTCAACGACGTGCACTCGCCCATGCGGCTGCGGTCGGCCGACACCACCACCGCGTTGCGGTCGACGACGTCCACCGAGGTCTCCGACACCCGCACGAACAGCGCCTCCAGCGCGGCCCGGTCGCCCTGCGGCGGCGCGGTGGCCAGCAGCATGCCACCGCGCTCGGGTAGCTGGGCGATCGTCTCGCACGGGATCGTCGCCTTCAGGTCGATCGGGACCTGCGACATCAGCGGCGCCTGCACGTTGCCGAGCGTCCCGCCCTGCGGCCAGTTCAGCACCGCGGTCGTCTGCGTGACCGGCAGGAACGGCGTCGCCAGCGCGAACAACGCGCCGAGCACTCCGGCCACCAGCGCGATGAGCCGGGCGGTCCGGAAATCGTTCGGGGTCACCACCGGGGCGGCGGGAGGTTTCGTGAGTACAGCGGTTGCGGCGTCGGGCACGGTTGGCAATGCTAGCTCCCCGTCTGTCCGCGCGGGCGTCGCGCCGCCGGGAGAAATCGCGCGTCCTCAGTATGTTCGGAGCCGACTGCCAGATTGTTGTGCCGACCAGCGGCAAAAATCGCGCCGGGCGGCCAATCGACCCCGTACTGCTGACCGGCGCCGACCACAATGGAAAGGTGGGTGTATGACCAAGGTGAATATCTCGACGAACTACGGATCGATCGTGCTCGAGCTGGACGATCAGAAAGCGCCGAACACGGTGCGCAATTTCGTGGACTACGCGAACGCGGGCCACTACAACGGCACCATCTTCCACCGCGTCATCCCCGGCTTCATGATCCAGGGCGGCGGGTTCGAGCCCGGGTTGCGTCAGAAGGGCACCAAAGCCCCGATCCAGAACGAAGCGAACAACGGCCTGAAGAACAACAAGTACACCGTCGCGATGGCGCGCACCAACGACCCGCACTCGGCCACCGCGCAGTTCTTCATCAATGTCTCCGACAACGACTTCCTCAACCACTCCGCTCCCACCGCGGCGGGTTGGGGCTACGCCGTCTTCGGCGAGGTGACCGAGGGCTCCGACGTGGTCGACAAGATCGCGGGTGTCCGCACCTCCTCGGCGGGCATGCATCAGGACGTGCCGGTCGACGACGTCGTCATCGAATCCGTCACCGTCAGCTGATCATTCGAGACGCCAGACGCGAATCGGGCCGCGCCCCAAGGGGTGCGGCCCGATCGTGTACCGGTTGCTACAGCGGCAGCAGGTGATGCTTGCGCGGATTGCGGGCAACGGACTTGTCCCGCAAAAGCTGTAGCGCACGACGGATTTCCAGTCGGGTCGTCGACGGCTCGATGACCGCGTCGACGTATCCGCGTTCGGCGGCCACCCACGGCGTCGCCACGGTGGCGTTGTAGAAATCGATCATCTGCTGGCGAATCGCCGCCCGCTGGTCCTCGGGCGCGGCGTCGATCTGCTTGGCTCCGATCAAGCTGACCGCGCTCTCGGCGCCCATGACCGCGATCCGCGCCGTCGGCCAGGCCAGGTTCACGTCGGCGCCCAGCTGCTTGGAGCCCATCACGGCGTAACCGCCGCCATAGGACTTGCGGATCACCACGGTGACCTTCGGCACCGACGCCTCCACGTAGGAGAACAGGAACCGTCCACCGCGCTTGATGACGCCGATCTTCTCCTGTTCCACACCGGGCAGGAACCCGGGCGTGTCCACGACGAACACCAGCGGGATCTCGAACGCGTCGCACAGACGCACGAAATGCGCCGCCTTGTCCGATGCGCGGGCGTCCAGCGCGCCCGCGTACACCATCGGCTGGTTGGCCACCACGCCGACGCTGCGGCCGTCCACGCGGGCGAAGCCGGTGATGACGTTGCGCCCCGCCGAAGCGCCGAATTCGTGGAAGGCGCCGTCGTCGAAGATGCGCAGCAGGATCTCGTGCATGTCGTACCCGGAGTTGTCGGAGTCCGGGACGATCGAGTTCAGCTCCAGGTCGGTGTCGGTGATCTCCGGCTCCAAGCCGGGATTCACGATCGGCGCCAGCTCCTGGCAGCTGGTCGGCAGGTAGCTCAGGTAGTCGCGCACCCACTCGAACGCGGCCGATTCGTCCTTGGCCACGTGGTGGATGTTGCCGTACTCCGCCTGGCTGCGCGCGCCGCCGAGTTCCTCGAGACTCACGTCCTCGCCGGTGACCTCACGGATCACCTTCGGCCCGGTGACGAACATGTACGCCTCTTCGGTCGCCACCACCACGTCGGTGTTGATCGGGGCGTAGACGGCGCCACCGGCGCATTTGCCGAGGATCATCGAGATCTGCGGGACCAGCCCGGACAGCGGCTCCTGCCGCCGCCCCAGCTCGGCGTACCAGGCCAGTGAGGTCACCGCCTCCTGCACGCGCGCGCCGCCGGAGTCGTTGATGCCGACCACCGGGCACCCCACCTTGGCGGCGTACTCCAGGATCCCGGCCACCTTGCGGCCGAACATCTCGCCCACCGAACCGCCGTAGACGGTCTGGTCGTGCGAGAACACCGCCACGGGCCTGCCTTCGACCAAACCGTGCCCGGTGACGACGCCGTCGCCGTAGAGCGCGGCGGAGTCGCCCGGTTTGCGGACCAGCGCGCCGATTTCCACGAAGGTTCCCGGATCGAGCAGCATGTTGATCCGGTCGCGGGCGCTGGGAATACCCTTCTTCGCCCGCTTGGCCACGCCCGCTTCACCCGCCGGCTCCTGCGCTAAATCCAGGCGCTTGCGCAGGTCGGCGAGTTTCTCGGCAGTAGTGCTCACTTGGCCCCTTTCGCCTCGATCGCGGCGAGCTTCGCGGTCAGGTCGGCTCCGATCTTGCCGATCCGCGGTTCGTCGATGATCTGCAGGTGGTCGCCCGCGATGTGGACGACCTCCAAATTCGGGATGTACTCGTCCCAGCCGCCGTTCGGCACCCGGTCGGCGAAGCGTGGCTCGAGCTCGATCATCCCGTCGTGGTAGCGATCGGCGAGGTAGAGCACGACGTTGCCGTCGTAGTGGGACGGTTGGGTACGGGCGAGGTGGCGACTATCGATCCACGAGGTGCGCTGATGCTCGAGCACGCCACCGGGAATCTTCGCGCCACTGATCTTGATCAGGTCGCTGATCATCTTGAACTGCTCTTCGTCGGATGCCGCGGCCAGTGTCTCCAACTGCTCGCGGTCCAATTCGCCGTCGACGCCGTAAGTCTTCTTGGCGAAGGTTTGGTAGCGCTCGATCCGCCGCACCCGCTCCTCGGGGCTGTTGTCCTCGCCCTGCGTCGGAATGGCCAGATCGATCAGGCCGACCACGCGCACGTCCGCGCCCTCGGCCCGCAGCAGTTGCGCGGTCTGCATGGCAAGCACCGCGCCCAGCGACCAGCCGTACAGCACGAACGGCCCGTCACCCTGGAGCTTGCGCAGCTCGGGCAGGTATTGGCGGGCTCGTTCCTCGATGGAACCGTCGACCCGTTCCAAGCCGTACATCGGCGTGTCGGCGGGCAGACGCTTCAGCAGAGGCTCGTACACCAGCGTGTTTCCACCGGACGGATGGAACACGAATACCGGAACCGCGTTCGAGCCCTCCGCGCGAGCCCGAAGCGGACGCACGAAACCGTCCACATCCGCGCCGCTGTCCTGCAGGTTGCGAACGATGTCGGAGAGCTGCTCGATGGTCTCGCAATCGAGTACGTCGTCCACGGTGACCTCGGCCTTGACCCGCTCGGTCAGGCGCGCGGCCAGCTTCTCCGCGGTGTCCTCGTCGAGGATCGGCAGCGTGTTGAAGATGCCTCCGGCCGACTTACCGGTGACCACCGCCCAGGTGGCGAAGGTAAGGCGCTCGGCGGCGTCGCGCGGCGGGACGTCGTCCTCGTCGGCGGGCTGCTCGGCAGCGCCGCCGAACACGGCTGCGGGCGCGGCAGCAGGCTCGGGGGCGGGCGCAACAGCTTCGGGCACAGCGCTTTCCGGTGTCACGGAATCCGTCGGCGCGTCAGCCGGTGCTGCCTCGGGCGCGTCGGTCGTCTTGCCGGTGACCGCCGCGACCGGGTCGGCCCCGGTGGCCAGCGCCGCGCGGGCCGTGGCGATGAAATCGGAGTCGACGGCCAGCTCGCCGGTACCGCCCGCGGCCTTGTCTGCGGCCTGCTGATCCGCCATCGCCTGCACCTCGTCGCGGTGCTCGATCGCGTACCGCAGCACCTTGCCGACCTCGTGCAGGCTCGCGTCCCGCACAGCCTGTACCTGCAACTGCGGGATGTCGAACTCGTACTCGACCCGGTTCTTGATGCGCATCGCCATCAGCGAGTCCAGACCGAGTTCCATCAGCGGGATCTCCATCGGAAGATCCTCGACCGCGTAACCCATGGACTCCGCGACGATCAGCGCGAGCCGCTCCTCGACGGTCTGCGTGCCGTTCGGATCCCACCGGTCGCCGAAGGTTTCCACGACCTCGATGTCGGCGTCGCCCTGGGGCTGCGCGGCGGGCACCGGGACCGTTTCGGTCGCAACAGGTTCCGGCAGCGGAGCACCCGAGGTGACCACGGCGTCGAACACCAGGCGGAAGGCGCTGCCCTCCTTGGCATGCACCTGCACCGAGGCGCCGCCGGGATGCGGGGTGAGCGTGGTGGTGAGCGTGCCCGCGGCCGGGATCGGCGCGTGCGGGATGGACGCGCCCAGCGACACGTCGCTGAGCACCTGCGCCGCCGCGGCGCGCACGAGTCCGGCGAGATCGGTCACCGAGGAGGCCTGGACCTCCCAGACGTGCCTGCCGTCCGGCAGCGCCACGTGCGCACCGGGAACCCGGCCGTTGCCGCCCGAGGACAGCTGGACCTTCGGCCAGTACTCCTTGCGCACGAACGTGGTACGCGGAACGTCGGCGTACTCGCCTGCACCGAGCAGCGAGAACAGATCCACCTTGTGCCCGTGTACGTAGAGCTGGGCGAGCGCGGCGATCACACCGGCGGACTCGTCTTCTTTGCGCTTGAGCGTGGGGATGAGCTGCGCGTCGTGCACGCCCGCGGCGAAGGTGGTGCCCAGCACCTGCATCAGCGCGACGGAATTCGGCGCCAGCTCCAGGAAGGTCGTGTGCCCCGCGTCCACGGCGAGCTTCACCGCGTTGGTGAAGTACACGCTGTGGCGCATGTTCTTGACCCAGTAGTCCTCGTCGTGGATCGGGTCGTGACCGGAGCGGAAGAACTCTTCCTTGTGCACCGTCGAGTACAGGCCGGTCTTCAGCTTGGTCGGCTCGATACCGGCCAGCTCCGCGGCCAGCTCGCCGAGCAGCGGATCCATCTGCGAGGTGTGGCCCGCACCGCGGGTCTGCAGCACCCGGGCGAACTTGCCCGCCGCCTCCACCCGGGCGACGATCGCCGCGACCTGGTCCTGCGGACCGCCGATCACCGTGTTCGTCGGCGCGGCGTACACCGCGACCTCGACGTCCGGGTATTCCGGCAGCAGGTTCGCGACGTCCTCGGCGCTGTACTCGATGAGCGCCATGTTGCGCACGTCGTCGTCGCTGATCATCTGCTCGCCCTCGCCCATGAGGCGGGAGCGGGCGCAGATCACGCGCACCGCGTCCTCGAGCGAGAGACCACCGGCGATGTACGCGCCGGCGACCTCGCCCATGGAATGACCCACCACCGCATCGGGTTCCGCGCCGTGCGCGCGCAGCAGCGCCGCCAGGCCGACCTGGATGGTGAAGATGCCGACCTGCGAGGTGCCGACGTTATAGTCCTGGCTGTCGTCGAGGAACAGTTCGCGCACCGAGTATCCGGCCTCGTCCTGCACCAGCTCGTCGACCTCGTCGACGGCCTTCGCGAAGATCGAGTTCTCCAGGTACAGCTGCTTGCCCATCTTGCGGTGCTGCGCGCCGAAACCGGCCAGCACCCACATCGGGCCCATGGCCGCGGGCGCGTCGGCGGTGAAGACGCCGGTCCCCGGCTTGCCCGCCGCGATGGCGCGCAGTCCGGCGATCGCCTCTTCGTGCGTCTTCGCCAGCACCACGCCGCGCGAACGCCAGTGGCTGCGCTTGGCCAGCGACCGCGCCACATCGGCGAGCGGAGTCTGCGCGCCCGCCTCGGATTCCAGCCAGTCGGCCAGCTCGGCGGCGGCACGACGGCGGCGCGAGGGCAGGTAACCCGACACGGGCAGGATCTGCGGCAGCGGCTCGGTGCGCTCGGCGGTCCATTCCGCGTCGGCTTCGGCCGCCTCGGCCACGGCGTCGCCTGCCGCGGATTCCGTCTCCGCGTCGGCGCTCTCCGCCACCGCGTCCTCGTCCAGCCGGGCCTCGAGTTCGGAGAACGGGGCCTCGGTCTCGGTCGCGGTCGGCACGTACTCCTGGACGACGACGTGCGCGTTGGTACCGCCGAATCCGAAGCCGGAGATGCCGATGGTCGCCTTGCCGCTGTAGCGGGGGAACTCGGTGGGCTCGTCGACGATCTTCAGGCGCGCCTGATCCCACGGGATGTACGGGTTCGGTCCGGCGTAGTTGATGTTCGGCGGAATGACGTTGTGCTGCAACGACATGATCACCTTCGCCAGGCTCGCCGCACCGGCGCCGGATTCCAGGTGACCGAAGTTGGTCTTGGCCGAACCGAGCAACGCGGGCTTGTCGGCTGCACGTCCCCGGCCGACCACCCGGCCGAGCGCGTCGGCCTCGATCGGGTCGCCGATCAGGGTGCCGGTTCCGTGCGCCTCGATGTAATCCACCGCCGACGGCGCGATGCCCGCGTCCCGGTAGGCGCGACGCAGCACTTCTGCCTGGGCGTCGGGATTCGGGGCGAGCAGACCGTTGGACCGCCCGTCGTTGTTGACCGCGGAGCCCTTGATCACGGCGTAGATCGTGTCGCCGTCGCGTTCCGCGTCGGCGAGCCGCTTCAGCACCACCAGACCGCCGCCCTCGGAGCGGACCATGCCGTCGGCGTCGCTGGAGAATGCCTTGATGTGCCCGTCCTTGGCGACGCCGCCATTGGCGTCGAAACCGAGCGTGGCCATCGGCGCGAGCAACATGTTCACGCCACCGGCGAGCGCCAGATCGGCGTCACCGCTGCGCAGCGCCTGCACCGCCTCGTGCACCGCAACCAGCGTCGAGGAGCAGGCGGTGTCGACGGCCACCGACGGACCGCGGAAGTCGAAGAAGTAGGAAACCCGGTTGGGGATGATGGACGTGACGCTGCCCATGATCGCGTAGGCCTCGGCCGATACCGGCACGTTCGGATCGCGCTCGCTGCCAAGGCCGAGCGCCGCGAGCAGCATGAAGTCGTTGCCCGACGAGCCGATGAACACGCCGACCGGCTCGCCCTTGAGTTCGCTGGCCGGAATCCTGGCGTGCTCCAACGCCTCCCAGGTCAACTCCATCATCAGGCGCTGCTGCGGATCGACCCGCTCGACCTCGACCGGCGACATGGCGAAGAACTCGGCGTCGAAACCCTTGACGACGTCCTGATCGAGATAGCCACCCCTGGTGTTGGCGTTCTCGACCGCTTCCGCCAACTGCGGCTCGGCCAGGAACTCCGACCAGCGCCCTTCGGGCCGCTCCCGGATGCCGTCACCGCGTCCGATGAGAAATTCCCACGTCGACTCCGGAGTGTCGCCCGCACCGGGCAGCCGCGTCGACAGACCCACGATCGCGATGTCGTGTGCCTCACCCGGCGCGTAGCCCGCCGTGTAGAAGGCGTCGTCGGACGACTCCGCGGGCAGCTCCGGCTCGCCGTTGATGATCCGCTCGGCCAGCGAGGCAATGGTCGGATGCTGGTACACGATCGTCGCGTTCAGCATCACGCCGGTCAGTTCCTCGATGTCCCCGCCGAGGGCGATGGCGTCCCGCGAGGCGAGCCCGAACTCCTCCATCGGCCGGTCCACGGTGATCTGCTCGATCGGTTGCCCGGTCGCCTCGGAGACCCAGCGCCGCAGCCACTCACGCAGCTCCGCCACCGACATGTCGGTCTGCGCGCCGCCCTTCGCGGACTCGGCCGGGGCCGCCGCGTCGGCGACGGTCTCCACGGGTGGGGCGTCGGTCGTCTGGGTGGGCGTGCCCTCGTTGTCAGCCATCAATTCCTCAAGCTACCTGTCTGCGTACCGGGCGTACCGTCTTTGACGCTCGGCGCTCGAGAAGCTCGGCGCCGAGCGTCGATGGTCGGTCCGAGGCCGCCCCTGGCAATTACTCTTCTGGTGCATCGGGGAAAGCCTGCTGGGTGTAACCACCCCGCAGCGTTCCCTCCAGATAGGCCGCCCGGCAGGCGCGGCGGGCGATCTTGCCGCTGGAGGTGCGCGGGATCGATCCCGCCGGCACCAGCAGCACGTCTCGAACGGTCACGCCGTGGCGCTGGGAGATCGCCGCGCGCACCGCGTCGGCGATCGGCAGCGGATCGGCCTTGCCCGCACCGGGACCGCGCTCACCCACGATGACCAGCTGCTCGGACGCGTCGTCGGCGTCGAACTGCAGGCCGGAGTGGCTGCCCTGCTCGAACACCTCGGCCGGGAGCTGGTTGGCGGGCACCGAGAACGCCGCCACGAACCCGGGACGCAGCGCGGTGCTGGCCTCCTGCGCCGAGAACTCGAGGTCCTGCGGGTAGTGGTTGCGACCGTCCACGATCACCAGGTCCTTGACCCGGCCGGTGATGTAGAGCTCGCCCTCGAAGTACACGCCGTAGTCGCCGGTGCGCATCCAGTTCGCGTCCGGCTCGGTGCCCTCGGCGTGGCTGCCCTCGGACAGGCGCTCGGTGACCTTGTTCTGGAACGTCGCCGCCGTCTCGTCGGGACGGCCCCAGTAGCCGATGCCCATGTTGTTGCCGTGCAGCCAGATCTCGCCGACGTGCCCGTCGGGCACCTCGCGACCGCCGCCCGACTCCACCGACTTCGGATCGATGATCGTCGCCCACTGCGAGAGCGCGATGTAGCCGCAGGACACCTGCGCGATCGCGTTCTCGTGACCGGGGTCGACCTTCACCATGCGGCCCGCGTTGAGTTCCCTGCGGTCGACGTAGGTGACCTTGGCCTCGTCCTCGGCCTTGGTGGCGGAGACGAACAGCGTGGCCTCGGCCATGCCGTAGCAGGGCTTGATGGCGGTCTTGGGCAGCCCGTAGGGGGCGAACGCCTCGTTGAACTTCTTCATCGACGAGGTGGTCACCGGCTCACTGCCGTTGATCAGGCCGATGACGTTCGACAGATCCAGCGACTCGCCGTTCTTCGGCAGACCGCGCGCCGCGGCGTGCTCGAAGGCGAAGTTCGGTGCGGCGGCGAAGGTTCCGGCGCCGTCGGAAACCGCGGCCAACTCCTTGATCCACCGGTAGGGACGGCGCACGAACGCGCTCGGCGACATGATGGTGATGTACTTGCCGCCCACCGCGGGCAGGATCACCGTCAGCAGGCCCATGTCGTGGAACAGCGGCAGCCAGGTGACGCCGCGCGAGTTCCAGTCCAGGTTGATCGCGTCGACCATCTGCAGCAGGTTGGTGCCCACCGCGCGGTGCGTGATCTCCACACCCGCGGGCACCCGGGTGGACCCCGAGGTGTACTGCAGGTAGGCGATGTCGTCGATCGCGATGTCCGGGCGCACCCAGCTCTCGCCGACGCTGTCGGGAATCGCGTCCACCGCGATGATGCGCGGGCGCTGGGCGGCGGGCAGCGAGCGGAAGAACTGCCGGACCCCGGCCGCGGAGGAGCTCGCGGTCAGGATGGCCGAGGGCTCACAGTCGCCGAGCACCGCGTGCAGGCGATCGGTGTGGCCCGGCTCGTCCGGGTCGAACAGCGGGACCGAGATGGTGCCCGCGTAGATCGCGGCGAAGAAGGAGATCACGTAATCCAAGCCCTGCGGCGCGAGGATCGCGACCCGGTCACCCGGGTTGGTCACCTGCTGCAGTCGAGCGGCCACCGCGCGCAGCCGAATACCGAACTCACGCCACGTCAACTCCTGCGCCTCACCGTCGCGCTCGCGCGAGTAGTCGATGTAGCGATACGCCAGGGTGTTCGCGTCGTTCCGGGTGTGCTTCTCGACGTGATCAACCAGGGTGTGATCCTCGGGAATGCGGATGTTCCCGGTTTCGTCCAGGTAGTCGTCGAAAGTCTCTTCCATTCCTTCTTCTCCTCCGAGGCACACGCAGCAAGACGGCGAGATCGCCGCTTTTACCTGTGAGGCCCCGACTCGCTTTCGCCCGCGGGTGCTCCAAGTGCAGAGCCAGCCTGCAGATTTTGTGCGGTCTGCGCGGTGACCGCTTATCGGCTAGATGTACTCAAACCAGAGTCATGTTACAGAGAAGACCGGCTCACTCGTCCCGCAGCAGGGGAATAACGGGGGCGAACGCGTCCATCTGGGTGGGGAATACACCGACATAGGACATCGAGGTGAGCTGCCGCACACGGCGGATCTGCTCGGCGATCTCCTCGAATGTTCCGATCGCCACGTAGGGCGAGTTGAGGATGTCCTCGACGGACAGCTGCACATCGACCTCCAGGTTCGGGTGCAGTCCCCGGTCCAACGCCGACAGCGCCATCTCCGCGGTCTTCTCGCGATCGTCGGTGATCACGATGGCGGTGATGGCCCAGTTCAGCTCGATGTCGGCGAACCGGTCACCGGCGGCCTCCTTGATCAGATTCACCTTTTCCACGGCCTTCTCGATGGTGATACCGGAGAGCAGGCCCTTGCCGTTCTTGGTGGTCACGGGAACGACGGAGACGATGTCGGCGTGCTTGGCGGCCAGCCGCAGCATCTTCGGACCGCCGCCGCCGGTGCAGATCGGGGGGCGTGGGCCCTGCCGCGGCCGTGGGGTCCCCTTGACGCCGCGGACCTGGTAGTGCTTGCCCTCGAAGGTGCACTCCTGGCCGCGCAGCAGCACGTCGAGAATGGTCAACGACTCGTCCAACTTCTCCAGCCGGACACCGGGCGACTCGTACGGGATGCCCGCGTTCTCGAACTCCTCCTTGATCCAGCCCGCGCCGACGCCGACCTCGAGCCTGCCCTTGGACAGCACGTCGATGGTCGCCAGATCCTTGGCCAGCACGACGGGGTGGCGGAAACCGTTCGCCAGCACCGACGTGCCGAGCCGGATCTTCTCGGTGGCCTGGGTCAGCGCGCCGAGCGCGGCGATCGGCCCGATCTGCTCACCGAGGTGGTCGGGCACCACGAAGGTGTCGAAGCCGTACTCCTCGGCCTGCTGAGCGGTCTGCACGAACTTCCGCGCGCCGCCCTCCTGCTTGTTTCCTTCCCCGGCCGCCGCGAAGCGGAACGGGCGCAACGGAGTGCCCAGCGCGGACAACGCAGCATCCGCGTCACGGCTCGCCGTGGTGGCCGGTGCGGCGGCTTCTGTCATGAACTCATGCTCCTGGCTGTAAGGAAAATACGGGCGCGACGCCCGCTTCGGGTCCGCGCTGGGGTGGTGCCCGGCGTCGCGATCACCAGCGCACTTTACAGCGTGCTACCCAACTCGAGTTGCGCTTGTCACGCCAATCCGGTGCGGGGTATCTCACGGGCTGTGAATTTTCACGAATGAGCCGGATGCGGCGCTGTCTCGATGAGTCCGGCCGCCCAGTTCGCCGTCCACTGCGTCGCGGTGTTGCCGTCGCCGTCGACGACGAAACTGTTGTAGAGGGTGTGCACCGGGTTTCCCGCGGCCCGGACCAGCGTGTTCACGCTGCCCACGATGTTCCACGGACTCAGCGCCTCCCGGGGGGCGTCACAGATCAGATCGCCGGGCGCGCACATGGTGTAGGTGCGATCGGCCAGCGTGCCGAAGCCCCCTTGACGCGGACCGGTCATCGTGATGCCGGGCACGTTCAACCCCTTCAGCGCGACTTCGGCACCCACACCCGGCGGCGGGGTGCCGATCTGGATCGCCTGGCCCGGGCCGTTGTCGCCGGTACGGCGTCCGTCGGCGATCAACGTCACGCCCAGCACCAGATCGGCGGGCACCGGGCCCGCGCCCGCACCGATCTGCGCGGCGACGTCACCCGCGATCACCGCGCCCTGGGAGAACCCCGCGAGCACGTAGGTGGTCAGCGGGCACTCCTGGTGCCGCGCGGCCATGGCGTCGACCATCCGCTGGGTGCCCTCGGATCGGCTGTTGTTGTACGACTGCTGGCCGTCCGGCGGGATCGCGATCGGATTGGAGAACTGCGCGACGTACGGAACGGTGTACACGTCCACCCGCTCGCTCGGGAACCGCTGGGTGATCGGGCCGGAGACGTTGAGCATCAGCGACACCGGGTTGGCGGTCGGATTGTGCGGATCGTCGGCGCTGTTCGACTCCCACGTGCCGGGCACCGAGATCATCTGCACATCCGGACAGCTCGCGGGCTGCGACGTCGGGCGTTCCGGCGGTTTCGGCCCGGGGCCGGGCGGGCGCAAACGCCCTGCTAGCAGGTACCACAGCAGCAGGACCACCAGGATGATCAGCAGGATGCCGCCGATCACGAGCAGGCATCCCGCCGGCTTGGACCGGCGGGAGGTCGAACGGACGCGCGAACTCACTGGCAGTACGTGGCGCGAGCGGTGGAGATGTAGATCTGCCCGGCCTTCTCCACCGGCATCTTCGCCGGGTCGAAGGACGGATCCGAACCTGCCATGGCGTTGACGAAGGTCATCAGATCCTGATCGGACGCGCCCGCGGCGGTGCCCTGGCAGACGTACGCGCCGATGCTCAGCGCGATGTCCGGGCTTGACGGGGTGACACCCTGCTTGGCCAGCTCGTCCAGGAACTTCTTGTCCTTGTCGGTGAGCTTCGAGGTGTCCGCGGGCGGGACGGCTTCGGTCGGCACCGGCTGCGGACGCTCGGGCGCCACCGTCGTGGTGGGCTGCTCCGGCGCGGGAGCGGGCTGGCCGGTTTCGGCGGGTGTCGAAGCGACCGGCGACGTGGTCGCCGCCGCTGCCGTCGTGGTGCGGGTAGGCGATGGCGTGCTCGTCGCGGTCGAATCATTGTCGCCGCACGCGGCGAGCAGGCCGGTTGCGGCAATCGCCACAACCACGCCGAATACCTTTCCACGGGTCCGATGCATGAATTCTTGTCCTCGATCTGTCACTGAGCGGGGTCGGGTCGCCCACCAGGCTAGCGGTGTTGAATTTGCCGCGCCTTCGCGCGGCGTGTTCGCGGCCCCTTTATGGCTCGCGTCCGAGCGACCGCCGCTGGCGACTTCGTCGCGGACGCGGCGGCCACTCGGACGCGAGCCGGGCCGCGAACGGAACAGGCTCAGCGCCGCCGACCATGGCGCATCACCCAGCCTGGGATGCGCGGGACGCGGTCGGGCCGGTCGAGTGACAGCTTGCGGGCTGCCGTGCATCGGTCGTGCTCAAAGGGCGTGTACTTCCGTTTTGCCGTCGCGCAGGGTGATGAATCCGCCCTGGAAGTTCTGCTGCACGCCGTCGGAGATGGGGAACTCGTCGCCGGTGGGGAAGCCGAGTTTGCCGTTCTCGTAGCCGGCGTCGCGCCAAGCATCCAGTATCGGGCCGTTGCGGACCGCCCAAGCGCCGGACACCGGGCTCCAGTAGATGGTCCCGCCTTCGAATCGGCTGAAGCGGCCCGCGTCCTTCACCGTCTGCTCTTCGGCGACCGGGAAGCCGAGCGGACTGTTCTCGAAGCCCAGCTGGGCGTACTTGCCGAGGATCAGGCCTTGGACGCGGTGCACGCCGGTGGCCTGGCTGTAGTAGAACGGACCGTTCTCGAAGGCTTGCACGGCGCCGTCGCGACTCGGTGTCTTGGCCTCCGGCGCTGTCGGGTAACCGGCGGGACCGCGTTCGAACCCCTGCTTGCCCCACTCGTCGTAAATTGCGCCACGCACCATTTGAGCTCCGGTCTGCGGCGTCCAGTACAGCGCGCCGTGTTGGAATGCCTGGAACCGGCCGCGGCCGTCTTCCAGCGCGCGTTCCTCGCCCGTCGGCAGCCCGAGCGGTCCGGTAGGTCCTCCCGCCGCCTGGTAACCGGGCCCGATCACGCCGCCGACCGGGTAAGCGCCACTGTCCGGCGTGAAGAACACCCGGCCGCCCTTGAAGTCCTGCGCGGTGCCTCCTGCCACGGCGTACTCCCCGGTGAGGCAGTCACCGAGCCAGCCCGCCGCGGCTGCTACCGGGCCGATCGCGCCGCCCGGCTGACAGGCGGGCTTGCCCTGATCGACGCCGAGCGCGGACGCGGCCTGGGTCCAGGACTGACGCATCTCGAAGTCCCAGTACGGCCAGGAATGGGTGCCGGACGGGCGATAGTTCACCTGCGCGGGAATGGCCAGCTTGGACAGCTTGGTCACGAAGTTCTGCGAAGTGAGCCGGGAGAGGATCTCCAATCCCATGCCCGCGATGTTGGTGCTCACCCCGGGAATGCCGAGGGCGTGGTCGTAGGGACCGATCGCGCCGCTGCCGCTGGAGACGTACAGACTGACTCCTCGCAGCTTGTCGGCCAGCACGTACGGGTCGTGCGCCTCCCACTCCGGGTCCGTCTGCCTGCCCCACATGGCGGCGGAGTCGAAGCCGCCCGCATCCCGCATGGCGAACTCGATGGCCTGCGGCATGCCCAGCGTCGTCGTGGTCAGGAAGCCCGAATACGACGCGGCGTGCCGTACGAAGCCCGGATTGCGGGCGGCGAGGAACATCGCGGCCGTGCCACCCATCGAGAGGCCTTCCACGCCCCGCACGGGTGTCGCACGCCAATGACTCTCCAGCAGCGGCGGAAGCTCCTTGGTGAGAAAAGTCTCCCACTTGTAGGTACGGCCGTTGTCCGGCTGGAGCCAGTCGGCGTAGAAGCTGGCCTGCCCACCCACCGGCAGCACCACGGTGACGTTCTTGTCGGCGAAGAAATCGACCGCCCCAGCCTCCTTCGTCCAGCCGCTCTCGTCGTCGGTCGCGCGCAGACCGTCGAGCAGGAACAGGACGGGGAATCTGGCCTCCGGGTGGGCGTTCCAGTCTCTGGCCAGCAGCAACTGGACCTGGATCGGCACTCCCATGGACGGCGAGGTCACCCACAGCGCGACGCGACGGTCGCTGAGCCACTGGACCTTCTCCAGCGCGGGCGCGGCCACGGCCGCCGTTGGCTCCGCGACGGCGGGAGCCTCGACGGACACGCTCGCGGCTAGCGGGATCACCATCGTGGCGGCGAGCAGCATGAGCCGCTCGCGTGCCGAACGCGCGACGAGACGCCCGCGTATGCCACAGCTACCGCGCGTAATCCCTGCCACAAAAGCTTTGTACTCCCGTTATAGCGACGTTTACGGGAGACACGCGCTGCACAGCAAACAATGTTCGCTGTCACGCGATCATAGCTGCCCCCGAACGCAATTCAGGCCGCACCGAATCGGTGCGGCCTGAATTGCGACGAGGCGGATCAGATCACCAGGCGCCGGTGGCGTCCAGGATCATGTTGCGCGAGGCGAACAGCTCCCCCTCCCAGTACTTCCAGGAGTGGGTGCCCGCGGCCGGGAAGTCGTACCGGGCGGGGATGCCCAGCGAGTTCAGGCGAGCCTGGAACGCGCGGGTGTTCACCAGCGAGAGGGCTTCCAGCGCCATCCCGTTGCCGGTGTTGAACACGCCGACCGCCGAGTTCGGCTGGTCGAACTGACCCGGCAGACCGCTGGCGGCCGAGATGTACATCGGCAGGCCGCGCAGCTGCGGCGCGAAAACGAACGGGTCCATCCGCAGCCACTGCGAGCTCCACGGCGCGGCCATCGCGTCGACGTTGTAGCGGCCCGCGTCCAGCATCGCGATGCGGATCGCCTCACGCATACCCGGCGCGGAGATGTTCAGGTAGCCCGAGTAGGAGGCGGCGAACTTGAACTGGTCGCGGTGGTAGGCCGCGAGAGCCAGCGCCGCGCTACCGCCCATGGACAGGCCGACGACCGCGTTGTTGGTACGCGAGACGCCATAGCCCTCCAGGAAGGCGGGCAGTTCTTTGGTGAGGAAGGTCTCCCACTTGTAGGTGGTCTTCTGGCCGTTGGTGTTCGACGGCGCGTACCAGTCGGTGTAGAAGCTGGACTGGCCGCCGACCGGCATCACCAGGGTGATGTTGTCGTTCCCGAACTGCTGCAGCGCGTTGGTCTCGAACGACCAAGCGTTACGGTCGTCGCGGGCGCGCAGACCGTCGAGCAGGTACAGCGCCGCGTTGCCGCCGCGTGCGGCCCACTGCACCTGCACCTTGATCGGGCCCATGCTGGACGGGACCATCAGGTCCTCGAAGCCGCCCGCGGGCGCCCGCAACACCGGCGTGTGCACCGACGGCGCCGCTGCGGCGAGAGTCGGGGTTGCCAGGCCTGCGGCGATCGGTAGCGCCAGCGCGGCGGCACCGACAGCCAGAATTCGATTACGCCAACCGCGAGCCGCGCCTCGCCGTCCCGACTGTGTTCTCTTCGGCGCGGCCGCCCTGCCGAAACGCATGAATCCTGCTCTCTTTCTGCTGTTGTGGTGCCACTCGCCGCCCGAGGGGCGAAGCGGCACCCGTGTTGCCAACGAGACGCGCGTCACGGACATGGTCCCGACAATCCGATACCCATGACGGCGCTACAACGATCTGGTCACACTTGCGCTCGCTGGACGATATTCGACGCCCCCCGCTTTAGCAAGATCCGGGTCTTTCCACTGGCCGAAATCCATCCGTTCACGCAAGGTAATGGTGCGGTGACCTTATCGCGTTCTCGCGGTGATGTCGTGTTGGAACGCAAGATATTCGCGCTCCTGGCGGGAACTGTCACCGACCCGAGATCTTCGCAATCCCGACACCTCCAGCGACCTCGCCGCAGGCCCGGCGGCTCCGAGCGACGGGGCAGAGTCCTCCCAGACCAGTGGCCGAACCGTGATCGGAACCGAGATCTGCCGTGATAGCCACAGAGGCGACTTCGGGCAAACAGCTCCGAGCACCGACGACCGCACGACAGCGATCATGCAGCAAACATTGGGTGGAATGCCAGGACTTCCCCCTGCACCGCCCCCACATAACCCCCTACCACCTACCCCCACTCCCCCAAGCTGGCGACCCCAAGAACGCCTCCCTGTTCAAAAGGACCACTACGCAGCCCCAACGGCCAGGAAGACAACTGCACAAACCGCGAACAAATGCCCCCGCCAATCCCGCCGCACACCAGGAAGCGCAAGTTCCCCACACACCGAACCCACCCGGGTGCGAGTCTTACGAGCGCCGTTCGCGGCCCGGCTCGCGCCAGAGTGGACGAAGCGCATGCGCCGCAGGCGCGAGTCTCGTCCGCTCTGACGCGAGCCATAGGGGGCCGCGAACACGCGGCGCCGCAGGCGCCGCCAAAAGATTCAGCCGATGTTCGCCGACATATCCGGGATCATTCGCATGGCCTCGTCAGCCCAGTTGTTCCAGGCGTGAATACCGAACGGCGGAAAGGAGTAGACGGCGTTGCCGCCACCCAAGGTCGCCATCCGGACCTGGAACGCGCGAGTGTTCGCCAGCGCCAGGCTTTCCAGCCCCATGCCGTTGAGGGTGCCGAAGCTCGGCGGGTCGCCGGCCGAGGGCAGTCCGCTGGCCGCGGCGATCCACAGGCGGGTGCCGTTGCGGATCAGGTTGGGCGCGAACACGAAGGGGTCCATCCGCAGCCACTGCGGGCTCCACGGCGGCGCCATCGCGTCGACGTTGTAGCCGCCCGCGTCCAGCATGGCGGCGCGGATGGCCTCCCGCATACCCGGCGCCGAGTTGTTCAAATAGCCGGAGAACGACCCCGCGAAACTGAACTGATCCGGGTGGTAGGCCGCCAGGGTGAGCGCCGCGCTGCCGCCCATCGACAAGCCGAAGGCGCCGTTGCGGTTGGGGTTGAACCCCAGCCGATCGCGCAGCGCCCAGCGCAGGTTGTTGGTCAGGAAGGTCTCCCACTGATACCGGTAGCTCTTGCCGGGCCCGCCCGCGAACCCGTCCAGCCCGCCGGAACCGGTGCTGGAGCCCGCGCCTGCCGGGATGCCGAAGAACTCGCTTGGCGCGATCCAGTCGGCGTAGAAGCTCGACATGCCACCGACCGGCATGACCACATTGATGTTCTGGCTCGCCAGGACTTGCGGGATATTGGTCTCGATCTCCCAGCCGTTCAGCGTCTCCGGCGCCCGCATGCCGTCCAGCACATAGGCGACGCGATTGGTGTTGCCGTCGGCGGCACGCAGGATCCGGGTCTTGATCGGACCCATGCCGGAATCGACCCAGAAATCGAAGGCCGCGGGGTCGAACGCCGCCGACGC
Source organism: Nocardia sp. NPDC047038 (assembly GCF_040644075.1). Taxonomy (NCBI): domain Bacteria; kingdom Bacillati; phylum Actinomycetota; class Actinomycetes; order Mycobacteriales; family Nocardiaceae; genus Nocardia; species Nocardia sp. NPDC047038. Next base: position 950,927 of record NZ_JBEYVQ010000002.1, on the reverse strand, counting down.
CGTGGCGCCCACGCCCGCGACGGTCGCCCCGAGCGGCAGCAGCATCGCCGCGGCGATGCCGAGGGCGGACCGCCGCAACCACGAACCGGCTACTCGGGGCCTCTGGGGCCAGCGCTTCCCGCGCGCACTACGCATCACATCGACCTTTCCCTCAGGCGGCCCGGTCTGGCAAACTATTAGCAATCCCAACCGGCCCCTCGTCGGGCACCAGGACGAGACGCCCACCAAGAAACCGGACGAATCGACCTTGGTGCATGCTGTTCGGGTATCAATTGGAAACGAATGCCTTCATGTTGCTGGATGGTGATCCAGACCACAACTACCGAAGCCGTTTTCTCTTCGTATTCGTTGCCGAAGTACCCGCGGACGCCCGGGTAAACGCCGAAAGGCCGCTCCGCGCCGATGGCGCGAAACGGCCTTTCCTCGCTATGGCCGGGCTACTACCCGATGTTCGCGGACAGATCCGGGATCATCCGATAGACCTCATCGGCCCAGTAGTTCCAGTTGTGCACACCCACGGCCGGGAAGTCGTAGGTGACATTGTTCGCACCCAGGGTGAGCATGCGAACCTGGAAGGCGCGGGTGTTGGCCAGGGCCAGCGTTTCCAGACCCATCGCGTTGAGCGTGTTGAAGCTGATGCCGTCCGCCCCGCTGGGCAGACCGCTACCGGCGGAGACCCACAGGCGAGTGTTGTTCGCCTTCAGTCGCGGCGCGAACACGAACGGGTCCATCCGCAGCCACTGCGGGCCCCACGGCGGCGCCATCGCGTCGATGTTGTAGCCGCCTGCGTCCAGCATCGCCACGCGCAGCGCCTCACGCATACCCGGCGCGGAGATGTTCAGGTACCCGGAGTACGAACCGGCGTAACGGAACTGGTCGGGGTGGTAGGCCGCGAGAGTGAGCGCGGCGCTGCCGCCCATGGAGAGACCGAAGATGCCGTTGCCGTTCGGGTTGAACCCGAGGCGGTCGCGCAGCGCCCAGCGAAGGTTGTTGGTGAGGAAGGTTTCCCACTTGTAAGTGCTGGTCTTGCCCGGTCCGCCGGCGGAACCGGTCAGCAGGCCGGAGCCGGAGTTCGCCGAACCGGTGGAGGACGAGCCCGCGCTGCCGAGGCCGAAGAAGTCGCTCGGGCCGTTCCAGTCGGCATAGAAGCTGGACTGGCCGCCGACCGGCATGACCACGTTGATGTTCCACTTGGTCAGCTCGCGCGCGACCTCGGTATCGATCTCCCAGCCACTGAGGTCGTTGCGCGCCCGCATGCCGTCCAGCGCGTACACCACGCGGCCGGTGTTGCCATCGGCGGCGCGGAAGATGCGCGACTTGATCGGCCCCATTTCGGAGTCGACCCAGAAATCCATGCCATCCGGATTGAACGCGGCGGACGCCGGGGCGGCAGGGCCTGCCACCGACACCCCGAGCGGTAGCAGAACTGCCAGCGAAACCAGCATGGACCGCTTGAGCCAGGAACCCGCTCTTCGAGAATTAAGACGACGCCCGATCACGCCTCGCATCAGTTTGAACCTTTCGTTTGCACAGCGACAGCGGCAAGCCGTCCACACGGTAACCCGTCGATGCCCACGACCGGTGGACGCCAGGCCGGGCATACGGTCGTAGCGTATATCGGTATCGACACGGTGGCGTTACCAAAAAGAGATAAAGCGGCGTACGCCACTTTATCTACCTCGCACAATGGGGCCATTGGGCCCACCGTGCCCGATGGGCCCAATGTGATTCACGGGATCAGCGCTGCGCGACCGGTTGCGGGAAGGGATCGACCAGTCCGCACCGCTGGATCTCGTACTTCGGGACGCGATCGATGCGGTACTTCGCGAACCGCAACGCGTTGCGCAGGTTGTGCCGGAAACGCTCGAAGGTGAGCGGATCGCGGTAGGAGATCAACAACGCCTGGGTGTCCGGGCAGGACATCGCGGTGCGCGCCTGGGCAACCCACTTCTCGTCCAGGTACCAGGGCATCCACGGTTTCTTGTCCACCATGCCGGTATCGACGACGACCCAGTCCGGGTACAGGCTCTTGTCGTGGCCGATCCGGCCGTCGGTGAGCCGGTCGGTGTGCGCGGCCAGCGGGTAGGCCAGACCCATCGGATCGATCACGGGCACGTCCAGCGGAACGTTCATGCTGGTCATGCCGAGATTCAGGAAGTAGACCGTGTGCCCGGCGCCGCCGTCCGGAATCGGCTGGGGCGGCGGAGCGATGTACCAGAACATGAACGACGGCGAGTTGAGCAGCAGACCGCCGTCCGGAGTGCCGGTGATGTCGTTGACCATCGCGCGGATGCGCGGGTAGTCCAAGTAGTCCTCGGCCAGGATCGGGTGGTCGTGCCCGGTGTTGAGCACGTAGTAGACGCGCTCGTCGACGATGCCGGTCGAAGTGATCTTGGTGCCGGTCTTGATCGCGGTGGTGTTCGCCGCGAACAGCGCCCACCCCGCGACGCCGACGAATGCCACGGCCAGCGCCGCGTAGGACCAGTCGGCGGCGGTGGCCGCGCGCACACCGCCCTGCGGCGCCCGGATCGGAATGACCGCGACCGGGAGCAGGAACAGGAACAGCTGGGGCAACAGCATTCGGCCGTGCATGAAGTCGCCACCGACCCGAAGCGCGTAGATGGTCAGGAGGAACCCGCTGGCCAGAACCGAAGCGACCACAGCGCCCGGCGAGCGCAACCACTCCCGGATCCGGCCGATCGACCAGCCACGCGCGTCTTCGTTTTCGGCACGCGCGTTCCGAGTCGCACCCGTGCGAGCGGCGAGCACACCGGCGATCAGCAATACCAGCAGCGGCGCCCACAGGAAGTACGGACCGACGAGGTCCCAGAGGTAGGTGAAGCCCTGCCCCCACTTGGCGCCGCCCGCGTCCTTCGCGACGGCGGTGTTCGGGTAGGGCAGGCCGTAGTAGCCCATCCGCCAGATCTGGTAGCCCAGCGGCACCAGTCCGGCCACCGCGACGATCACCGCGCGCAGCACGATCGGCCGCAGCCTGCTCTCGGGCATGGGCGCGCAGAAGATCATCAGCAGCGCGAGCGCGCCGACCAAGGTCATCTCGGGCCGGATCAGGGGGCCCAGCCCGGCGAGGAAGACCAGTCCGAGCAGGCCGGGCAGGCGCACCGACTTGGCCTGGCTCCAGCGCATCAGCTGCCACCACAGCAGGCCGATCCAGCAGATCACCAAGCCGCTTTCCAGACCCGAGGTGGCGTAGTCGCGGGCCGGGGGCAGTGCGATGTAGACCAGCACGCCCGCGGGCAGCAACAGCCCGGTGCGGGTCCCGCCCCACAGGCGCGCCGAGCCGAGCATGGCGAACACGACCGCGGCCAGCGAGACGGTGAGCGCGACGCCGAGCACCACGTACTCGAGCCGCGCCTGGGTCAGCCAGCTGAAGAACCAGACCAGGTAGGTCCACGCGGTGCTGGTGTTGGTTTCGACGCGCTCACCCTCGTTGAAGACGGGGCCGTTGCCCGCCAGCAGGTTGCGCACCGTGCGCAACACGATGAGACCGTCGTCGGCGATCCACCGCCGCTGCCAGCCCCCGACCGCGAAAAGAACAACGGTGAGCGTGATCCCACCGACGAACGTGGCTTTGGACAGACGCGCGAACCGCGACGCGGAGCCGGACGACTCATCGGCCGACCGCTCCGCCGCGTATTCCGTTCGCTCCGCCACCAGCATCTCGTCAGGTGAGATAGACAGCGACACCTACCGCTCCGATCCAGGCGATTGCGAGGAACTGCAGGACGCGGTCCCCCAGCGCGATCTCTTCCGGCTCCCCGGCCTCGCCCCCATCGACGTCGACCGCGTAACGCAGGATTGCGATGGTAAACGGGACCATCGAGATCGCGAACCAGTTGGTGTCCTTGATGCCGTCCTGCTGGAACGCCCACAGCCCGTAGAAAACCACCACCGCCGTCGCGGCCAGCGTCCAGATGAAGCGCAGGTAGGTGGGCGTGTAGTACTCCAGCGACTTGCGGATCTTGGCGCCGGTGCCCAGCGCGATCTGCAGCTCCGCGTAGCGCTTGCCCGCCGCCATGAACAGCGAGCCGAAGGCCATGATCAACAGGAACCACTGCGACAGCTCGATGTCGGCCGCCGCGCCACCGGCGACCGCGCGCAGCAGGAAGCCGGAGGACACGATGCAGATGTCCAGCACGGCTTGATGCTTGAGTCCGAAGCAGTAGGCCAGCTGGATGCCGATGTAGACCGTCATCACCACGGCGAGATGCCACGAGGCGAGGAACGAGCCCGCGATCGACCCGGCCAGCAGCAATGCCGACAGCAGGTAGGCCAGGTTCACCGGGACGACGCCCGCGGCGATCGGCCGGAACCGCTTGGTCGGATGCGCCCGGTCGGCCTCCACGTCGAGCGCGTCGTTCACCAGGTAGATGCCCGATGCCGCCATGCAGAACACCACGAAGGCGATGCCGACGTGCGCGAGCACGTCCACGTTGGTCGCCGTGCCCGCGGCCAGCGGAGCGGCGAGCACCAATACGTTCTTGACCCACTGCCGCGGACGGACTGCCTTGAACAGACCGCCGGCCAGCGTCTTGGGCGGGCCCTTGACTACCGCCTCGGCCAGGTCGGCGCCGGTCGGCTCTTCACTCATGTCAACGAAAGCTCTTTCTTGTGCGGTCATTGTCGAGTCTCTTTTCGGCGGCGAGCAGGGCGGCGGCGGACGCGGCGCCGAGCGCGGAACCGGCGAGCACGTCGGTGGGGTAGTGCACCCCGAGGACCACCCGCGAAAGCAGCATCGGGGGGACGAGCACCGCAGGCAAGGGTAGCCCGGTCAATCTGCCGAGCAACACGGCCGCTGCCGTCGTCGAGGTCGCGTGCGAGGACGGGAAACTGAGTTTGCTCGGCGTCCCCACGTTGACCTGCACCGACGGATCGTTCGGGCGCGGACGGCGAACGACGCGCTTGATGACGATCGAGGCCGCGTGCGCGCCGACCGCGCCGACCGCGACCCCGGCCCACTGTCTGCGCCGCGGCTTGTCCACCAGCCAGCCTGCGGCGGCGATGCCGATCCAGCCGAGCGCGTGCTCGCCGAAGTGCGACAGGCCACGCGCGGCGGACACCACGGCGGGCTTGCTACCGAGGGTGGCCTGCACCGCGTTGATGATCGCGACCTCCGGCGGCGCCTGCCCGGCAGGCGCGGGGTGCGCGGACACCGGGCCACCGTGACCGTTGGCGCTGTGCAGCGGCGGCTGCACCGCCGCGTCGTCGGCGGCGCTCGCTCCGAGACTCACTGCTGCTCATCCTTCGTGTCGATACCGAAGACCTTCTCCCACGCCGCGGTGCTGGTCAGCTGCGGGTGGGCGGCGCGGTAGCGCTGCTGCATCTCCGGGAAACGGGCGGCCAGCTCCTTGCGCAGGCGCATGGCTTCCTTGAACAGGCCGAGCGCCTGGCGGGGGTCGCGCTTGCGGTAGACGACGCCGCGGCCGTCGGCCGTGGTGACGGTGACGCCGTCGACCTGCGAGAGCAGGAACCAGCGCGCGTCCAGCGTCGGCACGTTCAGCTGCGGGGTCTCGTGGTGTTCGGTGCGCGCGGAGCGGAAGTTGTGCACCACGCCCTTGGCCAGCCGCGCCACCTTGGCGATCGGATTGGCCGGCTCACCGACCGCCCCGACGCCGATGTGGCTGGCCAGCGGCAGTTCGGTGGACGAGGGCAGGATCACCGCGTCCGGATACTGCTTGCGCAGCTCGTGCACCGCCCCCAGAGCGCTGGGCAGTAGCTGGAACAGCCGTTCCGGGCCTGCGAGGAAATCGCGGATGGCGAGGTTCTGGATCGCGACCGTCGAGTACTCCAGGCACAGCAAATGCTTCAGCGTCGCCTTGATCGTGTTGACGACCATGCCGCGCCCGTTGCCCGGCAGGTGCAGCGAGGCGACGACCAGGCGATTGCGCAAGTGGAAGTACGCCTGCCAGTCGATGGCGTCGTCCTTGTCGCTCCAGGCCATGTGCCACACCGCCGCGCCGGGCAGCGTGACGGTCGGGTACCCGGCCGCGCGAGCACGCAAGCCGTACTCCGCGTCGTCCCACTTCAGGAACAGCGGAAGCGGCTGGCCGAGCTCCTCGGCGACGCGCCGCGGGATGACACAGGTCCACCAACCGTTGAAGTCGACGTCGATGCGCCGGTGCAACAGCTTCGAGTTGTCCCGGTCCTTGAGTGGGTACTTCGAGAAATCGTGGTCGTACTCGACGTTCGGCGCCGCGGTCCACATGAAGATGCCGCGATCGACCACTTCGCCCATGACGTGCAGGTGCGAGCGCTCCTGGAGGTTGAGCATCTGGCCGCCGACCAGCACCGGCGACTTCGCGAAGCGGGCGAAGGCCAGCGCGCGCAGGATGGAGTCCGGCTCGATCTCGATGTCGTCGTCCATGTAGACGATGTACTCGGCGTCGGTGGTCTTCAGTGCCTCGTACATGACCCGGCTGTAGCCGCCGGACCCGCCGAGGTTGGGCTGGTCGTGGATGGAAAGGCGATCCCCGAGCGCGGCCGCCGATTCCGTGAAGCCGGGCTCGTCGACGACCTTCTTCGTGCCCTGGTCCGGGATGATGACGGCCGCGATCTTCTCCAGCACCAGCGGGTCGGAGCCGAGTGCGGCGAGCGTCTTCACCGCGTCGGTGGGCCGGTTGAAGGTGGGCATGCCGACCGCGATGCTGCCCTCTCCGGGCGCCTCGATCGGCGCGTACCAGCCGCCCGACAGCAGCGTGACCGCCGTGTCGGTGGTGATGTCGAACCAGATCCAGCCGCCGTCCTCGAACGGGCCCAGGTCGGTCTCGAATTCGACGACCACCGAGTCGGCGCCGGTCGCGACCGCGAATTCCTTGCCCTGCACGTGGATTCGCGAGCCGTCGGCCTTGGATCGGTACACGTCCACCCGGCCGTGACCGGCCAGTTCCAGCCGCAGCACCACCGAAGACAGGATGCTCCAGCGCCGCCAGTAGCTCGCGGGCAGGGCGTTGAAGTACGTGCAGAAGGAGACCTCGGACTCCGCGCCGATCGACAGCGACGTGCGGGTGGTCGCGTGCGCGCGCCTGGCGTTGGTCTGCGACTCCTCGACGTAGAGCGTGCGCACGTCCAGCGGCTCGCCGGGCCGCGGCAGGATGATGCGCTGCAACAGCGACTTGGCGCGGGTCTCGGTGGTCATGTCTTCCAAAATGGATTGGGAGGTCATTCCGCTCCTAAGCCTCCTGGTCCACGAGCGGCGCACCATCCGCCAGATGCGGGTGCAGCACGTTGTCGAACGTGCTCAGTGCGCTGCCGATCGCCATGTGCATGTCCAGGTACTGGTAGGTGCCGAGACGGCCGCCGAAGACGACCTTCGCCGTGGCGGTCTCCTGCTTGGCCAGCTCCCGGTAGGCCAGCAGTTTCGCCCGGTCCTCCGGTGTGTTGATCGGGTAGTACGGCTCGTCGCCGGTCTGCGCGAACCGGGAGTACTCCCGCATGATCACCGTCTTGTCGGTGGGGTACTCGCGCTCGGGGTGGAAGTGGCGCGGCTCGATGATGCGGGTGTAGGGAACGTCCGCGTCGTTGTAGTTCATCACCGAGGTGCCCTGGAAGTCGCCGAGCGGCAGCACCTCGGTCTCGAAATCGATGGTGCGCCAGCCCAGCTCGCCTTCGCTGTAGTCGAAGTAGCGGTCCAGCGGGCCGGTGTAGACGACCGGCGCGTCCGGGCTTTCGGCGCGCAACTGCTCGCGCACTTCGAACCAGTCGGTGTTCAGGCGCACCTCGATCAGGTCGGAGGCGGCCATGTTCTCCAGCCACTTCGTGTAGCCCTCGCGGGGCAGGCCTTCGTAGGTGTCGTTGAAGTAGCGGTTGTCGAAGGTGTAGCGGACCGGGAGGCGGGTGATGTTGCCCGCGGGCAGTTCCTTCGGGTCGGTCTGCCACTGTTTGGCGGTGTAGTCGCGGACGAACGCCTCGTAGAGCGGGCGGCCGATCAGCGAGATGGCCTTCTCCTCGAGGTTCTGCGCGTCCTTGGTCTCGATCTCCGAGGCCTGCTCCGCGATCAGCGCGCGCGCCTCTTCCGGCGAGAAGTAGCGGCCGAAGAACTGGGAGACCAGGCCGAGGCCCATCGGGAACTGGTAGGCCTGTCCCTTGTGCATCGCGAAGACGCGGTGCTGGTAGCCGGTGAACTCGGTGAACTGGGTGACGTAGTCCCACACCCGCTTGTTCGACGTGTGGAACAGGTGCGCGCCGTACTTGTGGATCTCGATCCCGGTTTCCGGATCCGGCTCGGAGTAGGCGTTGCCACCGATGTGGTGGCGCCGTTCGATCACCAGAACCCGTTTACCCAGCACGGAGGCGGCGCGTTCGGCAACGGTCAGCCCGAAGAATCCGGAGCCGACGACGATCAGATCGAACTGTGAGGCGGAATGGACGGAGGTACCCGGGGACGATGCGACGGTCACGGGAGCCCAGAGTATCGGAAGTCCCCGCCGCGTCCGGGTGGAGTCGGAACTGCGCTCAGCGACACCACTCGCCGCACCCGGTTTCACCTCCCTGACCTCGGTATTTCGCCGGATGTTTGCCCAAATGGACTTCTTTGGCAACTGACCGGTTGTTTACTGCCGCGGCCCAATGAGCGCGCACGGGCTCCGGGTGCTCCCGGCCGCCGGAGCCGGTGCGCGCTCGAGTGATCTTCTCGGGACGGGTCTCAGACCGGGAAACCTACGTCGAGCTCCACCTTGTCCCGCTCGGTGTACAGCCGCCAATAGTGATCGCCGAGCTCGTCGCCGCTCATACGGACGATCTCAAGGCCCGCCGGGATCACTTCCGGATTCTCATCGATGATCTGCGCGGCTTTGCTGCCGTCGATCAGCACGCCGATGTTGAGCAAGCCGACGTAGACGCCGGTACCCCGCAATTCCACCTCGAGCTGGCGCAGGTAACCGCGCTGCGCGGCCAGGGCGATGCCGAAGTTGGCCAGATAGGGCGCCACGTAGTGCTCGGACGAACCCGAGGAGAACAGCAGCGCGCCTTCGCCTCGCTCCACCATCTTCGGCGCGAGCGCGCGCGTCACCAGGATCGGCGAGTGCAGCTTCAGCGCGATGGGCGCATCGAGGGACGGGATGTCCACCGACAGGGTGTCAGGGATGCGATCGCTCATGTTGCCCGCCGCCCCGTGCATGGCCGCGTCGATCGGCCCGAACGTCGCCTCGATCTTCTCGATCACCCCCGTGACCTGCGCGCCAACCGTGACATCCGCGGGAAAGGCCGCGGCCTCGATGCCTTCGGCCGTCAACTCCTCCGCGTGCCGCCGCGCCTTTTCGGGATCCCGGCCGATGACGGCCACCCGGAAGCCTTCGCGCCCGAATCGGCGTCCTGTGCCGACGCCGAGGCCGGGTCCGTACCCGAAGATCGCGATGGTCTTGGACATTGCCACTCCTGTTAAGTTGAGACATGGTTCAAGTTATGCGGTCGACGGTAGCATTAAGTTGAACCAATGCTCAACATATGCGTGTTGCCCGATTTGTAGGATCGGCCCGTGGACAAGCCGTTACGCAGCGATGCCCAGCGCAATCGGGACGCGCTCGTGACCGCCGCCCGCGCCGTCTTCGAGGAACGCGGTCTCGACGCGCCGCTGAAAGAGATCGCCGCCCGCGCCGGGGTGGCCATCGGCACGCTCTACAACCGCTTCCCGACCCGCGACGACCTCATCGCGGCCGCGGTCGAGGACCGGATCGAAGCGGGCAGCCGTATCGCCGAGAACGCGCTCGCCATCGATGACCCGTGGGAGTCGTTCGTCTACCTGGTGGAGCAGGTGTGCGCTTTACAGGCTGCCGACCGGCTGCTCAGCGAACTCGCCGTGCGGGCCGCGCCCAGTCCTGCCATCGCGCAGGCCCAGGAATACGGCCACGGCCTGATGCGCCGGATCATCACCCGCGCGCAGGAGGCCGGCGCGCTGCGCGCCGACTGGGTACTCGAGGACATCGCGTTCATCACCTGGTCACACACCAGAATCGTCGAGGCGACCAGTCACATCGCCCCCGACGCCTGGCGGCGCCACCTCGGTCTGATACTCGACGGCCTGCGCGCGGAGGCCGCCCACCCGCTTCCGGTGCCTCCGATCACGGAGCACCAATTGATGCACGCGCTCGGCCGCGACGACGAAAGTTGACTCAGCGTTCAGTGATGCGGCCCCGGCTGTGACGCCGGCGGGAAGTGGCCGGGTTGAGGTGCCGGGGCTTGGTGGCCAAGCTGGGGCGCCGGGGGCTGGTAGCCAGGCTGAGACGATTGATGGCCAGGTGGGGGTGCCGGGGCCTGGTGGCCGAACTGCGGCACCGATGGCCGAGGAAGGGACTGCGGCGGCGCGGGCGCTGTGGCTCTGCGGCCGAGCGGACTCGTCCCGACAGTGACGAGGGCGATCAAAGAAAGGGCCGCCCCGACAGTCAGGAAGAGGGGCGAGCCAGGCGTTTCCGCGGACAGCCCGTATTGGTTCCCGTAGGTCGCCGCGAGCAAGCCGCCGAAGAATCCCCACCCTGCGCCGATCAGAACCGATTCCCTCCCGGCCGGCTTGCCGAGCAGCAGGAGGATCCCACCGAGGATCAGGACCACTGCCAGCAGCGCGGAGACGACGAGCAAGTTTTCCTGCACGACTCGGATGTGACGGGTGACCAACCAAGTGTCGATGTCCTTGGCGGCATCCAACTTCAGATCGTTGAGGCCGCGCAGCAAGTTGATGCCGGACACCGCCCCGAGAAGGGTCGCCCCGCCACCGATGCATGCCGCTATCGCCGCCACCGCGCCATGCCATGTCGCCGGTGCGGCGCCGACAGTCCGCGCCCCGGACCGCGCGTACGGATCGTTCATCGAACCCCCCTTTTCCGCATCGAACCTTACCGCGCTCTCCGGGCATATTCGAGGCGAAAGTGGCCTTCGCACAGCGATATCGCCCTGCATCGGCCCTACTGCAGGCGATCCGGCGGCCGGTACGCGCACATGCGTACCGGCCGCCGGAGAGTTGTGCTCTACAGCCGCTGCTCGGCGTAGACCTTCATCGCGTCGCGCACGAACTCGGCGGTGCCCGCGCCGTGCACGTCGTAGTTCGCCGCGAAACGCGGGTCGGCGACGTACATCTCGCCGAGGTTGACGAACGCCTCCCGCACCACCGGACGACCCTGCCAGCCGATGCCGATCCACTCGTAGTGGCGCTGGACGATGGCCTGCACCTCGTCGGCGTCGGGCGCGAGTCCGTCGGCGTGCGCTCGGCCGTAGTCGGCGGCGATGTCGAGATGGGTTTGCTGGAAATTCTTCTTGTCCGCGTCGGACATCGAGCGCCACCAGCGGTCACCGCTCTCGTAGGCGTCCTTGCCCCAGCGTTCGATCACCTCGTCCTTGTACTTCGTGTGGTCGAAGCCGTCGAAAACTTCTGCTGCCACGAGTTGTTCACCTCTTTCCGTCTTGTGCAGCGTGGTTCGCACCGACTCGATCTGCCGCCGGATCCGATCCTGTTCCTGCCGGAGCAGTTCCAGGTGCGTACGCAACGCGGCGGCGGTTTCCTGCTCTCCGGCAAGTACTTCGGCGATGACCGGAAGGCCGAGGCCGAGTTCACGCAGCAGCAGGATGCGTTGCAACCGCACGAGGGAGTGCTGGTCGTAGTACCGGTAGCCGTTGGCTCCGATCCGGCTGGGCGGCAACAGCCCCAACTGCCCGTAATGGCGCAGCGTGCGACTGGTGGTACCAGCCGCCTTCGCCAGATCCTGGATGGACCACTCCTTGCCGCCCACGACCCGTCTTCCCTCGTGCTCTCGTCGGTGCAACCAGCTTGCAAGTTGACGTTACGTCAAAGTCAACCCGGGAAATACAGCAACGTGGCCCCATTCGCCAGACAACGTCTTGCGTGCGGATTCGCTAGACCGCACCGCCAGGTGTGCCCACCCCATCGGTCACGGGTCCATCGGGCTGGGTCGCGCGTGGCGCGGTCACCGCGCCGGACGTAGCGGCACCATCGAGCGCGGTGGTTCCGGCGGGCGCGATGGGCGCCGCGCCACCACCGATCGCGGGGCCTCCACCAGTCCGGGCGGCACCGCCGGGCGCGGCAGCGATACCAGGCGCAGTCGTACCCCCAGGTGCTCCTGGAGCCATCCCGTCAGGCGTGACCGCCTCGGGCGGAGACGCACCAGCGGGCGGTGTGCCGACCGGAACCTTTTGCGCACCGGGCGCTTCCGGAACCACCTGCACCATGCGCGAGTAGTCCACGACCTGCGCGCCCAGCGTGGGCGTCACGATGATCATGCCGTTGGTGTACATCCGGTAGATCCCCGCACGCTGCGGCAGGATCATCTGCGGTCCGACCGGCGCACCGAGGGAACTGTTCGCGCCGCCGATACGGCGGTACTCGGCATCGATCGCCGACTCGGTGACCTCCGCCGCCGACTCGGTGACCGCCGCCTGCGTCCGTGGATCGCCGGCCGGAGCGGTGGTGAGCAGCTCCCCGGGCGCCGGCCCGACGTCCATGGTGTTGATATCCGCCGGTTCCCCACCGCCCGGTGCGGCGGAGTACTCCGTCCGCAGGATCCGGCCTTCGCGCACCAGTACCGCGCCCGCCGTGGCCGCGACGGCGGCCGCCGTCCGCGGGTCTTCCCGCGCGGTACCGGGATACTCCTGGCAGGCCGTCGTGTCGCACGTCTGCGCGTACGGATACCGCTGGTCGGCAAGGGCATACGAGCGGGCCGCGATCGCCTGGGCACGCAGCGCCTCGGCCGCTCCCTTGTCCGCCCAGTCGGGTGGCACCTCGGCCGGGACCACGCCGAGTAGATAGTCCTCGACATCCACCTGGTTGATGGTGCGGGCCGCGCCATCCTCGAGGGCGACGCCGAGGGCGCCGCGGTACGACGGACCACCGCACACCGTGAGATGTTCCGCCACAGGGCGATTCGGACGTGCGTCGATGGGATGAATCCAGGGGTCGTCGGTCGGCGCCTGCCACAGCACCTCACCGTCGCAGCCGACCGTCACCACCACATTCGCGCCGCCATCGGGCAGCGGCGTGAGGTGGGCGGCCTGGCCTGGCGGCAACTCTCGGCCGGCCACTCGCAGGCCGGTGGCGGCGAAGGCGTCGAGCGAGGAGCCGTCCTGTGCCGTGAGGCGGACCCGGACCGGGGTAGGCGCGACGGCGCCGAGCGTCGCGCCGGGATAGTAGTGCGCGAGAATGCGGTCGGCCCCCCACCCCGCTCGGGCGCTCTCGAACGCGCCGACCTGGCTCGAGCCGCGGCCGTGCCCGGGTCCGGCCAGCGGGCGATACGGCGCGTCGACCGGCCGGGCCGGAAGCGCGGCGAGGGCTCCAGCGATCACTCCGGATCCGATGAGCAACAGGGAAGTGCGCACCAGGAGGCCGATCACGCGCCGATGCGGCCGCCTGGCCGGCTCCTGGTTCGTCGATATCGCCTTTACCTGCATTTTTCTGATCTCCGCATACGCGTATTACGATGCATCCGCTCACTCCCACGGTTAACAGATCCGGTAGATCCCCACCTTTTCCGCACGTTTTCCAGACGCGCTAGCAATCATCGAGCTACATTCAGGCAATCACATAATCCTCAACCAGAGGTTTAGCCATGTGACAAATGTGGCTATTGTGACCATTGATACATCAGGAAGTGACCCTTAATCACACATGATCACTGGTACGACCTGATTGGAGACGCTCGTGCGGTACCGCAAACCGAAACGCTCCTACGTGCTACCGGTTGTCACCACCCTCGCGGTAGCTGCCCCGCTCGGCACGCTCATGCTCAGCGATTCGAACGACTACCGCACCGCCACCAACAGCGAGCCGGCCGCCGTCGCGGCCGGACTCGCCGAGGTCGCACTCACGCGCGCGCCCGATATCGTGTTGCCGCTGCGCGAACTCACCGGATTGAGCCTGCCTGATCTGCATCTTTCCGACCTGCGCATGCTGCCGAGCGCCGCGGGCATTCCGATTCCGGACGGGCCGCTGCCACCGGGCGCGCAGCCACCGGAAGGAATGCGACTACCCAGCTCGAATTCCGTTCAAACCTCCGGTTCGGAATTCACTCCGAGTCAAACGTCCGAAAGCGCGAATTCCCCTGGTCAGCCGATTTCCGGGGCGCCAACGAGCAGTGTGCGCTTCATCGCCGATCCCGCCCGGCTCCAGCCCGGCACCACTCCCGAAACCCCCGCGTTGTCTCCCGGTGCGGTGACCCCCGAACTGATGAGCCAGGTGGGGGCGCAGGTGAAGGAACTCTCCAGCGACACCCCGTTCAGCATGGTCGCACTCACCGCGCGCCGACTGGCGGACACCACGGCCACGATCCGTGCCCGCCAGCCCGACGGCACCTGGGGGCCCTGGTACGACACCGAGGCGGTGGACACCTACCGCACCGATCACTCCGGTCCCGGCCCGACCGACGGCACGGAGCCGATCTACGTCGGCAACACGAACGCCGTGCAGGTCCTGGTCACCCGTAAGCAAGCAGCTCCGACGATCCAGCCGGTGGCGCAGCCCGGACCCATCGCGGACGACCAGTCGCGACCGGGCGACCCGGCTCCGCACCCCGCCGCGCGTTCCGATGACCCGGCCCAGCAGTCCGCGGACCTGACCGCCGTGCTGATCGATCCCGGTCGGGCCACCGCCGACGGCGACCTGCACAGCGTCGCCGCCGCGCTGCCCGGCGGCGGACCGAGCGTGATCACCCGCGCCCAGTGGGGCGCCGACGAATCCATCCGCTGCGACCAGCCGACCTACGACGACCACCTCGGCGGCGTCACGGTGCACCACACCGCGGGCCGCAACGACTACAGCAAGTCCGAGTCGGCGGGCATCGTCCGCGCGATCTACACCTATCACGCGAAGACGTTGGGCTGGTGCGACATCGGCTACAACGCGCTCGTCGACAAGTACGGGCAGGTCTTCGAGGGACGCTTCGGCGGCCTCGACCGCCCGGTGCAGGGCGCGCACGCGGGCGGGTTCAACGAGAACACCTCGGGCGTCGCGTTGATGGGCAACTACGAGTCCGAGCAACCGACACAGGAGGCGATCCAGGCGATCGGCGCTTTCGTCGGCTGGCGCACCAAGGTCGCCGGACTCGATCCCAAAGGCTCCACCACGATGTACTCCGAGGGCACCTCCTTCACCTCGTACGCCGAGGGTGAGGCGGTGCGGTTGCCGATCGTCTTCGCACATCGCGACGTCGGCAACACCACCTGCCCCGGCGACGCCGCGTACGCGCTGATGGACCGGATCCGCGACATCGCCGCCGGTACGCCGGGCGCCCCCGCCACGCACGACAGCCAGGTTGCCCCGCCCGGCGAATCCGACGTCGCGGGCCTCGCCGCGCTGACCACCAAGCTACTGAACATGGTGCAGGACAACATCATCGCCAGGCACTGGTCGCAGTCCGGTGGACCGAACGGCCCGCTCGGCGCCGCGCGGTCGGACGTGCTGCCCGCCGCGCAGGGCAGGCAGTACGCGAAGTTCGCCAACGGCTACGTCTACACCGCCGCGGACGGACAGGTCGTCGAGGTGCTCGGCACCATCCTGGACCGCTTCCTGCAACTCGGCGCCGACACGGGCGCGCTCGGCCTCCCCCTGCGCAACGCTCACCCGGTCTCCGACGGCCTGCGCGCCGACTTCGAGCACGGCTCGCTGATCCTCAACCAGCTCACCGGCATCGTCACGACGATATGGAAGACCTACAACGACACCTACCAGGAGGAAGTAAGCCGGAACCCGGTCGCGGCGCAGGTGAGCGCCCCGCTCCCGCACCTTCCCCCGGCTCCGGCCGCACCGGCGAATGGAGCTCCCGCCACCACGTCTCCTCGTAGCGCACCGATCCAGAACGGCACCCCCGCCCCAGCTACACCCGCACCGGCCAACGGGGCTCCGGCCACCACGTCTCCGGGTAGCGCACCGATCCAGAACGGCACCCCTGCCCCGGCTACACCCGCACCGGCCAACGGAGCTCCGGCCGTCACGGCTCCGGGTAGCGCTCCGATCCAGAACGGCACCCCCGCCACGGCTACACCCACACCGTCGATCGGCCCGGCACCCGCGGCACGAACCTCACTCGCCCAGGCCCCGGCAGGCGCACCGGCATCGACCAGTCCGCCACAGCTACCCCCGCAGCACCCCGCCGTACACCCGCCACACGGCCCGGCCCCAGCCGAAGCCGCGTTCCCCGCTCCACCGCGATCACCTGAGGGCTGACGCCATTCACCGAGGATTGATCCCGGACAAGTTGCCTCTCCTCGGAGCTCGCGCCCCGCGCGGGCTCCGAGTCGTTCAGGCACATACCCATGGCCTTGTGGATCGGACATGCCGGTAAGCCGCGGTGCCTCGGCCCGCCAAACCAATCGGCCTACAGATTGCCCCGAACACCCCGTGGGCCCTCTCGGACCCCACCCGCGCGCACTGTTTCCCCAGGTCGGAGACCAGCGCGCCCAGCCAACCTCAACCACGTCTTTCGAGCGAAGCGAGACCGAGCATCCGCCGTTCGCGGCCCGGCTCGCGTCCGAGCGGCCGCCGTGTCCGCGACGAAGTCGCCAGCGGCGGTCGCTCGGACGCGAGCCACAAAGGGGCCGCGAACACGCCGCGCCGCAGGCGCGGCAAATCGAACACAGCTCACACCCACCAGCGCTCGAGGACGCGCGCGACTCCGTCGTCGGTGTTCGATTCGGCGATCTCGTCGGCCGCGGCGAGGGCTTCGGGGTGGGCGTTGCGCATCGCGACACCGTGGCCGGCCATGGTCAGCATGGGGACATCGTTGGGCATGTCGCCGAACGCGACGATGGTCGATTCGTCCACGCCGAGCCGCTGGGCGACCACCGCCAGCCCCGCGGCCTTGGTGATGCCGGGCGCGGACAGTTCGATGAGCCCGTGTTCGGTCGAGTAGGTGATGTCAGCGCGTTCGCCGATCAGCGGCGCGAGCACCGTGCGCATGTCCGAGCTGCGCGCACCCGGCAGCCGGATCAGCATCTTGATGGCGGGCGCGTCGATGACCTCCTCCCGGGCGACCGAGGTGTCGTCGGGATTGAGCCAGGCGTGCTCGTACTGGGGCGAGCTGACGAACTGGGGCGTCACCGCGTCGTGCGCGCTCTCGCCGACGCGTTCGGCCGCGAGGCCGCAGCCCGGCAAGGCACGTTCGGCGACGTCGGCGAGCCAGGCGAGCGTCGGCACGTCCAACGTCATGCTGACCAGCACCCGGTCGGCGGCGCTGTCGTAGATCACCGCGCCGTTGCCGCACACGCACAGCGGCGCGTACCCGAGCCCCTGCACCACCGGGTCGATCCAGCGTGGTGGACGGCCCGTGGCCAGCACGAACGGCACACCGTCGGCGATCAGGGCGCCCACCGCCGCCTTCGTCCGCGCGGTCACCCGCTCGTCGTGATCGATGAGCGTGCCGTCCACATCGGTGGCGACCATCTTCGGTTTGGGGAGGTGCAGGGGCGTCACCCATTCCATCCTGCCGGACAACCTCCGGCCCGCGCCCGGCCACCGTGCTCGGCTGTGCCCCGGACATGCCCGGATGTCGTGTGGCACGCGCGCCGCGAACCACGTCCTTATGATCGGGGGCTAATACCGACGCTGGCCCGTCCAGCCGAAAGACCAGAGGACTGATGACCGGCTTCCTGCTACGACGCGCGCTCAACTATGTCGTGCTGTTGCTGCTGGCTTCGTTCCTGACGTTCAGTTTGGCGTCCCTGACGTTCCGGCCGCTGGACAGTCTCGAACAACGCAATCCGCGCCCGCCACAGGCAGTGATCGACGCCAAGGCCGAGGAGCTGCACCTCAACGACCCGATCCCGGAGCGCTACATCACCTGGCTGAAGGGCATTCCGCACGGTGACTTCGGCACGACGCTGGCCGGTCAACCGGTCAGCGAGGAGCTGCCGCGGCGGGTCGCGGTGAGTCTGCGGCTGCTGATCGTCGGCTCCCTGGTCGGCACGGTGCTCGGCGTGCTGATCGGCGCGGCGGGGGCGATCCGGCAGTACAAGTTCAGCGACTACTTCACCACGGTGGTGTCGCTACTGATCTTGAGCACGCCGGTGTTCCTGCTCGCGACGCTGTTGAAATACGGTGCGCTGGAAGTAAACTCGCTCACCGGATCGCAGCTCTTCCTCTACACCGGCGAGACCTCGGCGAACAAGATCGAAGGATTCGGGGCGCAACTGCTCGACCGCATCCAGCACCTGATCCTGCCCACCACCGCGCTGGCCCTCGGTGCGATGGCGGGCTACAGCCGCTACCAGCGCAACGCGATGCTCGACGTGCTGCAGAGCGATTTCATCCGCACCGCCCGCGCCAAGGGGCTCACCCGAAGCAAGGCGCTGTACAAGCACGGCCTGCGCACAGCGCTGATCCCGATGGCCACGCTGTTCGCCTACAGTCTCGGCGCCCTGATCACCGGCGCGACGTTCACCGAGAAGATCTTCGGCTGGCACGGCGTCGGCGAGTGGCTGGTCGACTCGATCAACGCCCAGGATCTGTACGTCGTGGTGACGGTCACCGCGTTCGCCGGCCTGGTCGTGCTGGTGTCGGGTCTGCTGTCCGACATCGTGTACGCGATTCTCGATCCAAGGGTGCGTGTGGGATGACCGAAGCCGAGATCATCGTCCAAGGCGCGCCCGAGGTCGCCGCGACCGGGCGGCGCAAGCTGGTCCTGCGGCGCTTCCTGCGCAACAAACCCGCCGTCGCGGGCGGCATCGTCCTCATCACGCTGTTCGTCGTCAGTTTCGCGCTGCCGCCCTTCCTGCCCTACGACTACCAGCAGCTGGACTACACCGCCCTGCTCAAACCGCCGAGCCCGGAACATCCGTTCGGCACCACCCAGATCGGTCAGGACGTCCTCGCGCAGACCCTGCGCGGATTACAGAAATCCCTGGTCATCGGCCTGTGCGTGGCGCTGTTGTCCACCACGATCGCCGCCACCGCCGGTTCACTGGCCGGACTGCTCGGCGGCTGGACCGACCGGGCGATCATGTGGCTGGTCGACCTGCTGCTGGTGGTCCCGAGCTTCATCATCATCGCGCTGTTCGCGCCGCGCACCAAGGGCAGCGGTTCCATCCTGCTGCTGATCCTCCTGCTGTCCTGCTTCGGCTGGATGATCTCGGCGCGGATCGTGCGCGGCCTGACGCTGAGCCTGCGTGATCGCGAATTCGTCCGGGCCGCGCGGTACATGGGCGCGCCCACCCGCACGGTGATCCTCAGCCACGTCATCCCGAACATCGCCTCGATCCTGATCATCGACACCACCCTCACCGTCGGCTCGGCGATCATGGCCGAAACGGGGCTGAGCTTCCTCGGTTTCGGCGTGCAGCCGCCGGACGTGTCGCTCGGCTCGCTGATCGCCGCGGGGACCAAATCAGCGTTGACTTATCCCTGGCTGTTCCTGTTCGCAGGTGGTCTGCTGATCATCACCGTGCTGTGCGCCAACCTCGTCGGTGACGGACTGCGCGACGCGTTCGATCCCGGCGCGAAGCGGGCTCGGTCGAAGAAGAAGGCGAAGGCATGACGACGACGACCTCCACCGCGCCACTGCTGGAGATCACCGATCTGCGGGTGTCCTTCCCCAGCGAGGAGGGCCGCATCGACGCGGTGCGCGGCGTCGACTACACGGTCTCCGACGGCGAAGTGCTCGCCATCGTCGGTGAATCCGGTTCGGGCAAGTCGGTGTCCTCGCTGGCGGTGATGGGGTTGCTGCCGGAGCAGGCCCGGATCACCGGTTCCATCCGGTTCCGCGGACGCGAATTGCTCGGGCTGGGCGATCGCGAACTGTCCAAGCTGCGCGGCAGTTCCATCAGCATGGTGTTCCAGGACCCGCTCTCGGCGCTCACGCCGGTCTACCGGGTGGGCGATCAGATCGCCGAAGCCCTGCTGGCGCACGGCAAGGCGAGCAGAGGCGATGCCGCGAAGCGCGCGGTGGAGCTGCTCGACCTGGTCGGTATCCCGGACCCGGAAGTGCGGGCCAAGGCGTTTCCGCACGAGTTCTCCGGTGGCCAGCGCCAGCGCGTCGTCATCGCGATGGCGATCGCGAACGACCCGGCGCTGATCATCTGCGACGAGCCGACCACCGCGCTGGACGTGACGGTGCAGAAGCAGATCCTCAATCTGCTGCGCAAAGCGCGCGACATCACCGGCGCGGGCGTCATCATGATCACCCACGACATGGGCATCGCCGCGACCCTGGCCGATCGGGTCGCCGTCATGTACGCGGGCAAGATCGTCGAAACCGCCACCGCGAGCGAGCTGTTCAACGCGCCGCGGATGCCGTACACCGTTGGTCTGCTCGGCTCGATCCCGCGCATGGACGGTCCGCCGCGGCGACCGCTGATCCCGATCGTCGGCGCCCCGCCCGCCATGCACGCGCTGCCGCCGGGCTGCTCGTTCGCACCGCGCTGCCCGGTGTCGATCGGCGAATGCCGGGCGGCGGAACCGCCGCTGGAGGCAGTCGAACCGGGTCATACCGCCGCCTGCATCCGCACCGCCGAGGTCGGCACCGACGAGCTGTTCGACGCCTATCGGCGCGAGATCGCCGAGCCGGAGGCCGAAGCGCAGGTGGAGTCGGACGTCGTTTTGCGGGTTTCGGACCTGGTGAAGGTCTTCCCGATCACCTCCGGTGTGGTGCTGCGCCGCCGCAAGGGGGAGATCAGGGCGGTCGACGGCATCAGCTTCGAGGTCCGCGGCGGGCGCACCTTGGCGCTGGTCGGTGAGTCCGGCTCCGGCAAATCGACCACGCTCACCCAGATCCTCGATCTGGTCCCGCCGCAATCGGGCGCCATCGAGATCATGGGCAACGACGTCGCATCCCTGAGCAAGGCGCGCAAACGGGAGATCCGCCGCAAAATGCAGATCGTCTTCCAGGACCCCACCGCCTCCCTCGACCCCCGCCTGCCGATCTTCGACGCCCTCGCCGAGCCGTTGCGCATCGACGGGCGGCCGCGCGCCGAGATCGCCCGCCGGGTACCGGAACTGCTCGAAAAGGTGGGTCTGCGCCCGGAACACTCCGACCGTTACCCCGGCGACTTCTCCGGCGGCCAGAAACAGCGCATCAGCATCGCCCGCGCACTCGCGCTGGACCCGGAGCTGCTGGTGCTGGACGAACCGGTCTCCTCGCTGGACGTCTCGATCCAGGCGGGTGTGCTGAACCTGCTACGCGACCTGCAGACCGAGCGCGGCCTCTCCTATCTGTTCGTCTCACACGATCTGTCCGTGGTGCGAAACCTGGCCCACGACATCGCGGTCATGTATCGCGGGAAGATCGTGGAGTACGGCCCGGCGGAGCAGATTTTCGCCGCCCCGCAACACGAGTACACGCGGGCGCTGATCGACGCGGTGCCGGTGCCGGCAGTCAGCAGATAGGTAGGAGGGCGCGATGCGGATCCGTTTCGACCGAATGCGGTGGACCGCGGGCTTGGCGGCGATCGCACTGATCGCCGCGGGCTGCGCGGCCGGCGTCGACGAATCGGCCGCGGGCCTGTCCGACGCGCTCGGCACCACCAGCGACATCAACCCGAAGAACCGCGACGAGGTGCGCGAAGGCGGCAACCTACGGCTGGCGGTCACCAGCTTCCCGGCGAACTGGAACACCCTGTCCAATGACGGGAACGACGGCGAGATCGCCGATGTCGAGCGCCCGCTCATGCCGCGCGCTTTCGACGTCGACGCGGCGGGCAACCTCACCGTGAACAAGGACTTCTTCACCGATGTCGCGCTGACGGGCACCAATCCACAACAGGTCACCTACACCATCAATCCCGCAGCGGTCTGGTCCGACGGGACGCCGATCACCTGGGAGGACATCGCCGCGGAAGCGCATGCGCTCAGCGGCCGCGACAAGCGCTTCTTGATCGCGATCACCAACGGCTTCGAGTTCGTCGAGAAGGTCGAGCGCGGAGTGGACGACCGGCAGGCGGTCCTCACCTTCAACCATCCCTACGGCGAATGGCGCGGACAGTTCGCGGGCAACTCCTCGCTTTTCCCGAAGTCGGTGACGGCGAATCCCGAATCGTTCAACAAGGGACTCGTGGACCGGCTCGGCCTCAGCGCGGGTCCGTTCGTCGTCCGATCCACCGACCGCGTCCAGGGCCGGATCGTGCTCAGCCGTAATCCGAAATGGTGGGGCGAGACACCGAAGCTGGACACCATCACCTACAGCGTGCTGGATCAGGCGGCCTGGGCGGCCGCCTTGCAGAACAACGAACTGGATCTCGTCCGGCTGACCTCGATCGACGAGGTCAAGACGGTCCGCAATACCAACGGGCTGGTGATTCGCCGTGCGCCCGGTAATCGCTGGCGGCACATCACCTTCAACGGCGCGCCCGGCTCCATTCTCGCGGACGCGCGCGTGCGCGTGGCGATCGCGAAGGCCATCGACCGGCAGGGCATCGCGACGGCGACCCAGAACGGTCTGGTCGAGAGTCCGAAGCCCTTGAACAACCATATCTTCCTGCAGGGACAGGACGGATACCAGGACAATTCGGCCCCGGTGGCCTACGACCCCGACCAGGCGGCACGGGAACTCGACGCGGCCGGCTGGAAGCTCAACGGTGACGTCCGCGAAAAGGACGGCCGCAAGCTGGAAATCCGCGACGTGATGTACAACGACCCACTGTGGGTGCAGATCGCGCAGATCATCCAGCAAAATCTGGCCCGGATCGGCGTGCAGCTCACCATCGACACCAAGCCCGGGGCAGGTTATTTCACCGACGTCATCATTCCCGGTGATTTCGACGCCGCACAGTTCATCTTCTCCGGTGACGCCTTCGCGATGAGCTCGATCCGGCAGATCTACTACTACGACCCGAACGACCTGCAGGGCAACTACGGCCGCATCGGTTCTCCCGAACTCAATGCCCTGATCGAGCGCACGCTGACCGAACTCGACCCGAAGAAGGCGATCGAACTGGCCAACGAGGTCGACCGGAAGGTATTCGAGGAAGGACATTCCCTGCCGCTGACCCAGTCCGACGGCAGTTTCGGAGCCCGCGCGGACCTCGCCAATATCGGCTCCCCGGGCCTGGCGTCGTACGACTACACCAAGATCGGATTTGTGAAATGAGACCAGCACAGCCCACCCGCAATCGCCGGAGGCAGGCACGCAACGTGATGGTTCGGGCGCTCACCGTCGGCACGGCGCTCGCACTGCTGGTCGGCTGTGGCGCGGGCGGCAGCGAAGTGAAGTCGGGTTCCAACGCGATCGGATCGACCAACGACATCAATCCCCGCGAGCCGAGCGAATTGCGCGACGGCGGCAACCTGCGTCTCGCCATCACCAATTTCCCCCCGACGTTCAATTCGCACCATGTCGACGCCGACGGTGACGTCGCCGAGGTGGTCGACTGGACGTTGCCCGGGCCGATCACGTCCGATGCCGCCGGAGAGTTGTCGATCGACCACAACTTCTTCACCGACATCACGCTGACCGAGACCAACCCGCAGCGGGTGGTCTACACCATCAACCCCAAGGCGGTCTGGTCCGACGGCAGCCCGATCACCTGGGAAGATTTGCGGTCCCAGGCAGAGGCGCTGAGCGGCCGCAACACGGAGTACCGGGTCTCCGCGACCCAGGGCTACAGCCGACTGGCCAAGGTCGAGCGCGGCGTCGACGACCGTCAGGCAATCGTCACCTTCGCGCAGCACTACGCGGAGTGGCGGGGCTTGTTCAGTCAGCTGATGCCGAAGGAATCGACCGCTACGCCGCAGGCGTTCAACGAGCGCGACCGCAACGGGCTCGCCAAGTCGGCGGGACCGTTCGTGATCACCACCGTCGACCGGGCACAGCAACGAATAGTGCTCAGCCGCAATCCGAAATGGTGGGGCGAGACGCCGAAGCTCGACACTGTCACCTACAGCGTGCTCGACTATTCGGCCCGCCTCAACGCCTTGCAGAACAACGAACTCGACGCCATCGATGTCTCGGGCATCGAGGAGGTCAAGTCCGCGACCAACTCACCGGGCATCATCGTGCGGCGTGCCTCGCGTCCGTACAACTCGCACATCACGTTCAACGGCGCCCCTGGTTCGATCCTCGCGGATCCGAAGTTGCGCGTGGCGATCGCGAAGGGCATCGATCGTCAGGGCATCGTCACCGCGCTGCAGAACGGGATCGTGGAGAACCCCAAGCCGCTGAACAACCACATCTACCTGGACGGACAAAAGGGCTACCAGGACAACTCCGCGGCGATCGCCTACAACCCGGACGAGGCGGCCCGGATGCTGGACGAACTGGGCTGGAAACTCAACGGTGACGTCCGCGAGAAGGACGGACGCCAGCTGGTGATCCGCGACGTGATGTTCCAGCAGGACACCTGGGTGCAATTGGCTCAGATCATGCAGCAGAATCTCGCGCGGATCGGGGTGAAACTGCTGATCCAGACCTACCCCGGCAACGGCCTGTTCACCGATGTCATCGACCCCGGCAACTTCGACATCGCTCAGTTCAGCTGGTCACGAAGCATTTTCCCGCTCGGCGCGCTGCCCCAGATCTACGCGTACGACCCGGCGAACACGCTCAGCAACAAGGGCCGGATCGGGTCGCCCGAACTGAACGATTTGATCGAGCAGACCATCTCCGAACTCGACCCCGAGCGGGCGATCGAGCTCGCGAACAAGGCCGACCGGATGATCTTCGACCTCGGCCACTCGGTGCCCATCGCGCAATCGCCCGGCAATGTGGCCGTCCGGGAGGGCCTGGCCAACTACGGCGCTTTCGGGCTGGCTTCCACGGATTACCTCCGGGTGGGCTTCGTGAAGTGAGCCGGTCCGTAGGACGCAACGAGCAGGAAGGATCACCATGCGGATTACCTCTGCGTGTGCCCGGCTGGCGTTGTCGCTGGTCGTCGTAGGGCTGACGCTCACGGGATGCGGCGGCGACAATGGTGTTACCGCGGGCAGCAGCACGATCGGCACCACCAACGACATCAATCCGAGGGACCCGAGCGAACTGCGCGACGGCGGGCACCTGCGGCTGGCACTCACCAACTTCCCGGAGAACTTCAACTATTTGCATGTGGACGGCGGAACGGAGACCGTCTTCTCCATAGTCGAAGCGACGATGCCCACCACTTTCGTCAGCGATGCGGCAGGACAGTTGAGCATCGCGCACGACTTCTTCACCGACATCAAATTGATCGGAACCAATCCGCAGCAGGTGGAGTACACCATCAATCCGAAGGCCGTGTGGTCCGACGGCTCGCCGATCACCTGGGAAGACCTCCGGTCTCAGGCGAATGCACTGAGCGGCAAGGACAACGCGTTCCTCGTCTCGGCCACCGGCGGTTTCGAACGGGTGGGCAAGGTCGAGCGCGGCGCCGATGACCGACAGGCCATGGTGACCTTCGACCAGCCGTACGGCGAATGGCAAGGGCTGTTCAACCCGCTGTACCCGAAGTCGGTCACGGCGACGCCCGACACCTTCACCAACGCGGCCAAGAACGAGCTGCCGCTCAGCGCCGGGCCCTTCGTGATCACCTCCATCGATCGCAGCCAGAATCGCATCGTGCTGGGGCGCAATCCCCGATGGTGGGGCGAGACGCCGAAGCTGGATTCCGTCACCTTCAGCGTGCTGGACCACTCGGCCTGGCTGCCCGCGATCCAGAACAACGAACTCGATATCGCCTACATGTCCGGCATCGAGAACGTCAGCGCGGCGCGCAATGCCGCGAACGTGGTCATCCGGCGCACGCCGGAATCGACCTGGTCCCACATCACATTCAATGGGGCACCCGGTTCCCTGCTCGCGGACCCACAGTTGCGGATCGCCATCTCGAAGGCGATCGATCGGCAGGGAGTGGTCACCGCCTCCCAGCACGGCGTCGTGGATGATCCCAAGCCACTGAACAATCACGTCTTCGTGGCGGGGCAGAAGGGCTACCAGGACAATGCCGCGCCGATCGCCTACGACCCGGACGAGGCCGCCCGGATGCTGGACGCGCTCGGCTGGAAGCTCAACGGCGATGTCCGCGAGAAGGACGGCCGCAAGCTCGAACTCCGCGACGTGATGTACCAGCAGGACCAGTGGGTGCAGACCGCGCAGATCGTGCAGCAGAATCTCGCGAGAGTCGGGGTGAAGCTGATCATCCAGACGGTGCCGGGCACCGGCCTGTTCACCAATGTCATCGACCCGGGCAATTTCGACTTGGCCCAGTTCAGCTGGGGCGGTAGCGTTCTGCCGCTCAGCGGTTTGCGGCAGATCTACTACTACGATCCCGCCAACCTGCAAAGCAACAAGGCGCGCATCGGCACCCCTGAACTCAACGCGCTGATCGACCAGACCGTCGCCGAACTGGACCCCGACAAGGCCATTCAGCTGGCCAACCAATGCGATCGGATGATCTTCGAAGAGGGTTACTCCGTACCGCTGAACCAGGCGGCTGGCACCTATGCCGCCCGTACCGACCTGGCGAACTACGGTGCGTTCGGCCTCGCCTCGCGCGACTACACCAAGGTCGGTTTCCTGAAGTGAGTTCCGGACCGGGCCATCCGCTGGCCTATCCGATCACCGTGACGATCGGCGCCCTCGCGGTCTGTGTCGCTTGGGCGCCGTTCGGCACTCTGGATCAGGTGGCGGCGATCGCTGCCGTCGCGCTCGGCGTCTGCGGGTACACCGGATATCGGCTCGCCCTCGCATTCGGCATACTCCGATTCCGTCGTCCGTCCACCGCGCCGACCGTTCGGGTTGCCCGCATCCGTCAGCAGCATCGCTTGGTCGGCCGGTCGTGGTTGGAGGTGGGCGGCACAGGTCGCCCGCGGTGGGTTCCGGTGTACTTCGATCCCGCGCTGGTCACTCTCACCGAAACCGAAGGGGAGTTCACCGACCGCACGATTCACGTCGCGGGACGACGCTTCTACCCGTCCGGCCGCATGCGCGACGTCGAACCGCCCGGCCGTCTCATCGACAACCCCAGCCGCCCCGACCCCGGCGCACCCTCCCACATCGCAAAGGCCACCCGCCTGCGGCGCCGCCTCCTGCTCGACTCCCAATCCACCGTCGCCGCCCCCATCGCCGCCCTCCTGTGGGTCTACCTCGACGGTGGCGGTTTCTCGGTCTTTCTGGCCGCCACCACCATTGCCGCCGCCTGCACGATCTGGCTCTCCGCCGTGCAGGGCTCCGACCCCACCTGACCGCCCGACCACGAGCACCGCAGCGCCGATTGTTCGCATTCGTAGGAGTGCACGCGAGGCCGTCCGTCTGTGCGACCGCACGCCCGCATCGCGAGAGTGAGGTTGTGCATGGCGCGCATCGACGATCACCGATAGACCACCGTGCTCGAGACCGGCGGTGGGCCGAATCCTGCGACGCCCACCGCCGGTACTGCCAGGCCGACAGTACTAGTCGATGCCGAACGGCGCGGCGTAGCGAACCGTGCCGCGCGGTGGCGAGTGCGCCGGGTCCAGCGTCAGCGCCATCAACGCCTCATCCGGCACCTCGATACTCAGGCCGATGCCGTACTCGGACGCCCGGCCGAAGCCGAAGCGCGGGTAGTACGTCGGATGACCGAGCACGATGACGAAGAGCTCGTTCATCCGCGCGGCAGCCGCGAGCCCGGCTCGGATCGCGGCGGAACCGGCGCCGGTCTTCTGGTAGCCGGGCAGCACCGCGCACGGGCCCAGGCACAGCGCGGGCGTGGTGTCCACGTGGCAGCGAGTCAGCAGCGCGAAGCCGACCGGCGTGCCGTCCGGCAGCGTGCTGACGATCGACAGGCCGTCGATCCATGCCGGGTCGTCGCGCAGTGCGTCGACCAGCTCGGCCTCCTCGGTTCGCTCGAAGGCCGCGACGTTGATCTCGTGGATCGCGGGGATATCGGCGTCGGTTTCGGCGCGCACGCGCCAATCAATGATGGAACTCAACTCGGATTCTCCGTGTTCATGATGGCCGGGCCCGGTCGCGGACACAGCACCACCGTCACAGGAGCCCAAGGGCTCGGCACAAACGCCGGACGAAAAGGATCAGACCGGGACCCGGGACGAATGGACAGTCCGGGCGTCGTGCGTGACGGCGGGCTTCGGCGCGGTCATCCCGCCCCACCTCCTCGTGATCTCCACCTTCGAATACGGCCGAGTGATGCTAGCTCGCCAGGTGGCACGCGGGCCACCGAATTGGGACCGCCGCCCCGGCAGCTGTAGACGCGGACTGTTCCGAACGTCGCCGCCCCGCTCAGAACCGGCGTTCTGCGGGCCGGAAGATATCGCTCAGCCTGTCATAGGCGTCGCGCACGTTACCCGGAATGTTCTCCTGGACGCAGTGGCCTTCGCGGGGGTACTCGTCGAGCCGTTTGATCTCGCCCATGGTGATGGCGACGATGGACTTCGGATGCGGCGCTGTATCGGCGTCGGGCCGGTTCCCGTATTTCATATAGTTCTCGAGCGAGACGTCTGCGGCGGAGATGGAGACGTGTTCGACGTCTGGGCATTGTTTCACGAGGGTTCCCCACACCCGCCGCGAGTGGAACGGGGTGCAGACACCGATCACCGACGAGACATCGCGACCGTGCGCTTGCAGCATGTCGACGGAGTAGACCGCGTTCTGGCCGGTGTTCTGGGCGAATGGTTCTTCGATGATTTGGTTCGGGTTCAGATTCAGCTTCTCCGCCGCCAGCCGGAACTTGGCTGCCTCGCCGCGATATCCGGAGAACACCACAGGCACGTCATCGAGACCTCGATCGCGAACCAGGTTCGCGATCACCGAGGCTCCGCCGATGTCTCGGCTGCCGAAGAAAATGATGCCGCCGTAGTCGCGTTCTGGATCGAATGCCCATTTGGGGTCGAAACGCAGGTAGTCCCAGACCGTCTCCAGATCCGACATCGCCCGGTCGGTGTCGACCCCGCGGCCACGGAGCTCTCCGAGCCATTCCGTGTGCGCGGTCTCATTGCGACCTCCGTACACCGCGTTATCACGAATCAGCGCTCGACCAGCAGAATCGAGCGGAATCGCGCAGGCGTGGTCCTGGTATAGCAAACCTCTGACAGAGGCTCGCGTCGCGTCCGCCACTTCGTGCTGTCGCCGGCTGATTTGTGAGGAACCGGCGGTCAGTGCCCGCGCGATCCGTTGCGCCCCTTGACGGGCCACTTCCGCCGGCCCACCCGCACCTGGTAAGTCTGCGCCCCTCATCCGCCTTCCCGGCTCGGTCCTCGGAACTCGAGAAGTATGTCCGATCTCGGCAAAGATTCCGAACCTCCGGACCGGGCAGGACATAGACCGCGCATCTGGTCTGACCACTTGACCTCCTGACCACTGAGGCGCACAGTAGACGCATGGCGTTGCAACCTGTGGTCAAGCGATCGGTGTCGGCGGACGTGTTCGAGCAGATCGCCGCGGATGTGCTCAGCGGTGAGCTGGCGCCCGGGGCGACCTTGCCCAGTGAGCGGCAGTTGGCGGAGGCGCTCGGGGTGTCCCGGCCCGCGGTGCGGGAAGCCTTGCAGCGGCTGGCCGCGGCCGGGCTGGTGTCGGTGCGCCAGGGAGACGCGACGACCGTGCTGGACTATCGGCGCGGCGCGGGGCTCGAGGTTCTGCCCAGGCTGCTGGTGCAGGCCGGGGAACTGGACCCCGCGGTCGCACGCAGCATTCTGGAGGCCCGCCTGCACAACGGGCCGAAGGTGGCGGAGCTGGCCGCGCGCCGGGTCGGCGCGATCGGCGCGGGCGAGGTTCGTCCCCTGCTGGAGGCTTCCCTCGAAGCGCTTGCCGCCGAACAGGAGCCGATCGCACAGCAACGGCATGCGATGGAGTTCTGGGATCACGTCGTGGACGCGGCCGACTCGATCGTGTTCCGGCTGATGTTCAACATGTTGCGCGCCGCCTATGAACCGGCGCTCGCGGCGCTGGCCCCGATCATGTCCGCCGAGGTGGGCAACGTCGAGGCATACCGCGAACTGGCCGCCGCCATCGCCGCGGGCCGGCCGCAGAAGGCCGCCGGCACTGCTCGGGCGCTGCTCGAGCCGGCGACCACCGCCCTGATCGAGGTCCTCGGCGGACCGCCGGTCACGCACAGCTAGGAACGATCATGACCAAACCGAAAGCATCCGAACACGCTTCGATCGACACGGACGCACGGGCGCGGGTACGCAGGGATGAGCGGGCGCTGCGGCGCGGACTCACCCTCGGCCAGGCATTCGAAGAATTCCTCCGGCACCCCTCGCCGTGGATGATCGGGACCACGCTGGTGGGCGCGCTGATCGCTCGCGTCGTCGTCGGCGATTGGCAGCTCACCGATCTGCTGGTCCCCGCCGTGATGCTGGCGGCGTTCCCGGTGTTCGAGTGGATCGTGCACGTTACGGTGTTGCATTGGCGGCCACGGCGGCTCGGCCCGATCGCACTCGACAGCGAACTGGCCCGCAAGCACCGTGAGCATCACGTGGATCCGCGCGACATCCCGCTGATCTTCATCCCGACGAAAACGCTGGCGATGCTGGTCGTGGTGTTGATCGCGCTGGCGGCCTTCGCCTTCCCCCGTTCGGGCCTCGGCCTGACCTTTCTGATCACCATCACCCTGCTCGGCCTGGGCTACGAGTGGACGCACTACCTGATCCACACCGATTACAAGCCGAAAGGTTCGCTCTACCGGGCGGTTTGGCGCAACCATCGCCACCACCACTACAAGAACGAGCACTACTGGTTCACGGTCACCAGTTCCGGTACCGCCGACCGCCTCTTCGGCACCTACCCCGACCCGGCCACGACCGAGACCTCACCCACGGCACGTAATCTGCACTCCGCCTGATCCAAGCAGATGCCGCCCCCGGCATGAGTTAGTGGGGCGGCACCTGTGTGCTCGTTCGATCGAGCCGCCACGGCGCGACGCTTCCGCCGCCGCGCTCCTGCTGACGCGCATTCGGCTCGACGCCGGCATGACCGCCCCGCGACGAGTCCGCCAAGCGCCCCAGCGACGAAGCGGAGTACGCACCGGTCGCCACGGGTCGAAGTGCTGCGAACGAGTACACGATGGCGCTACCTGCGGACTTGCGGTGGTACGCCGGCGCTCATGGCGCAGCGAGCAGCCGCTCCGCGATGGCCCGTGCCCGGGAGGCCGCGTCCGGAGTCCCCTCGCGAACGGCGGTCACGATCGCCCCGTCGACCAGCAGCGCGAGTTCGGCGGCCAGTTCCGCGGCGTCGGACCTCCCCGCCTCGCTGAGCAGTTCGTTCAAGTACTCGATCACGCGGCGCTTGTGCCGATCGGCGACCTGATGGGCAGCACTCTCGCGATCGGCCACCTCGACCATGGTGTTGATGAACGCGCAGCCGCGAAAGTCGTTGCGGGCGAACCGTTCGGCCAGAGCGTCGAAGACCGCGAGCGGACGGGCGGCCGGGTCGACGGTCTGTTCGACCGATTCGCGCAGCCAGTCCAGCCACCGGCGGTCGCGATCCTCCAGCACAGCGACGACCAAGTCGTCCTTGCTCGCGAAGTGGCGATAGAAGGAAGCCCGGCCGACGCCGGACTCCTGGAGCAGGCGATCGATGCCTACGGCACGAATGCCTTCGGCATAGAACAGTTCTTCCGCCGTGGTGAGCAAACGTTGCTTGGCCTGGGTTGGCATAACGCCACGGTAGCAGAACGGAACTGATCAGTACCATCCGACTTGACCAATACGGAAACAATCGGTACCGTCTTGATTCGGAACCTATCGGTACCATCTTGTTCGAGCTGGAGGCTTCGATGTCCCGCCTGCCCCTTGTGTCCACCGACTCCGCCGACGCCGAGCAGGCCGATCTGCTCGCCGAGGTACAGCGCCAGTTGGGCCGGGTCCCGAATCTCTACGCCGCCATGGCGAACAGCCCCGCCACCCTGCGCGGATACCTGAACCTGCGCGACGCGCTGACCAAGGGAAAGCTCTCCGCCCGACTGCGCGAGCAACTCGCCCTGCTGGTCGCCAGCGAGAACGGCTGCGACTACTGCACCGCCGCGCACACCATGCGCGCCGACCGGATGGGTTTCACCGAGCAGGCGATCGTCGACACCCGCGCGGCGCGCGCCGACGACCCGCACGCCGACGCGATCCTGCGCGTCGCCCGTGACGTCCTCCGCTCCCGCGGCCGGCTCGACGACGCAGCGCTCGCCTCGGCGCGCGCCCGTGGCGTCAGCGACGCCGAACTGAGCGAGATCGTCGGCCATGTCGCATTGAACGTCTTGTCCAACTACTTCAACCATGTCGCCGAGCCGGAACTCGACTTCCCGCCCGCGGCACCGACGAAAGGCACGGGAATGGAAGCGAAATGGCGGCCCGCGAGCAAGGTTGTCCTGGTCGAGGGTTACTCCCTGGTGGACCGTGAGGGCCGGGCCGCACGCACCGTCGATGACGTCCACATCGCGATCGAGGGCGGATTCCTGCACGTCAAGGTGTCGGACTCGGCCGATGTGCAAGTCGTCTCGGCACCCGCCGTCGCGCTGGTGACCTACCGCTGATCCCGACCCACACAGCCCGGTCCGCGACTCGTCGCGGGCCGGGCTTTCGTCTGCTCCGGACTTGACATGTAGATACCCTAGGGGGGTAGGGTAGAAATCGAGAAGCAGACGAACCAGCAGGAGGACACCGACCATGAGCACCACCACCGTGACCGTCACCGGCATGACCTGCGGCGGCTGCGCCGCATCGGTCCGCACCGAGATCGGCCGCATCTCCGGCGTCGAGTCGGTGGCCGTCGACCTCGCCGACGGACTGGTGACCGTCGATAGCGCGACCCCGATCGAACGCGCCGAACTCGCCGCGGCGGTGGTTCGCGCCGGCTACGCGGTCGCGGGCTGACGGACGGAGTACTCCGATGAACGCGACCATCAAATTCGGCGGTTTCGCCCTCGGCCTCGCCGCGGTCTTCGGGATCGCCCTCGCGGCCGGTGCGACCATCGGGCCTGAGCCCACCGAACCCGCCGCCCACGACTCGAACGCACACGGCACCGCCCAAGGCGAGGACCACGCACTACCCGGAGGAATGATGGCGACCGACCGCGGCTACACCTTGCGGCTGGACACCACCCGAGCCACCGCCGCGGCGAACGTACCGCTGCGCTTCACCATCCTCGACCGGGACGGAAAGCCCGTCACCCGCTACGTGCGCAGCCACGAGAAGGATCTGCACCTGATCGTCGTGCGCCGCGATATGGCCGCCTTCCAGCACGTCCACCCGGTGCTCGGCGCCGACGGGACCTGGAGCGTCCCGCTCGACCTCAGCCGCGCCGGTGACTATCGCGTGTTCGCCGACTTCACTCCGCAGGGCGGCGAGAACCTGACACTCGGCGCGGACCTGCTGGTGGCGGGCGTCTACGACCCCCAGCAGCTGCCCGCTGCGACCTCCACCACCAACGTCGGCGACTACACCGTGACGCTGGACGGCACCGTAGTTCCCGGCCGGGCTTCCAAGGTGACGCTGTCGGTGAGCCGCGCGGGCAAGCCGGTGACCGACCTACAGCCCTACCTCGGCGCTTACGGCCATCTGGTGGCCCTGCGCGCCGCCGACCTGGGCTATCTGCACGTCCATCCGGAAGGCCACCCCGGCGACGGCGTGACCGCGGCCGGACCCGGCATCACCTTCGCCGTCACGGCGCCGAGCGCGGGCGACTACCGCCTGTTCCTCGACTTCCAGCACGAGGGCGTGGTCCGCACCGCCGAATTCACCTTGGCCGTCGCGCCGGGTACCCCCGCCGTAGACGCCTCGAGCCACAACGAACACACTGGTCAGCAGCAGGCGCCGGACGGCCACGTGCACTGACCCGCCGACCGCCGCACAGAACGGAGCACCCACGATGACCACCGCGACACAACCGCAGCCCTCCGGGCAGGTCGAACTCGTGATCGGTGGAATGACCTGCGCGTCCTGCGCCGCCCGGATCGAGAAGAAACTCAACAAGCTCGACGGCGTCACCGCGACCGTGAACTACGCCACCGAGAAGGCCCGGGTGGACGTCACCGGTGACGTCTCGCCCGACGACCTGATCGCCACCGTCGAACAAGCGGGCTACACCGCCGCCCTGCCCGCGCCCCCGAAGCCACAAGAAATCGCCGCCGAGGAAGATCCCGCGGCGAGCCTGCGCACCCGACTGCTGATCTCCGTGGCGCTGTCGGTGCCGGTGATCGCCATGGCGATGATCCCGGCCTTGCAGTTCACCAACTGGCAGTGGCTGTCACTGACCTTGGCCGCGCCGGTCGTGGTGTGGGGCGCGCTGCCGTTCCACCGCGCGGCGTGGACCAATCTGCGCCACGGCGCCGCGACCATGGACACCCTGATCTCGATGGGAACGCTGGCCGCACTGGGCTGGTCGCTGTACGCCTTGTTCTGGGGCACCGCGGGCAGGCCGGGCATGACGCACCCGTTCGAGTTCACCATCTCCCGGATGGACGGCACCGGCAGCATCTACCTGGAGGCCGCGGCGGGCGTCACCACGTTCATCCTGGCCGGACGCTTCTTCGAGGCGCGCGCCAAACGGCGGGCGGGTGCGGCGCTGCGTGCCCTGCTCGAGCTGGGAGCCAAGGAGGTCTCGGTTCTGCGCAACGGAACCGAGCTGCGCATTCCGGTGGAGCAGCTGACGGTCGGCGACCGGTTCGTGGTGCGGCCGGGCGAGAAGATCGCCACCGACGGCGTCGTGGTGGAAGGTTCCTCGGCCGTCGACGCCTCGATGCTCACCGGTGAGTCGGTGCCGGTCGAGGTCGGCACGGATGACGCCGTGGTCGGCGCGACCGTCAACGTGGGCGGCCGGATCGTGGTGCGCGCCACCAGGATCGGTTCCGACACCCAGCTGGCGCAGATGGCGAAGCTCGTCGAGGACGCACAGACCGGTAAGGCGCAGGCGCAACGGCTGGCCGACCGGATCTCCGGAATCTTCGTGCCGATCGTCATCGCGCTGTCGGTCGCGACGCTCGGATTCTGGCTCGGCACCGGCGGTTCGGTGGCCGCGGCGTTCACCGCCGCGGTGGCAGTGCTGATCATCGCCTGCCCGTGCGCGCTCGGACTGGCCACGCCGACCGCGCTGATGGTCGGCACGGGACGCGGCGCGCAGCTGGGCATCCTGATCAAGGGTCCCGAGGTGCTGGAGTCGACCCGGCGGGTGGACACGATCGTGCTGGACAAGACCGGCACCGTCACCGCGGGCAAGATGACGCTGCTCGATGTCGTCGCGGCCGAGGGTGAGCAGGTCGAACGGATTCTGGAACTGGCCGGGGCGCTGGAGGATTCCTCCGAGCACCCGATCGCCCAGGCCATCGCCAAGGGCGCCCGCGAGCGGGTGGGTGAGCTGAAGCCGGTCGAGGATTTCGCGAACGTCGAGGGCCTGGGCGTGCAGGGCACGATAGACGGGCACGCGGTGGTCGTCGGCCGCGCGCGGCTGCTCGCCGACTGGTCACAGCATCTCGACGACGACCTGACCCGGGCGATGCGCGCGGCCGAAGCCGAAGGAAAGACCGCCGTCGCGGTCGGCTGGGACGGCGAGGCGCGCGGCGTGCTCGTGGTGGCCGACGCGGTGAAACCCACCTCGGCCGAAGCGATTTCCCAGCTGCGCGCCCTCGGGCTCACCCCGATCATGCTGACCGGCGACAACCGGGCCGCCGCCGACGCGATCGCCGCGCAAGTCGGCATCGATGAGGTGATCGCGGAGGTGCTGCCGCAGGACAAGGTCGACACCGTCAAGCGGTTGCAGGCCGAGGGCAAAGTGGTCGCGATGGTCGGCGACGGTGTGAACGACGCCGCGGCACTGGCCCAGGCCGACCTGGGCCTGGCCATGGGCACCGGCACCGACGTGGCCATCGAGGCGGGCGATCTGACCTTGGTCCGCGGCGACCTGCGGGCGGCGGCGGATGCGATCCGCCTGTCCCGCCGCACCCTCACGACGATCAAAGGCAACCTGTTCTGGGCCTTCGCCTACAACGTGGCCGCGATCCCGCTGGCCATGGCGGGATTGCTGAACCCGATGCTCGCGGGCGCCGCGATGGCGTTCTCCTCGGTCTTCGTGGTCAGCAACAGCCTGCGGTTGCGTGGCTTCCGCACGACAGCCCGATAGCACGGAACCGGAGGACCGGTGAGCGACAACGCTACCGAGAGCGAGCCGCTACGCGGATTCGCCAGCGACAACAACGCCTCTGTACACCCGGAGATCATGGCGGCGCTGGCCGCCGCGAACGAGGGACATCAGCCGGCCTACGGCGAGGACGTCCACACCGCCCGGCTACGCGAGCTGATCAAAGGGCATTTCGGCGAGCGTGCCGAGGTCTATCCGGTCTTCAACGGCAGCGGCGCGAACGTGGTCGGGTTGCAGGCGATGTGCGACCGGTGGAGC
This sequence comes from Nocardia sp. NPDC047038, assembly GCF_040644075.1. Classification (NCBI taxonomy): domain Bacteria; kingdom Bacillati; phylum Actinomycetota; class Actinomycetes; order Mycobacteriales; family Nocardiaceae; genus Nocardia; species Nocardia sp. NPDC047038. The sequence continues at coordinate 914,708 of NZ_JBEYVQ010000002.1, read as the reverse complement.
GCCGTGATCTGCCCGGAGTCCGCGCACATCCACCTGGACGAGTGCGGCGCACCCGAGAAGGTGGCCGGGCTGAAAGTGATCCCGGTGCCCACTCCGGACGGCAAGCTGACGCCGGAGTTGCTCGACCGGTACGCATGGGGCTTCGGCGATCAGCACCATGCCCAGCCCAAGGTCGTCTCCATCACCCAGAGCACCGAACTCGGCACCCTCTACACGCCCGGTGAGATCGCGGCGATCGGCGCGCTGGCGCGTGAGCGCGGCATGCTGCTGCACGTGGACGGCGCTCGGCTGGCCAACGCGGCCGCCGCGCTCGACCTGCCGCCGCGCGCGTTCACCACTGACGCCGGGGTGGACGTGCTGTCGTTCGGCGGCACCAAGAACGGCCTGATGCTCGGTGAGGCGATCGTGGTGCTCGACCCGGACGCGGTGCGCGGCGTGCAGTACCTGCGCAAGGCCGCGTTGCAGCTGGCCTCCAAGATGCGGTACGTGTCGGCGCAGTTCGTCGCGCTGCTGGAAGGTGACCTGTGGCTACGCAACGCGCGGCACGCCAACGCGATGGCGGCCCGGCTGGCCACGGCCGTCGCCCTGGTACCGGGTGTCGAGATCGTACGGCCGGTCCAGGCCAACGCCGTCTTCGCCATACTGCCCCGGGAGGTCGCCGAGCGGCTGCGGAAACGCTTCCGCTTCCACACCTGGGACGAGCGCACCGGCGAGGTCCGTTGGATGTGCTCGTTCGACACCACCGAGGCCGACGTGGACGCCTTCGCGACGGCGATCGCCCAGGAAATGGCCGCTCAGGACGCGTTCCCGGAAACCGCGGGCAACCGAGCACGATGATGAAACACCGGACGGGACGGCACACGTAGTGTCGTCCCGTCCGGGCATCCGCCAGGAGGTCTCATGCGCATAACGCCATGGGCGAGCATACCTCTGGCACACCGAATTCCGAAACGAAAAAAACTCAGCCGCGCAGCGTGGTGACGGTGACCAGCGACGGTTGGATGAATGCCCCGTAGACCTCGATCGACACCCCGCCGGTCGGGGTTTCGGCGGCCCATTGGGCGTGCTCGGTGATCCCTTCGCCGAGAAGCGCTTTCGCTCCGGGCGACCATGCGACGGCCACCTGGCTCAGCACCGGTCCGAGGTTCAGGTTCGCGATCGCCGCGGATTCACCGTTGTCGAAGTAGACCTCCGTGCCACCGGGGAACGGATTCACCGCGACCGCCGAGGCACTCGCCCCGCCGAACGCCGCTGCCGAACCTCCCGCTACGAGCGCGACCAAGACCGTCATGACCCGTCGACGCATCCGAATCCCCTTTTCGTGTAAACGCACTGACCACGCGGCCAGTCATGTCACCCTTGCCGAGCAGGCAGCGTTCGGCAATTCGATGTGAGGCCAATCACATATACCCTATGACGTGCGCACCGCGGCATCGAATGCCCGCACATTGTCGGCAGCCCATTCGGCGAAAGTTCGCGCCCGCCCGAGTATCCGCCGCACGTCGTCGGTGACGATCGCGTTGTGTCCCGCACGCACATAGGCTTGCCCCGCAAGCGCACCGTCCGCGAATTCGGCGGACATTCCGGAAGCGAGCATGTGTTGCCGCGCTTCGTTTTCCGGAATGTCGGCAACCTCCACCGTCCGGCCGGTCACGGTAGCCAAAGTGGCGGCCAAATCGTGCGTGGTGAGCAATTCCGGCCCGGTGAGGGTGTAGATCCGGCCCGCGTGCTCGGCGGAAACCAGCGCTTCGGCGGCGACACCGGCGACGTCACGAGGATCGATCACACCCTGTGCGGCGGAGCCGGTCATATTCGGCACCGGCTGCCCGGCATGAATCGCGGCGGCCCAGCTCAGGGTGTTGGAGGCAAAAGCGCTGGGGCGCAGAATAGTCCAGTCGACTCCGCTCTCGCGTGCGGCTTGCTCACCGGGCAAATGCCAGGTTCCGACTCGGCCGAGTCCGGCATCGCCGGTGCCGATGGCGGAAAGTTTGACGATCCTGGCAACTTTCGCGTCCCGCGCGGTGGCGATGAGTGCCCGGTCGGCCTCCACATATTCCGGGCCCAGCACGCCGACGACGAACGCGGCCTCCGCACCGGCCATCGCCTTCGCCATGGACGCGAGGTCGGTGTAATCGCCGCGCACCACTTCTACCCCGGCGGGCACCTCCGCCCGGTCCGGGTTTCGGGTGACTGCGCGAACCGATATCCCCCGCTCGCTCAACTGCCGGACGATTTCACTGCCGATGGTGCCGGTCGCACCCGTGATCACGATCATGTGGACCACGGTGCCGGGCGTTCGCGCAGGTCTCTAGGAAATTCCGGCACACCTGGCGCGGCCGCGACTGCCTACAGTGGATCCGGTGATCGCCCTGCCGCGCGTCGTGACCGCCGATCTGGTCGAGACGTCCGAACCCGCACCGGAGTCGCTGCGGCCGTGGCTGGTCGAACTCGGCCGCATCCCCACCGTGCTCGACCTCTCCGAGCCGTTCGCGCACATTCCACAGACGGCCACCACGATCGTGCTGCGCGCCGAACACGGAGATGCCGGAGCCACCCGCGCCGCGCTCGTCGTCGGCCCGCAGACGAAGGCCAGCTACTCGCGCGCGAGCAAACCCGCAGGTTGCGTGCGCCTTCGACTCGCGCCCGGTGCCGTCCCCACCCTGCTCGGAGTCCCTGCGGCGGACCTCACCGATCGCGTAGCGCGACTGGACGACCTACCCGGCCCGGTCGCGCACCTCGCCGCCGAGCTGATCGAACTCGAGCACGACGAGGTCGTGCCGTACCTGGAGAACGAACTGCCGCGCCGCATCCCCGACGATCCGGCCCAGCGTGCCCACCGCCGACTGCTCGCCACCGCCGTAGCCACCATCGCCGCCGCCCACCCGCTCCCGGTCCCGGAACTCGCCACACGCCTCTCCGTCAGCGAACGCCAGCTCCGCAACCTGTTCACCACCGGAATCGGCGTCTCCCCGAAACACTTCGCCCGCATCGACCGCGTCCGGCGCGTCTTGTCCCGAGCCGAAGACACACCGTGGGCCGACATCGCGGCAGGCACCGGCTACTACGACCAGTCCCACATGACAGCCGATTTCCGCAGCCTGATGGGCGTGCCGCCGACCTCGTTCCTCCGAGGTGAGGTACCCGCCCCGTCTCCGTGCCGCGCACTCACCCGCTTCCGTTGATCGGGCGCGAACGATCGCAATACAAGCGTTCACAAGGGAGGCGGGGCAAGCCGTGTGCGCCGTCCGGGAGGATCTCCACCGCGTCGGAGTAATGGGTGTGCCGCCATTCCCGTGCGAAGGTCATCGCCGCCGTGGCGCATGCGGCGAAATCCATTCGCAGTCCGTGTAGGAATACGCTCACGTGAACGTCGTTCGATGGGTTCATGGATGAATCGCCACACATCACGCACCTGGTCCCGGTGTGGACGTCGCGCAATCGCTCTGGACTCCGGCGGCGTTCGTTTCGGTGCGGCGGAAGTATCGGTAGTCCTCGCGGCTGGCTATCACCGCCGCGACGAGCGTCGCGCACGATGAGTAGTCGCATTCGTAGTGCAGTTCCAGCGCCTTTCTGGCATTCGCGGGACTGGATACCGGCCAGTGTGGGTTGTCATGCGCGCGCCGGAACCGCGACTCATCGACGCGGAGGAACCGCCTCGTGCGCAATTCGTCATCCGACATGAGTTGTCCCCGACCTGTGCCGAGTACGCGGCATCTGATCTGCCCAGGCCCGGATGGCTTCGACTACGAACCTGCCTGACGGGCGGAAGGCGGTGCGCGGCGGCACTATCCAGTGCCGGATCGCGCCTACCGCAGCGGTTGGCGAAGGCAGCGCGATCGTCGCTCCCGTCCGCGCGACCGACACGTCCAGCCGGAACAGTTCGGCGAACAACCGCACGTCATCGGGCAGATCGGGCTGGATGAGGAAGGTCCAGCGCCCCGAACGCGGATGTCCCACAATCGGTCCCAACGGGACGCTTCTGTTGTGCATGTGCGCCTTCACCGCCTGCCCGAGGCGAATAGGCATCGTCATCGCCCACACCGACCCCGCTCGCATGACGATCCGCCCGAGTTCCGGCGGGTCGACCACAGCGGGCAGACCGCACTCCTGCCGATAGAACCGGCACCGCGACAACGGTGTATCTCCACGCGTTTCCATTCGTAACCCCCACTCCCATACGATTCGGACCCGCCTCTACCAGGCGGTACGTAGTAGTCTCGGATCGATCGGTGGGGCGCGGAATCGATTTACAGTCCACAAGAGTCCACAGAACCGGGGGTGCGTCGGCTCCATGGAGAATCCTGGATTTCTGCTCCGCACTGCGCGGCTGAGCCGGGGCGTCAGCCTGGCCGCGCTCGCGGCGAAGACCAACTACAGCAAGTCGCTGCTCGGCATGTTGGAGAACGGGCAGCGCGATGTGAAGCAAGAGCACATCATTGGCTACTCACGGGCACTGAATATTCCGATTGGTGCCCTCATGACGCCATCACCGGACCCGATCCGAGTCGCGCACGAATGGCTGGTGGCGGATCCCGTACCCAAGGCGCGTGCCTCGACTGGTCGGCGCGTCGGAGAATCGCTGGCGACCGAAATGGAACACCGTGTGATCCAGCTTCGGCATCTGGACGACAGTGTCGGTGGCGAGGACTTGTTCCCCTTGGTATTGCAGGAGTTCGAAAGCGCACGGGAAGTCATCACGGAATGCAGCTATTCCGAACGAGTGGGCAAGCGGCTGTTGACAGTCGCGGGTGAGCTCGCACAACTCGCCGGGTGGGTGGCCGGCGACGCAGGTAGATATGACGACGCCCAGCGGCTGTACCTGAGCGGCGCATCGGCCGCCGATGATGCCGGAGACCGCGTATTGACGGCGCAACTTTTATCCAGCCTCAGCTATCAGATCGCCAATATCGGCAATCCCAGTGAGGCCGCGCTGCTCGCACGTACCGCCGTCAAGGGAGCGATAGATGCACCTCCGGTGGTCCGGTCCTTGCTGACCGATCGCTTGGCGTGGGCATGCGCACGGTCGCGTGATCGCGAAGGAGCCGAACGAGCGCTCGATGCGGTCGACGAGTCGTATGAGCGCAGGTCATCGGACATTCCTGAGCCGGAGTGGGTGTATTGGATGGACCGTACCGAGATAGACGTGATGGCAGGCAGGTGCTTCGTCGAGCTGGGCGAACCAGCCAAAGCGAGCCCACTGTTGTCCCGCGCGATCGGGCAACTCTCGGCCGACCGAACCCGCGAAGTGGCCCTCTACCGCACCTGGCTCGCGGAGTCTTTCCTGAGGAAGCGTGAACTGGACGCAGCGCGCGCAACCATCCGGCAGGCGGAGAAGGCTGCCGCCACCGCGCACTCGGCACGGCTGGATCGGCGGATTGCCGAAGTGCGGGGAATGCTGACCTGAATGAGCACTCGCGGAATCGCGCTGGCTACGAGCCGAAACTCAATTGATCCCGTCGATCAGCAGTTTCGCAGCCACCGCCGCCCCGTCCGAGCGGATCATGCCGCCCACTTCATTCGCGCGCGCTCGGGTGGTAGACGCCAATGCGATGTCGAGGGCGGCGGACAATGACGCTGCGCTGGGGTCGGCTTCCGCACACGCCGCGCCGATGCCGAGGTCGACCACCCGGCGTGCCCAGTACGGCTGGTCCATCATCTGGGGTACCACCACTTGCGGCACGCCCGCCCGGGCGGCGGCGGTCGTCGTGCCCGCGCCGCCGTGGTGGATGACGGCGGCGACCCGGCCGAACAGCGCTTGATGGTTGACCTCGTCGATGGCCATGCAGTCGGGCAGGTCATCGATCAGGGCCAGCTCGGCCCAGCCGCTGGAAAGGAGGACTCGGCGGTCGTGGGCGCGGATCGCCTCGATTGCCGCCCGGGCGATTTCGCTGCGCATCGGCATACTGCCGAATCCGACATACACCGGGGGTGTGCCCGCGTCCACGAACGCCGACAAGTCGGTGGGCAAGGCGCGTTCGTCGGACACGATCCAGGCACCCGTCTGCACCACGTTCAGTTGCGGCGATTGCGGCCATGGACCCAGCACCGGGTCCGCGGCCAGCCACGGACTCTCGGTGATGACGTGGTCGCGTACATCGGTTACCGGCCCTAGCCCGAGCGCCGCCCGGCCGGTATCGAGCGCGTGGCCGAACTGTGCGTTCCAACCGTGGGTGTCGATTTCCCACAGCAACTGGTTGTCGATCGCCTCCGGTGCGGGTCGATCGCCCGGCAGCGGCATCGGCGGGTGATGTGGCGAGGGCAGACTGGTCGGCTGATAGCTCACATACTGGTAGTGGATGCCGAGCTTCTCGGCGACGGACCGGGCCGCGACCTGGGTCACGCCGGCCGCGACCACGACGTCGCATCCTGCGGCCGCAGTGGCGATCGTGTCGAATTGCATTCTGGGCCAGTCCGTCACAAATCGCGACAGCTCAGCCCGCGACGGTCTCCCGGCTCGGGAACCGGCCTTCAGCGGCCCCAGCGGCACTATCGGCACCCCCAGGTCAGCGCAACGCGGGGCGATATCCGGTGGCGTGCACACCCGCACCCGCGCTCCGAATTCCCGCAACCACAGCGCGAGCCCCAACATCGGCTCGCTGTCGCCGCGCGACCCACTCGCCGTCAACAGCACCCGCACGGGTCACCGACGCTCTACAGCTGGATGCACACTGATGCGCCTGGCCCGAACGAAGTCGACGATGCCGCCCATACCGACCATCATCGACCCGGAACACGTTGCCCCCCTGCGCATCCGTTCCCATCCCGGAGAACCTGTGATACGTCACGGCAGCCGTTGCTACGACCGGCTCGACGAGTGAGCAGACGCGCTCGACCATGCGGCCGGGCAGATCACGCTCGCCGAGCAAACAGCGTTCGGTACTTCGCTGGGGGGCCGCTTACTGAGCGACGCACGCGGCCATCCGTGCCCGAAACGCGGTTGGTGCGAACGTTTCCGCGTGGGCGCGGACGATGCGCGGGTCGTAGCGGGCGGCGTCGAAGTCGGCCATCGCCGCCGCCAGGCGGGTGACGACGTCGGGATCGGCGCCCGGAGCGATGTGTTCGCCGGTCGTGCCCGGTCGTACCGTGTCGAGCGCGCCGCCCGCGCCGATGGCGATCACCGGGGTACCGCAGGCCATGGCTTCGACCGGGACGATGCCGAAATCTTCCACGCCGGGCATGAGCAGGGCGCGGCAGCGTTGGTACATGTCCCGCAGGACGTCGGTGGAGGTGGCGCCCAGAAAAGTTGTCTCGGGTCCGGCGAGGGCTTCGAGCTGAGGCCGGAAACGACCGGCGCCCAGCACGACCAGCCGCACGCCGGCGAGTTGCGCGGCTCGTATGGCGAGATCGGCGCGTTTGTAGGGAACGAGGCGACCGGCGCAGAGAAAGAAGTCCTCCCGGGCACGTGCGGGATCGGGGGTGAAACGGTCGACATCGACGGGGGGATTGATCACGGTGGCGGTCAGGCCCCACCAGTCGCGGATCCGGTCGGCGACGGCGGTCGAGTTGGCGATCACCTGGGTCAGGCGCGGCGCGGCCCGCAGTTCGGTGCGGCGGGCCAGTGCGCCCAGGGCGCCGAGGGCGAACTGGCCGGTCCGTCCGCCGGCTTCGCGGATGCGGAACTCTCGATCCCAGGCCCATCGCGCGGGGCTGTGCACATAGGCGATCACGGGCGCGTCGGTGGCCAACGCGGCCTGAGTGGCGAACGAGTGGTGGCTGACGACCACGGCGTCATAGCCCCGCAACGGCATACGACGCAGGGAACGGGGGACGAACGGCAGCAGCGGGGCGTGCCGACCGCGGGTCACCGTGTGGGCGCGGGAGAGCCAGGTGTCGTGGACATGCCGGACGGGCAGGCGGATTCCGTCCGGCGTGACGATCGGGGCGTAGATGTCCGCACCGGGCCAGGTGCGGGCGAATTCGCCCACGACGGCTTCGGATCCGCCGAATTCGGTGAACCGTTCGTGGACGATGGCGATGCGGGGTGTGGTCATCGAGATGTGCTCGTTTCGATCTGCCGCGGCGCGGCGGTGCGGCGAATCGCGGGAGCGACCGATCGTCCGCGCAGCAGTCCATCGACGGTGCCGCGTTCGAGAGCGGTCCGGTACACCTGGGCCGCGGCCGCGCAAGCCGACAGGGTGGCGGCGATCGCGTCGTGGTCGTGTGCCGCCGAGGTGACGAAGGATTGCCCGAGTACTCCGCGTTGCAGCAGTTCTTGCAGGAACAACGTGCGGAACGCCTGGCATGGGTTCCCGCGGGAATCGAGGGTTTCGAAGATCAGGCAGGAGGAGCGACCGCGGACCCGGAGGTGGTCGCCGATCCCGAGTTCGGTTACCAGCGCGGTGAACCCGGTCGCCAGTGCGGCGCCGGCCGCTTCCATTCGGGCGATCGGATCGCCGGTCCGGTAGGCCGCGGCGACCGCGCGGAAGGCCGCCAGCCCACTGGTTTCCGGCCCGTGCGTGGTGGACAGCAGGAACACGCGGTCGGCGTCGGTGCGCAGACCGCCCCGTTCCAGGTACTCGCGCCGTCCGGCGAGCGCCGATATGGGGAATCCGTTACCCATGGCCTTGCCCCAGCAGGACAGGTCGGGAGTTACGCCGTAGACGGACTGTGCGCCGCCTGCGGCCCAGCGAAATCCGGTGATCATCTCGTCGAACACCAGCAGGGTGCCGTGCCGATCGCACAGGGCGCGCACGGCTTGGAGATAGCCTGGCTCGGGTTCCGCGGTCGCGGTGGCCGCCTCCATGACGACCGCGGCCACGGTGTCGCCCGCCAGGACCACGGCGAGGGCGTCGACGTCGTTGTAGGGAAACCGGACGGTTTCGGCGCCGACCTGAGCGGGGATGCCCGCCGACATCGGTGTCGTCGCGATGAACCAGTCGTCGACCGAGAAGAACGGCTGCTCGCAGACGGCGATCCGCTGGCGACCGGACACGGCCCTGGCCAGCCGGACGGCGGCGGTGGTGGCATCGGAGCCGTTCTTGGCGAACTTGACCATGTCCGCACCGGGGACCAGGTCCAGGAAGTCCTCGGCCGCGAGCAGTTCCAGTTCGGTCGGCCTGCTGAAGTTCACTCCGTCGGCGATCGTGGTCGTCACGGCGTCGAGAACCGGTGCACAAGCGTGGCCGAGGGTGACCGAACGCAGTCCCATCCCGTATTCGACGTACTGGTTGCCGTCGGCATCCCAGACTCGGCATCCGTTGCCGCGCACCAATATCGGCGCCATCTGCTCGGGGTATTGATCGGCTCCGCGGGCGTAGGTGTGCGCGCCGCCCGGCACCAGCTCGTGCAGCCGACGCTGCAGCGCATTGCTGCGGGCGAACCCGTGGTGCGGTGGGAGGTCGGGGTGCAGAGTCATCTGGTGCTCCGTATGCGGTGCGGGCAGGATACCGGCGGAAGCCGGTACAGCAGAGCGGTGCCGGTGAAGTGCCGGGCGGGGATACGCTCCGGCGTCGAGGAGGTCGCGGGACGGCCGGAGGTGTTGTGGTCGTGCGCCGGGGCGCGCCCGGTCGCCGAACTCACGGGACCGGCTCCCCACGGACCGGCGCGTCATCCGGGACAGCCGTGCGGGCCGGATGACTGTACGCCCAGAGGTCGTGATCGCCGCGAGGTCCGAAGACATCGAGGTGTCCGCGCATCCGTCCCTCCTCGGCGAACCCGGCCGCGGCGACCGCAGCCGCTGCGGCGACGTCGGACACGGGGATCGCGATGGCGACGCGGAGAATCTCGAGCCGTTCGGTCGCATGGCGCACCAGTAGGCGGAGCACGCTCGCGCGGGTTTCCGGGCGAACCGACGCGTCGGTCCAGACGCTGAGCCGGATATTGCGATCGAACATGTCCAGCCCGTGCAGCCGGGCTTCCCCGACGAAACGGCCGTCGTCGAGAATCGTCAGCGTCAGCCCAGGCCCGGAACGCAGGCCTGCCCTTGCTTCGGCGAGTTCGGCCAGCCAGTGGCGCAGGGAATGCCGGCGCAGCCACGCGGCGGGTGACATGTGCGGATCGCGTGCCAGCGTCGCCCGGTTGCGGATACGGGCCGCGCGGCGCTGCCGGAAATCGGAGACACGGCGTGACCGCACCAGCACCCCGCCGCTTTCATCGGAGTCGGAGAGGGCGACGGCGGCGCTGCCCCGCAACCACCTGAACACCCGGCGCAATCGGGAAAGCTGGTACCGCAGACGCGCGGCTGCGATGCTCACGCGGGGCGGCCCGTGCGGGACAGCGGGGGCGGCGGGCAGTTGCGTCGTCGTCGGGTGGAGGCGCTGCCGGGCCAGGTAGACGGCGGTGAACCCGAGGTCGGGCCGATCGGGGCGGGTCACCGCCCACAGCTCGTGGTCGCGGCGTGCGCCACCGGCATCGAAATAGGTGGTCATCCGGGCTTCGTACCGCAGGCCCGCCGTGGCCGCGACCTTGGCCGCGGCGATGTTGCCGGGTGCGATCGGTGCGGTGATTCGCATGAGGCCGAGGCTGTCGAAACCGAAGTCCGTCATCATGGTCAAGGCAAGAGCGCCGATACCGCCGCGCGCGACGGCGGAGCTGATCCAGATGCCGAGTTCGGCGCTGCCCGCCGCCGCATCGATCGAGGCCAGTTCGATCTGTCCGGCGAACCGCCCGGCCACCTCGATGACCATGCTCACCCGCCGCACGGCGCGTGCCTCGGCCCAGTTGTCCAGGCATTCCCGCACCCAGTGGCGGGCGGTGTGGCGGTCGGGCCAGTCCTGCTCCGAGCTGACCCAGTAGGGTTCCATGATCGCGCGGTCACGGAGCCGGATCCGCCGCCACTCAGCGAAATCGTCGAAGCGCGGCGGCCGCAACCGCACCGGCGTTCCGAGTGGACCGGTGATGGTCGGCTGCGTTTCGATACGGCGGTACTGTCGTCGGGTCATCCGCCGGGACGCTTCCTGCCGAGCGCGACCGTGCCCAGCTTTCCGTCGTCGGAGACCGTGAGCCGCCAGTAGCCGCCGTCGGGCGCCTTGAGCACTGGACCGTTGTCGGCGTGCTCGCAAACCCAGGTTCCGTCGGCGGTCACCGCGGCGCGGACGGCGCCGTCGCTGCTCTGTGCCTGGAACACGTCCGCGCCGTGCGGTCCCGCTTGGGACACCACGGTGCCGGTGAACCGCGGAGTGCGCATGCCCTTGCGGCCGATGACGTTCCAGCCGCCCGGAAACGTCTCGACGGGAATGTCGTCGGTGATCCCCGAGATCAATCCGAGCGCGGTGCCTTCCGGACAGCCGACCGGATCCACGCGCACCGGGATGCCCGGCGGCTGTGACTCCGCGTCGAAGATGACGTTCGCCAGATACGGCTGTCGGCAGTAGTTCAGTTCGAGCCCGACCGAACGGGCCGCGACCTTCGCGTTGACCATGCCGAACTGCGCGGGCCCGCCGCGCCCGTTCTCGCCGACCGACACGGCGACGTCGGCTCCTTCGAACCACACGTTGGTCAGCCACCAGTCGTTGGCGGCGCCGTCGACCCGCAGGTGCCGGTGGGTGGTGAGCGGGTTCTGGTCGGAGACGAATTCGACGTTGGTGAGCGCCAGCCCGGCGTTGTGGTCGTTGCCGGTGCCGAGGACGCCGGTGTGATTACTGGTGAACTTCGAGGAGGTGACGTAGTTCTGGATACAGGATGTGGTCAGTCCGATCCCGAAGTTGTTGATGTCGCAGTTGATGAAGGCGGTGCCGCCGGTGTTGTCGCGCAACACGACTCCGCGCTGGGTCAGGTACCGCGGATGGTTGTCGCTGAGGTGGTTGCCGCGCAGTACCACCGCGTCGAAGGAGCAGCGAAAGCATTCCGACAGGTCGACCGCCGTCGAGCCGGGACCTGTCGTGTAGATGCCCAGCCTGGCGAAACGGACCCGGCTGCGCTTGCGCAGCCGCACCAGAGTGCCCTCGCCCGCGTAGACGATCGTGGTGACGTCGGCGCCGTCACCGAGAATCGTGGCGTAGTCCGGCAGATCGGGCATCGACTCGACCCGGTAGTGCCCGGCGGGCAGGTAGAGCACCAGCGGCTCGTCCGGGTCCTTGGCCACGGCTGCGGCCAAAGCCTTGGTGTCGTCGGCGATACCGTCTCCGACGGCTCCGAAGTCCCGGACGTTACGTGCCGCGGGCGCATCGGTGGTGGGCGACCGGAACTGCGGGTCGTCCGGCTCGGCTGTGGTGCAGGCGGCGGTGATCGGAAGTACCGCCGCCGCACCCAGAGTCGCGGCGAGCAAGCGGCGCCGCCGGAGAATGTCGTCGCTCATACCCTCAACCATCCCACCAGTCGGTCCGCCGCCGATCCGGGCGCGTGGTAGCCGACCACGCCGGTCGGCCCGGACGTGCCGAACGCGGTCAGGGCGGTACGCAGCCGCGGTTCGGTGAGTCTGCCGAGATCGGCGACGCCGAGGATGGCATCGGACAACGGCGCGACGGCGACCGCGTCGGCGGCACGACTGACCGGTGCGGTCTCGATGATCACGCGGTAATAGCGCTCGCGCAGATCGGCGATGAGATGGGCGAAGTGTTCCGAGGCGATCAGGTCGGACGTATCCGGCTCGATGTGCCCGATCGGCAGCACCGCGACCCCGGTCCCGCCCCAGTCCTCGGTGATCGCCCGGTCCAGCGGTACACCGCCGCGCAGCAGCGTCGTCAGGCCTGGACCGGGCACCGTGCCGGAGCTTCCGTCGCCGGAGGTGTCGGCGTCGACGAGGATCACCGGATGACCGGCATCGGCGAAGGCCAGCGCCAGGGTGTTCGCCACCTTTGATAGTGATCGGTCGGTGAGGCTGGTGCATTCGATGATCTGGGCGCCCCGCAGGTGATTACGCAGTCGCCGGGCCGCCTCGGAGGTGGATTCTCCGTGGTCGAAGGCGGCGACCACCGGGACCGGCGCGACCTCGGCGAGGTTGCTACTGGTGCGAATACGCCGGTCGGTGCGTTCGCGCAGAAATGCGGCCGCGAAGCCGAGCAGCAGTCCACCGAACAAGCCCATGGCGACGAACCGGCTCGTGCCGGGGCCTGCCGGAGCGGCCGGTAACCGGGCACGGTCGACGACCGAGACGCGGGCGGCGGGAGCAGCGCCTGATTCGATGGATTCGAGACTGTCGACCAGAGCCCGGAATTGGGCGACCGTGGCGTCGGTGAGATCACGCGCCCGCTGCGCGGTGGGCGCGGAGACCGCGATCTCCAGGATCGTGCTTGCGGGCGGCGACGAGGCGGTGATCCGCCCGCGGAACTCGTCCGGCGATTCCGTCAGCCCTTGGTCGTGGACGACCCGCTCCGCGACCGCGGCGCTGGTGGCCAGTTCGAGATAGGACCGCACGCGCTGCTGGGCCGCCAGACCGCCCTGGTAGGAGTCGTTGACCGAGGTGCCGGTGGCCATCGAGACGTACATCGTGCTGCTGGCCACGTACGTCACGGCGCGGGAGGAGGCGTACCAGACGCCGGCCACCGTGACGGTCAGCGCGATGGCGGCGATCAGCATCCACCGCCGCCGGACGATATGCCAGATATCGATCAAACCCATGGACTGCGACCTCATGTCTTCGTAACTGCTGAAGCGTGCGCCGGTGACGGGAGCGGCGTCGGACGGCGGCGGAATTCCGTGACGATCAGATGGACGAACCAGGCGAGCACAGCCGACTGGGCGAACTTGCCGAGATTCTCGAAACTGCCGAGAATCCCGCGTTCGAACAGGGTGGAGGCGCCGGTGATCGCGAGCCCCAGCACCAGGACCGGGAAGAACCGCGAATACAGTGAGCGCTCCCACGCGAGCAACAGCCCGAAGGTGAACACGACGGCGACGAGCACGCCGACCTCACCGCCGAGCAGATAGCCTTCGTTCACGTTGCCCTCCGCGAGGGACACCGACACGGTGCTCATATCCACCGACGCGCCGCGCACGTCGATCGCCCAGGCCGTACCGGATTGGAGCTTCTCGATACCGAGTACCTGCGCCGGGATCAGGCTCAGGCTCGCGTGGTGGAGAACCTCGCCGGGCGACAGCCAGCCCCCTGGGCCGACGAAGTACGCGTCGGTGGCGGCTTCGAGCAGGTCGAAGCGCCGCAGGATACTCAGGAACGGCCGGACGTTCTCCGGGTAGCGGGAGTCGACGAGGGCCGCGTCGAGCGCGGCCGTGCCGGAGTTCTTGAACGACTGCAGCCAGCCGAATCCGGCGACGCCGAGCACGCCGATCAGCACCACGCCGATCGTGGTGCGCCGGTTCCAGCCGAGCATCGAAAACCGCACGGCCAGCGCGAGTGCGGCGGCGAGGATCGGTGTCTTGGACTGCACGGCCGACGACCAGTACAGCTCGCCCGCGAACAGCGCGCCGAGCGCCAGCGCCGTGGTCTGCGGCCGTGCAGGCCGGAGGAAGACGATCATTCCGAGCGCCGCGATCCCTGCGAACGTGGCGACGAAGCTGAGCAGGGGGTTGCCGCTGCTGACCTCACCGGCCGCGCCCAGCGATCCGGTGGCCACCGATGCCGCCCGGCCCAACAGTCCGAGCCCGTAGAGCACGATCAGCGTGGGCATCACGTCGGGGTCTTCGACAGCGGCCGGGACGGCGCTCGGGGGGTGCCGCCGCCGCCAGAGCGCGTAACCGATCACCAGTAGCGCGTAACACCACAAGCCGAACACCACGTGGTCGAGCACCAGACCGATCCCGCGGTCGTATCCCAGTCCGGCCAGCCGGGGGTCGGAGATGTTGTCGCCGTAGTGCGGATCGGGCAGCACCGCGAGCAGCACCAGCGGCCGCGCCACGTAGGACAGCGACCAGAACAGGGCCTGCGCGATGAAGAACACGCGGGCGATGCCGGGAACCCACAGCGCGGCCGCCGCAACGGTGACCAGTGCAGCCGCGACGGCGGCTATATCGGTGTAGGCGTTCAGTTCCCGACCTCCGCGGCGAGGCCGACGATCTGCCGGGCACGATCCACGTAACGATGCCCCTCGGCGGTGATCCGCCGGTGCCCGGCCGCCGCGACCTCGGCCGCGCGCTCCGGGTGGGCGGCCACCCAATCGAGAATCGAGACCAGTTCGTCGGTGCCGTCGAACAGGAAGCACTCGACGGTGTCGCGCAACAGCTCGGCGTGTTCGCCGGTGCGTTCACCGACGAACAATCCACCGGCCGCGGGCACCTCGAAGGTACGGCAGGTGTGGGTGTCGCGGTTGCCGGAGTTGAGCAGCACCAGATTGGCTGTCACCTGGGCGACCGCCGCGGAGTATTCCGGACCGTACACCGCGCCGCCGACGACGGCGCGGGTGGCGCGCAACTCAGGAACCCGGCGCCAGCCGGGGCCGCGGACCAGCATGCGCGGTCCGTAGCGGCGTGCCAGCGACACCAGTTCGGCGCGTCGGTCGGGTCGGCACACTCCGATGAAGCCGACCAGATGATCACCTGTGCCTCGGCGCGCCGCCGGATGATGCCAGGCCGGGTCGTAGGCGCTGAGCACGAAGCCCGCGGCACGGGCGCCACGCGCCAGCAACTCCGGCACGTTGTGCTGTTTGGTGGTGACGATGAGGTCCCAGCCGGGTTCGGCGGCCAGGTAGGCATCGGTCAGGTTCTCGGGATTGGACACGTCGTCAGGGCTGTAGTGCACATGCAACGCGGCGGGCACGTCGAGCAGTCGCTGCTGGTCCAGATGGATTCCCTTGAACACGAACAGCATCTCGGGCCGGAAGGTGGCAGCGTTTCGTTCGATCTCGGCGTGTACCCGTTCGACTGTGCGCCGGTCGCGTCGGCCGGTCGCCTTCGCGTACACCCACGGCGGCGACAGCCTGGCCGGAAGGGTCACCGGTGTGGAGTCGACCACGAGCACGTCGTGGCCGGCTTGACGGAAGCCGTCGGCCAGCGAACGCGCGTTGCTGCCGAGCCAGTCGTCGCCGACGAACAGAATTCTCATGGTCGGATTTCCTTCCGGGGCACGATCGGCAGCGGCACGGTGTCGGCTTCGGCCCGATCCCGGCGCGTCAGGAAGCGCACCCGCAGCAAATGCCAGGTGGCGACGGTGATTTCGGCCACCAGCAGGCCGTAGACCAGGGTGTGCACCGAGCGGGTCCGCACAGTCAGCACCAGTGCGCCCGCGGCGACGAGAGTCCCCAGCAGCGCGCCGATCAGGACGCCGGTGGTGTCCTGGCGCACCGGCAGGATGGCCGTGGTGATGAAGGAGGTGACCGTCGTGGCGGGCAGAATCAGCACCTCGATCCGCAACAGGCCGGTGGACGCGGCGAACTCGGTACCGAAGACCAGCCGGATGAGCAGTGGCGCGGCCAGCCAGATGCCGACCGAAGCGAGTGCGGCGACGGCGACGGTCACGGCCAGCGCTTGCAGGCTGTGCCGCCAGAACCCGTGGTCGTCGCCGCGCCGGGCCATCCGTGGCAGCAGCGCGAAGCCGATGGCGTCGAGCAGGGATTGGACCGCGCGCACCAGGCGGTCGCCCGCCGAGTACAGCCCCAGCGAGATGGCGTCGAGCACGGTCGAATACAGCGTCGCCGCGCCCTGGCCGTAGCCGGTGACCAGCAACCGGGAGACGAACACCGGAACGCTGCGGCGCAGCACGACGCCGTAGTAGCGAGGACGAGCAGGCGACCCGTACCGGCGCCAGGCGTCCCACCATGTCAACGCCACCGTCGGCACGGAGGACAGCAGTAAGCACAGCAGGGCGATGTGCGAGTTCGGCAGCTGGGGAAGCAAGCCGACCAGCAGCCCGAGATAGCACAGTCGGCCGATGGTCTGATACGCGGTGGAGGTGCCGAATCGTCCCTCACCGATCAGCAGCCAGTCCTCCGACAGGGACCAGAAGCCACCGACGAACAGCCCGAGCAGCACCATCTGCGCTGCTTCCGGCACGCGCACGGCCGAGGCTACGGCGAGCGCGGCACCGAACAGCGTCGCCGTGGTGAGCCGGATGGCCAGATAGTCGCCGCGCAGCTGGTTGATCTCCCGCAAGCGGGTGTCTTTGCGCGCGTTGATCTCCGGCACGCGGGCGGACAGGAACTGCGTGACTCCCAGATCCACGACAAGCGAACCGATGAAGTAGGCCGACATGCCGATGGCGAGCAGGCCGAGGCCGTTGGCGCCGAGCACCCGGGCGATCAACGGCACGGTCACGACCGTGACGATGTACTGACCGTATCTGCCGAAACTCACCAGGGCGATATCGCCGAGCACCTCGAACCGGCTCGGCTTGCTGTGCGCGCCACCGCCTCCCGGCCCGCGCGCCCCGTCGGCGCGCCGGTGCACCCCGCGGGGGCGCGGGGGCAGTTCGACGCGGGGGAAGACGTCGGTGGTGAGCGTGGCCAGGTAATCGGGTTCGGTCACGGCGGCGCCACCTCGTCGAGGAAGCGGGTGACCACATGTGCCGTGGCGCGGATGTCGAAGTCGCGCGCGCGGTCGGCGCCCGCGGCGGCGATCCGGGCGCGTGCGGCCGGATCGCCGAGCAGTTCGGTGAGAGCCGCGGTGAGGGCGGCTTCGTCACCGGCAGGAACCAATCGGCCGGTACGCCCGTCGTCGATGATCTCGGCCGGGCCGCCGGGCACCGTCGCGATCACCGCGCAGCCCGCGGCCATACCCTCCACGACCACCTGCCCGAACGGCTCGGGCAGCACCGAGCAGTGCACGAGCACGTCGGCCTCGGCGAGGTACCGGTCGGGGTCGTCGACGTGACCGGTGAAGGTCACGGCCAGACCGAGTTCGTCGGCGAGTCGTTCCAAGTACTGCCGAAACGGCTGTTCATCGAAGAACGTGCCGCCGACGAGGTACACCGCAGCAGGCCGGGTCGGCACCGCCGCCAGGGCTCGCAGGAATACGTCCTGGCCTTTCCAGGGGCTCAACCGTCCCACGACGACTACGACCGCGTCGGCGGCCGCGCGGCCGCGCGGCGACGGCGGCGCGGCAGGCAGGGCGACGCCCGGATAGGCGACGGCCGCCGGGATACGCGCGGGCAGCGTGGCACGGGTGCCGTGACTGTTGGCGAGCAGTCCCCGGCAGACCAGGGCGGCCAGCAGCCGGATCGTGGTGGCCGGGAGCAAGCCGAAGTAGTCCCGGGACACCCGGTCGTGGACCTGCCAGACGAGCGGCACCCGCGCGCGGCGGGCCGCGACCGCCCCCAGCACGAGCGCTTTGCTGCTCTCCGCGACCAATACCCGAGCGCGCAGCTCGCGGACCGCGCCACCGACCGTCCAGCCCAGCCGCAGCAACGCGAGAAACCCGGTGATCAGCCGCAACGGGCCGGATGCGGTGGTCATCGCCCGGCTGTCGAATCGGCCTGTCACGACCCGAGTCTCGATCCCCGCGTCGCGGGCACGAGCCATCACCGGGCCGTCCTCGGTGCACACCAGCGCCACTTCGGTGCCCTGCGTCCGCAGTGTGCGCAGCAGCCGCAGGGTGGCCAATTCGGCTCCGGAGGGCGCGGCGGTATGGCCGAGGAAGACGGCGGGTCCGCTCATACGAGCTCCCGGTACAGCGCCGCGTGCCGCCGGGCGGCGACATGCCAGCTGAAAGTCTCCGCGTGGGCGCGGCATTGCGCCGGTGTGGGCCGACAGCCCGCGATCGCCGCGCTGATCCGAGCCGCGAGCGCGGTGGGGTCGCCGGGCGGCACGATCAGCGACGGATCCAGGCCCTGCACGGCGTCGGGCAAACCACCGCACCGGGTGACCACCGGCGCCCGGCCCGCGGCGAGCGACTCGAGGGCGATCAGGCCGAATCCCTCCAGGGCTACGGTCGGCACCACCGTGAGTGCGGCGGAGGTGTAGCGGGCGGCCAGCTCATGGTCGGGAATCCGGCCGGTGAACTCGACGCTGCCGTCGAGCCCACCCTCGGTGGCTGCGCGCCGGAGATCCGCCTCGGCGCTGCCGGTTCCGACGATGACCAGACGAGCCTCCGGGTGTTCGGCGAGCACCCCGGGCCAGGCGCGCAGCAACACATCGATCCCCATCCGGCGCTCCAGCCGACGCACACAGAGCACGACCGGCGCAGACGCGGGGACCGGGGCGGGGCGGAACCGGGTGAGATCGACCCCGGGCGCGATCACCTCGATGCGATCGGGCGCGATGCGGTAATCGTCACACAGCACGTTGCGGAAGTGTTCCGAGAGCACAACGAAACGATCCGCGCAAACGTATCGCATACGTTCGATGAGGTATTTGGCGAAGGCTGCGACGGGATGCTGTCCGTGCATTCGACTTTCCGCCGCCCACGGGCCGTGGAAATGAACGACGAGTGGTAGCCGGCGACCACGCCCGTCCCTGGCGGCCGGGCCGTAGAGGCAGAAGTGGCGATCCACGACCGTGCCGGGGTCCAATGCGTCGCGAGCGCAGAACGCGGTGCGGGCGCGGCGCAGGGTCGACCCGCCGACCGGCCCCCAGGATCGCGCCCCGGCATGCGTCCGGTCGGGCAGGCCGAAAGCGGCGGCCGACATCGAAATCCCTGGTATATCCGATAAAGCGCCGTGTAAGTCCGTGAAATATCGGCCCAGCCCGCCGGGCGCGGCGCCGAACCATTCCGATCCGGTCATGTGCACCTTCACCGCGCCGGACGCACTCGTCATGACCCGATCCCTTCGTCCCGTTCGCCGCACCGTGAAGTCGTCTGCCGAACTCGTTCACGGCCGGAAAGTATAAGGCTGCACGCCGGATTCATCCTGGTCGCGCAGAGGTGCGTTAACCGATATCCAGCACTGGGAATTCCGAATGCAGATGCCAACTCGCGGTGAAATGTGGCATAGTTTCGGCAATTACGAGGCAATGTCCGATCGCGATTCTGGCAAAGGGGCGGCTTGGGATGCGGAAACTGTCGGTGTGCGTGCCGGCCTACAACGCGGAACGAACTCTGTCCGCGACCCTGGACTCGGTGCTGGCCCAAGATCTCGATTTCGAAGTCGTGATCCTCGACAACGCGAGCACCGACCGCACCGGTGACATCGCGCGAGCGCGGCGCGATCCGCGCGTGCGTGTGCTGCGCAACGATCGGGTACTGCCGATCGGCGCCAATTGGGACCGGGCGATCCGGGAATCCACCGGGGACCTCGTGAAGGTGGTCTGCGCCGACGACATCCTGCGTCCCGGCGCCCTCACCGCGCAGTCGGCGGAGTTCGACGACGACGCGATCGCGTTGTGCGCGGGCAGGTTCGACGTGATCGACGAGTCCGGCGACATGCTCGAGACGGGGCTTGGGCTGCCGCAGCTGGTCGGCAGGCACGGCAGCCGCCATCTGGCCCGGATGATCGTGCGTCGCGGACCGGCCGACTTCGGCCCCACCGCGGCCGCCATGTTCCGGCGTACCGACTACGACGCCGTCGGCGGACTGCGCGGCGACCTGGTGTTTCCGATGGATGTGGACCTGTTCGCCCGCGTCGGCAGCCGCGGCGCTTTCGTCGGGCTCGGCGACATCGTTGCCGCGTGGCGGAACTCCTCGTTCAACCTGTGCAGTCGCACCTCGACCCGTAGCAAGCTCACCGAGCAGCTGCGATTCCATCATCGCCTGGGCGCCGATCACCCGGATCTCGTGCGTCCGGCCGACGTGCTGGCCGGTGATCTGCGTCTGGTCCGGGCGTTGGGGACGCGGCTGCGGGTGCGAGCGCGGGCCACGGTAGGCCGCTGAGCACGATCGCGGTTGCTTCTGTCCGGTAGGGTCCACTGTCGATCACACCGTCGAGCTCGTGCCGTCGACAGCGGCGGTGCCGCCGCACATCGGCAAGACAGCCACGATCATCAGCGCAGTGGCCGGTGCGACCGAGTCAGCCGGCCAGTGCAGCCGGTGTCGGCGTATCCGAGGGGTGGTGTTCATCGGTACGGCTGTCCTTCGCTCGTGAACTGCTGGCCGGGGGCGGCCCAGGGGGTGTGGCGGTCGTCCACACCTCCTTTTCTGGGTCCGCGGGGATCGTCGAGGAACCAGCGACCGTCGAGTTCCGGAAGTCCGGACGACACTTCACCCAGCAGGTCGGGCAGCGTCAACAGCACCCGGTCGGGTGCTGACTCGATCAGCTCCCGTGGGCTGATGATCGGGATGTCGGTACCGGGCATTCGGCGTCCCTGCTTGGCGGGCGCGACGTCGGCGACGCCTGCGACAAGCCCCTGGTGCGCACCAGCCAGCGACAGCAGGGCAACCGCCCGGGACGCCGCCCCGTAGGCATAGACTCGCTGCCCGGCTGCGGCCGCATCGATCAGCCAGGTCCGCAGCGCGCGCACGTGATCGTCCACGAACCGCTGTAGCAGGCGCAGCGATTCCGGGGTGATGATCTCGCGTTCGCGGGACAGGATCTCGCGCACGGTGCGGTCGGGCGCTGCGGGCCCGCGTCGAGCTGCCACCAGCACCGTCCCGCCGTAGAGGTCGAACTCCCACGCGGTGGTCACGCTCATGCCCGCGCCGGTGAGCGCCAGGCTCAGCGCATGCAGGGAGTAGTACGCGAAATGCCCGTGGCGCAACGCGTTCCACTGCCGCTGTGCCACGATGGCGGCGAGCGAGTGGTACTGCAACAGCAACAATCCGCCCGGGGCGACGGCCGCGGCGCGGGCGGCGAAGGCTGCACGCTGGTCGGGTTCGTGCATGATGCCGAAACAGTCCAGGACCAGCTCCGCCTGCGCGGCGTCGGCTTCCGCGCAGCCACGCTCGGCCAGCAACGGCAGCCACGAACCACCGTGCGGGCTGCCGAATTCGATGACCGTGTCGCCGCGCAGCAGGCCGGCCGCGTCGACCCGCGCGATCGCGTCAGCGGCCTGATCACGGAGAGCCCGCGGCTCCACTCCGCGGGGTTCGGACCCCACGGTCTCGTCTTCGGCGAGTTGTGCCAGCTCGCATCGCGCACACCGCACCATCCGCAGCTGATGCGTGGTCTCCGCCGGCGTCACCGGTCGTGCCGCGGGCGGGAAATCATCGGCCGCGGGCACCGTCCCGAGATCCAGGACGGTGTGCAGAACGGCGCCGGAGCAGGCGCGGCAGCGGCCGGTCATGACACGATGCCGGTGTGCGTATCGAGCAGACCGACCTGGCCGACGTGGTGGTGCTGATCCCAGCGCCCGTCCGGGACGACCGGGGCCTTTTCACCCGGACCTTCGATGCCGCCGAATTCGACTCTCACCTGGGGATTCCGGGAATTTCCGCCAGTTTTGTGCAGGACTCGCAGTCCCGGTCGCGCCGGGGGGTGGTGCGCGGCATGCACGGCCGATCCGGGCGCGGCGAGGCCAAGCTGGTCCGCTGCGCACACGGCGCGGTGCACGACGTGCTGGTCGATATCCGGCCGTCGTCGCCGACGTTCGGCCGGACGCAGGCGTTCCGGCTCGACGACGAGGAGTTCCGGCACCTGTACGTGCCGCCGGGATTCCTGCACGGATTCCAAGCACTCACCGACACCGCCGACGTGTGCTACCGCATCGATCGGCCGCACGATCCCGCCGAGGATCTCGGCGTCGCCTTCGATGATCCGGACTTGGCGATCGCCTGGCCGCTGCCGGTGACGGTGATGTCGGATCGCGACGCGAACGCCGGACGATGGGAGCATCTGCGGGCTACCCTGTCGCCGGCGCGGTGACCGCACACAGCCGCGGGTCCAGCGCGCCGGACGCGCGCAGCCGCTGGAGCCACGTGAGTCGCGTGAATCGCTGGAAGAAGGCGTCCTGGGTGAGGCCGCGTTCGGTGTACTCACGGTAGAGTTCGGCGGCGCCGTCGGGCACCGACCACCGCGCCTCGAACCCGAGCACCGTGCGAGCGGCGGAGAAGTCGACCCGGTAGGAGCGTGGGTCGGCCCCGGTCTCGCCGGTGACCAGCAGCCGCGACCCCGGCACGGTGGCCACCACCGACTCGGCGATCTCGGCAACGGTGAGGTTGTTTCGCTCGGTCCCGATGTTGAACGCCCGGCCGGCGACGGCCGATGCCGGTGCGGTGAGGCAGCGTTCGAAGGCTGCCGCGATGTCGCGGGCGTGGACCAGCGGCCGCCAGGGCGTGCCGTCGGAGAGCACCTTGACCACACCGGTGAGGACGGCGTGACCGACGAGATTGTTGAGCACGATGTCAGCGCGGGGGCGAGGCGAGAATCCGAACGCGGTGGCGTTGCGCAGGAACACCGGAACGAAGTGGTCGTCGGCCAGCGCCACGACGTCGTCTTCGACCCGCACCTTCGACTCGGCATACGGGGTGATCGGCCGCAGCGGCGCCGACTCGGTCACCAGCTCGTCTCCGGCGGCCCCATACACCGAGCAGGTGGAGGCGTACAGGAACCGTGACACACCGGCTTCTTTCGCGAGCCGAGCCAGACGCACCGAGGCGCGATGGTTGATCTCGTGGGTGACTTCCGGCGCGAGCGCGCCCAAAGGATCATTGGACAGCGCGGCGAGATGGACGACCGCATCGATGCCGCGAAGGTCTTCGATCCCCACCGATCGCAGATCGAGGCGCAGGCCCACCGGGTCACCGGCGAACTCGCCGAGCAGGCAGTCGGCGAACCACCCGGTGTCGAGCCCGATGACCTCGTGCCCGGCGGCCCGCAGTATCGGGACCATGACGGTGCCCAGGTATCCCTGATGCCCGGTGACCAGGACTCGCATCGTTGTCACTGCTTCTCCCATCGAATGACGGCCTTGTTCACCACGAAGGCTTCGGCGTACTCGGTGCGGCACTGCACGCCGCGGATCCGCGCGGAGGCGAGGAACGCGGTTTCGTCGAACCAGTCGCGACCGGTCTGGGACGGGTAATGCCGGTGCAGCAGTTGCGACTTCCGCTGGACCAGCTCCGCGTCGACCGGGTGGAACACGGTCGGCGCCGGTGTGTCGACCTCCGCCTTGAGGATCTCGTAGCCGAGGATCAGGTGGTCGCGGAACTCGGTCGGCACCAGCTCCGCGAGCGTGCGGTGATCTTGGTGCGCGTCGCCCGGTTGCGGGGCGAACACCAGGTCCGGTTCACCCGCCCGGCGAAACTCCGCTACGGCCGTCTTGATCCGATCCCAGTGCGCCGGTGCTCGTCCGTCCGGGACGTCGAGCACCGTCAACTCCGGTGTCCGTCCGGCGCAGAAGGCGGTGAGCGCCGCCCGTTCCTCCTCTTCGCGCTCGGTGCCCGCACCGGAGAGGACCAGCGCGCGCACCCGCATACTCGGATGGGCGCGGGTCAGCGACAACAGCGTGGCGCCCATGCCGATCGGGATGTCATCGCAGTGCGCGCCGAGCAGGGCGATCTCGGCGGGCCGCGGGGGAAACAGCGCGATCACGGCTCCCACACCATCCATGGCCGGTGTCCGCTGTGGTAGGCCGCGTCGAGTTCGGCGCGCTCCTTGAATGTATCCGCCGGCTTCCAGAATCCGTCGTGGCGGTAACCGAACAACCGGCCCTGGCCTGCGAGCGCTCCGCAAGCGTCCTCCACCAGATCTCCGCCGGGTGGCAGCAGGTCGAAGATCTCCCGGCCGAGCACGAAATAGCCGCCGTTCTCCCACAATGGCATATTCGCCACGGGAACGATGTCCTTGACCTCACCGGTAGGGCTGAGGTCCACGCAGTGGAACGACGATTGCGGCGGCACCACCATGAGAGATGCCGCCGCCCCCGAAGCGTGGAACTGGGTGATCATCTCGTCCAGGGGAGCGTCGGTGAGGACGTCGGCATAGT
Organism: Nocardia sp. NPDC047038; assembly: GCF_040644075.1. Classification (NCBI taxonomy): domain Bacteria; kingdom Bacillati; phylum Actinomycetota; class Actinomycetes; order Mycobacteriales; family Nocardiaceae; genus Nocardia; species Nocardia sp. NPDC047038. Next base: position 890,148 of record NZ_JBEYVQ010000002.1, on the reverse strand, counting down.
TGGCCAGGAAGTGCTCGTCGTCGCCGAGATGCTCGCGCACCCGGCGCAGGCGCTCCCCGATGGCCGACTCCACGCCGGTATCGACCAAGGTGATCGTCCAATCATCGATGTCGCTGCCGAGCAACTCGACCCGGCCGTTGCGGATCACGAAGTCGTTGGACGCCGACTCCCGGTAGGTGAGGAAGAAATTCTTGATGTGCTCGGCGCCGTATCCGAGGCACAAGATGAATTCGGTGTGGCCGTAGTGCGCGTAGTACCGCATCACATGCCAGAGCAAGGGGCGCGGGCCGACGAGTTGCAGCGGCTTGGGCACCATGTCATCGCTGCCTCCGCGCATGCGCATGCCGTAGCCACCGCAGAACAAGACGACTTTCATCGGCGCCGGTTTCCTTTCGACTCGGCTCCGGCCTGCACCGTGCGAGCCGGGAACGCCGGGTCGATCACGTGCAGCTCGGGCAAGGGATAGGCGAGCCGACCGCCCCACTCGGCGACATGCCGCAACTGTGCGGTGATCTCGGACTCGAGATTCCAAGGCAGCACCACGATCACGTCCGGGCGATCGGCGTCGAGCCGGGCTGGCGGGTGGATCGGGATTCGCGTTCCCGGTGTGAATCTGCCGTGTTTGTAGGGGTTGCGGTCGACGGTGTACTCGAGCAGGTCAGGTCGGATCCCGCAGTAGTTGAGCAGTGTGTTGCCCTTGCCCGGTGCACCGTATCCGGCGACGCGTTTGCGCTGGCGCCTGCAGTCGAGCAGGAACCGAAGCAACTCGTGCCGCACCGACTCGGCACGCTCCCGCAGCGATGTGTAGCCGGCCACCGAGTGCAGTCCGGCGGCGCGCTCGAGGTCGAGCACCACCCGCACCCGGTCGCTCACCGCCTCCGCGGCGGCGTCGGGGCGCACCCACAGCCGGATCGATCCGCCGTGCGTCGGTAGCCGATCGACATCTACCACGGTCAATCCGGCGACAGCGAGCGCACGCTGCGCCGACAGCACGGTGTAGTACTGGAAATGCTCGTGGTAGATGGTGTCGAACTGACCGAACTCGACCAAGTTCAGCGCATGGTGGACTTCGATGGTCAGCATGCCGTCATCCGCCAGCAGGATGCGCAGCGCACGAGTGAACCCGCGCAGATCCGGGATGTGGGCGTAGACGTTGTTCGCGATCACCAGATCCGCGGGGCCGTGTTCGGCACGGACGCGGCGTGCGGAATCCTCGTCGAGGAAGGCCGTTTCGGTGGGCACGCCCGACTCGCGAGCCGCCGCTCCGACGTTGGCCGATGGCTCGATGCCCAGGCATCGGATGTCGCGGTCGACGACGTGGCGCAATAGGTAGCCGTCGTTGCTGGCGACCTCTACCACGAAGGAGTTCCTACCCAGCCCCAGCCGTGCGGTCGCGGTGTCGACGAACTCGCCCGCGTGCCGGACCCAGCTGTCGGAGTAGGAGGAGAAGTAGGCGTATTCGGTGAAGGTGTCCTCCGGCGTGATCAGCGCCGGAATCTGCAGTAGCAGGCAGTCGGCGCACACCCGGAGGTGCAAGGGATAGGTCGGCTCGGGCAGGTCGAGCTGATCGGCGGTGAGGAACGATTCGCACGGCGGTGTGGCGCCGAGGTCCAGAATGCTGGACAGCCTGTCGGAGTCACAGAGTCGACAGCGCACAGATCCGATCCTTTGCTCGAAACGCCCCGGCCCGCCGGAACGCCTGTCGCGGCACACGGAAGCAGAAGCTGCCCGGCGTATCACGAGATGCGCGCGACGAGAACGTCATTCGTAGTACCGACCGCACCTGTTTGCGACCTTCAGCGTACCGACGGCAATATCGGCCGGGTTACACATCCGCGTTACTAACTGTGATATAGGGCACATTTCATATTCGAACTCGTGGTGTTATTCCAAACGCGCATCACAATGGGTCGCTGGGTGGATTCGCATCAGTTAACATCCCGATCACGCTGCCTCGCGCACACCTTCTGACCGGCGAGAAATGTTGTGACACTTGCCGATCAAGTGCCGAGGAAGCGCTCGGTAGAGGCGGTCGGGACGCTGCCGGGACAGCCGATCCTCGGATCGGGTAGCAATTCCACCGTTGCCCCAGGAGGGGTGTTCTCTTGATGAAATCCAAGGCTGTCCCGGAATGGCATGGGACCGCCGAAATCCCACGATCCCTCACGGTTACCCCGGTTACCGTCTCGACCCGTAAGGCCTGGCGATCGGAGTACGTACGCCGCCTCGCCATCACCGATTTCGCCGCCGTATCCATCGCCGTGGGGAGTGCGCAGCTGATCCGTTTCAATGAGGGCGGCGCTCCGCCGCTGGCCTGGGAAGGGCCGTACCGGGTCGGTTACACGATGGTGTCCGGGGCGCTGGTCGCGGGCTGGTTCGCGATCCTCGGTAGTGCGGGCAGCCGTGCGCCGCAGCTGGTCGGCAGCGGTGTCGAGGAATTCCGGCGGCTGATGTCGGCGACGATGCACCTGTTCGGCGTACTGGCATTCACGTCACTGGCACTCGAAATCAAGTTCGCCCGAGGGTATCTCGCGATCGCCTTTCCGGCGGGCGTACTCGCGGTGGTCGGTGGACGACTGTGGTGGCGCCACCAGCTTGCCAGGGCACGCCGCCGGGGACGCTATCGTTCGGCCGTACTCGTGGTCGGTACGGCCGAAGCGGCCGCGGCGATATCCGCGGCGTTCGCCACAGACCCGGGCGCCGGGTACAACGTTGTCGGCGCCTGCGTGCCGGGTGGGCAACCAGGAGATGCGCCGCTGGCGTTCACCGGCGGCACGGTCGCGGTCGTCGGCGACGACAGCGCCGTGCTGCGGGCGGTCCTGCACACCCACGCCGACACCGTCGCCATCGGTCCGACCCGGCATCTCGGTCCGACCGAGTTGCGCAGGCTCGCCTGGGAACTGGATGCGCTGGGAGTCGAGTTCATGCTGGCGCCAGGGGCGGTCGACATCGCCATATCCCGGCTCACCAATCGGCAGGTCGCGGGAATGCCGATGATGCACATCGCCGAACCGCAGTACGAGCGGGCTCGGTCGGTCAGCAAAACGGCCTTCGACATCGTCTTCGCGACGATGTGCCTGCTACTGCTGCTGCCGGTGTTCCTCGTGATCGCGATCGCGGTGAAGACCACCAGCCGCGGCCCGGTCTTCTACCTGTCCGAACGCATCGGCCGATACGGCCTGCCCTTCCGCATGATCAAGTTTCGCAGTATGCACGACGATGCCGACCGATATGCCGAAGCTTTGATCGCACAGCAGGGTGCAAATCCGGTCTTCTTCAAGATGAAGATCGATCCCCGCGTCACGCCGGTCGGACGATTCCTGCGCAAGTACAGTCTCGACGAGCTGCCGCAGTTCCTCAACGTGCTGCGCGGCGACATGAGCGTGGTCGGGCCGCGACCGCAAGTGCGGCGAGAAGTCGACACCTACGACCACATGATGCGCCGACGCCTGCTCGTGAAGCCGGGGCTGACCGGCTTGTGGCAGGTCAGTGGCCGGTCGGACCTTCCGCTCGAAGACGCCGTGCGGCTCGATCTGTCCTACGTGGAGAACGTGTCCATGCGGATGGACCTGCGGCTGATCGCGCGCACGGTCGGTGTGGTGGCCCGGGGTGACGGAGCGTACTGAAGGCCCTGCGGACCGGGCGGTAGTCGGATGTTCCGACCGCCGCTCGCGTAGGGCGGTCGAGAACGCACCCGATCTGGGCTGAACACAACCGTCGCCGCGAAACACGGTGTCAGTGGCCGTATCAGGCGGGTGTCAGGGCGGTGTCAGGCCGGACACCGAGAGTTGTTGCCATGACGAAGAACAGCAACCCGGCCCCCGCTTCGAAGTGGAGCGGCACGGTGCCGGTGGACGATACCGCCCTGGCGGTCACCGACACCGGCGGTCCCGGTATCCCCGTGATCTACTGCAATGGCCAGTTCGCCACTCAGGGCTACTGGCGGCGGGTCATCGCCGAGCTCGGCCCCGCCTACCGGCACATCACCTTCGACGAGCGCGCCCGCGGCAAATCCCGGCGTTCGGCGGACTACTCCTTCGACGCCGCCGTCCGGGACGTCGATGCGGTCTCGGCGGCCAGAGGGGTGCACCGGGCGCTGTTGGTGGGCTGGTCCTACGGGGCAGTCGTCGCGGCGCACTGGGCCGACCGGAATCCGGACCGTGCCATGGGCGCGGTGCTGGTCGACGGCGCGTTCCCGTACGACTGGCTCGACGAGGCCATGGAGCAGCGGATCCGCAAGCTGTTCAAGCGGCTGAGCTGGTTCACGCCGCTGCTGCGCCCGACCGGTCTGACCCCGCGGATGACCGCCGAACAGATGGCCGAGAGCAACATCGAGCTCGGCAAGCTCTCCCGTGAGCGCGAATTGGGTCCCCTGCTGGACCGCAGCACTGTTCCGGTGCGGTATGTGGTTGCTTCGGGGACGTCGTTCGGAAGCCGTGGCGACGAGCAAGAGCGAATCCGCACCAGCCTGGACGGCGTGTGCGCCCGCAATCCGAACATCCGGATCGGCGCGAAGGTCGCCGGCAACCACGGCGCGATCCTGCGCAAGGACTTCCGCGCCATCGCCGATGCCGTCCGCCAGACCGCACCGGCCGGAGACCAGCACGGCTCGCCGAGACACTGACCGGCCCGCCGACCCCCCCCCCACATCTCGAAGGAGCACACCACCATGTCCATCACCCTGACCGACCAGGACAAGGCCACCGTCCGCACCGCCGCCTACGGCGCCGTATCGCTCACGGCCGCCGCCGACGCCACCGGCTCGCCCCACAAGGCCGCCACGCACGGCAGCATCGCCCTGTCGTCGGCAACCGGCCTGGTCGGGCACGTACTCGCCGCGAAGTCCAAGGACATCACCCTGAACGGCAAGAACGTCGCCGAACTCGCCGACCATGTGCTGCCTGCCCTGACCGCGGCGATGAGGCTGCTCGCGAATCAGGACCCGGCCGAGGCCGACAACTTCCGCAGCACCGTCCTCGTCGCCATCGACGCAGCCGCCGGATCCCACAAGGGCGCGCCCAGCCCCGTCCCGGCCGAGATGGTCCGCAAGATCACCGCAGCGCTCGACGCGGCCTGATCGAGTGCCGCCCTACGACGTGTCACGAGGTCCTTGCCCGACCTCGTGACACGGCAGCGTGGCGGGTACAGCGCCGTCACCGCGCCTTCGCGCGCCGCCGCCTCTCCATCTCCTCGCGTTCCAGCACAGCCGCCTCCGCGAGAGTCGGGGCGGTTCCACCGAGCCGTGCGGGGACCCAGCGGGCGCCCTCCACCATCGGATAGTCGCGTTGAGCGAGGTCCAAAAGCTCACCCATCCGCGTCCGCAAGGTGGCGGTGAGTTTCTCGGCCGGTTCATCGGGTGGGATCGGTGCGCCGATCCGGATGGTGACCGGAAAATTATGGCGGCCCAACTGCTTGGGGATGTCCTTGGTCCAGATCCGATGAGCGCCCCAGATGACCAGGGGAACGATCGGGACCCCGGCTTCGACCGCCATGCGCGCCGCACCGGACTTGAATTCCTTCAACTCGAAGCTGCGGCTGATCGTCGCCTCGGGATAGACCACGACCACCTCGCCCTCGCGCAAAGCGGTCACCGCGCGGGCGTACGACTCGGCTCCGGCCGTGCGATCGACGCCGATCGCCTTGCAGTGCTTCATGAGAAAGCCGACGATGCCGTGTTCCAGTTCGGCCTTCATCATGAACCGGACGTTGCGGCCGGACTTGCGCCCGACCAGTCCGACTTCCATGAAATCCAGATAAGCCGTGTGATTCACCGCCAGCACCGCGCCGCCGGAACGCGGAATGTGCTGCCTGCCCTGGATATCGAGGCGCAGACCCTGCGCGAAGAAGATGGCGCGGGCCAATCCGGTGAGAATGTCGTAAACCGGTTCGCGCGCCATCGCACCTCCCGCTACTGCCCCGCCGCGTTCTTGCGCGCGGCCTTCGCCTCGGCTTCGGCGGCGTCCATCGCGTCCGCCTCTTCCAGGGTAGGAGCGCTGCCGCCGAGCCGGGCCGGAACCCAGTACGCGCCGGGCTCGTGCACATAGTCCTTCTGCAGGTCGGCCAGCATTTCCTGCATGGTCGAGCGGAGCTTGGCGGTGAGTTCGGCGGCGGGCTCGAACGGCTGGATCGGCTCGCCGACCGCGATCGAGATGGGCGTGTTGGTGCGGCCCAGCCGCTTCGGGAACCCCTTCGTCCAGACCCGCTGCGCGCCCCAGATGACGATCGGAATGATCGGCACCTCCGCCTCGATGGCCATGCGCGCCGCGCCGGACTTGAATTCCTTGATCTCGAAACTGCGGCTGATCGTCGCCTCGGGGTACACCCCGACCAGCTCGCCACGGCGCAGATAGTCCACAGCGGCCTTGTAGGAATCCGCGCCCGCCGAACGGTCGACGGGGATGTGCTTGAGCGCGCGCATGATCGGGCCGGAGATCTTGTCGTCGAAGACCTCCTTCTTGGCCATGAACCGGACGTAGCGCTTCGGGGTGCGCACCGGCAGGCCCGCGTAGGTGAAGTCCATGTAGCCGGTGTGGTTCACCGCCAGCACGGCGCCACCTCGGGCGGGAATGTGTTCATCGCCCTTGACGGTGAACTTCAGACCTTCGATGAAGAAGACGGTACGGGCGAGGCCGATGATCGTCCGGTAGACGGGTTCCACAAGTCCGCTAGCGTAGTCGCTGCTCGTCCCCATCGGCAGTTCGCCGCCGCCGCGCGCCGCGCCGGAGCGAGGACGCATGAGCAGCCCCGACCGCACGTCCGGAGAGAAGAGGATCGTCGAAGTGGAACGCGCCCGATCGGTACCGCGCGAGTACGACCGCAGTGCAGCACGCGAGCGGAACCGGGCCGGGCGAGCGACCCGCGCCGCGCTGGCCTGCGGCTCCGCCCTGATCGCGGCGATCGCGCTGACCGGATGCGATTCCGTCGTCGGCATTCCGGAGGAGACCCCGCCGCAGGCGGCCGTTCGCACGACACCGCCGGCCGCCGTCCCGGCCGCACCCCCGCCGAGCACCTCCGCGCTTCCGCCGGTTCCCGCCGACGCTCCGGCGGTCGGCGCGGTCGCGGGGGTGCCTGCCGCCGCCCCGGCGATGCGGCGCTGGGCGGCCGACCTCCGCTCGCACACCATCGCCGAGATGCAGGACAAGTGCTGGACCATCGCGCCCAGGAACGTCGCCGAGATGTACGGAGACCAGCAGGCCGTCCTCACCGCGTTGGCCCAGCCCGGCACGGCGGGCGAGGACGCCGTCGTCTGGAAGAGCCCGACCACCACCGTCGCCGTCCAGCGCGCCGAGATCGAGACCGGCTACGCCTGCCCGCGCGTCGCGACGGCCGGTGCGGAGATCACCTACAACGACGCCGACGCCCGGCACACCGTGCGCCGGTACCTCTCCCGCTTCGTCGGCACTCCGCTCGACCCCGCCGACAAAGAAGGCGACTACCCTCTGATCTGTAAGGCGTCCCCGGCGTCCTGGGATCCCAAGGGCACCGGGCGTCCGAGCCCCGCGCCGCTGGCGAACAACCAGGGCGTGCTCACCGGGGCCGCCGAGTTCGCCGACCAGCAGATCCGGTCGGAGCAGGTGAACACCGACTACATCGCGGTGCTCGTGCCGGTGACCAACTCCTCCGGTGTGACGCAGACCCGCACCTTCACCTTGCGCTCCGGGACGGACGGCTACTGCATCGGCGATGTCTCGCCGTAACTACTACCCTGGTTGGCTGGTAAACAGCAGGAGGAGCAGCTAGTGCAGATCACCAGCGTCGGACACGCCGGATTCCACATCCGCACCGCGGCCGGGTCGATCCTTTGCGATCCCTGGGTGAACCCCGCGTACTTCGGTTCCTGGTTCCCGTTCCCCGACAACACCCAGCTGGACTGGGACGAGCTGGGCGCATGCGACTTCCTCTACGTCTCGCACCTGCACCGCGACCATTTCGACGCGAAGACGCTGGCCGAGCACGTGAACAAGGACGCGACCGTGCTGCTGCCGGACTATCCCGTGCCGGATCTGCGCCGGGAGCTCGAGCAGCTGGGCTTCCACAAGTTCTTCGAGACCGAGGACTCGGTCAAGCACACGGTGACCGGCCCCGGCGGGGACCTGGACGTCATGATCATCGCGCTGCGCGCGCCCGCCGACGGCCCGATCGGCGACTCCGGGCTCGTGGTCTCCGACGGCGAGACCACCTGCTTCAACATGAACGACGCCCGCCCGGTCGACATGGACGTGCTGCAGGACGCCTTCGGCCACGTCGACATCCACCTGCTGCAGTACTCGGGCGCGATCTGGTACCCGATGGTCTACGACATCCCGGCCCGCACCAAGTCGAACTTCGGCAAGCAGAAGCGTCAGCGCGGCATGGACCGGGCCCGCAGCTACATCGAGCAGGTCGGCGCGACTTGGGTGGTGCCGTCGGCGGGTCCGCCGGTGTTCCTGGACGACGAGTTGCGCTACCTCAACGACGATCGCGGTGACGAAGGCAACATCTTCCCCGACCAGAAGGTGTTCCTGGAGCAGATGGAGATCCACGGCAACGGGGGCGGGATCCTGATGATCCCCGGCTCGGTCGCGGACGTGCGCGGCGCCGAGCTGACCTTGACCCACCCGAGCGATCCCGCCGAGATCTACGACAACAAGGCCGAGTACATCGAACGGATGGCCCAGCGCCTCGCCCCGGTACTGGAGGCCGAGAAGGCGACCTGGGAGCGCGGCGATGGCTCGCTGCTGGAGCCGCTGCGCAAAGTGTTCGAGCCGATCATGGCCCAGAGCGACGTGATCTGCGACGGCATCGGCTACCCGGTCGGCTTGGTGATCGGCGAGGAGACCGTCGTGCTGGACTTCCCCAAGCGCACGGTGCGCGAGCCGATCGAAGGCGAGGGGCGCTACCGCTACGGCTTCCGCATCGCGCCGGAGCTGGTGCGCACGGTGCTGCGCGACCGGGAGCCCGACTGGGTGAACACCATCTTCCTGTCCACCCGCTTCCAGGCCTGGCGCATCGGCGGATACAACGAGTTCCTCTACACCTTCTTCAAATGCCTCACCGACGAGCGGATCGCCTACGCCGACGGCTGGTTCTCCGAGGCGCACGACGACTCCGCCTCCACCGAACTCAGCGGCTGGGAGGTGCAGCGGCGGTGCCCGCACCTGAAGGCGGACCTGTCGAAGTTCGGTGTGGTCGAAGGCAACACGCTGACCTGCAACCTGCACGGCTGGCAGTGGGACCTGGAGTCGGGACGGTGCAAGACGTCCAAGGGCCACGAATTGCGCTCGCGCAAGTTGGACTGAATCCGAGACTTCCGGCCGGCGTTCACACGCCGGCCGGAAGCGTTTGCCAGCCGATTACCGGTCGGCGACCTCGCGGGTCAGCTTCGACGACCACGGACACCAGAAGCAGCCCGGCAGAAACGCGCCGCACGCCTCGTCCAGGTGATCGTTCACGTACATGATGCTGGCGTCGCAAACCTCGATCGCCATGGTGAAGAAGGTGATGGTGTCGGGGTCCAGATGGAAGTCCCAACCCGGGTTGTAGGGGGCGGGCATCTTCCGGATCCGGCCCATGACGTGGACGGACATCTGCTCGTCACCCGACAGGATGCGGCGTGCTTCAGCGATCCGCTGCTCGTTGGTGAGCTGGATGATGAACTCTTTGCCGGAGTAGTCGGTGAATGCGAAGAGCGCCATGTCTTCCCCTCTTGTCGATGGGTCGTGTTGGTTGGATGGCGAATCCGCACCGGTGCGGTTCGATCCTATCGGCGCATCACCGTAGATTTGCTAGAAATTTGCTAACCAGTAGATAACCGGGCTCGGGTCGGTCTCGGCGGCAGAAAAGAGGTACGCCCCGAAACTAACGCGCGGCCCCGGCCGGGATCTTGTCGCGCGCCGGCTTGCGCGGCGCTGCCCGCACCGTGCTGATCAACTCGCGGATCGCGATGCCCCCTCTGGCCACCGGCGCGGCGACACGTCCCTCGGGATCGATCAGCACGGCGGACGGCGTACCGCGCACCCGGTAACGCAGAGCGGCCTCGTTGCCCTGCTGCACGAGCGAGGGAATGTCGCCCAACCCGTGCTCGGCTCCCCACGCGGCCTGCTCGGCGGCATCGCCGTTGCCGACCGCGACGATCTCGAGGGCGTCACCGGTTCGCGCACGCCAGCGGGGCAGTTCCCGTGCCAGCGCCGCGCACAGCTCGCAGCCGGGGTGCACGAAGACCAGCAGCACCGACCTCGCCGAGGCCAAGAGATCCTCGAGCGTGGTCTTCGTTCCCTCGGGGCCGAACAGTTCGAACTCCGGCGCCACCGCACCGACGGGCAAGCCCTCAGCACCCAGCGTGGACAACGCCTGCTCGTCCACTCGGCGGCGCAGGGCACGCAGCTGGCCTGTCAACCAGACCAGCACCGCGACCACTGCGGCGACAACCGCGCAGCCGACCGCGTTGTCGGCGGGCAGGCCCATCGGAACGCGCGGATGTGTCTGCGCGCCGATGCCGACAACCACGGCGAGCGCCGCGAGAAGAGCATTGCGCACCAGCGTCCTCGGTCCGATCGGCGCCGCGCTCGCAGCACCGAAACAGGAACAGGAAGGATGCTCACCTCGCCGCAGCAAGCGCGTGATCGCCACGGTGAACACGGCGAGCAGCAGCAGCGCCGCCAGCGCCGCCGGGCCGCAAACCCATGGAAACAGCACACCGACCGCGATCATCGCCTCGGCGATCGGCAACCCCCAGGCCACCGCGGGCACCCAGCGCAGCGGCACCCCGAAATCGCTCACCGCCTGCCGTGCCGCGCCGCGATCCGTCAGCTTGCCCCAGGCCGACAGCGCGAAGACGACAGTCAGTCCCAGCCGCGAAACCCACACCCCGTATTCGATCAGCATGAGCGCACCCTCCCACATTCATGCACTTCGAACATGAATGTCGGGCGAGTGTCCTCAGGACTGCGACCGAGTCGCGATGGCGACGGCGACCAACGTCAGCACACAGCCGACGATCGCGGTGGCGGACAAGCCCGCGCTGGTCGGCGTGAGCACGTCGAGGACAACGGAGGCCAGCAACTGTCCCGCCACCGAGGTGAGCCCGAGCAGCAGCACGCCGATCCACCGCACCGCCAGGGCGGCGAGGGCGATGAAGGCGACGCCGATGAAACCGCCGGTGTAGAGCCAAGGCTCGGTCGGGAATGCGGCCGGGCCGCCCGAAGTCGCGATGACCACGGCCTCGATGACGAGCAGCGCGGCCAGGCCGACGCAGAAATTGACCATCGCCGCCGACATGGCTCCGCCGACCGCGCCCACCTTGCCGTTCACCGCTTGCTGCCAGGCCAGGCCGATGCCCGCCAGCGCGGGCAGCGCGATCAACAACACGGTCGGCGTGCCGCGCAGCGCGTCGGGCACGGAGAGACCACCGGTGGCGCGGTGGTGCCCGAATCCGGCTACCAGCACCGCCGCCACCCCGAGCGCCGCACCCACGAGACGCACCCCGGTGACGGGCGTCCGCCCACTCGGACCGAGCCCGAGCCGGTCGACGGCCAGGCTGCTGAGCAACTGCCCCGCGACGGTCGCGACGGTGAACGCGGTGACGCCGATCGCGGCGACCGTCAGCCCCTGGCACGCGACGAAGAACGCGCCGCACAGCCCGCCGAGCAACTGCCACGGCCGCAGCCCACCCTCGGCCAGAGCCAGCCGCACCCGCCGCCCACCGTCCCGCAGCCGCCCGCTCACCGCGAACGCCACCCCCAACACGACCAGTCCCACCCCGAAACTGATCGTGGCCGCGGCGATCCCATCCTCCAACCGGGCCCCCAACGCGCCGTTGATACGCCCCTGCACCGCCACCCCGGCACCGATCCCGAACCCCGCAAACAGCCCCAACCGCACTCCCGCACGCTACCCAATCGTCGAGTGGCACATCACTGCGGCATTTCGCGAGAAGCGCTCTCGATCGTGTGCCGCCCGTGGTCAGTGGCGGGGTGGGAGCCAGCGGGGAATGAGGGCGGCGATGGCGAGGATGGAGGCGCCGAGGATGGCCAAGAGGGTGGACATGGCGGCGTGGAGGGTCAGGAGGGCGGCGAATCCGAAGACCGCTAGAGCGATCACCTCGCCCAGGAGACCGGAGACCGAGGTGACGGTCGCTCGGGCGGGACCCTCGATGGCGTCTTGGAGGCGGGCGGCCGCGACGATGCCCGCGTTGTAGACGATGCCGTAGGAGATTCCGATCGACGCGAAGCCGAGGGTGGTCAGCAAGTACACCGCGTTCGGACGACCGGTCGCGAGACCGGCTATCAGCGCGCCGCCGAGGAAGAGCACGCCCGCGACACCCACCGCGATCGACATCGTCCGGCCCGACATTCCTTCGGTGCGCCCCGCCAGCACCGACCCGGTCAGCGAACCGAGCACAGTGAGGCCGACCAGCAGTGGCACGACGGCCGTCGATACGCCCGCCTCCTCCGCAAGCAAGGCGAAATACTCGTCGAACGCCGTGATCCCGAACAGCAGCGCCTCCAGCAGCACGCCGTAGCGCACCATCCGCACGCGAAGGGCCTCGCCCACACCGGCCTTCAGCATGGTGAGGTAGCGCGCGAACGGCCCCGAGTGCGCCGGGGAGGTCTCCGGATGGAATGCCGCGGGCTGCGCCGTGAAGCCCCTCGCTCCGGCACTTTCCTCCTTTGAGCCGCTCGCTCCGGCACCTTCCTCCTCCAAGGCGGTTCGAGCGACGCCGGATCGAGCGGCACGTAGCACCGTCTCCGGTGTCCGACCGCCCTCGGCGTATCTCCTTGTGACGTCCGCCTGATCATCCCGAGTCTCGTCATAGCCCTCGATCACCGAGACCGACCCGCGTACATCCGCATTCGAACCCGCGGAGCCGCCCGTCTCACCGGCCACCACGGAAGGTGGCGCGAAAGATGCCGACTCGTCCTCTTCGAGATCATCGACGTTCGCCGCGGACACCGCCTTCGGCGCGGTGGGCAGCGAGAGCGCGACCAGCGTGTGCACGGCGGCCAGACCGACACTGGCCCAGCCGACCAGGGCATAGCCACCGATGAGATACAGCGGCGTCGCGGCGACGATCGCGATGACGACGGCGGTTTCCGCACCGGCCCGGGTGTAACCGAGGATGCGCGGATATGTCGACGACGCACCGCGGGCGGCGAGATCGTCGTACAGCAACGCTTCGAAGGTGCCGGAGGCCAGAGCGCCCGAGGTACCCCACAGCACGAACCCGGCGGCGAAGCCCGTGAAGGACGGCGCCGCCGTCCACAGCGCGAAGCCCGCCGTCAGCAGAACACCGCTGAGCACGAGCAGTCCGCGCCGCGAAACCGTGTCGGCCCACGCACCGGAGGGCACCTCGAGCAGGAACGAGGTCATCGACCAGATGGCGAACAGCAAGGAGATCTGCCCCGTGCTCATGCCGTGGTCGGCGAACAGCAGGGCATACAGCGCGTACAGCGGAATCAGTTCACCGGTGCTCTTGAAGAGCACCGCCCGAACCGTCAGCGAGCGCAGACTGAAAGTACGCGCGCTACCCGTCCGACGGGCGCGCGGCGATCCAGCGAATCAATAGGCGTAGACGAGCAACCGCATGCCGATCAGCATGGCCATCCCTGCCTCGCGGCGTCAAGGGAATTACCGCTCGGGCGCGTCGAAGGGAATCGGCCTCCGCGCGAATCAGGGCAACGGCACCCAGCCGTTCGCCGGAACCGAATCTCCGTCGCCCAGCTCCCGGTCGGTGACGCCTTGGCCGATCCGGCCCTTGTTCTCGTTGAGGTCGCTGATCAGCTCCGAGACCGGATGCGAATCGCTGTAGTGATAACCCTGCGCGAGTGCGAAGCCCAGTTCGGTGAGCACTGCGGCCTGATATTCGGTCTCCACGCCCTCGGCGATGACCTGCAGGTCCAGCGCGTTGGAGAGCGCGGCGATCACGCCGAGCAAGGGCGGCGCGGGCGAATCCGAGCGGATCGCGGCGACGAAGGACTGATCGACCTTGAGAATGTCGCTCGGCAGCGTGGCCAGTCGGCTGAGCGAGGAGTATCCCGTGCCGAAGTCGTCGATGGCGATGCGCACGCCACGGTCGCGCAGGGTGTGCAGATTCTCGATCGCGGTCTGGGATTCGGCGGCCAGCTCACTCTCGGTCACTTCGAGCACCAGCTGGTCGGCGGGCCACCCCGTGGCGGCGAGGATGCCCGCCACCCGGTCGGCGTAGCCGGTCTCGGCCAGCTCCAGCCCGCTGACGTTCACGTTCAGTGTGAGATCCAGCTGGGCGAAGGTTTCCTGCAATCGGGCGGCGTCCGCGCAGGCCCGGCGCAGCACCAGTTCGTCCAGATCGGCGATGAGGTCGTATTCCTCGGCGACGCGGATCAAGCCCTCGGTGGTGACATCAGGTTGCGCGCTCGACGACCAGCGCAGCAGCGCCTCCACACCGACGGCCTTGCCGCCGCCTTCGGTCAGGCTGACGATCGGCTGGTAGTGCACGTCGAGGGCGCCCCGGTCGATCGCCTCGCGCAGTTCCACCGCCAGCGGCAGCTGCCGCGAGGACTCCAGCACCGTCCGGTTGCGTCCGGCCTGCTTGGCCCGGTATAGGCCGACGTCAGCGCGGCTGACCAGCAGCGACCCCGATTCGCCCGGCTGCCAGGAGGTCACGCCGGCCGAGCAGCCGGTGGTCACCGCGGCGCGCAGCTGTTCGGTGAGCAGGATCGCGGCCTGCTCGGTGGTGTTCGGCAGCAGCAAGGCGAACGCGTCCCCGCCGTAACGCGCCAGGCGCTGATCGGGAGCCAGCAGTTTCGACCAGGTGTCGGCCACCCGCTGCAGGACGGCGTCACCGGCGCGGTGCCCGAGATGGTCGTTGATCTTCTGGAAACGGTCCAGGTCGACCAGCACCAGCGCGAGTCCGTGCCCGGACCTGGTGGCCTGCTGGATCGCGGTGTTCAGCGCCCGGTCGAAGCCGCGCCGGTTGAGCAGGCCGGTGAGCACGTCGATGTCGGCTTCGGACGCCATCCTGGTCAGGATCCCGACGACGACGCCGACACCGAAGGTCACGCCGGCCGGGATCAGGCCCGACCACCACGGCAACCCGGGCGTCACCGGCCGCGCGGGCAGCACCCACAGGCACAGCGCCAAGGCGAACGCGATATGGGCGGCGGCCTGCGACCAGGCGAAGAACAGGGCGGCGTCGCACGCGATGAAGACGTAGAACGCCGCGAGGCTGATCGCGCCCACCGTGTTCGGGAACGAATGCACCGCGATCGTCACCAATACCGTCGCGATCGCGACATAGACGTGATGGATCGAATGCGGCAGTCGCGGGCCCCATGCGAGCAGCGTGAGACCGAGCACCAGCGCCACCGCTGCCGCCCCGCCTACCAGCGGACGATTACCCTCTTCACCAGGGGCGATGGCGGTGATCAGCAGACCGAGCACCCCGCCCATGACGTAGAACGCCCCGGTGGTCCGAGCCATGACCATAGCCGTCGCCAACGCAGACGCGGCCCGCACCCGGGTTCGGGTATCGCCGCGAGACCCGATTCCTCGCACGACGAATAGCCTAGACATAAGGAATCCCCCTGGTTGCCACATCCCGGGAATACGGCATGGCGAACCAGTAGCTATTTACCTGAACGTCATTCGTCCGTTGTCAATTCGTCGGTCGGAGCACGTCGGTACCGACGAACGGGACCAGGGCGGACGGCACCCGGACCGACCCGTCGGCTTGCTGGTGGTTCTCCAGAATGGCCACGATCCAGCGGGTGGTGGCGAGCGTGCCGTTCAAGGTCGCGGCGATCTGCGGCCTTCCGTTCTCGTCTCGATAGCGGACGGCCAGCCGCCGCGCCTGGTACGTGGTGCAGTTGGAGGTCGAGGTGAGCTCCCGGTAGGTCTGCTGCGTGGGCACCCACGCCTCGCAGTCGAACTTGCGCGCGGCGGAGCTGCCGAGATCACCGGCCGCGACGTCGATCACCCGGTAGGGCACCTCGATCGCCGCGAGCATCTCCTGTTCCCAGGCGAGCAGACGCTGATGTTCGGCGTCGGCCTGGTCGGGCGTGGTGAAGACGAACATCTCCACCTTGTCGAACTGGTGCACCCGGATGATGCCGCGGGTGTCCTTGCCGTAGCTGCCCGCCTCCCGGCGGAAACACGACGACCAGCCCGCATAGCGCTTGGGGCCGTCGCTCAAGTCGAGGATCTCGTCCGAGTGGTAGCCCGCCAGCGGCACCTCCGAGGTGCCGACCAAGTAGAGGTCGTCGTCGGCGAGGTGGTAGACCTCCGCCGCGTGCTGGCCGAGGAACCCCGTGCCCGCCATGACCTCCGGGCGCACCAGCACCGGCGGAATCATCATGGTGAAGCCGTTGGCCACCGCCTTCTGCGCGGCCAGCTGCAGCATTCCCAGCTGGAGCAGCGCGCCGTAGCCGGTCAGGAAGTAGAACCGGGCGCCGGAGACTTTCGCGCCGCGCTCCATGTCGATCAGGCCGAGCGACTCGCCGAGCTCCAGGTGGTCCTTCGGCTCGAAGTCGAACTCCCGCGGCGCGCCGACCGTTTGCAGCACGACGAAATCGGCCTCGCCACCCGCGGGCGCGCCGTCCTGCACCACGTTGGAGATGGCGCGGTGCGCGGCGTCCAGGTCCACGTCGGCGGCGTGCTGGGCGGCCTCGGCCTCTTTGACCTTGACCGACATCTCCGACGCCTGCGCCAGCAGCGCGGACCGCTCGTCCTTGCTCGCCTTACCGATCAGCTTGCCCATCGCCTTGTGCTCGGCGCGCAGGTTGTCCGCGGTGGCCACCGCGGCACGCCGCGCCGCGTCCGCCTCGAGCAGCGCGTCGACGAGAACGGGGTCTTCGCCGCGGGCGCGCTGCGAGGCGCGGACCGCGTCCGGGTTGTCCCGCAGGAATCGGAGGTCGATCATGGGCCACCAGCCTAGTAGTCGGTGTGTTGCGCTTTCACGCCGATATCCCAGGATGCGGACCATCCACCCCGGATCGCGCGCATAGTGGGTTTGTGGGCACCCCATTCGACGAGACGGCCATCGACAACGCGCTGGCCGATCTCGCGGCGGGCGAGAAAGTGTGGGCCGCGACCTCGCTGCGCCGCCGCCGCGCGCTGCTCGACGAGATCCACGCCAGGACCGGCCGCCTCGCGGAGGACTGGGTGCGCGCGGCGTGCGTCGTCAAGGATCTCGACGAGCACTCCGCGCTGGTCGGCGAGGAGTGGATGTCCGGGCCGCTGACGATGCTGCAAGCCACGGCCGCGCTGTCGGCGACCCTGGCCGCGCTGGAGACCGGGCGAAGTCCACTGGCGGGCATCACGCTGCGGGAGGCGCCGGGCGGGCGGCTGGCGGTGCCGGTATTCCCGTTCGGCGTCTACGATCGCTTGCTGCTCAACGGCTTCCGCGGCGAGGTGTGGCTGCGTCCCGGCGTCGACGCCGACGCCGCCCGTCGGCGAGCCGGACTCGCCCAGCTCGATCCCACCGCGACCGGCGGGATCGGCGCCGTGCTCGGCGCGGGCAACATCACCTCGATTCCGCCGCTGGACGCGCTGTACGAGCTGTTCGCGCACAACCGGGTGGTCGCGCTGAAGCTCAACCCGATCACCGACCCGCTGTTCACCGTGTTCGAGATGGTGTTCGAACCGCTGCTGGAGATCGGCGCGCTGCGAATTCTCACCGGCGGGGCGCAGCAGGGCGGCTACCTGGTGCGTCATCCGGACGTCGCGCACGTGCACATGACCGGCAGCGCGCAGACCCACGACGCCATCGTGTGGGGCCCCGGCGCCGAGGGCGCGGAACGCAAGCAGCACAACCGGCCACTGCTGGACAAGCCGATCAGCAGCGAACTGGGCGGCGTCTCGCCGACCATCGTGGTGCCCGGCGACTGGTCCGACGCCGATCTGCGCTACCAGGCCGAGCACGTGGCCACCCAACGGCTGCACAACGGCGGCTACAACTGCGTGGCCGCGCAGGCGGTGGTGATCGGCGCCGAGTGGGACCGCAAGGACGAGTTCCTCGCCGAACTCCGCCTGGCCATGGAGCGGGCGCCACAGCGCACGGCCTACTACCCGGGCAGCGACGCGCGGGTCGCCGACGCGCTGGCCTCGTACCCGGAGGCCGAGCGTCTCGGCGCGGGGCGGGTGCTGGTCGGCGGACTGCCGCGCACCGGCTCGCCGCTGCTGCGCACGGAGTACTTCTCCCCCGTGCTGGGCGTGGTGGAGTTGCCCTACACGGGCGGCGAGTTCTTGCAACGCGCGGTGGACTTCGCCAACGCCGAGCTGACCGGCACGCTCGGCGCGAACGTGATCGCCGATCCGACGACCATCCGCAGGCTCGGTGTCGCCTTCGACCGCGCGATCGAACGGCTGCGCTACGGCGCGATCGCGGTGAACAGCTGGACCGGTCTGGCCTTCCTCGCGCCGCGTGCCGCCTGGGGAGCCTTCCCTGGGCACACCCTCGACGACGTGCAGAGCGGTATCGGCGTGGTGCACAACGCCCTGCTGCTCGACGATGTGGAGCGGACCGTGGTGCACGGCCCGTTCCGGCCGGTGCCGCGCTCGCTGCTCGGCGGCGAACTCGCCCTCTCTCCGAAGCCGCCGTGGTTCGTCGACAACGCCACCGCAGCGACCACCGGGCGCAGGCTCACCGAGTTCTACGCCGACGCCAACCCCGCCCGATTGCCCGGCGTCTTCCTCTCGGCCCTGCGCGGCTGAATCGCTCGTGGCCCGTGCCGCGCCGATCGGGGCAGGTCGTGGCACCGCGGCACCGACACTGCCATGATGGACCGCGATGTCCTCCGAACGCATGTCCCGGTCCCCGCAGGCGCCCAAGCGCGGCGCTTCGTCGCGCGCCGACTCGGTACGGCGCTCGTTCGACTCGGCCAGAGCCGCCCTCGCCGACGGCGAGCTGCGCGATCTGCATCTGTCGGCCCACACCTTGCGCTGGGGCCTGCTCGCGGTGGCCGTCGGCGCCGTGGTGGCGGCCCTGGTGACGCTGTTCGTCACCGGCTTCGACAACGAGAAGGGCCTGGAGGCGCACAATCCCGGCGCCCCGGCGCAGCCGGTGCTGGAGAAGGAGTTCGGCACCGCGGCCAAGGGCGACTGCCTGAGCTGGACCAAGCCGGACCGATCGGACCTGGCCAAGGTGAACTGCTCGAGCAAGCACATGTTCGAGGTCGCGGCCGACATCGACATGAGCAGGTATCCGGGCAAGGAGTTCGGTCCCGGCTCGCGGTTCCCGGACTCGCTGCGCCTGACCGAGTTGAAAGAGGAGCACTGCGTGCCCGCGGTGCAGAAGTACATGTCGGGCCGGTTCGATCCGCGCGGCAAGTACATCGTCGGGCTGATGTATCCGAGCCCGGACGGCTGGCAGCACGGTGACCGCACCCTGCGCTGCGGCCTGCAGATCGCGGCCAGCGTCGGCACCCCGCCGTCGGTCGGCAGCGCCACCGAGCACGACCAGTCCAAGGTGTACGAGGCGGGCGTGTGCCTCGGCATCAACCAGAACCTGCCCACCGATCCGGTGGACTGTGCCCAGCCGCACGCCGTGGAGATCGTCTCCACCGTCGATCTGGCCGCGCACTTCAACGGGGGCCCGCCCGCGAAGGACGACCAGGACAAGTTCGTCGAGGAGGAGTGCACCCGCACGTCGACCGACTATCTGGGCGGACCGGACGTCATCCGGAACAAGACGCTCACGCTGTTCTTCGACTACATCGATGCCCGCAGTTGGATGGCGGGCAGCCGCAAGCTGGACTGCATGATCGGCAAGGGAGCCGATCGGGAGGGCTTCGCGCCGATCACCGGGTCGGCCAAGGGCGAGATCCTGATCAACGGCCAGGCTCCGGTGCCGCCGCCGAACAACGGACGTTCCACGCCCGCACCGCTGCCGGGCGCCGCGCCCCTGCCGCCGCAGCCCCAGCCCAGGTAGCCGAGCGCCGATGCCCGTGACGATGTCCGCCGACCGGTTCGAGGAATTGGTCGGCGACGCACTGGATCTCATCCCGCCCGAGCTGACCCGCGCGATCGACAACGTGGTCGTACTGATCGAGCCGCGCGATCCGGAGAATCCACACCTGCTCGGTCTGTATCACGGCATCGCCCTCACCGAGCGTGACAGTCATTACGGCGGAGCGCTTCCCGACACCGTGACCATCTACCGCGAGGCGATCCTCGAACACTGCGCCGACGAATCCGAAGTGGTGGAAGAGGTGGCGATCACCGTGATCCACGAGATCGCACACTATTTCGGCATTGACGAAGACCGCCTGCATCAGCTGGGATGGGGATAGTCTGAACCGAGCTGTATTGCGCACCACCAGCGGTGGGTGTGTAATCGGCACGGAGATCGAAAAATTGGGGATTCGATGGAACCGATCGCGTTGCTGTCGCGTCCTATCACTCGAAGGGGGAATTCTCGTGGTTCCGCCCCACAGCCACTAGAAGGAGTCGAGTCATGGTTGGACATGTACTGATCGCACCCGAAGCCATTCTCGCCGCCGCGGCCGAACTCGACCTCGTCGCCGAACGTCTGGCCGCCGCCGCGGCGATCACCGCGCCCGCGACGCACGTGCTGCCCTCCGGGGCGGAGGAAGTCTCCTTCCTCAGCGCGAGCCATTTCAATCAGGGGGCGATGTCGCACGATCGCGCGATCGCGCAGGCGATTCTGGAGTGCCACCACGCCGCGGCGACGCTGCGCATGCAGCTGGCCCAGCACGTCGCGGGCGACGTGGTCCGCGCCGCCGGCATCAGCGCCATCCAGGTGTAGTTCCGCAAGCGAGATCCATCAGCAACGCTTTTGAGCAGGGGAGAAGTCAGACATGGTTGCAGGAGTCACCGGGGTGATCTGGGCGGCGCGCCCGTCGGAGATCAATTCGGCCACACTTCACGCGGGCGCGCACGCGATTCCGATCTCGGCCGCCGCCACCGCATGGGGCGGGCTCACCGCCGCCTGGATCGACGCGACGACGACGGTCGCCAGGGTTATGGCCGAACTCGGCGTCGGAATGCAGGGCATCAACGGCATCGCCGCGCTGGGCAAGCTCACCGGCTTCCTCGGCTGGTCCGAGCAGCAGGGCGTGCAGGCGGCCGCGATGGGCGCCAAGGCCGCGGCGAACGCCACCGCCTACACCGTCGCCGCGCTGGCGATGCCGAGCCCGCCCGAGATCGCGGCCGTCAACACCGCTTTGGCCGCGTCGGCGAACCCGCCCGGCGTGTTGAGCGGTGCGTTCGAAGCCGCCGAAGTCGCCAGGAACGCGATGGACATCCGTGCCGCGCTGGTCATGGAGACCTATGAGGCCGCGACCAGCGCCATGGTCGCCACGCCCGCCGAGTTCCTGTTGCCGCCGGCGATCGCCAAGGGCGCGGGGACGGCAAGTCCCGAGCAGGCGGCGGACACGACCACCGAGGTCCCGGCCGATCCGATCCAGGCTGCCGTGGCCGCCACCCAGGCGTTCCTGAACAACCCCGGGGTGGCGAGCGCTGCCACCCAGGCCGCTCAGGCCGTCGGCTCGATCGCCACCACCGGTGTCTCCACCGTCGGAAATGTCGCGGGCAGCGCGATCGCGGCCGCCACCACCAGCTCCGCGCCCTCCTTCTCCGGCATGGCTCCCATGGCCATGGGTATCGGTGCGGCAGCCACCGCTACCGGTGCGGCGACGCGTGCCGTGTCGTTCTCCGGTCTCGGATCGGCGGCGGGCATCAGCAGCGGCTCGCTCAAGCTTCCGGAAGGCTGGGGCTCCAACGGCACGATCGGTGGCAGCACGGCTCCGGTGCAGGAGAGCGTCGCGGTCAAGGGCGTCGAGGCGGCGCCGGTCCGGCCTGCCAACACCGGCAACGGCAACCCCTTGCTCGGTAACCAGGCGCGCAGCGACGAGGACGACGAGACCGAACACGACGGCCGGGACTACCTGCGGTCGACCGAGCACTTCAACGACGGCCGCTTCACCGCCGATGGGGTCATCGGCGGTGACCTCACCGGGACGGTTAGGTGACCGTACTCGGTGCGGGCCGCAGCCCGTCGACGCTCGACGCGGTCGTCCTGTCGCTCGACGAAATGCAGTTCCTCGTAGAGAAACTGCAGATCGAGGTCCCCGTCGTCCTGAACGCGAGGGCACGGTACGACAATCTGACCGACCACAAAGCGGCGATGGACGCGGCCGCCGAGTCACTCGCCCAGCGGGAACTCCTGATCGATGATGTGCTGCATCGTGATCTGGAGAATCGGCTGCGCGCGCTGCACCGGCCCCACTGGATCATCGCGCTGCGGTTGGTCGTCGATGGTTGGGTGAGCCGCTTCTGTCTGGCGAAGGGCGTCGACCTCCCGGTCGTCGCCCTTCGGGGACAGGACTCCTACGTCATCGACGAGGCGGGAAACGACCTGCCCGGAACGGTTCTCGCGGCACTCGGCTATGCCGAGCCGCTCGAGCTGTACGGCATGAACGCCCCGACCGAAGAGCTGGCCACGATCTTCGGCGACACCGGCGACGCCGCGGCCACCGCGGAACGGCTGGCGAAGGTGGGCAACCCGGCCCAGGATGCGAAGACCTTGGCCGCGGCTCTGGTCGAGATCCACTCGTATGCCGAGATCGTCGGTGTGATCTACGGCGATGGCACCCGAGACGCGGCCGACAACCACATCGCCGTCTTCAACACGCGCGCGGGCCGATTCATCGCGACCGCGAGCAGGTCCGACGACGGCGTGAAGTGGACGTCGCTCAGCAGCGGGACTCCCGCGCGACTGCGCACGGCCGTGCAGGATCTGATCAACTTCCTACCGGAACGCGAAGAGTTCCCGCGGAATCCGAAGCTGTCTTGAAGCACCGAACGAGCGTCGCTAACCCATGGGATCGTCCGAAGTCGGTGCCACCTCGTAGCCGAACGGCGGCGTGAATCGTCCCCACCGAATGCACTCCCACCCGCCGTCCGGCATCGGTACCAGCTCGATGGTCTCGGTGTTGTCCAAGTGGTTGTTCGTGGTGAACGGCGGACGCACGTCCGAAAGCGTGCGGCCGACGAGCCGCATGGCCGCACCGTGACTCACCACCATCACGTCGCCGGGCGCGGCGTCATCCGGTGACAGATAAGTATTCCGCAGCTCCTCGATGGCGGGCAGGAACCGATCCAGCACATCCTGAGCGGATTCGCCGCCGGGCACCCGCAGCGTGAGATCGCCCTCGTGCCAGGCACGGTAGATACGCTGGAAGGTCTGGTGCGCCGCCTCGCTGTGTTCTCCCTCCAGGTCGCCGGCCTGTACCTCGTGCAGTCCGTCGAGCACCATGGCGGCGACACCGGTCGCCGCCTCGATGTAGCTCGCGGTCTGGCGCGCGCGCAGCGCCGCCGAGGAGAACAGCACCTGCGGCGGGCGGAGCAGGCCCTCACCGAACGTCTTCGCTTGTGCCGCACCGCGTTCGGTCAGGGGCAACCCGGGAATCCGGGTGTCCAGCAGCTTGGCGACATTGCCCTCGGTCTCGCCGTGCCGGACCAGAATCAACCTCCCGGTCATAGGTCGGCCATCCCCTTTCTCAGCTGGATCAACCACTCCGCGGACGCTTCGTCCGACGGTGGTGGCGTACCGGTCGCGGAAGTCGCCGGCCAAGATCCGAGAAAGCGGATCCGCGCGGTGCGGTGCAGCGCCTTGAGCGCCTCGGCCACCGCGGTGTCGTCGATGTGCCCGACGCAGTCCAGATAGAAACGGTAGGTGCCCATGCCCGTTCGGGTGGGCCGGGACTCGATCCTGGTCAGATCGATACCGCGCGTGGCGAACTCGGCGAAGGCGCGCATCAGCGAGCCCGGTACGTTCGGCAGCTCGAGCACGATCGAGGTGCGGTCGGCGCCGGTGGCGGGCGGCGCCGCGGTGGGCCGGGTGCACAGCACGAACCGCGTGATCGCCTGCTCGTGATCGGCGACCCCGGAGGCCAGCGCGATCAATCCCAGCCGCTCTCCGGCCAGGGCGGTCGACACGGCGGCGTCCGCGTGGCCCGCCACCACGTCCTCGGCGGCGGCGGCGTTGGACGCCGAGGTGTAGGGCTGCGCCTGCGGCAGATGCCGCGCCACCCACAACCGGACCTGCGCGGCGGCCACGGGGTAAGCGGCGAGAGTGCGCACGTCGGGTAACGCCGTGCCCGGCTTGCCGAGGATCGTGAAACTCACTTCGAGTTCGGTCTCGGCGACGATCTGCAGGCGCGGACCGATTGCCAGGGAGTCGAGCGTCGCCGAGATCGACCCCTCCACGGAACTCTCGATCGGCACCACCGCGCCATCCACGTCACCGGAACGGATCAGGTCGAGCGCGGCGCCTTGGCTGGGCGCGGCGATCCGCTCGACGGGCCCGGCGAAGGTTCCCGAGGATTCCAATTGAGCGAGGGCCATCTCGGTGAAAGTTCCGGACGGCCCGAAGTACGCGATTCGCGGCACGGTTACGAGATTACTTGCGCGCTCGTTCGGCTCCCCACCAATTGCGAAGGGCCTGCCGGTCCGGGTCATCTGTTCCACGACCGCCTCAGCGGTGTTCAATCTCCGTTGAGCACGCGCAATGCGGCGTTCACCCGGTCCGCGGCCTCGGTTTCGATGGCGAGCAGGACCGAACGGACCGCCTCGACGGCTGGCGGTTTCAGCGAGGTCAGGAAGGCGATGTCGGGGTCGCGCAGGGCCGCGCCGATGTCCTCGCCGCACAGGGCGGCGGCTGTGGCGGCGACGATGGCCAGCGCCCGTTCCCCCGAGGAAGTGCGCGCGACGAAGCCGGTATCGGAGTGGGCCACGTGCGCGAGGAAGTCGGCGATCCCGGTGTCGGGCGCGTCCAGCTCCAGCGTCGGCGCGGCGGGACTTGCGCCGATGTTGCGGACCAGCCCGTCGACCAGACTGCGCCGCGGCGGCGTCGACAACGTCACCAGCACCGGTTCTGCGGATTCCGTCCCTTCCGACACGCCCTCACCGTAACAACCCGGTTCGACCGGAACCGATCCAGTTCGCTGCGATCAGCCGGACCGGAACGCTTGCGGAACCCCGCCTCGTCACTTAGCTTAGGGTAACCTAATCAACAGTCAAGCGCGCCACGCTCCACGGAGGTTTGTATGCCGCGTCCGTCCTCGACCTTCGCACCGTCCACCGCCGAGCGAGTGCGCAGCGCATGCGCGCACGCGGAGCAAGCGGTGCTGGCCATGCCGGGCATCGATCCGACGCCCGCGTCCGTGCACCACGTACGGCAGTGCGGCGATGCCGTGATCGCGGTGCCGACGGCCTCGGTCGCCGCGATCCTGGCAGGCAACTCCGGAGACCACGGCGCGCCCGCGGTGCTGGAGCTCACCGACCACGCCCCACTGCCGCTGCGCGAGCCGGTGCGCGCGTTGGTCTGGCTGCGCGGTTGGGTACGGGCGGTGCCCACCCAGGCGCAGCGCGCGCTGGCCACCGAGGTGGCCAAGGATTACCCGCATCCGGGCCTGCTCGACATCGGCTTCGGCGCCACCCTGCTGCGGCTGGTGATCGACTCCGCGGTGGTGGCCGACTCGACTGGCGCGGAATCGGTGCGCAGCGACGAACTGCGCCTGGCGCAGCCGGATCCGTTCTGCGCCATGGAATCCGCGTGGCTGCAGCACATGCAGGCCGATCACGCCGATGTCGTCGCCCAGCTGGCCAGGCATCTGCCGCCACACCTGCGGCGCGGCATCGTGCACCCGCTGGCCATCGACCGGTACGGGCTCACGCTGCGGGTGGAAGGACACGACGGCGACCACGACTTCCGCTTGCCGTTCAGCGCACCGGCGCACGACATCGAGGGGCTCAGCCGCGCCGTGCGCACGCTGGCGGGCTGCCCGTTCCTCAATGGATTGCGCCGGATCTGACCCGCCGCACGATCGAGCCGATCTTCAGCGGCATCGGGCCGGCGAACGGAAGTACCAAGGCGAAGAACGGGATGACCGGCCCGAGAAGACGGACGAGATAGCGTTCCATGGCCCCTGCCCGCAGAGGTTGTGGACAACCGGCGCAGTTGACCACGATGCGTGGAGCGCCGGACTCGACGACCCGCGCGACGGCCGCGCTGACCTCGTCGTTGCTGGTGACATCGGCGGGAACGAGGGTGAGAGACGGGCGGCGCATCGGCTGGGCGCACGCAATCCCGACGCGGTTGGCTGCTCAGCTGACACGCACACCGACGCGGCGAATGGCAATCGCACCGATTCGTTCAACGCGGGCGGACGACGGACGTCAACCACACCGATTCGTTCGATCCCGACCTGTGGCGAATCCGCGGTGAGCGGTCCGGCTGCCTCGAGCGCATCGTGCCCGGGCTGATCCAGCGCCGCTTGGTCGCGCACTCCTTTGGTGAACCGTCGTTTAGAGGGATGCTCCGGTGAGCCGGAGTGGCGGCTGCTCGCCGCAGCGCGCGCAGACCCGATGTCCGAGCTCGACCGAGTGGCGGGCCGGGTTGGACGCCAGGCCCGGAAGCATGCGCCGCAGCGGAGACGCCGACGACGCACCAGGCAGTTCACATGCCGACGCGCCGCGCGCCGCGCCGGACGAGCCCAATAGATTCGACCCATGCGCGCGGAGTCCAGAGCCGAGTGGGACGAGGCCGAGCCGACCGATCGGGAGCGGCTGGCGATCAAACTCGAGATCGCCGTGGTGCTGCTGGTCACGTTCGGACTCAGCGGGCTCAGCGCCGCGCTCTCGCTGGTGGAGAGCGCGCTCGCCCCGGGCGGGATCGGCGGACGGACCGTCGCGCTGAATCCGTCGCGATCCACGCAGTCCACCATCGACCTGCTGTTCCAGCTGCTCAGCGTGCTGCGGCTGCTCGGCTGGGCCGCCCTCGGCCTATATCTGCTGTGGCGCGGGGGCATCGGCCCGCGACTGATCGGGCTGGCGAACCGGCTCCGTTGGCGCGCCGACGTGCTACCCGGCTTGACGCTGGCCGCGATCATCGGGTTGCCGGGACTCGGGCTGTATCTCGCGGCGCACGCATTCGGCGTCAGCGTGACGATAGTCCCCGCCTCGCTCGGCGACTACTGGTGGCGACTGCCCGCGCTCGTCCTCTCGGCCTGCGCGAACGCCTTGGCCGAAGAGGTCATCGTGGTCGCGTTCCTGCTCACCCGGCTGCGCAGGCTCGGATGGTCGGCGAACTCGGCTCTGCTGGCCTCGGCTGTGCTGCGGGGCAGCTATCACTTGTACCAAGGAATCGGCGGCGGGCTCGGAAACTTTGTGATGGGCGTCATATTCGGCCGCTATTGGCAGCGCACGAATCGGCTGTGGCCGCTGGTCCTCGCCCATGCGACCATCGATGCGGTCGCCTACATCGGCTACACCGTTCTGCGCGGCCATGTTTCGTGGCTGCCGTGACGCAACTGTGCCCTCGGCAGCGCTAACAACCTGGTGCCGCCTGCGAATTACGGAACAGCGCCGCTTCCGCGTGCGCCCGCGTCCACATGCGGCACGTCACAACCGCCCGATAAGTAGAGTTCCAGTGATGAACGGCGACGACCCCCAGCGCAACGCGCATACGCGCCGGATGCCGCCGCCCGGCAGACCCGGTGAACCTCCGATGCGCCGTCGCATGCCGCCTCCGGGGTCCGGCGGTCCGCCGCCGATCGAGCCCACGCAGGTCGTGCGCCGTGATGGAACCGCCGACCCCCACGCACAGCCGCTGGCGTATTCGCAGGTCCCGCCCGAACAGGCGCGGCGAATGCCGCCGCCCCCGGCCCGCAGGCACGCCCCCACGCAGCGCCCGGTGCCGCATCACGAAGTTCCGTCGCACGCGCCGACACAGCGGCCGGTTCCGTATCACGAAGGTCCGCCGCACACGCCGCCCCGGAAACCCAGGCCGCTCCGCGAAGGCCCCCCACCGGTGCCGCCACGCGGCGAGCGTCCGCCGCGGGCTCCACGACCGCGCCGCAAACGCCACCCTTTCCGCTGGTTCCTGGTGATCCTGCTGGTCCTGGTGCTCGCCGCCGTCGGCGCCGTCATCAAGTTGGACAACTCGCTCAACCGCATCCCCGCGCTGGCGAACTACGCCAAGCGCGTCGGCGACACACCCGGCACGAACTGGCTGTTGGTCGGGTCCGACGGCCGTGGCGGACTGACTGCCGAGCAGGAGCGGGAACTCGCCACCGGCGGTGAGGTGGGCCCCGAGCGCACCGACACGATCATGCTCGTGCACGTGCCGCAGTCGGGGAAGACCACGCTGGTCAGCCTGCCGCGCGACTCGTACGTCAGCATCCCGGGCCAGGGCAAGGACAAACTGAACGCCGCGTTCGCCATCGGCGGCCCCGCGCTGCTGGTCCAGACCGTGGAGATCGCCACCGGCCTGCGGATCGACCACTACGCGCAGATCGGCTTCGGCGGCTTCGCCAGCGTGGTCGATACGCTCGGCGGCATCGACGTGTGCGTGCCCAAACCGATCGACGACCCGCTCGCCGGCATCGACCTGCCCGCGGGCTGCCAGCGACTCAACGGACCACAGGCGTTGGGTTTCGTCCGCAGTCGCGCGACCGCGCTCGCCGACCTGGACCGGATGAACAACCAGCGGATCTTCATGGCCGCCCTGCTGAAGAAGGCGACCAGTGGAGCCACGCTGGCCAATCCGTTCAAGCTCTGGCCGCTGGCCACCGACACCGCCAAGTCGCTGAAGGTCGACAACGGCGACCACATCTGGGATCTGGGCGGCCTGGGCTGGGCGCTGCGTGGCGACACCATCGCCACGGCGGTACCGGTCGGCGGATTCGAGGACACCGACAGCGGCAACGTCCTGCTGTGGGACAAGGCCAAAGCGAGCCGGTTCTTCGACGCGCTCGCCGGCGACCGTCCGATCCCGGAGGACCTGCTGACGCGGTAGCGTCGATGCCATGCCGGACATCGACGAGGCCGACGAGTCCTTTCCCGACTTGCTGCGCACCCAGATCCGTCACGGATTCACCACTGCCCAGCAATATCTCGCGGCCGCCGTGTACTTCGACTCACGCAGACTGCCGCAGTTGGCCGGACACGCCTACGACCGGTCACGCGAGCACTACGGCAATTCGCTGCGCATGGTGCAGTACCTGCTGGACCGGGATCTCCCGGTGCAGATCGGCGGCTTGGACGAGATCGAGTCCACCTTCGAAAGCCCGCGCGGCGCGGTCGCTTCGCTGCTGGAGATCGAGCAGGTCCGCAGCGCCCGGATCAGCGATCTGGCCCACACTGCCCGCACCTCCGGCGATTATCTCGGCGAACGCTTCATCGGGTGGTTCCTCGCCGATCAGGTGAAGAACGTCGCCGGCATGAGCACGTTGCTGGCCGTGATCGACCGTGCCGACGGGCAGTTGTTCGACGTCGAGGAGTTCGTCGCCCGGGAGACACGGCCGCGGCCGCGCACCGATATTCCGGCGCCGAAAATGGCTGGAGCGGCGAGGAATTAATTAGGCAACACTAGCCTCAATAAGGCTGCACTTGGATGACACGGGTCTTGACCAGCGCTAATGTCGATGCCATGTCAAGCCATCCGGAATCACCCCGCAGCAAATTTCACAGCCTGTTGCACGATCAGATCCGGCACGAATTCAATGCCGAGCATCAGTACATCGCGATTGCGGTGTGGTTCGACAATGCCGATCTCCCGCAGCTGGCCAAGCGGTTCTACAAGCAGGCCGTCGAAGAGCGCAATCACGCGATGATGATCGTGCAGTACTTCCTGGACCGGGATATCAGCGTCGACATTTCCGGCATCGATGCCGCGAAATCGCGGTTCGAGAATGCCAGGGAGCCGATCGCGCTCGCACTGACCCAGGAGAAGACGGTCACCGAGCAGATCATCCAGCTGGCGAGCACCGCCCGCGAAGAGGGCGACTACCTGGGCGAACAGTTCATGCAGTGGTTCCTCAAGGAGCAGGTCGAGGAAGTCGCGAACATGACCACCCTGCTCACCATCGCCGATCGCGCCGGGTCGAACCTGTTCGACCTGGAGGAATTCGTCGCCCGGGAAATGAGCGGCCCGAGCGACGCCTCCGGCGCGCCTTCGGCGGCGGGCGGCTCCGTCTGACGGCGTTCGCCGAATAGGTGAAACAGGCCCGGTTCCGTATCAGGAACCGGGCCTGTCGCTGTTGGACGTTCTATCGGACGGCGAGTCGGAATGTCGGCGTAAACGACGGTTCCACCACATTTCGCAGTGGTTTGGCGAGTCTTTCCTATATTTCGAGCCGCACCGGCGGCAACCGGAAAACACCGCCGCCGACAAAGGCCGTTTCTGCCGAAGTCTCGCGATATCCGGGCTCAGCGCAAGGTGACCTGACGCGACCGCAGGCCGTCGCGGGAGCGCCGCTCGTCGGAGGTCAACGGGGCGTCGACGGCCAGCGCCTCGGACAGCCGAGCGCCGAATTCGGCTGCGGGCTCGACCCATTCGTCGGGGTGTCGCTCGCGGTCCAGGTCGAAGACCGGGACCAGCACTCCGTGCGTGCGGAACGACCCCGCGAACCGAGAACCCTCGCCGAGGTGCAGACCGCCGGAGGCGTGCACCCGGGCCAGCGCCAGCATGAGCGCGTCCTCGTCCTCCGGCCGCACCCAGCGGATGTGCGCCTTCTCGCCCGCGTCCACCCACCAGGCGGCACCGATCGTGTCGGCGGCGAGCCCGAGCCGCGCCGAGGGCATGATCGCCTGCTTGGCCTGCTCGATGGTGGCGGCGACCTGCGGGTCGGGCTCGACCCCTGCGGGCACCCACCAGTCGAAGTCCTGGTGCACGGTCAAGTCCAGGCTCGCGGCGGGATCGATGACATCGGCCAGCCGCGGGCCTCCCGCGACGCTTTCCACCGAGGTCAGCGAATCACCGGGCTCGGCGGACTGGGTCCATAGGATCGCCGCGGCCAGATCGGCGGCCGGATCCGCGCCCTGGAACTGCACCTGCGCGCCGACGTAACCGCTGGGCTCGTCACCGGCGCGCACCAACGCGGCCACCGCGCCGGGCAGCACCGTTGCGAGCACGACCGGCCGCTCCGCCGCGACCTCGGCCGCCAGCGTCAACCGGGCGGTGGCCGAGGGAACGAATTCGCGCAGCGCGACCAGATCGCACTCCGCGGCCAGGCCCTCGAACGGACGGGTGACGACTTGTGCCGCCTGCTCCTGCGCCGCTCGCCGCTCGGCGAGACGCTGCGCCCGGTTCCCACCGGGCTTAGGACTGTTGCGCTTGCTTTTACCCACGAGGGGTCAACCTACCGTGTTTCTTGGCTGTGTTTGTTTTTCCAGCGCCTGCGGCGCTGGGTGTTCGCGGCCCTTTATGGCTCGCGTCCGAGCGACCGCCGCTGGCGACTTCGTCGCGGACGCGGCGGCGCTCGAACGCGAGCCGGGCCGCGAACGGCGGATGCTCGGTCTCGCTTCGCTCGAAATCGGGGGTTGAGGTGGCGTGGTCGCGGCAGGGAGCAATCGCGCAAACTAGTTCACCGGGTGGGCGTGGCGAAGAAGGCCGCCGAACTCGGCGCGGCGTCGAGCGCCCGCCATCGACGTGGACGCCACAGAGATTCCGCTACGGCACCACCGCACCTGCGACGACCACTTCGATGCGCTCCGACCTGCACCCCCCAACGTTCACCGCACCGTATTCCGCTCTGCTCGAGGCGTGCGTCGCAGCGACGGACGATCGAGGATTTGTTGGAAGCCACGACAACCGGAACACAAATGAGCGCGTCTGTCTCCCGCCTCATACTTGCTGCCCGGAACGGCTGGTACCACCGGGCGTGGTCGCATTCGCGGAGGTTCGCCCAGACAGCCTGATTTCGGCGGAGCCGATTCCGGCGGAACCGGGTCAGGCGGCGGGGAGCAGGGACTTGGTGCGGCCGGGGTGGTTCGTGGCGATCCAGCTGACGCCGAGGTCGGCGCACAGTTGGACGTCGTCGGGGTCGTCGACGGTCCAGCAGTAGGTGGCGCGGCCGGCGGCGGCGGCCTTGTCGACCAGGTCGGGGTGCTCGCGCAGTGTTTTCACCGAGGGGCCGACGGCTGTGGCGCCGACGGTGGTGGCCGCCGATCCGCCCAGGTAGCGCGACGATTCGCCGAGCAGGACGGTGGGCAGCAGCGGGGCGGCGCGGCGGATGCGCCACACGGCGGTGGCCGCGAACGACATGACGACCGCGCGGGAATGATCCGCCGAGGCGGGGGTGGCGATGCCGAAGCGCTGGAGCTCGGCGAGCAGCTTGTTCTCCACCAGCGCGCCGTAGCGGACCGGGTGCTTGGTCTCGATGAACAGCTTGGTCGGCCTGCTACGCCAGTCCAGCACCAGGCTGATCAGCTCGCTGAGGGTCAGCACCGAGGCCGGATCGCCGTCGGCGCCGAAATCCAGTGCGCGCAGCTCCTCCAACGTCATCTCGCTGACCAGACCGCTGCCCGAGGAGGTCCGGTCGACGGTGCGGTCGTGCACGCACACCAGATGTCCGTCCCTGGTCAGCCGGACATCGCACTCGACGCCGTCGGCGCCCTCCTGGAGCGCCAACTCGTAGGCGGCGAGCGTGTGCTCGGGGCGCGCCGCCGAGGCGCCTCGATGCGCGACGACGAACGGCGCGCGACTGCCCTGGCTCACTTGGCCATAACCTCCTCCTGCTCACGGTCCTCAGCACCGTTGTCCTCGTGCGCGTCGGCGCCCGCCTGTGCACGTCCGCCGGGATGCACCGGCTCGATCACCGGCACCGCGGGGTCGACCGCGATCAGCCAGCGGCGCGCGGTCCGGCTGCGACCGAGCAGGTCATGCCCCTCGATCGTGCGCAACACCCAGAGGGTCAGCAACGCGACCGCGGCGGCGACCGCGTCGGTGAACGCGGTGAACAGCACCCCGTCCGCCTCGGCTTGCAATGAATCCGCGGTCCGCCACAGTAGCGCGGCCACCGTGACGAGGCCGCCGAAGACCCACGCGGCCCACCAGATCCGGACCGCCCGTCCCGTCCTGGGATCACCCTGCAACGCGGCCACTTCGCTCAGGAAGACCCCCGGCCACAGCAGGTTGACCACCGGAATCAGGCAGCCGAACGCGAGCGCTCGCGGCGAACGCGGGTCGCGCCTGCCCGTGGCGGCGTAGGCCGAGCGCCTGATCTCGATCAGTCTTCCGACGGTGGCCGCGGCCGCCAGCAGCGCGAGCACGACCGCCAGCACTCCGGCGCCGATCACGAACGCGTCGGAGGCGAAGAGGACGGCGGGGTGGATCAGGCGCGTCCGGTTGCGCAGCAACACCCCGTAGCGCGCCAGTTCCGCGACGGCCGCGAGTCCGAAGACGACGGCGGTCGCGACGAGCAATCTGATCACCGAGTGGGTCAACTTGCCGAACGGGCGACGCGCCGCGCCGCCCGCGTGCGGTGGCGGGTCGATCAGGCCCCAGCGCGGGATCTGCGTGTACCGAGGCGTGCGGCTCGGCGGGGCCGGTCGGACGGCCGACTGCGCTCGCCGACCGCGCTGGTCGGGCTTGCGCGCCACCCAGCGGTAGTTGCGACGGTCGGCGGGCGCGTCGATCGGCCCCGGCGAGAGGAGTACGCCGCGGCAGCGCGGGCACCAGTGCATCGGCGCCCCTTGCACGGCCCAGCGCGCACCGCAGCGCGCACAAGGTTGCACCACCGTACTCACCCGCGCACCTCGTTCTTTCGTCAGTAGATCTTCGCCTCGTGGTCGCCCTCCGCGACCAGCGGGCGGCCGGCGTGCTGCCATGCCACCATGCCCCCGTTGACATGGATGGCCTCATAGCCGATGTGCGTGAGATATTCGACCACCTGAAGCGACCGACCGCCCTGCCTGCAGATGATGTAGAGATCCGCGTCGTACTCCAGCTCGTCGATCCGGGCGGGAACGTCGACCATCGGGATGTGGATCGCGCCCGGGGCGTGTCCGAGCCGCCACTCGTCGTCCTCACGGACGTCGAGCAGGATCGATCGCGGCGTGTCGGCCGACGCGGGCGCGCTGCTGTCGAATTCGGCAGGCACGTCCTCCACCGTGACCGACGGAACGTGGGGGCTCGTCACAGATTCGATCCTGCCATGCGTGGCGGACCGCCGTGCAGTTCCATGCCAGGGGAGCGACCTCGACAGCGAGCCACGACTTCGGGTATGTTCTCCCCTCCGGAACTCGACCGCGCACCCGCCCGATGCTGGTTGTGCATAACTCGGGCGAAGTTATCCACATAATCCACAGCTCGATCCACAAGGCGCAGGTGTCGAAGGCGTTTCGCCGGATTGAACCGGCTTTCTAGCAACTGATCAGCTATCGACCTGGTGTCGTTGCGAACCCTTGGTCCGTTCTCGGCGTGCTTTACCTGATCGAAGTACGGATCAGCCCCTAACGGTCGAGCGATGCGAATGGCCGATCCGGGACTCCCCTCCATACCAATCCCGGAGCGGCCATTCGTCGCCGACATCGGAACCCGCGGCCGAAGAGGGTCCGATATCTACTTGGACGGCGCCGAGGCGCATTCGGTTCCATCGAATCCAGAACGCCGCCGAAATCCCGCGATCCGGCGAAGACGATCGGTAGCCTGGGCGCATGAACGTGAGCAGGGGGCTACGCCACGGAATGGACATCGCAGGGCTCAATATCGCGTTGTCCGAGGCCACGTGCCTCGGCCTCGCGATCGACGAGGCCGCCGCAGAACTGCGACTCGACCTCGAAGTGCTGACTCTTCCCGAACGCGGAACGGCGGCGGAGGACTATCGGGTGCAGGTGACGTTCACCGGCGTGAGCCGGGTCGCCGCGTCACTGCGGACGCAGCATTGGGACGACCTGGAACCCAGGGTGCTGCCGCTGCGACTGGAAGGCCTGGATGAGGCGATCCGGAGTTTCGGCGGCGGGCGGCTGCACGGTTGGGAGTTCATCGATCTCGACGACAGCAGTTGGGCGCTGTGGAGCGAGTTGCTCAGCTTCGACACCCGCATCGGTGATCGCGAATCCGCACACGTTCTGGAGTTCTCCCAGGAGGAGGGCATCGATCCGCGCGAATTGGACGTCCGGGTGTGGTTCGACGACATCACCGTGTACGACGCGCGGGGCAAGCAGATCCCGCTGGCGGACTTCGTCGCGGGCGGCGCGCGGTGGTGGCGGGCGCACGATGCGGGCGACCCGCGAGCCAGTCGTCCGGGAATCGCGCCGCCGCTCTGAGCGCCGAACCGTCGCGAGTGAACCGCACTTTCGGGTGCGGTTCGTCGCACCTCGGCGCTCAGGCGCCCGTGCCCACCGGGCAACTCACTCCGGTGGCGTGGACGGGGCAGTATCCCCCGGGATTCTTGGCCAGGTACTGCTGGTGATAGCCCTCCGCATAGTAGAAGGCCGCCAGCCCGGGCAGCGGCGTGATCTCCGTGGTGATCTGCCCGTATCCCGCCGCGGCCAGCCGCTTACCGTAGGACTCGGCCGTCGAGCCGACGAGGTCGGCCTGCTCGGCGCCGAAGGTGAAGACGGCCGAACGATATTGGGTGCCGCGGTCGTTGCCCTGCCGCATGCCTTGGGTGGGATCGTGGTTCTCCCAGAAGTGTTTGAGGATGCCCGCGTAGTCGATCACCGCGGGATCGAACACGACGAGCACCGCTTCCGCGTGACCCGTCCGTCCGCTGCATACCTCTTCGTAGGTGGGATTCGGCGTGTACCCGCCGACATAACCGACCGCCGTGGAGTAGACGCCGTCGAGTTCCCAGAAGCCTTTCTCCGCGCCCCAGAAGCAGCCCATCGCGACGACCGCGAGCTGGAGCCCCTCGGGAAACGGCGGGCGGATCGGGTGACCGTTGACGTAGTGGGTATCCGGCACGTCGAGCGGTTCCGCCCGGCCGGGCAGGGCTTGCTCGGGAGCGACCATGACGGGTTCGGGGAGGCTCAGACGCCCCACTAGTTCGTCGTACCACGACATGGTTCGATGCTACGCGTGCGTTTCCAGTGGGGCCGATGTGCGTGATGTGACGGTGCGCGACCCGCTAGGTGTGAGCGGCGTCACCGGAATGCGCGAGCGTGGGCCCGAGTTGGAATCGACCGGGTGTACGAATGATGGTTGGCTGTGTCCGGAACGGGGCACAACCAGCCCGACATAGGAAGGGACAACGTGGCCGAGTACACGCTGCCAGATCTGGATTACGACTACAGCGCCCTGGAGCCCCACATCTCCGGGCAGATCAACGAGCTTCATCATTCCAAGCACCACGCCGCTTACGTCGCGGGCGCGAACACCGCACTGGAGAAGCTGGAAGCCGCTCGCGAGTCGGGCGATCACAGCGCCATCTTCCTGCACGAGAAGAACCTCGCGTTCCACCTGGGTGGGCACGTCAACCACTCCATCTGGTGGAAGAACCTCTCCCCCAATGGCGGCGACAAGCCGGTCGGCGAACTGGCCGCGGCCATCGACGACCAGTTCGGTTCGTTCGACAAGTTCCGCGCGCAGTTCACCGCCGCGGCCAACGGCCTGCAGGGTTCCGGCTGGGCGGTGCTCGGCTTCGACACCCTCGGCCAGAAGCTGCTGACCTTCCAGCTCTACGACCAGCAGGCCAACGTCCCGTTGGGCATCATCCCGCTGCTGCAGGTCGACATGTGGGAGCACGCTTTCTACCTGCAGTACAAGAACGTCAAGGCGGACTACGTCACCGCGTTCTGGAACGTCGTCAACTGGGCCGACGTGCAGGAGCGCTTCGCCAAGGCGACTTCGCAGGCCAAGGGCCTCATCTTCGGCTGAGCCTGTTCGGCACGCCGGAACCGGGTCCGCGAATCCGTCCGCCACGCGCGGCCGGATTCGCGGGCCCGTTCTGTTCTCCGGTGACGCGGACATGTTGCCGAGAACGCCACCCGCCCCGCGTGTATCCGGAGTCCCTGAGGTGGGGCGGGATCCGTCGAGTGCGCAGCCGGATTGCCCTCCTCCACGCCCCCGGCCGCCCGATTGGCACTCTTTGGTACTTGTGTGCCAGGTGACTCGTGGTTCATATTCGGGAAATCCACCCCAAAGGAACGGGCAAGGTCGCCCCCGGGTACGACAACGGGAGGCAGGAATGCGCACGAACGAACCGATCGGCATCACGCCGTTCCATTCGCGCGGGTCGCTGCGTGGCTTCTTGATCTCCGGCCGCTGGCCGGACACCACCAAGGAGTGGGCGCAGGTGCTGGTCCTAGCGGTGCGTGTGGCCACGTTACCCGGGCTGCTTACCACCTCGACGGTGTTCGGAGTCCGTGAGGACCTGCCCGACGACCCCGCCCCGGGCACGGTCGGCTTGGTGCTGGCCGAAGGGCCCGTACTCGGCGACGAGGCCGTGGAACCCGGCCGTTTCGCCGACCATGTGCCACCGGCGTTGCTGATGCTGCATCCGCCGTCCGAAACCCGCCCGACGCTACCCGAATGCG
Source organism: Nocardia sp. NPDC047038 (assembly GCF_040644075.1). Taxonomy (NCBI): domain Bacteria; kingdom Bacillati; phylum Actinomycetota; class Actinomycetes; order Mycobacteriales; family Nocardiaceae; genus Nocardia; species Nocardia sp. NPDC047038. The sequence continues at coordinate 852,909 of NZ_JBEYVQ010000002.1, read as the reverse complement.
CGGGTGCGGCCTCCGGCTGCGTCTTGCTGCCCGGCGTGCCCCACCTGGGGCTGGAACACCGTGCCGCGTGGGTCGAGGCGGAGTCGGACGGAACCGTGACCTCGCTGGTCAGCCGGGTCGGACTGGACCCGATCAGCGATCCCGACACCGCGGTTCTGGCTATGCTGCTGGCCGCGTGAGGGTAACCGAAATTCCGCACGTGGATCGCCAAACTTATTGTGCGCATTGCGATTTCGATTACAGCGGGTTGGCACGAGCGGAACGTGGCGGTAGAGTCGCAAGCAGCGAAGGGGAGTAGCCCCCAATCACACAGTCGACATACTGACCCGCCGAGCCCGCTCGGGCCGGGTCCGGCTGTGTGAACCGGCTTCCGGCCGGTGGGCGAGACCTTCGGCCTGGACAACCATTTCGTTGTCGGCCGGAGCGTTCCCATATCTCCGGTCGGCAGGCCGGAGACCTTGGAGCCGCCACACATGATCGCCACCGTATTGCTCACCATCGGCGTCGTCTTCCTCGCCGAGCTCGGTGACAAGTCCCAGCTGATGGCGCTGACGTTCGCGCTGCGCTACCGCTGGTGGGTGGTGCTCGGCGGCATCGCGACAGCCTCCGCGGCGGTGCACCTGATCTCGGTCGGCATCGGCTATTTCCTCGGTGCGGCGCTGCCCACCACAGCGATCGCGCTGATCGCCGCCGTCACCTTCCTGGCCGTCGGCCTGTGGACGTTGCGCGAGCACTTCGGCACCGGCGAGCAAGACCCGGAGCCGAAGGCGCCGAAAGTGGGCGGTGCGCCGTTCTTCGTGGTGCTGTCCGCGTTCCTGCTCGCCGAGCTGGGCGATCGCACCATGTTCGCGACCGCCGCGCTGGCCACGGACTACGACTGGGTAGGCGTCTGGCTGGGCTCGACCATCGGCATGGTCGCCGCCGACGCGCTCGCCATCGCGGTGGGCATTCTGGTCGGCAAGCATCTGCCGGAGCACACGATCGGCATCGGCTCGGGCCTGCTGTTCCTCTACTTCGGCGCAGCGACCCTGCTCGGCGCGACCGCACCGGCCCTCGGCGGTGTCGCCGTCGCCGGGCTCGCGGCGCTGGCTCCCGCGCTGGCCGGTGCGGCGCTGCTGCTCACGCGGATGGCTCGCCGCTCGAGTCCAGCGCAGCCCCGTACAGTCCGCCACCCTGACGCAACAGATCCAGCAGTGGTTCCCGCAGCGCCTGCAGACCGCTCGAGTCTCCGGCCGCGATCCGAGCGGTGACCATCGAACCGACCGCCGCGGCCAGGGCCTGACAGGCGAAACGCTGCTGGTCGGTCCGCGCGTCGAGCACGCCGGCGATCAACTCGACGAATCGCTCTTGCAGCTGGGCCCGGCGCGCGATGGCGGCCGACCCCACCGCGAAGACCTCGACCAAGAACAACCGCGCGCTGGCCGGGTCGTCCACCAGATACTGGAGATAGGCGCGCAGGATCCGGTCCATCCGAGCCACGGCGTCGGTATCGGCCGCCGCGTCTTCCCTCTCGGTGGCGTCGGCGATCCGGTCGAGCAACAAATGCACCGCGCGCTGGTAGGCCGCTTCGAAACAGTCTTCTTTGGAGCGGAACTGCTCGTAGAACGTCTCGCGGGACACGCAAGCCCGCTTGAGGATCGCCGCGACCGACGTTCCGATGTAACCGTTCTCGGCCATGGCCTCCGCCGTCGCGACGAGGATTCGTTCGCGCTGCGAAGCGATCACCTGCTCCCGTGGCAGGCCGTGCCTACCTCGGGGGAGGCGTGCGCTGGTGGCCGATTCGGTCATTCGGTGACTCCGGGTGTTCGGTCGAGCTGACTGGGCTGTTCCATTCTGCTCGGTCGGTTCCGCCGACTTGCCGGAAAGGGCCCGCGCCGGAAACGAGTCGCGGGAGCCGTGCAGGGCCGTTCGCCGCGTACCGGTTAGGGTGCCATTGACGAAGGGCCAACTGGCTGTCACAAACGAGAGGACCATCGTGGAGATTTCGGGTTCCGCCGCCATTGTCACCGGAGGCGCATCGGGCCTCGGCGCCGCCACCGCCAAGCGTCTCGCCGATCTCGGCGCCACCGTCTTCGGGCTCGATGTACCGCAGTCGATCGAGCGCGCCGGCGACAACGTGCCCGCCGGGGTCACCCTCATTCCCGCCGATGTCACCAGCAACGACGAGGTCGGCGCGGCCGTCGCGCAGGTCGTCGAGTCCGGCGCCCCGCTGCGCATCGTGGTCAACTGCGCCGGTGTCGGCTGGGCGGGCCGCATCCTGTCCAAGAACGGCCCGCACGACCTGGAGCTGTTCCGCACGGTCATCACGGTCAACCTGCTCGGCACCTTCAACGTCATGCGGCTGGCCGCCGACGCGATCGCCAAGACCGACGCCGTGGACGAGTACGGCCAGCGCGGCGTCATCATCAACACCGCCTCGGTCGCCGCGTTCGAGGGGCAGATCGGTCAGATCGCCTACTCGGCGTCCAAGGGCGGCGTGCACGGTATGACGGTTCCGGCAGCGCGCGATCTGGCCCAGTTCGGCATCCGGGTGAACACCATCGCTCCCGGCATCATCGACACCCCGATGCTCGCCGGCGTCACCGAGGAGTACCGCAAGGGCCTCGAGGCGGGCGTGCCCTTCCCGTCCCGCCTCGGCCGTCCGGACGAGTACGCGCAGCTGACGCAGTACATCGTCGAGCACGACTACCTGAACGGCGAGACCATCCGCATGGACGGCGCGCTGCGCATGGCGCCGCGGTAATTCCGCTCCGCAGTCCCGGCAGCGCGTGGCCCTTCACCGAAGGGTCGCGCGCTGTTCTCATTCCCCCGATTTGTGGCCGATGCCGAGGTAGGCCGTGGTGGACAACGGGCAGTGTGGCCGGTACTTCTCGGCGAGAAACGCTTTCATGACGGCGGCGCGCCGCGCCCAGACCTCCGCGCTCACGTTGTGGCGCATGAGTTCCAACGGGGCGCTGCTGCGCACCATGGTCTCCCACATCTCCTCGGGGCTGCCGAAGGTGAGCGCGATCGAATGCCGCTGGATGGACACGGCTTCGAAGCCCGCACCGCGCATCTCCGATTCGAAGACCTCCGGGTTCTCCAGGCTCAGGAAGTTCGGTTGCGGCTCCTGGATGTCCGGGTCGGCCGCGGTCAAGGCACCGAACATCATCCGCATCAGCGGCGAGTCCGCGATCGGCGCCCAGCTCGACACCACCGCCGTCCCGCCCGGCCGCAACACTCGGAACAGCTCGGCGAACCCACGAGCGCGGTCCGGGAAGAACATCAGTCCGAACATGGAGAACCCGGCGTCGAAATGGTCGGATTCGTACGGCAGTTCTTGTCCGTCACCCACTTGCGCCCGGATATTCACCAGCCCGGCGGCAGCGGCGTTCTTCGCCAAGCGCGCGATCATCGACTCCGCGAAATCGATGGCGTCGACCTGCGCCACGTGACCCGCGGCCAGCAGGCTGAGCGTGCCCGGCCCCGCCGCGACATCCACGATGCGCGATTCCGGCGAGAGCGAGGCGAACTCGAGCGCCCGCGCCGAGAACGGTTGCATTATCGCGGGTGCGAACTCGTCATATCCGTCGGCGACGAGATCCCACGGCTCGGCGACGGCAAGCGGGTTTGCGGACATGTCGTGACGATCCTTTCAGGCATCCACATCTAACCGCGCCACCCGGGGGCGAACTCCCCAGTCCTGCGAATATGCCATCCCGCCCGTCACCGTAACCGAGAAATGGCCGAAACGCCGCCGACCGCACCGGCCGCGACCGGAGGACATTGCTGGTCCTCCGGTCGCGGATGGTTCAGAGAGTGCGAGTGAGCCGATCGGTGAGGATGTGGGCGAAGTGCGCCGGATCCTTGAGTTCACCGCCCTCGGCGAGCACCGCCGTGCCGAACAGCAGTTCGGCGGTTTCCGACAGCTCGGTCGCCGTGCCGGCGTCGGCCTTCTCCCGCTCGGCCGCGTACGCGTCGCGCAGGCCGGTGACCAGCGGGTGGGTCGGGTTGAGTTCCAGAATCCGCTTGCTCTCCGGCAGCGCCTGGCCCGAGGCGCGATACATCCGCTCCAGCATCGGCGTGAAGTCGAACACGTCACCGACCAGGCAAGCCGGAGAGGTGGTGAGCCGGTTGGTCAGGCGCACCTCCTTGACGTTCTCCTCCAGCGTCTTGCCCAGCCACGTGAGGACATCGGCGAAGTCCTTGTCCTGCTGCTCGCGCAGCGCCTCGGAGGCCTTCTTCTCCTCCTCGGTCTCCAGATCGACCTCGCCCTTGGCGATGGACTGGAACGCCTTGCCGTCGAATTCCGGTACGGAACCGACCCACATCTCGTCGACCGGGTCGGTCAGGATCAGCACCTCGCGGCCCTTGGCCTTGAACGCCTCCAGATGCGGGGAGCTCTCGACCTGCTGACGGGTCTCGCCGGTCATGTAGTAGATCGTGTCCTGCCCCTCGGGCATCCGCTCCACGTACTGGGCCAGCGTGGTCAGCTCGGTCTCGGAGTTCGTCGAGGCGAACGAGGAGACCTGGAGGATGGTGTCGCGGTTGTCGAAGTCCGAGAGCAGGCCCTCCTTCAGGACGCGGCCGAACTCCTTCCAGAAGGTCTGGTAGCCGGCCTGGTCCTCGGCGCCCTGCAGATCCTTGACCGTGGACAGCACCTTCTTCACCAGACGCTTGCGGATCATCTGGATCTGCCGGTCCTGCTGGAGAATCTCCCGGGAGACGTTGAGCGACAGATCCTGCGCGTCCACCACGCCCTTGACGAAGCGCAGGTACTCCGGCATCAGCTCTTCGCAGTTGTCCATGATGAACACCCGCTTGACGTAGAGCTGGACGCCGCGCTTGTGCTCGCGGGTGAACAGGTCGAACGGCGCGTGCGAGGGGATGAACAGCAGCGCCTGGTACTCGAACGTGCCCTCGGCCTTCAGCGGGATGATCTCCAGCGGATCGTCCCAGCCGTGACTGACGTGCTTGTAGAACTCCTTGTACTCCTCGTCGGAGACCTCGCTCTTGGGGCGCGTCCACAGCGCCTTCATGGAGTTGAGCGTCTGGTCCTCGAGGATCGTCTTCTCCTCGGCGGCCTCGCCTTCGCCCTCGGTGACGGTCCGCTCCACCTGCATGCGGATCGGCCAGGAGATGAAGTCGGAGTACTTCTTGACGATCTCGCGCAGCTTCCACTCCAGCGTGTAGTCGAAGAGGTGATCCTCCTCGTCCACCGGCTTGAGGTGGAGCGCGACCGACGTGCCCTGCGGGGCCTCGTCGAGTTCGGAGATCGTGTAAGTGGAGCTGCCCGCGTTCGACTCCCACCGGGTGGCGGTGGCCTCGCCCGCGCGGCGGGTGGTCAGGGTGACCTTGTCGGCCACCATGAAGGTCGAATAGAAACCGATGCCGAACTGGCCGATCAGCTCCTCGGCGGCGGCCTCGGACTTGGCCTCGTTCAGCTTCCTGCGCAGGTCGGCGGTACCGGACTTGGCGAGGGTGCCGATCAGATCGACGACCTCGGCGCGCGACATGCCGATGCCGTTGTCCCGGACGGTCAGGATCCGCTCGTCCTTGTCGACCTCCAGCTCGATGTGCAGGTCGGAGGTGTCGACGTGCAGATCCTTGTCTCGGAAGGACTCCAGCCGCAGCTTGTCCAGCGCGTCGGAGGAGTTCGAGATCAGCTCCCGCAGGAAGGTGTCCTTGTTGGAGTAGACGGAATGGATCATCAGCTCGAGCAGCTGATGGGTCTCTGCCTGGAACTCGAGTTGTTCGACGTGCTCTGTCACGGTCGCGATGGTACCGCCGTGCGCTGACTACGGAGCCGAAGGTGGGGCCGCCGCGTAACCCGCGACGGTCCCGGGCGACCGCGCATCGGGAACCTGCCGGAAATCGGCGAGACCGGCAACCTCCGCGTCGGCGCGGGTGGTCATCCATTCGCGCAGCACCTGGGTGGCGCGGACGTCGTCCTCGTTGTACTCCAGCAAACGGGTGCGCTGGGTCGCGTCGGGCGTGGCGCCGTCGTAGCCGACCGCGAGCCGGTACCAGCTCATCGACGCCTCGCCGCTCGCCTCGGGATCACGCCACGAGAACCCGGCGACCGGCGCGATCTTCTTCAACCCCTTGCCGTTCGGGCAGATGAACTGGTCGGAGACGGCTTGGAACATGTCCACCCATTGCGGTCCGTCCACGAACGCGCGCACCTGCTCCACCGTCGGCACGCCGGGCCTGCCCGCGAACCGGCGCGCCGATTCGTACAGCCACTTGTCTTCCGCCGTGCGCGAATAGCAGTACGCGGCAAACGTTCTGCCCGTCGCGGTCGCCTCGGCGCGCACCGTCATCAGCCAGGTCCAGAACTCGCCGAAAGAGCGGCCCTCGTCCTCGGTGGGCAACGGATCCCAGGTGACGAACGGGCGGTACACGCCGTTCAGCAGCGTTCCCCACAAGTACGCGCCGTACTCCTGGAAGCTCTCCAGATCGACGTCGACCTCCACATCCGCCCGCCGCACCTGCACGCTCTCGACCCGCCGCACCAGCGGGGCACCGACGATCCACGCCCGCGCGGTGACCACGGCCTCGTCGAACGGGCCGTGCTGCCAATCCTCGGGCTCCTCACCCACCCACGCGGCGAGTTCATCGATGGTCTCGACGTTGTGCCTGCGCAGCACCTCGGCGCGGGAGCCGGGCGCCACCAGGCTGACGTCACGATGCTCGATCAGCCAGCCCTCGCAGCTCGGGCCATCGACTCCTCGCGTCCACCACGGGCACTGCCTGCACTCGGGCACCTTCGACGGGATGGTGGGCAGCTCGCCGCGCACCACCGCGATCCGGTCGGCGTAGCGGCGGTCGTAATCGGCCAGCAGCGGCGCCAGGTCGTGGACCAGGATGCGATCGAAATCGAAGCCGATGACGCCGCCGACCAGCGCGGGGCTGGCCAGGCCGTGCCGTTGCAGCATCCGGTGCAGGTGGGCGAGCCGCTGTTGATCGCGGGGCTGCTGGCGTAGCTTGCGGTGCGGATCCGGTTGCGGGTCCCAGCGATACGGGTCCGAGGTGGTGGGGTGGAAGTCGGCGCGCTCGGGTTGACGCGGGTCGGTCACCTTGTGGTTCACCACGATGATCGGGATGTAGCCGCCGCGTTCGACGTCGCGCAGCAGGATCTCCGAACCTCCGCGCCTGCCGGTGTCCGGCTCCTGCGGTAGCAGTCCGCCCCAGATGTGCCGTGCCCCGATTTCGCACGCGCGCATCGTCGCTTCGGCGCGCTCGGCGGCGCGCAGCCCGGGATCGATCACCACCCAGGCATCGGGGTCCGCGCCGACCAGCGCGTCGCGCACTCGGGCGCGGTGTGCGACGGCGGCGTCCCGGCGCTGGCGCACGCCCGCGTCCTCGACGATCCCCGCCAATGCCTCGGGGTGCGCGGCGTCCATACGCAGGCGATGGCGGCAGCCGATCAGCGCCCTGGCATCGATGAAGGCGGCCGGCACGTCGGTGGCCCGATCCACGGCCGTTCCGTTGCGCTTGCGACCATCCCGGTCACCGATGTCCGAATCCACGCTAAGCAGTATGGTCCCTCCCCCCGACAGTGTTGAATTTCAGCGCTGTTTGGTCTGGCCGCGACTTCGTCGCGGCGTGTTCGCGGCTCTCTTGTGGCTCGCGTCCGAGCGACCGCCGCTGGCGACTGCGTCGCGAACGCGGCGGCCACTCGGACGCGAGCCGGGCCGCGAACGGAACATGCTCGGTCTCGCTTCGCTCGAAACCGGGGGTTGCGGTGCGCTGTGCGTGTAGGGCGGTGACCCGCACATGCGCGGTACGCCGACAGCACCACTTCACTTCGAATCCAGACGGTGGTGCGGCGTAGCCGCTCGACGTCGACCAGCACGGCACCGGATGGAGAAAGGAAGCCTTGCCGACCAGTCGCTCGGCTGGGATGGGAATTGCTGGGCGCCGTGCGCGCGGGCCGCACTACCCTCGCAGCTGACGGCGTGGACCCGATAGGGTAACGGCAAAGCGTGTGACATGGGCGGACGGGCTTCCCCGGCGTCGTACTGCCATGGCGAACCAGCATGACGGAGGGCCTTCGATGGGGTTGTTCACGAAGCGCAAGCGGCGGCCGAGCCGCAGGGCCGAGGCGAAAGCCCTCAAGCACAAGGCCGTGATGGAGGCCAAGCTCGTCGCGAAGAACGACCGCAAAGCGCGCCGGGCCGAGGCCCGCACCCAGCGCAAGGTCGCCAAGGCGCAGATCGCGACGTTCCAGGCGGAGGAGAAGGCCGCGCTCAAGGTGGCGGCCAAGGCCGAACGCGATCCGTTCAGCGCCGGTCAGGTGAAGAAATACCTCGGGGTGGCCCGTGTGCTCATCCCGGTGCTCGCTCCGCTCGCCTACCGCGGCGCGACCTTCCTGCGCGGACAGCTCGACACCCGCCGCGCCCAACAGCTCGGCGTCGGCATCGACCAGCTCGGCGACTTCACCGGACACGGCGCGAAGCTGCAGGCGCGGATCACGAATGCCGAAGCGGCGCTGACGAAGATCGGCTCGCAGGACGGCAAGGACAAGGGCGAGGCGCAGAAGTTCGTCGCCGCCACCAAGGACCGCCTCGGCAGCCTGACGGCCGCCGTGCACACCTCCGACCAGATGCCCGCCAATCGCCGCCGTTCCGTGCACGCGTCGATCTCCCACGAGCTGTCCGGGATCGAGTCGGACATTCTGGCCCGGCTCGGCGTGCGCTGAGTTTCCTCGTCCCGATGTCTCCGCACCCGATCACCGGCCACACGCGTGGCGGCCTGGTCGGCGTGCTGGTCGGCGTGCTCGCCGTCGCCGCACACGGTGCGGCGGGTGGCGGTGCGCCGGGCTCCACCGAGCTGACGCTGCTGTTGCTGATCGCCGCCGGAGTCGGCTCGGCCGCGGGAACCGCGCGAGCGTGCCCGCGCCCGTCCGTCGTGGCCGGGCTGCTCGGCGCGGGCCAGCTGCTGAGCCACGCCGCGCTGTCGGTGCTGGTCGACCACGACCATTCCGGAACCACGGACACCACAACGATTTCCCCGCTGCCGACCGGATGGATGCTGCTCGCGCACACCGTCGCGACGGTCGCTTGCGCGGCACTGATCGTCCTCGCCGAGCGGCTTTCCGCCGCCGCCTCCGGTGCACTGCGCGTGATTCTCGCTCCGCCGCGGCGGATGCGAATCGCCGGCGCGCCGCTCTGGGCTGATCCCGGCCTACCGCCCTATCGCTGTGCTCCGCTGGGTGCGCTCGGTCCTCGCGCGCCGCCGGTGTCGGTCTGATCCTCCGACACCCATTCCTCTCGCACAGGAGACCTCAGCATGCCCAGCTCGATTTCGCGCGCCGTCACGACGACGGTCGCCACAACGGCACTCGTTCTGCTCGCGGGCGGCGCCGCCGCGGCACACGTCACGGTGGACGCGCCCGGCGCGGCGCAAGGCGGATACGCCGTCGCCACCTTCCGGGTGCCCACCGAATCGGACACCGCCAGCACCACCGCGCTCACCGTCACCCTGCCCAACCTGAAATCCGCTCGGAACGAACCGATTCCCGGATGGTCGGCCAAGGTCGAACGCAACGACAAGAAGGAGATCACCGCGATCACCTGGACCGCCGATCCCGGCGCACCGGGCATTCCGCCCGGACAGTTCCAGCGTTTCGCGCTGTCCGTCGGCCCACTGCCCGCCCTGGACTCGGTGAGCTTCCCCGCCAAGCAGACCTATTCCGACGGCAAGGTGGTCAGCTGGGATCAACCGGTCCAGAAGAACGGCGACGAACCGGAACATCCGGCTCCGTCGATCACCCTGGCCGCCGCGAAAGACCATGCGGACGGGCACGCGGTGAGCAGCGAAGCCGAAGACGAAGACGCCGACCACGAGGACCAGACGGCCCGCTGGCTCGGCGGGATCGGTCTGGCCCTCGGCTTGCTCGGTGTCGCGCTCGGCGTCGGCAACGTGATCCGCGGGCGGCGCGCATGAGCCGCCGCCTCCTCGCCGCCCTCGTGACGGGACTGTTTCTGCTCGGGTTCGGCATCGCCGCAACGGGAGTCGCCGCAGCGCACTCCGCCGCGACCGGCAGCGTCCCGGAGGACAACGCGACCGTATACGCGGGCCCGGACCGCGCCAGCGTCACGTTCAACGAGGAGCTCCAGCCCAGCTTCCCGTCGCTCACCGTCGTCGGACCGGACGGCAATCTGTGGTCCAAGGGCGATCCGGTGGTCGAGGGCAAGACGGTAAGCGTCGCCGTAGGCGAGCTGGGCCCGGCTGGCGAATACACCATCGCCTATCGGGTGACCTCGGCCGACGGCCACCCGGTCAGCGGCAAACGGCATTTCACGCTGGGCAAGCCGGGCAACGGCACGCCGGGGCCGAAGCCGAACGCGAAGGCGAACGACAGCTCGGACGGCTCGGACGGGATCCCGCTGTGGGTGTTCGTCGTCGGCGCGGTCGTGTTGTTCGGCGGCGGACTCGCGTTCGCCTTGTTCGGCGGCAGGAGCCGCGACCAGAAGCGGTGAGCGACGTGAAGACCGGCGGCCGGGACGGCGCTCGTCGCGCCCCCGGCCGGATGCCATGGCCCGCGGTGTTGCTGACCTTCCCGGCCGGGCTGCTCGGCGTCGTACTCGCCTGGGTCCTGATCCTTCCTGGACCGCTGCCGGGGGAGGCCGTGGTCCGGGTGGTCGCCGACGGCATCGGGGCCACCGCGCTCGGGTTGGCCGCGCTGCCCAGAGTGGCGCCGCGCTCGCGGACACCATGGCGGCTGCTCGCGGTGCTCGCCGGGATCTGGGCGGTGGCCGAATTCGCCGTGCTGGTCTTCGAGGCCGCGGAGGTGGTCGGCGTTCCGGTGAGCCGACTCGGCGCCGGAGAGTTCGGCACCTATCTGGTCGACGTCAGCGGCGGGCAGGTCGGGATCGCGATCCTGGTCGGCGTCGCGACGGTGGCCGGTGGATCGGCGCTGGCCTTCCGGCGGCCCGAGTCCGCCTCCGCCGATCTGGTGCTGGTGTTCGCGGCGGTCGCGCTGGCGTTGCGGCCGATCACCGGGCACATGTCGCAACAGGCGTTCGGGTCGGTTCTCGCCGCGGTGCACGCGTTGGCGGCGGGCGCCTGGTTCGGGTTGCTGGTCGCGCTGGCGCTGGTCGTGCGGACCCGGGGCGAGTGGGCGGCCGTGCTGCCCAGGTATTCGGCGGTGGCGTTGCCCCTGGTGGCGGTCGTGGCGGTGACGGGGCTGCTCAACGGGCTGATCCGGGTCGGTGGGGTGGCTCCGTTCGTCAGCACCGGTTACGGCCGGATTCTGCTCGCCAAGACCGTGGTGCTGCTCGGCTTGCTCGCGCTCGGCTGGTGGTGGCGGCGCAGTTGGGTGCCGAAGGCGGCGGACCACCGGATGGACGCGAAGGACTCGCTGCGCCGCGCGGTAGCCGAGGTGGTCGTGATGGCGCTCGCCTTCGGCCTCGCCGCGACTCTCGCGGTAACAGCCTGAGTCGCGGCTCCGCGTCCCGGTTGTGCGTACCTCCGCCTTCGCTCCGGCCATGCGCGGGCTGAGGACGGACTGCGTCCGACCGCACCCGTTAAGGTCTGCGCATGACCGAAGTGAAGATCGTCGAGGATTGCGTTGCCTCGGCGGAGTCCGCGTTCGCCTACGTGAACGACTACCGGAACCTGTCGCGGTTCCTGCACGGTATCCAGTCCTTCACCCCGGTCGGGGAGCAGACCGAAGGCGTCGGCGCCACCTTCGACGGGCACATGAAACTGGGGCCCGCCTCGCTGAAGTCGCGGATCCGAGTGATCCGCTGGGAGAGGGACTTCGCCATAGGCGTCGAGTCCATCAAGGGTTTCGACGTCGAATCCACCTTCTTGTTCCACGCCAAGGGCGACAGGTTGTGCACGGTCGACGCGATCGTGGACTTCCGGGTGCCAGGCGGCTTGGCGGGACGGGCCCTCGGCAAGACCATCGAGCCGTTCGTCAAGATCGCCGTGCAGCACACCACCCACAACCTCGTCACCCAGATAGCGGCGTTCCACGCGCGCTCTGTTTGATTTGCCGCGACTTCGGCTGGGGCTGCCACCGGTTGTCAGACCGTAGGTGAGGCTCGGGCTGTCATGCTGGAGGGGTGAGTGCTACACCCTCGGTCGGACAGCGGATCGGTTATATCTTCGGCAGGACCCTGCCGGAATCGATGTCCGATTGGGTGCGGGAGGATCTGGTCGGGCCGGGCGCTACGCGGCGTTACCTGCTGCGGTTTCTGGTGCCGGTGCTTCCGGTGCTCATGCTGTTCCTGTTGCTGCCCGGCCCCCTGTGGATGGGTCTGGCGATGATGGCGCTGTTGTACATCCCGCTGATCTACTTCACCGTGGCGCTGCTGTACGTCTATCGGCGCCATCGGCTGATCAAGCACGGTCTCGACCCCGCGCTCGCGGATGCCGACGCCCGCCGCCGGGGCGAGCGTGAGCGGCTGGAGTACGAGCGCCGACACGGACGTGGATGACCCGCATCGAGACCTGGCGGTGCCTTATATCACAGGCATAGCCTGGAGGCATGAAAACCCCCACGTTGACGCAGCGGATCTCCTACGATCTCGGCCGCGAGCTCCCCGAGGAGCTGCACGAGTGGGTTATCCACGACCTCGTCGGACACGGGGCCATGGAACGCTATCTCGTCCGCTTCATCGGGCCGATCATCCCGTTCTTCGCTCTGGTGCTGCTGTTCCCCGGGCCGATGCCGCTGAAGATCGGCTTGATCGTGATGATGATCGTTCCGCTGATCGTCTTCACGGTCGCGCTGAGTTACGTCTGGCGCCGCTTCCGCTTGGTCCAGCACGGCCTGGACGCCGACCTGGTCGACCACGGAAAGTGCACCGAACACGACCGCGACCTGTACGAACTGCGCTACGGCCACAGATAACGCCGCCGCCCCCAGAAGCAACGCGCCGATCGACCACGCGCGAGGGCAGCCGACGCCCATCGACCGAAGCCTGACGCTCGGACGCGAGCCATAGGGGGGCCGCAAACACCCAGCGCCGCAGGCGCTGGAAAATGAACACCATGACGGAATCGCAGAATGTAATCGCCACCGCCGACCTGGCCGACGAGATCGGCCCGGAGATCCGCAGCTGCGACACGCAGTTCATCCAGTTCGGCGGGCGGGCGGCATTCTCCGGACGCATCACCACGATCCGTTGCTTCCAGGACAATCTGCTGGTCAAGCAGACGCTCGGCGAGCCGGGCGACGGCAAGGTGCTGGTGGTGGACGGCGGTGCGAGCGTGCACACGGCGCTGGTCGGCGACATCATCGCCGGGCGCGGCGTGGAGAACGGCTGGGCGGGCGTCATCGTCAACGGCGCCGTTCGCGACTCCGCCATCCTGCGCACCCTGGACATCGGCATCAAGGCGCTGGGCACCAACCCACGCAAGAGCACCCAGACCGGCAGCGGCGACCGCGATGTACCGGTCGAGTTCGGCGGGGTCACCTTCGTCCCCGGCGACATGCTCTACAGCGACCACGACGGCATCGTGGTACGCGCCGAGGATTGAGCCGGTGCGGCGGCGCGCCCGAATCCGCCCGTTCGCCGCGACCCGGCGGCGATCAGGCGGACACGATCGCCTTGTGACCGGCGAGCGCGACCACATCACCGATGTGCAGTTGCCGCCCGCGCCGCAGTTCCACCTCGTCGTTCACCCGCACCAATCCGGCGGCGATCACGGTCTTCGCCTCCGAACCCGAATCGATCAGGTTGGCCAGCTTCAGAAACTGGCCGAGCCGAATAACGTCGTCATCGATCGGTACTTCGACTGGTTCCGACATGGGGTAAATACTTACTACCCCATCCGAACTCGCCGAACACCGCCCCAGGTCCCCAGCGATCTCCGGGCAACTATGCCGCACTCCCGCTCCGCGCAGAAATCGGAACGTCTCTACCGTATGCAACGAATTCACACCGATTTGGTCGGCCGCTCCGCCCAGGTCAGCGCGGAATCACAAAAGTTCGTCGTCGAGCCTTGTCGGCGGCGAACACGCCGCGCTCGAGTCCGGACCGTACAAACACCGCACAAACACGCGCGCCGCAGGCTTGGCAAATCCGACACACTCACGTACACACTGGTTCCGTGACCTCCACGCAAGCCCAGCAACACCTCGACACCGCACCACCGGCGGATAAACCGACTCCGCCGGTTCCACACCGTGGTCATGGCCGACTTTCGGAAGTGCCGCATATCGCGGGTTTGACGCTCGGTGTATTCGCGGTGCTGTGCTTCCTGTGGAGCCTCTCGCCCGCGCTGCGTTTCCTGACCCAGGTGCCGCGCCGCTATATCGATACCTATTACTTCGACGCGCCGGACACGAACCTGATGTGGGCGCTGGTGGTCGGGCTGACGGCCGGCGCGATCACCAGCCGCAAACGGATCGCCTGGTGGTTGCTGATCGGCTATCTCGCGATCTACACGGTGGTCAACGCCATGGCCTTCGCCGAGCGCGGCAGTATTCACGCGCTGGTGGCGATGGTGGTGCACCTAGCCGTGATCGGCGTGCTCATCGCGGCATGGCCGGAGTTCTACACCAAGGTGCGCCGCGGCGCCGGGTGGAAAGCGCTCGGCGTGCTGGTCGGTGGACTGGCGATCGGCGCGCTGCTGGGCTGGGGACTCGTGGAAATGTTCCCCGGCAGTCTTCCGCCGGGTCTGCAGCGGCCTGGGTGGGCGATCTACCGGGTGACCGCGGCGGTGCTGGCGGACAACGAGCACTTCGACGGACATCCACGACCGTTCGTCAACTTCCTGCTCGGCCTGTTCGGCGCTGTCGCGCTGCTGGCCGCGGTGGTCATCCTGCTGCGCTCGCAGCGGGCGGCGAACGCGATGACCGGCACCGACGAGTCGGCGCTGCGCGGACTGCTGGAGCGCTCTGACGTGGAGGATTCGCTCGGCTACTTCGCCACCCGCCGGGACAAGGGGGTGGTGTTCGCGCCGAGCGGCAAGGCGGCGGTGACCTATCGGGTGGAACTGGGCGTCTCCCTGGCCAGTGGTGACCCGATCGGCATCCGCGAGGCATGGCCGCAGGCCATCGATGCCTGGCTGCGGGAGGCCGATCAGTTCGGTTGGGCGCCCGCGGTGATGGGCGCGAGCGAGGTCGGGGCGACGGCGTACCGGCGGGCGGGTCTTTCCGCGCTGCGCCTCGGTGACGAAGCCATTCTGGATACCAGGAACTTCTCGCTGGCCGGACCCGAGATGAAGCCGGTGCGTCAGGCCGCCAACCGGCTGCGCAAGCACGGTGTCGTGGTCCGCATCCGCAGGCATCGCGATATCCCCGCCGAAGAGTTCCGCAGGATCATCGCCCGCGCCGATGCCTGGCGCGACACCGAGACCGAGCGCGGGTTCTCCATGGCGCTGGGCAGGCTGGGCGATGCGCTGGACGGCGACTGCTTGCTGGTCGAGGCCGTCAATCCGCAGGACCGGGTGCTCGGCATGCTGTCGCTGGTGCCGTGGGGCCGCACCGGCGTCTCGCTGGAGCTGATGCGCCGCGACCCCGGGGGTCCCAACGGCGTGATGGAGCTGATGATCTCGCAGCTCGCGCTGCATTCCGAGCTGTACGGCATCACCAAGGTGTCGCTGAACTTCGCGGTGTTCCGCTCGGTGTTCGAGGAGGGCGGCCGGATCGGAGCCGGTCCCGTGCTGCGCTTGTGGCGCGGCGTGCTGCTGTTCTTCTCCCGCTGGTGGCAGTTGGAGGCGCTGTATCGCTCGAATGTGAAGTATCAGCCGCACTGGGTGCCCCGGTTCTTCCTGTTCGAAGATCGCAGGCACCTCCCCCGCGTCGCGATGGCCAGCGCGCTGGCGGAGGGCTTCCTGCCCCGGTTCGGCAAGGAGCCGGACACCGCGATCCACACCGGCGAACATGTCGCGGTGCCCGCCACCGTGACGGGCCTGCACGCCGACGGCAGCGCGCCGGAGATCCCCGAGCACGAGAGTGCGGAGCAGTTGCCACGCAGACCCGAACAGGTTCGCGTGCGCATGGACAAACTGGCGCGGCTGACGGATTCCGGCATAGATCCCTATCCCGTCGCCTACCCGCCGACGCACACCGTCGCCGATGCGCGGCGTTCCCCGCGCGGCACCACGGTCCGGGTCTGCGGCAGGTTGCTGCGCATCCGCGACTATGGCGGCGTGATCTTCGCGGTGGTCCGCGACTGGACCGACGACATCCAACTCGTCATCGATCGCGACCGGGTCGGCGCCGCCCGAAGCGCCGAGTTCGGCGAGTTCTTCGATCTGGGCGACCTGATCGAAGTGAGCGGTCAGATCGGGGCCAGCAGGCGCGGTGAGCTGTCGCTGCTCGCGGCGGACTGGCGGATGCTGGGCAAATGCCTGCACCCGCTACCGGACAAGTGGAAGGGGCTGGCCGATCCCGAGGCCAGGGTGCGGCAGCGCTACGTCGACATGGCGATCAACACCGAGATCCGCGAGGTGCTGGCCAAACGGAGCGCGGTGATGCGCTCGCTGCGGGACTCGCTGAACTCCCTGGGTTACCTGGAAGTGGAGACGCCGATCCTGCAACAGGTGCACGGCGGCGCCAACGCCACGCCGTTCCTCACCCACATCAACGCCTACGACCTCGACCTGTACCTGCGCATCGCCCCCGAGCTGTATCTGAAGCGGCTGTGCGTCGGCGGAATGGAGAAGGTGTTCGAGATCGGGCGCACCTTCCGCAACGAGGGCGTCGACTTCAGCCACAATCCCGAGTTCACCATTCTCGAGGCCTATGAGGCGCACAGCGACTACGAGCGCATGATGCACACCTGCCGACGGCTGATCCAGAACGCCGCGATCGCGGCCAACGGCGCCATGGTGGCCCTGCGGCCCCGTGGCGACGGGACCTTCGAGGAGGTGGACATCTCCGGCGAGTGGCGGGTGCGGACGGTGCACGGCGCGGTGTCGGAGGCGATCGGTACGGAGATCACACCCGAGACCGAGGTCGAGGAGTTGCGCCAACTGTGCGAAAAGGCCGAGGTGCCCTGTCAGCACGGCTGGGACGCCGGACAGGTGGTGCTGGAGATGTACGAGCACTTGGTCGAATCACACACCCAGGAGCCGACTTTCTACATAAACTTCCCGACTTCGGTGTCCCCGTTGACCAGACAGCACCGCAGCATCCCGGGCGTGACCGAGCGCTGGGACCTGGTCGCCTGGGGTGTCGAACTCGGCACCGCCTACAGCGAACTCACCGATCCCGTGGAGCAGCGCCGCAGGCTCACCGAGCAGTCACTGCTCGCGGCCAACGGTGACCCCGAGGCGATGGAGCTCGACGAGGACTTCTTACAGGCGCTCGAGCACGCCATGCCGCCGACCGGCGGGCTCGGCATGGGCGTGGACCGGATCGTCATGCTGATCACCGGACGCAGCATCCGCGAGACACTGCCGTTCCCCTTGGTGAAACCACGCTGACCGAGCCTTCGTCCTGGAAGGATCCTCATCGAACGAATCGGACCGCTACCCTTGGAGATTCGGCCCCGGGAGGAGGCCGCGACACCGAAGGGGTTCGGATATGTACCTTGATCTGCTGACGAACGCGAGTCTGCTGGACCACACCGTATGGGCCAGCCCCGACACCTGGAACTCCGCGCTCGAGTTGGCCGCCAAAAAGAAGAAGAGCAGGGGCGGCGGCGGGCTGATCATCGGCGCACTCTGCTGCCTGCTGGTGGTCGCCCTGATCATCGGCGGCATCTACCTGCTGACCAAGCGCAGGAAGAACAACTAACGGCAGACACCGACGGCCCGGCTTCGCGATACGAACCGTGCCGTCGTCGCTGTGGTCTCAGGCGCGCTCGGATGCCGATTCCGTCGCCACTGGCGGCTCTTGGCCGGGTCGGCCAACCGAGCCGAACCGACCTTTCTACAACCGATCGATCTCGGTGAGATCGATATCCAGATCGAACGGCACGGTCAGCTTCAGGCGATCGTGGTGAATTCCGGTAAGCGCGTACGTCTTCGTGGCCGGATCCAGTTCGTACACGTAGACGACGGGGCGGCCATCCACGTTCTCCACTCGCCAGAAGTGAGCGATGCCCGCGCGGGCATAGAGTTGCGGCTTCCGCTCGCGATCCCGGGTGCGGGATTCCGCCGACACCACCTCGACTGCCAAGACGACGTCATCGGCGAGATAGGAGGTGAGTTCGGGACCGCCGTCACGGTCGGCGTGGATGACGACCAGGTCGGGTTCCGGACGCTGGTCCCGCCCGAGCGTCACTGTCATTTCCCGCCGCACCCGAAGGTGCGCCGGGGCGAAATGGCGGAGCACGGAGTCGAGCAGCGTGATCACCAACATGTGGAACTTCGCCTGCGGACTCACGAAGACGAGACTCCCGTCGATCAGCTCGGTGTGCGGGGGAAGGTCTGGCAGGCGATCGAGATCCTCGGCGACGAACCCGCCCGGCGGCGGGCGCAGCCACTGCGGAAACGGCTCGACGGTCATGGTTCGAGTATGTCACCCCTGGTGGGCCGGACGAAGGGTCGATGGGGCCGGATGGAGTGGGCCAAGGGTATGCGGCAGAGTGGGGTGGGTGCAGTTGATTCTCGTTCGCCATGCCCAGCCGGTCCGGATGCTGACTTCGGGTGGGCCCGCCGATCCGGAGTTGGCCCCGGTAGGGCTGGAGCAGGCCGAGCGGGTGCCCGCGGCGCTCGGCCATCACCGGATCTCCCGGGTGGTGAGCAGCCCGCAGCGCCGGGCTCGGGAGACGGCGGCGCCGACCGCCACGAAACTGGGGCTCGGTGTCGATGTCGTCGACGACCTCGCCGAATACGATCGCGATCTACCGGCCTATATTCCCATCGAGGACGCGAAGGTCGAATTCCGCGACGCCTATGACCGGATCAAGGCCGGGCATCTTCCGGTGCAGGTGGACGGTACGGCATTCAAGGCCAGGGTGTACGCCGCGGTCGCCGATATCGTCGCGGCCACCGATCCGGCCGACACTGTCGTCGCGTTCGCGCACGGCGGTGTGATCAACGTGCTGCTGCAAGAGGTCCTCGAGCTGGAGAGGCCGCTGACCTTCCCCATCGACTACTGCTCGATCACCCGCATCCTGTTCTCCCGCACGGGGCGCCGCACGGCCGCCACCGTCAACGAGAACGGGCACGTCTGGGACCTGTTGCCCCGCAATATCGCCTCGAGCTGAGCACTCACAGAGGATTGCCAGGCCGACCGCACCGGTGTCCCAGTCACGGGAGGCCCCTACGTATTCGGTGCCTGCTCAGACCATGCCGGCGATCCGCTGATAGCCACGCGCTGAGTTATTCACAGCCGATTGCCAGGCCCGTCGCACCGATGTCCCAGTGACCGAACCTTCGATAGGACCGGTGAGCCGCTGCCGAACGGCGACTCACGGTTCGAGAGAAAGGAATTCCGTGTCGCTCTCCAAAACCGCTACGCCGCTGCGGCGTCTGGCCGGGGTCGCCGCGGCCGGTGCGCTGATCACCGTCCCGCTCGCGGCCCTCGCGGCGACCGCGTCCGCCGAAACCACCGCCGACCAGGCGCAGATCCAGCTAGTGGACGCGCCGCAGCAGGGCACCGACATCGACGGCGGCCCTCGTCATTTCGAACGTTTCGAACGGCACGACGGGCCGGACAGCGGGCCTCGTCTTTTCGAACATTTCGAACGGCACGACGGCCCGGACTGTGGGCCGGACAACGGCCCGTGGCGGGATGGCCCGCGGCAGAAGCACTTCTTCCATGTGCTTCCGCCCACCGGGTCCAGCTAGACCCTCCGGCCGCATCGAAAAGGGCCCACTTCCGAGTTCGGAGGTGGGCCCTGTGGTTTCGGTGCCAGGTCAGGCCATGCCCGCGATCCAGTTGTGCATCCAGGAGATGGCCGTCTGGCCGCCACCCACCGGGTAGCTGCCGTACAGGGTGTGCGCCTGCGACTTGTAGAAACGCTCCAGGTCCTTGACTCGCTGCTCGTTGGCCGAGTCGGTCAGCTGCGCCTGCAGGACCGGGACACCGCCCGAACTCATCAGATCGCCGAAGATGTTGCCCGCCTCGATCTGATAGCGCCACATGTTGGCCGGATTGGCGTCCGACGCCTGGGCGAGGAAACCGGCGAACCGTGTGACGAAGTCCTCGGTCGCGGTGGCGCAGTAGAGGTCGTCGAGCGCGCAGATGGTGCGGGTGCGGTCACTGATCCAGCCGAAGCCGCCGACACGGGGACCACCGGCGCCCGCTCCCGGCGCGACCGGGCCGACCTGGATGTCGGTGGGCGAACGACGCGGATCGGAGATCAGGCCCACGCCGGCGATGCGGTCGGGCGGCACGACACCGAGGCCGGTGCCGATCTCGGCGGCGAGGTCACCGGCGGCGTCCGCGCCCTGGCTGTAGCCGACCAGCGCGATCTTGGTCGCACCGCACTGCTGCGCCATGTTCGCGATCAGGCCACGCGCGTTGTCGACCGCTTCTTTCTTGGAGTTGCCGTAAACCTCGCCCTCCCAGGGGAAGGCGGTCGCGGCGTAGGTCACGTAGTCGACCTCCGCGGAGGACGGTAGGCCACGGGTGACGCCGGACAGCATGCCCGGCTGCGGGTTCTTTTCGTGCCCGGTCTCCCAGGTACCCGGGATCGCCACCACGTACAGGCTCGGGCAGCCGGGGGCGGCGTTCACCGAACCGCTACCGAGAACCAATCCGGACATCACGGTCGCGGACGCACCCAGAGCCGCGACGACCTTCTTCCACTGCATACCGCTCCAAACCTCGCCCTCGTCGACTTCCCGCCGAGTTGCCGCGTCAATGCTGAACGCACTGGATGTCGTTCCAGTGCACGCCGGGTGAACAGAAGTCACCCGACCGGATGAGGTGCGCTCATAACCACATCCCAAGATCAGCAGTACGCCGGAGATCACAATAAGGCCACGCCCGCCGCAATGCCATTCGAACCCCGCAGTGTGTCGGATTTCCGTGGCCGGGGCGACTCGAAGCCGGGAAATCGCACGCGAAAAGGCGCCTGTGGACGAGTTGTCCACAGGCGCCTTTCGTTTCCGCTCCGGTAAGAGAGGGGACCTAGCGCTGAGCCACCATGGTGGGGGTGATCGGCGCCGGGAGGGCGGTCTCGCCTTCCAGGTACCGGTCCACGCCCGCGGCCGCGGCGCGGCCTTCGGCGATGGCCCAGACGATGAGCGACTGGCCGCGGCCCATGTCACCCGCGACGAAGACGCCGGGAACGTTCGTCGCCCAGTTCTTGTCGCGCTGCACGTTGCCGCGCTGGTCGTAGCCGACGCCGAGATCGCTGAGCAGGCCCGGCTTCTCGGGACCGACGAAGCCCATGGCCAGCAGCACCAGGTCGGCCTCGAGCGTGAAGTCGGTGCCCTCCACCTTCTCGAACCGGCCGTTGACCATCTTGACCTCGTGCGCCTCCAGGCCGGTCACCTTGCCGTCCGCGCCGACGAAGCGCTCGGTGTTCACCGAGAACACGCGCTCGCCGCCCTCCTCGTGCGCCGAGGAGACCCGGTACATCAGCGGGTAGGTCGGCCACGGGGTGGACGCGGCCCGCTCCTCCGGGGGACGCGGCATGATCTCGAACTGGTGGATGCTCGCCGCGCCCTGGCGGTGCGAGGTGCCGAGGCAGTCGGCGCCGGTGTCGCCACCGCCGATGATGACGACCTTCTTGTCCTTCGCGTGGATGGGCGGCAGGCCCGATTCGTCGGTGACGTCGTCGCCGAGCTGCACCCGGTTGGCCCAGGGCAGGAACTCCATGGCCTGGTGGATGCCGTCCAGATCGCGGCCCGGGATCGGCAGGTCACGCGCCAGCGTGGCGCCGCCGGCCAGCACGATCGCGTCGTACTGCTCGCGCAACTGCTCGGCGGTGATGTCGACGCCCACGTTCACACCGGTCTTGAAGATGGTGCCCTCGGCCTCCATCTGCGCGAGACGGCGATCGATGAAGCGCTTCTCCATCTTGAATTCCGGGATGCCGTAGCGCAGCAGACCGCCGATGCGGTCGGCCCGCTCGAACACGGTCACGGTGTGCCCGGCGCGGGTCAGCTGCTGCGCCGCGGCCAGACCGGCCGGACCGGAACCGACGACGGCGACCTTCTTGCCGGTGAGGCGGGTCGGGTAGACCGGGGTCACCCAGCCCTCGTCGAAGGCGTTCTCGATGATCTCGACCTCGACCTGCTTGATCGTGACCGGATCCTGGTTGATGCCGAGCACGCAGGACGCCTCACACGGCGCGGGACACAACCGCCCGGTGAACTCCGGGAAGTTGTTGGTCGCGTGCAGCCGGTCGATGCCTTCGCGCCAGCGGTCCTTGTAGACCAGGTCGTTCCACTCGGGGATCAGGTTCCCCAGCGGACAGCCGTTGTGGCAGAACGGGATACCGCAGTCCATGCACCGGCTGGCCTGGGTCTGCAAGGTCTGGTGGGAGAAGTTCTCCTCGTAGACCTCTTTCCAGTCCATCAGGCGCAGCGGCACCGGGCGCCGCTTGGGCAGTTCCCGTGCGGTGTGCTTCAGAAAACCCTGGGGGTCAGCCACGAGCGGCCTCCATAATCGCCTCGTCCACGTCCTTGCCGCTCTTCTCAGCTTCGGAGATGGCGAGCAAAACCTTCTTGTATTCGCGCGGCATGACCTTCACGAAATGGTTCACCTGCTGCGACCAGTCGCTCAGAATGCGCTCGGCCACCGGGGAACCGGTCTGGTCACGGTGCTGGGTGATGATGTCGTGCAGCCAGGTGAAATCGTCACCGGCCAGCTGCTCGACGGCGTCGGCCTGCTCGGGGTTGAGCTTGGACGCGAAGGTGCCGTTCGGGTCGAAGACGAACGCCACGCCGCCGGACATACCGGCGCCGAAGTTGCGTCCGGTCTCACCCAGGATGACCACCCGGCCGCCGGTCATGTACTCGCAGCCGTGGTCGCCCACGCCCTCGACCACCGCGGTGGCGCCGGAGTTGCGCACGGCGAACCGCTCGCCGACCACACCGCTGAGGAAGACCTGGCCGCTGGTGGCGCCGAACAGGATCACGTTGCCCGCGATGATGTTCTGCTCGGCGACGAACTCGCCGGGCGCGTTCAGCGACGGGCGCACCACCAGGCGGCCGCCGGAAAGACCCTTGCCGACATAGTCGTTCGCGTCACCCTGCACGCGCAGCGTGATGCCGGCGGGCACGAAGGCGCCGAAGCTGTTGCCCGCCGACCCGGTGAAGGTGATGTCGATGGTGTCGTCGGGCAGGCCCGCGCCACCGTAGAGCTTGGTCACCTCGTGGCCGAGCATGGTGCCGACGGTGCGGTTCACATTCGTGATCTTGGTCTCGAACTTCACCGCCTGACCGCGCTCGAGCGCGTCGCGGCTCTGCACGATCAGCTGCTGGTCCAGCGCCTTGTCCAGGCCGTGGTCCTGCGCCTTGGTGCAGCGGCGGTCCTGGTACATGAACGCCGTCTCGACGTCGTCCAGGATCGGCGAGAGGTCCAGCTTGCTGGCCTTCCAGTGCTGCTTGGCGCGCGAGGTGTCGAGCAGGTCCACCCGGCCGATCGCCTCGTCCAGCGAGCGGAAGCCCAACTGCGCCAGCAGTTCCCTGACCTCCTCCGCGATGAACCGGAAGAAGTTCTCGACGAATTCCGGCTTGCCGGTGAACCGCTCGCGCAGCACCGGGTTCTGCGTGGCGACGCCGACCGGGCAGGTGTCCAGGTGGCAGACGCGCATCATGATGCAGCCCGACACCACCAGCGGTGCGGTGGCGAAGCCGTACTCCTCGGCGCCGAGCAGCGCGGCGATCATCACATCGCGGCCGGTCTTCATCTGGCCGTCGACCTGCACGACGATGCGGTCACGCAGCCCGTTGAGCAGCAGCGTCTGCTGGGTCTCGGCCAAGCCGAGCTCCCAGGGGCCGCCCGCGTGCTTCAGCGAGGTCAACGGCGAAGCACCGGTGCCGCCGTCGTGGCCCGAGATCAGCACGACATCGGCGTGCGCCTTGGAGACGCCCGCCGCGACGGTGCCGACGCCCGGCTCGGCGACCAGCTTCACGTGGATGCGCGCCTGCGGGTTCGCGTTCTTCAGGTCGTGGATCAGCTGCGCCAGATCCTCGATCGAGTAGATGTCGTGGTGCGGCGGCGGCGAGATCAGGCCGACGCCCGGCGTCGAGTGCCGCACCTCGGCGACCCACGGGTACACCTTGTGCGCCGGAAGCTGGCCGCCCTCACCGGGCTTCGCGCCCTGCGCCATCTTGATCTGGATGTCGGTGCAGTTGGTCAGGTAGTGCGCGGTCACGCCGAAGCGGCCGGAGGCCACCTGCTTGATCGCGCTGCGCCGCCAGTCGCCGTTCTCCTCCGGCTCGAAGCGCGCGGGGGACTCGCCGCCCTCGCCCGAGTTCGACCGGCCGCCGAGACGGTTCATCGCGATCGCCAGGGTTTCGTGCGCCTCCGCCGAGATGGAGCCGTAGCTCATCGCGCCGGTGGAGAACCGCTTCACGATCGCCGATACCGGCTCGACCTCGTCGATGGAGATCGGGGAACGCGCGTTGTGCTTGAACTTGAACAGACCGCGCAGCGATGCCAGCCGCTCGGACTGGTCGTCGACCAGCTTGGTGTACTCCTTGAAGATCGAGTACTGGCCGGACCGGGTGGCGTGCTGCAGTTTGAACACCGTGTCCGGGTTGAACAGGTGGTATTCGCCCTCGCGCCGCCACTGGTACTCGCCGCCGACCTCGAGCTCGCGGTGCGCGCGCTCGTTGCGGTTCTCCAGGAACGCGATGCGGTGCCGCTGCGCGACGTCGTCGGCGATCTCGTCCAGGCCGATGCCGTCCAAGTGCGAGCGCAGGCCGGTGAAGTACTCGTCCACCAGGTCCTGCGACAGGCCGATCACCTGGAACAGCTGGGCGCCGTTGTAGGAGGCCAGCGTGGAGATGCCCATCTTGGACATCACCTTCAGCACACCCTTGCCCGCGGCCTTGTTGTAGTTCGCGACCGCCTTGCGGTAGTCGGCGGCCAGGTCGCCGGTGCTGCCAGGTACCTCGAGCGCGCCGCGCTCGAGCATGTCCTCGATGCTCTCGAAGGCCATGTAGGGGTTGATCGCGGCGGCGCCGAAGCCGACCAGGGTGGCCATGTGGTGCACCTCGCGGGCGTCACCGGCCTCCACGACCAGGCCGACCTTGGTGCGGGTGCGCTCGCGCACCAGGTGGTGGTGCACCGACGAGGTCAGCAGCAGCGAAGGGATCGGCGCCAGCTTCTCGTTGGACTCGCGGTCGGACAGCACGATGATCCGCGCGCCGCCGTCGATGGCGGCCGACACCTGGGTGTTGATCGCCTCCAGCGCCCTGCGCAGGCCCTTGCCGCCCTTCTTCACGGGGTACAGGCCGCGCACGACCACCGAGCGCAGCTCGGGGTGCGATCCGTCGTCGTTGATGTGCACGAGCTTGGCCAGCTCGTCGTTGTCCAGGATCGGCTGCTCGAGCGCGATCATGTTGCAGGACTCCGGTCCCGGGTGCAGCAGGTCGGCCTCCGGGCCGATGTTGCGCTTGAGGCTGGTGACCACCTCTTCGCGGATCGCGTCCAGCGGCGGGTTGGTGACCTGCGCGAACAGCTGGGAGAAGTAGTCGAACAGCAGGCGCGGACGGGCCGAGAGCACCGCGATCGGGGTGTCGGTGCCCATCGAGCCGAGCGCTTCGCCTCCGGTCTTGGCCATCGGCGAGATCAGCAGGTTGAGCTCCTCGGTGGTGTATCCGAAGATCTGCTGGCGGATCAGCACGCGGTCGTGCGACATGTGCACGTGCGGGCGGTCGGGCAGGTCGGCCAGGCGGGAGACGCCCGCGTCCAGCCACTCCTGGTAGGGCTGCTCGGCGGCGAGCAGGGACTTGACCTCTTCGTCGCCGACGATGCGGCCCTGGGCGGTGTCGACCAGGAACATGCGGCCCGGCTGCAAGCGCGCCTTCTTGACCACCTTGGACGGGTCGATGTCCAGGACGCCGACCTCGGAGGCCATCACGACCAGGCCGTCGTCGGTCACCCAGATGCGGCTCGGCCGCAGGCCGTTGCGGTCGAGCACGGCGCCGACGACGGTGCCGTCGGTGAAGCACACCGACGCGGGGCCGTCCCACGGCTCCATCAGCATCGAGTGGTACTCGTAGAAGGCCCGCTGCTGCGGGTTCATGTTCTCGTTGCGTTCCCAGGCCTCGGGAATCATCATCAGCACGGCGTGGGGCAAGCTGCGGCCGCCGAGGTGCAGCAGTTCCAGCACCTCGTCGAACCGGGCGGTGTCGCTCGCCCCCGGGGTACAGACGGGGAAGATCTTCTCCAGCCGGTTCTTGCCCGCCGAGTCGACGCCGAAGACGTCGCTGCGCAGCAGCGCCTCGCGGGCGCGCATCCAGTTCTCGTTGCCGGTGACGGTGTTGATCTCACCGTTGTGCGCCACCCGGCGGAACGGGTGCGCCAGCGGCCAGGACGGGAAGGTGTTGGTGGAGAACCGGGAGTGCACGATGCCGAGGGCGCTCTCCACCCGGGAGTCCTGCAGATCCAGGTAGAACGCGCGCAGCTGCGGCGTGGTGAACATGCCCTTGTAGACGAAGGTCTGCCCCGACAGACTCGGGAAGTAGACCGACTCCCTGCCGACCGCACCCTCACCGGCTCCGGCCGACCCCAGCTCACGCTCGACGCGCTTGCGCACCACGTAGGCGCGACGCTCCAGATCCATATCCGACAGCGGATCGGAGGCGTTCTTCGGCGATGCGATGAAGATCTGCCGGAAGCTCGGCATGGCGTCGCGCGCCAGCGCGCCCAGCGACGACTCGTCGATCGGCACCTCGCGCCAGCCGAGGACGTCGAGGCCCTCTTCCTTGACGATCTTCTCCACGCCGTAGGCGGCGCGCGCTGCTTCGCGGCGGGCCTGCGGCAGGAAGGCGATACCGGTGGCGTAGGAACCCTCCGGCGGCAACTCGAAGTCCACGATGGCGCGGAAGAAGCGGTCCGGGACCTGGATCAGGATGCCCGCACCGTCGCCGCTGTTGGGCTCGGCGCCCGCGGCGCCACGGTGCTCCAGGTTCAACAGAGCCGTAATAGCCTTGTCGACGATGTCGCGGCTGCGGCGGCCGTGCATGTCGACGACGAATGCGACGCCGCAGGCGTCGTGCTCGTTCGCCGGGTCGTAGAGCCCGATGGGTCCAGGTGACCGGTGGCCAGGAAGTTGCGTCATGCCTCTGCCTTCAGGAAAGTCGGCCTTCGAAGAAAACGGCCTTTCGTCGAACGCCTCCGTACAAGACTGCGCCCGTACGTTCCGAAGCCAGCCGCGCTGATGGTCTTCGGCGTGCAGTCAGGTCTGCAGTTTTTTCCACCCGCTTCTGTGACGTAGTGGGTGCCCTTCGGTAACGGATCCCTAACAAGATCCTTACCTCCGAGCGGGTGCTCGACCGCTACGCTGAGCACCTGGCTAGGGCTGCCCGAGCGGGCGAGGTAGCCGAACGTTCTGTGTTCGGCGTAAGAGCAAACGATAAGTCAGGTCCAGGGCCCAACCAACTTAGGTTGCGCTAATAACCAGGTTTAGCTGGGCTTCTGCATTGGGTCCTCCACGTGTGCGCGCCGTCCAGTGTAAAGCAGCGAGCGCCATGCGATCGATCCCCATGGCACCCGGTGCCAGCTGGGAAAACCGACGCGCGACACCTACCCGAGACCTTCCTCACGAGACCCGGAAACCGCCCTCACCTGCGTCGAAATGGATTTCCCCCGCTGGACGCCCGGCAAACCAAGTGGCGGCGGCTAACTCGGCGCTGTGACCGATGAGAGATTTCCGACAGCTGCGTGACAAGCAATGAATATGATCCGACCGTCCGGACTCTTTTGCCCACTGTGGGGTTCAGCACATATCCAGCAAATATCAAGAAGTGGTGTTGGACACATCTTTCCGCGCGAGGTCGCCCGGCGGGCCCGGCCGCGGCCTACGCCGGGCAGAGCGACACGGCGGCCCGCGCCAGCGCCGCTCGGTGCAGGACATCGGCGCGGTCCGCGACGACCACGCCGAAGACGCTGCGCGCCAAGTGTTCCGCGCAATCCGGCGCGGTCAGCTCCGCTCGGTGCCCGGCGAGCTGATCGAGGATCTCGACGTTCACCCGGTCGATGACCGGGCGCACCGAGTCGAGTCCCACCGGCGCGGTGGGCGCGGCGGCCGGGTCGAAGCGCCACCTCGTCATCAGCCCCCGCTGCACCGTCTTGCTGGCCTCGATCTGCCCGAGGAAAACCTGCCGCACCCAGTTCTCCGACAGCTCACGGTCGTGGCCGAGCCGGACCATCACCTCGTAGACCTCCGCCTCACGGACCGGATCGTCGATGGTCGGCTCGATGCCGCGCTCACCCGCGGTCGACCACTTCGCGGCGGCCACCGCGTCGGCGGTGTCCAAGCGCTCGACCACGAGGGCGACCAGCCGGTCGAGCGACCGGTCGGCCGGAGCGGCCCCCGCGCTGACCGGCCAGATCAGAAGCGCCGCCGCCAAGAGCGTCAACCAGACTCCGCGCACGTTGTGACCTCCTGGAATCGCCCACCCCGGATACGAAGCACCGCGCCAGCGTAGGCGAACGAACCGGCCGCGCTCCGCGCTACGCCGGATGATCTGTGAGCCTTGCCACATCCGACCGTCCCTGCTCGCTGCGAACCGGGCGAGCCTGTCACGCTGTCACAACGAATCCGTGACAGTTTCGTCGCGCCCGTGAAAGCGCCTGGGACGTAGAGGATGTGCATTCCGATGACCGTCACCGGCTTGTTCACCTGGCTCGGCGGCGGCCGGACCAGCGCGATCAGCGATCGTCACGAGCGTGCCGGATACGCCGTCACCGGTGCTGTGGTGCTGTTGTTCGCCACGATCTCCGGTGTGGTCGCCGCCCTGGCCGCGGCCTCGGCGTGGCCGTGGTCGGCCGCGCTGGCCTCGGGCATCGTGGTCGCCGCGCTCACCGGCGCGCTCGCCAGGGCACTGTCGACCGCGCGGCCGAGCGGCGGACCGGATCGGCTCGGGCTGGTCGCGCGCATCGCGGTCGCCGTGCTGGCCGGTGGGCTACTCGCGGAACTGGCCGCGATCGTGCTGTTCAGCGGGTCCGTCGACCGGGTGCTGGCGGAGAAGGCGCAGCGCTCGCTCGATTCCGCGCCGCGGGTCGTCGCGGCGCAGGCGGAACTGGACCGGGCGAAAGCCGACCGGGCCGCGCTCGAACAGGCGATCGCGATGGCCCAGAACGATATCGACCACGCCCTGGTGATCGCACGCTGCGAATTCAATCCGACCCCGGAGTGCCCGCGGACCAGGATCACCGGCGTGCCGGGCCGTGGGCCGGAAGCGCAGACGGCCAACGCCATGCTCGACGACGCCCGCAAGCATCTCGCCACCGCGCAGGACCGAGTGGACGCCGCCGATCGCCGGATCGACGCCGACCAGGCCGTCCTGTCGGCCGCGCGCACCGCCGCCTTCGACGACGCCGACCGTGGGCTCGGCGCGCGCTGGCAGGCGATGAACGACTACACCGTGCACGACGCGCTGCCGCTGCGCATTCTCACCATCCTGGCGTTCGTCGCCTTCGCGCTGCTGCCGCTGGTGCTGCGCTGGTGGCGTGGCGAGACCTCGTTCGACCGGCACAACGCGGCGCGCACCGTGCACGACCGCGCCGAGCGGGAAGCCGACGCGGTGATCGCGGTCAAGCAGGCCGAGGTACGCGCCGAGGCCGAGACCCTGCGCGCCGAGCAGCAACTCACCGCCGCTCGCCTCGCCGTCGAGGCGGACACCGCCATCGACCGGGAACGGCAGCGCACCCGCATCATCGCGGCCATCGGCGGCATCGAGATCGGCATCACCGAGCCGCCGCGCCGCCCCGAACTTCCCGCCGCCACGGCGGACGACCGAAAGGACAGCGCCATGCCCGACGAGGCGACGCCGAACCTACCCGCGCCCACCGGCGTGCACCCGCAGGTGCCCGCCGTCGCATCCGCACCGGCGGCGCCGAGCGGCGGCGGTCTCGAGCTGCCGCTGATCGGCACGGTCCCGTTCACCGACACCGCGGCGCGTTTCATCCGGCCGCTCGTTCCGTCCTTCGTCGCCAACGCGATCGATACGGCCACGCATCCGTTGCGCACGGCGCGGCAGGCGTTCGAGGAGGTCGAGGAGATCACCTTCACGCTGCGGCGCACCCGCAAGGTCACCGTCGACGGCCAGACCTCGAATCCGCAGGCGGTCGGCTACCAGTTGCCGCCCGGCGCGCCCGAGATCGCGCATGCCCAGCACATCGCCGCCACCGTCGTGGACGCCGCGTACTCCGCGCCGCACGCCCCGCGCTATTCCTCGCTTCCGCCCACCGGCGCAGCCGGCTACGGTCTGCCCACCGGCGCCCACCGTGACGAACTGCCGGGCCACCACCGCCCCGAACTCCCCGAGCCCGGCCGCCGCGAACTGCCGCCGGGTCGCTGAACGCACCACTGCCACCCACGGCCCACCCGGCGCCGGATCCGGCCGAGTGCGACCTACGGCGCTGGGGCGCTCTGCGGCTTACGCTGCACCCATGCAACACAGGGAGGTGACGCTCGCCGCGGCGCCGTGGGGGTCGCGATTGCTCGGGTCCGCCGAGGAGTCGTCCGGGCTACGACGCATTCGCGTCCAGCTGTTGCTCACCGTGCCCACGCTGTTGGGCAATCTGACGGGCATGGTCGTGTCGATCGTCCTGGTCGGCTTCGTCTTGCCGGGCCCGTCGGTGTTCACCCGGGATCTCCTGCTGCTCGACGTGCTCGCCGCACCGCTGTACGCGACCTGCGCGCTGTTGCTCGGCCTGTGGTGGGGCACCACCCGCGAATTGCGTGCGCTGCGGTGGGCCACCGATCCGGACCACGTGCCGACCGAGGAGGAGATGGCCGCGGCCACGGCGGTGCCGCGCAGGCTGGTGCGCGACCAAGCGCTGCTGTGGTTCGGCGGGCTCGTGCTGCTGACCACGCTGTACGGGCTGGCCGAACCGCAACTGATCCCGAAGGTGGCCTTCGGCATCGCGATCAGCGCCATCGTGGTGTGCGCGAACAGCTACCTGATCATCGAGTTCGCGCTGCGGCCCGTCACCGCCCGGGTGCTGGAAGCCGCGGATTCCGGTCGGCGCCGCGGCATCGGCGTCTTCGGACGCTCGCTCGTCGTCTGGGTGGTCGGCTCCGGCGTGCCGGTGGCCGGAATGATGGTGCTCGCGGTGCTGGCGCTCACGATGGATGACGTCACCAAGGCGCGACTGGCGGTCTGCGTGCTGTCGCTCGGCGGCGCGACACTGGTCTTCGGTCTCCTGCTGATGACGCAGACCTTGGCCGCGACCGTCGCGCCCATCCTCGGCGTGCGCCGCGCGATGCGTCAGGTGGAGGACGGTGATCTCGATGTCGCGCTGGCCGTTTACGACGGCACCGAGCTGGGTGAGCTGCAGAGCGGTTTCAACCACATGGTGGAGGGACTGCGCGAGCGCGAGCAGATCAGGGACCTGTTCGGCAGGCATGTCGGCCGTGAGGTCGCCGCGGCCGCGTTGGCGGGCGACCCGGCGCTCGGCGGTGTGGAGACCGACGCCGCGGCCCTGTTCATCGACATCGTCGGCTCGACGACCATGGCCGCGACCATTCCCGCGCCGGAGATGGTCGCCATTCTCAATCGGTTCTTCGGCATCGTGGTCGACGAGGTGGAGCGCCACGGCGGGTTGGTCAACAAGTTCGAGGGTGACGCGGCCCTGGCCGTCTTCGGCACGCCCGCTCCGCTGGCCGACGCCCCGGGCGCGGCGCTGGCCACCGCCCGCGCGATCCTGGCTCGGCTCGACAGCACCGCGACCGATTTCGTCGCGGCCATCGGCGTGGCCGCGGGCCGGGTGGTCGCGGGCAATGTCGGCGCGCATCAGCGCTACGAGTTCACCGTCATCGGCGACGCCGTCAACGAAGCGGCTCGCCTGTGCGAACTCGCCAAGCAGCAGGGCCTGCTGCTCGCCTCCGGCGCAACCGTCGCGGCGTCCGCCGAGTCCGAAGCCGGACACTGGCGGCTCGGTGAATCCGTCACCCTTCGCGGCCGCCTCACGCCGACCCGGCTCGCCCGCCCGGCCTGACGCTCCTCGCTACCGCCCGCCCGCTGTTCGCGCGCCCCGACTCCTCACTCGATCGCCGGACACGGCCCGACCTTGCATCGGGACGAGCTGAGCTGCGACCGGCGCCACCACCGAGGCCGGATCCACCTTCTGCCGGGGTCAGGCGCGGGTCTTGGCAAGATTTTCGACGATCTCGGCGGTGCAACCGGTTTCGCCGAGGAGGGGGAAGATCCGTTCGATGCTGTTGCGGTGCGCCTCCACGTTCAGATCGGCCATGGCGTCCGTCGCGAGCGTGACGTGGTAGCCGTGTTCGAAGGCGGCGCGAGCGGTCGACTCCACGCCGATGCTGGTGGTGAGCCCGGCCAGCACGATCTGTGTGACGCGGCGGCGGCGCAGTTGCAGATCGAGGTCGGTTCCGTAGAAGGCACCCCAAGTGCGCTTGGTCACCGTGATGTCGTCAGGGTGACCGGCGAGGTCGTCGACGATGACATCCCAGCCGTCGGGCAATGAACCTGGTGGGCTCGAGATGTCGCTGCGACCTGGAGCGGCATCCGCTCCGTCCGCACGGGCCGTCACCCGCACCAGGACGACCGGGGCGCTGTGCTCGTGGAAAGCACGAGCCAGCTCGACCGCCCGGGCGACCACTTCTCGACCGGTATAGGGGACGGTCGGCGCGTCGATGAGGGCGTTCTGCAAGTCGACGAGGACCAGCGCGCTGGACGGGTCGAGTGCGGTGACAGTCATGAATTGTGCCTGGCTTCCTGCGAAACGCTTGCCGTTTGTGGTTGAAGGGTTGTCGCCACCGCAAGCTCGGGTGCAGGTGCGGATTCCTGGCGACGGGGTAGCAGCAGCGGGCTGACGAGGATCAGCAGTCCCGCGACCGTGATGGCCGTGCGCGGGCTGGTCACGTCGGCGAGCAGTCCGCCGAGCGCGCTGAGCACTGCGATGGAAGCGCTGCTGCTGATCGACCAGGCCGACAGGGTGCGGGCGACGCGGTCTTCGGGTGTGTGCTCGAGTCGATAGGTGGCCAGTACCGGGTTGTACAGGCTCATGCTGATGATGATCGCGAGCTCGACAGCGATCACCGTCGCGAGGCCTGCGACACCGGGCTGGACGAACGCGAGGCCGATCAGCCAGATCGCGCGCAGCGTGCCGACGGTGCGCAGGACCCGGTGCCTGCCGTATCGCTCCACGACACGGCCGGCAAGGCGTGAGCCGATGAGTCCGCCGACGCAGGGGGCGGCGAAGGCGAGGCCGTACTGCCAGGGTGGGAATCCGAGCTCGCGGAGCAGTAGTACGGCCAGGAGCGGCTCGGTGGCCATGATCAGTCCGCCCACGAGCAGCTGGTTGAGGTAAAGCGCCCGTAATCCCGGATGAGCCAGCAGGTACCGCCAGCCTTCGAGCAACTCACCGGCGCGCAGCTGGGGCTTGCCGGTCCGCGGCGGGGGTTCTTCCCTGCCGCGAATCGCCGCGACCGCCAGCGCGGAGAGCAGGTAACTCAGCGCGTCGGCCACCACGGTGGTGACCGGCCCGAACAAACCGATCGCCGCTCCGCCCAGCGGCGGCCCTACGGCGGTGGAACTCCACGTCGTCGACTCGAATCGCGCGTTGGCCACGAGCAGGTCCTCGGGCCGCACAAGGGCTTTGAGATAGGCGCCGCTCGCCGCGTTGAAGGCGATCTTGGCCGCGGCGACCACGGCCGAGACGACCAGCAGCTGGACGAAACCGAGTCGGCCGAAGGCATAGGCGAGCGGGATCGTCATCATGACCGCGAACCGGGTGAGGTCCATCGCGATCATCATCGGTCGCTTGCGGCGATATTCCACCCACGGCCCGAGCGGCAACGCGATCAGCGCGCCCACCGCCGGCCCCACCGCCGACAGCGCGGACACTTGTCCGGGGCCTGCGTGCAGCACCAGCACGGCGATCAGCGGCAACGCACCGAACCCAAGACCCGACCCGTAGGCGCTGACCGCGTAGGCCGCCCACAACCATCCGAACTGCCGACCGAGAGATCGTCCGGTCCCCAAGCTTCGCACCTCTCGATCGCACAACTCACTGTTGACCGCCATGGATCAAAGCAAGGCGCGGAGGTGTGATCAAACAACCGAACCAGCGATGATCCACAACCAAATGTTGTGCGATTCGAACGCCGCGACTACCTCGACTTCAGACGAGCGGACGCACCCGACACCCAGGTCCGGGTATTGCATGGGCGCAGCGCATCCCGCGCATCACGGCGACGGCCGGCGGATCGGCACCGCAGTCGGGCCGATGTCGCGCGGTGAACCCTCATGATCGTCTTCAGCGGGCTCACCGCCGCCGACCGGGCAGTGGTGGTTCCGCAACCGGCGGGTCGGCCGCGGCCTCGAACACCGGCGTGGGCAGCGCCGCGCAATCCGGCCCGCGAAATCACCCGCGCGCATGGCGCAAACGGAACGCCACCGCGGCCGCGATCAACAAGATCGCGGTGGTACCGAGGGCCGCGAAGTGGATGCCCGAGACGAAGGACTCGTGCACCGAGGCGAGGAACGCGCGCCCGGCGGCCTCCGGCAATTCACGTGCGAAAGCCGTGGCGGCGCCCAGGGATTCCGAGGCGGCAGCCATCCGGTCGCCCGGCACGTGGGTCGGATCGAGACCGTCGCGGAAGATCGCCATGACCACGCTGCCGAGGATCGCGACGCCCAGCGCGACGCCGGTCTCGTACGCGGTCTCCGACACGGCGGCGGCCGCGCCCGCGCGCTCCGGCGGCGCCGAGCCGACCACCAGGTCGGAGGACACGGTGAGCGCGACGCCCACGCCTGCCCCGATGAACAGGAAACCGAGTACGAACGGCGTGGTACTGGTGGCCGCGTCGGGGCCGAGCAGGCCGAACAGCGCCGCGCCCAGCGCCGCCGTGATCAGCGCGCCGCCCAGCACCGTGCCCGGCCGCAGCCGCCGCACCAGCCAGGCCGCGGCGAGCGAGGCGATCATCCCGGCCGACAAACCGGGCAGCAACAGCAATCCCGCTTGCAGTGGGGAGCGTCCCAGCACCAACTGGAGGTACTGCGAGCCGAAGAAGAGCACACCGGCCAGCGCGAACACCGCGAGAAGATTGGTCAGCACCGCCGTACGGAACTTCGGCAGCGCGAACAGCGCCAGGTCCAGCATCGGTTGCTCCAATCGTCGCTGCCTGCGCACGAACCACGCCCCGGCAAGCAGGCCGATCAGACTGAT
This sequence comes from Nocardia sp. NPDC047038, assembly GCF_040644075.1. Taxonomy (NCBI): domain Bacteria; kingdom Bacillati; phylum Actinomycetota; class Actinomycetes; order Mycobacteriales; family Nocardiaceae; genus Nocardia; species Nocardia sp. NPDC047038. Next base: position 817,739 of record NZ_JBEYVQ010000002.1, on the reverse strand, counting down.
CACCGCGACCAGGACACTCGGCCCGTGCGCCGCGAATTCCTTCACCGCGTACACCACCGGCACCAGCGCGAGCATCGACAGCACGGCGCTGAGCAGGTCGAAACGACCGGGCCGCGGATCACGCGACTCCGGGATCAGCAGCGGACCGAGCCCGATCAGCACCAGCATGACCGGCAGGTTCACCAGGAAGACCGAACCCCACCAGTAGTGCTCGAGCAGCCAGCCGCCCAGCAGCGGTCCCGCCGCGGCGCCACCGCCCGCCATCGCGCTCCACACCGCGATCGCGACGGTTCGCTGCCGCGGATCGAGGAACATCGACCTGATCAGTGCCAGCGTCGCGGGCATCAGCGTCGCACCGGCGACACCCTGCAGTACGCGCGCCGCGATGAGCATTTCCGGCGTCAGGGACCACGCCGCGAGTATCGATGCGACACCGAATCCCGCCGCGCCGAGCAGCAGCAATTTGCGCCGCCCGATCCGGTCGCCGAGGTTGCCCATGACGACGAGCAGTCCGGCGAGCACGAACGAGTAGACGTCGATGATCCACAGCAGTTGCGGCGTGGTCGGCGCGAGATCGGCGCTGATCGCGGGCACGGCCAGATCGAGCACCGTCGCGTCGACGGCCAGCAGCAGTAGCGCGAGCGCCAGCACGGACAACCCCACCCACTCGCGTGTCCCCGCTCGAGGTGGGGCGTTGGTCGATCGTTCGGCGGGTTGCGCGGTCTGGGTGGTCATGACTTTCTCGACTTCCGTCGTCGGTTTTCTTACCGTCCAGACGGTATAGTACTCACATAACCGTCCGGACGGTATAGTCAGCCGGGTGACGGCTGACACCCGCGACCGAATCCTGGATGCGCTCGAGACCTTGCTCCTGGAAAAAGGCATGTCGCACGTGACTCTGGAGAATGTCGCGGCCACCGCGGGCGTCTCCAAAGGCGGCTTGCTCTATCACTTCAAGAGCAAGGACGCGCTGCTCGCGGGCTTGGTCCGCAGACTGGCCGACCGTGCGGGCCAGCAGTTGGACAACTCGGTCGCCAAAGGCGGCTCGGTAGCCGAGTGGTACCTGCAGACGCCGAACCCGGCCGTCGAGGCGGAGGCGGTGGAGCTGGAGCTCTACCGGTCCATGCTCGCGACCATGCGCACCATCGACGCCACGCCCGAGCCGGACGAGGTGCAGCAGGCGTTGGTGGACCTGATGAATTCCTGGTCGGACGGTCTGGACGAGGAGGTCGCCGACCCGGTTCAGGCCGACCTCATCCGGCTGGTCGGCGACGGCGTGTACCTGCGCGCACTGCTCGGTCTTCCGCCCATCGATCCCGTTCGCTACCGGCACGTGGTGGACCGCTTACTGCGGCGCTGACGGTTAGACTCGGCCCGTGCTGCCAGCCGCCGAACCGGCCGGCGCCGTCGGGGCGGGAACAGATCCGGTACCGGGGTCTCCTGGAGCGACGGTGCCGATCCGACCGCTGAGTTTCCGCGAACTGCTCGATGTGCCGTTCGCGCTGATCCAGGCGAACATCCGCGCCCTGGCCGGGTTGAGCGTGACGGGCCTGCTGCTCGCCGAAGCCGTGGTCGTCGCGGTGACCGCGGGCGCCTCCGCGCTCACCGACGGCTCCGACCCCGGCACCGCCTGGGCGGCGATCCTGTCCACCGCGGCCTGCGCGTGGCTGCTGCGGTTCGCGTTACGCGGCACGACCGTGGCGCTGGGGCTCGCGACCGTCGACGGAACCCCGATCGGCCGACGGACCGCGCTGCGCCGATTCGGTGGGACGCTCGGTCCGTTGCTGGTCTTCCAACTGCTGTTCACCATGGTGGGCGTCGGCGTGCTCACGGTGGGCGGCCTGCTGATCGTGACGCTGCCGCTCGCGGCGATCTGGCTGGGCCGGCTGCGCGCCCGCCGCTGGGTCGCGGTGCCGGTGCTGTTGGTCGAACGCACGTCGCACCGCGACGGCGTCGCGCGCGCCACGCTGCTCGCCGAAGGCGCGGAGTGGCCGACCACCGGGCTCTGGATCGCCCAGCGGGCCCTGTTCACGCTGCTCGCCATCCCACTGCTCGGCATCCCGCTGTTCGTCTCGGACTTCTCCGGCACGCACCGGTGGCCGGTGATCGTGCTGACCACGTCGGCGGTGCTGCTGCTGACGGCATTCGGCGAAGTGGTCGAGGCTTCGTCGCGGGTGGTGTGCTACGTCGATCGCCGCTGCCGCAGAGAGGGTTTGGACATTCGCATTCCGAGGCGGGAGGCGCGATGAGCGATCCCGTGCCGATGGAGCCGCGAACGGCCGACCCCGCGCCCGGCACCCCGCGGCTCGGCGCCGCCGCCGATCATCGCGCCGCCGCCGAAACAGCCGCCGCGCAGCGGGATTTCGACCGCGCCCTGCGGGAACGTTTCCGCGCCGTGCTGCGCGGCCTGGAACAAGGCGGTGTGCTGGAGGTGCGGCGGTCGCGGACCGCGCGGGAGACCGCCGACGACGTGACGACCGCGTTGCCGCTCGAGACCGCCACCGAGTTCCAGCCCGCCGCACGAAGCTTCGACGAGGTGGTCTACGGCGGACGCCGCGCCACCGAGGACGAGTATCGCAGGCTGGAATACGCCGACCGGTTCTCCGGGTCCGCGCCGCCCCCCGCACCGGAACCGGTCGAGATCGAGGCGGTCGAGCAGGAGCCGCGCACCAGGCGAAAACTGCCGCCGCTGCCGAACCTGGTGCGCGATCCCAGGTTCTGGGCGGTGCTCGCCGCGACGGCCGCGTTGTTGCTGCTGGTCTACGGCGTCGCGCAGTCCTGCGGCGCGCCGATCGCGCCTACCGCCCCGCCGCCGCAACCGCCGCCGGATCTGCCCGACGTCCCTCCGCCGGACCGCCCCGGCTTCGGGGCGGGTGACGACGCGATCTGGGACCGGCTGCCAGCACCGGTCTTCTACGGCGGCGTGCAGTTCCTGATCGCCGCCGCGCTGGTGGTGTGGTGGCGTGCCCGCAGACGGGGCGCTCTGGTGCGCGAACCCCGCCCCGTCGAAGTGGCCGCGAACGAACTGCTCGGCGGCCAGGCCGCGCTGTATCGCCGCTCGAAGGATCATGATCACGTCGCCGGAAAGCTACGGGCGGCCGCGCTGCGCCGCATCCGCACCCCGCTCGGCATCACGGCCGACACCCCGCCGGACCGGATCGTCGCCGTGATCGCCGCGCGCGTCGGCGCCGACCCGGCCCAGATCGGCGCCGCCCTGTTCGGCCCGGTTCCCGATCCCGAGACCCTCCGGGTGGTCGCCGCTCAGCTCGAATGGATCGAATCGGAGGTCGGATGAGAAGCCCTCGCCCGATCCTCGCCCGGCTCACCGCCCGCGGGAACGCCCGCGAACCACAGGAGATGGAATGACCAGCACCGAGACCACCCCGACGGCCGAGCAGGCGAGCGCCGCGTTCCATGCTCTGCGCGCCGAGATCGGCAAGGCGGTGGTCGGCAACGACAACGCGGTCATGTACCTGGTGCTCGCGCTGCTGTGCCGCGGCCACGTCCTGCTCGAAGGCGTGCCGGGGGTGGCCAAGACGCTGCTGGTGCGGGCGCTGGCCACGGCGCTGGACCTGGAGCACGCGCGGGTGCAGTTCACCCCCGACCTGATGCCCGGCGACGTCACCGGGTCGCAGATCTACGATCCGCACTCCGCCGAGTTCACCTTCCGGCACGGCCCGGTATTCACCAACCTGCTGCTCGCCGACGAGATCAACCGCACGCCGCCGAAGACCCAGTCGGCCCTGCTCGAGTCGATGGAGGAGCGCCAGGTCTCGGTGGACGGGAAACCACGGCCGCTGCCCGATCCGTTCGTCGTCGTCGCCACCCAGAATCCGATCGAACAGGAGGGCACCTATCCGCTGCCGGAGGCGCAGCTGGACCGGTTCCTGTTCAAGGTGGACATCCACCTGCCCGGTCGCGACGACGAGTTCCGCATCCTGCAACGCCACGCCTCGGGTTTCGATCCGCGCGACCTCACCGCCGCGGGATTGCGTCCGGTCGCGGGCCCGGCGCACATCGCCGCCGCCCGCACCGCGATCGCGCAGACCACGATCAGCCCCGAGGTGCTCGCCTACACCGTCGACGTGTGCCGGGCCACCCGCATCTCGCCCGCCGTACAGCACGGCGCGTCGACCCGTGGCGCGACCGCCCTGATGGCGGCCGCCCGCGCGTTCGCCTGGCTCAACGGGCGCGGGTTCGTCACGCCGGACGATGTGAAGACCGTCGCCGTCGCCGTGCTGCGGCACCGCCTGCACCTGCGCCCGGAGGCCGAACTGGACGGTGTGACCACCGAAGGCGTGCTGTCGTCGCTGCTGCTCTCGGTCCCGGTCCCGGTGTAGCCGATGGTCGTCACCGGTCGGCTGGCCGCCGCGGCAGGCGTGGCGGCCCTGTTCGTCACCCTGGTCCTGCCCTCGGTGGTCGGCGTGGTCGTGGTGACCTGCGTCCTGGCCGCCGGGCTGCTCGTCGATCTCGGCGCTGTGGGGCGGGCGCGCGACCTGTCGCTGTCCCGCGAGGCATTGACCACGGTGCGGCTCGGCCGCTCCGCCGAGGTGGAACTCGTCGCGGTCAACACCGGAGCCCGCAGGCTGCGCGGGACGGTGTGGGACGACTGGCCCGACAGCGCCCGCGCCGAGAACGGCGCGCACGTACTGGATCTCGCCCCTGGTACCAAGGTCCGTTTCCGCACCGTGCTCACGCCCACCTACCGCGGCGATCGGGTCGCGGGCCGGATCACGGTGCGGCTGATCGGCCCGCTCGGACTGGCGGGCAGGCAGACGAGGCGGGACGTGCCCGCCCGGGTGCGGGCGCTGCCCGCGTTCCGCGCCGAACGGCTGCTGCGGTCGAAAGTCAAAAGGTTGCAGCACCTCGACGGCCGCAATCTGGCCAACCTGCGCGGGCAGGGCACCGAATTCGACTCGTTCCGCGAGTACGTCGCCGGTGACGACGTGCGCGCGATCGACTGGCGCGCCACCGCCCGCGCCACCGACGTCCTGGTCCGCACCTGGCGGCCGGAGCGCAACCGGCACGTGCTGATGCTGCTGGACACCGGCCGGGTCAGCGCGGGCCGGGTCGGCGACGGTACGCGCTTGGACGCGAGCATCGAGGCGGCCCTGCTGCTCGGCGGTCTCGCCGCCGCCGCGGGGGATTCGGTCGACCTGCTCGCCTTCGACCGCCGAGCGCGCGCCGAGGTCCGAGGTGTCGGCGGAAAGGGTCTCCAGCTGAAGTTGATGCACGCGATGGCCGGAATCACTCCCGCCCTCGTCGACACCGACAGCGCCGGACTGGTGCGAGCGGCCATTCAGCGCACTCGCAGGCGCAGCCTGGTCGTCTGGTTCACCAGCTTGGACGGCGCCGCGGTGGAGGAGAACCTGTTGCCCGTGCTGCCGGTCCTGGCGCAACGGCACCGCGTGCTCATCGTCTCGGTGACCGACCCCGATGTCGCCGCGGCGGCCACCCGGCGCGACAACCTGTCCGACCTTTACGCCGCGGCCGCGGCCGAATCCGTGCTCGCCGAACGCGCGCTGGTCCAGGAATCGCTGCGGCGCACCGGGATCGCGGTCGTCGCGGCGTCTCCGGAACGACTGCCGGAGGCCCTGGCGGACGAATATCTGGAGCTGAAACAATCCGGAGCCCTTTGAGTCTTTTCCGCCGGGCGCCGCGGTCTCGTCGAAGCGCGTCCTCGCGCGCGCGCCGAGGAGGATCATGACCCCATGGCCTCAGATCTCGCCGCCTTCGTCCGCGGATTGCCCAAAGCGGAACTGCACCTGCATCTGGAAGGGACGCTGGAGCCGGAGCTGAAGTTCCGCCTCGCCCGGCGCAACGGCATCGAGCTGCCGGAGAAGAGCGTGGAAGAGGTCAAGCAGACCTACCGATTCCATGACCTGACGTCATTCCTCCAGGTCTACTACCCCGCGATGCGCGTGCTACAGCGCCCGGAGGACTTCCACGACCTCGCCTTCGACTATCTGCGCCGAGCGCACGGCCAAGGCGTGCGTCACGCCGAGTTGTTCTTCGATCCGCAGGCGCACACCGGGCGCGGAGTCCCGTTCCCCACGGTGATCAGCGGATACCGGTCGGCGATCGCACGGGCGCGGCGGGAGCTGGGGATATCCGCCGAACTGATTTTGTGCTTCCTGCGCGACCATTCCGCGGAGTACGCCATGGCGACGCTGCTGGAAGCGCTGCCGTACAAGAGCTGGATCCTCGGTGTGGGACTGGATTCCGACGAGCGGGGCAACCCGCCGAGCAAGTTCGCCGCCGTCTTCGAGCGCGCCCGCGCGGAAGGGTTCCTGCTGACGATGCACTGCGACATCGACCAGCCGGATTCGATCGAGCACATCCGCCAGGCGCTGGAGGACATCGCCGTCGACCGCCTCGACCACGGCACCAACATCGTGGAGGACAACCGTCTGGTCGAACTGGCCGGGTCCAAGGGGATCGCGCTCACCTGCTGTCCGGTGTCGAACTCCTTCGTCACGGCGCAGATGAAAGCCGAGGAGATCGTCGGTCTACTGAGCCGTGGGCTGACGGTGACGGTCAACAGCGACGACCCCGCGTACTTCGGCGCCTACGTTGCCGACAACTATCTCGCGCTCGCCGAGCAAGGTGGTCTCGGGACCGATCAGGTGGTCGAGTTGGCCCGGAACTCGTTCCGTGCCTCGTGGATCACGCCCGCACGGCAGGACGCCTATCTGCGCGAGATCGACGACTACGTGGCGGCGAACGGCTGACCGGCGCGCGGCGGGAAGACCGGGTACAGCGGCCACGGCAGCACCCGGCGCTGCCGTTCGGCGATGACCGCGCCGAGAATCTGCGACGGCGGACAACCGGCCGGTGGCGCGACGCGCAGCCGGCCGCACACCTCGGCAACGAGCGCCGTCCCCAGCTGGTGTTGCGCCGCGGGCGTCAGGGTGCGCAAGCGGGTCAGGTACTGCCGCACCGCCAGCGCCAGATCTTCCGGTAGTCCGGACAGCTCGAGCTGCGCGCTCCAGCCGGTGAGCCACGGCGGCGCGATCGCGAGCGCGGGCGGCGGCAGCGGGTGCTGCGCGTGCACGACCACGGTGCCGGCGAGCACGTCACCGATCCGCCGCGCATGCGGCGAGCACATCGAGGTGAGCACCGCGATGGCGCCGAACCCGCCCAGCATCCAGAAATCGACGATCGCGCCCGCCAGGCCGCGGGTGAGCGCGTGCCGGAAATCGATCGGCCCGCCGTCCTCGCGCACCACCCGCAGCCCGAGCATCAGCTTGCCCAGTGTTCGTCCCCGCCAAGCGGTCTCACAGGTCACGGGGTACCCGACCAGCACGGTCACGATGGTCACCAGTGCGACCACGTCCAACCAGGCCGAGTCGACGCCCGCGGGCAGCAGCAACGTGACGATCGCGAACAACAGCACGAACCCGAGCGTGCACTGGGCCAGCACGTCGATCAGGAACGCGGTGGCCCTGGTGGGGATGCGGGCGATCGGCAGTTCCAGGGCCACTGCTTCGCCGGTGGTGAACTCAGCCATGTCGATAGCATTCTTGCGACCGGCGGGAGTGGGAGGCAACCGAATGGACGTGGACGCATACAGCCTGGCGCACCGCAGGGCGTGGGACCGGCTCGACTACCTGTCCACCCGGAGCAAGCTCACCGGCGCGGAGGCGGACGAACTCGTCATGCTCTACCGCCGCACCTCCCAGCAGCTGGCGCGGCTGCAGTCACACAGCCCGGACCCGGAGCTGATCGCCGGGCTGAGCGCGCTGCTGGCACGTGCGCGCGGCCGGGTGCTGGGCACGCGAGCCGACACTTGGCAGGAGATCGGACGGTTCTTCAGTCACCGTTTCCCGGCGGCGCTCTATCGGGCATGGCCGTGGTGGGTCGGCGTCGCCGCGGTGTTCCTGTCGGTGTCGGCCGGGTTGGCAGTCTGGGTGGACCGGTTCGATTCGGCCCGCGAGGTGCTCGGAATTCCCGAGGACACAAGGAGCCTCACCGCGCCGGGCGGCGCGTTCGAGACGTACTACTCGGAGCATCCGCAGGAGGCCTTCGCCGCGCAGGTATGGACGAACAACGCATGGGTGACGGCGATCGCCTTGTTCACCGGCGTCTTGGTCCTGCCCGCGGTCTACCTGCTGTTCATGAACGCGCTCAACCTGGGTGTCAGCGCGGGCCTGATGGCTGATGCGGGGCGGCTGGATTCGTTCTTCGGCTTCATCCTTCCGCACGGCACGCTGGAGCTGACCGCGGTGTTCGTCGCGGGCGGCGTCGGCCTGAAACTCGGTTGGACGCTGATCGATCCGGGTCGGCTCAGCCGGGTGGAGGCGGTGGCCAGGCAGGGCCGGGCGACCGCGACCGTAGCGCTCGGCCTGGTCGGAGTGTTGCTGATCTGTGGCTTCATCGAAGGTTTCGTGACGCCGAGCCCGTTGCCCACACCGATTCGCATCGCGATCGGATTCACTGCCGAGGCGTTGTTCCTGGTGTACGTGTTCGGGGTGGGACGCCGCGCGGTCACGGAGCAGGCGAAGCCGGGTGCCGAGTCATCGGGCGATCATCTGACCACTGTGACGCAGCCAACATTCAGCACACGCTGGGTGAAGTGACTGGGACAATCGGCAGCTAAGCGGCGCCAGATCGGTTCGGAAGTCCCCCATTTGAGTTCCGCTGGCCGCAGCGAGTCGCTGCTCTAGCTGCGGCCAGCGTTACCGTCAACTCTACACAACCGTTATCCCTACGCAACCCTGCCTGTCGAGGTCAAGCGTATAAAGCAGCACCCCAGCAAACCCTTGCGGCAGCGCCTTTTCGCCCCGTGCCAGCTAACCGCATGCGACCCGGGCGACCCCGATTTCGGCGACCGGGCACCGCTCCGGCGACTCCGCCGGAATAGTCACGGGGAATACGTCACGGCAATGAATCGGAACTCGCCTCGGGCGTTAGCGGAGCGTTTCGATAGACCCCTCCATGGTTGCTGACACCCCTTCCCACCTGCACGTTCATTTGCACGAAAGGACAGTTGCTGGTCACCGCCCAATGGAAAGAGACCAGAAGTTTGTTTACGCGGTAATAAACCGGGTAAAGACATAGCGGCACGCCGGGAAGACCGGACAGTTCCCCGACAGGCTCCGCATTAACCAGCGAGTGAAAAGGGTTCAGTTCACCCACTCAGCACGCCCGATTCAGCACCGGAGCCGCAACCATAACGAGGCATGTGATCTTCGCCTCACCTGCCGTTACCGAGCGTCGAGTCGCGCGAAATCGACGCCGTGACACCTGACTTGGAGTGACCCACGTCACCGTCGACGCACGGCCATGCCGCACTCCAACGCCCGAACCGGACCGTCGCAACGGCAGTCCGCGACTCGAATCACTCCGCGAAAGTGACCTGAATCACCTTCAAGGTGATAGGGGACTCAACCGACGCGCAGTATCCCGGTGACCGTGCCTTGCAACAGACGGCCGTCGTGTGTGATCAACGGTGCGGTCTCCAGCGGATCGTCGACGATGGTGCCGGGCAGCGGATGCGATGCGGTGACCGCACCGGTTTCGGGGTCGAGAACGGTGAACGCGTACCCGTCCACGGGCGTGGCGTGATCGGAGCCGACGCGAGCGACCGTGTAGAGCGCGCCGTCGGCGGTGGACAGCCGCGGAACGGCGGCACTCCGAACCTTGTTCTCCCACATCACGTGACATCCGTCAGCGGAGACGTCGACTCGTGTCATCCCCCCGGTGAAAGGAGCGTTCGGCGGCGACGCGGGCCCCGCCCCCTCGGGCAGCGCCGGATACGGGTAGCCGTATGTGCTCGCCACGAAGATCGAGCGGCCGATGCCGACGGGTGAATTCTCGCTGCCGGCCCCACCTTCGCCGAGCACTGGAACCGTGCACATCAATTCGCCTGTTCCGGAACGGAATACCAAGGCATGCACCTGCCCGTCGGCGTTGTCGACGATGGTCAGATAGTCCGCACCGGTCTCGGGACCGAAGTAGGTGGGCGTCGACCCGGTGCCCCAGCTGAGCTGTCCCGGCTTGCGCGCCGATCCCCGGTCGTAGGCCGCGCGCCACGCGATCTCCGGAGCGCCGGACGGGCCGACGCGCAGTTCGTACAGCGCGTGCGTCGTCGCCACCGCGACCTGTCCACGCGGAGCCGCCGAGATGCTGTTCGCCACCTGCTCCCCCGCGGGCAGCGTCAACGCGGTGACCAGCCCGGCCGGGGTGACGAATCCGACCACTCCCCGGCCGGTCGCGAACCACACGTTGCCCGACCAGTCCGGAACGAGTCCCGTCACGTTGTCCCCCGACGGGATCACCGACCCGAGGTCGGCGGACTCTTCGCTGATCAGCCGCCACGCTCCCGCCGCGTCACGCTCGTGCCGCACCCGGAGTAACCGGTCGGTGCCGTCCACGACCACCAGACGGTCGTCCTGATCGAGGTAGGCGTACACACCGCCGAGCAGACTGCCCTTGGTCAACGGCAGCGCGGCGAGCGATGGCGCCAACAGGCCCGGCGCCGCCGGATCGAGCAAATGCACCGTCGGGGTCTGTCCCGCGATCGCGGTGCACAGGGCGACCACGAGTCGGTCCGATCCCTCCAGCAGGGTGGGGCACGCCGAGGCCAGCGGGTACGCGCCGATCGCCGCGGCGCGGGCGTCCGGACCGGCGAGCGGTGTCGCGTCCGAGGACCCCGCGTCACCGTGCATGGTGGCGGTGCCGGTCGGCCCCAGGAAAGGATTCGGCGGCGCGAGCGGACCCCATGGCCCGGCCGCCGACGCGGGCTGAGCGGGCAGCAATGCCAGCACGCAGGCGGCGAGGAGGGTCATCGGCCGACGCATCGCGGTCCTCTTTCGCTGGGCATCGCGGTATCCGAACGGATACCGGAGAGAAGAGTATTCGGGTATTCGCCGCGCCCCCGGCACAGCGGGGGGTCGATACGATGACGCGCATGAACTCGGTTCGGGGCCGTCTGTTGTCCACACTCGCCGGTCAACTCGGGAATCCCCACGGCGTGCTCGGCAAAGGTGTCGCCTTCGTGCTCAATCGCAGCAACAAGCCCGCCATTACGGGGGCGGTGGAGGCCGCCGCGGTCGCGCCGGGCGGCACCGTGGCCGACGTCGGGTTCGGTGGTGGAGCGGGGCTTTCCCGGTTGCTCGAGCGGGTCGGCGCGGGAGGCGTCGTGCACGGCGTGGAGATCTCCGCCGACATGCTGGCACGCGCGCGCTCGAGTCATGGCGGCGACATCGATGCCGGTCGCCTGCGGCTGGTGGAGGGCTCGCTCACCGCGCTGCCGCTGCCGGACGACAGCCTCGATGCCGCGATCACCGTCAACACCGTGTACTTCGTGCCGGACCTGGCTGCGGCCTGCGCCGAACTCGCCAGGGTGGTCCGGCCGGGCGGCCGTCTGGTGATCGGCATCGGTGATCCGGACGCGATGGCGAAGCTTCCGTTCACGTCGTACGGGTTCACACTGCGCCCGGTCCCGGAGGTGGTCGCGGCGCTGGAACAGGCGGGCTGCACCGTCGAGCAACGAAGGCTCGCGAACACGCCGATTCCGCACCATTTGCTGGTGGCGACGCCCCGCTGACTACATCAGCGCGCCGCCGTCGACCCGGATCTCGGTGCCGGTCATGTATTTGCCGTCGTCGGAGGCGACCATCGCGACCACCCCGGCGATGTCCTCCGGGCTGCCGAGCGCTCCCCCGTTGAGCCATCCGGTCATCCGGGAGAACAGCTGCGGATCGAAACCCTCGGGCTGATCCAGGATGGACTTCGTCGTGATACCGCTGGTGATGCCTGCCGGAACGATGTTCACCGCGCGCAAGCCCTGCTTGGCGTACTCCAGGGCGATGGCGTGTGTGAAGGCGTTCACGCCGCCCTTGGACGCCGCGTAGGAGGCGAGGTAGGGCGCCGCGCTGAAGGCCGCGGTAGAGGAGATGTTGACCACCACGCCGCGTCCGGTGTCCAGCAGAGCGGGCAGCGCGGCCTGGGTCATGAGAAAGGTGCCGGTGAGATTCACCCGGATCACCTGGTCCCACACCTCGAGCGGCATCTCGTGGGTGCGCGCGGGCCGCAGGATGCCCGCCGCGTTGACCAGCACGTCCAGTCCGCCGAGGAACTCCAGCGCCGCTGCGGTCGCGGTGCGCACCGACTCCGGGTCGGCGGTGTCGACCGCTACCGTTCGCAGTCGTTCCGCGCCGTCGCCCGCCTTCTCCGCGGTGGCCGCCAGGCCCGCCGCGTCGATGTCGGCGGCGACCAACTGCGCCCCCTCGTCCAGCAGCCGCAGGGCGATGCCCTGACCGATGCCGGATCCCGCTCCCGTCACCACCACGCGGCGGCCGTCAAATCTGCGCATGCCAAAAATTAGAACACGTTCTCATCGAGCGTCAAGGGACTTCGCCGCGCTCCCCGGCTATTCGCAGCACCATCGCCGCCGTCGCGGCGCCGTACGCACGGCTGGCCGAGCCCGGCCGATCCGCCGGATAGTTGGAGCGATGCGTGACGACGACGCCGTTGGGCAGGGTGACCGTCTTGTCCGGCACGGTCGCGACGCAGTTGCCGCCCGCCTTGCCCACCAGGTCGACGATCACGGTTCCCGAGCCGAGCAGGTCCAGCGCCGCCGGTCCGAGCAGGCGAGGCGCCGGGGATCCGCGGTGCACGGCCGTGCAGACGACCAGATCGGGCGGCGTCGCGGCGAGCGTGGCCAGCAGTGCCGCGTTGTCGTCCCGGTTCGGCACGAATTTCCCCGCGCCCGCCCCGATCGCGGCCACTCGTTGTTCGATGCGGTTGCCGACCGCCGTCGGCCGCTCGTCGCCGAACGTGCGCGCGGCCGCGATGGCGGCGAGACCGGCGGCCCCGCACCCCAGCACGAAGGCACGGACCGGGCCGGCCAGCCGCCCGGGAGCGAGCAGCCGCCTGCCTTCGGCGTAACCCACCGCGCCCGCGATCCGGCTCATGGTGGACAGCGCGTCGAACTCGGTGGTCGTGTCGTCGCGTGGCACCGCGTCGAAGGCGACCGATTCGATGCCGCGGCGGCGCAACCGGTCGATCTCGTCGCGCCGGTGGTGCGGATCCTGGAAGCCGAGCAGCGTCGTCCCCGCGCGCAGTGGCATCGATTCGAGTTCGAACGCGGGCGGTTTCACCCAGACGACGATGCCCGCGCGCTCGAACACCGCCGCGCGATCCTCGAGGACGACCGCCCCGGACGCGCTGTAGTCCTCGTCCGCGAAACCCGCGCCTTGTCCCGCGCCTTCCTGCACGAGAACGCGGAGTCCCGCTGCCGACAGCGTGCGCACCTCGTCCGGGGTGAGCGCCACGCGAGTCTCCCGCGACGCGGTCTCGCGCAGCACTCCGACGATCATCGCGCGGCCCCGGGCTCCGCCACCAGAGCGGTCAGGCCGCGATCGGCGAGCGCGTCGCGATAGGTGAGCCCGCCGACGATGTCGCGAATCAATTGCTCCAGCCGGTCGAAGAGTTCCTCGATCAAAGCGGGCGACTCGTGTCGCGGCGCCTTGCGCGGAGCGAGGACGTTCAACCGGACACCGGGACGCAGCGAGCCGGTCCGGTCCAGCGCGACGCTGTCGACGCCGGCCACGGCGAGCAACAGGTCCTCCACCTGCGCACTCGTGTGCACACCCGCCTTGTCGAGCAGCGCGGTGTCGAAAACCACCGAGACGAACATGCCTTCCGGGTTGCCCAACGGTCGCAGCACGTCGGTTCCCAGCCGGGTGTTGATCGCGGCGATCCGGCCGCATGTCCGATCGATCTGCGCGCGCATCAGCGCGTGATTGCGGTCGAAGTAGTCCTCAGAGGTGTGCTCCAGGATGGCGCGGGCCAGATGGGTGGTCTCGCGCTGGAACGAAATCGTGAGCCGTTCCCTGATCCGCGCCAGCCACGCGCCGTCGCCGGTGCAGGCGGCACCCATTTTGCACGGGCCGAAGGCGTTGTAGCCCTTCGAGTTCCCCGTGATGGTCAGCACCACGTCGTACAGCCGCCGGATGCCCTGCTCGGTCTCCACGTGCAGTGCCGCGATCGGGATGTGCGAGGCCACCAGCCGGTCGAAGGCCATGTCGCAGATCACCGGAACACCGGAGTCGAGCAGCACCCGCCCGAGTTCCGCCAGCTCCGTGGCCGTGTAATCCGCGACGACAGGGTTGCCCGGCAGCGTGAGCAGCACGCCGCACAGTTCGCCCGTCGCCCGCAGTTCCGCGAGGCAGCGGGCCAGCCGGGCCGGATCGATCTTGAACGCGTCGTCCGGAGCCACCGGGCACGAGACGATTCGCAAGCCGAATTTCTCCACGTGGATGCTGGAACTCTTGTAGAAGCCCTCCGGGCACACGATCACCCCGCCTGGCCTGGCGAGGGTGGCCACCGCCTCCTCGAGCAACATCGTGCTCGAGTACGGGCAGACGATCACCTCCTCCGGGCGCACCCGGACGCCGGGCACCCCTTCCACCGGATGCGACAGGCGCTCGAACAGCTTGCGGGCCGCGAGTTCCCGCAGAATCAGCGGCTGCCGCTTGTCGTAGAGCCTGCCGTCGAGGTACTCCGCCGGGGGTGCGATGTGCAGGCTTTCGCGCCATGCCCGGTCCAGCGCCGCGACCGCGTGCGCGTCCGGAGCCCGGCCGGTTTCGCCGTGGTACGCGTCGATGACGCCCGAGTAGCGGCGGCCACCGGTCCCGGCGAACCAGGCGTCTCTCGAAAGGTGGCCGCGCACTTCACGTTTCCTGGCTTCGGAGCGATTGGTCAGCCTCGCCAGGTCGGCGAGCGGATCGGTGAGCACCTGGCTCTGAGTCACGGAACCTCGCCTTCTGAAGAGTCTCCCGGTGCGGGCATGGTGTTCCATTTCTCCTGGAGTGCGGCGCGGAACAGGCTGCGGCAGTTGCCCTCGGTGAGTCGTTCGAACTCCGCCAGCGGCGGCTGCGCGACGATCTGGTCCACCACGATGGCCGAACCGGCGCGCCGGAGGTCGTAGAGTTTCTCGAACCGCCGGACCGCGAACGCGACATCGTGCTTCAGCGCGGAGAAGCGCGTCGCGACCCGGGCCTGACGCGAGTAGTCGTACTCGCCCACCGCGACGTAGCGATCATCGACTACGAGCATGCTCTGCGCGTTGCGCGCATACTCGCGCTTGACCAGCACGCTTTCCACGCCCGATCGGGCCTGCTTCCACAGTTTGTCGTCGTAGGGCCAGACGTCCGAGATGTCGTCGAGCACATACATCCGCCGTACATCGATCTTCGGTGGATGGGTCGTGTCGGCCAGGCGCAGAATCGCCGCGTGATAGTCGTCGCCGACGTCGCCGCCGATCGTGCCCAGGTCCGCGGTGTGAATCGCGCGCACCGACGTGGTGGCCTGCTCCAGGATCGTCAGCCAGTCGGTGACGGTATTCCATTCCCATACCGTCGCGCTGCGCGAGGGAATCTGCGCGAGGATCTCCTCGGCGCGCTCCAATTGCCGATCGGCGACCAGGCGCAGCGGCTCGATCTCCGCCCGCGCTCCGGAGGCATCGATCAGGCTCTGCGCGATACTCAGTGCGCGCGAGACCAATTGAGGGTCCTTGCCGAGCAGGACGTTGAATCGCATCCGCAGGTCGTAGTAGGCGCTGCTGGTCGGATCGGTCGCGGGATCGGCGCTGCCATCGGTCGGCAACTCCGCGCCGAGCGCCAGACTCAGACGTTCGCGCAGCGCCAGCGGCGGAATCCTGCTGCCGTTCTCGATCTGCTGAATCAGGCTGCGGGAGCAGCCCGCTCTGGTGGCGAGCGACGCTTGGGTGTAACCGCGCTCCAGTCGTAGCCTGCGGACCAGGTTGCCGACCTGCTCGTCCGAGCCCGAGTCAGCCATTCCGCGCCTCCCATTCTGCGCCTTGCATACGCATGCTCACGGAGTATCACGATGCGACATTTTAGTCACCAAGTGTCAAGCGGTGTCGGATGTATCGCGTTCGCCGAATTTCGTTGTCAACCAGCAATCCAGCCGCGCGCTCGTTCGCCCGCCGCCGCACGATCGAAGGTTGCCACATGCGCTCACAAGCAGGCCTTTCGGGCTCCAGCCAGCAGAGATAAGGAACATTTCCGTCGATCTTCGACACATATTGGGCTATACGTCTACTTCAAGGCATCAACGCGTATCAAATATCGTCACGAAGCGCTAAAGCTTCGTTGACAGCACGACGTGTCACTACCTAGCCTGGTTCTCGAAGCCACCGCAATTCGATATCGGCGCAAGGGTTTTCCCACTGGCCCGGCTCGGCGGCTCGACAACTCTAGGAGGTGCCGGATACGGATACCTCGTTACCGCGCGAGCCGATTCGAGCAGGCCGCACCCGTGGCCGGACATGACCACCCCGCCCGCAGCGCTCGCGCCTGTTCTCCGAAAGCAATCGGGCACCCAGTAATTCAGGCACGGACGAAACCACCGCGTTCGGGCCGTGGCCGAGCACGGTCACCGCCCTTCGAGCGAGCGGCGCCTCCGCGTCCTCCCGAAACAGAGTGAATGAGAGCGAATCATGGCACTCGACATCACCGATTCGATCATCACCAGCGATATCACCCCGGAAACGGCACGGCTGCTCCCCTATTCCTCTGACTCCGGTTGGGAACTCAGCTGGCTGCCGACAGTCACTCTTACCCGCGAGCAGGCCGTCAGCGGGATGGTGCTCGACGAAATGCTCAGCGATCCCGGCACACTCGCCAGCGACCTCGCGCTCGAGTTGGCCGCCATGCACGCCGCCGAGCTCGGCATCACCTTGCGTGAGGTGCTGCTCCGGCTGTACGTCCGCATCACCGAACGCGACAATGCACCCAGCTGTCGCGATCACACGCCCCTGCCCGCCTGATCGCGACCCGGCGTGGGCTCGGTCCGGCACGACGATGGCACACACTACCGATCGGTGCACCGGCGTCAGGACGATGCGCCCGGGATCAGCGCGGCGAACGCTCGACTCGAGCCGACCACCGTGCGATGTCCCACCGTCGATGGACCACGATGCGAGGAGGGCGAAGGTTCTTTCCCAACCTCGGGAACAAAGCACACGGGGCCGGAACCATCCTGGCGGACAATGTTCTCTCTCGGTGTCGTTGACGCAGGTGAAGGGTTTACCGGGACATGGCTCAATCGTTGCGGGTGGACACGGACCTGCTGCGAGCCGTCACTCCTGAACTGGCCGCCATTGCCGACGCCGCGCAAGGAGAACTGGCGCGCCTGAAGGAAAGACTCGCCGCCGAGGGCAAATGTTGGGGCGACGACGAGCCGGGCCGGGCCTTCGGCGACAGCTACGAGCCGGCGTCCGAAAAAGGGATCACCGGCTTCGAGAACCTGGTCCACAATCTGCACGGGATGAGCAGCAGCGTCGCCGACGCGGGCGAGGCGCTGCACGACCAGGACCACAACAGCGGCTCCCAGCTCCGCCAGCAGGACCCGTTCGACTCCGTGCCGGTCAGCAACACTCCTTACGGCCAGCCGCAGTCGCGGAGTCCGGTGCCGTCGCAGTCCGGCTCCACGCCGAACACCGAGCCGGGATCCGCCGGCGACACCACTGCGCCCACCTCGGCGGACAACCCCACCGCCCAAGCCGACAACCCCGCCACCAAGGTCGCCAACCCTACCGCTACGGCGAGTGGCCCTACTGCCGCACGTGGAACAGGACAGCCCGGCTATCAACCGACCAGCAACCCGATCGCGCCCGGCTCGACGAACCCCGGCGACTACGGCCCGGCCGGTACTCCCGACTCGTCCGGGCGGGAGCCGTCCGCCGACTTCCCCTCGACACCTTCCGTCCAGGACCGAGCGACGCCAACGGCACGAGACGCCGCGCGAAACCCGACATCACCGGCCACTGCCACACCTACCGCCGCCGAACCATCCCCTGCCGCGACATCCAAGCCCGGCGCGTCCGGACCCGCGGCCGTCCCGCGTACGCCGGAGACCCGATGGACGAGGCCGCCCGCTGATTCGCCATGGATGCGAAACACATCCGGCACGCCGTGGTCGCGCAGCCCGGGCGGTCCGGCACAGAATCAGGCCTTCCCGCCACGCCGCAAGCGGCCGAGGCCCGACGCGGCGAAACCCGGCAAGGACCCGAAAGCGCGCAAGCCGAAACCGGCACCGGCGGAAGCGAAGCACTCCCGGGTACGGACGGACCCGGATGCCGTGGCCGCCGCGCGGGCGCTGGCCGCTCGCCACGGCCTCCGGATCGCCGGATTCGAAGACTCCGGTGTGTCGAAACCTACGGTCGACGAGATCTCGGCGGCCGTCGACGGCATCCTCGGCAAATATCCTTTCATTCGGCCGGCCGGGATCGAGATCACCGACCTGCGGGATGGCACGGTGTCGCGCGTGGTGCCGAATCGCGCGCCCGACGACACAGCGGACGCGGTCACCGGCGGGTGGATTCTGCTGGACCGGGTAGCGGTGGCCAATCCAGTACTCCTCGCCGAAAAGGTCGAGGCCGCGGCTGGCTCGGGCGAGCGCGTAGCCGGATCCGCGGACCGCCCGATGTATTCGACCATCGTTCGCGACCTCGGCCGAATACTCGAAGCGGCCTCCGGCCTCCATGTGCGGCAGTCGGCGCACCGGTCGCTGCTCATGGAGTACCGGCGCATCAGCGGGCCTTGGGATCGCGGCGACACGCTGGCCGCGATCGTGCGCGGTTACCGGGAGTGGCGCGCCCAGCTGATCCGCGCGTGCTTCTCCGGTGGCCTTTTCGATCCCCGTGCGGCGGTGGTGGAAGCGTTCACCGAAGTCGAACTGCGCGGCGACCGCGCCTGCGGGCCCGCGAAAATACTGCACCGGTTGGTCATCGAGCACGCCCGCGGACAATCGAGCGCCTGATGGTGCAGATCCCGGACTATTTCCCCGACTGGCTGACCAGCATGGTGCTGGGGCACTTTCCGGAGGGGGACCCGGAGGCGATGCGGCGCGATGCCGACGCCTGGTCGGACGCGGCGAACGCGCTGATGCCGGTGGCGCATCGGCTCCAAGCGGCGTTGGAGCGGTTGGACGAGGCGGTCGAGGGCGAGACCGGTACGGAAATACAGAAGCAGTACCGCAAGATCCTCGACCAGATCCATGCGCAGATCGAGTTCAACAACTCGATGGCCAGGCAGTTGTACGACAGCGCCACGGCCATCGAGTACGAACAGTACGTCATCATCGGTATCGCGGGAGCGCTGCTGGCCCAGGTGATCATCGACATGGCCATGCCGCCGCCCGGCAGCATCGTGAAGGCGATCTCCGATCGCGCCGAGGCCAGGGTGGGGATGGAACTCGCGCAGCGCGACTTGGTACTGACCATATTGAGCAGGGCCGCACGGTTCGTCGCGGAGCACCCGCGACTGATGCTGGCTACGAAGGGTGTGTTCTTCGGGACGGTGATCGGCGGCGGAGTGCCCTATGTCGCACAACGTGTCCAGATCGCACAGGGCCACCGCGAGAAGGTGGATTGGCAGAAGGTCAGGATCGGAGCCGCGGCAGGCGCCGTCGGTGGTCTGGTCGGTGTCGAGGTCGGTCGTCGCGTCGCGCCCTTCGCGATCAAAGCGGGCGGGCGTGTGCTGGGTACCGTGGCGGCCGGCGGCGTGGGCGGTATCGCCGGTGGTCTGGCGGGTGGGCTGACGGCGTGGGGGTTGACGGGCGGCGACCTGCGCGGCAAGGACCTGGCTACCATGGTGTGGACGGGTTTCGGCTCCGGCCTCGTCGGGGGGATCGGGGCGGGGGTGCGCGCCGGGCGGGCCGGGGCGACCGCGAGTTCGACCGAACCGGTGCCCTCTCTCGATTCGGGGCCGCCCCCCGACGCGGCGCCATCGGCCAGAATTTCCGCGCCCGGGGATGGTCGTCCGCCGCAGACACAGACGGCGACGCCCGAGTCCACGTCCACCACCAGTGACGTGGACGCACCGCGAGCGAGGCATCCCGAGTCCGGCGATGGTTCGATGGACCGGCCCGAGAACCTGTCCGAGGCGAGGATGGCGGAGGGCGATCAGATCCTCCGCGACATGGTCGACGACGCCATCGCCCGAATCCTACGCGGCGAGGACCCTGGCCAGTCGCTGGACGGCGGCGGCGGAATCGCACCTAGGAGCACGCCCGACTACCCGTCGGGAGGGTCGTCGCCTTCGTCGTCGCGCGGTGGCGGCACCGGATGGTCCGGCTGGAACATGACCGAGACCACACGAGGCGGTGTCGCGGTGGCCGCCCATCCCGAAGGCGGTTCGGCCACACCGATGCCGACCCGCCAGGCACAGATCAGCGATCCTCAGGTGCGCCCGGAGCAGCGGGGAATGAATGTGACCGCCGAAGGGTCCGCTACCCGGCCGGGCACGGAAGTCCTTCTCGACGACGGCAGCAGTTCTTACCCGAGCCCACTCATGGTCGAACACGGACCTGCCGGAGAGATGTACTTGGTCGCGCCGGAACAGTCGGCGGGCAACGCCTCTCCGGACATGGCGGGACCCCGACCGACCGGTGGCACACTGGACGAGGGCGCGACCACCCACGAGGGACAGCCGCTGCACAGGGTCGATTTCGACGCGGAGATCGCCAAGCTGGAAGCGGAGCTGGCTCAGACTTCACTACCAGCGAGTGCGGATACCGCCGCACCATCGGTGGAAGCGCCGATACCGGCCGCGGACACCACACCACCGCCCTCGACGCACACCGGAACGGCAGACGCCGTGGCGGGGCACGCACTGTCCGTTCCGGATGCCGCGCCCGCGACACCTGTTGGTTCCGATACGCAGAATCCGGTCGCACAGGCCAGTGCTCCGACACCGGACACCGACCCCGCAGGGTATGCCTCCGCCACGGCGGAGCCGCGAAATCCCGTTCCCCCGTCGACCGCATCCCCAGCAGCCGGCGCCCCGGCGGCGAGCAATACCTCGCACACCGGCGAGCCGAGACCGCCTGTTGGGCCGACAGCGTCCAGCGGCACGCGCAGTTCGGGCGGCACCAGCCCGCTCGCGGCACCACTGGCGGGCCACACACCGAATGCCAACAGCCCTACCGCCCACACGAACGCGCCGACGGCATCGGCGCCGGCGGCAGGATTTCCGTCAGCGGATCTGGGAAGCTCTGTCGCTCGGACGAACTCGCCGACAGCATCGACTTCGCCAACGGGATTCCTGCCGACCGATCCCGGAGAGACTCCCCACTCCGCCGCGACAGCCCCGGCGGCCGCAACCGGCCGACCGGGCGACGACGAACCCGACGCCGATCCAGAAGAGTTCCCCACCCCACCGGGCACCGTCGTGGACGACCCCCGGGAACACAACATCCAAAAGGACCCCCGAGAGCACAGCGTCCAACAAGACCCGCGGGAACACAGTGTCCAGAAGAAGCCCGCCGGGGATTACGTAGTCATCCCCGGCGTCTCCTACCCGCTGGAGGACGAACCACCCGCCGACGCGATACCCGTCATACCGCATACCCCCTCTTTGACTCCCCTGCCCAACGATTCCGTCGGCTTGGGGCGCCTCGTCCAAAACCCCGACGACCCCGAGAACACCCCTGGTCCCACCTCACCGCGCGCTCCAGATATCACCAACCCCCTGTCGGATCGCCATATGGCCGCGCCGGAAACGAATCTGGACGCCGGGCTCGGCAAAACGCCCGACTCACTCTCGATGCCATCCCGGTACGCGACCGAACCGAGCCCCGATGCTCCCGGCGCGCCCCAGAAACCCGCTGCCCCGCAACTGAACCCGCATTCTCTCGAATACAGCGACGACCCCAGCCGCCTGCCGGCCGTCGGCGGAGTCCCACACCTGCAACCTGCCCCACCGCCGAAGAAGACGGAGCGGAAGCGCCTGGTCACCCGAATGGGTGCCGATCCAGACGAACCCAAACGGCGCAAACGTACGCGCAAACAACAACCACCCCCGCCCCCACCCGAACCACCACAGCCGTCACCCGAGCCACCGGCGCCGGTCCCGAAGCCGACGCCGCAGCCGCAGCCGAAGCCGAAGCCGAAGCCGCGCAACCAACCGTCCGCACCGCCGGCCCACGAGGAGTTCGTGGTCCGCGATGTCGGCGAAGCGATCGGCGAGATCGGTGACGAAGGCCCACGAGTCGCCCCCGCCGCGAAGACCCGGCGATGGGTGAGGTCGCTGCCGCAGAAGCTCCCCTGGCTCACCGAAGTCCAGATCGAAACCGCGGAACTGCTGATTTCGGAGATGGTGGCGAATGCCCTGCGGTGGACCGAGGGCAAGGTCGCGGTCGTCGCCACGGCAACGGATGCCGACGACACCCGCAAAACCCGATTCACCGTCACCGACGACAGCACAGTCGTTCCGGAGCGAACCGGCATGCCGGACTGGGATGCCGAACGTGGCCGCGGCGGCGAATTCGTCGCCATGATGTCGGACGCCCACGGGGCCACCACGCACGAAGACGGCAAGTCCACCTGGTTCGAATTGCATGGGCCACGTGGTGACGACCTCGATTCCATTGAGGCGGACAACTCACCGAACGGAGGGCGCCCCGGTGCCCCAGGCTCCGAAACCACAACCGAGAGCGCGACCGCGCCAGCCCACACGGACGGCGATCAGACGCCCGACGCGGAAAGTGACCCTCCAGCGACCTCCGACGATCAAATCGGCGATCCCGCGGATAGTCGACTCCCAAGCGAAAGCTTCCCCCAGGATGAGCAGGCCACCGAACAAGCCAGCACGGCGGAATCCGAAGTGCCGGTCGCGACCGAGTCCACGCATGGACGCGAAACACAGGCCGAGAAGGGACAGAGCGAGCCTGTTCCGGACCCGACCGAGGCCCAGTTCGAGTCGATAGGAGACTGGCTCAAGGCCGTCCGGGAGCATCGGAGGCTGACTCGAGAAGAAGTCGCCGATCTCATGGGCCGGAACAGGGAGGCTCCGCGCAATGCAGAAAATGGGCGGCGCATCACGCCCAGTCTCCTGCGCGACCTCGGAGACGCCCTCGACATACCTGAAACCACGCTGCTGACAGCCGTTCAACGGTTCGAACCCCACATGGCACAGCGTCTGGGCATATCACCCCCCGACCTGACCGATCCGATGCTCCAGTCGATCGGAGACTGGCTCAAGGCTTACCGCCAGTACCGCAGTCTCACTCTCCAACAATTGGCCGACCGCCTGAATGGCGCTCAAAGCAACGTGGTGCGAACAGAGAACGGCGGTAGCGTCACCTCCGATTACCTCCGGGCCGTCAGTGAAGCCCTCGGCATATCCGACAACGACCTGCGTTCCGCCGTCCAGCACTTCACGCCCGAACTCGCCGATCATTTCCTCGAATCGACTCCGACCCCGGCCGACCCCAGATACCGGACGATCGGCGACTGGTACAGAGCCAACCGCATGCGCCACAACCTGTCCGTTGTCCAGCTCGCCGAGCGTATGAACGTCGATCGCGGAACTGTCACAACCGTGGAGAACGGCGGAAACGTCACCTCGCATTACCGACGGGCATTCGGCGAGACGCTCGGCATACCGGACGAAACGCTGCAATATGTCGAGCAATACTTCACCGCCCCCGACCCGGCCGATCTCGAATACCAGTCGATCAGCGACTGGCTCACCGCTATTCGTCATCATCGTGAGCTGACTCAGCAGCAGCTCACCGAGCGTATCGGACGAAGCCTCGGTGCCGTTCGGAACGCCGAAAGCGGACGCCGCGTCACATCAGATTACCTGGGCGCATTCCGGGAGGGGCTCGGCATACCGGAACCCACGATTCTGTCCGCTGTCCTACGCTTCGTGCCCAGGCTGGCGGATCATTTCCGCGAACCTGTCCCAGACCCGACCGACTCCGCATTCCAGTCGATAGGAGACTGGCTCGAGGCCGTCCGCACACACCATGAATGGACTCAGCAAGAACTCGCCGATCGGGCAGATCGATCGGTTTTCACGGTAATGAGCGCGGAGGACGGCCGTAGACAAGTCACCCCCGACCACTTGCGGTCTGTCGGTACAGCCCTCGCCATCTCCGACGCCACGCTGTTGTCCGCTGTTCGGCGCTTCATTCCTCGGCTCGAGCACCATTTCAGCGACTCGGCTCCAGACCCGACCAACCCCGAATACCGGTCGCTGGGTGACTGGCTGAAGGCCAACCGCCAGCGCCGGGGTTGGAGTCAGGAAGAGCTTGCCCGGCACATGGCTCGCGGTGAGTCGACGGTCTGGCGAGCAGAAAACGGCGGACCAATCACTGCCGAATTCCTGCGGGCCTTCGGTGCAGCCGTGGGAATCTCTGAAGACGCCCTCCGATCCGCCGAGCAAAGTTTCACCATTCCCAACCCGGACGACCCAGAATTCCGGACGTTGGGCGAATGGATCAAGGAAATTCGACAACGCCGTGGATGGAGCGTGCAAGAGCTCGCCGACAGCATTGAGCGCCCCCGCATTCTAGTGTGGATGACGGAGGATAGCGATCGCCCAGTCGGGATCAAGTTACTGCGCGAGATAGTGGACGCTCTCGGAATCCCTTACGACGTCGTTCGAACAGCCCTGACGCGGTTCGAAACCCGCGCTGTAGATTACTTCAGAGAAACAACTCCGCTTCCAGGCGACTACCCGGCGATCGGGGATTGGGTCAAGGCGGTTCGCATCTTCCGCGAACTCTCTCGGTCCGAACTTGCTCAGCGCATCGGCCGCACCACTTGGACCGTGTCGTCAGTGGAGAACGGCGGAACGGTCACGCTCGACTTCGTGCGGAGATTCCGTTTCGCGACCAATATTCCCTGGGGAATTACGCGATCCGCGATCGAGATATTCATTCAGCCTGAACACCAACCTGGCGAATCACTCGAAGACCGAGCGGATGAGTCTATTTTCTGGGATCTCATCGATACTGCGCCGGGCTCAGCTGAAGAATTGGTCATTCGCAACCGAATCTGGGAGCAATACGACTGGATCGCACACGCCGCCGCTCATCGCTGGCGGACATTACCCGAATCCAGAGAAGACCTCACGCAACGCTTCCGCCTCGCTATCCGGGGCGCGATCACAAACCATGTACCGGGCGGACCTCCATTCGCTGCCCATGCCTGGCGTTCGGCTCGCGGGGCGATGCTGAGTGCGTACTTCGAATCTAGATTCCCGAACCTCGACAGACCGACACGTCTGCAGGTGATCAGGGTCTATACCTATGTCAACAAACGAAGCGAAGGCAATCCGGGGTACATGCCCGAGAAGGGCGAGGTCGCACGCGCACTCGATCTGACACCCGCCGAAGTCTCCTTCGCACAGCAGATAATTCACGGGAAAACCACGTCCTTCAATGCATCGGAGAAGGGAGAGGATCGGTCCCTCGATATCGCCGACCGCGACACGGATCCGGGCACGGCGGGCGAGCCCGACCCTACGCTCGCCACCATCGACAGCGAGTTCTCGAGTGTGATTCGTTCGGCTCTAGCTGACCTCCCGAATCCGAGTACTGCTGAACGTCTGGTCGAACTGGTCTTCCTTCAAGAAGTTCCGCTGCCCGACGCCGCCGAGGAGTTGGGCATAGGTATCGCCGACGCAGGCGGGATACTCCAGCAGGCGAGCGGCGTGCTGCGTGCGGTATTCGACCGGCCCGACCCAGCCGACCAGGACGAGTCCGAAGAGCGTGCATCCACCAGCGAGACAGCGGAGAGCACCGAGCCCGAGCAGCGCGACGACCGGGAGGTATCCCCGCCGGATCGGCAGGCCCGAGGCGGTGGCGCGCCCTCTCCCGACGCACCACTGTATTTCTACGACGACGTCGATCCCGATGCGATATTCGATCGCCCCGGCCGCAACCAGCGCATCGGACGCAGAGTCGGGCTCGACCACCGCGTCTTCCATCACAACGAGGACGATCCGCTGGGCCGCGACTATTCGGCCGTACCGCCTGCCCGGGCCGCCGCTGAGGACGAACCGTCGGCCACTGCGCCAGCCGACACAAACGAGGGCACCGCTCACTCGGAACTCTCGCCGTCTGCCCCCGATCCTGCGGCCGACCAGCGCAGCCGAGCCGATGTCGGCGATCGTCGAGAGCAACTGGTGCGCATGGTCCGGGAACAGGCGGGACTGCCACCGGAAGACGCGGACGGGCACGAAGACCTTCGGGCGCAGCGTGTCCGAGAAATGCGCCAGATCCGGGACATGGACAACCGCTACGCGGAGCATGGACCAGAAGGCGCCGCGCGCACCGATGCGGACGGGAAGGGTAGCCGGGATCGGCTTCGGAGCGAACCCGCATCCGATCTGCCCGCACTACTGAGCGATATCCAGGGATCCGGTGTCGAGGCACGGCTCGTGGTCGGCGGCGGTCACACCTATCGGCTGGCCGAGCCCGGCGAGGTTTTCGTCAATATCGCTGCACAGGTCCAGCCGGATATCGTCGCGGATGTCCGTGATCTGTCCGCCATCCCGGATTCTGTTTTCGACGTCGTCTATCTGGAACGGGCACCGATGGCGGTGCTCCTGGAGTCGCCCGGCGCGATGACCGAAGTAAACCGGGTCCTGAAACCTGGCGGCAAGCTGATGATGAGCCCGGGCATCAGGAACCTGACACATGCGTCCGCCCGCGGCGCCACCATCCACAGACTCGAAGAAGCGGGGTTCGGACAGATCGAATTCCGAATCGGCAAGGAAGACATTTTCTCGTCGGAGCGTCCGGACGACTGGTACGAAATAACCGCTGTCAAAAGAGCAGAATTTCCATCAGCGCCCGCACTCCCAGTTCACACGACTGAGGCGGGTCGCGGATCCCATTCAGCTACGAACCCTCCTGATACACCTGTGGATGCGACTGCTCAATCGGGCGGATCTTTGGTGCAGCAGTTGCTCGCCTCCGTCGATCCCGGACTGCTGGAGTTGGTTCGCGAGGGCGTCGCGGCCGAACGTGATGCCGCCATCCTCGATACGGGTGTGGGCGCGGAACCTGCCGACGTGGCCCGCTTCCGGAGACTGGACGACATGCTCGGGCACCTCGACGAGCTGCGCGCGGTGCTGGGACGAACGGACGGGACCGTCGCACCGGATCGACTCCGCCCGCTGGTCCACCATTTCCACGCCGCCGCGGAGTGGCTGGCGGCCCTGATGGACGCACACCACGCCACCGACGGCCGAGTGCACCCGGGACTCGAGGACCAGAAACGGCTTGCGGCGGAAGCCGTGAACCGTCACCGAGCGGCTGACGATCGGGTCGAGCAAGTGTTGGCCGAGTTGCGCGACGCGCCGACGGAGGGCCGGCCGAGTCTCGGTTTCTTCAGCCTACTGTCCACTGTCGACCTGGACGCGCTCCGGCTGGTGCGCGAAGGCATCGCGGCCGAACTCGATGCCGCCACCGAAGACACTGCGGCGACGGACGCGGACAGGGCACGTAATCGGAAGTTGCAGCACATGCTCGGCCACCTCGATGAATTGGTGGCCGCGATGCGGCAGACGAATACGACCGTTCCCCGAGAACGCCTCACGCTGCTGGTCCACCACTTCAATATCGCGAAGGAGTGGCTGGCCGCGTTGATGGACGCGAACAACGCGGCGAGCGGGCAGGTCTATCCGGACCTGTCCACGCAGATCCGGATGGCGACCGAAGCGGTGAACCGCTATCACTCAGCCGACACCCGGGTTACCCAGATGCAAACAGTGTTGGGCCCGCCCCAGCAGAACGATGTGGAGGCTGGACCGGCCGAGTTCGCGGCACAAGACGGTCCACCGCAAACCGATGTACCCCGAGAACGACTGGCCGCGTACGTCCAGCTCGGGGAATCCCAACCGGGGACGCCCGAGCACGAGCGGCTGGCCGCCGACAAAGCTCGACTCGACGCACTCGCCCACCGTTGGCTCACACTGGAGCTGGCGGTCCTCGGCTTGGATCATCGGCTCGCCGACCCGGACCTTTCCCCCGCCGCTGTCGCCGAGCTGACGCGTCGGCGCGACGACTTGCGCGCCGAGCGCGACCGCGCCGGCCGGGCACTCGCGCCGAGGCACACCGATCCGTCCGCTCTGCGCGGAACGCCACCTGGTGAGCGTGCCGAATTCATCATCCAGCCAGAAGAGGCGCGACTGGCATTCCAGGTGGTCAACGACCGCTACGGACGACAGGTCGTCACCATTCCCACCGGAGTGCGGGATACCAGCCCCATTTACTCCCGAGGAGACCTCGCGCGGGCGGTGGGCGACCAGAACCTGCATCAGCTCGATTCGTTGACCGAGGCTTTCGACCTCGTCGACCAGATGCCCGCCAAGGCGACCGCGATCGTGCGATTGCTGACGAAATTCAATACCGACACGGTGCTGGTACTGACGAAGGACAGCGGCGGCCCGATCATCGAGATCAACCCGGCTGTGGCCCAGTTGCGGCCGATCGAGCGCGCCACGAACGCAGCGCGATTGGACACGATTCTACGAAAGGCCTGGGTCGCCCTGTTCGACGAGAACGGGGTCCTGATACCTCCCCCGCCTCCGAACGCGGACGGCGACGGCGCTGCGCCGGCCGGCCCGAACAAACCGAGCCCGACCCCCTGGCAGCAAGGCACGGCGCCCGATCCCCGCATCGCACCACCCGCACCCCAGCAGAGCGGTACGCCTGATCCGCGTATCGCTACGCCACCGAACGCCCCACAGGGACAGTCCGAGCCGACTTCACCGCCGAAGGCGTCGCCTCACCGACCCCGCGCGCAGAGCGCACCCAGCCCGGTGGTCCGCCCCGACGACGCACTCGAGGTCCACCGCCCGAATCGCAACCGCGAGCGATTCGATCCCGGCCTGATGAACGCCTTTGGCGACCGGGTGGGCCCGGAGGCGTGGGCCTTCAAGGAGCCAGGGCGGGGTGCCGAACCGGACCGAGCACCGGACGAGGCAAGCGTTGGAGAGACCGGTTCGGGAACATCGCCGAGCGACCGCGGCCGCGAGGCAGCCGACATGCCCGCGCTGGTACGCGCGGCTCGCGACGGCGACAGCACGGCGTTCGACCAGTTGCGTACGCACTTGACCGAACCGATAGCCCAGTGGATGTCGGCCAGGGTGGACGGCGACCGAGCGGCGGCCGATGGACTGACCGACGAGGTGTTCACCCGTGCCGCAGCCAGAATCGGTCAACTGGGTGAGAGACAGGACATCGAGCAGTGGCTCGGCGTCATCGCGCGAAATGTACTGGTCGAGCACCGAAGGTACGAACGGCTGCGGGATGGGATATGGGCCGCTTACGTAGGTCCGCGGAAAGCCGAGGCGGGGCCGCGAGGTGGCCTGCTGGCGAAAGCCGATCGCGCGATGGTGCTGCATGCTGTGCACCAATTGCCGTCCGACTACCGCAAGGTGCTCATCTGGCGTTTCGAGCAGGACAAGACGGCGGCGCAGATCGCCGAATCGATGCCGACCTCCTGGGGGATCCCTACAGTTCGGAGGTTGGAGCGCAGGAGCGCGCGGCGTGTGGTCGAGGCGGTCGCCGCCGAACTCGGTTTGGCCACCGGCGGACCGAATGCCGAGCGCCGACAGCACTGGCGGACAGTCCAGGAGGCGGATCCCGGCGAGCTCGAGCGGCATATTCAGATGCTTCCCGAGCGACAGCGTGCGATCGCCGCCCTCCTGCTGCTGCCCCGCACGCCGCCGCCCACGAAGACGGCGAAGGCGCTGGGCACTTCACCCAGCAAGCTCAAGGAAACCTTGTACCGCCAGATCGTCCCGGCCTTGGGGACGTTGCTGACCGGCGGGGCGCTGTTCACCGACCATGAGGCGGTGATGCTGACGCGGGCAGCGCAGCAGCACAACCCTGAGGTATTGGCGCCATATGTACCGGGACTCGACCCGCTCCACGAGGAGAGTTTCGAGCGGTTCTTCGTGCGACGGCAAACGGTCAATGAGATGGCCGCCGCGCAAAGCACCAAACCCAAGACGATCTACATGCGGGTGTACCGGGTGGCCCAGTTCCTGGCTCAGAAGGTCCCCGCCGAGCTGCGGGAAAGTTACGCGAGTCGAGGACTGCTTCAGGCCGCCACGTCGCTGGACGTCGCTCGGGAGGCAGGCGTCAGTCAGAGCACCGCCGAGAAGGTGCTGAGAGGCGCAGGGAAATTCGCGCCGGAGACCAGGCGCCGCGTACTCGAAGCCGCGGACCGGCACAGTGTCACATTCGCGCAGCGCGAGGGAGTCGCTCCGCCACTGGGCGTTGTCGAGCCGGCGGCCGAGTATCGGTACCTGGGTGGTGATTCCGGGTACGAGATGACTCGATATGAGGCTTATGTGCTGTTCGAATCGGCGATCCGCAGTGGAAATCCCACGGTCGGCGATTTCACGGTGCGCATCCCGGACGCGTCCACAGCCGAAGGCCGACCGCATGTACCCGACCATCAGCTGTGGCAGCTTATGCCGCACCACGTCCAGCGGTTCCGCAAAGTCCTACACCTGCTGACGGACGTTCGGGCACCGGACGGCCGGATTCTGGATTCTTCGACACCGGTGCTCATCGAGCAGCGGCCGACCGGCGCCATTCCATCCGATTTCCAGTTCGATCGGCTCCGGGCCATGGTGCTGCGCAGTGTCGAAGCGCTGCGGCGCGCGCTTGGCGAGGTGCCGGTGGAGCCACTACGACAGTGGCTCCCCGGGTTCCCTGATGACCGAGACGCCGAGGGTTTTCTGAGGTTTCTCGTCGACGACTGGACCGGTCAGTTCGCGCGCCAGCGGCAAGCGGGCTGGGCCGATATGTTCACCGATCTGGAGATTCCCGCCCGAGACCCGTTCGCGGCGGTGGTCGAGCGTGCGATCTTCATGATCCCGGTCGAGTTCGAGGTGCTGCACGGGCGTCTCGGCAGAGAGAGCATCTGGGTGGAACGAGGGCGGATCACCGCCATAACAGGTTGGACGGGCCTGATCGGAGACCCGGGCTTCGACTGGGCCTGGCTGAACCACCGAGGGACCGGTGATTATGTGCCGTCACACCTCAGACCGCTCAATATGCCCATCTATGAGAGCTCGCTGCATGTCCATCGTGCCGTTCACGGTGCCGTGGAGCTGGCCTCGCAGACTCAGCCGAACCCCAACCTAATCGCGGAATACGCGACAAGTTATGCCATTGCTCGCCGATTCTGGGGCCTGCCGGAGCGGCACCCCGGGGTGCTGCAAGATATTTTCGAAGCGCAACGCCATAGGCTCGCGACCGGTGCGGAGCAAGGGGATTCCCGCGGCGGACAGCCGGGGAACGCGGAAGGCGCACGCCGACCGACACCGTGGGGTGGTGATGCGCCACCGGAGAGCCCCGGTGCCCGTTCGGTACCTCCGTATCAGGGACCGGTGCGCCCCGAAGACGCGATGGAGAGCCGCCCTCGGAAAAAGCCTCGTCGAAACGACATCCCCGGCACCCTCACAGGCTACGGCGACGATGTCGGACTGGACGCCTGGGCACTCGGAAGGCCCGGACGGGACCGGCCCGAGCGGCTGGAGGTGGTGCGCCAGGAACTTGCGGAGGCCGAGGCGCGGCGTGATGAGGCGCGCGCGGAGCGCGACGACATAGCCGAACTGCTGGAGGTCGATCCGGCCGAATTGGTCGAGCTGACCCGCGAACGCGACGAATTGCGCGAAGAACTGGGCATCCCCGAAGACGCGACCCCGGATGAAGTGACCCAGCGCCTCGAGGCGGTGATCCTCGAGACGAGTAGCGGACCGGTCGATAACCGGTCGCCGGAGGACGCACGGCTGCTCCAGATCGCCGAGGAGCGGTATCCGCAGCTGAATACGGTGATCGAGCAGGCCGAACTGGTAGCTGTTTGGGATGCGCACGCCGGGCGGCTCGCGGACGCCGTCCACGCGTATTCCCGGCGTGAGCAGACGCGTGAGTTGCGCGACAACCTCGCCGAGGACACCGCGGAGCTGCTGGGCGGCTTGACGCCGGACTCGCCGCCGGAGCAGTTGACGCGCAAGCGCGACGAAGTTCTCGACGAGCTGGCGATTCCGCCCGGTCTCGACCCGGACGAAGTGGCCACGCGGCTGGAGCAGATGATCGCCGAGGCAACCTCGCCCGCGGATGCCGACCGGGCCGGCGCAGCGCTGGAGCTCACCAGTCTGGTTGCGCACGCCGTTTCGTTCCACGAGTTGAATGCGGAAGCCCAGCGTCTCGACAAGTTGGCCCACGACCATCTCGACAGCGTCCCGGAATCACACCGGGCCGACCACCTGGAGCACCCGATCGGCAACCGGGCGGCGGTTCCCGGCGAGGTGGAGATGCCGACACCCGACGAGATCGAACTGGCCGAGGAAGCGTTGGCCTGGGCCGAACCAGGTGCGACCGCCGCGGAGGAGCCGCTGTCCGAACGAGACTCGGTCGTCGCCGCCGAACCATCAGCGGAGACGAGTTCGGCGCAACTTCGCCCGACCACCCCATGGAGCGGTAGTCCCAGCTCCGAAACCGAGCCCGCCGCGAACGACACACCGGCCGAGCGGTCACGCACCGGCGATGCCGACTCAGCCACCTCCGTACCCGATTCCAGCGCTCCCGCCACCGCGACCTCCTCAACCACGCCGTGGAACCGCGCAACGCAGACGCAGCCAACTGAAGAAACCGTCCCGCCTCCACCGCTGGAAGGCGGCGAACCACCTCGGAACTCCACGGTCGAGGTATCGGGAGCGATCGTCATCCAGACGTTGCCCACGGGAACCGCCGGGCTCTCGAAGCGTTCCACGATAAGCGGCCTCGTGACGGCGGTCGGGCCGGAAACCGATGCCACCCCGACAACGGTGATCGACGAAGCAGGAGTGCCCCGAACCACTGCCTCATTGGTACTGCATGCGGTCGAAGCACCGGACATGAGCCATCCGACTCTGGCCGGCAAAGTCGGCGGCTTCGCTCCCATCACCATCACAAGCGGCGATCTCACTGCGCAGGTGATGATTCTCTACCGGATTTTCGAATCGGGATCCGCCGAGGCGATGATCATCTACGTTTCGCCGGTACAGGACCATGCCGATTTCGAGACCGTACGCAGGCTCATCGATTCCGCTTTGCTGCAACGCTTTCCGGACACCACGATAGCGATCAAAGAACTCCATCAGGACGGGGCCGGCGAATCCGTCGACCGCGAGCTGCATTCCGATCCTCCGGCCACCGATGCCCCGCAGCTGTCGCGAACCACAGAATCCCGCCAGACACCCCCCACCAACGCGGACCACACTGCGATGGGCAGCAGTCCGGAGCCGGCCACCGCGGTCCGGGCGCCGGGCGAGGAACATCCGAAGATTTCAGAACCACAAGACGAGCCGCCGACCGTCGCGGGGCCGATCTTGCGTGGTAGGCCGAGTGGTACGGCGTTGGAAGTGTGGCACCGCTATCTCGATGGGGCGGAGGCCGCCGACGGGCGGGCACAAGAACTGCTCGCGGAGGTCGAACAGCGCATCCCGGATGCCGGAGAACGCGCCTATGCGAGACGCTTCGCCGAAAATGAGCGTCGTACGGCCGCGCTGGCGGCAGAGCTTGGAATCTCACTCGATCGGCTCCGAACGTTGATGGTCGAAGAGCTGCGGCAGATATTCGACGGCGAGATCGTGACTCGAACCACCTCGGGATCGTTGCGAGGCATCCTCGAAAGCGGCAAGTTCAAGACCGAGTTCGACTTCGTCGGGAAGAGTGAAGTAGGGCGTGCCCTCTTGGCCGACCGGATAGCCCTCGAGCAGGCGCTGTTCGGTTACCCACCGAACCTTCCGGCAGAATCGCGGCCGATCTACGGGTTCATCCGCACGGCACCGTCCTATCGGGTGACCGAGGGCGACGCCCTCGCTCAGTACGGCGACGTCGACATCGTCTTCAAATCAACAGTGGAAGACCGAACGACGGCCATGGCAGGCGATTCGAAATCGGTCGCGGCGATACCCAGCAAGGTCACCGATCCGCAACCCGAGTCATTCGCCGCCACTCAACGTGATCATAAAACGCTCGGCTATATAGGACTGGAGGGCATCAACCGCGACTACGCCGGGAAACGGTTCACCGGTAGTAGCTATATCGAGGCACAGGTGGTCGACCCCACGGTCTCCGACATCGACTACGTCGTATTCCATAGGCATCCCCCGGACCAACTAACGCAAGAGCTACTGGACCGGGCGGGAATTCCCTGGTCACACTTCTTCCGCCACCCCGGCCGTCCCCGACGATCACGTCCGGGAAACCCGATCGAAGGCTCAACCCCTGAACCCGAGTCCAGGGAAAACGCGCGGGGCGTCCAGGCGAGGCCTCCCTCGGCCGCCGCGGACAACTCTCAACCCCGGGATGTCACCGCGGATGCCCCCTGTGTGGTAGGGGCTTTCGCGGATGCCGAGAATCTCGGTTTCGACGTGCAGCAACCGGTCGACGTGGACGGGCCGGTTCCAGCAGCAGCGGTGTCCTGGCTGGCTGGGGCCCATCACAAGCGGTTCGACGGCGGCCTCGATGAAGTCGCGCAGTTCTTGGCCGGTCTGGAGCCCGGTGCGGGAATGCTGGTGAACGCGCGCCCGGTAGGTGCGGCGATCGGGCACATGTTCCTGCTGCACAACGACGGTCAACAGATCTGGATCCATGACCGGCAGGCACCGAGACCGAAGGCGGTTTTCAACCCCGAGGATCTGCCGTTCACGGCGCAGACCACGCATGCCCTGCTGTTGACCCGCCGGGATGCCGGCAGCACTCTGGAATCGCGACAGCGGCAGCTGGGCGAAAATATCGTTCCCCCCGATCCGGACATCGCACGCGGGCGGGCTCTGCGGCCGCTCGATGCCGGCGCACTTCCTCCTGGCAACGGCAAGCCCAGCGGATCGACCCCGTGGCACCGGACCGCGTCCGACTCGGCGCGCGATCCCGCTCGAAGTGCCTCGGCGCCATCGCGGCGCGGAGAGACCAAGAGCACTGGCAAGCAGGAGGATCCGGCGAGTGATCGACCGGTGACGCCGACCGAAACCGCGGAACGCACCGCATCGCGGGAGGCGGACGCGTCGGTGCGGCCGGATGCCGAATCGATCGTGACGGCACTGGAGAACGCCGACTGGTTGCCCGCGCGAACGCGGGAAATCTTGGGCAACCATCGAGAATTTCTGGCCGATGTCATCCGTCAACTTCCCGACGCACAACGAGCGACGTTGTATCACCGTTTCGTGCAGGAGCTTTCGGTCGAGGCGACCGCCGCTGCGATCGGCAGGACCAGCGGCGCCACCAAGATGTTGCAGAACCGCGCTCTGCGCCGCCTCGGCGAGGTACTTCCGGTCGGGCGTGCGGTCGACCTGACGCCCCCAATGGGCGCTACCCGGTGGCGGACTGCGAGCACCCCCCAGCAGGCCGGCGACACTGCGGAACCGACTACCGACCCGGAACCGACCACCGACCCCGAAGCGGCCACCGACCCCGACGCGGTACTCGATGCGGAAATACGTGAACTAGAGCGCGCCCTGCACATCGAAACCGATGCCGAGCGCATGCTCTTGGCCACGCTGTACATGGAGGACAAGTTCCTACACCTCGCCATCATGGCGGACCAGGATCGGCCCGAACTCCTCTTCGGGCGCGCGGAGTGGCTGAGCTGGCTGGACGCCTGGCACTACGCGACTCAGCATCTCGACGAACCGCTGAGCGTGTCGTTCATCCTCGAATTGCACCGGAGGTTGGCGCGGCGGACGGCGCCGGATCACGCGGGAAGGTTCTACAGCGCGAAGAACAAGCATTGGGGCATATTGTCCGGCCCGTTGACCGAGTACGAGATCGCCGCGCTCGACGAGAATCCGCTGTTGACCTATGTGCCCGGCCCTTTCGCATCCGGCGAATACGGGGTGGTACTGGATCCAGCGGTAGCCGGGCAACCGGGGGCTCGCCAGGTCCGGGTACTGGACACGCCACTCACCGACGAAGAGCGTGCGGCCATCGAGGCCGATCCGCTGCGGGGATATGTGAAAGGACCGTTCGTCCGGGAACACGGGGTCATCCTGTATCCCAACTATGGCGGCTTGGACGGGACCCGAGCGGACGTGGAAGAAATGTGCCGCATCTACAACGAAGCGGCGAGCGCTGGTCGCGACCCGTGGAAAGTCGCGACAGATCTACAGTTGTGGAGCATTTCGGGACACCACGGGATGGGCGATTACCACGGCCGGTTGTCCCGAATCCTCTTGAACTGGGCACTGCTGCGGGCTGGGCGGCCACCGAGCGCCATACCCGAATTCGATGAGGATCTGTTCACGTCGCGGCCGGACTGGGTGGAGACGGTCAGGGCAGGAAGCCTGCGCTATCGACTGTGGGCAGCAAATCTGGAGCAGCTCGGTAGCGACGTCCACCCGGTAGTGCTGCTGGGCCTAGAACGTGGTCGAGAGCGCTACCAGCAAATGAACGGCAGGCGTTCTCCTTTCGTGCCGGGCGAACAACACGACAGCGCTGCCGCCAAGCGATTGCTGACAACCTTGCTGGCCGATGGCCCCCTCCCCGACATCGACGCGGTGAACGAGCATGCGGCCGAGCAGGGTCTATCGGCACCGGAAGGGCAAGCAGGTTGGACCGCCGGGCAGGCCGATCGCGCCGGGGCGACCCACGACCCGGCACTTGATCCACCCCGTGACGCCACCTACGCCGAACTTCGTGCCTGGGCCGCCGCGCTTTCCGTCGATGACGCGGATACGCTGCTCACCCGCGTGCACGCCGAGGCCATCGAGCATCTGAAGGCTGCCGAGCGTGGCGCGTCGCCGCCGGCGGCAGAAGCGGTCGCGACCGCACGAGCACTCAACATCCTGGTGTGGGAGCAAGCTCACCGACTCAGGGCCGACACGCACCCCGGCTCCATCAACGACTATGCGACGCTGTTCGCCGTCAGCCGTCGGCTGGCCGCCCAGCTACCTGCTGTCCGAGAACTGACCGCGGCGGCAGACACCGCCTTCACCGTGGCGGGAACCTTCGGCGCCACTGCGGCGCATCCCTCGGATGGCCGGATTTCCACTGTCCTGCACAGGTTCCCCGAGCATCTCGGCCGGGCGGTTGCCAAGATCGAGCGATCTTTCGATTCCGTGCCCTGGTCGGAGGAGTCGTCGCTGACGCCCGGGAATGTGTCGGTTTACGAACATGTGGGACTTACGAACGCGGCGGTTCAACAGATAGCGGAACTACGGCTGTATTTCGACGAAATCCGCGATTCGGAGGGCAGAAACTGGTCCGAGATGATCGACAGCCGCTTGACGTCGGCATCCGAACTCGGATTCGATCCCGAGTTCACCCGTGCCGTTGCGTCGCTGTCCACGGAGGCGGCGGCTTTCGCGCACGCGCAGGCCGGACCGGATCAGGATTTCGCTCGCGCCGCGGCTTCCTATCTGCCTGTTCTGACCACGGCGATCACGCATTATGTGATGCGGGCGCGCGATGCCGCACTCGCGCTCGACTTGCTCGAACGGGCCGATCGAGCCTTCGCCGAAACCGCCCGTCGCCTGCCTCACTGGCAACCGGCGCAGGACGCCGCGCGACGAATTTCAGCGCTGCACAGATCGATTGCCGGTTGGCGGCAGAAGTTGCCCGATTACGAACTGCCGAGGAAGATGCATGAAGATGCGCTGATCATCCTCGCCCCTGAGGCGGCCTTTTTCCCAGCACTCGACCAGACGCTGCAGGAGCTGCGCCGCGTGGGCACTTCGAGCACCACCGCAAGCCAACCGATGCCTCCGGCCGACCACACCGCTTCGGCCGATTCCGCCCCACAAGCGCAACAGCCGGTCGATGGTGCGGACCGGAAACGCAAACCCACCACTGCCCGGCCCAAAGGTCTGATCGGGGGCGTCCCCGACCTGATGAACCCCTTCGACGACCGCGGCGCACCCTGGGATCGCGGCGGCCCGGTACCCAGACACAAACGAATGGCGCGGCTCGCGGAACCCCACGCTGATGGCGGTGGGTGGCCCCGAGGCGGCAGGCAATCCGACCCGGCGGACGAGGCTACCGGTGCCGTTCTGGGCGACACCCCTACCGGCGAAGGACGACCGGCCGGAATCGCCCCGCAACTCGGCCCGGGCAAGACCGTCGCGGATGAGCGCGACACACGGGCTGCATGGCTCACCGAGCAACTGGAGAAGGCTGCGGGCCAAGCCCGTGAGCGAGCGTGGAATACGTTGCAGGAGAAAACCAACGGTTTGCCGTTCGGTCCGGAAGACGTGCTTTCCGGGTCATATCGGCGCTATCTCGATGACCCGGACAAGTGGCGAGAGTTCGAGGTGTCGACATCCGGGTCGACTGCCACGGATCGTATGTCGCTGATCGCGACCCTGGAACAGGCGGCGGCCAAGCATCACGCAGCCGGCTTGCCGATAAACGTCGGTACCGGCCCTCTCGTCATGCGCGAGATGCCGATCCTCGCCCGGCCCGAAGACCTCACTCCGGCGGAGGCGGGAGCGATCGTCGCGGACGTCATAGAAACACAGTTGCTCGGTAGGCAAGCGATCTGGGCCAGCGGAAAGCTCCCCATGGAGTTCCATGGATTCGATCGCTGGGCACTCACGGCCACACCCGATTCCAGGCCGCCGGGAATCACCGTGAACACCACGATGAACTGCATCAAACTGGCGCTGTACGGCGGCGTCCTCGGCCACGTTCTCGACCGCGACTATCTCCGGTCGTACATCCGATTCGAGTGGTGGAACGGCAGGGTCGTCCCGGAGCCAGGCGGCACGCAGATGCTGTGGCAGGACGGTTCGGAGATCACCGCGGACGAGAGTGGCCAGCACGGTAACTTGTCGCTGCTGTTCTTGGCCCCGCACGGTTTGCGTGAGTATCACGCCGACGGTTCGAACATCTCGCTGCCGCAGCGTGGTGATCTGGTTTTTTTCAACGGGCTGGGCCATGTGGCCGTGGCGACCGGGCAACTGGGCGTCGACGGATCTCCCGAGGTGTTCACGTTCTGGCCATACCACTCCTGGCCGATGCTGGAAACCGTCCGAGTGTCAACCGTCGACGCCGAGATCGCCCAGCTGACCGACAATCCGACCGCGCCGAACGATGACGCGGTCCGCGTCGAGTTCGGACCCGGGCCGTGGGGGCGCGGAGGCCGGCGTTATGAAGCCGAACTCCAAGATTGGCTGCGTCGCCACGCGCCCGACACCGCGCTCCAGGCTGAAGACCGTTCCATATCC
Source organism: Nocardia sp. NPDC047038 (assembly GCF_040644075.1). Classification (NCBI taxonomy): domain Bacteria; kingdom Bacillati; phylum Actinomycetota; class Actinomycetes; order Mycobacteriales; family Nocardiaceae; genus Nocardia; species Nocardia sp. NPDC047038. The sequence goes on along the minus strand of NZ_JBEYVQ010000002.1, from coordinate 778,740 downwards.
ATGCGATCGCATGACTCCACAGACCAGCCACCGGCCGGACCGGCGCCGTCGGCGCAGACCCCTGGTGGTGACAACTCCGCCGGACCTGCCCGCAACCCGGTCGCCGATCGAGCGCCGGCGAAGCCACTGTCACCGAGAGGGATATCGGAGAACCGCGCAGCATTCGGACTCGATGCGCTCGGCCCTGGAGCATGGGAAAACCAGCTGGATGTGGTGCCACAGCCGCCCGAGCAACCATTCGGCCCGATCCATGTGAAAGGCCCGAACCCGGAGGGATGGGGAATCGGAGGCCGACCTGACCGGCAAGCCGAACCGCAGGCCGGAAATTCGGCCGACGCAAACCCTCCAGTCGACCGAACAGGGCCGGACGCACCGAACGAGATCGACCCGGCGACAACGACACGATCCCCGAGCAACCCAGCACCGCGCGGCATTTACAACCCAAGCGATGCCGAAGCAACCATGGCGGCCCGGCACTTGATCACCGATGTCGAGTTCCCCGAGAAGGGCTACACCAGCTCGGTGGTCCGCAAAATGCTATCGAGCGACGGGAAGATCAACATCTACAAGCCCGAAGCGGGGGCGGACAAGGAGGCCGAGAGCGCCAATCCCGAACTGGACACATACACCGCCAACGAGGTTGCAGCCTACCGTTTCAGCGAAATTGTCGGCTTCGGCCGAATCCCTGCGACCGCGCGCACCGAGGGAGTCAGCGGCCCGGAAGATCGCTCAGGGCCGGGAATGATCCAGCAGTTCATCGATTCCACACCAGGCGAGGCAATCGACAAGTATTCGGTCGTCCAGCAGCAGCAAGCGGCTGTCATCGATGCCACCATCGGCATGATGGACCGCCGGGGCAACTGGCGCACCGTCAAGCGCGGCGACCACCGCGACCTGGTCCTCATCGACCACGCTTGGTCGTTTCCCGCTTCCACCGATCCATTCGATATCGAGATCGATTCCCCCTTCGTCGCCGCCCACAAGGGCGAGCAACACCCACTCGAACCAGAGGTTCTCGAGGCCATGCGCAATGTGGACACAAACCACCTGCGTGCAGCGTTCGAAGACGCCGGTATGCACCCCAGTAGCGCCGACGGCGCCGTGGCCAGGTTCGTCAGGATTCGAGATCTGGGCTACATTCCCGACGACATCAAGACCGCAACCGACGCCAACCCGGTCGAATCCCCGGTGCCGATCGAGGCAGCGTGGCAGCAGCGGCGCGGCGAGTCTCACGAACAGTCCACCGGACGTATCGATCGTGCGCTCGAGGCCGAACATGCGGCCCAGGACGAAGCGCGCGAACAGCCTGAACCACCCCGGGATGTGCGCGGTTACTCACTCGGCCTCCCCTGGCGCAAGCCACGGCAGCCGAAGCGTCCGGGCCGGAGCCGTGGGCCCGGTACCTGGTTCGCCATCGATCCGGACCTGCCCCCGGACGCGGATGCGCATGCCACCGGCCCACAGAAGCCACCCGCCGCACACCAGCCCAAGACACCGACCGAACCCGCGGAGCGCACCGAGTCTCGGGAGGACTCGTCGGTGCTGCCGGATGCCGAAACGATCACCGCGGATTCGGAGAACGCCGCCGAAGCTGCCGTGACGGAGGAATCGGTTCGGGCCGCCGTCGAGGCGATTGCGCCGCAGTGGCCGATCGCCGCGAAAGCGGCCGCGGCCCAGACGGCCTCCGCGGTGGCGGCCGATGCCGCTCGGCGCGGGGCCACCCGGGCCGATGTCGAGGCACCGCACGCCGACGTCCTGCGGGTTACCGTCGAACACGTCGGCGCCACCGACCTGTCCCCAGAAACCGTGCAGGCGTTGGAGGCCGGAGCGACGACCTGGCGGTCCGAGTCGTACGACACCGACAGCGGCCGAGTTGTTTTCGAACTCCACCTCCGCGGCGACGCGGTGAGCGTGCCCGAACGCGTTGGCGCCGCCGCGGATTCCGCTGACGATCCGGTTGTGGATACCCGAACGGTGCGGGTCGATCCGATGGGCAACGCATCGGCCACGATCCGCGCATTGGCCTTCGTCATGATCAGCCCGGATATGCCCTTCTGGAACCACATCGGACCGGCGGTGGCCGAAGCGGCGGCACTGGCGGAGACGCTGGTGCGGGAAGTGAGTCAGGGCCGCCAGGTGGTGACGGCGACGGCGACGATCACTCGGTCCGGCCGGTGGACTCTGGAGGTCGCCGCTGACGGCGCCGAGATGCCGCGATCCGGCCGCACCGTCTATCGGCCGAGCGAGAGCCGTCCCCTGGGCGACCGCGTCGCGAACATCGTCGATCGTGCCGCCGCGGCTCTCGGTGAACGGGCCTCGGAATCGGAAGCCGGGCCCGCTCCGACGCATCACGATGCCGCCGAAGTTGTGGCCGATGCCGGCCCACTGCGGGTGGTCACTTGGAATTTCGCCGGCGCTCGCCGTTCGCGCTCGGAGGAGGCATTCGACTACATCCCTGATCTGCCGTATTTCGTCGACCGGTTGCCCGAGATCAGCGCCGAGATCGTCTTCTTCCAGGAATCGGAGGTCGGTCCGGACGGTTCGAACGCGCGGCAACTGGCGGGCATGCTCGGCTATCGGAACGTCTACGAGACCGTGATGTGCCCGTCGCACATGGATACGAGCAAGGCGATCAGCCTCGCCGTGATCACCGATCTGCCGATCGAGGCCGCTCACGACATACTGCTGCCTGCCACGGGGGTGGAGCTGTCACTCGGGGGCCGAGTGCTGGAACCGGACGAGCAGTTCGACCGTTACGCGCAGGCCGTCAGGATCGCCGGTATCTGGTTTGTGAACATCCACCCGACGCCGCTCGGTTTCTTCGGCCGCAGCTACGAGGAGAACGATGTCGAAGGCGCTGCGCATGCCAGGGCTATCGAGCAGCTGCTGCGTTCCTTGGCGGATGGTCTGCGCTCCACGGCGGATGGCCCGGTCGTCTTCCTCGGCGACTTCAACACCGATGACCCGCGCTCGGTATACCGGCCGCTCATCGACGAGTTGGGGCTGACCGCCGCGCTCGATCCGGCGACCGCGACCGTGCCGTGGGGCGGCGCGCCGGACCAAGTACTCGCTACCACGGACCTACGAACGGCCAACGGCCACATCGTGATGACCGAAACCGACCACTACCCGGTGGTGGTCGACCTTTCGACCGGGACAACCCAGCAGGCGAGACCGCCCGCGCCGCGCCCAGAAGGTACCGCCCCCGCGTCACACCCGACCGACACTCCGCCGCAACGTGCCCGGGGGCTGGATGGACTGAGCTTCGATCCGCCACCCGCAGTCGCGGACCCCTTTGGCGGCGTGCCGCGCGGTGTGCCCCACGGGGTGATAGCGCATGCCGCCGACCCGAACCACCCAGAGGACGGCGCTTTTGCGGAAAGCGGCTACACCCCGGTGCCGGCGGAAGCAGCGCAATCCGGGGAGCAGGTCGTTCCTCTCGAAGACGAAAACGCGGCTGACGACGACGTCGACCTCGACGGTCCGCTCTTCGTGGCAGAGCAGATCGACCTCGACGGTCCGCTCTTCGTGGCAGAGCAGATCGACCTCGACGGCCCTCTCTTCGTCGCCACGCATTCCGCAGACCCGGTCACCGCCGAAGAGGACTCGGCGGTCGAATCCGACGAGGACGAGGCACCGCTTTATGTGGCATCCGAGGCGCACCTGGCTGTGCATCCGGTACTCAAGCACCTGCGTCGGGACGGGGAATACCGGCATCTCGGTGGCGACGAGGGCGAGGTGATGCCGTCCGAGATCGCATGGGAGTTGCGGCAGGTCGCGAAAAAGGTCGGCGAGAAGCGCTCCGGAAACCAGAAGGACGTCTACCTGATCGGCAAATACGCGGTGCTCGAGCCAAGAATTCTGGATGACACGATCACGCTCGACTACATCCTCTGGCCGAGGCAATACGAGATTCTGCAAGCGGTCGCTGAAGCCGCGCCGAGTGATGAGCGACTGCTGTTGCCGAAGGTGCTGCACGTGGAGCTGAACGACGAGGGCGAGGTCATATTCGAGATTCACCGGCGGATCGATGGCGAAACAGTGGACTCGCTCGGCGACAAAGAGATCCCGCAGGCGTTGTCGACAGCGGCTGAGCAATTGGGCCGAGTGCAGGTCCAACGTGATTCGGGGATGCGGCGGGAAGGCCATTTGCGGCTTCGCCCGGACTATCCGACAACGTCGCTGGGATTCTTCTGGATGATGCTGGAGCACTTCGAGAAGGTCTTTCAACGCTACCGCACGCTCGCGGCCTATCGGACCGCATTCGATCGACTGGGCTTTCCCGAATCACTCACGAACGGCCTGGAGACACTGGTAACCGGAATTCGCCCGCAGCGACTTCGCGTCATCCACGCCGACATCCACAAGGGCAATGTCCTGAGAACGCCGGACGGCATCATGATCGTCGATCCCATGGGTCTCTACGGCCCGCCCGACTACGAACGGGCCGTATTTCTGCATCGAAATCCGGGCGCCGATATCGGTACTGAAGGTGACCGTCACCTGATGTCCTATTTCTGGCTACTCGATGTGGCGCGAGTCCTGCACGACACCATCAACCTCGTAAACGAAGCGGTCGCACCGGAACCGGATACCGCTCGGATAGACTTTCTGGTCGAGTATGTGATGTCTGCGATCGCTCGACCGTACACGTCTTGGCACGGCTACTCGATGGAATCGGTTCCTACCTTTAGCACGTTGACCCGCCTCGTAGACGAGCTGCGTCGAGAAGCAGTCGCGGCGCGTTCCAGAATGCGGATAGAGCGCTCTGATCTGTCGCCGGTGTCCGATGCAGAAACAGCGGGCGACCGCTCTGGCGAACGGCTCCGGGCGGCGGTGCCCTACGAGCCGACCGATGTAGAAGCTGCTCTACCCGGCGAGCCGGACGGGACCGACGCCGGACAGGCTGTCGCCGACATCTATCGATCGGCCCGGCGGGAAGGAAAGGAACTGCCTCCAGAGGCAATCTCCTGGGCTCGTCGGCGGTTGGGAGTACCAGACGGCGTGAGCGCCGCGTCTGTGCCGGTGGAGCTGGGCTGGAGTGTGGATGTCGACTCCAGTTTGATGGACTTCGCGCTCGAAGGGGACTACATGCCCAGGGCCGGATTCGTGTCCGAGCCCGGAGTTGTGTACATCCCCGACGCGTATCACCCGAAAGTCGGCTGGCCACCACGTGAGATCTTCACCTTCGGCATCGATAGGGTCGCCGGCTCTACGCTGCCTGGGTACCGGACCGTAGAACGAGCGCTGGAGAACTCCGCAACTGGCCGCGTCTATTTAGCCAGACCTCCCGTGGCCTTCGTGCGCCCCGGCACCCCCTGGCCGGTCTATATGATCGGCGGTGTCACCGGAGCGGCGGTACTCGGCTACTATGATTTCGGTCCCCATATGGCCTACCGGCGTGCTGATTCGGCGCAATCGGCCGATCTTGTGGGCACATGGGTACCCAACGATGTGCCGGACATATACACCGACCACCGGAACAGGCCGCAATCACTCGAGGTGCGCGAGCGCCCGCTGCCGCCCGAGCAGGGTGCCGCACAACCCCCCTTGGCCAATGGATACCGCGCCTTCGGTGAACGCAGCGGCGTCGCCATGTCCGAGGAAAAAGCTCGATCGCTGATCCAGGAAGCCATTCGAAAACTTTCGGGGACACCTGCGGTGGACAACAGCACAAATGTGGCAGTAGGCCCCGGAGAATCGCCTTTCAACGTGCAATTCCTTCTTACCGAATCCGGTATCGGCGAGGCTCGCCTGGCTACCGGCCGGGTACACGAAGTGCTCGCCGAGCTACCTTCCCATCTCCTCAACTCCCCTCACGCCCTGCACTTCCTCCGTGGCGTGCGAATGCCCGACGGCCGACTCGCCGATGCACTCATCACGGATCGCAAACCCGGACGCCCACTTTCGGAGGTGCTCGCAGACACCGATGAATACGATACTCTCCTGGTGCGGACGTTCGGCAGTATGGAGAAAGCCCTGGCATTGGTCCCGGACAGTCCATTGATGCGGCAGCTGACTCCGCCCGGGGTTCGGGAGGGCGAATCGACCGAATTCATGCTCAGTTTGATCGACGGCACCAGACAGCTCTACGGGCCGGCGTACGAAGAGTTCGGGCCGATCTTCGACGCCATGGGTCTGGGTGCCGATCCCTTCCCGCCGCTGGTGGAGTGGGCGGGGTCGCTCGCACCAACACCGTTTCGGCTGCTACATGGAAATTTGACCCCCGGAAAATTCCTCGTGGATGAGAACGACGTTCGCATTACCGGCATCGTGGGGTGGGAACGAGCATTCCGGGGAGATCCGAACTACGATCGGGCCCACCTACAGCGCGCAGCGAGAGGCATCCTGCCCACCGGGCCGGGACCGCAGTATCGCAATGTTCTGGCATACACCGCGCTGTTCGACCTGCGGCAGGTTATCTCCGTAACCATCCGTTTCGCCCCGGCGGCGGCCGCCGGACAGCTCAGCCCCGAGCAGACACGCTTTCTCCAGGGAAGCTTCCGCCACGTCCTGGCTAGAGTGCGGGGCGAGTTGGGCTTCCCGATCCGATCGGAGATCCCGCCGGTCGACGAACTGTTCCGATCGCACCGACACGCCACACGCCACATCCCGTCTGATCCCGGCGCGGAGACGCTCGATCCCGCCGACTCATCGCCCGCACGCACCGAATCCGGCACCGGCGAGCCGGTTCCGCCACCGGACAGCGCTACCGATGACCGCGAGGCCAGCGATCCGACCGATGTCGTCCGCAGAGCACCTCTGGCCCGCTTCTTCGCCGAGCAGAAGAACTTGGTGGCACGGCTGGAGCAGGACGGGTGGTCATCGTCATACATCAGGAACGCCGGATCCGCGTTCACCATCTTGTTCAGCCAGGTATTCAGCCGCCCGCAATTCGCCCCTGGCGCAGTCGACGCCGACACCGTCTCCATCGACATCACTATCACCGGCAATCCGGGCGCACGTCGGTTGCGGGTCGCGATCACAGATTGCCGGGCCCCCCGATCCGGGAGTGCGGAGGCTTGGTTCGCACTGTACGAGAGTGCGATGCTGAGTCTCAACCTACTGGACCCGCTGACCCACGAACGCGATATCGACCACCACCCCGACGGCAACACGACGTTCTGGTTCGTCATCGACGAATCCGAACCGTTCGCCGATCCCCCCCACCTCGCTGTCACGGATGGCGAGTACGTCGAGCAGGAGTTGTCGTGGACCGTCCCGGTAGCGCCGCCTCCGGACACATGGTCGATTACCGGGGACGCTGGTGCCGACCATCCGGGACTGGCGAACAGACGGCCGGCCGCGGACTACGCCTACCTCGGTGAGCCTCCCGGAACCCGCGAATCCCGCGGCGCCATCGTGATGTCCGGCGACGCGGCAAGGGCGCTGAGGGAGACAGCGGCACGGCACGGCACACGTCGGCACGGGAACAACAACTTCGTCGATCTGTGGCGGGATATCGCCGTTGTCCACCCACGTCTCCTCGGCCCTGATGACACCCAGATCGACATGGAGACGTGGCCGGGCAAACAGCATCTGATCCTGGGCGCACTCGCCAGGTACATCGACACAGTGCCCGGGGCGCCGACGATCCCCCGAGTGCTGTACGTGGCCGATTCCCCGGATCCCACCGAACGGTTCACCGTACTCACCCGCCTGAGACTCGGTCGCCGGGTGGACAACCTGCACGCCGCGGGTCCCCGGGGAGCGCTGCGGCGGCTCGAGCAGGTACTCGAGCAAGTCCCGCTCGAGTCGCTTCCGCCGCTGCCATCGGGCTGGCCGGAATCGGGGGACTCCGCCGGCTTCCTGCGCAGGGTTTTCGGCCACACCGAACAGCACTTCCAAGAATCGATGCGGGACCCGTTCTTCGCCTTCGTGGCCGACAAGTTGGGCTTTCCTGCGTCGCTGTACGACGGTATGGAGCTGTATATCGCGTCGGTGCGGCCCCAGCAGTTCCGGTTGCTGCACGGCGACCTCTGGGGAAACTTCTTCGAGGAGGCCGAGGGTCCCGAAGCCATCCGCGTCGCTGACGACCAGAGGTACGCCGTCCTGGATTTCGGCGCCGCGACTTTCGGCCCGCCCGACTACGAAGAATCAGTTATCGTGCATCGCGGCGCCGTCGCCCCGTATTTCGCGGATATCCGCGCGGTTCCCCAGCACCTGCGGGGGTACACCGCAGTGCACGCGGCAGAGCGCGCCGAGCACGACCTCACGCGCCTGATCGAACACCGCCGCTTGACCGGCGGGCCGCCGGACGACCGGGCGATCGAACTCGCTCACTACGTCAACAGCGCGCTCCGCAGCCTACAGTCAGCGGTGCCGGCTACGTGGCGGCCCACACCGCCCGGTGTCTCCAGAATCCTCGAGGTGGTATACGGAACCTCCGCCTGACGGGCAGGGCCTGATTCCCTACCGCGGGAGTCTGTCACCCCGCTCGCCACCGTAGTCGGGTCCGTGCCCCGGCTATCTTCGACATGCGCGTTGCCGCCGCAGACCAGAGTGGGCACTCTCTCGACGGCGTCGCCGCGAGGCCGGTGGCTGGACATCGATCAGGAGGACGACGTGGCAGACGAACCCGGTGGGCTGACCGCCGAGCACCCGCTCGCTCGTGCGCTGGCGGCGCACGCGCCGACCGGATGGCAGCGGGTGGACGCGGTGTTCGCGGTCACGGTGGTGAGTGAGGTCGCCCAGCTGGTTTACACGGTCGACGACCGAGTGATGCCGGTGGACCCGCCGGAACCGGTGCTCGCCCTCGCGCGGGAGCACCGCGCGCTCGCGGCCGGCTCCGGTGCGGGTCCGTGGTGGCGTCTGCTGGTGGCGATGACTAGTGCGGGCAATATCGAGGTCGCCTACGACTACGGCGACGAGCCCTTTCCCGAGGGTCAACTTTTCGTCCCGGAGGCATATCGCGCTGATCTCGAGGCGTATCCGCGGCAGAAAGTACCTGTGTGGCTGGCCGCGTATATCGGTCACGGCGACCGGCAGCGCCGCACTCCGCAGCAGGCGGCGGAACAGGCCCGTGCCAACCGGGCCGAACAGGTGTGGGCGGTGCTCGCGGAGAACGAGTTCCCGCCGTTCCCGCAGATGTGGGCCCGATGGACGACCATCGCGGCGGCCTTCGTGGCCGCGAAGTCGGAATGGGGTCCGCGGATGCTGCCCTGGGTCGGCGTGTTCGAAGGCACCGCACGCGGTGGATCGACGTTGCACGCGCTTCCGGGCGGGCGAGCCGTGTTGTCCGGCGGAGTATGGAATGCGCCGACCTTGGACGCCGTATACAACGCGGGCGCACCGATGCCGGAGCTGTACGGCGGCGCGCCGGATTGGATCGCCGACCCGGTTTTGAATCCGCGGGCTGCTTCGGGCCTGCTGTCCTTCTGCTACTGGTGGGAAGCGGGGCGCTGGTACCGCGGGCAGTCACCGTCCGCGCAGGAATGCGCGCCCGCGGTGCCGGGCGTGTGGACGCGGGAAACGACCATCAAGATCGTGGCGGGCCTGGTCCCGGACCAGGACGCGTCGGAGGCCATCGGAGCCTTACTGTCCGCCGCCGAGACGGGAGGGGTGACGCGAGGGGCGCTGATCGCCGTCTTCGGCGATGACAGCCGTTTCGACATCGACGGCGCGCTCTATCAATTCTCGGCCGCCGGGCTGCTGTCCACGGCGCCCGAGCCGATGCCCGCCGAACAGGCGATCAGCCGGGTACGGGACTACATCACCGGTCGGCAGCTGGACACCACCGGATACCCGCTGGCGCAGCTGACCGCCGACCGCTTGCGCTTCGGCTGGATGGTGCACGTGCCCGCTCCCGAGAACACACCAGCCCACCGAGCGGTGTTCTATATCGCCGACGACGGCGAATTCGTGCACTCGTCGTCGGCCATCGACCATGGGCAATTCGTCGCCGCGTTCGAACAGCGCTTCCTCGACCGCCACGGGCTGGTGGTCTGACGCGGCGCACTGCATTTGCTGATAGTTCGCCATAAATCTTGTTGGGTATGCCCATCTCCAATGAGATAGGTTGCTGCCACGCGACGCGAGACTCGGCGAACCGCCTCGACGGTTCGCTCGACCCGCGAGGAGGAGGCCCGATCATGTCGCTGGAAACCAACAAGGCACTGGTCCGCAGGTTCTATCGGGAGATCGACGCGGGAAACATCGACGCCATGGACGACCTCGTCGCGGAGGACTACATCGATCACTCGCCGCCGCCGTTTCCCGGTCTCGGCCCCGGCCGAGAAGGCCTGAAGCAGGCCTTTCGCATGTTCTGGGCCGCCACTCCAGGGCGGCACGAGATCGAGGACCAAGTCGCGGAAGGCGACCGGGTCGTCACGCGGCTGACCGCGTACGGGCGGCACACCAGGGACCTGCCCGGCATACCGGCGACCGGGCGCGAACTGACGGTGACGGGTACCGCGATCCACCGGATCGCCGACGGCAAGCTCGCCGAGAAGTGGTCCGACAAGGACGTGCTCGGGTTCTTGCAACAGTTGGGAGTGCTACCTGCGGTGGGAAGACACTGACCGGCCGGGTCGGGACATCCGTCACATGATCGACGCGGCCTTCCGACTACAAAGAGAAAGCCGCGCATCAGCACTTGATGCGCGGCTTTCGCCTGTGGACGAAGGGGGGCTTGAACCGCCGTATCGCCCAGCTAGCAGCGTGCGACCTTGGGTTTCATCGGGATTAGTCGGGATTCACCGGGATTGGTCGGGGCAAGAATAGCCCGATTTGTGGACGTGGTGGTCCACATGGGATTTCACTGAGTTCCGATTGTGACGGTGGCATTCTTGGTACCTGGGGATTGCGACCACCAGTAGTAATATGTATTACCGCTGGTGACATTGATCGTCCCGGAGCCGTAAGCATCGAACGTTCCAAGGGTCGGGCATGCGATCTGGCCCGCGACCTCGTACTTCTGCGCGCCTTGAGGCACCCCGCTCACGGATATGGTGGATGCGGAATTCGGTATCGAGACGGTCTTTCCTGCGATCTTCGTCGTCAACTGCAAGGCGCACTGGTTCGAGTCGCCTCGGTACTGCAAATAGATCGTCGCCGCTGGATCGGCGTACGCGCCGCCGTATGGGGCGGACGTCGGTGCGGCCGTCGTGGGCGGCTGAGCCGGCGGTGTGGACTTCGTACCGACATAGATGCCGATAATCGCCCCGACGGCCGTAATGACCGCTGCGATTCCGGTGAGGATACCGGGGACTGACGTCCAAAAGCTGTGTTTCGGTTCCCTTGGCGCCGGAGTCACGTTTCCCATGCCGCCTCTTTCGGTGGAGACCACTGGTTGCTGTGCCGGACATCTTCGGCGAAGCTTTCCCTCTCCCGCCTCGCTTCGGTTCTTCCTCGTCGTCGGGTGTCGCCGCTGCTTCTAACGATCAGGTGGTACTCGCTCACGGTCACTGTTACCCCGGCAATTCGCGCGTAAACCGTGCTTTTGGTAGCCCCTCTGTTTGGTTACAACTACCACTCGAGGCGCGCAACCTCGACCAGATGGCTCCCCTCCGCCACGGAGGCGTCGAACACCTGCGACTGCACGAGCCCGCGTGCGTCCATCCACACCGCCTCGAAACCCGTCGCGACGCGCTCGATCTCGCTGATCTGGCCGAGCCGGACGGCGGTGGCGCGCCTGCTCCATATCGAGGACCCGGCCGCGCAGCCGGGGCAGCCTGTCTGCGACGACCTGCGCGCTCGCCGCGGATGCCACCGCCGAGATGTGCCCGTACCGCTTATCGGTGATCGCGATCGACGAGTACCCGGCGTCGCGCGATACGACCCAGATCGGCTCGCCGTCCTGCAGACGCCACGAAATCCCCTTATGTCTGGTGCAATACGGGGTGAGGCGCTTGGACATGAGGCGGCCGATGAGGTGCCCGTAGCGGCGGCGCAGCTCGTCGAACGACAGCCCTTCCCAACCGGCCGCGCCAGTGAACGGTGCGCGGTCGCCCGCGGCGAGCGCCTCGAGGCGGGCGACCGCCGGAGCTCAGCCTTGCTGCCAGAACCGCGCCGAGGTCACCGGTAATCCGCTCGGCGTCAGGAACAGGAAGGCGTCGGCCGGGCGGTCGAGGTCGAGCTGCGCGACCGTTTCGAGCGGAACGAACGTGCGGACGCCGCGCTCGGTCTTCGGGTCGCCTAGGCGCATCCGGCCGTTGGCCCACTTCCACGCTTTCGTGATCGAGACGCCGCCGGTGTTGCGGTCGATGTCGCCGACGAGAGCGCGCCCTGCTCGCCGGGCCGGGCAATGCTCAGCACGCCGAACTCCCACCACGGGCGCCAGAACGGCGCGAGCAGCTGCTCGACGAGCTCGTATTCGTCCTCGCTCAGGTGGTCGACCTCGCGCGCCGAAGCACTTCGGCAACTTGGTCTCGGCACACGGATTCCACGGAATAAAAGGAGTCGGCCGCTGCCGGGCCGCCGCACCCATCGCAGCGCACAGCAGGCCGTGCTTATTACGGATGGTCTTCGGCGCATTGTCGAACTCGGTTTCGAGCCACTCGACCCACGCGGCATCGAGCTCGGGGGTCACACCATCAACGGGCAGGTGCTCCCCGTTGAAGAAGGGAACGATGTCGCGGTCGATCATGCGCCGGTATTTGCGCTTGGTCTCCTCGTCCACACTCTTACCGAGGCTGTCGACGCATCGGTGAAGCCATACCTTCAATGTGATGGTGTCGACCACGGCGCCGAGTTGGGCGGCGAGGACGCCCTCGGCCTCGGCCGGGCCGACGCGGTCGAGCAGCCGCGCCCATCGAATAGCGGCGGCGTGATCGTCGAAACTCTGGGACGTCTGTACCGCTTTGCTGTCACGGATGATGCGGTAGCGCACCTGCGAGTGGGTAGAGCCATCCTTGCGGACGCGAATGCGGGGTGTAGTCGCCATGAAGCACGGGTCCTTGCACTCAGGCCGAATCCCCTCAGATTCCCTGTGGACCGCTGTGTGGACGCAGAAGGGGCATAACCTGTTGGTTATGCCCCCGACCTGCGTCGAAATTGTGGGCGAAGGGGGACTTGAACCCCCACGTCCCGAAGGACACTGGCACCTGAAGCCAGCGCGTCTGCCATTCCGCCACTCGCCCGAGCGACTGGGAGACAGTATCACGGCCGCGCGCTGGATACGAAATCGCCATTTCAGAGGCCTGACCGGGGGGCTGAACGGGTCCGGGAACCTGGGGCCGTCGCCAAGAGTTACAGGTGTGGACGATCGTGGATATCATGCAATGAACGTGGTCGATTAACGACACGCCATACACGCGTGTCGTTGTTACGAATCAGGAAGAGACGCGCACCGAAGGGAGGCCGAGATGGGCATCGTTTCGCGATTCGAGCGTCGCCTGCAAGGCGCCGTCGGTGACGTGTTCGCCAGAGTCTTCGGCGGCAGTGTCGTACCCCAGGAGGTGGAGGCGGCGCTGCAACGCGAGGCCGCCGATCATGTCCAGGACCTGGGCGGCGGGCACCTGCTGGCACCCAACAGCTATGTGATCACGATCAACACCTCCGATCACCAGCAGTTGGATGCCGACCACGACCTCACCACCCGCGCATTCGCCAAACATCTACAGGACTACATCCGCGAGCAAGGCTGGCAGACCTACGGCGAAGTACACGTGGCGTTCGAGGCATCACCTACGCTGCACACCGGACAGTTCAGGGCGAGTGGCCGCGTCGATCCCGACGCCGGACACAGAGCCAGCGCGGCTCGCGGCCCCGAATCACCGCCACAACGACCTGCACACCCGCAACCAGGAGCTGGCCCCATGACGCAGAACTCAGGCTACGACCCGAGCCGTGAGCCCGCGGAGTCCGATCCACGCAACCGCGGGTACGCTCCACCGCCTGCCGGACGCGGCGGCCCGCAGAACGGCGCGTACCGCGACGACTACGGCCGTGGCGGCGCATACGGGGCGGATTACCAGGCTCCGGACGCGCAGCAGGGTTACGGCGACTATCAGAACGGCTACGACTACCCGCAGGGTGGCCAGGGCTACGGGCAGCAGGGTGGTTACGGCGAGTCCGGCTACGGCGGCCAGCAGGGCGGCTACGGCGAGTCCGGCTACGGCCAGCAGAGCGGCTACGGCGAGCGCGGGTACGGCCAGCAAGGCTACGGCGACCAGGCCTACGGCCAGCCGGGCTACAGCGACCAGGCCTACGGCCAGCCGGGCTACAGCGACCAGGCCTACGGCCAGCCGGGCTACAGCGACCAGGCCTACGGCCAGCCGGGCTACGCCGACCAAGGCTACGGCCAGCAAGGGTACGGTCAGCCCGGCTACGGGCAGTCGGGGTACACCGATCCGAGCTACGGCGATCAGAACTACGCCGACCAAGGCGGCTACGCTCAGGACGACCAGGGCGGCTACGGTCAGGCATACTCGCAGCAACCGGGGTACGGCGCGCAGCAGGGCTACGCGGGCGGGCAAGGCTACGGCGCCGCCCCGCAGGCCGGTTCGGGCTATTCGGCGACGCTCCAGCTGGACGACGGCAGCGGCCGCACTTACCAGCTGCGGGAAGGCAGCAACATCATCGGCCGCGGCCAGGACGCGCACTTCCGGCTGCCCGACACAGGCGTCTCTCGCAGGCACATCGAGGTGCGCTGGGACGGGCAGACCGCGATGTTGTCCGACCTCGGCTCCACCAACGGCACCCTGGTGAACGGCTCCCCCGTGCAGGATTGGCAGCTCGCCGACGGTGACGTCATCCGTGCCGGGCACTCCGAGATCCTGATCCGTATCGTCTGATCCCGTAAGCTCGCGGTGCAGGTCACGACATGGCTCTCGAGGGAATCGTCGGTCGTATCGTGATCGAAATCGACCGACGGCCCTATGATGCTGCCAACACACGCGCGGCGCCGACACCGGGGCCGGCAAGACCAGCAGGCTGGTGGGGGTGGTCGAACCGCACCTACGGCACCGACGTACACGGTCGAACAGGAGGTGGAGCGCCGTGCAGGGACTGATCCTGCAACTGACCCGTGCGGGGTTCCTTCTGCTGTTGTGGTTGTTCGTGTGGGCTGTGCTGCGCACGTTGCGCAGCGACATCTACGCGGCATCCGGCATTCGGATCCAGCCCAGGGCCGCACGCGGTTCCGCGGTGCTGCCTTCCTTCAGCCGGGGCCAGAAGGGCGCCAAATTTCTTGTGGTGACTCAGGGTTCACTCGCCGGCACTCGCATCTCGCTCGGCACCCAACCGGTGCTGATCGGGCGTGCGGACGACTCCACGCTGGTACTCACCGATGACTACGCCTCGACCAGGCATGCGCGACTGTCTCCGCGTGGTGACGACTGGTACGTCGAGGACCTCGGCTCGACGAACGGCACCTACCTCGATCGCGCGAAAGTCACCACCGCCGTCCGTGTTCCACTCGGCACGCCTGTCCGTGTCGGCAAAACAGTGATCGAGCTGCGATCGTGACACTTGTTCTCCGCTACGCAGCGCGCAGCGACCGCGGTCTCGTCCGAGGCAACAACGAAGATTCCGTGTACGCGGGCGCCCGGCTGCTCGCACTCGCCGACGGCATGGGCGGCCATGCCGCGGGAGAAGTCGCGTCCCAGTTGATGATCGCCGCGCTCGCCCACCTCGACGACGACGAGCCCGGCGACGATCTGCTCGGCAAGCTCGACGCGGCCACCCGAGAAGGCAACGCCGCCATCGCCGATCAGGTCGAGGAGGAGCCCGAGCTCGACGGCATGGGCACCACGCTCACCGCGATCCTGTTCGCGGGCAAGAAACTCGGCCTCGTGCACATCGGCGACTCGCGCGCCTACCTGCTGCGCGGCGGCGAGCTCGGCCAGATCACCCGGGACGACACCTTCGTCCAATCGCTGGTCGACGAGGGCAGGATCACACCGGAGCAGGCGCACACGCACCCGCAGCGCTCGCTGATCATGCGCGCGCTCACCGGCAACGAGATCGAGCCGACGCTGATCATGCGCGAAGCGCGCGCCGGTGACCGCTACCTGCTGTGTTCCGACGGTCTCTCCGACGTGGTCAGCGACGAGACCATCGCGAACACGATGCGCGAGGGCAGCACCGACGAGTGCGCCGACCGGCTCATCGAGCTGGCGTTGCGCAGCGGCGGTCCGGACAACGTGACCGTCGTCGTCGCCGATGTCATCGACCTGGACTACGGCCAGAGCCACCCGATCGTCGCGGGCGCCGCCTCCGGCGTCGACGAGGACACGCCGCCGCCGAACACCGCCGCAGGCCGGGCCTCCGCGTTGCGCCCGCCGCGCGCCGCGCCGCGCCGGGCCGCCGCCGCGCCCGAGCCGCCCGCGAAGAAGTCGCACCGGTTGCGCTGGATCGTGCTCGCGCTGGCGCTCATCGTCGCGGTCTGCGTGGGGCTCGTGGTCGGCTACAAGATGATCCGCAGCAACTACTACGTCGGCGCCGACGACGGTTCGGTGGTGATCCTGCGCGGGCTGCCCGGTTCGATCCTCGGTTACTCGATCCACGACGTGAATCTCGTCGGATGTGTGACCCGCAACGGGGAACTCACCCTGACCGACCCCGGCGAGAGTCTGCCGTCGGCGTGCAAGCCGCTGAAGGTCACCGATCTGAAGCAGACCGGCCGCGAGCAGGTGGACAAGGGCTTGCCGCCGGGCTCGCTGGACAAGGCCAGGGACTCGATGACCTACCTCGCCCAGCGAGAACTGCTGCCGCCGTGCCCGGTCAAGGAATCGGCGCCGCAGCCGGGTGTCGTCCCGTCGCCTGCCGAAACCCCGGCCCCCGCGCCCAACGGCGCTCAGCCCGCTCCGGCCACCGCCGCGCCCGCGCCGGCTCCGGCGCCGGAACAGGGCGACGCCAGGGGCACCGAAATCAAGACACCGACGAAGTCGGAGGCTCCTGTCCCGCCGTCGAGCGCGCCGCCCGCCCCCCAGACCGCGGGGGAGAACTGCCGGGTGACGGACTGATGTCCGCGCCGGCACCGCCGTCGGCTGGGGCTTTTCCCAGTCCCCCGGGCGGCTTCGCTCCCGCGCCACCGCCGAGCACCAGACGCAATGTCGAACTTCTGCTGCTCGGGGCGGCGGCGGTGATCACCACGGTGTCCCTGTTCCTGGTCGAGGCCAGTCAGGAACAGTCGATCACCTTGGATATCGCCAAATACGGCTTGGCCTACCTGGCGTTGTTCGCGGTGGCGCACCTGGCCGTGCGGCGGTTCGCCCCGTTCGCCGACCCCCTGCTGTTGCCGATCGTGGCGTTGCTCAACGGACTCGGTCTCGTGCTGATCCACCGGCTCGACTTGGCCGACCAGCAGACCGCCGCCTACAACTCGTGGGCGACCCCCTCCCCCGACGCCAATCAGCAGATCCTGTGGACCGCGCTGGGCACGCTCGTGTTCATCACGCTGCTGATCGCGCTGCGCGACTACCGCACCCTGGCCCGCTACAGCTACACCCTCGGCCTCATCGGCCTTGTCGCGCTGGCCATTCCAGCTCTGCTGCCGAGCGCGTTCTCCGAGACCAACGGCGCGAAGATCTGGATCCGGCTGCCCGGGTTCAGTGTCCAGCCGGGTGAGTTCGCGAAGATCCTGCTGATCATCTTCTTCGCCTCGGTCCTGGTGGCCAAGCGCGAGATCTTCACCGCCGCCGGTCGCCATGTGCTCGGCATGGAGTTCCCGCGCGGCCGCGACCTCGGACCGATCCTGGCCGTCTGGGTCGTCTGCATCGGCGTGCTCGTGTTCGAGAAGGATCTCGGCACCTCGCTGCTGATCTTCAGCACGGTGCTCGTGATGCTCTACATCGCCACCGAACGGGTCGGCTGGCTGGTCATCGGCGGCGGACTGCTCGCGCTCGGATTCGTCTTCGCCTATCAATTGTTCGGCCACGTGCGGGTCCGGGTGGAGACCTGGCTGCACCCGTTCGACGACTACAACAACACCGGCTATCAGATCTCGCAGTCGCTGTTCGGCCTGGCCACCGGCGGTCTCGCCGGGACCGGCCTCGGCAGCGGCAGGCCGAACCAGGTGCCGTTCGCCAAGACCGACTTCATCGTCACCACCATCGGCGAGGAACTCGGCCTGATCGGGCTCGCCGCGGTGCTGGCGCTGTTCCTGGTATTCGTCGTGCGCGGGCTGCGCACCGCCCTCGCGGTGCGCGACAGCTTCGGCAAATTGCTCGCGGCCGGCCTGTCGTTCACCATCGCGATCCAGCTGTTCGTCGTGGTCGGGGGTGTGACCAAGCTGATTCCGCTGACCGGTCTCACCACCCCGTTCATGTCCTACGGCGGGTCTTCGCTGCTGGCCAACTACGCGTTGCTGGCGTTGCTGATCAAGATCTCCGACGCCGCCCGCGCACCCGCCCCGGTGCGCAAGAAGGAACCGGCGCCGATCGCCGACGCGCAGACCGAACTGCTGCGGCGCGATGGCGGGCGACCGGAGGCGGGGCCGCTGACATGAACACTCCACTACGCCGAGTCGCGATCGCGGTGATGGTGATGGTCGTCGCACTGCTGGCGAACGCCACCTACGTCCAAGTGATCAAGGCCGACGACCTGCGCTCCGATCCGCGCAACTCCCGGGTTCTGCTGGACGAGTACGCCCGCCAGCGCGGGCAGATCTCGGCAGGCGGCACGGTGCTGGCCGGCTCGGTCGCGACCGATGACCGCTACAAGTACTTGCGCACGTACCCGAGCGAGCCGGAGGCGTACGCACCCGCCACCGGTTTCTACTCGATGCAGTACGGCAGCACCGGACTGGAACGTGCTGAGGACTCGGTGCTCAACGGGTCCGACAGTCAACTGTTCGGCAGCCGCCTCGTCGACCTCATCTCCGGCCGCGACCCGCGCGGCGGCAACGTGGTCACCACGCTCAACCCGCTGATGCAGCAGGTGGCCTACGACCAGATGACCAGCAAGGGCTACACCGGTTCGGTGGTGGCGATCGAGCCGAGCACCGGCAAGATCCTGACCATGGTCTCCACGCCCAGCTACGACCCGAACCTGCTGTCCGGGCACGACGGTGCGCGCGGCACCCAGGCGTGGGAAACGCTGAGCGCGGATCCGCGCCACCCCATGCTGAATCGCGCCATCTCGCAGACCTATCCGCCCGGATCCACGTTCAAAGTCGTGGTCACCGCCGCCGCGCTGTCCAACGGCGCCGCGACTCCCGACGACCAGTTCACCGCCGCGCCGAACATCACGCTGCCCGGCACCAGCACCACGCTGGAGAACTACAACGGCTCCACGTGCGGTCCCAATCCGACAGCTTCGCTGTTCGAAGCGTTCCGTCGCTCGTGCAACACCGCGTTCGCCGAACTCGGCGTCAAGGTGGGTGCCACGAATCTCAAGGACGAGGCGGCCGCGTTCGGTATCGGCCCGCACCGAGGGATCCCGATGCCGGTGGCGGAGAGCACCGTCGGCACCATCTCCGACGACGCCGCCCTGGCCCAGAGCAGCATCGGGCAGCGCGACGTGGCGTTGACCCCGCTGCAGAACGCGGTCGTCGCGGCGACCATCGCCAACGGCGGCGTCCGGATGGAGCCCTACCTGGTCGATCAGTTGCAGGGCCCGGATCTGAGCGAGCTGTCGAAGACCAAGCCGGTCTCGGTCGGCCAAGCCGTCAGCGCCGATGTAGCGTCGACCGTGACCAACCTGATGATCGCGTCGGAGGGCAACACCTCTGGAGGTAACCAGACCCGTTATCAGATCGCGTCCAAGACCGGCACCGCGGAGCACGGGAGCAACCCGCGCAACACGCCGCCGCATGCTTGGTACATCGCGTTCGCCCCCGCGCAGAACCCGAAGATCGCCATCGCGGTGATCGTGGAGAACGGTGGGGACCGGGCGCTTGCCGCGACCGGTGGCTCGGTCGCCGCGCCGGTGGCTCGCGCGGTTCTCGACGCCGGTCTTCGAGGGGGCTGAACGATATGGATGTGCGAGTGAAGGTACGGGGACCTCGATGCTGAACAACGGTGCGATGATCGCCGACCGGTACCGGCTGCAGCGACTGATCGCGACCGGCGGCATGGGCCAGGTCTGGGAAGCGCTGGACACCAGGTTGGACCGCAGGGTCGCGGTCAAGGTGCTGAAGTCGGAGTTCTCGGCCGACCCGACGTTCCGGCATCGATTCCGCACCGAGGCGAAGACCACCGCCCAGCTGAATCACCCCGGCATCGCGGGCATCTACGACTACGGCGAGACGATCGACCCGCAGGGCAGCGAGATCGCCTACCTGGTCATGGAATTCGTCCAGGGTGAGCCGCTGAACACGGTGCTCAACCGCCTGGGCAGGCTATCGGTCGCCCAGGGCCTCGACCTGCTCGAGCAGACCGGCCGTGCCCTGGAGGTGGCGCACCGCGCGGGCGTGGTGCACCGCGACGTGAAGCCGGGCAACATCCTGGTCACCCCGACCGGTCAGGCGAAGATCACCGACTTCGGTATCGCCAAGGCGGTGGACGCCTCCCCTGTGACCAAGACCGGCATGGTGATGGGCACCGCGCAGTACATCGCACCGGAACAGGCGGTCGGCGAGGACGCCACCGCGGCCAGCGACGTCTACTCCCTCGCCGTGGTCGGCTACGAAGTGCTGGCAGGCCAGCGGCCGTTCACCGGCGACGGCGCGCTCACCGTCGCCATGAAGCACGTGCGTGAGACGCCGCCCCCGATGCCGGCCGATCTGCCCGGCAACGTGCGCGAACTGGTCGAGATCACGATGGAGAAGGACCCGGCGCGCCGCTACGCCAGTGGCGGCGAGTTCGCCGACGCGGTCGCCGCGGTGCGCGCGGGCCGGCGTCCGCCGCCGCCGAGTGGTACCCATCCCGCCGCGCCCTTGACCGGCGCCACGCGGGTGCTCCCGCCGGGCCCGACCGCCGTGATCCCCTCCACGCCACCCGACTTCGACGGGGCGACGGTGCGCTACTCGACGCCCGCGGCCGGCGCGGTGGGCGCGGCGAATCGCGCGGGCACGATCGCGGCTCCGGCCACCGTGCTGAGCCGTGGCACAGCGGGCGATCGACCGCCCGGTGGCGACAAGCGGTTCACCACTGCCCAGAAATGGCTGACCGGACTCGGTATCGGCGCCGTCCTGCTCGCCGCGCTCACGGCCTACCTGCTCTTCGGTGGCGACACCAATCCGGATTCCACGCCGTCGCCGACCGCGACGGTCGCACCGAACCCGAAGCCGGTCCCGCCGGTGGCCACCACGACCACCCCCAAGCCCGCGCCCGCGCCGGTGGAAACCGAGACCTACGAACCGACCACCACCGAGCCGAAGACCACGACACCGGAGCCGACGACGACCACCGCGCCGCCCACCACCACGGCACCGAGCACGACGAAGCCGACGACCACCGCGCCCACTGCCACCGCAACGCGCCCGCGCATCCCGACTCTCGACCTACCATTCCCGGAGATTCCCGGTGCCCGGGGGCCCTCGGCCACTCGCAGCGGATCCGCCACTTCTTCGCAAGGACTGCCATGACGACCCCGAAGAATCTCTCGTCTCGCTACGAGCTGGGCGAGATCATCGGGTTCGGCGGTATGTCCGAGGTGCACAAGGCCCGCGACATCCGGCTGAGCCGCGACGTGGCGATCAAGGTGCTGCGGGCGGACCTCGCCCGCGATCCCACGTTCTACCTGCGGTTCAAGCGCGAAGCGCAGAATGCCGCCGCACTCAATCATCCGGCCATCGTCGCGGTCTACGACACCGGTGAGGCCGAGGTGGACGGCGGCCCGCTGCCGTACATCGTGATGGAGTACGTCGACGGCGACACACTGCGTGACATCGTGCGCGGCAAGGGGCCGCTGCCGCCGCGCCGAGCGATGGAAGTCGTCGCTGACGTCTGCGCCGCCTTGGATTTCAGCCACAAGGCCGGGATCGTGCACCGCGACATGAAGCCCGCCAACATCATGATCAATCGGTCCGGCGCGGTGAAGGTGATGGACTTCGGCATCGCGCGCGCGATCGCCGACAGCTCCAACCCGATGACGCAGACCGCGGCGGTGATCGGCACCGCGCAGTACCTCTCGCCGGAACAGGCGCGCGGAGAGACGGTGGACGCCCGCTCGGACGTCTACTCAGTGGGTTGTGTGCTGTTCGAAATCCTCACCGGGGAGCCGCCTTTCACGGGTGACTCCCCGGTCGCCGTCGCCTACCAGCACGTCCGGGAAGATCCGCGGCTGCCCTCGCACGTGCACGCGGGGGTGCCCCGCGAGCTGGACTCGGTCGTGCTCAAGGCGATGAGCAAGAACCCGGCCAACCGGTACCAGTCCGCCGCCGAGATGCGCGCCGACCTGATCCGGGTACTCGGCGGCCAGAAGCCCAGCGCCCCCATGGTGATGACCGACGAGGACCGCACCACCTTCATGAGCGCGGACGAGCCTCCGCCGCGGAACTACCGCACCGTCGAACGCCACGACGACACCGCAGAGCAGGACCCGGCCGAACCGAACGGCCAGCGCCGAACCGCCTACATCGCGCTCGGCGCAGTCGCGGCCGTCGCCGTGGCTTTCGCTTTGTTCTGGGTGCTGCTCGGGCCTGGCAGCAGGCCGGACCAGGTAGCTGTTCCCGATCTGTCCAACAAGTCCTCGCAACAGGCGCAGGACGCGCTGCAGAAGCTCGGCTTCACGGTGGCGATCCAGCAGAAGCCCGACGGCAAGGTCGCCACGGGCAACGTCATCGCGACCCAACCCTTGGGCGGCTCGCGGATCGACGAGGGAAGCACCGTCACGGTTCAGGTGTCCTCCGGGCCCGCCCAAGTGCAGGTGCCGAAGCTCACAGGGCTGACCCAGGAGCAGGCCGAGCAGGTGTTGAATTCCAAAGGCCTGCGGATCAACTCGAACATCGAGCGCAAACCGTCGAGCACCGCCGAGAAGGATCAGGTGATCGAGCAGAATCCGTCGCCGGGTTCGAAGGTCGACGTGGACTGGGAAGTCGTCGTCACGATCGGCACCGGCCCGGAAGCGGTTCGCGTCCCCTACGTCGTCGGCCAGACGATCGACGTGGCTCAGCCGAATATCGAGGGCAACGGTTTCAAGGTCGTCGTGCAGGAGGTGCAGTCCTCGAAGCCGAAGGGCGAGGTGGTCGCCTCCAGCCCGGCCGGCGGCAGCAACGCGGAGAAGGGCTCCACGGTTACCGTCCAGGTGTCCGCGGGCGATCTGAAGATGCCGTCGCTGGTCGGTCTCACCGTCTCGCAGGCGGTGGAGAAGCTGCGCGCGGAAGGTTGGACCGGCAGCACCAGCCAGATCAGCCAGTCGCCGCAGGGAACCTTCGACGCGGGCAATGTCGGACGCATACTCAGTCAGCAGCCGTCCGCGGGCAGTTCGATCCAGAAGAACAGCGCCATCCTGGTCGGTGTGGGGGTACTGGGTCCGCCGTGATCGGGCGTGGTCACCGGTATCCAGAAAACGAGACCAACCGGTGTGAATTGCGGGAGAATGATGCTGCTCCATCCCAATCAGCGCAGCTGAGCACGAGGAGGTAGCTCATGACCACTGCCAGGGACATCATGAAACCCGGCGTTCAGTGGATCTCCAAGGACACGACTATCGAGCAGGCCGCGCGCACCATGGCCGAACTCAACGTCGGGTCGCTGATCGTCTCGGACGACAACGAACGGATGTGCGGCATCGTCACCGACCGCGACATCGTGGTGAAGTGCATCGCTCAGGGCAAGATCCCCGCGAACTGCCGGGTCGAGGAACTGTGCGAAGCGACGCCGCGGTGGGTCGATGCCAACGCCGACATCGAGGAAGTCCTCGATGAAATGGAGAGCAACCGGGTCAAGCGCATGCCCGTCATCGAGGACAAGCGGCTGGTCGGCATGATCAGCGAAGCGGACCTGGCCAGGCATCTGGACGATAACCAGCTCGGCGAGTTCGTGACCGCCGTCTACGGGCGTCCGTAGATTTCGAACCGGTGCGGAGGGCGGTATCCCACCGCCCTCTCGGATCGACCTGTGCACTTCGACAACGGTCTGCCGTCCGGCGATGCGAACTCGAGGGAGTTAGGGCGGGCAGCACAATCCGGTCGAGGTGTGGTGTGAGCCGACGCCCGGCCGCGGACGACGGACCGTCGTCCGCGGTGCGTCGCCCCTTTGTCGTGGCACGACCCGCCGTCAGATCCGGTCGGCCTTCGGCAGATACCGCAGCACGGCGACATCGCCGACTTGCGTCACGCCCGCCAGCCGCATCCTGCGGTGGGGCGCCCCCGGGAAATCGGCCGGGTCGAGGAAGCGCGGAGCCGCGACGTCACCCACCAGGATCGGGGCCACCGCAAGGTGCAGTTCGTCGGCCAGATCGGCGGCGAGGAACGCGGTATGGATGCGGGTGCCGCCCTCCACCATGAGACGGTCGACGCCCCGGCGGCCCAGATCGTCCAACAGCGCACCGAAGTCGAGTTCGGTGCCGAGATCCACCACATCGGCCAGTCCGCTCAGCCGGGTGGTGAGCTTCGCCGCACCCGCCGCGGTGGTGTAGACGAGCTTGCCGCCGCCGTGGTGCCAGAACCGCAGTTCAGGATCGAGCTCGCCGCTCGCGGAGACTGTCACCTTCAACGGATACTCCGGCTTGCCCGCGGCGAGGCGGGCCGCCCTGCGCTCGGCGCTGCCGACGAGCAGTCGCGGATTGTCGCTGCGCAGGGTCTGCGCTCCGATGAGAATGGCGTCGGAGTCCGCGCGGACTTGGTCGACCCGATCGAAGTCCGCCGCGTCGGACAAGTGCAGCCGCTCGGGGCTCGCGTCGTCGATGTACCCGTCGATACTCGTCGCGACCGACAGGAGCACATACGGACGGGTCACTGCAGCACCAGCGCGGCGACCTCCGCCTCCAGCGTCTGCACCAACCCTTCGGCGGGACGCTCACCGCACACGCCCAACCAGTTCGCCAGCATTCGGTGCCCGCCCTGGGTGAGCACCGATTCCGGGTGGAACTGCACACCGTGGATGGGCAAGGTGCGATGCCGCATCGCCATCACGATCCCGCTCTCGGTGCGCCCGAGCACCTCGATCTCCTCCGGCAGGGTGTCCTCGAGCACGGTGAGGGAGTGGTACCGCGTGGCGGTGAACGGGTCGGAAAGACCGGCCAGCACGCCGGCGCCGATGTGGAAGACCTCGCTCGTCTTCCCGTGCAGCAACTCGGGAGCCCTGGTGACGGTGGCGCCGAAGGCTTCGCCGATCGCCTGATGGCCGAGGCACACGCCCAGCAGCGGGACATTTTCTTCCGCGCAGGCGCGCACCAACGGGATACTGGCGCCCGCACGGTCCGGAGTGCCGGGGCCTGGACTGATCAGAATGCCGTCGAAGTCACGGACGACCGCCGCGACGTCGGCCAGATTCGGATCGTCGTTACGCCAGACGACTGCGTCGACACCCAGTTGACCGAGGTACTGCACCAGGTTGAAGACGAAGCTGTCGTAATTGTCGACGACCAGAACACGCATGGCATCGAGATTACGTGCCCGCACGGCACCGCGTCGCATCCATTACCTGTTGGGATAGCCTAGAGACCACGACCTGCACGCCGAATACGAGGACGTCATGCCCAAGTCGAAGGTCCGTAAGAAGACCGACTATACGATCAACCCCGCCAGCCGGACGCCGGTGAAGGTGAAGGCCGGGCCGTCGCCGGTCTGGTATGTCGCCATCATGCTCGGATTCATGCTCGC
Organism: Nocardia sp. NPDC047038; assembly: GCF_040644075.1. Classification (NCBI taxonomy): domain Bacteria; kingdom Bacillati; phylum Actinomycetota; class Actinomycetes; order Mycobacteriales; family Nocardiaceae; genus Nocardia; species Nocardia sp. NPDC047038. The sequence continues at coordinate 753,146 of NZ_JBEYVQ010000002.1, read as the reverse complement.
TGGGCTGGCCTGGCTGCTCGTCTACTACTTGGCGGCCGAGCAGATCAGCTGGATGAACGATCTCAACGCCTGGAACTTCCTGATCGGCTTCGGTCTGATGGTGGTGGGCCTGATCATGACGATGCGCTGGCGCTGAGCGGCGACATCGCGCAGATTACAGACGTGTCATTCATGCACACCTGTGGATGAGCCTGTGGACAACTCGAGGAGCGATTGGGGAGTGCCGTGAGTTCGGAGTCCGCGGTCCCCGGCTCGCCGGACCATGACGAGCCGGGCCTGGCCTGGACCACGCCGACCTCCGCGCTCGTCGCGGTCGCCGTGGGCGGCGTCGCGTTGGCCGTCGCGGCGGTGGTCACCAACGAGGCGGCGAGCCGCCTGCTCGTAGGACTGGCAGCGGCCGGATTGCTCGCCCTCGCCGCGCTCGGGTTCCGGCAACGCCCGCGACTGTCCGTGGTGCCCGGCGCACAACCACGCATGGTCGTCCGCACTCTGACGGGACCTGACGAATACACCCCCGAGCAAATCGTGCGCGCCCGTGTGGTGAGCTACCGCCGTCTCGGGCGGAAGATGCCGATGCTGGAACTCGACGTCCAGCACGACGGAGTGGACCGGCTGCTGATCTTCGGCCGCTGGGATCTGGGCGCCAATCCCGAGTTCGTATATGAAGACCTGGTCGAAGCCCTGCGGCTCACCCAGGACAAGACCCGCTGACGACGCCGCGGCCGGGACATTCGGCAAACCCGGACGCGAATGTTTCACGTGAAGCGAATCCCGCTGTCAGGCAGTCGAAGTGATCGCGCCCACAGCCACCAGCCCCAGCGCCGCGAACGCGACGAGCGCCACCGCGATCCAGCCGACCGTCCGTGCCGCTTGCGGAGTGCGCACTCGCAGCCAACCCGGCAGGAACAGAATGCCGAGCGTGGCGACGGTGCCCGCGGCCAGACCGCCGAGATGACCCCAGAGCGAGATGCCGGGCAGTGACAGGCTGATGAACACGTTGATGCCGATGATGATCAGCATCTGATTCGGGTTCTGCCGCAACCGGAGCAGAATGATCGTGATCGCACCGAACAGGCCGTACACCGCGCCCGACGCACCCGCCGTGAGACTGTTCTGGGACAACAGCATGACCCCGGCGGCCCCGCCGAGCAACGAGACCAGGTACACCGCCAGGTAGCGCAGCCGGCCCAGCACCAATTCGGCATCCCGGCCCACCACATAAAGCGCGAACATGTTCAGCAGCAGGTGGATGGGGCCGTAGTGCAGGAACCCGGAACCGAGCACCCGCCACCATTCGCCGTCCGCGACCGCCGGTGCGAACAGCACCCAGTCGAAGAACAGCGCGGAGCCGCGCTGGTTGTCCATCAGGCTCTTGGCCTGCGCCGCGGTGATCGCGTAGATCACCACGTTGATCGCGATCAGCGCATAGGTCACATAGGGTGCGGACATCCGGGGCGCTGCCGCGCCCGAGACCGTCCGCACCGGCGCGACGTCGCGCTGATCCGCGCGCAGACAGTCGACACAGTGCTGACCGACGGCCGCGGGTCGCAGGCACTCCGCACAGGACGGCCGCCCGCACCGCGTGCAGGCCAGGCCGGTCGGGCGATTCGGATGGCGGACGCAGGTGGGTGCGGGCGGCTGGGGGTTCATAGTCTCATTCGATCGTGATCTTGGTGATGACGACGGGCTCCACGGGCCGGTCGTTGCGATCGGTCCTGGTGGTCGCGATGGCGTCGACGACCTTCCGGGATTCCGGGTCCACGACTTCACCGAAGATGGTGTGCTTGCGGTTGAGGTGCGGCTGCGGTCGAACGGTGATGAAGAACTGGGAGCCGTTGGTGCCGGGCCCCGCGTTGGCCATCGCCAACAGGTAGCCACGGTCGAACCGCAGCTCGGGGTGGAACTCGTCACCGAATTCGTATCCGGGGCCGCCGCGACCGGTCCCGGTGGGATCGCCACCCTGAATCATGAAACCGGCCATCACGCGATGGAACAGGGCGCCGTCATAGAACGGGCCGCTGTTGCCTCCGCTGGCGTTCGCGGTGGTGTACGGAGCCGAACCGTCGGCGAGACCTAGGAAGTTGCGGACCGTCTTGGGCGCGTGGTTACCGAAAAGCGCGAGCTTGATATCGCCGTGATTCGTGTGCAGCGTTGCCACGGATGTCTGATTCGGTGAGGTCACGCCGCCCATCGTGCCACGGTCGGCGACGCGGCCGCGGAACTGGGCCGGACGGTGCTGTGAGCTGGGCCTCCTGCGCGAATCACCGGGCTGTGCATAGAGTGGTCCAATGACCTCTGGGCGCCTGCATGTCTCGTCGCGTTCACGTAATCGGCTCCTTCTCGCCGCCGCCGTCGCGCTGGCGGGTGGCGTGGCCTATCTGGCCCGCACCCGGCGGCCGCAACCGCCGGAACCCGCGCCCGCGCCGCCGCGCATCGGATACTCCCGCAACGGCTCCACGCCGACTCCATTGGCGGAGACCGGCGTGGAGACCGAGCACTGACGAGACAGCGGCGGATCAGCGACTGACCGTCTTCTTGTACTGACGCAGGGCCAGCGGCACGAACACCACCAGGATCACCACCACCCAGGCCAGCGAAGTGATCACCGGGTGCTGCAACGACCAGGCATCCGGCGTCGGCGCGAGCGGACTCGTGTTCCCGAACAGCTCACGCGTCGCCTGGGTCAACGCGGACACCGGGTTCCATTCCGCGATCACCCGCAGGACGGTGGGCAGTTTCTCGCTGGGGACGAACGTGTTGGCGATGAACGTGAGCGGGAAGATCACCATGAAGCTGGCGTTGTTGAACACCTCCGGCGCACGCACCAGCAGCCCCACCACGGCCATGATCCAGGACACCGCGTAGGCGAACAGCAGCAACAGGATGTAGGCCAGCACCGCGTCCAGGAACGAACCGCGGATGCGCCAACCCACGAGCAGACCGGTCAGCGACATGACGGTCAGGCTGACCACGTTGATCACCACATCGCTGATCGTGCGGCCGACCAGCACCGCCGACGAGGCCATCGGCAGCGAGCGGAATCGGTCGATGATGCCCTTCTGCATGTCCTCGGCCAGCCCGGCGCCGGTGAAGGTCGCACCGAACACCACGGTCTGCGCGAAGATGCCCGCGATGAGGAACTCGCGATATCCGCCGGAGAGGCCTGGGACGTCGATGGCCGCGCCGAAGACATAGGCGAACAGCAGCACGAACATGATCGGCGAGAGCGTGGAGAAGATCAGGACGTCGGGGACCCGCTTGATCTTGATGACGTTTCGTTTCGCGATGGTCACACTGTCGCTGACCACAATGGACAGTCGCGCGCCCAGCGAGGGCCTGCCCAGGACCGGGGCGGTGGCGGTCATCGGATCGTTCCTTCCGTAGCTCCCAGCTCGTCGTTCGCCGCGTCACCGGCGGCGATTGCCTCCGCCTCATGACCGGTGAGGGTGAGGAAGACGTCGTCCAGCGACGGGCGGCGCAGACCTACGTCGTGGATCTGCACGCTGTGCTCGGCCAGCCGCCCCACTGCCTCCACCAGTGCCTGCGACCCGTCGGAGACCGGGACGATGATCCGGCGCAACCCCGGTTCCAGATGAATCTCCCCGTCCGCCAAACTCTTCAGCGCGGCCTCGGCCGTCGCGAGATTGTCCACGCGATCGACGGTCAACTCGATGCGGTCGCCGCCGACCATGGTCTTGAGTTCGTCCGCGGTGCCCTTGGCGATCACCTTGCCGTGGTCGATCACCGCGATCGAATCGGCGAGCCGATCCGCCTCCTCCATGTACTGGGTGGTGAGCAGCAACGTTGTCCCACCCGCGACCAATTCCTCGATCACGTCCCAAAGATCCAGGCGCGCACGAGGGTCCAGTCCGGTGGTGGGCTCGTCGAGGAACAGCACAGGAGGGTTCGCGACCAACGCGCCCGCCAGATCGAGGCGACGGCGCATGCCGCCGGAGTAACCCTTGACCGGACGGTCCGCGGCGTCGGTGAGCCGGAATCGTTCGAGCAATTCGCGCGCGCGTTCCTTACTTCGCTGCACCCCCATGTGATAAAGACGTCCCACCATTTCCAAATTCTCGAAACCGGTGAGGTATTCGTCGACCGCGGCATACTGTCCCGACGCCCCGATGCGGGAACGCAACGTCTGCGGATCGCGCAGCACATCGATTCCGGCGACCGTCGCGCGTCCGGCATCCGGCACCAGCAGAGTGGTGAACACGCGGACGGTGGTGGTCTTGCCTGCGCCATTGGGTCCGAGCAGTGCGGTGACGGTGCCTTCCGGGACTCGCAGATCGAGTCCGTCGAGGGCCACCAGCTGGCCGTATCGTTTGACCAGACCCTCGGCGACTATTGCGTCGGGCATGATTCTCCTGAAGTTGACGAGTTCGATGCGAATGAGCGCGACCCCAGGAGCCCCGGGCGCCGATCAATTCGCTGGATCGGATCACCGGCCGATACCCGGCACAGTATCGTCCCGCTCGCCGACAATTTCATCCGATTTGTTTCCGGAGACCTGTCTGCCCCGGAAGGACGACTCGTGCAACGCGAGAAGGCCGCATTCCGATCCGGTCGGTGCTCGGGGGTACCGGATCGGAATGCGACCGGTTCGATGATCCCGCGCGCACGGGTACCTGAGCGCGCGTAGCGGGCTACCCGAATCGCCGAGGCCCCGTACTCGGATGACGGAAATTCGCATGCGCGTTGTCGCGGCGAGCGGGGGCGCTCCGCGCGAACGGTCCAGTCGGTGATCACGAACACATGTTCGCATCGGGGTACGACACATTCGGTCCATGCGCCGGGCGGCACCACGCCCGGAATGGCGGACACGCCCGAACGTTCTCGTGGATTCCTTTCTTCGGCGACCGGTCGGCATGTTGTGCACAACGCGTATCCGCAGCAGGTCATGCTGCCGTACAGCCATGGAAACGCTTGCTTTACAACAGTTTTGGCAAACACTAAGCCAACAGGCGGGAATCGCGTTGGCGACCGAGGGGCCAGGGACAACTGCCATGCGGCATCCAGAAAGTAAGCCCACCCAAAAAAACTTGGAGCGCGGCCGTCCCCCCGCACACACAAACACACATCATCGAGTAGCATCGTTCTCGTCGGCCCCTCCCCCCCGGGCCGACCCTACGCGGGCCTCGGCTAACTCCCCCCCTTCGCCGAGGCCCGCTCCCCATTTTCAGACCAGGTCAGACCCCTGTTCCCGCTTGGTCGTCGCCCGGTTCCACCGCCCGCCACGCGGCGGTGAGGCGTTGCGCGCGCACGCGCCCGGCGGTGGCGAGCAGTGGCCGGTCACGCTCCCACCGCTGCCGTGTCACGGGGTCGGCGGACTGCCACAAAGGCTCGAGCTCGGCCAGCACGTCACCGAACGAATCGAAGACCCCGCCGAGGGCGATGTGCACCCCGGCAGCACCCGGCGCATCGATGTCCAGGCCGCGCACGGCGGCCACCAGTGTCAACAGTCGTTGCCGACTCGCGCGCGGCCACTGCGACACCCGAGCCACCCGCACCAGCCAGCCCAGCGTGGCGGCCAGCACGTGGATGTCCTCGATCGTCCGGAACGGCTTGAGGTAGTCCAGATATCCGTCACCGGGAAGCGGCAGCGCCGGCACGCCGGTCAGCACGACCGACGCGTGCGGGACCTCGGGCGCGAACGACAGCGCGGGATGATCGGTCAGGCGCACGCCTGGTTCCCCCGTCTCGACCGTGCAGGCGCGCAACCGGTTCCGCCCGTCCGGCGCCGTGCCGACACTGGCGATCACCACCAGCTGTCGCGCGTAAGAGCCCATGGTCGCGAACGACTTGGTGCCGTCGAGCAGCCAGACCCCGTCCCGCTCGGTGAGCGTGGTGCGGATCGCGGCGGGGTGACCGCCGCCTTCCTCGGTGGCGCACATCGCGACCAGTTCGTCGTCCGGCAGGTCGGGAATCAGCGTCCGCAGCGCTTCCTGATAACCGGACAGGAAGGCGAAGCCGAGCCGGTCGGCTCCGAAGCCGCCCGCGATCGACACCTCCACCGGCTGCTCGAAACGATTCGCCGCCACACGATGTCGCGTCCACGCCGCGGCGACGTCATCGAGCGGCGCGGCCGCCACCGGCTCGGTCAGCAGGAAGTCGAGCAGAGTATCCACCTCAGCACGGTAACCGAGCAGCGACTCGCTCGAGAGGGCTCGGTGCGGACGACGGCCCGCCGACCAGGGTGAAACGGCGCTTCGATATCGCGTGGGAGCATGCGTCGACGGAACGTGCCCGGAATGCCGGCGATCTATGAGCAACGGTCGGCCCTGCGTGGGCCGATTCCGTCGACGAGCCTGCTTGACTGAACTGCCGCGCCGTACCGGAAGGAGTTCGACCTGTGCCGGAACTGGAAGAAGATCGCAAGAAGGCACTTTTCGACTCCGAAGCCAGACTGTCCTGGGTGCTGGCGGCACTCGCCGGGCTGATCGGTGCGGCGGCGTTCATGCATACCGCCGGCTATTTCGTCACTTTCATGACGGGCAATACCGAACGGGCCGTCCTCGGGTACTTTCACGACGAATCGGACATGGGTTTGGCGGCCGCCGGATTGCTGATGTCCTTCCTGTCCGGTGTCGTGGTGGCCTCATGGTGCCGCAGACGCTACTGGTCCGGGCACCCACACGGGCCCACTCTGCTCACCACTGTCTGCCTGGCGCTGGCCTCGGCCGTCGACCTGCTCGAATACCAGACGTCCAGCAAGCCGATCGGTCTGCTGCCGATCTTGTTCGTCGCCTTCGGCGTCGGCGCGCTCAACACATCGTTCGTCCGCAACGGTGAGGTCTCCATACCGCTCAGCTACGTCACCGGGACGCTCGTCAAGCTGGGTCAAGGTGTCGAACGCCACCTCAGCGGTGGCGACTACGCGGACTGGCTCGGGTACTTCCTGCTCTATGCCGGTTTCTCGCTCGGCGCGCTGCTCGGCGGACTGCTGAGCCTGCTGGTCGCCGGCTGGGCCATGCTGATCACCGCGACAGTCGTGTGCCTGCTCGTCACCGGCTTCACCTATCTGCACCTGGATCGGCACGGTCCCCTCACACGGTAAGCCACCGCCGGGTGACCGCGGGACTTCGCGACTACGGTGGCGGCGTGCAGAATATCGAAGACGAAGCCGCCGCCTTCGCCGCGCTCGTCATGCAGCATCTGGCGGCGCTGGGCGAAACCGATGTCGAATACGACCCGGACGAGTTCGCGATACGGGTCGGCGATTTTTTTCTCGACCTGCACAACATCTTTCGGGAAACGCGTGAGCTCGATGCCACGGAGCGCGATGCCCGGGTCGCACAGCACTGCGACGCCGTGCGTGAGCTACGCACCCCCGCACCGGGTTGGCCTTCGGTGCGGTCCATGCTGCGGCCGATATTGCGTCCCAACAGCTTCGGCGCGGGCGTCGAACCGGAGTCGCGGCCGATCGCTCGCTCCGCGTTTCCATTCGTGGACGAGATGGTGGCCATCGATTTGCCACACACCCGATCGATCGTCACCTACGCGTCGTTGCGCGAATGGGATGTGAGTCCCGAGGAGGTTTTCGCGGCGGCGCGCGAGAACCTCGGCGCGATAGTGAGTTTCACCGACATAGAGGAAGACGGCATCCTGCAATTCGTCGACGACGGCGACGGCTACTGCACATCATGGCCGCTGTTCCCCGGCTGGCTCGCCGGTTCCGGCTTCGGAACCCGACTACCTGTCGCCTTCATGCCCGATGTCGACACGCTCATCATCGCGACCGGCGCGGACGATCTCGAGCCGATCTTCGAGGTGGTGGAAGAGCAGTACCGTGACGCGGCCCGGCCGGTCTCGCCACAGGGGTACACCGTGGACGACAGTGGCGCGGTCATTCCGCTCGATCGTTCGCCCGCGCACCGCCACCTGCCCGCCGTGCAGCGGGCCCGATGCGGTTTGGCGGTCACCGAATACGACGCGCAGGCTCAGATTCTCAACGAGATCGTCGAGCGCGATCTGGAATTCACGCCCTATGACCTCGAGTCCGCCTATGTCGGTTCGGTCATGTACGGCCATGGCGACAACGGTCCCTTCACGATCACCGTCTGGGGGGAAGGTGTCGACTACTTGCTCCCGGAGGCCGACTACGTCGCCTTCTGCCGTGACGACCGAGGTGAACTGGAGCGCCTTTTCGAGGTCCCGTTCGATGCTGTCGTGGGACTGACCGGCCTCACTCCGGTCCCGGATCTCTCACCTCGCCGCTACGAAATCCGCCACTGGCCGGAGGCCGAGACGCTGGCCGCACTGGAAGCGGCGGCGGTCTCTCCCTGACCTGCGAACTGCGGTGCGGCCGCACCAGAGGGAATCAGAATCGGCGGGCGCCTGTCACCGGCATCGAGGAGAGGGGGGAAGTGGTCACGCCCGTGCCGTATGTCGATGCGTGGATGACTTTGCCGTCGCCTGCGTAGAGGGCGGAGTGGCTTCCGCCGTAGAACGAGACCATGTCGCCGGGACGCAGTTCGTCGAGCGGTACCGGCGTTCCGGCGGCGAGCTGGTCGTAGCTGGTGCGTGGCAACTCCACGCCGGCCTGCTCGTAGGACCACTGCACCAGCCCGGAGCAATCGAAGGAGTCTGGGCCGACGGCGCCATAGCTGTAATCGGAACCGAGTTTGGTTCGTGCCGCGTCGACGGCCATCTCACCGGCGGTCCTCTGCGGAATCACCGCGGCGGGCGGAGTGGGCGCCCGAGGCATGATCTGCGGGAGGTCACCGAGGAAAGGGATCTCGATCTCCGGAAGCACGCCGATCAGGGGGATCTCGATCGCGGGCACAGTCGTCGGTAACGGCAGCTCGATTACGGGAATCTTCACCGAAACCGGGGACTCGATCGCCGGGCCGAGCGTGGCAGGCGCGATCTCGATCTGCGGAACCGGGGTACTCGCGATGTTCTCGATATCCGAGAACCCCGCGGTCACCGGAGATTCGGTGACGGGGAGTATGGCGTTGTTCAGGGGAATGTAGTCGGAAATCTCGAACGTTCCCACGCCCGGAATGGTCACCGGCTGGGCCGATGCCTCCCCTGCGTTGCACAACACGCCGATGAATGCGGCCGCTCCGGTGGCGAGTGCCCAGAGCACAGCACGTCGCAGGTAGCGGATATATCGGTCGTCGGTCGATGATGCCATGATGCGGTCCTCCGATGCTCATATCGCCGGCCTCCGGCGGAGCCATACGACGCCGCCATGCGTGGCGCGACGGACTTCACCAAAGACCTCGAATTGATTCGAAAACCATCACGGTGCTTCGTCAGTCCAGCGGATCCGATCCGAGTATTCACCTTTCGGCATAGTTTGCATCACGTAAAGCACAACACACCTTTATTTCCATAACGAAATAATAACTCGTTCCGGCACCCGCAACGATAATTCCGCGTCTCGCAATTCGTTCCCCCTATACGCAATGACCCCGCAGGGAAAACATTCCGCTGCGGGGCCGTCGCCGACTGCGATTTCACGCGGTGATCTGTTCCTCGATCTGCTCGGCGATCGTACGGAGCTTGGCCGCGAATTCGCGCGCCGCGCGTGGGTCGTCGCTGGATCCTTTGACCACGCGCTTCGTCAGCGCCGCGAGCCGGGATTCCATGGCGGTGAAGATGTCGGCGGAGCGATCGGTCGGGTCGCCCGGCAGTTCGCCGCGCAGCCACGCTTGGAGACGCTCGACCACCACTTCTTCGTCATAGCGTTCGGGCAGCAGGGCCACCGCCTGCCGGAGCTTTCCCGCGGTGACCTTCACGTCGGCACCCGCTGCCACGGTGGTGTAGATGGTGACCGCCGCGTCTTCCCCGTATTCGGCCGCCACCGGCAGCAGTTCGCGGACCTGGCCCTCGTTGATCGCGGGCGCGACCGGCTGCAGCCGCGCGGCGAGCGGCCAAGCGCGAATCAGTTTGTGCGCGTACGACCGCTGCATATCCCACCGCTGTTCCACGTAGTCGTCGAACGTCTCGTGGCTGTCGCGATAGAGCCTGCCGTCCCGCACGATCTGCAGCGCACGCCCGGCGGCCCAGAATGCGATCCGCAGCGTGTCGATCGACGACTCGCACGCCGTCAACTGCGCCCGTTCTCGGTCGCTCAGGGGTCCGTCACCCGCGTCCGGCACCGGCATGGTCAAGACATTCGGGCTCACGGCCGGCTTCGACCGCCGCCATTCGGCGTCGCGCAGCGGGGACACCGGTGGCGTGTGCTCGGCCCCGTCGGATAGCGGATTCGCCCCGCCGATCGAACCCTTCCTGCGTTGTGGAGGCATCAGGCAGGCACCTCCAGCAGGGCGCGATACGCGCTCAGCAGCTCGTCGCCCACCTTGCGGTACTCGCCCAAATCCTCGATCGGATTCTCGGCGCCCTCCCCCACCTCCCCGTCGGCCGCCTCCCGATACCATTTCCAGGCGCTCAAATAGGAATCGAATACGTCGTAGCCCGCGCTTTCCAAATGGCCCCGCTGCGCACGGTATTCGGTCGAGACATTGACGCCTTTCTTCATGATCACCGGGACTTTGGTCATCAGCACCCGCACCCGGATTTCCCGGTCGGTGTCGGCCGCCGCCTCCTCGGCGGCTTTGAACGTACTCGGCACGCGTTTGACTTCCGACGGGCTCACACTCGTCAACAGCAACAGCTCGTCGCTCTCCGGAACAGCGGCCTTGAAGATATCGGCCGACTCACCCCCGGCGTCCACGATGATGACGTCGAAATCGGCGGCATTGTCCGTTATGCAGTCGCCGACATGCCGCGACGGGAACGCGACCAGATGGAACGGCACTTCGATGCCCCCCTTGACCAGCCGCCGGTACCAGGAGTAGCCGGTCTGGCTGAGCGGGTCGGCGTCGATCACCAGCACCCGCAGTTCGTGAACAGAAGCGAAGTAGCTCGCCAAGAAGAACGCTGATGTCGTTTTGCCGACACCGCCCTTGAGATTCCCCAGCGTGATGACCAGAGGTTCGGGCAATTCGAGTGGCGCAACAGAATTCGTCATTGACGTTCCTCCGAGGGTGAGGAGTGTATTACTGTGCCGGGCCAGTCTGGCACAGTATCGACGAATATCGTCTGATTGCGGCGCCTTGTCGCGGCTGTGCCGCTGCCGCTCTGTGTCCAATTGGACACAAAGGCTCCGGCTATCCGGTCGGAAATTTCACCACCCCACCGGGACGGCGAGCCCGTGTTACCGCTGCTGCCGACTCGAAATTCGTCGGGGGGACGCCCGTTATCCGTATCGGCCTCGAAGCTCGGGTGCGTACACCAACGCACCAGCGGTAGGCCGCCGCACCGGAACGAAGCGTTTCAGGTCATCAGTGGAGCCTAGGGGAATCGAACCCCTAACCCCTGCCTTGCAAAGGCAGTGCTCTGCCAATTGAGCTAAGGCCCCTCCCGGGATCAGCGGGTGGTCACCTCGTGCCACATGTCCGCGTCGCTGCGCTGGCGCAGCTTGGAGATGCCGAAGAGAACCAGAACCACGACACCGGCGGTGAGAAGAAGTTTCATGGCTTCCACCCTACTGCGGTGCCCGAAGCCCGCCCAGAAAGACCCGAGCCGGATCACTGATGGATTCGTCAAGACTGAACAATGAATTATCGTCATCGAGGCTACACCGGAGAATCCCGACTCTGAGCAAGGGTGTTGCTCAACAACGGCCTGACGCTCCCCGAAGGGACTCGCACCGCGCGCTCGCCGCGACATCGAGGCCGCCGCTCGCATCGGCCGTTTCCGCACACCGGACGCCGACCTGGCCATGACGATCGTGGCCGGAGCCGCTCTGTGTCTCGGCCGGTTATTGCCCGATCACCCCGACCGTGACGACGCTGCCGCCACCGATCAGGTCATCGAAGACCTGCTTCGGATGTTCGGCGTTCCGGCCGACGAGGCGGACGAGATCTGCTCACGCCCCCTGCCTTCCCTCGCCGAGGTGCTCGAGCGCGCCGCCTGACCGGGCGTCACCCGGGGCGCGGCCGACGGCGCTCGGCTTGACGCGACAACCTGCCGTTTTGACCATCTCAGCGGCGAGAAGGTAACGTTTTGCAGGCGTATGTACGCGCGGGGCCTTAGCTCAATTGGCAGAGCACTGCCTTTGCAAGGCAGGGGTTAGGGGTTCGATTCCCCTAGGCTCCACTCGTCGAAGGCTCATGCTCGCGGAGCGTGAGCCTTTTTCGTGTGGTTCCGGTGTGGACCGTTCAGTTCTCCGGCGGGAACTGCCCGTTCGCCTGCACGGTGGTGCCGTTCAGGGTGAATGTCACGACGCTCGGTCCTCCTTGCGGGCAGCACAGCGCGTCGTCCTTCAACGGCCAGCGGTACTGCACGGACACGGTGTCGCGGGTCTTGCCCAGAACTGTCGTGTACCCGTATGGCCGCGCGCTCGCGGTCCCGAGATACTTCCCGCCGGTGAAGAAGAGAACGTGTGTGCCGGGATGAATTCCCGGCCATTCCACAGTCATCCACGACAGCACCCCGGAACATCCTGCCGCGATGGGATCCTCGCTCGCCCCTTGGATCGTCCACGACCCGCCACCGGGCGGCGCGGCCAACGTGGCGACCGAGGACGCCGCGAGCGCCGAGTTGACGTCGAAGCACAGGCCGTGGCCGCTACCTTCCGGCGCCGACTGCGTAGCGGGAGACGACGTCGCCGCGACGGATGGTTCCGGGACCGCGGTGGCCCCGGGAGCCGGTTGTTGCGCCGTCGCCGGCTGTGGTGCCCCTCCCGGTTGTGGCGGCGCCCCCGGTTGTTCGCCGATCGCTGTTGTCCGCGTCGCCGCCGGACCCGCCGATGACGCGGTGGTCGTACTTCCCGCCGACGTCGCGGACCCGGCCGATGTGCTCGAGTCGGTCCCGCACGCGGTGGTTGCGACCACAACGGTGGCCGCGATCGACAGCACAGCCGATAGTCTGACGTTCATTGCGCACCCCTCGAAATTGCTGACCGAGCTTCGGTTTCGATATTCGTTCGTGCCTCGATCACCGGCGCGCCGAAGCGACGCGTTGCGGCCTCGCAGCGCGACGAATGTTCTTGTCCCTCAACTGTTGTCAGAGATGTCGGACCGACGGCCCGTGGTGTTACAGGGGTGCGTCCAGCGGGAGTCTCCGGTCTGAACAGCAAGTGCCGATACGCGGAGACATCTCGGGCACGCGCGAGCCCTCCAGGAAATCGCCCAGGCCCAGAACACCGTCCCGCAGGAGGTCATTCTGGGCCGGCGCAGCGTTCGGAGGGCGAACGGTCGTTGGATAACACCGCTGTAACGGCGGAAGTGGAGTCGCCGATGGACTTGGCGGTACGCCTGAGCGGACCGAAAACCGAAGAGAGAAAGGCAGATTCGACATGACTCGAATCACTCGGCTCACCATCGGCGCGCTTTTGACCGTGGCTGTGCTGGCACCTGCCGCAACCGCGCAGGCGGAGACTTCGCAGCCCACTCCGTCTGTGTCCTCGATCGCCGCCGGCGACAGCGGCTCGGCGAGCGGTTCGTCGTCGGGAATCCTTTGCACCATCATCAAGCTGATGCTCATGAACCAGGGCCCCCAGTTCTGCCAGTAGAACCCCGAGAGCGCGGCCGGGATTTCGACGACCGACCGGCGTGTGCGCAGGGCACCGGCGATTGCCGGACGACGGTGCCCCCGGCGGTCTCGCCCAGGCGACATGACCCCGCTCTCACATGAATCGCTACCAACCAGCGTTTCAGGAGTTTCAGATGTCCACACTGCGTGGAATCCTCGTCGGCGCCCTGATCAGTGCCGCGACCCTTGTCGGCGCCGGCGCCGCCACGGCCGAACCCCTTCCGCTCGAGGCCTTCACCCCGGCACCGACCGACTCCGTCGCTGGCGGGCTTTGTGACCCACACCCCGCCCTCGCCTTGTGGTGCTTCATCAGCCAATCGGCGTAGAAGTCCTTGACGCATCAGCGCCGAGTAGACGGTGCGGTACTCGGCCCCTGGAGCGCGGGGTGAAGCAGCGGACGCGCCGGGTCTACAGGGAACGCGGCGAAGTTCGCTGAACGGCGGACGGCCGGTTGATGACGCAACGGTAGATCGGCTCGAGAAGACCGGAATGGCGCCTGACCTGGCACTGAGGGAGGTGGGCCTAGGAGGACTTGAACCTCCGACCTCTTCGTTATCAGCGAAGCGCTCTAACCGCCTGAGCTATAGGCCCGTAGTTGTGTTGTTTGCATGAACAACGACGTGTAGAGACTACACAACACCTATCCACTGAACCAAAACGGCTGGTAGAAGCCTTAGCGAGGCGCACTTGCGGCGGCAGCGACAGCCGCTGTCCAGTGCCGCCGGTATGACAGTCCATCAGGCGACAGCATCCCCGAAAACGGCCGGCACTCTGCCCATTGGGCGAGTACCGGCCGTCTGGACGTTCCGGGACTAGTCGGGGTCGGCCAGGGTGACCTGGATGCCGCCGACGAGGTCGCAGCACTGGTTGTAGATGAAGGTGCCGACGGTGCCGAGCGCGGTGAACAGCACGACGTTGATCAAGCCGATCACGCCCGCGTACCCGAACACGGTGCCCGCGTCGATCAGTCCCACCGAACCGCTGTCCTGGGACACCATGTCGGTGAACGTGTTGTTCAGCCGCTCCCACACGCCCATGCCCTCGAGCACGATGTACAGCAGGCCGACCGCCAGCATCCACACGAAGAACATCGCCACACTGATGACCAGCGAGATCTTCAGCGTCGACCAAGGGTCGATGCGACGGATCTGCACGGTGGCCCGCAGCGGCTCGCCGGAGGCGACCGCCGCGACCGCGACCGGAACCGCGGGCGAAACCGGCCCGGACTGCTGGCCCGCGGCTTCGGTCTGCGGCAGCGGATGCCGGATCTCGGACAGGTCCGGCATGTCCTTGATCAGTTCCGGCCGCGCGATGCTGCGGGTGGGGCCGTCGATGCCGACGGACTTCACCATCGCCGCTTCCTTGCGCGCCGCCTTGGCGGCCAAGTCGGCGGTGGTACGCGCGTTGGACGTGCTACCGCCGAGGCCGCCGCCCGCACCGCCCGAGGTCGGGCGGCCGGTGACCGGGGCCTGCCCCGGGCGGTACAGGTTGGACTGCGGCTCCCGCTGCGGCAGCTGCGCCCACCCGTCCTGATACGGCGACTGCTGTCCGCCATTGGCGGCGCCCACCGGCTGCTTGTCCTCGCTCTCGGGCGCGGACTGCGGGGCCTGATTGGGGATCCGGGTCGTCTTCTGGTCGAAGCGATCCTGGCCGTCGCCTCCGGGCACCTGGTCGGGCGCGCCCTGCTGCTGCGCGACCTGCGGATCGCGGATCTCGCGCGGCTGGTTGCCTCCGGGCTGGTTGCCCGGCTGGCCACCCGGATGACCGCCGGACTGCGGCCCGTTCGACTGGCCCTGCGGACCACCCGGCTGCGGCCCACCGGGATGGCCGCCACCAGGGTGACCGCCCGGCTGGCCGCCGCTCTGCTGGCCTTGACCGTTCTCGGCCGAGGCGACCGGCCGTGGGATCGGCCGCGGCGGAATCGGTGACGGTGCGATCCGCTCGGTCACACCGTTCGTCTGGTGCCGCTCGTCATTCGGCTGATTCGGAGTGGTCAATGGGAATCCTTAGATCCGTTCGTTGCCGCCGCTGTTGGGTTACTTCTCGGAGGAGCCGGTGTCGCCGCCACCGGAGACCTGATCGGGATCGGGCTCATCGGCATTGCGCGCGATCGCAAGCAAGGTATCGCCCTCGGCGAGGTTCATCAATCGCACGCCCTTGGTCTGTCGTCCAGCCTTACGAACCTGCTTAGCCGCCGTCCGGATGACGCCGCCCCCGGAGGTGATCGCGTACAACTCATCTTCGTCGTCGACGATGAGCGCCCCGACCAGGGTGCCACGTTTCGCGTCGAACTGGATGGTCAATACACCTTTACCACCGCGGCCCTGCGCGGTGTACTCCTCGATCGCGGTCCGCTTCGCGTAACCGCCAGACGTGGCGACCAGCAGATATGTGCCGGCGCGGACCACGTTGAGCGACAACAACTCATCGCTGTCGTTGAACCGCATGCCCTGCACGCCGGAGGTGGCGCGCCCCATCGGACGCAACGCCTCGTCGGTGGCCGAGAACCGGATCGACTGGCCGAGCGCGGAGACCAGGAGCAGATCGTCGTCGGCCGAGCAGAGCACGGCGCCGACCAATTCGTCCTCGTCGCGCAGATTCACCGCGACGATGCCGCCGCTGCGGTTGGAGTCGAAGTCGGTCAGTTTCGACTTCTTCACCAGGCCGTTCTTGGTGGCGAGCACCAGGTACGGCGCGTCGTCGTAGGACTTGATCTGGATGATCTGGGCGATCTTCTCGTCCGGCTGGAAGGCCAGCAGGTTGGCCACGTGCTGGCCGCGCGCGGTGCGGTTGGCCTCGGGCAGTTCATAGGCCTTGGCGCGGTAGACCCGGCCCTTGTTCGTGAAGAACAGCAGCCAGTCGTGCGTCGAGGTGATGAAGAAGTGCTTGACGATGTCGTCCTGCTTGAGGCCCGCGCCCTGCACGCCCTTGCCGCCGCGCTTCTGGCTGCGGTAGAGATCGGTCTTGGTGCGCTTGGCATAACCGGTCTCGGTAATCGTGACGACCACGTCTTCGCGAGCGATCAGATCCTCGTCGGCCACGTCACCGTCCGCCGAGACGATCTGGGTGCGCCGATCGTCGCCGTACTTCTCCACGATCTCGGCCAGCTCGTCGCGCACGATCGCGCGCTGCCGCTCCGGCTTGTCGAGAATGTCCTTGTAATCGGCGATCTCGGCTTCGATCTTGGCCAGATCGTCGACGATCTTCTGCCGCTCCAGCGCCGAGAGCCGCCGCAGCTGCATGTCCAGGATCGCGGTCGCCTGGATTTCGTCGATGTCGAGCAGCTGCATCAGGCCGGTGCGCGCGGTGTCGGTGTTGGCCGAGCGGCGGATCAGCGCGATGACCTCGTCGAGCGCATCGAGCGCCTTGACCAGGCCGCGCAGGATGTGCGCCCGCTCCTCCGCCTTGCGCAGCAAGTACCTGGTGCGCCGGACGATGACGTCCAACTGGTGGTTGACGTAGAACCGGATCATCTGGTCCAGGCGCAGCGTGCGCGGCACGCCATCGACGATGGACAGCATGTTGGCGCCGAAGCTGGTCTGCAGCTGGGTGTGCTTGTACAGGTTGTTCAGCACGACCTTGGCGACGGCGTCACGCTTGACCGTCACCACGATGCGCAGGCCGACGCGGTCGGAGGACTCGTCGTGGATGTCGGCGATCCCCGCGATCCTGCCGTCCTTGACCTGCTCGGCGATCGCGTTGATGAAGTTGTCGGTGTTGACCTGATAGGGCAGCTCGGTGATGACGATCGTGGTGCGGCCGCGATTGTCCTCCTCGATCTCCACGACACCGCGCATCTTGATCGAACCGCGGCCGGTGGTGTACGCGTCGTGGATGCCTTGGGTGCCTACGATCAGGCCCGCGGTCGGGAAGTCCGGGCCCTTGATCCGCTCCATGCACGCGGCGAGGGTGGCCTCCTCGTCGGCGGCGTGGTTGTCCAGCGCCCAGTAGATGGCGGCGGCGAGCTCGGTCAGGTTGTGCGGCGGGATGTTGGTCGCCATGCCGACCGCGATGCCGTTGCTGCCGTTCATCAGCATGTTCGGCACGCGGCTCGGCAGGACCACCGGTTCCTGCGTCTTGCCGTCGTAGTTGGGGACGAAATCGACCGTCTCGTGGTCGATCTCGCGCAACATCTCCATCGCCAGCGGCGTGAGGCGGCACTCGGTGTAACGCATGGCCGCCGCGCCGTCGTTACCGCGACTGCCGAAATTGCCCTGGCCATCCACCAGCGGGTAGCGCATCGCCCACGGCTGCGCCATACGCACCAAGGTGTCGTAGATCGCCGAGTCGCCGTGCGGGTGGTAGTTACCCATCGTGTCCGACACCGGGCGCGCGGACTTCACGTATCCGCGATCAGGCCGGTACCCGTTGTCGTACATGGCGTAGAGAATGCGGCGATGTACCGGCTTGAGGCCGTCGCGCACCTCGGGTAGCGCGCGGCCGACGATCACGCTCATCGCGTAATCGATGTAGCTGTTCTGCATCTCCAGCTGGATATCGACCGGTTCGACGCGGTCGCCCGCACCGTCCGGCGGCAGGGTGATGTCGGTCATGAAGTCTCCTTAACGGGCTGACGTGCGAAAACTGCCGGGCGCCACCGCCATCGGCGGCGCCTCGGGCAGGTCACACGTCGAGGAAGCGGACGTCCTTGGCGTTACGGGTGATGAAGCTGCGGCGGGCCTCCACGTCCTCGCCCATCAGCACGCTGAACAACTCGTCGGCCGCGGCCGCATCGTCCAACGTCACTTGACGAAGCACCCGGACACTGGGATCCATGGTGGTCTCCCAGAGTTCCTTCGGATTCATCTCGCCCAGACCCTTGTAGCGCTGGATGCCGTCGTCCTTGTTGATCTTCTTGCCCGCGGCGAGACCGCGTTCCAGCAGGCCGTCGCGCTCCCGGTCGGAGTAGGCGAACTCCGGCTCGCTGCGCTGCCACTTCAGCTTGTACAACGGCGGCTGCGCCAGGTAGACGTGCCCGTGCTCGACCAGCGGGCGCATGAAGCGGAAGAGCAGGGTCAGCAGCAGCGTGGAGATGTGCTGGCCGTCGACGTCGGCGTCGGCCATCAGCACGATCTTGTGATACCGCAGCTTGCTGATGTCGAACTCGTCGTGGATGCCGGTGCCGAACGCGGTGATGATCGACTGGACCTCGTTGTTCTTGAGGACCTTGTCGATGCGCGCCTTCTCGACGTTGATGATCTTGCCGCGCAGCGGCAGGATCGCCTGGTACATCGAGTCGCGGCCGGACTTGGCCGAGCCGCCCGCGGAGTCGCCCTCCACGATGTAGATCTCGGACTTGCTCGGGTCCTTCGACCGGCAGTCGGCCAGCTTGCCGGGCAGTCCGCCCAGGTCGGTGGCGGACTTGCGGCGCACCAGCTCGCGGGCCTTGCGCGCGGCGACGCGGGCCTGCGCCGAGGACACCGCCTTGTTGACGATGGTCTTCGCGTCGGCCGGGTTGGCCTCGAACCAGTGGGTGAGGTGCTCGTTGCAGGTGCGCTGCACGAACGACTTCACCTCGGTGTTGCCCAGCTTGGTCTTGGTCTGGCCCTCGAACTGCGGCTCGCCGACCTTGACGCTCACGATGGCGGCCAGGCCCTCCCGGATGTCGTCACCGGTGAGGTTGCCGTCCTTCTCCTTGATGAGCTTCTTGTCCTTGGCGTACTTGTTGACCACAGTGGTCAGCGCCGCGCGGAAGCCCTCTTCGTGCGTACCGCCCTCATGGGTGTTGATGGTGTTGGCGAAGGTGTGCACCGACTCCGAGTAACCGGAGTTCCACTGCATCGCGACCTCGAGTTCGTGGCCGGTGCCCTTACCGGTGAACGCGACGACCGAGTTGTGGATCGGCTGCTTGGTCCGGTTGATGTGGCGGACGAAGTCCTCCAGACCGCCCGGGTAGTGGTAGGTCCGGGACTTCACCTTGTGCTCGGCGGGCGCTGCGCCCTCTTCGGCGTGCTTGGGCGCCTCGGCGGTTTCGCTGACCACCTCGTCGGTGATCTCGGTGTCGCTGACCCGCTGGTCGGTGAGGACGATGGTGAGACCCTTGTTCAGGAACGCCATCTCCTGCAACCGGCGCGCGACGGTCTCGAAGTTGAAGGTGGTGGTCTCGAAGATGTCCGGATCCGGCCAGAACCGGATGGTGGTACCGGTCCGCTTCGTCGGCTCGCCCTGGATGAGCTTGCCGGGCTTCGCGTCCTTGTATTCCTGGGTCCAGTGATAGCCACCGGTGTCGATCTCGGCCTCCAGCCGCGTCGACAGCGCGTTGACCACGGAGATGCCGACGCCGTGCAGACCACCGGACACCGCGTAGGACTCGGAGTCGAACTTGCCGCCCGCGTGCAGCTGGGTCATGACGACCTCGATGGTCGGGATACCCTGCGCGTGCATCTCCACCGGGATGCCGCGGCCGTCGTCGATCACTTCGACGCCGCCGTCGGCCAGCAGAGTGACCTCGACCTTCGTCGCGTATCCGGCCATCGCCTCGTCGACGGAGTTGTCGACGACCTCCCAGATCAGGTGGTGCAGACCGCGCTCACCGGTGGAGCCGATGTACATGCCCGGACGCTTGCGAACCGCCTCGAGTCCCTCGAGAACCGTGATGGAGGAGGCACCGTAGTCCTGCTTCCCGGTCGCTCTGGTCGAACCCGATGCGTTGGAGTCTTTGGCAGCCACTGGTCGGTAGCTCTCCTTACTTGCTGATCCCGGCATAGAGCGATCGGACAGCACACGTGGGGCCCTGGTGATGCCTGCTGGAGAATTAGGGTCCACGCGCGGACTGTGCGGAACGCGCCGAAGGTATCGCCGCTAGTTACGTCACCATCCTACTGGTACAGCCAACTTACAACCCACCTCCGACACCCCTCACGGCGGCGTGGATGCGAGAAATCGGAATTCGGTGACTCGGTTCCGCCTCCCGCCGGTTTCGATCCATCAGAAGTGGGCTGAGAGATGCGTTGGCAGGGCGACCCTTCGAGCACCCGGGATCAGCGAGCGGCGTCGACCCGAGCGATGAACGCGGCGGTGTGGCGCGCCAGCTCCGCTGGATGTGAGATCGGCGACCAGTGCCGCGCCGGGATCTCGACCCGGCTCAGATGCGGCACCCACCGGTCGGCCTCGGCGTTCACCACGGGCCGCACGGCGCGGTCGCCGGTGGCCACGATCAACTGGACGGGCACCTCGATCGGGCGCGGTCGGGGATGACGCAGGTGGGTCCGGATATTCGCTCGATAGAGCTTCAGGTTGTTGACCATATCTGTGCGCAGCGTCGGCGCCGTCTCTACCAGCGCGGGGTCCAGGCCGTCGAAGAACGCGAGGAATCGCGGCCAGCGGCTGGACAACACGCGCAGTGCCGGATCCGGCAGCTTGGGGATCTGGAAGGCGACGGTGTAGGCCGAGGCCACGGCTTGGGTCAGCGCGCCGCGCAGCCGCGCCGAGGTGAGCGGTCCACGCAGATAGGCGCCGAGGAAATCCAGATTCGGACCGGAAACCGAGGTGAAGGACGCGATGACGGATGCGGCGTCCGTAGCGGCCACCAACTCCCACCCGATCACCGATCCCCAGTCGTGCCCGAGGACGTGCACCCGTTCACCGGGCGCGACCGCGGCGATGACCGCGCGGACGTCCGCCGCGAGCTCTTCGATCCGGTAGGCCTCGACCGCTTCCGGCGCCGAACTGCTCCCCGCGCCCCGGTTGTCGAAGGCGATCACGCGATGACGGCCGCCGAGCAGGCCCGCCACCCGGCTCCACAGCAGATGAGTATCGGGCCAACCATGGATCAGTAGTACCGGAACACCCTCGGGATTGCCGCACTCGTAGACCGCGAGCTCGACGTCGCCTCGGTGAACCGTCCGGGTCGCAGTCGCGGGGAACGGGCCGACCGAGGTGGTGATCGTCATCGAGATTCCTTCTGCGCGGACGCTTCGATCCGACGCCGTGCGCTTCCGATGGGACGTCGAACCGGGGCGTTCCACGTGAAACGCCTCGAATAAACGTAACACTCAGTATCAGATACTGGCCACCGTGGTCATCCGTAGGTGTCGCGCGGTCCGCGACCTTTGATATGACGCTCGCCCTTGCGCCAGCTCGGCGCAGCGGGCCCCGAGATCTTCAGCGAGGTCACCACCCCCTGCCCGACCGCGGCATTGATCTTCGCGAGGATCTGGCTTTGCAGCATCCGCAGCTGCGTCGCCCAGGCGGTCGACTCGGCGGAGATACTCAATACGCCGTCCTTCAAGGTGACCGGTGTGGCGTGCGCGGCGATGTCCTCGCCGACCACGCCCGCCCAGCGACCGAAGACCATGCCCTCGGCGACTCGGCCCGACCAGCCGCGGCTCCTGGCGATGGAGCCGGCCAGCTTGGACAACAACTGTGGATCGCGATCGTCCGGACCCGCGCCCGACCATCCGGTTCGTCTGCGGCCACCCGTTCGCAGCCTGCGCTGAGGCGAGGAACGCCCCTGACCGACGGATTTTCCGCTCGCCCGTGCCGCCGCACGCGCTTCCTCCAGGGCACGCCGGGCCAGGTCGATTCCGCGCAGTTCGGGTTCCGGTCCGGTGGATTCGGCGGATCCGGGCTCCGGAGGCTGATCGCTCATCGCCCTCTTTCTCCGCGTCCGATGATTTGTCCCCAGCTTCGATCGAGTTGTCCCCAGCCGTCGCACAAGGTTGCCTGCATCGAGAATCCTGCCTACTGCCTGCCGCAGGCAGCGGTTTGGACGCTCTGTTCCCCGCCCAAACTGGCTTTTTCCGGCAAAGTTCGACGACTTGCTCAGCTGTTGCTGGGTGAGGTTTCGGGGAAGCGGGCAAGCGTGACCGGACGAGTTTTCCACAGGTGTTGGGGAATCGGTCTCCACTGTTGAGAACTCGATCGACGATCCCGACGAGAGGTCACTGTAGTGGACCGGGGCGGTGTATGGCGATTCTGTCCACTTCGCCTGTGGATGGCTAGGGCGCCCGCGATTCCGTCGATCCGGGGACCGGATCACGTTCGCCCTCGGCTGCCGGAGGCGTGGCGTGGTCCTGCCGTTGTTTGTCGTCGAAACCTCCGCTGCCGGACCGATCCTCGGCGAGGATCCGCGAAACGCGGGCGTCGGGGCCACCCGCCGTCTCGACGCGCAGCGGCAGCGCGGCGAGTTCGCCGGGCACGTCCTCCGGCACGGCCGCTGTGATCAGCACTTGTTCCGCGCTCGCGGCGACGGCCGCAAGCGCGGCGCGGCGACGCCGGTCGAGCTCGGCGAACACGTCGTCGAGCAGCAGGACCGGTTCGGCGCCGGTGGCGCGCAGCAGCTCGAACGCGCCCAAGCGCAAAGCCAGTGCGAACGACCAGGACTCGCCGTGACTGGCGAACCCCTTCGCGGGCGAATCGCCCAACATCAGGTCCAGGTCGTCGCGGTGCGGACCGATCAGGCAGACACCACGTTCGAGTTCCCTCGGACGCGCGGCGGCGAGTTCACGCAGCATGATCGCCGCGAGCTCCTCGGTGTCCTCCGGGCGTGGAGGCCTGGCCGGATCCAGCAACTCGGGGGGAAGCGCGGCGCTGCGATACGCGATCGACGCGGGCCGGGATTCGGGGGCGATCGACGCATAGGACTGGGCGAGATAGGGCGCGAGATCGTGCACCAAACGCAGCCGTTGGACGAGCAGGACGGACGCATGCTCGGCGAGGTGCCCGTCCCACACGTCCAGAGTGCTCAGGTCGGCCTTCGACCTGGCCTGCCGCCCAGCGGTTTTCAACAGCGCCGAGCGCTGGCGCAGCACCCGGTCGTAGTCGCTGCGGACCGCGGCCAGCCGGGGGAGGCGAGTTGTGCACAACTCGTCCATGAATCGACGGCGTTCCCCGGGATCGCCGCGGACCAGAGCGAGATCCTCCGGGGCGAACAACACCGTCTGCAGGATCCCCAGGATCTCCCGGGTCCGGCGGACCGGCGAGCGGTTGATCTGCGCGCGGTTCGCACTGCCCTGATTCAGCTCGACATCGATGCGCAGCTCGCGGCCGGCGTTGACCACCGTGGCGCCGATCCGGGCGCGCTCGGTCCCGGTCCGGATCAACGGAGCTTCCGTGGCGACGCGATGCGACCCGAGCGTGGCCAGGTAGCCGATCGCTTCCAGCAGGTTCGTCTTGCCGTTGCCGTTCGATCCCAAGAAAACGGTTCGACCTGGGGATAATTCCAGTTCGGCATGCTCCCACGAGCGGAAGTCACGCAGCGACAGAGCTCGGACGAACATCCGCTATCGCGCCCCTGCCTGCGTCGAAGCGGACATTTCCGCCGGTGGAAGCATTGCTGGCGCGTCCTGCGCATGCCGCTCGGCGAGCCATACCCCTGTGGAACACCTGTGGATAAAGTGGATCCTCCGCTTTGCGGAGACCGATTTCTCTGCCGTCGCTGGGAATTCTCCAGCGACGGCACCGCTCACCCGCGCTGGATCACGCGGAGCGGATCCGCCGGGAACCAGATCGTGCACAGGCGATCAGCCCGGGAGCCGGACCGGCATCAGCAGATAGATGTACGGGCTCGACAGCGCCGCGAACGTCCCCGAGTCGAGTACCTCGGGCTCTTCCTCCGACGCGGGCAGCAGCACGGCGGGCCTGCTCGGCGTGGTGAAGCCGAAGGTGACCCGGTCGGCGTGCAGCGCGGACAGGCCGTCGATGAGATAGCCGGGATTGAACGCGATGGTCAGGGATTCGCCGCGGAAATCCGCCTCCAGCCACTCCTCGGCCCGGCCGGCATCGTCGCCGCCCGCCGACAGCAGCAGGCCGTCGGCGGAGAACTCCAGCCGCACCTGCGCGCCGCGTTCGGCGACCAACGCGACGCGCTTGATGGCGTCGGTGAGCGCGGCGACGGCCAGGGTGGCGATCGAGGTGTGCTCCTTGGGGAGCAATTGGCGGAACTTGGGGAATTCCGCGTCCAGCAGGCGGGTGGTGGTCCGGCGGCCCGCGTTCACGATGCCGAGCAGGCCGTCCGACCCCGCACCGGTGCCAAGGGACAGCTGGACGGGCGCGTCGGAGGGTCCGAGCGTCTTGGCGGCCTCCGACAGCGTCCTGGCCGGAATGAGTACCGAAGTCTCGATATCGGCGCGCGCGGGCTGCCATTCGATGTGCCGGACGGCGAGGCGGAACCGGTCGGTGGCCGCGAGCACGACCTGCGATCCCTCGATCTCCACCCGGATACCGGTCAGCATGGGCAAGGTGTCGTCGCGGCCGGCGGCGACGGCGACCTGACCGACCGCCTCGGCGAAGACATCCACGCTCAGTGCACCGGTCTGCTGAGGCACCTCGGGCAGTTGGGGATAATCCTCCACCGGCATGGTCGGCAGGGAGAACTTCGCGCTGCCACAGGTGATCAGCACGCGCGTGCCGTCGACGGAGACGTCGACGGGCTTGTTGGACAGCGCCTTGGTGATGTCGGCGAGCAGACGACCGGAGACCAGCACCTGCCCGGGACCCGCGACCTCGGCCGCGACCCGTACCTGTGCGGAGACCTCGTAGTCGAAGCCGGAGACGGTCAAGCCGTCCTCGTCGGCGACCAGCAGCACACCGCCGAGTACCGGAACCGGCGGCCGGGACGGAAGACTGCGCGCCACCCAGGCGACGGACTCGGCGAAATCCTCGCGGGCGACCCGAAACTTCATGCTTGCAAGCTCCATCGCCCGATCTGTCCTCTCCCGGTTCCGTGATCTGTTGTCGGCTCGTCAGTGTCGGTGCTCGAAAGGGTCCTGCCGAATCGGCCGCCTTCGAAGTCTGGCACAGGCGACCGACATCAAACCGTACCCGCGCGAGGGACATGCACCTAGCCCGACCCTCCGGTGCCGCCGATGGCCGAGCCACGAGCGGACGCGAGCGGGGCGACGAGGGAGATCGGGCCGGGCGTGCGGTGGTCGGGCGGACGCCGCCGGCGATCGGTCGTCGGGACGGGTGATCCCGCTCCGGGTCGATCCCTCTTCCTTGCCGGAAACCGGGAGCGGACGGCGAAGTGCGTCGCTCGACCGACTTTCCACACACCCTGTTTTGAAGAGAGATCTCTAATGAAAAGAACTGAAGTAGTAGTAGGCGCTGTGGATTCTGTGGACTGCGGCCGAAACCGCTGTTCAGGGGGCGTGGTGCCGTGGGGATGGCCATGGAGTGTCTCGAGGATGAACACGAGGCGTCTGTGGAGGTTCCGTGGTTGTCCCGGATTCATCCTCGAGCGCTCCTCGAGTTGTTCCACCGGATTCACCCGGTTGTTCACACATGTGCACGAGATCGTGGACAGCTCGAGGAATCCTCGAGGACTCCACACGGACTCCTCGAGGATTCCACAAGGCCCGATCCGGACACTCCCCTGGTCAGCGGCTGTGCGCAACTCTGCCTGGGGAAACTGTTGAATTCGCCCTGTGAGTGAACTCGAGGGAGCGGTTGCCCCGACCTGTGCACGGATCCGTGGACAAACCGGTGGATTCCTCGAGGACTCCACAAGGATTCCTCGAGGAATCCACAACCCACAAAAAAGCACCGCCCCAGGTCAGGGGCGGTGCTCAGATGTGGATAGCGCTCAGCGGGAGCGCTGCTTGATCCGGGCTGTGAGTTCTTGCACCTGGTCGTAGACGCGGCGCCGCTCGGTCATCTCCTTGCGTACCTTCTTCTCCGCGTACATCACCGTGGTGTGGTCGCGGCCGAATGCCTGGCCGATCTTCGGCAGGGACAGGTCGGTCAGCTCGCGGCAGAGGTACATGGCGATCTGCCTGGCTTGGGCCAGCGGCCGCGCCTTACCTGGACCGGTGAGTTCTTCGAGTGTGGTGTTGAAGTACTCCGCCGTGACGGCCATGATCGTGGCCGCGTTGATCTCCAGGGCCGCGGTGTCCGGCATCAGATCGCGCAGCACCACTTCCGCCAGCGGAAGGTCCAGCGGCTGGCCGTTCAACGAGGCGAACGCGGTCACCCGGATCAGCGCGCCCTCCAGCTCGCGGATGTTGCGCTCCACCCGGCTTGCGATCAGTTCCAGCACGTCGTGCGGTACGTCGAGCCGGTCCATCCGCGCCTTCTTCCGCAGGATGGCGATGCGTGTCTCCAGCTCCGGCGGCTGTACGTCGGTGATCAGTCCCCATTCGAATCGGGTCCGCAGCCGCTCTTCGAGTGTGGCCAGTTGCTTGGGCGGACGATCCGAGGAGACGACAATCTGCTTGTTGGCGTTGTGCAGGGTGTTGAAGGTGTGGAAGAACTCCTCTTGGATGCCTTCCTTGCCCTCGATGAACTGGATGTCGTCGACCAACAGGATGTCGGTCTCGCGGTAGCGGCGCTTGAACGCGACCTTGCGGTCGTCACGCAGGCTGTTGATGAAGTCGTTGGTGAACTCTTCGGTCGAGACGTACTTGACCCGCATGCCGGGGAAGAGACGCTGTGCGTAGTGGCCGGCCGCGTGCAAGAGATGGGTCTTGCCCAGCCCCGATGCGCCCCAGACGAACAACGGGTTATAGGCCCGAGCCGGGGCTTCGGCGATGGCGACGGCCGCGGCATGCGCGAAGCGGTTCGACGCGCCGATGACGAAGGTCTCGAAGGTGTACTTCGCGTTCAGACTTGCCGAGGACGTCGACGGCGCGGGTGCTTCCTGTGACTTGGCGAAGTAAGTGGGCCAGGAGTTGCGGACGTTCACCACGGGCTCGTCGTCCTGGTCGCGGTCACCCACCGGCTCACGCACCGGATCGTGCGCCAAGCCCGTGTCGTCGTCGGTGGTCTCGCGCATCGGCGCGCGCAGCGGGCCGCGCACACCGCTCGGCGACGGCTCCGGATTGAACAGTGACTCTTGCCCCGGAGGGATGGCGGGCTCTCGCCGCGGCGGAAGCCCGGGTTCGCGGCGCGGCGCGGCGTCGGGCCCGGACATCATGGGCAGCTCGGCCGTCGTGGCGTACTCACCGCGCGGTGGATAGTCGGCGTGCGCGTACTCCGGCTGGCGGTACTCCTCCGGCGGCGCGAAGTCCTGCCCGTATTCGGTGCCCGGGTAGTCGGAGCCGTCGTGGTACGCGGGCGCCGCAGGAAAGTCGGTGGGCTGTGCATAACGTGGCCCCGGGTAGGCATCGCGACCGGGAAACTCCGAGCCCGGGTAGGCGGCGGGAGCACGGCCCTCTCGGTTGCGCTCCGGCCTGCTCGTCATCCGCGCGTGCCGCGGCGTGTTGGACTGCCGGTCGACGGTCGGGGTGGTCGGGGCGGCGATGCGAACGCCGAGCCCTTCCACCTGAGGCCCGAGCCGACGGCCGAGAGAACGGAGGATGGGCTCGCGCAGATCGCGTTCGATGGCCTCCTGGGCCAGCGACGAGGGCACGGAGAGCAGCGCGAACCCCTGTGCGACCGTCAGCGGCTTGACCAGCTTCAGCCAAGCCTGCTGTGCTCGGGTCACCGGAGGAATAGCGCCGTCGGGCGACCCGGTGGTCAGCTCGGTGACAACCTCGGGCCACACCGTGGCCAGCACGTTCTGCTCGTCGTCCATGCAGTTTCCTCCCCGGAGTAGGTCGATAGGAGCAGACGGCCGGGGCACGCGTGGAATGTGATGCTCGGGATGGATCCCGTGATCCTGCGTACGTCCGTAACCGGTTCGGACGCTGCCCGGGTCCCCCATCTGGACAGCGGCGTGGCACCGTCGGCCCTACGAATATGCCACTCCAGGGGTCTTTCCACACAATTATCCACAGATGTGGAGAACCCTCGGGAACTGTGAAACGCGCGTACGCGCGGGAAGGACAACGCTACGACCTGGGGTTCTGCAGCAATCGCCTGGCTACGTACCTTAGTGGTGCGGGGTGCGCGATGGCTAGGGGTGTGGACGAACTCACGGTCATTGCCAGAATGCCTGAATCCGGCGAGCCGATTCCGCCTGGTCGCTGGGGGCGAGCGAAGCGATGGGGCGAGTTTGACCCGCCCCGAGCCGATCAGTACCCTCGTACAGTCACCCCTTGGTGCGGTGGCGGTCTTGTGCTGACCGCGTTTAGGTCGTGATCGACCGACTGTGCGCCAGGACCGACGCGCGCCGATGATGACCAGACCTGCGATTCATTCGCGCAATATACGTATCACCGACAAGCTTCGGGCACTACCTGGTGCCCGCCTACTCGAGGAGTGTTGACCGTGGCCAAGGGCAAGCGGACGTTCCAGCCGAACAACCGTCGTCGGGCGCGGGTTCACGGCTTCCGCCTCCGGATGCGCACCCGTGCGGGCCGCGCCATCGTGTCGGCGCGTCGCCGTAAGGGCCGCGCCTCCCTCACTGCCTGATCCTCGCTCTCGGACGCTCGGGTGTTGCCTGAGCCGTATCGGTTGCATCATCGTGCCGACTTCTCCCGGACGGTGCGCCGCGGCCAGCGAATCGGGAGGCGTGATCTGGTCGTACATGCGCTCGCGCACGGGTATGACGGAATCGTGGGCGCGAATGGACGACACGATCAGGTCCCGGACGACGTGCTGATCCGCGTGGGCGGACCGCGCTTCGGGCTGATCGTCAGCAAGGCGGTGGGCAACGCGGTGATTCGACATCGCGTCGCCCGCCGCCTGCGTCATATGTGTGCCCAGGTGGTCGACGAATTGCCCGCCGAGACCGATGTCGTCATCCGCGCGCTTCCTGGCGCCGCTACAGCGTCGTCGGACGACCTGCTGCGCCAGCTGCGCACCGCACTGCGCAAGCTCGGCGTCGGCGCTCAGGCGGGTATGTCGACGGGTGGCCTGGCATGAGCCTCTGGGCGAAGATCGCCAGACTGCCCGCGAACGTGCTGATCTTTTCGATCGAGCTGTATCGGACCTACGTCTCCCCCACCCGCATGCCGGTGTGTCGATTCACCCCGACCTGTAGTGAGTACGCGGTGACCGCATTGCGCACTCGGGGCCTGTTCATGGGGCTCTTACTGACGGTCGTGCGCTTGGCCAAATGCGCGCCCTGGCACCCTGGTGGGTGGGACCCCGTCCCGGAGCGGAAGCGGAGTACGCATCGCGCCGAGCCGGCGGACGGGGCAGCGACCGACGCGACGTCGCAGGAAACGAGCCTGCTCACCGGACCGCGGTCGGAGCCGAAAGCTTGTAAAGGATCGCCGCACGCGGTGATCGGCGACACGAACGACGGGAGTGCATAGAGCCGTGCTCGACTTCATCTATTACCCGGTGTCCTGGATCCTCTGGTTCTGGCATCGGGTCTTCGGGTTCGCGTTCGGCGCGGACAACGGTCTCACCTGGGCGCTGGCCGTGGTGTTCCTGGTGTTCACCTTGCGCCTGGTGCTCTACAAGCCGTTCGTCAAGCAGGTGCGCACCACAAAGCAGATGCAGGAACTGCAGCCGCAGATCAAAGAGCTGCAGAAGAAGTACAAGAACGACCGTCAGAAGATGGCGGTCGAGATGCAGAAGCTTCAGAAGGACAACGGCTTCAACCCGCTGATGGGCTGCCTGCCGATCCTCGCTCAGGTGCCGGTGTTCCTCGGACTCTTCCACGTGCTGCGCTCGTTCAACCGGACCGGGCACGGTATCGGCCAGCTCGGAATGACGCCGGAGCAGAACGCGAACACCGCGAACTACGTCTTCAGCGCCGCCGATGTCCAGTCCTTCCTGAGCGCTCGCATCTTCGGTGCGCCGATCTCGGCGTTCATCACCATTCCGCCCCCCCAGTTGCAGGCCTTCGCCGACTACGGCGGCGTGCCGACCAAGTTGAGCATCGCGCTCGTCGCGATCCCCCTGATGGTCATCGCCGGTATCGCCACGCACTTCAACGCGCGTGCTTCGGTCGCGCGGCAGACGCCGGAAGCCGCGGCCAACCCCCAGGCCGCGATGATGAACAAGCTCGCGTTGTGGGTGTTCCCGCTCGGCGTGCTCGTCGGTGGCCCGTTCCTGCCGATCGCCATCCTGCTGTACTGGGTCTCCAACAACATCTGGACCTACGGGCAGCAGCACCTCGTGTTCGGCCGCATGGCGAAAGAAGAAGAGGCCAAGAAGCAGGCGAAGCTCGAGCAGCGCGCGCAGAACGCGCCCAAGCCCGGAGCCAAACCGGTCAACGTGAAGAAGAAGCCGACCGCCGCCGCTGCCGATGCCGCGTCGGACGAGGACACTGCTGTCGCGTCGACGAACGGCACCGCGAAGCCGCCGAAGCAGTCGGCGGGCCAACGGCGTCCGGCCGGGCAGAAACGGCCGGGCAACCGGGGCAGGGCGAACCAGAAGCGCAAGCGCTGATCGCACCATCGGTGGGCCGAGTCGCCCACCTCGATCGCTGAGCAACCCCCTTGATCGCGAATACCGCCCGGCGGCGATTGCCCGGCGCGCGCGATGAGCAGATGAAGGAAATCAAATGACTGTTGAGACCGACGGAGGGGACGCCACCGTGGCGACGACGACGGCGAACGCCGGAGCGGACACCGACGATGTCGTGAATGATGCCGAGGAAGCGCTCATCGAAGAAGGCGAGATCGCGGGCGACTATCTCGAACAGTTGCTCGACGTGCTGGACTTCGACGGCGACATCGATCTCGACGTGGAAGGCGATCGCGCCGTGGTGAGCATCGACGGCGGACGTGACCTGACCAAGCTCGTCGGACGTAACGGCGAGGTGCTCGACGCGTTGCAGGAACTGACCCGGCTCGCCGTCCAGCAAGCGACCGGAGTGCGGAGCCGGCTGATGCTGGACGTGGCGGGTTGGCGAGCCAAGCGGCGGTCCGAGCTGAGCGAACTCGGCGCAGCGGCGGCGCAGCGCGTGCTGGACTCCGGTGAGCCGGAGTCACTGGCGCCCATGACTCCGTTCGAGCGCAAGATCGTGCACGATGCGGTGGCGGCCGTGGAGGGCGTCAGCAGCGAGAGCGAAGGTGTGGAACCGAACCGGCACGTGGTGGTCGTTCCCGGCTGAGTCGCGACATCCCCGGAGCGGGCGGCGTGTTTCGCGGCCCGGATGGGTAGTGGTTGGATAGGGCCTCTGGTCTTCGGACCGGGGGCCTTGTTCGTGTCCGGAGCCCGATTGCTCGTTCGTAGATCGACCCGAGTTCGGAAGGATGTTTCACGTGGAACGAGATCTCGGTGGAACCACCGCGGAGCCCGCGGAGTTGGAGCCACCCGCGTCGGCGGCGACCGTCTTCGGCGACCGACTCGATCTCGCGCGTCGATATCACACGGCGCTCGCGACCGCGGGCGTGGAGCGCGGACTGATCGGCCCGCGCGAGGTGCCCCGCCTCTGGGATCGCCACATCCTCAACTGTGCGGTACTCGGCGAGTTGATCGCCGAGGGCGCGTCCGTGGTCGATATCGGCAGCGGTGCGGGCCTGCCGGGCATCCCGCTCGCCATCGCGCGTCCGGATCTCCGGATCACTCTGGTCGAACCACTGCTGCGCCGCACGATCTTCTTGAGCGAGTTCATCGAATCGGTCGGACTGGACGTGACCGTGGTGCGCGGGCGCGCGGAGCAGTCGGGTGTGATGAAGGAGGCCGGTGGCGCGGACGTGGTCACGTCCCGCGCGGTGGCCCCGCTCGGGAAACTCGCCCAATGGTCCCTTCCTCTCCTCCGCGACCACGGGCACATGCTCGCCCTCAAGGGAGCGAGCGCGGCCGAGGAACTCGAACGCGATGGCGACGCGCTGACGAAGGCCGGCGCAGGTAACGCGGTCGTCCTGGCATGTGGCGTCGGCCTGGTGGCGACGCCCACGATGGTAATAAGCGCAGAGCGCCTCCCCCGCGCTGAGCGAGCCACCCGACGGCGCGCCGAACGAGCGGTCGAGCGTGGCGGAAAGGCCGTCCGCGCCGCGACGACGGAGCGTGCGCGTAAGCGTGCGGCACGCAAGGCCAAGTAGAAGCTTCGATCGCGAAGACTCGACCGTCGACCTCGGGCCTGGGATCGTTTCGTCACTCTGACGGAATGGCCCGGTTGAACGCGCGCCGGGTGGACTCGGCGGGCGATCTGCTCGAACTTGATTTGCTTTCTCTCGATCCGTCGGCTGGACGGAGGGGGCCCATGCGGTACGTCCGTCTGGAACGGCGTGGCCGCTTGGTGGCTGAAGTCGAGGCGTGCGTCTGCCGTGGCTGTGGAAGAGATTGCTACTGGCGTCGCGGTTGGATCAAGTCCGTTGTGTGTCGGTGAGAAGTCGTCGTGTTGTGTGCGCGTGGTTGCGCAGACTCCCACGCGTACTGGATTCACGTGAAACATCGGCGGGAAGTCGGTCCGCGGCGAGCCTAGAGTAGAACCCCACCGGCACCTGAGCGAGGATCGGCAGGCAGCCCATCAGCGGGTTGAAGCCGTTGTCCTGCGATCAGCGCTTGCGCTTCTGATTCGCGGTAAGGGCCGCGCCTCCCTCACTGCCTGATCCTCGCTCTCGGACGCTTGGGTGTTGCCCGAGCGAAGTTCCATGCGAGCGTGTCCGAGTCACATTCGACTTCATCGGGGTGCGTCTCGAACTACACCTCGAGCATGAGACAGGAGTGGGTTGCGGACCTAGCGGGCGCTTCTCGGATCAGGAGGCCGCGGCCCATGTTTCACGTGAATCAAAGTCCCCCGGAACGAGTCCGCCGGAATCCTGAGCGCGTCTGGAATTGCCGCCCGATGTTTCACGTGAATCGGTCTTGCCCCGCTGGAGACGCGATCAGTCTCCCAACACAGCTGAGGGGCAATACGTGTGGCGCTCTGGCCGCTGCGTCACTCTCGAAGCGCGGCAACGCATACCTCGGCGCCGGCAGTTCTGTCGATGCGCGACTGAGCTCAATCCATTCGAAGTAGCGCGGGGCGGTGTGCCGGTCCGAGGTCGTCAGCCGAAGCATCTGAACCAGGTGTGTCGAACAGCCACTGCGAGTAGTCATCCGCGATCCGCGATCGGTCACGCGGCATGCCTGCTGTCCCACGCACCGTCCGGCGGCAATGTTTCATGTGAAACAGCGCGCGCGTCGAGGCGAATTCGTGCGGATTTGCGTGTCGCTTTGCGCCTCGCCGCGATTCAGCTTTCTTAAACCGCTCAGTGCTGGCAAGCTAGTGTGCGTCGGGCGTGAGCGTAGGTGCCACGAGGGATCTGGTTGTCACAGCGGCGCGCAGCTCCGCTCGGTCGATCGGGCGCCGCGGAGCCAGTTGTGCATCGTGTTCGAACCGACAAAGGCTGTTGCAGATACGACGCCGACCCGTCCCGTCGCGCGCACGTGTTCTGAAGTTTCTCGGGTTAGGAGCTGTCTATGTCGAGCGGTCCGGCGAATGTTTCACGGGAAACAACGTCGCGCGTGCCGGGGATGCTGGACTCCAGCAATTTCGACACGGAGGCATTCGGAAGTACGCCGTTCGGGCACATCTCCCCCAGCGAGACCCCGATAGCCGCCGAAGCCCAACGTGCAAGTCAGGTCCTCCATCCAGGAAAGGTGACTGTGCCGAAACCTCACGAGCAACGGATCATCACGATCGCCAATCAGAAAGGCGGCGTCGGGAAGACGACCACCGCCGTGAATCTGGCGGCCGCCTTGGCGCATCAGGGGATGACGGTGCTTGTGATCGACCTCGATCCGCAGGGCAACGCCAGCACCGCCCTGGGTATCGAGCACCACTCGGGTGTCCCCTCCAGCTACGAGCTGCTCATCGGCGAGGTCTCGGTCAGAGACGCTATCCAAACGAGTCCGCACAGCGAGCGCCTCCTCTGCATCCCCGCGACCATCGACCTGGCGGGCGCCGAGATCGAACTCGTGTCGATGGTGGCCCGGGAGGGGCGCCTGAAAGCCGCTATCCAAGAGGCGAATATCGCCGGATACGACATCGACTACGTGATGATCGACTGCCCGCCTTCCTTGGGCCTGCTGACGGTCAACGCGCTCGTCGCGGCGAAAGAGGTGCTGATTCCGATTCAGTGCGAGTACTACGCGCTGGAAGGCGTGGGTCAGCTACTTCGCAATATCGGCTTGGTGCAGGCGCACTTGAACCCGGAACTGCACGTCTCGACCGTGATCCTCACGATGTACGACGGGCGCACCAAGTTGGCCGACCAGGTCGCCGAGGAGGTTCGCGGGCACTTCGGCGATGTCGTACTGCGGTCGGTGATTCCACGCAGCGTGAAGGTGTCGGAGGCGCCTGGTTACGGCATGACGGTGCTCGATTATGATCCAGGCTCCCGGGGCGCGATGAGCTACCTGGACGCCGGACGCGAAATGGCGGCCCGCGCGGTTGCCCCGCGCGTCGCCGCGACGAAGTCGGCGGAGTGATTCGGCCGGCCGGGTCGACGCTCGGCACAGTGCGGTTCGGTAGCGGAATGAGGAAGGGGTCGGTAGACCGATGAGTCAGGCGAAGAAGGGTGGTCTCGGGCGCGGTCTCGCCGCGCTGATCCCGACGACACCGACGGCATCACCGGGCCTCAGTAGCGCTGCGGCGAGTGTCATCGGTCTGGATCCGGTCGGGCCGCAGCCCCCCTCGGCCTACCTGCACCGGGTACCGGATCCCGCCGACAACGCCGAACTGGAAGCAGGCGGCGCCGTCTACCGGGAGATCCCGCCGGACCAGATCGAGCCGAATCCCAAGCAGCCGCGTACGGTCTTCGAAGAAGACGCGCTGGCCGAGCTGGTGCATTCGATTCGCGAATTCGGTTTGATGCAGCCGATCGTGGTGCGCCGGACCGAACCGGGTGTGGACCGCTATCAGCTGGTCATGGGCGAGCGGCGGTGGCGGGCCTGTCAGGAGGCGGGCCTGGCCGCGATTCCCGCGATCGTCCGGGAGACCGCGGACGAGTCCATGCTGCGCGACGCCCTGCTGGAGAACATCCACCGGGTGCAACTGAACCCGCTCGAAGAGGCGGCGGCCTACCAGCAGCTGCTGGAGGAATTCGACGTCACTCACGAAGAATTGGCTTCGCGAATCGGTCGCTCTCGCCCCGTCGTGACGAATATGATCCGTCTACTGAAGTTGCCGATCCCGGTGCAGCGCCGGGTCGCGGCGGGCGTACTGTCCGCCGGGCACGCGCGGGCACTGCTCGGTCTCGAAGCGGGTGCGGACGCTCAAGAGGTGCTCGCCGCCCGGATCGTCGCCGAGGGACTCTCGGTCCGGGCTACCGAGGAAGCCGTCATGCTGGCGAACCGAGAGCAGGACGCGGCCGCGCCCTCTCCCGTCGCTCGGCGCAAGCCGATCGAGATGCCAGGCCTACAAGCGGTGGCCGAACGGCTGTCCGGTTCCTTCGACACCCGGGTCCTCGTGAGTATGGGCAAGCGCAAAGGCAAGATCGTCGTCGAGTTCGGGTCGGTCGAAGACCTCGAACGGATCGTCGCCCTGATGGAGCAGAACGCACCCGCAGTGTGACAGAAGTGACGAAATTTAACTTGTGGTTTCGATAGGTGCGAGTACCCGGCCGAAACGTCACTGTGACGGCAGGGGTACGGCACGGCTGCGAGCGTCTATCGCTCCCGGCGGAGCAACACAAGTTCTTCCGACCAACAGCACAGCGACATGGAATGAGGCAGGTTCCCGTTGATCGCTTATTCTTGCTGGCGAGCAAACATTGATGCGACGTGAGCGTGGATGAATCGGACAGCTGGAGGCTGAGCAGAGCGGTGTCGACCAGCGTCACAGCACTAACCCTCGGCGGACTCGAGAAGCTTCCCGCGCATGCGCGGCGCTGTGTCTTCTGGGAGATGGACCCCGCTGTGGCCGAGGACTCGCGCAACTTCAGTGATCCGGTGTTCGAGAAGGAAGCCTGGCTGTCCACGGTCATGCTGGAGTGGGGTTCGTGCGGGCAGGTGGCGAACGTCGACGGCAACGTCGCCGGCTGCGCCTTGTACGCGCCACCGAGCGCCGTGCCGCGCGCCACGCTCTTCCCCACCTCCCCCGTGAGCCCGGACGCGATCCTGTTGACCACGCTGCGGGCCGAATTCCCCTATCAGGATGCCGATGTCGCCCACAGCCTGGTTCAGGCCGTGGTGTCCGATCTGGTGCGTCGCGGCGTGCGCGCCCTGGAGGCTTTCGGTATCCGCACCGACCCGACCACGCAGGCGCTCTCGGAGCGGTCCGGCTCGATGACACTGCTCGAGCGGATCGTCGCGCCGATCAAGAATGCGAACCCGGCGGGCGCGACGACCGAATGCTCACCCGAGAGTTGCATGATCGATGCCGACTTCCTGGAGGATGTCGGCTTCGAGGTCGTGGCCCCGCATCACCGATTCCCACGCTTGCGGTTGGAGCTCGCCTCCGATCACGGCTGGAAGGAAGACGTCGAACGGGCGCTGGATCAGCTGCTCGCGGCGGCGTCGATGACCGCGCCGACCCGTATCGGAGCGCGTTGAGTTGAACGTCGAAGCGCCCCCTGCCGGGCTGGAAAGGGCAGGGGGCGCTTCGACTTACGAAAGACCGATGGCTACATCCGGTCGGCGGCAGCCAGCTCTTCGGCCAGCAGTTCCGCGAAAGTGTATGTGCCGGTGGGCTGGTCGTCCTGACCGAGCAGGTACAGCCGCTTCACCGAGATCAGAATGGCTTCGGCGATCACGTCGCGCATACGCGGGTTGGTGAGCACCGAGGCATCGTATTCGTTTGTCAGATAACCGATGTCGACCTGCACGGTGGGCATCTTGGTGAGACGCAGCAGATCCCAGGTTCGCGCGTGAGTGCGGCAGTCCTGCAACGACGTTCGGGCGACGACCTCGCGCTGGATGAACCCGGCCAGCACCTGCCCGATCATGGACACCGAGCCGTGTGAGTTGCCGAAGTAGAACCCGGCAACGCCGTTGGCGAGCGGGCTCGGGTTAGCGGCACAGCGCAGGGAGATCATCAGATCGGCGTCGAAGGCGTTGGATGTTTCCGCGCGTTCGGCGTCGGTGGGGTTGGCGCCCCACGGCCGCGACAGGAAGGTCTCCATGCCAGTGGCAGCCATCCGCCCCTCCAGACGGCTGGCGAGATCCCACAGGATCTCCGACTCGTAGACGTCGCCGTACTCGGTGGGCACGGCACCACCCTTGTCCGGACCGCCGAGACCCGGATCGATGACGATCCGCTTGCCGGTCAGCTGCGGCCCAGCCCGGTGCACGACCTCTTCCTCAGCGATCCGGTGTGGATTGCCGCCGGTCACCCTGGCGCCGAGCAGGTCGAGCGAGCGCAGCGTGTCGGGACCGCAGATGCCGTCGGCCGACAGGCCGATCTCCCGCTGGAAGGCGGTCAGCGCGTCGTGGGTGTGCGGACCGAAGTAGCCGTCGACCCGGTGCACGTAGAAGCCGAGGTCCTGCAGCCTGCGCTGGAGCGTGGCCACATCGTCGCCGTACAGCGGCGCGGACAGCTGATAGATCAGCGTGCGCGCGCCGAGTCGGTAGGACGCTTCCTTCAGTGCCCGGTAGGTCGCCGGACCGACCACACCGTCGACGAGTAAACCGCGATGCTGCTGAAACGCGCGAACCGCGGAGTCGAGGTGATGGTCGAAGGACACTTCGGTGTCCTTCCAATATTCGCGTGCGTCCGCGTTGTCGGCAGCGATGTGCGCGTGTAGGAACCCGAGGCTTGCCAGGGTGCTCCGAACCTCTGCAACGGCTGGACCGGAATCGCCGTGACGAAGTCGGTGCATGCGTGAGAGCCCTTTCCTTCCGTCAAACCCGCGGGTACCCACTCATGCGATGGGATACACCTTCGCACGACCGGAGCGTCGGTCGATTGTCTCAGACCCGGACCGGGTTTCGACAATCCCCGGGTCCAGGCATCCTACGGCGCGTCCTCAGATGACGTCTTCGAGTTCGCGCAGAAGAGCCGCTTTGCCCTTCGCTCCGACGATCTGCTTGACCGGCTTACCGCCGCGGAACAGCATCATAGTGGGCAGCGAGAGGATCTGATAATCGCGGGCGGTGCTCGGGTTGGCGTCCACATCCAGCTTCGCGACGGTCAGCTTGTCCGCGTGCGCGCCCGCGATCTCCTCCAGGACGGGCGCGACCATCTTGCACGGGCCGCACCAGTCGGCCCAGAAATCGACGAGGACCGGCTTCTCACTCAGCAGCACGTCGTCGGCGAAGGACGCGTCGGTGACGGTGACCGTGTTGGCGGACTCGGGCATGGGTGTTCTCCTTGCGATACAGCGAGACGGAAAGGTATGGCTCGTCCAGCGCGAGCTCAGTTGGCGGCCACCGACTCACCCGCGTGGGCGAGGGTGTTCGAGGTGATGTCGCCCTGCTCGGCCAACCAGCGCTCGGCGTCGATGGCCGCACGGCAGCCCGTGCCCGCGGCGGTGATCGCCTGCCGGTAGGTGTGGTCGACGAGATCACCCGCGGCGAAGACGCCGGGGATCTCGGTCGAGGTCGTGGGGTGCTGTACCAGCACGTATCCTTCGTCGTCCAAGGCGACCTGGCCCTTGACGAGTTC
Source organism: Nocardia sp. NPDC047038 (assembly GCF_040644075.1). Taxonomy (NCBI): domain Bacteria; kingdom Bacillati; phylum Actinomycetota; class Actinomycetes; order Mycobacteriales; family Nocardiaceae; genus Nocardia; species Nocardia sp. NPDC047038. The sequence goes on along the minus strand of NZ_JBEYVQ010000002.1, from coordinate 714,343 downwards.
GCTGCGCGGATCGTGGCCGATCGCGACGAACAGGCCGGTGGCGGCCAGCTCGGAGGTTTCGCCGGTCCGGGTGTCACGCAGGGTCAGATGGGTGACGCTGTTCTCCCCGTGCACCTCGGCCACCTCGGCGTTGAGCACGAACTTGATCTTCTCGTTCGCCTTCGCCCGTTCCAGCATGATGCGGGAGGCTCGGAACTCCTCGCGGCGGTGCACGATGGTGACGCTGGAGGCGAACTTGGTCAGGAAGGTCGCCTCTTCCATCGCGGAGTCGCCGCCGCCGACCACCACGATGTCCTGGCCCTTGAAGAAGAACCCGTCGCAGGTGGCGCAGGCGCTGACACCGCGGCCGAGCAGCCGCTGCTCGCCCGGAACGTTCAGGTAGCGCGCGGCCGAGCCCATGGCGAGAATCACGGCGTAGGCGTGGAAGGTCTCGCCGCCGACGACGACCTTCTTGATCGGGCCGGTCAGGTCGACCGCCTCGACGTCCTCGGTGCGGATGTCCGCGCCGAACCGCTTGGCCTGCTCGCGCATCTCCTCCATGAGATCCGGGCCCATGATGCCGCCGCGGAAGCCGGGGAAGTTCTCGACCTCGGTGGTGGTCATCAGCGCACCGCCGAACTGGGTCCCCTCGAACTGCAACGGCTGGAGCTCGGCGCGGCCCGCGTAAACGGCGGCCGTGTAGCCGGCGGGGCCGGAGCCGATGATGATCAGGTCGCGAACTGGCGTGCCGGTGTCGCTTTTTTGCTCGCTACGCTCGCTCATGGGGCCCTTCCGGGGATATTCGATCGGACGTGTCGGTCAACAACAGGGTAATGGCTGTTGTTCCCGCGTCGGCGGGGGTCACACCGCGCGGGTGGCCCAGATCGCAAGGTCAGCCGATGTCCTGCAGCGCCTTGCGCTGGGGATCGCCGGTAGCGCAACCGGTCCCGACGACCAGCGCGGTGATCTGCGGCGGGCGGGGGCCGTTCAGCAGGATGAGCACCGCGTTGCCGCCCTGGAATCGGATGTCGGTCGAGCCGAGGATCGTGCGGTCCAGGCCGTTCGCCCGTACGCAACGCTCGAGCGCTTCCGGGCCGGCCAGGGCTCCGGTGACGTTGTGCCTGCCCAGCGCGCCGAGGGCCACGGTGGCGGTGAGATCGTCACCCCAGTCGTCTTTTCCCGATGTCGGCTGCGCCGTGGGCGCTGGGTCGTCTCCGCTGCGCATCGTCGAAGCCCACACACCCGCGCCGACGACGGCGACGATCGCCGCGGCTGCCGCGGCCAACCAGCGCAACCTGCCGCGGCGACGCTCGTCCAGAGCCACCGGCGCGGATTCGAAATCTTTTGCTTCGCGGACGGATTCGCTTACTTGCGGGGGCGGAAACTCATGAACCGTGGCGCCTTCGGGTGGCTCCAGCTCGTCGACGAACCGCGCGAGCCGGGCCGCCACGTCTTCCGGCATCGGATGGACTATGCGCTCGTCCCCACCCAAGGCACGCAGCTCGGCACTCACGTCATCCAGCGCGCGCAGATACCGCACCGCTTCCGGGTCGCGCGAGACGATCGGCCACAACTGCTCGCGCTGCGCGGGCGTTACGTTGTCGGCATGTAGGTCAGCCAGCAATTCCGACGCGAACGGAGGCTGCGGCACGGACTCGGTAGCCATCGCACCTCCGTCGTTCGCATCGGACATCGCGGGGACCCCCTCGCCTACGGGGCCTGTCTCTGATTCGTTCAGTGGTTCGTCACTGTTAATGACGCATCCCAACTAACCCCGGTTCCCCGGATCACGCAGAAAATCCAATCGCTCTTTCAACCGCTGCCGCGCACGAGCGCACCGGCTCTTGATCGTCCCCTCGGGCACGCCGAGCAACGCCGCCGCTTCGGCAACGCTATACCCCTCCACATCCACCGCCACCAACGCGGTCCGCTGATCCGGCGGCAACGAGAACAACGCTCGATCGATGACCAACGACATCTCCACCTCGGCCATCTCGTCGCGGGTGTCCCTCGGCTCCGGCATCGACTCCGGCGCCAGCGACAATGCCCGCCTGGTCTTGTTCCGCCGGATCCGGTCCAGGCACGCGTTCACCACGATCGCGTGCAACCAACTGCGGACCTCCGCCTCGGCCCGGAACGAGCCCGCGGTGCGATGCGCCGACAAGAGCGCGTCCTGTAGTGAATCGGCCGCATCCTCACGCGTGTAGGAGGTGCGCAGCGCGGTCTGCCACAGATGATCGTTGTGTCTGCGCAGTAACTCCGCGAACGCGTACCGCTCACCGGCGACGTGCGCCCGCAACAACTCCACATCGGTGCGTTCACCGAGTTCGAAGGCGCGCTCGCGACACATCACCGGCTGCGACGCCCCCCTGCCGAGCTCCTCGTTCACTTCGGACGACAAATGCCAACCCCTCGAGCCCTCACGGCGGCAACGGGCATGGTTGACCATCACCGAGACTTCGCAGCATCCAGGATCGAAACACCGAAACCTGGGAAGCTCCCCTGCTGAGAGCGCGCGAAGATCATATCGCCCGTAACGTTTTGGCAGCAACCAAGTGATCGGGCCGGATACGGAGGAATGCGCGGCGTTCGACGCCGCGTGACGAATGGCCCGCGCGACCGATGCGCGGGCAGGCCGGGCTACGGCGCGGCGTCGAAACGGATGTCGGCGATGGCGGTCTGGAACTGTCCTCCGGAGTTCCCCAGTCCGGTGATCCAGACGAGCACGTAGCGGGCGGCCTGGTCGGCGCGCACCGGGATATCGGTGACGCCGCCGTCCAGCCGGGCGGAACCGATCAGCTGGGTCTGATCCAGCGTCGGCGATCCGGTGGGCGACGTGCGGATCTCCACCGATGTGCCCGCGCTGGGCGAGTTGATCGAGACGTTCGTGAGCTTCGCGGGGGCCGGCAGCGTGGCGAGCAGACCGACCCCCTTCTTGAGCGCCGGGAACTGCTGGAAGTACTGATCGGTGCGCCACTGGGTGCCCGGATCGTTGTCCAGCACCGCGTGGACGTTGGCGACGCCGTCGGCGGTGCCCTCCGGCGAGAACACCGACACGCCGGTCACCGGAACCGGCGCACCGGCCGAGGTGAGGCCCGGGCCCGCGGCGGCGGGCGTCGGCGCCGGTTGGTTGTTCGTCGTCAGGCCGATATTGCGCTGTTCGTTCAGCGGCGCGTCGGAAGCGCTCGGCGCGAACACGCTTACCATCCACCAGATCACCACGCCGACCACCAGCGCGGCGAGGATGCCGAGGCCGACCATGATCCACATCATGCGTTGCGAGCGTTCGCGTTCGGCCGCGAGCAGTTCCGGATCGGCGAGCGAGTCGTCCATGTTCGCGGGAGCGCGCTGGCCAAGCCGCAGCACCGGGATGAAGTCGGTCTTCTGATCGACCACCGACGCCTGCTCCAGCACGTGCTGGACCGTCGCCGCCGTACGCACGCCCTTGTTCGACTCCAACGAGCGCACGGCGACCGCGGAGATCTCGAACGGCACTTCGGGACGGATCTGGCGCGGTTCCACCGGCGTGCCGTCCGGTCCGAAATCGGCCAGCCGCAGCCCGCCGACGGTCGCGGCGGTGCCCGTGACACCGCCGGAGCGGATCGGCCAGCGGGCAGTGATCAGGGAGTAGAGCATCGCACCGAGACCGCGGACGTCGGACTGCGCGTCAGAGTCCGACAGCGTGCCGGGGAAAGCGAGCACCGCGTCACCGGACGCGCTGATGCGCACCCGGTCGGGATGGTCGATGGACAGTGACCCGCCGCCACGGTGCGCCAGCTCGGCCGCCGAGGCGAGGGCGCGGATGGCCCGCGCCGCGCCGATCGGTGACGGCACCGTCTCGGCCATCTCGCGCAGCGAACGACCCGGCGTCCATTCCGCCACCACGATGCCGCCGGAACTGCCGCGCACGACGTCGAGTACGCGGGCGAGGCCGGGCGAGTTGATCCGGCCGAGGCGCAGCGTCCGGGACAGGATCGCCTGGGGACCGTCCTGCCCGGAGTTCTCCGTCGCTTTCTGGTCGGCGTCGACGAAGGTCAGCGCGACCTCGCGATCGAGTTTGATGTCCAGCGCCTGCCAGAACTTCAGGCCGCGGGCGCCGCCGTGACTCGCCAGCAGGCGGTAACGCCCGCCCGCCACCGACGCGCCCGGAATCAACTTGGGGCCGCGCGGGATTCGCCGGGCGCCCAGGTTCTCGCCACCCATCGGCGGCATCTCCGGCGAGCCGACGGGGATCATCCCGGTGTCGTACATCGGATCGCGCGGCGGCAGCTGGTTCTCTTGCGGTCTCGCCGCGTCCTGCTCCGGTCCGGCCGTGCCCGGCCCGTTGTTCGCGTACGCGGGATCCAACGGCTCCCCCGCGGTCGGCGGTACATCGGTGGACAGTCCGCCGGGCGTGGTCGCAGAAGAATCGGCGGCTGGGACGCCGCCCACCGCGTCGTCGCTCACCCTCGGTCCTCCTTCGCCCTGGTATGTCGAGGTTCCGGCGAATTCGCCACTTGTGCTTCTCTGCCGAACAGGGTACGGGAACTCACCCTTGCCGGTGCGGTCAACGGCATCGGGTCGGATCACAGGAAGCACCATGGTCTGGGCGTCCATGTACGGATCGAACCTCGGGTATGCCAAGTAGGGATCAGGCCTGCGCAGCACCTGCGTGACGTAGGGATCTTCGACCGGGCTCTCCAGGTCGAGTTCCGGCGCGGGCGGTGTCCAGCCGAGGCGCCGCGAGACGGCCACGGTGATGGCGACGATCTCCGGAATACCGGCGAGTCGCATCAAGCCGAAGGCCACCGCGAACATCACGATCGCGGTGATCGCCACCCGGATCAGCGAACCGGGACCGCCGAAGGACTCGGTCAGCCGATCCAAGCCGAGTACCCGGTCCACGATCCACATCACCGCGCCGCCCGCGAGTGACGCAAGTACGACACGAGTCACCGTTCGGCCGACGTTCGCCATACGCAGGTCGCCGAGACTGCGGTGCAGTAGGAAACCGCCCACCACGGCGCCGACCGTGAAGCCGAGGCCGTTCGCGACACCGAGCGCGATAACCACGTGCTCGGAGTCGGTGACCACCGGAGCCAGGGCGGAGAAGACGATCTTGGCGGCGGTGATGCCGAGGATGATCCAAGTGGGAATCCACGCCTGCTCCCTGGCGTAGAACACGCGCAAGTGGATCAGCACCAGCGAGTACGGGATCAGTGCGAACGCCGACCAGCTGACCGCGAGACCGAGACGTTCGGCGTCCGATCCGAAGTTGCCGTAGCCATAGAGGGCTTGTCCGACCTGCGGACCGGCCAACGTCAAGAAGGTGACCACGGGCACCAGAGCGATCATGGTCAGCCGGGTGGCCGCGGAGAGATCGTCGACCACCGCGGGCGTGTCGTCGGCGGCGGCGTTGCGGCTCAGCCGGGGCATGATCGCGGTCAGCACCGTGACACCGAGGACGCCGTACGGCAGTTGCAGCAGCAGCCACGCGTTGTTGTAGATCGCCGGGCCTGCCGCGTCGGCATGCGATGAGATCCGGGTGGCGAAGACGAAGCCCGCCTGGCTGATGAGCACGTACAGGATGATCGCCGCGCCCATGCCGCCGAACTGCTTGAGGCGATCATCGATGCCCCACAGCGGGCGCAGGTCGATGCCCGCCCTACGGATCGCCGGAAGGAGGCTGACGGCCTGCACCACAACGCCGACCGTGACGCCGACGCCGAGCACCAGCAGCTTCGGGTCGCTCATGCGGACCGGATCCAGCGTGATCTCCCCCGGCATCAGGACGTACAGCCCGAGGACGGTGAGCACCACCAGGTTGTTCAGTACCGGCGCCCAGGCACCGGGCTTGAACATCTGCCGGGTGTTCAGTATCGCCGTGAGCAGCGCCGACATGCCGTAGAACAGGATCGCGGGCAGCAACAGGAAAGACAGCGCCGTGGTCAGCGCCGTGTTGACCTTGCCGTCGTCGGACAGGAACACGTGTGTGGTCAGCACCGGCGCAGCGGCCGTCGCCAGCAGCGCGGCGGTGGCCAAGACCACGAACGCCGCGGTCACCAGGCGCCGGACGAACGCCTCTCCGCGATCGGGATCCTCCTGCTCCGCGCGCACCAGCGTGGGCACCACGATCGCGGTGAGCACCGCGCCGAGCACCAACTCCGCGATCATGTTCGGGATCTGGCTGGCGACGGTGAACGCGCTTGCGATCGCCGGGCCGAGCACGGTCAGCAGCAGCAGTTGCTTGCCGAACCCCGTGATCCTGCTGATCAGTGTCGCGAACGCGATCGATCCGGAGTCGCTGAGCAGCCGGGAATTCGCGCTCTGCTTCGGCTCGTCGGCCTTCGGTGGCTCTGCGGTGCCGGTGGCGGCGGGCCACTCCCTGGTCCGTGGGCGATCCGGTTCCGCGGGTTCATGCCGTACCGGGGCGGCCGGCCGCTGACGCGGCGGTGGGAACTGCTGCGGCTGCGGCGGGGCGTAGCGCGGCGGCGGCACCCGATCGGATTCCGGCGTGATCGCAGGCATCGGCCCGGAACGGGGTGGGCGCGGCGCGGCCGGGATCGGACCGGACTGCGGAGGCCGTGGCACCGCGGGTATGGCGCCGGAACGAGGTGGACGCGGCGTGGTCGGGATCCCGCCGGACTGCGGGGAACGCGGTGCGGCCGGAATGGCGCCGGACTGCGGCCCACGTGGTCCGGGGGGCGGCGGCGTCTGCCGGACATTGCCAGGCGGGCCGGAAGGCGCAGGCACCTGGCGATTGGGTCCAGGCGGAACGGGGCGGGGCTGGCCAGGACCGGCCGCCGGTGGCGGAGCCGGATATTGGCGTTGGTTCGGTACGGGGCCGGGTCGCGGCGGTGGCGGCACCGGCGGCCTCGGTTGTCCGGCGGGCGGTGGCGGCGGCATGTGCTGACCAGGGCGCGGCTGCGGTGCGGCCGGAGGACGGCTGACCTGCGGCACTCTCGGCGCCTGGCCGTCGTTGTACGGACCGCCGTTCACACCCTGGTGCTCGGCTTCGGCTGGAGCGGGGCTCCGCTCCCACGGCGCGACCGGGGCTCGCCGCACCGGTGGCCCGTCGAGCCGGTCGCTTGGTCGAGGGCGATGAGCCGATATGTCATCGTCGCTCATCATGCCTCCTGTACCAGCCGGGATTCCGCACCCCCATCGGTGCGGTGAGCCGCGGCTCGCCGCAATGGTTCGCCGTGTTCAGCGAACATTCTGTCCGTGGTCCCCGTCCGGATCGGACCGGCTCGGCAACACTGTGATTGTCCTCCACCGTGCCACATGACACTGCGGTACCCCACATCGGCGCAGGTAGCAGCGGTTTACGTGGCCCCGTCGGAGCGGGATCCGTCACCGCGTCTCCTGGAGGTGCTCCTGCTCTTTTTCCTGCGCCCGCAGCACACGCGAGCGCGCGCGCCGGTACCGGTTGACCCGGCGCCTGGTACTCGGATCGAATCCCTCGTCGGCCGGATCGGGCTGCCCGCGGAACCGGCGCCACAAACGGCGACCGGCCAGCAGGAGCAGCAGGAGTGCGGCGCATCCCGTAATTATCGCCAAGGCCTTGCCATAGGCGTTCGAACGCACCGAGACCTGCGTGGGATTGCCGAGCGCGACGCCCTCCGGCGTGGTGAGCGAGATCGGAATGACGAGGTTGCGGCTGTCGCTGACCTCCGTCGGGATCTGGAAGGACCTGGACCCGTTGGCCGGGAGCTGCTGCTCGCCGGGGTCGGTGATCTTCGTCTCGGCAGGCGCCTCGATCCGGAACCTGACCCGGATGGCCACCGGCAGATCGTTGCGCGCGACCAGCAACAGGGGGCTCTGCTCGGACGCGAGCGTGTACACACCGCCCGGCGGCAGCACGGTCACCGAGCGATAGAGCTTGTCCATCGTCCGGGTGTTCTGGTCCAGCCGCCGCTGGGCGAAGGTGTCCGGCGGTGCGGCATCGCCCGCGCGCCGATCCGAGAGGCTCAGTACGCGCAGCAGGTCGTCGCGCAGCGGCGTCAGGAAGTCGTGCGGCGTCGGCTCGGCCTCCGGCACGTCCACCAACGCGCGCATCATCTCGGTGATCCGGCGACTCTGCTCGCGTACCGGCGGCAGGAATCGGTCCGGCACCGCGTCCTGCGCCGCCTGCGGCAGATAGTCCAGCTCGTAGGGCCGCGGGTCCGGCGGCAGCGTCACCAGATCGTGGAACGGACGCGCGGTGGCGAGGTTGCCGCGCAGCAGCTGGTCGACTTGGCGCAGCAGTGCGGTCGCCTCGTCCCGGTTCGCACCCCATTGCTGCGGCGGAACGAGCAACAGCGAGCGCGACGGGTTCGCCTCCGGGTGCAGCGCCTTCCACGAAATCGCTCCGAGAGCGTCCTGCAAGCGCGCCGCTCGTGAGTCGTTGGTCACGTCGTAGCGGACCCGGGACGGGGTGAACGGCGGGGTCGGCGGGTTCGAACCCACCGCGGCGAGCGCGGTCGCGGACCAGATGTCGAACGTCACCGCGTGCAGCGCGGGGTCGGCGGCGGGCGCGGGTGCACTCGCGGTGGGCACCGTATTGCCCGTGACCTGCGGTGCGGGCGCCGGTGCTGTCGGCTGGCTCGCGGTGATATCGGGCAGGCGTACCGCTTCCGGAATCGCCGGGTCGGCCGTGGAGAGAACCTCGTTCCCACCGGATGCGGCTCGGCCGCTCTCACTGCTCGACTGCGCCCAGTCCACGCTTCCCTGCGGAACGGCCGCCGTCGACGCGAGCACGGCGGTACCGAAACCGTGACTGCGCAACAGGGCCCCCGCGCCGTCATCGATGCTGCCGGAATCCGGCAGGCTGACCCCGCGCACCGACCGGGTCGACAGGATCGAGTCGATGATCTCGGCCGGTTCGTTGATCGCGCGCGCGGACAGTGCCGGATCGTTGACCGCGGCCAGCGCGGTGAGATCGACCTGCGCGAACGGCAGTGCCACGGTGCACATCGACCCCGCCATGGCGCGAAGCCGGTCCAGCCAGGTCTGGGCCTGTTCAGCGCCCGCACCCGCTCTGGTCGCGCCGTCGGGATCGGACGGACTGGCGAGCACGCGGTAACCCTTGGTCATCGCGCGCACCGTGAGCAGCAGGTCCGGGTCGATGGCGAGGCACACGGCCGAGGCCAGATCGGTGCTGCGGCCCGCGCTCGGGTTCAACGTCCCCTCCAGCGCGGCCAGCAGTTGATCGAGACGGCCGCCCTTGCCGAGTGAGGCGGCCAATTCGTCGTCGGTGAGCTCGACCTTGCCGTCCACGCTGCCCGGACGACCCCCGACCTGCCGCGGCCGGTCGGCCAGCGGCCACAGCAGCGTGGTCGCCACCGGAGCGTCGGTGGGCGCCGATACCGACGGGGCTCCATCGCTCGCGGCGGGCGGCACGCCGAGCACCGGGAGCAGGAATCGCGCGTCGTCGAGCCTGGCCTGCGTGCCGTAAGCGGGTTCGCCGTTGACGTTCAGCAGCAGCGGGTAGACGCCCGGCTCTGTGATCCGCAGCGACGTGGCGCCGGTCTCGGAACGCAACGGGATGCTCAGCGTGAACTGTTTGCGCTGCCCCGGGTTCAGCCGCTGCGCGACATCTTCGAAGTCGCCGTTCACGTCGTAGTTGACCTCATCGAGGCGCAAGGTGGCGCGCAACCCGATCGGTGTGGTGATCGCCGCCGCCCGCTGGACACGGATGCTGACGTCGTCCACCACACGATCGCCGATATTGGTGACCGTGCCCGCGACCGTGAGCACCGAATCGCTGCCCGCGGTCACTGTGGTCGGCGTCACCGAATCGAGGGACAGCTTCAGGAATTTGGGATTCGTCGAGGTGCCGGACCCGGTCGGTTGCGCTCCCGCCGCCGCGGAATCGAGCAGTGGCAGCGTCGTCACGGGGCCGAGGATGGTCAGGACCGCCACGAAGATCCGGAACAGTCCACGCGTCATCGCTTGCCGGTCTCCATCCGGTCGATCAGCTTGTTCGCCATCTCCGCCAGCCGCCGCTCATCGGCGTAGGCCAACCGAGAATCCAGTTCACTCAACGGAACCCAGGCGACCTGGGTCACTTCCACGTCGGCGTCGGACAGTTCGCCACCGACCGAACGCAGCAGATAATGATGCACCGTTTTGTGTACCCGCCGACCGTCGGTCACGAACCAGTAATCGATGCTGCCGAGTTCGGCGACCACGACACCGTTGATGCCGGTCTCCTCGGCGACCTCGCGGATCGCGGTCTGCTCGGCGGTCTCACCTTCTTCGATATGTCCTTTGGGCAGCGACCACAGTAACCGCCCGCGGCGATCGGTGCGTCCGATGAGGGCCGCGCTTCGCGCTTCCCGTGGACCGTCCAGGCCGTCGACGACCAGTCCACCTGCGGAAGTCTCCCGCACCGTGCGCATCCGCGGCTTCGCGGCATTGGCGGCCGAACCGCGGCGCCGAGGCTGGCGGCGTCGACTGTTCGCGCGATCGGCCGGAGACACCTGGCAATCCTACTGTGTTGAATTTGCCGCGACTTCGTCGCGGCGTGTTCGCGGCCCCTTTGGGGCTCGCGTTTGCGCGGCCGCCGCTTGCTCCTTCGTCGCGTACGCGGCGGCGGCGCAAACGCGAGCCGGGCCGCGAACGACGGATGCTCGGTCTCGCTTCGCTCGAAAGTCGTGGTCAGGGTGCGCTGGGCGCGTAGGTGCCGGAGCGCGGACCGGGTGTGGGCGAGTGGGGCGGCCGGGTGTCGGATCGGTCGGCAGGTGTGGTTCGACGTGGTTTTGACGGTCGTTCTGCGCGGCACGGGCGGTGATCGGAGGATGCTCGGTTCAGGACGGTATTTGTTCGGCCGCGACTTCGAGCCGTGTGTCCGCGGCCTTCGTGCGGGTGACGGCCGTTGGCGACTTCGAGGCGGTCGCCTGGGCGGGAGCCGGGCCGCGAACGACGGATGCTCGGTCTCGCTTCGCTCGAAGGTCGTGGTCGAGGTGCGCCGGGGCGCTGATATCCGAGTATCCGGACCTCGGTGTGTGTAGTGCTGGGCGCATGTCGATTGGTGCTGGTGATGCGTCGTGGATGTGTTGGCTGGTCGACGTGTGCGTTCGTGGTTGTGCGGGTCGCTCCGCCGCAGGCGGATGCCGGGCTTCGTTCTGCCCGGACCTTCGTGGTTCGGTGCACGCGCCTCCGAGCGATCGGCGGTCACCGCAGGCCTGTGGCTCGGAGGTACCGGCGTCTCGGCTCGAACTGGTTCGGTGCACGGAGCGGATTCGGTGCGTGGCTGACGGGTGTGCGGGCGCCGCTGGCTGGGTTGATGTCGGTGTCCTTATATATCTGGGCTGCCGCGGCGGACTTGGCTGCGATAACCGTTGGCATGGCTCGGTAAGCTGCTCATTCGTGGTTGCGCCGAAGTCCAAGGACGCTGTGCTGGATAGACGTACCCGATTGCTGGCCGCCGCGGCGGTGACGCTCGGGGGGCTGTCGGATGTGCTGACGCCGCTGGGCGAGATGTTCGCGGCGCGGGGGCACGAGTTGTACCTGGTGGGTGGCAGCGTGCGGGACGCGGTGCTCGGCAGGCTGGGGACCGACCTGGATTTCACCACCGACGCGCGGCCGGACGCGGTGCAGGACATCTTGCGCGGATGGGCGGACCATCTGTGGGACACCGGGGGCCTGGCGTTCGGCACGGTCAGCGCGGCCAAGGACCGGCAGCAACTGGAGATCACCACGTTCCGCGCCGACAGCTATGACCGGGTGTCCCGCAACCCGGAGGTGACCTTCGGCGACTCGCTCGAGGAAGACCTGGTCCGCCGCGACTTCACGGTGAACGCGATGGCGGTGAAGATCGGCGCGGACGGCGCGCTGGAGTTCGTCGATCCGCTCGACGGCATGACCGCGCTGCTCGACGGCGTGCTGGACACGCCTGCCGCGCCGGAGGATTCGTTCAACGATGATCCGTTGCGGATGCTGCGCGCCGCGCGGTTCGTCTCCCAGCTGGGGTTCGAGCCGCATCCCCGCGTCCGTGCCGCGATCACCGAGATGGCCGACCAGATCGACCGCATCACCGCCGAGCGGGTGCGGGTGGAGCTGGACAAGCTGATCGGCGGGGCGCATCCGATCGACGGCATCAACGTCATGTGTGAGACCGGGCTGGCGCAGCGGGTACTTCCCGAGGTGCCCGCGATGAAGCTGGAGATCGACGAGCACCACCAGCACAAGGACGTCTACTGGCATTCGCTCACCGTGCTCGAACAGGCCATCGACCAAGAGGAGGGCGACCCCGACCTGGTGCTGCGCTGGGCCGCGCTGCTGCACGACATCGGCAAGCCCGACACCAAGCGCAACGAGCCGGGCGGTGGCGTCAGCTTCCACCACCACGAGGTGGTCGGCGCGAAGATGGTGCGCAAACGGATGCGCGCGCTGAAGTACCCGAAGCAATTCACCGAGGACGTCGCCCGGCTGGTCTTCCTGCACCTGCGCTTCCACGGTTACGGCAAGGGCCAGTGGACCGACTCCGCGGTCCGTCGCTACGTCACCGACGCCGCCGAGCTGCTCCCCCGCCTGCACAAGCTGGTCCGGGCCGACTGCACCACTCGCAACAAGCGCAGGGCCGCCGCGCTGCGCGCCACCTACGACGAACTGGAAACGCGGATCGAGCGGTTGCGGGAGCAGGAGGATCTGGCCAAGGTCCGCCCGGACCTGGATGGCAACGCGATCATGGAGCTGCTCGGCCTGCCCCCGGGCCCCGAGGTGGGCCGGGCCTGGCGCCACCTGAAGGAACTGCGCTTGGACCACGGCCCGCTCAGCCGGGACGAAGCCGAGGCGGCGCTGCTCGAATGGTGGAAGACGCAGGCCTGAGCAGGTCAGAAGACGATCAGGGTGGTGCCGGCCAGGATCGCCGAGCGCATCTGGGCGAGGTCGAAGGACCCGGCGATTTCCGGCAGTTCGACGCGGAAGCGGATCAGGTCGCCTTCCCGTTGGGCGCGTACAATCCGCGCGTTCTCGGGCAGGTGCTCCAGTGGCAGAACGGGGACGTCGATCATGCGGCGCGGAACGCGGAAGCCGAGCCAGGTCACTCGCCGTACCGCGATGTCCAGGCGGTTGTCCGTGACCGACGCGTCCACCAGGGCGGTGACCAGTCGTCTGCGGTGCCTTGCTCGGATCAGCCCGCCGGAGTGCACGTCCAAGTCCCAGTCCAGCGGCTGGGTGTTGAGCCATCCGACCAGCGCCGCCGTGGTGACGGTGCCGATGAGGTCGAGCCGGGCGGTGCGCACCTTCGTCGGCACGCCCGGAATCAGGCGGACGCCGTGCGCGATCACCGTCACGGACTCGATCGCGTGATCGTCCCACCGCAGCCGCGACAGCACGGTCTTGGTCTGGAAGTGCGCGCCGCGACGGCGCACCTTCAGCACTTGCAAGGTGGCGTGCAGGTCGTGACCGAGCAGGGTCGCGCTGACCTCCTGTCCGCCGAACCGGCTCAGGATGCCCTCGCTGAGCATGGTCATCAGCACGTCCGGCAGCAGCGCTGTGACCGTGCCCGCGCCGAGGTCGGCGACCGGATCCATCCAGGCCGTGCTGAGCGTGACCCACTGCTCCAGCCAGGACTGATCGAACAGACGCTTTCCGAGATCGACGGCCCGAAGCGGCGACCAGGACTTCGGATCGAAATACGTGGCCATGATTGGATCGAGCGTACTTGGCCCGGGGCCCCGGACTCGTGCGCTGTGACCCAGGTCGCGCGGATCGGCCGTCCTTGCCTGGGTGAACGCTCGAGCACGAGAATCGAAAGGCCGGTCACACACCGCTGGGAGGACGCACATGGCGCTGGATCTGAACAGTGATCTCGGCGAGGGCTTCGGGCCGTGGACGATGGGCGACGACGCCGCCATGCTCGACATCGTCACCAGCGCGAACATCGCCTGCGGATTCCACGCGGGTGACCCCGCGATCATGCGCAGGACCTGTGGGCTCGCGGTGGAGAAGGGAGTGCGGATCGGCGCCCATGTGGGTTATCGCGATCTGGCCGGTTTCGGTCGGCGCGAGATCGCCGTCGCGCCCGGTGAGCTGCGCGACGAGGTGCTGTATCAGATCGGCGGCCTCGACGCTTTCGCGAAGGCCGCAGGAGACCGGGTGCGCTACGTGAAACCGCATGGGGCCCTCTATCACTCGGCCGCGCGCGATCGGAAGCTGGCCGATGCGGTGCTGGCCGCGATGGCGGAGTACGACCCGCGGCTGGCCCTGCTCGGCCCCGCCGGAACGCAGTTGGAGTCGGCAGCGGAGGCTGCCGGGGTGCGCTTCGTCGGAGAAGGATTCGCCGACCGCGCGTACACCCCCGATGGCTCGCTGGCACCGCGCGGCACGCCGGGGGCGGTATTGGGGCCGCAGGACGCGGTGGCTCAAGCGATCTCGATCGCCAAGTCGGGAGCCACACGCACTGCCGACGGATCCGGCGAGGTCGCGGTGCGCGCCGCGAGTATCTGCGTGCACGGCGATTCGCCCGCGGCGGTGGAGATGGCCCGGCACATCCGCACCGCGCTGGACGAAGTCGGGGTGCCGGTGGAGTCGTTCGGCTGAGGCCGCGAGATGAAGACCACGGGCGCGGTGACGCACGCGCAGCGGAAGGCGGCCGAGGAAGCGATCCGGTCGGCGGGTGATCGGGCGTTGCTGATCACTCCCCCTCGGCGAGACACGGTGGTGGAGCTCGTCACCGCGCTGCGGGAGCGTCCGATACCCGGCGTGCAGGACTTCCTTCCGGCCGCGGAAACCGTACTTCTGACGCTCGATTCACCGCGCGCCGCGGAAGCGGTCCACCGGTCGCTGACCACGCTCTTGGTCACCTTGAACGCCGAGCGGTCGGCCGCTGTTTCCCGTGGAACATCGGCCGACAAAGCTCTCCGCGTCGAACCGGTGTCGATTCCGGTGCGCTACGACGGCGCCGACCTCGACGACGTGGCCAGGATGCTGGACGTCACGACCGCGGAAGTGATCGCCGCGCACACCGGGACGGTGTGGCGGTGTGCATTCGTCGGATTCGCGCCGGGCTTCGGCTACCTGGAATCGCCTGACGGACGGTTGTCCGTCGCGCGCAGAGCGCAGGCGCGTACATCGATTCCGGCGGGCGCCGTCGCCCTTGCCGGTGGATACAGTGCGGTGTATCCGCGGAGCACGCCCGGTGGGTGGCAGCTGATCGGGACCACCGACCTCAGGATGTGGGATGTCGAGCGCGACCCGCCCGCGTTGATCCGCGCGGGCGCCACGGTTCGATTCCTCGACGCGAGGGACGGCGGATGATCGTCGTCGAAGCGGTCGGTCCGCTGGCGACCATCCAGGATCTCGGGCGGCCGGGCTGGTTCGATTCCGGTGTCGGGCCCGCGGGGGCGGCGGATCGCGGGTCGCTGCGACTGGCCAATCGGTTGGTCGGCAACCCGGAGGGGCATGCGGCGATCGAAGTCCTGCTCGGTGGCCTCGCGCTGCACGCCGAGGAGCACGTCATGCTGGCGGTGACGGGTGCTCCGGCCCCCGCTACCGTCGACGGCAGGCCCGTTGGTCACGCGAGCGTGCTGGAACTCGAACCGGGACAGGCGCTGCGGCTGGGCTACGCGTCGGTCGGGCTCCGCAGCTATGTCGCGGTGCGCGGCGGCATCGACGTGCCGGAGACGCTCGGTTCCCGTAGCCGCGACACCATGTCTGGTTTGGGGCCGGAACCGCTGCGGAAAGGTGATCGCCTCCCGGTCGGATCTTCTCCGCACACGATCCCGGTCGTGGACTTCGCCCCTGTCGCCGAGTTACCCGCGGACGTCGTCACCGTGCGCGCTGTGCTCGGTCCGCGCGACGATTGGTTCGCCGACGCCACGGCCTTGTTCGCGGGCGAGTGGGAGATCTCCCCCGACACCGACCGGATCGGCGCCCGATTGGAACGTCGCACCGGCCCGGCGCTGACCAGGAAGGTCACTCGCGAACTGCCGACCGAAGGCATGGCGCTCGGCTCGATCCAGGTGCCGCCGAGCGGACAACCGGTCGTCTTCCTGGCCGATCACCCGGTCACCGGCGGATATCCGGTGGTCGCGGTGGTCGTCGACGCCGACGTCGACGCCATCGCGCAGACGCGGCCCGGTCAACCCGTGCGGTTCGTGCGGGCGGGCTGACCCCGGTTCGCTCCCGGCTGGAGCCGGGCGTGCATCAGGTACACGTTGTAGCTGTCCCACGCCGAGAGCATGAAGTACAGGTCCTCGCCGGTCGACCACGGATGGATGAACCCGCCGTAGGACTTCGGGTAGTCGGCGGTGGACACCAGCGGGATCGCGTCCGTCCACGCACCCTGCGGGCTCGCCGCGGTACGCAGCACGATCGCGCCCCGGGCCGAATCCAGGTACACCATCTGCCACTGCTCGGTCTTCCGGTCGTAGCGCACCGAGAGCTCGCTGGCGATGCCGAGCACCAACGGGGTGGCCTCGTTCTCGGCGGTGGGCGCCCAGGTGCCGCCCACCCAATACTGATACGCGGACTTGTTCAGCACCTGGTGCTTCGGCACACGCGCCAGCGCGATCGTGCCGATGCGTCCGTTGGGTGTGCCGAACATGTAGACGTAATCGCCCTGCGGCACCATCGCCGCGACCTGGAACTTGCCGAGCCCGAACAGGTTCTCCCACTTGGCGTGCTGGTCTTTCTTCCAGGTGCGCCCGCGGTCGTCGGAATAGGCGAGGCCGCCGTAGTTGGTCCACCACAGACCCGGTATGCGGCTCCATCTGTTCACCGACATGTAGCTGAGGTACTGCCGATTCCCGATGGCGAACCCGGAGGTCGGGATGGTGGTGGTCTCCCAGTTCTTGATCTTGCGGCTGCCCAGGATCTCAGCGGCGTGGCAGCGGCTGTCCTGCGCGAAGGTGTCCAGCGTCAGGCCGTCGGACAGATCGCGGTCGGTGCTGAAACCGATGACGTTGCTGCGCCAGTCCTGGTCGTCGTTGCCCGCGCCGCCGACACCCCAGCCCTTGCCGAAGGTGTCGCCGAAAACCACGGCGATCTCGCCGGGCGTCGTCTCCCACATGAGGCCGAGATCGGTGCCGTCGACCTGCCAGCGCATGTCGGTGCGGTTCTCCGAGCCGTGTCCGGTCACCTGGCCGACCAGTTGGACCGACTCCACCGTCGGCGCGGCCACCGGAGCCGCGAGCGGGCCGGGTTCGGCCGGATGTACCACCTGCGGCGGAGCGGGCTGTGGCTCCTCGCCGGGCCCTCCGGGAACCGGGACCGGAATCGGCTCGGTCTCCGGCTTGAATTCGATGCGCGGCAGTTTGACCGGCGACCCGGAACCGGAGGAAGAACCGGAGTCATCGTTCGAACCGGAGCCGGAACCGCTGCCCGAACCGGATCCGGATGACGAGCCGGAGGAGCCGGGTTTCTCGTCGGTGCCCGTCTCGGGCGTCGGGCTGGGATCGGGATCGGGCTCGGGATGTGCGGGGTAGTCCCTGATGTCCGGGCACGGGTTTTCACACGGATTCTCCGGCAGCGGATCCGGGAAGATCCGTGTGTTGTCGTGCGGTGGGTCGGGCACGGGGACCGGAGTGAGTTCCGGGATCGGGACGGGAATGTCGATCTGCGGCGGCAGCGGTGGCGGCGGAGGCTGCGCGGGATCGGGTTCGCGGTTGAGCGGGTCGAAACCGATTTCACCGCAACTGTTGACCGGCGGCGGCGCCCACGGAAACGGTGCGGCCTGCGCGGTGGGCGTCGGTACGGTGAGGACGCCGACGAGCAGTGCGCCGAATAAGGCGGGTACACAAGGCGATTTGCTTCCGGATGCGCGCATCAGGTCGGCCCGGCCGCGCTCGTCAGGCGATCGGATGTCCGGTGGCGGACCGAGCCTCCCACGCGCTCAGCAGTTCTCGTACCGCATCGGGGTCGTGCACCGGAGAACCCATGTCGTGTTGTCTCCTGTCGGTCGGCTGCTGACGAGCCAACTTACCGGAACAACCGCTGGAAACGGGGACGGCGAATCGAAAAAGACCCGCGCAATGGAACCGGCGCCGGGCCGCGTGCGTCCAAGGACATATGAACGAGATCGAGTACGTGTTCGGCACCGGTGACGGAGTCGTGCACGTCTGGACGAGCGAGGCCGACCTGGAACTCGGCGACACGGGCGCGGCCGACGCGGTGCGGCTGGACTTCGACGGAGACGGCATCGCCGATGACGCGCTGTGGGATTCGGCTGGTTCGGGCCGCGCCGATATCGCCGCGCTGGATCTGGACGACGACGGCGTGCTCGACCATTTCTTCACCGATCCCACCGGCCTCGGTACGTGGAACCATCAGATCACCGGCCTACCCGGCGATACGGCGAGCGAGCCGCTGGACTGGAGCGTGCGCACGGACACGGAGGCACCGGATCGTCTGCTCGGCGAAGCGCGACTATCGGATTCGCGGCGGGATGCCGATCGTTCGGAGGACGACGCGTTGCCCGAGCACCTCGCACACCTGAACCGCGACCGGCGCGACCCGGGCGACGATCCGCTGCTCAGCTGACCGCGCGGCGGCGCGTGTTCAGCGCGATGGCCACGATCCCCGCGGCGTAGATGGCGGCGCCGGCCAGCACCACGATCGCCGATCGGCCGTCGTTCGGAATGATCAGGGCCGCGATCACGATCGCCAGCACGAACGCGACATTGAACACCGTGTCCTGCAACGCGAACACCTGTCCGCGGCGGGCGTCGTCGATGTCTATCTGCATGGTCGCGTCACCGGTCAGCTTGATCGTCTGCCCGGCGAGTCCCAGCAGGAACGCACCGATCAAGAGGAGTTCGTGCGCACGCTCCACCGCGGCGGCCGAGTCGGCGAACGCGATCGGCGTGACCAGCGTGAGTTGCACCAGCATCGCGGTGATCAGACCGGCCACCACGGTGCGCGCGCGGCCCAGCCGCGGAATGAGCAGCGGCGCGACGACGGCGGCCACCAGCATGCCCGCCGCGGTGGCGGCGATCGTGACGCCGAAACCGACCAGGCCACCACTGAGCCCGGAGCCGTCCACCGGGGTCTGGCGCAGCACCAGCACCATGATCAGCGTATTCATGCCGAAGACGATCCGATGGGTGCCGATGCCCAGCATCGCCGTCGTGACCGCTTTCGATTCCCACACCGCCGTGGCCCCGGTACGCAGACCGGTAGCGATCGCGTGCACGGTGTTGTCGCCCTTCGCCGCGCCGGGCGCCGGGCCGAGCACGCGCGGCCGGAACCCCGCCGCCAGCGCCGCGCCCAGCAGCGACCCGATACCGCTGATCGCCACTGCGACCGCCGAGGCGAAGTCTCCCGCCCCGATCAGTCCGATCACACCCACCGCGACGGCCGCACCGGCACCAGCGCACCCGGAGGCCACTGTGGCCAGCACCGAGTTCATCGGCACCAGCCACGCCTGCGGCAGTACGCGCGGCAGCGCGGCCGAGACGCCCGCGAGGACGAATCGGCTGACGCCCACCACCGCCAAAGCCAGCAACAGCAGCGGCGTCTCGCCGGCCCCGGCCAGCAGCCCTGCGCTGACCAGCGCGATCAGCACCGCGCGCAGCACGTTGGCGACCAGCAGCACGGTGCGCCGGTCCCAGCGATCCAGCAGTGCGCCCGCGTACGGCCCGATCAGCGAATACGGCAGCAGCAGCACCGCGAAGCCCGCCGCGATGGCCAGCGGATCGGTCTGCCGTTCGGGGTTGAACAGAATCGCGCCGGACAGGGCCGCCTGGAACATCCCGTCGCCGAATTGCCCTGCGAAACGCACCACGGCCAGCCGCGACACGCCCGGACTCTGCCGAAGTGTTGCGCGCAGTCCACCCGGCCGTTGCTCTGCGGGAGTGAGGCCTTCGGCGTGACCAGTCGACACGTTCGCGAGCGTACTGTGTTCGCCGACCACGCCGCACCACGCGCGTCGGCGCCGACAGCGTCTCAGACCCGGTCGACCAGCGTGCTCACCGTCGCGCGCATGTCCGGCGCCATCGGCAGCTCGTCGAGCGTGCCCGCGTCGATCCAGGCGAACGCGTCGTGCTCGCCCGGCGCGAGGGCGACATCGCCGGGTTCCGCCTCCACGACGAAGCTGTATTTCCGCACTTTCGACTTGGTACGGGTGGCGTAATCGAATCCACCGAGGAAGTCGAGGACCGCGCGCATCCGCAGCCCTGTTTCCTCCAGCAATTCTCGTTCGACGCACTCGGCGAATGTCTCGCCGGTTTCGACACCACCGCCGGGCAGTTCGTACATACCGCCGTGATAGTCGTCGGCGACGCGGCGCACCACCAGAAGCCTGCCTTCGCGGAACACGGCGACGCCGACCACGAAATGCGCGATGCCATCCCGGTGTGCTTCGCTGCGGAGTTGCTGTTCGATCAGGGCGAGGTCATCGGGGTCCAGCACGTCGCTACCTCCGGTTGTCGTTGTGACGCTTGGCAATCGGGGCCGGGCCGGGATATCCGACGAGGTGGCCCGACGTTTCGACGTACCGGTTGGTTCTGCTCGCCTGCCGTTCACCTTCCGGTCGCTCGCGTAAAATGCCGAGTGCGGCACAATTTACTAGGAATGCGGAGTACCGCGGCGGAAGTGCTCCTACCCTGAATGGCGATCGGTGCACGGTCCCGAGAGGAGGACCATGATGTCCACACTCACGACACCACACATCGATGTCCACCGTGGCGGCGACCGCATGAAGACGCGGGTCTCCTGGCTGGATTCGAAGCATTCGTTCTCCTTCGGGGAACATTACGATCCCGACAACACCCACCACGGCTTGCTGCTGGTCAACAACGAGGACATCGTGTCCCCCGGGCAGGGATTCGACACCCACCCGCATCGGGACATGGAGATCGTCACCTGGGTACTCGGTGGCAGCCTGGTGCATCAGGATTCCCTCGGCCACAGCGGTGTCATCTACCCGGGCCTGGCCCAGCGCATGAGCGCGGGCACCGGCATCCTGCATTCGGAGAAGAACGACTCGTGGCGTCTGGACGGCCGCATTCCCGAACACGAGCAGCCGGTGCATTTCGTGCAGATGTGGGTGGTGCCCGACGAGCCCGGGCTGACCCCGGGCTACGAGCAGCTCGAAATCGACGACGAGCTCGCGGGAGGCGGTCTGGTCACGGTCGCCTCGGGCCTGCCCCGCTACCGCGATCGCACCGCGATCGCCATCAACAGCAGCCATTCGGCGCTGCACGTGGCGCGCATGACGAGCGCGGAGCCGGGCGCCGAGCAAGTGATCGACCTACCCGATGCGCCGTACCTGCACTTGTTCGTAGCGCGCGGGGAGGTGGACATGGAGGGGGTCGGCCCGTTGTATAAGGGGGACGCGGTGCGTTTGACCAGGTCAGGCGGCCAACGCGTGGTGGCGCGGCAGCCGTCGGAAGTTCTGATCTGGGAGATGCACGCGCGGCTCGGCGCCCAGTAGCCGGTTCGCATTAACATCCGTCCTCGGGAAGCGCGATCAGTAGGCGACCGCCGCGCACCCCGGACCACCTCGTCCGGACCGAGCATCGCGAGGCACCGACGGAGAGGAAGTCCATGTCGCAATATCCGCCCCCGCCGCCCGGTCAGTACCCGCCGCCGGGGCAATACCCACAGCCACCGGGCGGTCAGTATCCGGGCCGGCCCGACTACTGGCAGGAATCGCCGAAGGGCCGCGGCCTGGCGATCACCGCGCTGGTGCTCGGCATCCTCGCATTGCTGTTCTTCTGGACGATCATCGGCGGCTATCTCTGCGGCATCTTCGCGGTCATCCTGGGCATCGTCGCGGTGTTCAAGGCCCGCGCGGGCACCGCGGGGGGTATGGGTATGGCGATCACCGGCATCGTCCTCGGCGCGCTCGGCATCGTCGGCGCCGTGCTGCTCACCGTCGTGGGTTACAACTTCTTCATCAACTCGGGCGGCAAGGACTTCGTGGACTGCGTGAACAAAGCGAACAACGATCAGTCCAAGATCGAGCAGTGCGAGCGCGAGTGGAATCAGAAGCTGCAGGACAAGTACAGCGTCACCCTCACTCCGCCACCCGCGCCGACGCCCCGGTAGCCGAGGCGCACGCCCGGGTCGTGGCGATCACCTCGGCGAAGTCGCGGCGAAAGTCGCCGTCCGGCGCCACGACCCAGGTTCGGTAGCCGCCGTGCTCGTCGGCGGGCGACGGCAGCACGATGTGGCTGCCCGGCAGTGCGATCGACGCGCAGATCCGGAAGAGGTCGGCGAACAGCCCGGTGTCCAGATACGAGTTGTCGGTGGGGCCGGTCAGGAAGGTCCAGCGGCACGCGCGTGGATGCGCGATGACCGGGCCGGGCCGAGGTTCGGGACCGGCGGCGAGCCGCTCGAGCACCCGGCGGCCGAACTCCGCGGGCATCACGACCGCTCCGACCGAGCCGACTTCCAGCATGATGCGACCAAGGATCGGGTCCACGAGTCCGTACAGCCCGTGGTCGCCGCGATAGCGACGGCAGCGAGCGAACGCGTCCTGGATCGACGGGAAATCCGTGGACGCGAGATGCCTGCCCGATTCGATGCGCGATGTACCCATGACGAACAACCTCGCCTCGCAGTGGTGGGACGCGTGCTCGGAAGAATCGATCGCTGTCTCGACCCTAGTCGCGGGCAAGATGCTTGACAATAGTCACCGCCCCGCGCGTCCGAGTCGGCGTAGCATCCCGACACATGGCACCCGTCTCGCCTACCGTTGCCCGCTGGGAGCTGGTGCTGCGGCTGCGTGAACTGCGGGAACAGCGCGGGTTCGACTCCGCGGGTTTCGCCAGACAGGTGGGCTTCACCCCGGCCAACTGGTCGCACGTGGAGAAGGGCAGGCGGGTACTGACCACCAAGACCATCGGTCCGGTGCTCGAACTGCTCGACGTGGAAGCCGAGGAGCGCGTGGAATTGCTGGCCCTGCTGGAGGCCAGCAAGCAGCGTGGCTGGTGGGCGAAGTCCTCGGCATTGATCGGACCCGAGCTGCAACGGCTGTACGGCATGGAATCCGGCGCCCAGAGCATCCGCAGCTACGACAGCCTCGTCGTGCCGGGTCTGTTGCAGACCGAGGACTACGCTCGCGCGCTGATCAGCGCCGACGTGATGATCCGGCCGGTCCAGGTCGAACAGCTGGTGGCGATCCGGATGCGGCGCCAGGAGCGGCTGCGCGGCGCGGACCCGGTGGAACTCACCGCCGTCTTCGGCGAGGGCACGCTGCTACAGCAGACCGGAGGTCCGGACGTGCTGCGCGGGCAGTTGGACTATCTGGCCGACCTGATCGAGGAACTCGACACCGTCGAGGTGCGCGTGATCCCGTTCGCGGCCACCGCCGGCGCGGTGCTCGGCGGATCCAGTTTCCACCTCATCGACTTCGCGGGCGAACAGCTGCCGACCTTCGGCTGGGTGGAGAGCGCGGTGTTCGGCGGGGCCGTCGAGGACCCGGATCTGGTCCGCGATCTACGCTTCGCCTACCTGCGCGCGGTGGACCAATCCTTGTCGAGAGTGGAGTCATTGGCCCTGATCAGGCGCTATTCCCGCGTGTAAAATCCTGCCCATGGCCATCACCGCACGGCCGGTACGCACCGGCTGGTTCACATCGACCAGATCGAACAATGGCAACCAATGCGTCGAGGTCCGGTTCGATGGTGATGCGGTGCTCATCCGTGACAGCAAATATCGCCGCGACCCGGCAAACCGCCATGCCGAAGAGCCCGTCATCACCGTCACCGCAGCCGAATGGACCGCGTTCCTCGACGCGGTACGCATCCGCGGGCGATCGGATGGCGAATTGAGCGCGCACCCCGCCGCCGACGGCCACACCACACTGCGCCACGGCGAAGTCACGCTCACCTACACACCGGAGGAGTGGGACGCCTTCCTGTTGGGCGCGCACGACGGCGAATTCGATCGTGTCGTCTTGCCCGCCTGACTTCCCATAGGACTCGCACGCTCCGCGCGTTCCCCACATCGACGTGGGCGAACAGACCAGGAAAGACGGTTCGAGGTCGTCGCGCACGGCCGACGCACGCGCTTGTCGGCATACTGGACACCGTGACTTCCGAACTGACCCGTCCTTCCGGTATCGATCTGTCCTACCTCGACGAGGACGTGCGGGTGCAGGACGACTTGTTCGCGCACGTCAACGGCAAATGGCTGGCAGACCATCAGATCCCCGCCGACCGGGCCGTGGACGGCGCCTTCCGCGCGCTGTACGACCAGGCGGAGCTGGACGTGCAGGCAATCATCCAGAATGCCGCGGCGAGCGACGCCGAACCGGGCAGCGAGGCCCGCACGATCGGTGACCTCTACTCCAGCTTCATGGACACCGACGCGGTGGCCGCCGCCGGGCTCGCGCCGATCGCCGCCGAACTCGCCGCGATCGCGGAGGTCGGCGACAAGGGTACTTTCGCTTCGCTGCTCGGCCGGTTGCAGCGCACCGGCGTCGGGGGCGCCGTGGCCGTTTTCGTCGACACCGACGACAAGGACTCCAACCGCTATCTGGCGCACGCCACCCAGTCCGGCATCGGCCTGCCCGACGAGTCGTACTACCGGCAGGACGAGTTCGCCGAGATCCGCGCGAAGTACATCGCGCACATCGACCGCATGTTCGCCCTGGCCGCCGCCGACCCGCAGGTCGCCGGACTGCTCCCGGACGAACTCGACACCGTCGGCGCACGCGTCTTCGAGCTGGAGCGGAAACTGGCCGCCGGGCACTGGGATGTGGTGCGCCGCAGGGACGCCGAACTCAGGTACAACCTGACCACCTTCGACGCGCTGGCCGCGGACAACCCCGAGTTCGACTGGTCCGCGTGGACGGCCGCGCTGGCCGAGGGCGTCGACGCGGCAGGAGCCGAGCTGTTCGCCGAGGTGGTGGTCCGCCAGCCGGACTACCTGCGCGCGTTCGCGCGGCTGTGGGCCGACGAGCCGCTCGCCGACTGGCAGGCGTGGGCGGCTTGGCGGGTGCTCCGCGCGCGGGCGCCGTATTTGACCGACGCGGTGGTCGAGGAGAACTTCGACTTCTACGGCCGCACGCTCACCGGCGCGGAGGAGAACCGGGAGCGCTGGAAGCGCGGCGTCGGGCTGGTGCAAGACCTGCTCGGCGAGGCGGTCGGCAAGATCTATGTGGCCGAACATTTCCCGCCGCAGGCCAAGGCCCGCATGGTCGAGCTGGTGGCCAATCTGCAGGAGGCCTACCGCCGCAATATCGCCGAGCTGGAGTGGATGGGCCAGGGCACCCGGATCGCCGCGCTGGCGAAGCTGGAGAAGTTCACCCCGAAGATCGGCTATCCGGACAAGTGGCGGGACTACTCGGGCGTGGTGATCGATCCGGCCGATCTGGTCGGCAACTACCGCAGGGGCTACGCGGCCGAACACGATCGGGATCTGAACAAGCTCGGCGGTCCGGTCGACCGCGACGAATGGTTCATGACCCCGCAAACGGTGAACGCCTACTACAACCCGGGCATGAACGAGATCGTCTTCCCGGCCGCCATCCTCCAGCCGCCGTTCTTCGACATGAATGCCGACGACGCGGCCAACTACGGCGGCATCGGCGCGGTGATCGGTCACGAGATCGGGCACGGCTTCGACGACCAAGGCGCGAAGTACGACGGCGACGGCAACATGGTGGATTGGTGGACCGACGAGGACCGGGCCGAATTCGGTGAGCGGACGCGAGCGCTGATCGAGCAGTACGACGTGCTCTCCCCCAAGGACCTGCCGGACGAGCACACGGTGAACGGGCAGTTCACCATCGGCGAGAACATCGGCGACCTCGGCGGTCTGTCCATCGCGCTGCAGGCGTACAAGATCTCGCTGGGCGATGCCGCGGCGCCGGAGATCGACGGGCTCACCGGCCTGCAACGGGTGTTCTACGGGTGGGCGCAGGTGTGGCGCACGAAAGCACGGACGGAGGAGGCGATCCGCCGCCTCGCCACCGACCCGCACTCGCCGGCGGAGTTCCGCTGCAATGCGGTGGTGCGCAATATCGACAGCTTCCATGAGGCGTTCGATGTCAAACCCGGCGACGCGCTGTACCTGGAACCCGCTGAGCGCGTGAAAATCTGGTAGTTCCTCGAGCCGAGGCGGTCCGACTGGACCGTCTCGGCCGCGCGAGTGGTCAGCGCAGGCGGTCCTCCGTCCCCGCGTCGAAGAAGAAGACGTCCTCCGGTCTGGGCCGAAGATACAACCGGTCACCGAGCCGCACCTGGAAGCGGCGGTCGACGCGCGCGACCACCTTCCCGGAGCGGCTGTTCCAGTCCTCGGCGATGCCGTGGCTGTAGACGAACGACTCCGCGCCGAGTTCTTCCAGCAGTTCGGCGTCGACCGCCAGGCCGTCGGCGGGCTCCGCGGTGAACTCCCAGGACTCGGGCCGTACCCCGACTACCACCCGGGCGCGAGATTTCGCGGCGGGCGGCAGCGGTATTCGTAGGTCGCCGAGCACCGCCGCGCCGTCGCGCACCGGCGCTTCCAGCAGGTTCATGCCCGGTGAGCCGATGAATCCCGCCACGAAGGTATTCACCGGATCGTCGTAGAGCACGCGCGGCGCGGCGATCTGCTGCAACTTGCCTTCGCGCAGCACCGCCACCCGATCACCCATGGTCATCGCCTCTACTTGGTCGTGGGTGACGTACACCGTGGTGGTGCCGAGTCGTTTCTGCAAGGCCGCGATCTGCGAGCGCGTGCTCACCCGCAGTTTCGCGTCCAGGTTCGACAGCGGCTCGTCCATGCAGAAGACCTGGGGACGCCGAACGATCGCCCGCCCCATGGCGACGCGCTGCCGCTGCCCGCCGGACAGCCGGGCGGGCTTGCGGTCGAGCAGGTGCTCGAGCTCGAGCATCTTCGCCGCCTCGCGGACGCGCACCAGCGTGTCGGCCTTGTTCACGCCCGCGTTGCGCAGGGCGAAGCCCATGTTCTGCGCGACGGTCATATTGGGATACAGCGCGTAGCTCTGGAACACCATCGCCACGTCCCGTGCCCGCGGCGGCAATCCGGTGACGTCCTTGCCGCCGATCAGGATGCGCCCTTGGGCAACGGATTCCAGGCCCGCGAGCATGCGCAGACTGGTCGACTTGCCGCATCCCGACGGACCGACGAGCACGACGAACTCACCGTCGGCGATGTCGAGTTCGAGCTGGTCGACGGCAGGCGTCTGCGCGCCGGGATACCGGTGCGTGACGCCTTCGAACTGCACGGTGGCCATGCTTGTCGGTCTCCTCGGGACGAGCGCTACTTCGGCAGCTTCGGCGTGATCTGCCGATCGATGATCGCTTGCAGCTGACTGGTGACGTTCGCGAACGTGGCGGCCACGTCGGCGTTCTGCAGACCGATCTGCTCCAAGCCGGTGCCGATGATCTGGTCGCCGCCCGGTACGAACACCCGGGCGTAGTCCTGCGACTTGGTCAACGGCAGCTGATCGATCGCGACTTTCGAGTTGGGGTTCTTCGCCAGGAAGTCCTGCTCGCTCTGGTCGTTCACGGCCGACTTGCGCACCGGCATGTAGCCCGTGCCCTGCGAGAAGTACGCGGTGTTCTGCGCGTTGGTGACGAACTCGATGAACTTCAGCGCGTTCACCTTTCGCTCGTCGGAGATGCGCGCCGGAATCGCCAGGCCCGCACCGCCGGTGGTGACGCCGGGTCCGTTCGGATGCGGGAGGAAGGCGGTGCCGAAAGTCAGCTTGCCCTCGGCGTTCTTCTGGATGCCGCGCAGGTCGCCGGTCGAGGCGATGGTGGAGGCGATCACGCCGGTGCCGAAGTCGACCGCGATCTGCGGCTTGATGCCCGCGTACCTCTTGGCGTTGATCATGGTGCGCAGGAACGTGCCCGCCGCGATGGTGCCGGGGTCGTTGAACTTCAGCGTCCACTTGTCCGAGTACGCGCCGCCGAAGGTCCAGTTCGGGCCCTGGAAGGTCCAGGCGAGATAGTTCTTGGCGTCACCCCAGCCGTGCGCGAGCTTGCCCTCGCCGACGACCTCCTGCAGCTTCGGGCCCCACTCGTCGAACTCCTGCCAGCTCTGCGGGCCGCGGTCGGGCAGGCCGGCCCGGTTCCATACGTCCTTGTTGTAGTAGAACAGCGGGGTCGAGCGGGCGTAGGGCAGTGCGTAGTGCTTGCCGTTGAACTGGTAGTCGGCGACCAGGGAGTCGACGTAGTCGTCCAGCCGCACGCCCGCGTCGGCGAAGTGGCCGTCGAGCGGTTCGATGGTGCCGTTCAGCGCGTAGTTGAACCACCAGACGTCGGAGAGCACCACGATGTCCGGCAGATCCCCGCCCGACAGCGCCGCGTTGAACTTCTGCGACACCTCTTCGTAGTTCTTGCCCGCGTCGACCAGGTTCACCGTCAGGTCGGGGTACTTCTCGTGGAAGCGACGGATGAGTTCGGTCTCGAGCTCCTTCGAAGTGCCCGGGTGGTTGGACCAGAAGGTGAGCGTCTTGGCGTCGCCGGACTGTTTGCCGCCGCCTCCGGTGCCCGCGCACGCGGTCAGCGCCGCTCCCGCCGTGAGCGCGCCGGTCAGTCCGAGGAATCCGCGCCGGGTCAGCGCCGGGAACTGTGCAGTGGACACGTGGTTTCTCCTTGATCGGTTAACCCTTGACCGCACCGGAGGTGAGGCCTTTGATCATGTGGCGTTGCAGCACCAGGAAGACCACGAGGATCGGCAGCATGGTCAGCAGGGTTCCCGCCATGACCGGTCCCCAATTGGTGACGCTCGGGTTCTCGGTGTTCTGCAACAAGGTCAGGCCGACCGGCAAGGTGGCGACCGTCGTGTCGTCGGCCATCAGGAAGGGCCAGAGGTATTCATTCCATTCGTTGACCAGCGTCACGACCGCGAAGGCGACCATGGTCGGCCCGGACATCGGCAGCACCACCCTGGTGAGCAACCGCCACCAGTTCGCGCCGTCCATCCGCGCCGCCTCGATCACTTCCGAGGGCAGCGAGAGGAAGTGATTGCGCATGAGGAAGGTGCCGAAGGCGACGCCGCAGAGCGGAACGATGATGCCCTGGAAAGTGTTCCGCCAGCCGAGCTGAGCGATCAGCGCGTAGTTGGAGATCACCGTGATCTGGTTGGGCACCATCAGCGCCGCGACGATCACCAGGAATACCACCGTCTTGCCCGGAAAACGCAGGAACACCAAGCCGTACGCGCTGAATACGCCGAGCACGAACTTCACCGCGGAGACGACGCCGGTGACGATCAGCGAATTGCGCAGGAAGGTCCAGAACGGCAGCGTCGTGGTGGCCTCCCGGTAGTTCTCCGGGTGCCAGCTGTGCGGCCAGTACACGGCGGGCTGCACGTAGATGTCGGGCCTCGCCTTGAACGAGGTGATGAAGATCCAGAACAGCGGGACGCCGACGATGATCAGCACGCATGCCATCGCCGCGTAGCCGAGTAGAGTCACCGCCCGCTGCCTGCGCCGATAGGAAAGCGTCTGCACGCCAACGTCTTTCACTGCTGTCCCCGATCCATGACCCGCACCTGAACCAGCGTCACCACGAGCAGCACCAGGAACATGACGGTGGCCACGGTCGCGCCGTAGCCGGCCCGGAAATTGCGAAAGGACTCCTGGTAGACCTGGTAGACCATGGTCGTCGTGCCGGTGCCGAGCGGGCCGCCGCGGGTCATCACGTTGATGATGTCGAAGACCTGCAACGAATTCAGCAGCACCGTGATGGACAGGAAGAAGGTGGTCGGCCGCAACTGCGGCAGCAAGACCTTGGTGAACGTCGTCCAGGAGCTCGCGCCGTCGATCTGCGCGGCTTCCATCAGATCGGTCCGGATGCCTTGCAGCGCCGCCAGATAGATGACGAAGGTATAGCCGAGGTTCTTCCAGATGTAGGTCACCGTCACCATGAACAGCGCCCACCGCGGATTCTGGTAGAAGTCCGGCACGTCGTGCACGCCGAGCCGGTGCAGTGCGTCCTGGATCAGGCCGAAGCTCGGATCGAAGATGAACTGGAAAGCTACGCCGATGGCGGCACCGGAGATGACGAACGGCGCGAAGATCGCCGAGCGGACCACGTTGCGGCCGAACAGCTTCCGATCCAGCAGCAGCGCCAGCGCCAGTCCGAGCACCATGCTGCCCGCCACCGCCGCGAGGGTGAACACCACGGTGTTGGTGACGATGTCCCAGGAATCCGGCCTGCTCCACCATTCGCGGTAGTTGTCGAAACCGACGAATGTGGCGACCGGATCGGAGATGTTCCAATCGAACAGCGACAGCCGGATGTTGTCGATCAGCGGCCGGTAGACGAACAGCGCCAGGAGCGCGAGATTCGGCAGCACCAAGACCAGGAACAGGGCGTAATCCCGCCAAGGACGGTGGCGCAGACCGCGTCCCGGCGGCTGCGGCAGTACTCGCTCCGGCCTGGTACGCACGGCGGTGACTCTACGGACCGGAGCAAACAGCCGGTTACGATCGCCCGCCGTCGCGCTGAACTTCTCGCGCACGGGCCAAGTAGAGCAAAAGCCGAACACTACGATCGGCTACTTCGAGCAATTGATCGTAATGTTCGGCTTCGCGCCGCTGCGGGGTTACCGCAACTTAGTTCCAGTCCCCCAGGCCGTCACTCGCGCTGAGCGTGCCGCCCTGGGTGTTCTGCACGATCACCGGGTCGCCGCGGCGCGCGTTCTCGAAGAACCACTTGGCGTCCTCGGTGCTGACGTTCAGGCAGCCGTGGCTGGCGTTGGAGACGCCCTGCTGGGCGACCGACCACGGCGCGGCGTGCACGAAGATGCCGCTGTTGGAGATGCGGGTCGCGTACTCGACCTCGAGCTTGTAGCCCTCGGGGTCGGTGACCGGAACGCCGTAGGTCGACGAGTCCATGGTCATCTTGCGCAGCTGCTCGCCGACGATGTAGGTGCCGTTCGGCGTCTCGTGCTTGGGCTTGCCCATCGAGGTGGGCATCTCCTTCACCACCTCGCCGTTGCGGGTGATGGTGATGGTGTGCGTCTCGTCGTCGGCGGTGGTCACGAAGGCGTCGCCGATGCGGAACGAGCTGGTGGTGCCGCCCGCCTGCACCTGCACGTCGGTGTTGTCCGGCCAGAACTCGTCCGGCCGCCAGCGCACCTGCTTGTCGCCGCGCCAGTAGAAGTGTCCCGGCGCGGACTTCGAGGCGGTGATCTTGATGGCCTTCTCGGCGGCGGCGTGATCGGCCACCGGTTCCTTGAAGGTGATGATGATCGGCTGCGCGACGCCGACGACCTCGCCGTCGGCGATGTTGATCGAGGGCGGAGCGAAGTTCGCCTGCGGCTCGGGCTCGGTGGCGGCGGCGGCCGAGCCGGTGCCGATCCCCGGAGGAAGCGGTTCGGCCTGAGCAGGCGCGACGAGCAGAACACCGGCTGCCGCGATCGCGGCCGACAGCAGGACGCCCTCGCGCATCCGGCGGGCTAGCCGCGCTCCCTTGCGGGGAGCAGGCGACGACCCGGTGTGCAAAGCGGCATGCATAGGTTTCTCGTCCATTCCATCTCTCGCGCGCACGCGAACGCGCGCGTAGCGAGATTTCTTCATTTCAGCGCGGAGCCAGAAGAGCGCCCCACTGGTATCGACGGCCCGACCCGTCGTCCATTCCTACCGTCCGGACGCGCGTCGTATCCACCCGCGTTTCAGATTGATGCAGCACCAGTGCTTGTTGTGGCATGGGTCACAAACACTCTGATTGGGTATCGAAGCGGGCAAATGTGCCGGTCACGACGGATCGGACAACCTCGGAGCGCAATCGCTCGATTCGCGAAAGACGGTTCACAGCAAACTTATTAGTGACGAAGCTCACTGACCACGTCGAACAAAATCGGGCGACGCGGACCGGTCGCGATATTGTGCGGCACCGAGAGCGGGACGCTTCCGCGCGCATACCGCGGGGCGAGCCACAGGCTTACCCGCGCCAGGATGGTGGCCAGCGCGATCCGCAACTCGTAGTCCGCGAGGGTCGCGCCGATGCAGCGCCGATGGCCGCCGCCGAACGGCGCGAACTCGAACGGCCGGTAGCGGCAGTCGGCGAAGCGGGACGGGTCGAAGCGCCCCGGGTCGGTCCACACCTCGGGATCGGAGTGCAGCAATGGCACCGCTATCCCCATCGTCTCGCCCGGTGCGAGCGTGATGCCGCGCAGCGCGAACGGTTCGGTCAGCCGGCGCAGGACGATCGGTACCGGCGGGTGCAGCCGCAGGGTCTCCTGGCAGACGGCATCGAGGTAGGGCAGTGCGGCCAGCTCCGCCGGACCGGCCTCCCGACCGGCGCCGTCGAGCTCGCGCCGCAGGCGGGCCAGTGCCTCGGGTGCGCGGTGCAGCCGGAACAGTGCCCAGACCAGGGAGGTCGCGGTGGTCTCGTGCCCGGCAACCAGCAAGGTGCGTATCTGCTCGCACAACTCGTCATCGGCGTCGTCGGGATAAGCGGACAGCAACATGTCGAGCACGTCGGCGGATGGTGTCTCGGGATGCTGACGCCGGTGTGCGATGTCGGCTCGGATCAACCGATCCAGTCGCTCCCGTGCGGCGCGGAACCGGTCCCACGGCCCGTGCCCGTGCAGTCCGCGGCGCAGCGTGGGCAACAGCAGCAACGGCCCGGAGAACGCGGTGATGAAGTCCGTCACCGCGGTGGTGTACTCCGCTTGCCGCCGCGGGTCGCGTGCACCGAACACCACCGTCGTGATCACCCGGAGCGTGAGGGCTCGCGCCGCCGCCCGCGCATCGATACGCGTACCCGCCGCCCACTTCTGACCGCTCTCTCCGGCCAGCTCCCGTACGGTGGCTTCCTGGATCAACGCGCCGTACTCCCGTATCCGGGCACTGTGAAAGGCGGGGGTGAGCAGGGCGCGGTCGCGGCGATGGCGCTCGCCCGAAGCCAGGATCAGCGACGCGGCGCCGACCATCGGTTCGATCGGATTCGGTCGCGGCGGCTCGGAGAACATCACCGGCGAGCGGAACAGCTCGCGGGCGCCGGCGGCCGTCCCGGTGAACAGCACCGCGCCGAAGCCGGGAAATCGAACGTAGAACGGGTCGCCTTCCCGCGCCCTGCGCCAGCGGAAGTACCGATCGAAATCGCTGCCCGCGGCCAGGGCGTGCAGCACGGTCGCGCGCGGCACACGCGGTCCCGCCCGGCAGGCACCTGCCTCGGTTCGTGGTGTGCTCACGTCCATACCGAGAAACACGAGGCCGCGACCGGAGCGGTTCGAAGCTAGCCCGCGGCCTGCTTGTGCTTGCGCACCGTGCCCTGCGCCGTCGCCGCCAGCCGCGCCAGCCTGGCGTCGCCGAGCGCGGTCACCATGCTGCCGAGCCCGTTGGTGACGAACGCGATCGACATGCGGAGATCCGGATCGGCGTACGCGCCGGACCCGCCGACGCCGTAATGGCCGAACGCGTGCCTCGGCTGCTGCTTGGACATCAGTACCGGGCGGTGGTAACCGAGTGTGAAATGAATCGGCACACCGAGTACGTAGTCCCGGCTCTGGGTGGGCTGCACCTGCCCGATCGTCTCGATCGTCCGCGGATCCAGGAACCGCACGGTCTGCTCGGCGCCGACCCCGGGCGGCTTCCGGTCCGCATTGGCTGCGTAGACCACGCCGCCGTTGGCCAACGCGCCGTACATACGCGCCAGTGCGCGCGCGGAGAACACGCCATTCCAGCCCGGCATCACCGCGTCGTGCACCCGGGGGTCGTGGACCAGTTCGTCGAAGCTTTCCGGCATGCCCGCCTCGGCCAGGCCGCGCACCGGCCGCACCCAGGACAGTACGGAGGAGGCGGTGTTCCAGCGGATTCCCGGCGGTCCGAGGTGGCGGTAGATCTTGGCGATCCGGTGCCGTTCGGATTCCGGGACGCGGAACCAGTACTCGTCCATGCCGAGCGGCTCGGCGATCTCGGTGCGCAACACCTCGGTGAACGGTGTGCCCGTCGCCCGTTGCACGAGTTCGGCGACCAGCCAGCCGAAGGTGATCGCGTGATAGCCGGAGGTACGGATGCGCCGGGGGTCCGCCGGACTCTCGGCCAGGGCGCGGACCACGGCGTCGTAGTGCAGGATGCCTTCGCGGCCGGGAACCAGGCCGCGCACCCGGTGCAAGCCGGCGCGGTGGCAGAGCACGTCACGGACGGTGATGTCGTCTTTACCGTGCGCGGCGAACTCCGGCCAGTACTCGGCCATCGGAATGTCGTAGTCGATCAGACCCCGTTCGGCCAGGCGGTGGACGACCGTCGAGGCCACGCCCTTACCCGTGGAGAAGGTCAGCGCGACGGTATCGCCGTTCCAGCGCCGCTCCTTGTCCGCCCAGCCTGCCCAGATATCGACCACCGGCTTGCCGTCGAGGTAGACCGCGAGCGCCCCGCCACCGCGCGCAGGCTGAGCGAACAGGCCGAAGAACTGATCTGCCAGCCGGATGAAACGCGGATCGACCAGCATTTCATGCGGTGCCGCCAGCTTTCCGCTGGCCGAATCGGCGGGTTCGAAGTCGTCTGCCGCCATTGCCGAAACCATGGGGTCACCTCCTGACCGCCGTTAGCCGGGCTGGTCAACCAGGGTAACCCGTTCCATGGGTGCGCCAGAGCCCAAAAGGCGTGGCGAGGCACGCGTCGCCGCTGTCGGCATTCCACGCGAAGGCCGCCGCGCCCAGACAGACGACCGTCTGTTCGGCGGTCTCCACCCCCGCTCGCGACCCTGCCAACGCGATCGAGATCGCGAACGTCCGCATGTCCGGTTCCGTGGTCGAGGTCATGGCGACGGCGTCCGGGCCGAGACCGAGCGCGACGGGGATCCCGCCCGCGCCCTCGCTCGCACCGACGCCTCCCGCCGCGCCGATCCCGATGGCCGTCGCGCCCGAGGTCGCGTTGGCGTAGCCCACACCGTCGATCCCGGTGGCACGGGCCTGGCCGTAGCTATCGGTCGCCGCGCGGCAGGCCGTCTCCCCATCGATGAGGGTGACATCGGTTCCGTGCTCGGATCGGCAGTGCACATCGGTGGCGGCAGCCATACCCGGAACGAAGAGGGAGCCTCCGATCGCGGCGGTCGAACACGCGATTGCGCTGATCAGCTTCACCGGGGACTCCTCTCGCACCAGAAAACCCACCATACCCAGAGCTCTTGGCGGCGGTTCGTTTCCGGCTCCGGCTCGACGTGCGCTCGGTCGATGGTGTATTCATGGCGTGGTATTTCAAGCGCAGCATGGCAACTTCGGATCACGGGGGCGTGAGTTCGCCGGCGTTACAGCTCGGGAGGACTGTACGTGTCTCGTCAACTGACCTGGGGTCGTCTCGCTTTCGCCGGATTGGCCGTCGCGGCCGGATTGTCGCTGGTCGGCTGCACTTCCACGATCAGCGGTACCGCCCAGCCTGCCGTGGACGGGACGATCGACGCGGTGTCGGTGACCAACACGCCGAAGCCGTCCTCGGGCAGGCCGACGCCGAGCACCAGCAAGCCGACGCCGAGCAAGCCGAGCGGAAACACCGATTTCGACGCGAGCATCGGCGACTGCGTGAAGCTCGGCGGCACCACCACCAACGCCACCATCGAGAAGGCGTCGTGCGGCAGCCGCGAGTCGAACTACAAGGTGATCGCGAAGGCGGCGAAGAGCTCGCAGTGCAGCAGCGACGCCGACAACTACTACGCCGAGACCGTCAACGGCATCGAGCAGGGCGCGCTGTGCCTGGACATCGACTGGGTGGTCGGCGGCTGCATGGACGTCGGCGGTGACGACCCCAAGCGCATCGACTGCACCGGTTCCTCCCCGGTGAAGGGCGTCAAGGTGGTCAAGCGCGTGGACAGCGCCGATGACGTGAACGTCTGCGGCAGCGGCACCGGATACGTCTACGACAAGCGCCGTTTCGTCATCTGCGTCCAGGAACTCTGACCCGGACTTCCCAACGCCTGCCTGCCACTAGGTTGGGGTAGGTGAGCACCACCGAGCTACCGCGGCTGCGGTCGGGCACCGGTCGTTGGATCCTGCTGGCCACCATCCTCGGATCGTCGGTCGCCTCGCTCGACGCGACGGTCGTCAACATCGCGCTGCCGCGGATCGGGGAATCACTGGACACGGACGTCGCCGGGCTGCAATGGACGTTGAACGGCTACACCCTGACCCTCGCCTCGTTCATCCTGCTCGGCGGCTCGCTCGGCGACAAGCTCGGCCGTCGCCGGGTCTTCGTCTGGGGCACTGTGGCTTTCGCGGTCGCCTCGGTGCTGTGCGGCGTCGCGACGACCATCGAGTTGCTGGTCGCGGCCCGGATCCTGCAGGGCGTCGCGGGCGCGATGCTCACACCGGGCAGTCTGGCTCTGATCTCCTCGTCCATCGATCGCCGAGATCAAGGCGCGGCGATCGGCCTGTGGTCCGGCTTCGGCGGTGTGGCGGGCGCGCTCGGCCCGTTCCTCGGCGGCTGGCTCATCGACATCGCGGGCTGGCGCTCCATCTTCTTCCTCAACGTTCCGCTGACCCTCGTGGTCGTGCTGGTCGCGTTGCGGCATGTGCCAGAGAGCCACGATCCCGACGCCGCCCCCGAACTCGACGTGCCCGGCGCATTGGTGGTGGCGCTGGCGCTCGGTGCGCTGACCCTCGGACTGATCGACAAGATGCCCGTCCTCGTCGTGGCAGGCGTCGCGCTGCTGCTGGCGTTCGTCGTGATCGAACTGCGTAGCGACCACCCGCTGGTGCCGCCCTCGCTGTTCCGCTCGCGGGTGTTCACCGCGGCGAACCTTGTGACGCTCGCGGTCTACGCCGCCCTCGGTGGCGTGTTCTTCCTGTTGGTGCTGGAACTGCAACTGGTGGCGGGGTACTCGCCGCTGATGTCCGGCGTCGCGACCGTGCCGATCACGTTGATCATGCTGGCGCTGTCGGCTCCCGCCGGGCGCTGGGCGCAGCGGCACGGACCGCGCATCCCGATGACCACGGGACCGCTGCTGGCGGCGGCGGGCCTGGTGCTGTTGCAGCGCATTGGGCCCGACACCACGTATCTCACCGATGTACTGCCCGGTGTTCTCGTCTTCGGGCTGGGGCTCGCCGCGCTGGTCGCGCCGCTCACCGGTGCGGTGCTCGGCGCGGTGCCGGCGAGCGAGGCGGGCATCGCCTCGGGCGTGAACAACGCCGTGGCGCGCACCGCGCAACTGCTCGCGGTGGCGGCGCTGCCCGGACTCGCGGGCATTTCGGGCGCGCTGGGTGATCCCGCCGCCTTCGACCAGGGCTTCGCCACCGCGATGTGGCTGAGCGCCGGGCTGTTGGTGACCGGCGCGGTGCTCGCCGCCGTATTGCTGCGTCCCGAGCGGCACGCACCCACGCTGGACAGCGTCGACTGCATGCCGCAGTGCGCGGTCGCGGGTCCGGCGGTGGCGCCCAGCGAAAAATGAGCGGCCCGAACGCGTCGCTCGCGTTCGGGCCGCTCGTCGGGTTCGCCGGCGATCAGATCGGGATGTAACCCGCCCCGACACCGCCGCGTCCGTTGATGTCGGCCATGATCGCGCTCATGTTGGTCCCGACCTCAGGACCGAAGCAGGCGATGGCCAGGTAAGCGTTCACCATGCCGACCAGCGTCGTACCGACGACGACCGGCGCACCGGAGTCGCCTTCGACCACGCACATCTGGCTCCAGGTCTCGACGTTCGTCCGGAAGACGTCACCCCAGGCGAGACCACAGGTGTTGCCGGTCGTGCGCCCTTCCTTGCAGACGATCTGCGGGAAGCTGGCAGGCGCACCGACTCCGGTGATAGTGACGTTGCCGACCCGGTTCACCGGGGTGATCTTGCCCGGATCGAACTGGATGACGGCGTAGTCGAGATCGTGGTTGGAGTAGGCGAACCGGCCGATCACGCCAGAGCCCCGATCGGATTCGGCGTAGACCTGTGCGCCAGGGTCGCCGCAGTGACCTGCGGTCAGGCCGACCAGACGGCCCGCGTTGTCGTGGCCGACCGTCGTGACCGTGCACTCGAACTGGTTGTCGATGATGATGCCGGATCCACCGCCCAACACCGGCGGGCCCGGGTCGGCGTTAGCGGCCCCTGCGCCCGTGCCGAGCAGCGCCGCGCCCAGGGCGACGGCGAAGGCGGCGTTGGCCACCTTGGCGAGTTTGCTGAACATGTCCCTCCAGACGTCGGAAGCCCGCACGATATCAATCTGTCGCACCCATCGTGTCAGTAATCGGTCTCGGGCGCGTCACCACTACGGGGTTGTCCCCACTGCTCGGGGCTTCAATCCTATTTCATACAACTGTGATCAAATGTATCTTACGAGCCCAATAGCGATTCGCTATCGCAATTGTGAAAATCGCGTGGCCGTTCGTGCCTCGATGATAGTAAGGAGGCGTCGCGTTGGTCTCCGGAAACAAATCCGATTTTCGATGAGAATTATCCAAAGTAATTCGCCGAATGACCGGAAGCGATCGGGCATTCCTGCAGTTCGGCTGTAGCTTGTGCCAGAGCTCGGCTGGTCAACTTTGGTGTGGTTCCCAATGTTCCGCGCCCTAACCATTGCTTTCCGGCAACGGTGAGGAACATCTATGACTGCGATCACAAGTGGATGGTGTGTTCTGCACTACTCCGTAGTAAGGTGCGTCAAGCAAACGAGTCGCCGGGGCTACCAACCGGCGTCGAGGAGGATTAGCCAGTGCAGTCGACCGAGAGTCCACCATCAGGGTCACGGTTCAGTGGTGCGGTCGATTGGACGAGGTCTTACTGGCAAGATCATCCCAAGCGTTCGCTGGAGACCTTCGGCAGACAGATCACGATGGGCTTCGCCGCTGTCGCCGAACTGTTCGTCTCGATTTTCCGCAGGCGCTTCCCTTTCGCTGAGTTCGTCCGGCAGTGCGCGTTCATGGCCAGCGTCTCCGCGGCGCCCACGCTGCTGGTCGCCATCCCGATCGGCGTCATCGTCTCGATTCAGGTCGGCTCGGTCGCCGGGCAGGTCGGCGCCACCTCGTTCATCGGCGCGGCCAACGGCCTCGGCATCATCCAGCAGGGCGCTCCGCTGGTCACCTCGCTGATGATCGCGGGCGCCGTCGGCTCCGCGGTCTGCGCCGATCTCGGCTCGCGCACCATCCGCGAGGAGATCGACGCCATGAAGGTGATGGGCGTCGATCCGATGCGCAGGCTGGTCGCTCCGCGTCTGGGCGCGGCGATGCTGGTGAGCGTGCTGCTGTGTGGCTTCGTCGTCTTCGTCGGCTTCTTGACCGGCTACATCTTCAATATCTTCGCGCAGAACGGTACGCCGGGTTCCTACGTCGGCACCTTCTCTTCGTTCGCGGTTACCACCGATCTGCTTGTCGCTCTGGCGAAATCGCTGATTTTCGGTCTGCTGGCGGCAATCATCGCCTGCGACACCGGATTGAACACCCGGGGCGGTCCCGGCGGTGTCGCGAACTCGGTGAATTCCGCCGTGGTGAGCTCCGCCATCATGCTGTTCGGGGTGAACCTCATCATCACCCAGGTTTACAACGCACTATTCCCGTCACAGGTGGTCTGAGCCGGTGTCATCAACCTATGTACCGCCGCTGCTGCGGCCTCTCCAGGCGTTCCGGAAAACCGCGCAGGCTCCGGTCGATCTGCTCGCCAGGCTCGGCCACCAGGTGTTCTTCCTGTTGCGTTCGATCGGCTCGATCCCGCTGGCGCTGCGGCACTACCCCAAGGAAGTGTGGCGCCTGCTTTCGGATGTCACCTGGGGCAACGGCAACCTCGTCGTCGGCGGCGGCACCATCGGCGTCGTCGTCATTCTGAGTGCGTTCGGCGGCATGACCGTCGGCATCCAGGGTTACAACTCGCTGAACCTGCTCGGCCTGAGTCCGATCACGGGTGCGATCTCGGCGTTCGCGACGACTCGCGAACTCGGCCCGCTGCTGGCCACGCTGGCCTTCGCCGCTCAGGCGGGCTGCCGGTTCACCGCGCAGCTCGGCGCCATGCGCATCTCCGAGGAGATCGACGCGCTGGAGTCCATCGCCATCCGGCCGCTGCCGTATCTGATCAGCACCAGGATGTTCGCGTCGATGGTGGCCATCATCCCGCTCTACTGCCTCGGCCTCACGATGGCCTACGTCTCCTGCTCGCTGACGGTGCAGCTGATCGGCGGCACCGCCACCGGCACCTACCAGCACTACTTCTACCAGTTCCTCGTCCCGACCGACGTCATCTATTCGCTGATCAAGGCGATCCTGTTCGTTGCGATCACCACGTTCATCCAGTGCTACTACGGCTTCTTCGCCTCCGGTGGCCCCGAGGGCGTCGGCGTGGCCGCGGGCCGCGCGATCAAGATGTGCATCATCGCGGTCGTTTTCGCGAACCTGTTCATGACATTGGCGATCTGGGGCGTCAACCCCGGCATCCGGATCTCGGGGTAGACACCAGATGATCATCGATCCCAGTGGGCGCGGGCCCACGATGCGGCAGCTGCTCATCGCAGGCGTGTGCGGTCTGGTCGTGTTCGCGCTGGTGCTCGGCTTCCTGATGCTGCGCTACAAGGGCTACTTCCAGGAGAAGGTCAACGTCACCGCGAACCTGACCACCACGGGTGACGGTCTGCCCGAGCAGGCCGACGTCAAGTTCCGCGGCGTGCTCGTCGGCGCGGTGAAGACGGTCGACGTGGCGGCCAAGGGCGAGCTGCAGCAGGTGCGGATCGAGATGAAGCCGGAGTTCGCCGGCGACATCCCGTCCAACGTGACCGCTCGCGTGGTGCCGAGCAACCTGTTCGCCGTCACCTCCGTCGAACTCGTCTTCAACGGTCCGGCCGACCAGTACCTGCACGAGGGCTCGGTCATCGAGGAAGACCGCAGCAAGGGCACCATCGCGCTGCAGGACACGCTCACCACGGTCCGCAACATCCTCGACAAGATCGATCCGGTGCAGTTCGGCCGGGTGCTGGGCACCCTGTCGCAGGCTCTCGACGGCAGCGGCCGGATGCCCGGCTCAACCGTCGAGCGGCTGGACCGCTGGCTGCTGGCCGTCGACGAGTCGATTCCCGATCTCGGTGTGCTGCTCGGCGACTTCTCCGCGTCGTTCCACGCGCTCAACCAGTCCGCGCCCGAGCTGGTCGACGTGCTCGGCAGCTCGGTGCAGACCGCACGCACCATCGCCGACCGGCGCAGCGAGCTGGTCTCGCTGATCACCGGCACCAGCGGAACCATCGACACGGTGAACGACCTGTTCGCGCGTAACCCGAACGTGGGTATCGAGGTCACCGCGGGCACGAACGACATGTTCGGCGCCCTCGCCGCGGACCCCGACGCGATCACCAGGAGCCTGCTGAACCTCAGCGAGACCATGCGCCGGATGGACACAACGTTCACCTGGGGTCCGCAGAAGCAGCAGGTCTGGGACGCGGGCATCACGCTCACCCCGTACCGGCCCTACACCGTGGCCGACTGCCCGCGCTACGGCGAGATGGTCGGACCGAGCTGCTACACCGCTCCCGCCGTCGCCGATGTCGGCGAGCTGCCGGAGCAGCTGAAGCCGCGCGCGCTCGCCTCGGCCGCCGGGCTTCCTCCGGTGGTGCCGATGCCCGGTCTGCCGCTGATTCCCGGCGTCACCACCCCGGATCCGAACCGCGCCACCGCGGCCGCCCCGACCGGCGGCGCTCCCGCTCCGTTCGCGGGCACCCCGCTCGAGGGTCTGTTCCCGATGCTGCCCCCGGGCCTGCTCCCGCCCGCCGCGGCCCCCGCGCCCGCTGCTCCGGCCGCCGCGCCGGGGGGCACGCCGTCGGCGGCGCCGATCTCCTACCGGGGTGACTCGGCGATCACCGCGCTGCTCGGCCGCACGCCGACCACCGCCGAATACCTGCTGCTGAGCACGATTCTGAAGGGCGGAACCATGCAGGTGGCCGACAACGGTGCCGCACGATGAGCATTCGCAAACCGCTGATCGGATTCAGCATCTTCGCCATCGTGTCGATCCTGGTGACGGTGGTGGTGTGGAACACGCTGGCGCGCATCGTCAGCGGCGACACCTACACCTACTCCGCCACGTTCTCCGATGTGCTCGGCTTGCACGAGGGCGACGACGTCCGCATGGCGGGCGTTCGGGTCGGCAAGGTCGAGAAGATCGAGCTCGGCCGCGACGGGAATCTGAAGAAGTCGGTCGCCAAGGTCACCTTCGTGGTGCAGCGCGACCAGACGATCTACAACGACACCAAAGCGCTGGTCCGCTACCAGAATCTGATCGGTCAGCGGTACGTGGCGCTGGCCCCCGGCAAGGGGTCGAACCCCGCGCCGCTGAAGAACAACGGTTCCATCCCGATCGACCGCACGGAGCCGTCGTTCGACGTGTCGGGTCTGCTGAACGGGTTCCAGCCGCTGTTCCAGGTGTTGCAGCCCGAACAGGTCAACCGGCTGTCGGAAACCTTCATCCAGGCATTGCAAGGTGACGGCGTCTCGCTGAGCGCGTTCATCGTCCAGGCCGCCCAGCTGGCCACCGACTTCCAGCGCAGGGACGCGATCCTGTCCGATGTGATCACCAACCTGTCGGGCGTGATGTCCGGGTTGGCGAAACGAGGTGATGAATTGGAGACCCTGGTGACCCAGACCCGGGCCTTGATCGGCGGGCTGTACGAACAGGGACAGTCGTTGCTCGCCTCGACCGAGCAGATCGCGAGCGCGACCACATCGGTGGTCGGCATGCTCGACCGGGTCCAGCCGAGTCTGCGCACGGCGCAGAACTCCACCAGCGCGGCGCTGACGCTACTGCTTGACAACGGCGCCAAGCTCGACCAAGCCGCGATCGACCTGCCGAACGTCCTGTCGGCGGCGGGCAGGCACACCTCGGAGGGCGGTTACGCCAACGCCTACCTGTGCGGCTTGGACGTGTCGCTCTACGGCGTCCTGTTCCCCCGCGGCCTGTTCTCCCAGATCGGTGGCACCTCGCACTCGGCGGTGTGCCGCCCATGATGACGAAGCTCAGGTCCAGGTTCGAGAGCAACCGGTACTTCTGGTTGGGCATCATCGGCGGCGCCCTCATCGTGGTGCTGCTGCTGGTGTCCAGCGTCTACAAGCTGATCGGCGTCGGCGAGCAGTCGATCAAGGCCGAGTTCGTGCAGGCCGCGGGCATCAGGGTCGGCGACAAGGTGAACATCGCCGGGGTGTCCTCGGGCCGGGTGGTCGGCGCCGAACTAGAGGGCAGTCACGTGCTGCTCACGCTGAGCGTCAGCGACGACGTGAAACTCGGCCCCGACGCGCGTGCCTCGATCAAGATGGCCACGCTGCTCGGCGCCAGGTACGTCGACCTCGAGCCGGGCGACGGCTCGGGTCTGAAGGGCAAGCGGATCCCGGTGTCCAACACCACGGTTCCGTACAACCTGGCCGACGTGGTGCAGGTCGGCACCCCGAAGTTCGAGGCGCTCGACACCAAGAAGCTGGCCGATTCGCTGAACCTGATCAACGAGCAGATGAACGGGTCGCCCCAGCTCACCGCCCAGGCGCTGGACAGCGTCGGCGCGCTGGCCAAGGTCATCGACAGCCGCAAGACCGAAGTGGACGCCCTGCTCAAGGATCTGGATCGGGTCACAAGGATCCTCGCCGACAACCGCAACAGCATCCTGCTGGTGATCACCCAGGGCGAGGCCATCGCCAACCGGGTGATGGAGCGCCAGGCGCTGCTGCGCCAACTGCTGGACAACGTCGCGGCGCTGACCAAGCAGCTGGAGGCGATCGGCGCGGAGAACAACGATCAGCTCGGCCCGACCATCCAGCAGCTGAACACCATGGCCGAGGGCCTGCAGAAGAACAAGGACAACCTGGATCGGATGTTGTCGCTCATGCCGCCGACCCTGCGCTACCTGGCCAACTCCTGGGGTGGCAGCGGTCCGTACGGCGATGTCGGCCTGCCGTGGCTGTTCCCGGACAACTGGTTGTGCTTCGCCCAAGTTATCGAGGGGTGCCAGGGATGAAATTCCGCACGGGCTTTCCGCTGAGGACCGTCGCGA
This sequence comes from Nocardia sp. NPDC047038, assembly GCF_040644075.1. Taxonomy (NCBI): domain Bacteria; kingdom Bacillati; phylum Actinomycetota; class Actinomycetes; order Mycobacteriales; family Nocardiaceae; genus Nocardia; species Nocardia sp. NPDC047038. The sequence goes on along the minus strand of NZ_JBEYVQ010000002.1, from coordinate 670,615 downwards.
AGACGCTCCTGATCAGCGCCGCCGCGCTGACGGTCGGCAGCTGCTCGCTGCTGCCGAGTTCAGTGAACGACGCGTTGGGCAACACCCTGCGGATCACCGCCGACTTCGACAACATCGCGGGCATCTACGAAGGCAACCCGATCACGGTGCTCGGGCTCGACGTAGGCAAGGTCGACAAGATCGTGCCCAAGGGCACGCTGATCGAGGTGCACATGTCCCTCGACAAGGACGTGAAGATCCCGCAGGACGCGATGGCCGCGATCATCTCGCCGTCAATCGTGACCGACCGGCACATCGAACTCACCCCCGTGTACACCGGCGGTGCGACCTTGTCCGACGGTTCGCACCTGCCCAAGGCCCGCACCAAGACCCCGGTCGAGCTGGACACGATGATCAAGACCATCGATCAGTTCGCCGCCGCGTTGAAGCCGGAGCCGGGGCAGGAGGGCATCGGCCCGTTGTCGGGCCGGGTGCTCTACCCGATGCTCAACGGCAACGGCGAGAAGATCCGCGACACCCTCAACGCGCTGTCCAGCGCGCTGAAGGTCGGCGTGGACAACAAGGACGCGATCTCCAGCATCATCATCAAGCTGAACGACCTCACCACCATGCTGGCCGACAACGACCAGTCGGTGCGCGATTTCAGCAACCGCGTGACCCAGATGACCGGCCTGCTCGCCGAACAGGCTCCCGGTTTGCAGGCCACACTCGACCAGTTGCTCGCCTTCCTGCAGAACACGAGCACCACGCTGACGCAGTACCAGGACCAGTTGCAGGGCACGATGACCGGCCTGACCAACGTGACCCAGCAGCTGCGCGACAACGCTCGCGGCCTCACCGAGGTCGCCGACCTGGCGCCGATGGTCATGCAGAACGTCGACAACATCATCAACCGCGAGCATCAGTACGTCCGGTTGCACGCGGTGATCGGCACCGCGCTGTCGGGTGAGATCGTCAGCCTGTTCTGCGAACGCATCCAGATGAAGGCCGATGGCTGCCGCACCGGGAACATGCAGGACTTCGGCCCCGATTACGGGCTCACCGCCGCACTGCTCGGACTGACGAAATGACGTACCGAATGACGATCAAGGCACGCAGGGCACTGGTCGCCGTCGCCGCGGTGGCCGGTGTGGCGGTCACCTCCGGCTGCGGGCTCACCGTGGAGAAGCTGCCGCTGCCGAAACCGGGCCAGGGCGGGGAGACCTACACCATCCACGCGGTCTTCGAGAACGCGCTGAACCTGCCCGACCAGGCGAAGGTGAAGATCGGCGGTTCGGACGTCGGCGTGGTCACCGACATCAAGACCAAGAACTTCCAGGCCATCGTGGACCTGACCATCCGCAAGGACATCGAGTTGCCCAAGGGCAGCACGGCGGAACTGCGTCAGGCCACCCCGCTCGGTGACGTGTTCGTCGCGGTGTCCAAGCCCAAGACCGAGCCCGGCGCGGCAATGCTGCACGACGGCGACACGCTCACCATCGACAGCACCTCGGCGGGCGCGACCGTCGAGCAGTTGCTCATCTCGGTCTCCATGCTGTTCAACGGCGGCGGCATCGCCAGCCTCTCCAAGCTCGGCTCGGAGCTGGACTCCATCGTCGGCGGGCGTGGCGAGCAGCTCGCCCATCTGATCACCGAGATGACCGGAGTGGTCGGCAGTTTGAACGCCAACTCCGCCCGGGTGGACAGCGTGCTCGGCGAGTTCAGCACCCTCGCCAACACCATCGAGGGGCGGCGCTCGGAGCTCGGCGAGGTGGCCGACACGTTGCCGCAGATGATCGGCGCGATCGCCGAGAACAACCGGGCCCTCGGCGATCTGCTCACCAAGCTGTCCACCACCAGCGCCGCGCTGGGCGACTACGCGAACACCTCGACCGAGAACCTGAACGGACTGCTGCAGAACACCCATCAGCTGATGGACGCGATCGCCAAGACCGGTGACGGCTTCGGCGTCCTGCTGGATCGGCTGCGGGTCCTGCGGCCGAAGGTGGACGCGACCTTCCGCGGCGGCAGTTTCGCGGTGTACGCGACCGCGACCAACCTGGACATCAGCGCGCTCACCGATCCGCAGCACGGCAAGCTCCAGGATCTCAACGACTTGCAGGACTTCGCGGGCAGCCTGATCCAGGTGCTCCAACTCGTTCAGGGTCGAGTGGCGGGAGGCCAGCGATGACCTCCGTGCGCAAAGTGTTCGGAAGCAAGATCTTCCTGTCGAACCTGGGTCTGGTGCTCGTGCTGCTGGTCGGCGCCGCCTACCTGATGGTGAACGTGATGCGGGTGAACCCGCTGCGGTCCGACTACACGGTCACGGTGAATCTGGACCGTTCCGGTGGTCTGCAGCCGGGCAACGACGTGACGTTGCGCGGCTGGCGCATCGGCAAGGTGACCTCGATCCAGCTGACCGATCGCGGCCAGTCCATCGCCGCCACCGCGCAGATCGAGTCGAAGTACAAGATCCCGGTGGACACCCAGATCGCGGTGCAGGCGCTGTCCGGTGCGGGTGAGCAGTACATCGACTTCCGGCCGAACGCCGAGCAGGGGCCGTATCTGGCCAACGGCGCGGTGATCAAGTTCGATCCGGACAAGATCCACACGCCCACGCCGGTGTGGTCGGTGCTGGACAACTCCAGCGCCCTGATCGCGCAGATCGACCCGGATCACTTCCAGGTCATCCTGAACGAGCTGGACATCGCGCTGAGCGGAGGCCCGGATCAGCTGCGCGGGCTGGTCAACGGCATCAGCTTGGCGATGGCGGGCCTGGATTCGCTGCTGCCGCAGACCACGAATCTGATCACCAACCTGCGCACGATCGCGAACACCACGTCCATGGCGCAGCCCGATCTGGCCACGCTGACCAGCAACTCCGGCGTGCTGTTCGAGCAGTTCAACAAGGCGAACGCGGAACTGCAACGGGTGCTGGAGACGGCACCGGGCCAGCTCACCAGCCTGGGCGCGGTGGTGGACAAGACGGCCGATCCGATCACCAGCCTGGCGACCAACTTCCAGGCGATCACGAAGGCGGCGCAGCTGCGACTGCCCGCGCTGCGCGCGCTGTTCCCCTCGCTCGCGCTCGGTGGCGAAGCGCTCGGCATTCCGGCGCACGACGGCGAGTTCCACGCGATGATCGACATCTGGCCGCGGCCGTTCTGCACCTACAACACTCCCAAGATCCGCAACGAGGTCGTGCAGGACGGCACGATCCCGAAGTGGAACTACTGTGAGAACCCGCCGCCGGGTCAGCAGATCCGCGGCGCCGCCAACGCGCCGCGGCCCGACGTGCCCGACAACGGCGCGCACATGCCGCCGGGTGTGGATCCCAACGAGCGGACGCTGCCTCCGGTGCGGTGAGTCGTACCCGGCCCGGCGGTCGTCCCGCCGGGCGGGCATACTCGCCGGTGGAACCCGTAAGGTTCGCTGTCGCGGGCCGCTGAAGCCAATCGGTGCGCACCGACGCGCGCCGGGAAAGTGCAGGTTTTATCGATGTCTACCGACGACGCCGAGACCGGCAAGGACGCCGAGACCACGCCCGCCTCCGACCACGACACCGACGCGGTGACCGAGAAGTCGCAGGATGCCGCCGGCGCGGCGAAGCCCGACCTGTCCAAGGCGGAGAAGGCAGACAAGGCCGGGAAATCCACCTCGCTGCCGCTGGTGGCCGCGTTCGTGGCCGGCGTGCTCGCGGTCGCCGCGATCACCGCGGTGGTCGTGTTCTTCTTGCAGGGCAAGGATCGCGGCGACAAGCTCGACGCGATCCGCGACTCGACCAACGCCGCGTGCGGGTTCGGCAAGGACGTCTCGGTCTACGACTACTCGAAGAATCTCGACGACTACTTCACCACGGTGAAGGCGGGCTCGTCGGGCGAGTTCCTCAAGGAGTTCGACGACGCGACCAAGGCGTTGAAGGACGCCATGGTGCAGGCCAAGGTCAAGTCCTGGGTCGATGACGTGCAGTGCGGCTACCAGTCCGGTGACCAGACCTCGGCCAAGGTGCTGGTGACCCTCACGCAGTACCGGACCAACTTCACCCAGGCCAACCCCGAGCGGCAGTTCGTCGTGGTGATCGCCCAGCTGCACAAGTCGGGCGACAAGTGGCTGGTCGAGAAGCTCGATTCGCCGATGTTGAAGGGCGCGGGCACCGGCCTGCCGGGCGCTCCCGCGCCGGGCGGTGCTCCCGCGCCGGGCGCCCCGGGGCAGCCCGCACCGTCTGGTCAGCCCGTACCGCAGCCGGGCAACTAGCCGAGCGCCTCCGGCGGTGGGCCGAGCCACCACCGCCGGAGGTCATTCGGGCAGCTCGCGGCGCTTCGGCGGGCGCATCAGAACAGCGTCAGAGCCTGTGGCGCCGACGGCGCGGCCGCCTTCCCCGCGGCCTCGTCTTTCGGCGCTTCCGGCGCCGTCGGCGTTTCCTCCACAGTCACCGCGAGCATTTCCACGGTGTTCGCCTCGGCGACAGCCGCGGTGACCGCGGCCTGCCGAGCCGCTTCTCCGGCCAGTGCGTCTGCCTGCTCGTTGAAATAGTTGCCGACGTGTCCGCGCACCCAACGGAACCGGACCGGTCCCGGCCTGCTCGCGATTGCCCGATCGATCTGCCGGACGAGTTCGACGTTCTTCACCGCCCCACCGGTCGACGTGCGCCAGCCGTTGAGCCGCCATCCCGACACCCACTCCGAGGCGCATTTGATGGCGTAGAGCGAATCGCTCTCGATGAGCAGGGGTTCGGACCCGGGGTGGGCGACGATCGCCTCCAGCACCGCGCGCAACTCCGCGACCTGGTTGGTTCCGGAAGCGGCTCCCCCACTCGCCGAGGAGCCCTGATGATTGACCCAAGCCCAGCCGATGGCGCCGCCGGGGTTGCGGAGGCAGGATCCGTCGGTGCTCACGATGATCATGGCTGGCACCCTACGCAATCCGACCGACAAGATCGGTACCGTGGAATTCCTCTATCTCCCTCCGTAACCGCGACTCCGTGCGGCGCAACGCCGTTCTCACCGCGGCGTCGAGCAGGCCGGCGCTCAGGCGTCCGAGCACTCCGCGAGGTGGACTGTACTCCGCCTCGGAGGTCAGCACCGAGCGCCCGTAACCGAGCGGGTCGAAGCGCAGCCGCAGTGTGCCGGAGAAATGTCCGCGCAGTGCGTACCCGATCACCGCGTTGCGGCGGTATTCGGTGATCTCGCAGGTGGCGGTCGGCTGCCAGAGCGCGAGGCGGCTGGTGGTGGCGAAGACCGCGCCGAGTCCGCGGTCCTGGTCGCCGGTCGGTACGAAGTCCGCGATCCCGAACATCCAATCCGGTACGAATAGATGGTTGTCCGTGTAGTTGAAAGCGACCTCGACGGGCGCTCCGACGTCACTCGCGTACTTGATGTGGCCCATAGGCCCTCCCTGTTCCACGACTGGCGTTAAAAGTACTACAGCTCTCCTCTTTATTCGAGGGCTCGGCGCGATTCGATGCGGCGAATCGCAAGATTGCGACCGAGTAGTTGCTTGGGAAAAGGCTCCTCCGGCGCGCGCTCAGAGTTGGTCGACGATGTGTTCCGCGATCGGCATGGCCGAGGTCGCCGCAGGTGAAGGGGCGTTGAGCAGATGAACCGAGCGCTCGGTGCGCTCGATCATGAAGTCGTGCACCAAAGTTCCTTCTCGCAATACCGCTTGCGCGCGAATTCCCGCTTCCCGAGGGAGCAGATCGGCGAGCGTCAGCTCCGGACAGTAGCGGCGGCACTGTGCCAGGTATCCCCGCTTGAACAGCGAATTGCGCAGCTCTCGCAGGCCGGTGCGCACGTTGGCCTTGGCGACGCGGTGGAAACCTGGGAACCCGAGCACTTCTCGCGCGTCCCTCAGGTCCAGACTGCCTTTGCGGTAGCCCTCCCGCGCGAGACCGAGCACCGCGTTCGGACCCACCGTGAGCGCTCCGTCGATCGTCGGGCTCAGATGCACGCCTAGGAAAGGCAATTCCGGATCGGGGATCGGATAGATCAACGTGCTGACCAGGCCGTTGCGCTCCTGCGGCAGCTGATAGTACTCACCACGGAAGGGAACGATGCGAAAGTCGGTGCGCAGCCCGGCGGCTCGTGCCATCCGGTCGGCTTGCAGCCCCGCGCAGACCACCAGGCGGCGAGCTGTCCACGACCCGGTCGGGCCGGCGGCGGTCACCGCGTCCGAGGTCTCGGTGAGCGTCGCGACCTCGGCGCCCAGCACGAATTCGCCACCGGCGCAGCGGACTTCCTCGGCCAGCGCCTCGGTCACCCGAGTGAAGTCGATGATGCCGGTGTCCGGGACGAAGAGGGCGCCGACACCGGTGACGCGCGGTTCTCGCCGCGTGAGTTCCGCGGCGTCGATCAGTTCGACGGCCACGCCGTTGACGACGGAACGTTCATGCAGTGCGAGCATGCGTCCGTACTCGGCATCGTCAGTGGCGACCAGCAATTTGCCGCAGACCCGGTACGGAATGCCGTGTGCCGCCGCGAAATCCTTGGTCCATCGCGCACCCCGGCGGCACAGCTCGGCCTTCAGGCTGTCCGGTGGATAGTAGATGCCGGAGTGGATGACGCCGCTGTTGTGCCCCGTCTGATGGACTGCCAGACGCTCTGCCTTCTCCAGCAGCACCAGGCTCGCACCGGGATGGCGCACCAGGATCCGGTGCGCGGTCGCCACGCCGACGATGCCGCCGCCGATGACGCAGAAGTCGTAGGCGCTCATGCCGAGCAGGGTAAACGGTGGGTCACACCACGGTGGAATCCGCTGCGCCGTGCGTGGACGCGCGTTCGTCGGTTCGCTTCGGCGCGGGAGCGGGGTGCCGATCCAGGTGCAGGTCGTGCTCGCCCAGACTCGGGTCGGAGAACGCCACTCGCACCTCGCCGCGCTGGGTATCGAGGTCGGTGCGCATGGTGGTCACGGCGCCTGGTTGCTCCGGCACGGAGCCTGAGCGGAACAGACCCGTGAGCGCCGTCAAGGCGTTCGTGTCCACGGTGATCGAGACCGTGTCGGCCGCGCTCTCCGCGACTTGCGCGCCGACGTAGGCGTCACCGAATCGAACTTTCCCGCCCAGGGGCGTGCGCCCAGGCGGTGTGGCAGGCGAATCGACCTGCGGCTCGGCGATTTCCGGCTGGCTGGCACGCGGAGCGGAAACCGCTGCGGGCAAGACGAAGCTGTTGCCGGTCAGCACGGGATAGAAGCCCGTGCCTCGTCCGCGATCGGGCTCGTCCGGGGCGGCTGGGGTGACCGGCGCGGCGATCGGAGTATCGGGGCGCTGCGTATCGGCGATCTGGTGGACGATATAGGCGCCGGCCGCGACGGTCAGGCTGAGGCTGGCCGCACCGGCGAGCACGACGGCGGCATGCCGTGCGACCTGGGCAGGTCGGTGTGCTGTCACGATGCGCTCCTTTCCCTGCGACGCTGCTCCCCACAGGCGATCAGCACCATGGAAAGCTGTACGCCCGACCAGATTACCTGTGCGGTGGAGGGGCATACCTGATCGAAGAGAGCAGAATCACAACGCGCGCGGCACGGGGCTAGCCGGTGCGCCCTGGCGTGCATGGCGTCGATGTTTCCGTGAACGCACGGGCGGGTAAATATTCGGGTAGCTGGCGAGCGCCATTCTCGACTGCCATCTCGAGACACCCGGCCAACGGCGTCCGGCCGTCGACATGAACACGGCGCACCCAAGTGTGGCGCTCGCCCGCTCCCGATTCCGCATGGATCGGGCCGGGTGTGGGCGGGTCAGGCGAACTGGCCCGCTGTCCTTCCTTCGCCCGTCGGCCCCGCGAAAGCCTGTGCGATGGTGAGCCATTCCGCGGCGTCGTCGCCGTGCGCCAAGATTTCCAGATCGTTCGGATGGCGGCGCTGTGTCACCAGCAGACAGAAGTCGAGCGCGGGTCCGGTCACCCGCTGTTCGGCGTCCTCAGGGCCCCACGACCAGACGGTGCGATCCGGCGCGGTGAGTTCGACGCGGAATTCCGCTGCGGGCGGAGTCTTTCCGTGCACGGTGTAGGCGAAATTCCTGGTGCGCACGCCGATATGGGCCACGGTGCGCAACCGCGCCGTGGGCGAGCGGTGCACGCCGATGGCATCGGCCACGTCCTGCCCGTGCGCCCAGGTCTCCATGATGCGGGCGGTGATCATCGACGCGGCGCTCATGGGCGGGCCGAACCACGGCAGTTTGGCGCCCGCGGGCACGGCGCGCAGTGCGGCGGTGAGCGACGCGCGCCCACGCCGCCAGCGGTCGAGCAACTCGGCGGGCGGTTCGGTCGCGGCCTTCTCCGCGGCCTCGTCGACGAACGTGAGCGCGCGAGGTCCGGCTTCGGTCAGCAACTGCTGGAAGCGGGCGGCGTCCGCGGTGGCGATCGCCGCGATCTCATCGGTCCAGGCCAGATGCCCGATCTGGTGTGCGATGGTCCACCCGGGCGCGGGTGTGGCGCGCGCCCATTCCGCGGGCGCCAGCGGGGCGACGAGTCGTTCCAGGTCCGCGCATTCGTCGGCGAAGTCGCCGAGCAACGCCTCTAGATCAGCCATCTGTGCCCCTGCCGGTTCCGGGCCCACCGCCTCGTGCGCCACCGTCGTCCAGCATCGCAGCGAGCCCAAAAAAAGGCAAGCATGCTTGTTTTATCTTGCCGGTTCCGGCCCGGCTACCAGCCGAAAAGGATCAAGTGGGCGGCTCCGACGACGAGGCCGAGGACCGCGCCGTGCAGATACAGCAGCCAGGCGTCCTGCTCGACGGAGGCGTAGAACATCTCCATGAACTCCCCTGGCGTGAGCCGGCGCAGCTTACGCGCGGCGAACTCGTCGATGGTCTTGGCCTGCTCCCGGGTGAATTCCTCGTCCTCGACCAGGGTCGGCGCCAAGCCGACCGCGGCGCCCGCCGCGCCCACCGTGAGGTTGTCGAACTGGCGACGCCCCAGCGCCGCCCGCACGAGTGTGGTGGTCGGCCCGAGCTGACGATGGATCTCGTCGGCGATCAAGCGCTCCAGCAACTGCCTGGTCTTGTCCCCGTTCGGGCCTTCCAGCAGCTCCTTGGACAGATTCGGCAGCGTCAGCACCTGGTAGGCCAGGATGTGCGCCAGATCGGTCGCCGCTTGCGGCTGCCGTTTGGCCAGCAGTGCTTGCTTCCACAGGTACTTGTACCTCGGTTGCGGATCACCCGGCTCGAACACCATCTTCACCGCGATGACGTTCACGATCACGCCGATCGCCGCCGAGGCGAGCAGCACGATCACCCAGCCGGGGACCCAGCCCAGCACCGGAATCTGCTGGTGCACGTGCAGGTACAGAGCCAGCAGTACGCCGAAGGGCGCGCCGAGCAAGCCGATGCGCACCATGAAGCGCAGTTCGGGCGCCGCGATGGTGGTGGTCAAGTCCTTCAGAATGGCCGGGTTGTCCTGCAGGTAGCGGATCACGAAACCCTTGATGCCGATCAATTGGTCGACGTTGTCGCCCAGCGACGCGAACGCGCGGCGCGACAGTGCGGGTAGTTCCCGATCCACTCGCTGGTAGATCAGCTGCTTGGCGGCGCGCGGCACCGTACGCCACAGGTCCGGGTTCTCCCGGTACATCAGCTCGTCCACCAGCGGGCGCACCTGCTGCCGCGCCAGCACCGCGATGTAGTCGGCGATGCCGTCGAGATCGAGTTCGTGGATGAAATCCTTGGGGCTGCCGATCCGCATCAGGGCCTTGTCCACGCAGATGCTGGCCATCTTCTCCGCCCGCGCCGGGATGAAGCCCTGGAATCCGAGGCGCAGGCCGTCGCCGGAGAAGGTCGGCAGCACTTGCACCCGGCGGGGGAAGTACGGATAGAGCACGTGCAGACCCGGGATGCGGATGCCGCGAAAGACGATCGGCCAGAACAGCATCAGCACGCCGGTCCAGTTCGTCAGCCATCCCGCCAGCGCGCTGAAGATCGGGAACGTGATCAGGTCGACCACGAATTTCGGCTGCCCGGTCACGCTCTCCCAGTCGATGAACACGCCAGCGGCGAGCGACGACATCGATGGGACTCCCTAGGCCGATCCGACGGTACCGCCGGTATGAGATATCAAGGCCCCAACGTTCTCATTGCCTTGGACGGGGTGTCAACGCGAAGCGGGGGGCCGTACCGGTCGGCACTTCGCCGTCAGCGAACGGACCGGTCGGGGCGGAACAAACCCACACACCCCGGGGTTGAGTAGGCATCGCTCAACTTTTGGAAGGTCGAAGACGTGACTACACCTCAGAACCTGCCGGTGCTGTTCCTGACCGATCCGATCGTGCTGCCGGGCATGGTCGTGCCCATCGAACTGGACGAATCGGCGCAGGCCGCGATCGATGCCGCGCGCGCCGCAAAGACCGACGCCGTGCTGCTCGCGCCGCGGCTGAACGAGGGCTACGCCACCTACGGCGTGGTCGCCACCATCGAACAGGTCGGCCGGATGCGCGGCGGAGCCCCGGCGGCCGTCCTCAAGGCCGAACGGCGCGCCAAGATCGGGCACGGTGTCACCGGGCCGGGGGCCGCGCTGTGGGTCGAGGCCGAGCCGGTCGAGACGCCTGCTCCGGACGGCCGCACGAAGGAACTGGCCGCCGAATACAAGAAGCTGGTCGTCTCGGTGCTGCAACGCCGCGAGGCCTGGCAGATCATCGACGCGGTCAATCAGCTGACCGACCCGTCGGCCATCGCCGACACCGCGGGTTACGCCCCGTACCTGACTTCCGAGCAGAAGCGTGAACTGCTCGAGACCCCCGACGCGGCCGAGCGGCTGACCACGCTGATCGAGTGGACCAAGGCGCACATCGCCGAGGCCGAGATCAGCGAGAAGATCAGCGAAGACGTGCGCGAGGGCATGGAGAAGAGCCAGCGCGAATTCCTGCTGCGCCAGCAGCTCAACGCGATCCGCAAGGAACTCGGTGAGGACGAGCCCGACGGCGCCGACGACTACCGCACCCGCGTCGAGCAGGCCGACCTGCCCGACACCGTGCGTGAGGCGGCGCTGCGCGAAGTCGGCAGGCTGGAGCGTGCCAGCGATCAGAGCCCGGAATCCGGCTGGATCCGGACCTGGCTGGACACCGTACTCGAGCTGCCGTGGACGGTGAAGACAACCGACAGCGCCGACGTCTCGGCCGCCCGCGCGGTGCTGGACGCCGACCACCACGGCTTGGACGAGGTCAAGGACCGCATGGTCGAGTACCTGGCCGTCCGCGCTCGCCGGGCCGCCCGCGGCCTGGAAGTGGTCGGCGGACGCGGGTCCGGCGCGGTGCTGGTGCTGGTCGGTCCGCCCGGCGTGGGCAAGACCTCGCTGGGAGAGTCCGTGGCGCGAGCGCTCGGCCGCAAGTTCGTCCGCGTGGCCCTGGGCGGCGTGCGTGACGAGGCCGAGATCCGCGGTCACCGCCGCACCTACGTCGGCGCGCTGCCCGGCCGGATCGTGCGGGCCATGAAGGAAGCCGGTTCGATGAACCCGGTCGTCCTGCTGGACGAGATCGACAAGGTCGGCTCGGACTTCCGCGGCGACCCGGCGGCCGCGTTGCTCGAGGTGCTGGACCCGGCGCAGAACCACACGTTCCGCGATCACTACCTGGATCTGGACCTGGACCTGTCCGACGTGCTGTTCATCGCGACCGCGAACGTCATGGAGACCATCCCCGGCCCGCTGCTGGACCGGATGGAACTGATCACCGTCGACGGCTACACCGAGGACGACAAGGTGGCCATCGCGCGCGACTTCCTGGTGCCGCGGCAGCTGGAGCGCAACGCGCTGACCGCCGAGGAGGTGTCGATCAGCGAGGAAGCGCTGCGCGAGATCGCCGCCGACTACACCAGGGAGGCCGGGGTCAGGCAGATGGAGCGGCTGATCGCCAAGGCGCTGCGCAAAGCGGCCACGCGGCTGTCGGAGCGCGAAACCGGATCGGGTTACGACCCCGAACTGGGTTACGACGTCGAGCGTGACGCCGGAGCCCTGACGATCGGTCTGGACGACCTGAAGGACTACTTGGGTCGTCCGCGCTTCACTCCCGACTCGGTGGAACGCACGGCCGTCCCGGGTGTGGCCACCGGCCTCGCCGTGACCGGCGCGGGCGGCGACGTCCTCTACATCGAGGCGAACGCCGCCGAGGGCGAGCGCTCGCTGACCCTCACCGGCCAGCTCGGCGACGTCATGAAGGAGTCGGCACAGATCGCGCTGACCTACGTGCGCTCGCACCTGGAGGAGATCGGCATCGAGCCGTCGGTGCTTGATCGCAATATCCACATCCACTTCCCGGCGGGTGCGGTGCCGAAGGACGGGCCGTCCGCGGGCGTCACGATGGTCACCGCCCTGGTGTCGCTGGCGCTGGGTCGTCAGGTGCGATCGGACGTCGGCATGACCGGTGAGGTCACGCTGAACGGCCGGGTGCTGCCGATCGGCGGCGTGAAGCAGAAGCTGCTCGCCGCCCAGCGGGCCGGATTGAAGACGGTGTTCATCCCGGCGCGCAACGAGCCGGATCTGGACGACGTTCCGGCGGAAGTGCTGGCCGCGCTGGACGTCCGGCCGGTCGCCGACGTGGCCGACATCCTGGCCTACGCGATCGAGCCGGTCGCCGAGCCTGCCTTGGGGCCTGCCTTCGCGGCGACCGCCTGATGGGTGCGATCGGACGTAGTCCGTCCTCAGCCCACGCATGGCCGGAGCGAAGGCGGAGGTACGCCTGATGGGTGTGGTCGGACGTAGTCCGTCTTCAGCCTGCGCATGGCCGGAGCGAAGGCGGAGGTACGCCTGATGGGTGTGGTCGGACGTAGTCCGTCTTCAGCCTGCGCATGGCCGGAGCGAAGGCGGAGGTA